>CAZBHH010000043.1:0-1739 GCA_964492065.1 uncultured Chitinophagales bacterium | reverse complement strand
ATAAACAGGATATCTTACACCATGTGTTTAGTTAAGCCTTCGTATGTTATAGAGAGCTTAGGAAATCGTATGCTCCGAACTTTTTTCTGCGGGAGTGCCTGGCGCCATTATAGCTCGTACGGCATCGGCAATGGCTGCGGCATCATAGCCGGCTTCGTGGCGAAGCTCCCTGAGTGTCCCCTGCTCAATCACCCTATCGGGAATACCTAAAATTTTAATGCTTGCACGGTACTGGTGTAGTGCCATAAACTCCAATACGGCACTACCAAATCCGCCCTGCACGGTGCCGTCTTCAACAGTGATGATTTTGTTATAGCGGGAAAATACTTCATGTAACAATGCCTCATCGAGCGGTTTTGCAAAACGCATATCATAATGCGCGGGGTTAAGTTCCTCCGCCCGAAGGTCGCGAATAGCTGCAGCGGCAAAATTTCCGGGATGACCAAGAGTAAGAATGGCAACGCCCTCTCCGTCTTTCAGCTTTCGGCCGGTACCCGGTTTAATTTTTTTCATCTCCGTTCTCCACCCTCCCTGCTCGGGAGGCAGGTCGGGAAAAACGCCTTCGCCGCGGGGATAGCGAATAACAAAGGGATGCGTGTTTTCATCCAATTGCGCCGTGTACATCAGGTTGCGCAATTCACGCTCATTCATGGGAGCACTAACAATCATATTAGGGATACAACGCATGTAAGCGATGTCGTAGGCACCGTGATGGGTAGCTCCATCTTCACCAACCAGTCCGGCACGGTCGAGGCAGAATATGACCGGTAGATCCTGAATGGCCACGTCATGCACTACCTGATCGTAGGCGCGTTGCATAAACGAAGAATAGATATTGCAGAACACTTTCATGCCCTGGGTAGCCATACCGGCACTCAGCGTTACTGCGTGTTGCTCACAAATGCCTACATCAAATGCACGGTCTGGCATTTCGTCCATCATAAATTTCATAGACGAGCCGGAGGGCATGGCAGGTGTAACACCAAATATCTTGTTGTTTTTCTTAGCCAGTTCTATAATGGTATATCCAAACACATCCTGGTATTTGGGTGGTTGCGGCAAATCAAATTGCTTTTTATATATCTCGCCCGTGATCTTATCAAACAAACCGGGTGCATGCCATTTGGTTTGATCCTTTTCGGCAAGGGAATAGCCTTTGCCTTTAACCGTGAGGATATGTAACAGTTTGGGCCCGGGAATTTTTTTTAGGTCCTGCAACACGTCAACGAGTTTATTGATGTTGTGTCCGTCTATTGGACCGAAATAGCGCAGATTTAACGCTTCAAATAAATTGCTGCTTTTATTTACAAATCCTTTAATACTGTGTTCAAGCTTGCTGGCCATTTCACGGGTAAACCGTTTGCCTACAGGCAACTTACCCAGGGCATTCCAAATATCATCCTTCAGTTTATTATAGGTTTGGGAAGTGGTAATATCGGTAAGGTATTCTTTAAGGGCACCCACATTTTGATCAATACTCATACAATTGTCGTTGAGAATGATCAGCATGTCGGCATCGGCTACTCCGGCGTGATTCATGCCTTCGAAAGCGAGTCCGGCCGTCATTGCACCGTCGCCGATAACTGCTACCGATTTCCTGTCTTCCTTTTTATATTTGGCTGCCATGGCCATTCCCAATGCGGCAGAAATAGAAGTGGAGGAATGCCCTACACCAAAACTGTCATATTCGCTTTCCGCCCGGCGGGGGAATCCGCTTAGACCATTGTATTTTCGGTTGG
>CAZBHH010000042.1:0-2077 GCA_964492065.1 uncultured Chitinophagales bacterium | reverse complement strand
GGCATACTGGATAGGGAAACGATTACCCTTAAGCAAATCGGCGGTATGTTGCTGATACTCACCGGTATTTATATTATTAATCAACGGATTTCCACGAAGAAACCCCTGTAGCGGCAAATGTACATTGCCGTTGAACCTTTATTTAAAGGCGATAGCGCTGATCTCTACATTTACACCCTTGGGTAAAGCGCTCACTTCCACGGTTTCCCTGGCCGGAGGATCCTCCGTAAAATAGGTTCCATATACCGCATTCACCGCTGTAAACTGCTGCATATTTTTTAAGAAAATGGTGCACTTTAAAATATCCCGCATGGTATATCCCGCTGATTCTAATACAGATTTCAGGTTTTGCAACACCAGCGTTGTCTCCTTTGCAATATCATCTGTTTTTAATAATTCTCCGTTTGAGGGGTCTATGGCAATCTGGCCGGATACAAAAATAAACCCTCCTGCCTGTGTAGCCTGGCTATATGGACCGATAGGTTCGGGTGCTGATTTTGAATAAATTATTTTTTTCATTGTCTTGTCGAATGCTTGAAAATTAACCGTCGCTAATTTACAAATGTTTAATTATTCACTTGTTTGAATACCTATGACGAGTCGTTAACATTTTAATAACTTTAGCCGACACTTTATTGGGCTTGAAAAGATTTGCTTGCTACTCTGTGCTTGGGTTGCTGCTGTCTGTGTGCGATGTGTATGGGCAGTTAGAAATTACAACCGGTTTTTCCGCTACGGAATTGGCTGATATGCTTTCCGGGGAAGGGATTACCATTGTTGATGCCTCCTTGGATTGTTCATCGGTGGCGTCTGGAAAATTTGATTGTATCGATTGTAATCTCGGTATTGACAGCGGATTTATTCTGACAACGGGTAAGGCAGTATTGGCCGAAGGCCCCAATAATTCATCAAGTACGGGATTCGACAATGGTTGGGGCGGCGATCCGGATTTAAGCGATTTGCCCGGAGTCGGCGCTACGCATAACCGGTGTGTTCTTGAACTGGATTTTATTCCTGTTTGCGATTCAGTGCAATTTGAGTATGCATTCGGCAGCGACGAGTACAATGAATATGTCGGCGCTATTAATGATGTATTTGCATTGTGGATTAGCGGCCCGGATATCGTCGATCCCGTAAATATTGCATTAATTCCCGGTACCTCGTATCCCGTTTCCATCAATAGTGTGAACCTGGGAAGTTATGCGACGTATTATAATAATAACCCCGCAGGAGGAGTAGCGGGCTCCGATCCCTATTACATCGAATACGATGGATTTACAGATGTGTTTGTAGCTCTCAGTGCGGTGACACCGGGAGAAACCTATCATTTAAAATTTGCGATAGCAGATGAATCTGACCATTTGTGGGACTCGGGTGTATTCTTTAAAGCCGGAAGCCTTGAGGCAGGGGTCAGCGCCGATTTTACCATGCCGGGTGCCGGTATGGGCCCGGCTTCCTATTGTACCGACAGCCCTGACCCGACACCGGAGTTGATGCCCGGTGCCATTGCGGGAGAATTCTCCGCATCACCCGATGGATTAACCATTGATCCTGCAACGGGAACAATCGATATCAGTGCTTCTATACCGGGCACTTACACAATCACAAATGCAGTAGTCGGCTATGTCTGCGGTGGTTTGGATACGATTGTGGCCACGGCAGAAATAATTCTCACCGAGTTACCGGTGGGGCTGTTCTCCTATCTCGATTCGCCGTTTTGTTCCGATACTTCCGATGTTATGCCGACCTTTGCCCCAGATGCTGTAGCCGGTACTTTTACGGCTGCACCTGTCGGCCTGAGTATCTCGCCCGTTACCGGTTCAATTGATGTCAGCGCCTCTGTTCCCGGAACTTATACTGTTACCAATTCTATTGATGCTTCCGGCGCTTGCCCTGCTGTTACCGAAACTACAAGCGTTACTATTTATGCAGCTTATGACCTGTCTCAGGATTTTGAAATCTGTGAGGGCGACACATTTTATTTACCCGACGGCACTGCGGTAACAGCAGCGGGCGAGTATGAAACAACACTTCCCACAATTGCGGGATGTGATTCGGTGATAACGACGACGCTGAC
>CAZBHH010000041.1:0-2857 GCA_964492065.1 uncultured Chitinophagales bacterium | reverse complement strand
CCGGAGCGCATCAATGTTTCACCAACAGGGCCCTTACCGTATCGTTGGCGGAGGTGGTAAATTGCAGGATATACAAACCCGGAGGCAAACCATCGGTTGACACTGCATAGGTATGCGATGATTGCCGGGTAAACGCAACCGGAACCGATCCGGCATTTATGGCGCTTAACTTCATCTCTAAGATATCGGAACTGCTTTTTACAAACAGCGCATTGTCAAACGGATTCGGATACACCAGCATATCGTTCCCGTTAACGGCAGCCACCGCATCACCCACATTCACGACAATATCGGTTTGGGCAGTACAGCCTAATGCATCGGACACGGCCAGGTAATAGATTGCCGGATATAGGCTGTCGGGTGTAAAGCCTTCCAATCCGTCGCTCCATGAAAGCGTGTATGGAGAGGTGCCGCCGCTCACAGTTACGGTTATGCTGCCGTTCGGCAATCCACTTGTAGCAGGAGTGGATACGCTCTCAATGATTAGCGGCGAGGCATAATTTACGGCAATGGTATCGTACAGTGAGCAACCGTCGGCATATTCTATTTCAATTGCATAATCGCCGGTTTCGGTTACAGTAATGGTTTGTGCCGTATCGGCAGTACTCCAGTTGAAAGAATATATCGTATCGGAATAATTTATTTCCACAAGCAGCGTATCCCCATAGCACAATGCGGTGTCATTGCCCAATACATTTAAAAACAAATCGGATTCAATCGCTTCTACTGATATGGTATCGTACAAAAAGCAATCGCCCGGGCCGTAATGCATTTGTAGGGTGTATATACCCGGTTCGCTAACGGCAATATGCGAAGCGGTGTCTCCCGTATTCCATAAAAAACCTGTGCCCGGATACTCGGTGCCGATTTCCAGAACGCCGCCCGGACAGAAGACCGTATCATTGCCCAAAACGTTTACGCTTATATCGCCTTTCACATAAATGGTATCTGTAACCGTACGTGGGCATAGTATGGGTGTAAAGCGAAAGGCCGTATCCTGCACTTCTATGCCCCAGGCAGTCGTTCTCCATGGAAGATTATCGGGATTTCTCGTATAAATAGTATTGTGATCGTTGCTGTACAAGCCCATACGAATAAGAAAATCACATTCGGGCAAATGGTTTATATGCATTTCAATTATCCCTGTGCTTTCATAAAGTATGCATTGGGCTTTTATCGTTCCGCATTCCCAAGCGAGAACATCGTCAAACGCCAGTATAAATTCACGGTTGGGAGCCTCCCCCTGTGCAGAAACGATACAATCATCGGCTAAATAGGAATCCGTTGACGCCAATGCAATCATGTTAACATTGCCGTCATCGCTATCTGCGCCGTTTAAGTGGCTGAACAGGATATATCCGCCATCGGTAAAGATGACAGAATCATAGCTGCCGCCGTAATAATTGAACCGGAAACCCAATGCAACCGTATCCCTGACTCCGCCAAACATTGACAGCGTATCGGGGTTGAGCAATTCGTGCGGATCGTATGGAATGGTGGATATCGTATATGCAATCGGCGTTTCATAACTGTAACTGACAACAGCGGAATTATCTAACCCGATCATGGCCGGATCAAATGTACCGCTCTGTGCATCTGTTATTCCCGTGCCGCTCCAGTATCCGGTTCCCGTTTCCTGATTCGGCGTTACTATCCCGGCATCCACACATACGGTGTCGGGTAAGCCGATGGTGGCAATTGCCGCACAGATATTTTCAACCTGCATGGTCATCGTATCGTTATCGGCAATGGAATCACCGGTTAAAACCGTCCATGTTTTTACCGTATGATTCCCGCAGCGGCTGAAATCTGCACCCGTTGTGAAAAATACCGTATCGATATGTTGCGGCGCTAAATTAACGGCGAAATCCTCACAAACAATTGCACCCGTATCCGTTTGATAACATACGGTTACCCCGCTTTGCGCCTGCATGCCGTAATTGTAAACGGCAATACCCACCGTCTCGTCTTCCGACAGGTTACATTCGGCTGTGGGGTTGGTAACGTATATTGCCCCCACATCCGTATCGCCATGCAGGCATCCCGATAAATAATACAAAGTGTTGCGCCGCATGTTTTTATAGTCTGCTAACAATTCATTCCATAGCCAGATACGAAAATTTGCAATCAGCGCAATACCCTCCCCGTACTTACGCTCAACCAAAGCGGCTTCAAATGAATCAATTGGGTATTCTGGATCATTCCAATTAGTTATTAATGTATCCATATTTATCCCGTTAAATGAGCCGATAGCCAATGATGAAAAATGAGAATACCTGGGCATGAAAAACCCATTTGCCGGATTGAAAGGGCCGTTGAATATGGAATGATTTAAATTATATGGAACACCGGTAATAATATTGGATACAGCCGTTCTGTAAACGCTGTCAAAACCAACCACAATCGCCAAATCTTCATTAAAGTTGATAAACACATTGCCGCCGTTAAAAACAAAGTCGTTAATATCGTCGCGGTATATTTCGTAGAAATCGCCAAATGCCCATTCGTCGCAAAATCCGTCTAAGTATAAAAAACAGGTGTTATCCAAAAACTGCGCAGCGCTGTCGATCTCATCAAATGTAAACCGCTCCCATCCGCCGGAAGCCTCGGCGCCGAATACATCATTCATGAGTTTGACGTCTTCATCAAGAGGGTCAGCAAAACTATTACAATAATCTCCTGAATAACTCGAAACAAATACTACCCTTTGCGCTGTCAGCGTATTTATTAAGAAGAAACTTACAATGCACAATGCCATTACTTTCGGCATGTGCATACAATATATTGTTAAAATATTATAAAAATATTTTTTATACATTTGAAACCTAAAGTTATTTTATATGGAAGCAATTTACAA
>CAZBHH010000040.1:0-8498 GCA_964492065.1 uncultured Chitinophagales bacterium | reverse complement strand
ACGGGGCTGTGTGTACGGTGAGCAACCCCCTGTCCCCGGTTGGTGTCCTCACCAACCGCATGTATATCCAGGGATAACCCCGGAAAAAGGATTATGACCTGACACGAAATACCGAATGAGGTTTGGCGGGGACGCCAACCTCGGAGATGCCTTGCGGTGGATGTGTGTAGTGTTGTGCCGCCCCTATGGGGCTTGGTGTGTTACGTTTCGTTTACACCGCACTTACGTGCGGCGCTACTAATCTTTCGCCCCTACGGGGCTTGTGTTTTTGCCCGGGATCCCATCCGCGGTTGGTGTCCTCACCAATCGCATCCACCTCAACCAACCAATGTGCCCTAAATTCCCCATACACGATATAAAAAAGGAGGACCGCATGCGATCCTCCTTTTTGGTGTATTCAATGCACTCAATTACTTCCCGGCATCTGCAGAATCTTCCGGCTTCTCATCTGCAGGGGTATCTTCTGACTCACCGGCGATGGAATCTTCTTGAGCCACTTCTTTTTCCGCTACAGGCGTATCTTTTTTCTCCGCTTTGGGTGCGGTGGCTTTCGCAGAGCTTCCGCGGCGTGTCCTTTTCTTGGCAGACGCTTTACTGTCTTTCAACATACCTTCGTTGTAATCCACCAATTCGATGATACACATTTCAGCATTATCGCCGAACCGGTTTTCACCCAATTTCAATATGCGGGTGTAACCGCCGTTGCGATTGGCAACTTTACCGGAAATATTATTGAATAATTCGGTAACGGCTTCCTTACTCCGCAGCGAGGCAAACACCATGCGCCGGTTATGGGTCGTATCTTCTTTAGACCTTGTAATCAGCGGTTCTATAAATACCCGCAGTTCCTTCGCCTTGGCCAGGGTAGTGTGAATGCGCTTGTGCAACAATAGCGAAGTGCCCATATTCATCAGCATTGACTTGCGGTGGCTGTAAGTTCTCCCCAGGTGGTTTATTTTATTTCCGTGTCTCATTTCAAATAATTTATTGGCGATGTGTGATCACATCAATTAATACTCTTCATCTAATTTATACTTGGACAAGTCCATGCCGAATTGCAATCCCTTATCCAGAACCATTGCCTCAATTTCCACCAGGCTCTTCTTGCCGAAATTCCTGAACTTCAACAGCTCGTTGGTATCGTATTTTACCAGTTCGGCCAGGCCGTTGATTTTTGCAGCCTTCAAACAGTTATAAGCCCGCACGGACAAATCGAGGTCTTCCAGCGGTGTCTTCAGCAACTTGCGGATATGCAGTGTATGTTCATCCACCGTCTCGGTTTCTTTTTCGTGCACCGTATTGAATGCAATATTTTCATCGGTGATCAACATCAGGTGCTGAATCATGATTCTCGCCGCCTCCTTGATTGCGTCTTCGGGATGAATAGTGCCGTCGGTTTTAATCTCAATCAGCAGTTTTTCAAAATCCGTCTTTTGCTCTACCCGTGTATTTTCAATGGTGTAGCGCACATTTTTAATCGGGGTATAGATGGCGTCAATCGGAATAACGCCGATCGCTTCTTCGATGAGCTTATTCTCTTCGGCAGGCAAATAGCCCCTGCCTTTCTGAATGGTGAGTTCAATATCCAGTTTTACAAAGGGTTCCATGCGGCAAACCAGTAAATCGGGGTTCATCACCCGGAAATTATTGGTGTGTTTCTCGATATCGCCGGCCTTGAATTCCTCTTTGTCTTTGAGTGAAATAAATATTTTTTCCACCTGGTTATCATCGCCGCCCAGTTCTTTTTTCAACCGCACCTGTTTCAGGTTCAGAACTATCTCCGTAATATCTTCCATTACGCCATTAATAGTGGAAAATTCGTGATCCACACCGCTGATTTTTATTGCCGAAATTGCATAGCCCTCTAATGAGGAAAGCAATATGCGCCGCAATGCATTGCCGACGGTAACGCCAAACCCGGGTTCTAAGGGTTTAAACTCGAAGGTGCCTTCAAAATCGGTTGCTTTTTGAAGCGTTATTTTATCCGGGCGCTGAAATGCAAGTATTGACATAATGTATTTCTGATTTTAAATGAATTAATTATTTGGAGTATAACTCGACAATCAAAAGTTCTTTAATATTCTCGGGTATCTGGTCCCGTTCGGGGTACATGGTGAATACGCCTTTTTGCTGATCGGCATTCCATTCGAGCCACGCATAGCGAGTTGTACCCGGCTGGGCATTTTTAATCACCTCCAGATCCTTTGACTTCTCCCGTATGGTTATCACATCGCCGGGTTTCAGGCTATGCGAAGGTGCGTATGCCGTTGACCCGTTCACTTCAATATGCTTATGGTTCACCAATTGACGGGCAGCACGGCGGGTAGGTGCAATACCCAAGCGAAACACCGTATTGTCCAGTCTCGCCTCCAACAGCTGCAGGAGCACTTCGCCCGTAGCGGCTTGTTTTCTCGCCGCATCGGAATAGGTCTTGGCAAACTGGCGTTCCAAAATACCGTAGGTATATTTTGCCTTTTGCTTTTCCTTTAACTGGAGACCGTATTCGGATAATGATTTTTTCTTCTTGGACAAGCCGTGTTGGCCCGGCGGATATTTGCGTTTATCAAATGCTTTATCGTACCCGAAAATCGGTTCGGCAAATGTCCTTGCCTTTTTTGTCCTTGGTCCTGTATAACGTGCCATGTAAAATTGCTATGATTAAATAATTATACTCTTCTTTTCTTTGGCGGCCGGCAGCCGTTGTGGGGCATAGGGGTAATATCGCGGATCACGGTGATCTCCATTCCCGAAACATTTACCTGCCGAATTGCCGCTTCGCGGCCGGAACCGGGGCCTTTGACAAACACTTCTACCCGGCGCAGGCCTGCATCATACGCCGTTTTAGCGGCATCGCTTACCGATACCTGCGCTGCATACGGCGTATTTTTCTTCGACCCCCTGAATCCCGATTTACCGGAAGAAGACCAGGAAATAGTCTGACCGCTGTTGTTGGTAAAGGTTACGATCAAATTATTAAAAGTGGCGTTAATATGTACCTGCCCGTCGGCATCTACCTTAACTACCCGCTTTTTGGCAACCTTCTTTGCTGTTGTTGTTTTAGCCATTGCTATATAATGATGATTTTATAATTTGTTGATTATTGACTATTATCCTTTAGGCGCTTTTTTCTTTCCGGCAACAGTCTTCTTCTTGCCCTTCCGGGTTCTGGCATTGCTCTTGGTACGCTGCCCGCGAACCGGCAGACCTTTGCGGTGGCGCACGCCCCTGTAACAGCCGATGTCCATGAGTCGCTTGATGGATAACTGCACTTCCGAGCGCAAGGCGCCTTCCACCTTCACCTCGTTGCTGATAACATTGCGGATGGCGTTGATCTCATCATCCGTCCAATCTTTTACCTTCTTGCTCTCCTCCACATTGGCCTGTGCCAAAATATAGGAAGCGGTGGTGTTGCCAATTCCGTAGATATAGGTAAGGCCTATTACGCCTTGTTTGTTTTTTGGTAAATCTATACCGGCTATCCTTGCCATAATTTATTTTTTAACCTTGACGTTGTTTAAATTTCGGATTCTTCTTATTGATCACATACAATACGCCCTTGCGACGCACTATCTTGCAATCGGCACTTCTCTTTTTAATGGATGGTCTGACTTTCATACTGTACTATTTATATCTGTAAATAATTCTTCCCCTTGTCAAATCGTAAGGCGACATTTCAACCGTTACCTTGTCCCCCGGCAGTATGCGTATGTAGTGCATGCGCATTTTACCCGAAATATGGGCTACGATTTCGTGCTCATTTTCCAGCTTCACCCGAAACATCGCATTGGATAACGCTTCCGTAATGACACCGTCCTGTTTTATGAGTCCCTGTTTTGACATTAATGCGTTATCTGTTCTTTACTTTTATACAAATTTTCGTTTTTCAATTCCGCCTGTTCTATTACTTCGAAACCCGAAAGCACATCCGCCTTACCTCGCCGCACCGCTATGGTATGTTCGAAGTGCATACTCACTTTTTTATCCCTTGTGCGTATTGTCCATCCGTCACTCTCCTGGGCGACACGTGCAGTACCCATATTCACCATTGGTTCAATAGCTATCACCAATCCCTCCTGCAGTTTAATCCCTTTTCCGCGGCTGCCGAAGTTAGGCACATCGGGTTCTTCGTGCAACTCCCTGCCGATTCCGTGCCCCACCAGTTCCCGGACGATGCCGTAGCCGTGTTCCCGCTCTGCATATTGCTGGATAGCAAACCCGATATCGCCAATGCGGTTACCCGCTTCAGCCGCATCAATGCCCAGGTAGAGGGCTCGTTTGGTCACCTCTGCCAGCCGCACCACATCTTCACTCACTTCGCCCACGAGAAAACTATAGGCGGAGTCGCCGTGAAATCCATGCATCACCACGCCGCAATCCAGCGAC
Source organism: uncultured Chitinophagales bacterium (assembly GCA_964492065.1). Lineage (GTDB taxonomy): Bacteria > Bacteroidota > Bacteroidia > Chitinophagales > BACL12 > JADKAC01. The sequence continues at coordinate 4,115 of CAZBHH010000040.1, read as the reverse complement.
ACCACATCGCCTTCTTTCACTTCCAGGTCCGAGGGTATCCCGTGTACCACCACATCGTTTATACTGGTGCACAGCGTTCCCGTAAACCCGTTGTATCCCTTAAACGACGGTATCGCTCCATGATCCCGGATATATTCTTCCGCCAGTGCATCCAATTGCAAAGTGGTCATTCCGGGCCTGAGGATACCGGCTAAATATGCCAATGTATCCGATACTAACAAAGAACTTTTCCTGATGAGTTCAATCTCATCTGTCGTTTTATAAATAATCATTACTAAATACTCACCGGGGCACTCGACCTTCCCTTAATCCTGCCGGATTTCATCAATCCATCGTAGTGCCGCATTAACAAATGGCTTTCCACCTGTTGCAATGTATCCAGGATAACGCCTACCATAATCAACAGGGATGTTCCTCCGAAGAACTGGGCAAACTGTGCACCCACTCCAAAAGCGGTGGAAAATACCGGCATAATGGCGACAATCGCCAGGAAAATGGATCCGGGTAATGTAATCCTGGACAATACATTATCTATAAATTCAGCGGTTTTTCTACCCGGTTTTACACCCGGGATAAATCCGCCGTTCTTTTTCAGGTCGTCGGCAATCTGTGTCGGGTTAATCGTAATCGCCGTATAGAAATAGGTAAAGACGATTACCAGTAACCCGTAAATTATATTGTAAGTCGGCGAAGTAAAATCGTTCAATTGCATGATAAAACTGCTCTGCGAGTCGGGGAAAAATGTCTGAACAGTTCCCGGAATAAACATCAATGCCTGGGCGAAGATGATGGGCATCACGCCGGCGGCATTAATTTTCAGCGGGATAAACTGCCTGTTGCCGCCGTATTGTTTGGCGCCGACAATGCGTTTGGCATACTGCACCGGGATACGGCGTGTTCCCTGCACCAGCATGATACTGGCCATAATTACGACTACGAGGAAGGCGAGTTCCAGCACAAAGGGCACCAATCCGCCGGTATTTTCATTAACACGGGTGATAAACTCGTTGCCCAAGGCAGCGGGCAAGCCGGCGATAATGCCGACCATGATTATGAAGGAAATACCGTTGCCGATACCCCTGTCTGTAATTTTTTCTCCCAGCCACATGGTAAACAAGGTACCGGTAGTGAGCATAATAACGCAGATAAACCAGAACAATCCGTAGGAAGTGGTGATAAAATTCAGCCCGCCGGAAGATTCGGCCATGGACTTCAGGTAAATGAAATATCCGGAAGCCTGGAAAGCCGTAACTACTACGGTTAGAATCCGGGTGTATTGGTTTATTTTTCGCCTGCCGCTCTCGCCTTCCCGCTGCATCCTGGCGAAATAGGGAACGGCGATACCGAGCAATTGCATGGCAATTGATGCCGAGATATACGGCATAATTCCCAGGGCGAGGATGGATGCCCTGCTGAATCCACCGCCGGCAAACAGGTTAATCAGGCCCAACAGACCGCCGGAGCCGGAGCCCTGTACGGCAGTTTTATAGAGGGCGGCATCGATACCGGGCAACATGACATAGGATCCGAGGCGATAAATAAAAATCAACCCGACGGTGAAAATTATGCGTTTGCGCAGATCTTCGATGTGCCAGATATTCCGTATCGTTTCTATGAACTTTTTCATTCTTAATCAATCAGGTTTGCGGTTCCTCCAATTGCTTCAATAGCTTCTTTTGCCGTTTTGCTGTAGGCATGTGCGCTCATTTCGATCTTGGCAGTCAGTTGTCCCTTACCCAGCACTTTCAGCTTTTGCCCGGTTTTCAATATCCTGTTGGCAAACAGCACCTCTTTGTCTAGCGTAGTAATGCCGTATTTATCAGCGATTTCCTGTATCTGGCCGAGATTGAGTTCCACACAATCCACCCGGTTCAGGTTTTTGAAACCGCGTTTTGGCAACCGGCGCTGCAACGGCATCTGGCCTCCTTCAAAATGGTGTTTCTTCTTATTTCCCGAACGGGAGTTTGCACCTTTATGACCGCGGGTAGAAGTTCCGCCTGTTCCCGATCCCTGGCCGCGGCCTACCCGCTTCGGCGATTTAACGGAACCCTTTGCCGGTTTTAAATTTGATAAATCCATATCAGGCTTTTTCAACTTTTAATAAATGTTGTACACTATGTATCATACCCATCACCTGGGGTGTATCTTCCAGCACTACCGAGTGATTCAATTTTCTCAATCCCAGGGCTTTGACGGTTGCCTTTTGATTTTTCGGCCTGTCAATGGTGCTCTTAACGATTGTAATCTTTACTTTTCCCATAATACTTATCCGTTAAATACTTTTTTAAGAGGCACGTTTCTCTGCTCTGCCACCCGCATCGGCGTGCGCAACAGCGACAAGGCATCGAGGGTGGCTTTTACCACGTTATGCGGATTGGAAGATCCCAACGACTTCGCCAGTACGTCGGTAACGCCGGCGCTTTCCAAAACCGCCCGCATCGAACCGCCCGCAATAACACCGGTACCGTGTGCGGCCGGCTTCAGCATCACTTTCCCCGCTCCGTATTTACCCTTTTGCTCATGGGGGATGGTGCCTTTGTACAGCGGCACTTTTATTAAGTTCTTCTTTGCATCATCAATACCCTTTTGGATTGCTTCGGTAACTTCACGGGCTTTTCCCAATCCCTGACCGACAGTACCCTGACCGTCGCCGACAACTACTAATGCCGAAAAACTGAATGTGCGGCCTCCCTTTGTCACCTTCGCTACACGCTGTATGCCTACTACTCTCTCTTTCAGTTCCAGCTCGGAAGCACGTACTCTTTGTATCTCTTTATTTACTGCCATAATGCGCTCTGTTTAAAATTTAAGTCCTCCTTCCCTTGCGCCATCGGCAATTGCCTTGATGCGCCCGTGATATAAATATCCGCTGCGGTCGAAACTCACTTCCGTAATTCCCTTTTCCAGTGAAATTCTCGCCATTTCCATACCCACTTGTTTTGCCTTTTCCACTTTGTTGCCTTTCAGCTCTTTTAACGAGCGGCTGGAAATTGCGGCAAGCGTGTGCCCTGCTTCATCGTCAATGATCTGGGCATAGATTTCCTTATTGCTTCGGAATACAGATAGGCGTGGGCGTGCTGCCGTTCCGGAAATTTTGCTCCGGATGCCGTACCTGATGCGTAATCTGCGTTTTACTTTTTTGTTCTGCATTTCAATTCAGTTTATTTGCCTGCTGTTTTACCGGCTTTTCTGCGCAATACTTCTGTAGTGTATTTAATACCTTTTCCTTTGTAAGGTTCCGGTTTCCTCAATGATCTGATTTTTGCCGCTACCTGCCCGATCAATTGCTTGTCGTGAGATTCCAAGATTACCGTCGGGTTTTTTCCCTTTTCGGAAACAGTGCTCAGTTTAATCTCCTTGGGTAATACCATCATGATGGGATGTGAATACCCGATGGAGAGGTCCAGCAGTTGCCCCTGGTTGGCAGCACGGTAGCCGACGCCCACCAACTCCAGTTCGATTTTATAGCCTTCCGAAACGCCTTTCACCATATTGGCGATAAGCGCCCGGTATAGCCCGTGCAATGCCTTATGGCGCTTCTGCTCGGTAGGCCGGGAAACCGACAACGTATTGTTTTCCACTGCGATGCGGATATCCGGATCCACTTTTTGTTTCAACTCTCCCAATTTGCCCTTCACGGTGATAACGTTTTTATCACTGACGTTTACTGTAACTCCGGTTGGCAACGATATGGGTGCATTTCCTATTCTAGACATTTCTGTTCAGTTTATCTTTTTAATAAATGTAGCAGAGCACTTCCCCGCCTACATTCTGGCGTTTTGCCTCTTTTTCGGTCATGATGCCCTTGGATGTGGAAATTATTGCCATACCCAGCCCGCTTAATACCCGTGGTAATTCGGCGGTGTTTTTATAGGTCCGCAATCCCGGGCGGCTTACCCGCTCAATGCCTTTTATGGCAGGCATCTTGGTAACTGCATCGTATTTCAATGCAATTTTTATCGTGCCCTGGGGGCCATCCGTATCGAATTTGTACCGGTAAATAAATCCGTTTTCATACAATAATTCGGTGAGGCGCTTCTTGATATTGGAGGCCGGAATTTCCACTATTTTATGATTAGCCATCTGCGCATTGCGGATGCGTGTCAGAAAATCTG
>CAZBHH010000039.1:0-16638 GCA_964492065.1 uncultured Chitinophagales bacterium | reverse complement strand
AAGCGATTTACAATGAATTATGTTATTAAAATATCGCTCCATGGGAGTTTGGAAAGTGTTGTTGATGAATTGTTCTAATAATATGTCGCTCCTACGGAGCTGGGAGGTGATTGATGATTGTCTGTTCTATTAATATGCCGCTCCTACGGAGCTGGGAGGTGATTGATGATTGTTTGTTCTATTAATATGCCGCTCCTGCGGAGCTGGGGTGATTGATGATTGGCTGTTCTATTAATATGTCGCTCCTACGGAGCTGGGAGGTGATTGATGATTGTTTGTTCTATTAATATGCCGCTCCTGCGGAGCTGGAAAGCGATTTACAATGAATTATGTTATTAAAATATCGCTCCAGGGGAGTTTGGGAATTGTTGTTGATGAATTGTTCTATTAATATGCCGCTCCTGCAGAGCTGGGAGGCGATTTACAAATAAGGAACAGGCGATAGGGTTTATTTTCTTTTTATTAATCCAACGATAAATAAAAATACAATGGCGCCTACTACCGAGCTTGCGATAGCGCCGGTTACTCCCGAGCTGGAAATATCCAAGGTATCGAAAATCCATCCGCCGATAACGGCGCCTACTATGCCGACGACGATATTGCCGATTAAACCGAAGCCTTCGCCCCGCATGAGTTTGCCGCCTATCCATCCAGCTAAAGCGCCGATTATTATGAAATAGATTAAGTTCATTGCTTGCGGTTTAATTGATTAATTCCGGATTATTGAACTGCAATTTTAATAATTTATTGAAGATACCGTTTTCCACTTTCGAAAGCGCATCAAAGGTGCCCTCTTCTTTTATGATGCCGTTTTCCAGGACAAAAATCCTGTCCACATTGCGGATGGTGCTCAGGCGGTGTGCAATAATAATGGTCGTGCGGTTTTCCATCAGCACTTCCAATGCCTGCTGCACCGATTGCTCGCTTTCCGCATCCAGGCTGCTGGTGGCTTCGTCGAGGATTAAAATGGCCGGGTCTTTCAATATCGCACGGGCGATGGCGATGCGCTGTCGTTGTCCTCCCGAGAGTTTGACGCCCCGTTCGCCGACAATGGTTTCCAGTTGTCCGGGAAATTTGGATATAAATTCCCAGGCGTTGGCTTTCATCGCAGCCCGTTTAATTTCCTGTTCGCTCGCTCCGGGTTTGCCGTAGGCGATATTCTCCTTAATGGTGCCCCCGAATAAAATTACATCCTGCGGCACGATAGCCATATTTTGCCGCAGCGCCTGTAATGTATAATCACCGGCGGGTTTCCCGTCCATCAATAAGATGCCCTCCGTTGGTTCGTAGTACTGCAGCAGCAATTGAGCGATAGTGGATTTTCCGGCGCCGCTGTGTCCGGCAAAGGCCACTTTCTCGCCGGGTGCAATGGTTAGGTTGATATTGTTTAACACCCGGATGTCCGGCCTGGTGGGATAACAGAAGGCCACATCCCGAAACCGGATGGCGCCTTGAAGTTTTAATGCCGGTTCTTCGCTCTGCAGTGCTATTTCACCTTCTTCGTCGATGATTTCAAAAATGCGCTCGGTGGCTCCGACGGCTTTTTGCAGGCGGCCGTACATCTCGCCGAGGCCGCCCACCGCCCCGCCGATAAAGCCGGTGTATAACATGAATGCGGTAAGTGTGCCCGGCGTAATCTCACCCGTTTTCATCAATAACGTACCATACCACAGCACCAAAACGAAACCGCCAAACAGCCCGAGAATCAGAAAGGTGGTGAAAGCGCCGCGGTTCACCGCTCCCTTGATGCCGGTATCGATAACCCTGTCGAGAAATCCCTTGTAGCGTTGCGATTCATAATTTTCATTGCCGAATGCCTTTACGGTAAAAATGTTCTGCAGCGTCTCCTCAACGGCGATATTGGACTCCGCCAGCGCATCCTGGCGCTTCTTCGAGAGCGAGCGTATGTATTTGCCGTACAATACGGCTAAAATGATTAATATGGGGAAGGTGGAAATCATCAGCAATGTCAACCGTGTGGAAATAAAAAATATAAATCCCAATCCAAAGAGTATGGTGACTACCTGGCGCACAAATTCAGGCAGTGTTACGCTGAGCATTTCCTGCAACTGATCCACATCATTAGTGCTGCGACTCGTCAGTTCGCCCACCCGGTGTTCTTCAAAAAAGGGAATGGACAGCGTAATCAGTTTATTGTAGAGGGTGGAGCGCACATCGGCCATACTCCGCTCGGAGACAACCGCAAATAAATACACACGAAAAAACGAAACCGCCGACTGAAAGACCAAAATGGCGATAAGCACCAAGGCGACGGCATTGGTGTCCGAAAAGAAATCAGAGCCGGTATGAGAAGCAGTATCGATCAGTTTGCCCATAAAAAACGGAAACGACATGGTGGTGAAACTGCTGAAAAGCAAAGCGACTATGCCTATAATAAATTTTGTCTTGTAAGGTCTCAGGTACTTGAAGATGCGCATCGCCGAGCGGATGCCCTGCATCGTGATGCGCTTTTTCCTTTCCTGCTCTTCGGGGTTAGTGCTGAATTGTGCGGATCGGTGCGCCATAGCTTGCGCAAAGGTAATTTGAAATCAATTGAAAAATTGACATGCCGCCATCCACAGTCCCGGCGGTTTAGACCATCGCAAACCTGTGCCCGTGCTGCCGGAAAGTTTTGGGCAAAAAAAAACCCCGAATCAATCGGGGTCTCTAAACCTAATTTATGAAACAATTGAACCTATTTACTTCTTTACTTCTTCCGGCGCTTCGTAATGGGTGATTTCCGATACAAAACGTGCATCCAGTACATTTAATTGTTCGGCTGCACCCGCCGAGAGTTTTATCAGTATTTTTTCGCTCACCTCAGTATCAGATAACGTGCCAATCACCTTGGCATAAATCTCGCGGTTGTTCATCAGGTTGCGCACTTTCACAATGGATCCTATCGGCGCCTGGTTGTTCAAAGCGTAGTACCTGCCATTGGTTACCTGCATGTCTGCACTGCCCTCAATCCATGTGGCAACGCCTTTTTCGCTCACCGGTATCAAATCCATAAACTTGTATTCTGCAAACAGTTGAGCAAAGGATTTGTTCTTGTCCGGCCTGGAAAAAGTAATTTCCTGGGGTGCATTATTTGTGGATGTGGATGCATCCGCCTGGGGTTGAACGGGTGTATCGACTGAGGACAACTGTGAATTTTTTTCCCCACTATTGTTGCCATTTTGAACAATGGCGACCGCCTGCGCAGGGATATGCAGCACCTGGCCGATTTTTATGGTATTGTTGGTTATTTCGGGGTTAAGCTTAAGTAAGGTATTTACATCCGTTGTATAGAGTTTGGCAATGCTATAAACGGTTTCGCCATGGGCGACAATGTGAAAATTGCCTGCGGCGGGGGTGGAAGCCGCATTTTTTTTCGTTGCCAACGGAATCAGGATTTCCTGGCCGAGTTGCATTGCATTTAAATCCACACCGGGATTTGCTTCGGCAATGCTCTGATAGCTGACATCGTACTTGCGGCTCAGGGCATATACCGTTTCTCCGGCGCTCAACTGATACACAATATACGGCTGTCCGGAAATCTGTTTAATACCAACGGAATCTGCCGGCATCGCCATTAAACTCCACACCCAAACCACGAATAGTATCAGCAAGCAAATTCTTTTCATATTTTTGTTTTGCAGTAAAACTTCCATCAGAATAACTTGATTTTTTTAGTTTTTATTGCTTATTCACATTTTATTCACAAGCAAAAATAGACTTTGAGCGTATGCGCAAATACTTTCCACATAAGGGTTTTTACAGTTTTATTGTGGGGTTTACACTATTGTGGACAGTAGTTTCCGGCTCGGGCAGTGTGGATAATGATGGACAGAAGCAGGTGTACTATTTTGAAATCCACAAAGATATAATGCCCGCCATGTGGCGCACCGTAAAACATGCAGTCGAAGAAGCGGAGGCCCTTCAGGCCGATTATATTTTGATAAGCATGGACACTTACGGCGGTATGTTGGACGCCGCCGACAGCATCCGCACCAAACTGCTGGCAACCAAAATCCCGGTTATCGTGTATATCACCAACAATGCCGCCTCGGCAGGGGCTTTAATTGCATTGGCATGCGACAGTATTTATATGCATCCGATTGCAAAAATCGGTGCGGCAAGTGTCGTTGACCAGAGCGGCAACGTGATGCCCGATAAATACCAGAGCTACATGCGGGGCATGATGCGGGCAACCGCCGAGGCCAATCACCGCAACCCTGAGATGGCGGAGGCGATGGTGGGAGCGGTGAAGACTATTCCGGGCATTATTGATTCCGGCCAGGTGCTGACGCTGACTACCAGCGAAGCGCTGCAATACGGATTTTGCGACGGGCAGATGGAAAATGCGGAAGCCGCTCTTGCTGCCGCTGGCGTTGACGATTATATGATAACCGGCTACGAGGCCACTGCCGTGGATAGAATGATGGAATTTTTCCTCAATCCCGTATTGCGGGGTTTGTGTATCACTTTTATTTTCCTGGGCTTGTATTTCGAGCTGCAATCCCCCGGTATCGGTTTTCCGTTGATAATTGCCGTGGTGGCCGCACTGCTCTATTTTGCACCCTTGTATTTCGAGGGGCTGGCGCAGAACTGGGAAATACTGTTATTCGTACTGGGACTCGCTTTGTTAGCCGTCGAAATTTTTGTTATCCCGGGCTTTGGCATTGCCGGTATTTCGGGGATTGCGCTGATTTTCACCGGACTGCTGTTGAGTATGCTGCAAAACCGCGGGTTCAATTTTGACTTTACCGGTACCGGTGCCATCGTGGAATCTTTTGCCGTTGTCGTTGCCGCCATACTCTTGACTATGGGCGTCATAATCGGCTTTTTCGGCCGTTTCCTCAACTCGGGATTATTTAAAAAAATATCGCTGCAAACCAGCGAGACGAGCGGTGAAGGATATCACACCAACATCCCCCTGTTGCCGCGATTTGTTGGCAGAACGGGTATTGCCGTTTCCGATTTGCGCCCTTCGGGGAAAGTGGAAATTGACGGGGAGCGGATTGACGGTCAAACCGAAGGCGATTATATTTCCAAAGGCGATCGCATTAAAGTTATTGCGGCAAAAAACAGCTTTGTTGTGGTGAGAAAAATTTCCTGATTTATGAAAATAATCGGCATTATTCCGGCCAGATACCACAGCACCCGTTTCCCGGGAAAGCCGTTGGCGATGATCGGCGACACCAGCATGATTATGCGTGTGTACCGGCAAGCCGGGAAAGTAAAACAATTACATGAAGTAGTTGTGGCAACCGACGACAAACGCATTTACAACCACGTGCTACAGCATAACGGCAAGGCCGTGATGACATCGCCGAAACACAAAAGCGGTACCGAGCGATGCAGCGAGGCAATCGAAAAGCTGAGCGAATCATTTGATATCGTCATCAATATCCAGGGCGATGAACCCTTTATCGCCCCGCTGCAAATCCGCAGCGTCATCAATGCATTTAAAGATACATCCACCGGTATAGTCACACTTGCCACTCCCATTGCAAACGCAGATGAAATTTTTAACCCAAACACGGTGAAGGTGGTATGCAATAAACAACGGGATGCTTTGTTTTTCTCCCGCAACCCGATACCGTATTTCCGCAACCCCCGCGGCGCCGGCGCACCCGAGTTATGGCGAGAGGCATTTCCCTACCTCAAACACATCGGTATTTACGGTTACAGGACGGCAATTCTGAAACAGTTGACGGCCCTGCGGCCGGTGGCGCTCGAAAAAACCGAGTCGCTCGAACAATTGCGATGGATGTATTACGGATTCAACTTGCGGGTGGTGCAAACTACTGTGCAGAGCATCGGGATAGATACGCCCGAAGACCTGGAACAGGCGCTGAAAAAATTGCGATAATTTCATTTTCAGGAATTGCAAATTGCACTTTGCACAGTTTGTTGAAATACATTCGGCGGTTTTTATACTGCCCTGCGAAAATTGTCTTACCTTTAAAACCCGTAACATTTCGAACAATGAAATCAAATTGCAAGTATATTTTCGTTACGGGCGGTGTAACATCATCATTAGGCAAGGGCATTTTTTCCGCATCATTGGCAAAATTGCTGCAAGGCCACGGCCTCAGGGTGACTATCCAGAAATTTGACCCCTATATCAATGTGGATCCGGGTACTTTGAACCCGTATGAGCACGGCGAATGCTACGTCACCGACGACGGTGCGGAAACCGATCTCGACCTGGGACATTACGAGCGATTCCTTGGAGTGGAAACATCGCAGGCCAACAATGTGACCACCGGCGCCGTGTATCAAACGGTAATAAACCGCGAGCGCACAGGCGATTATCTCGGCAAAACCGTACAGGTCATTCCACACATTACCGATGAAATACAACGGCGCATGCTGCTTTTGGGCGAAAGTGAGAAGTACGATATCGTCATTACCGAAATCGGCGGGACGGTCGGCGATATCGAATCGCTGCCCTATATCGAAGCGGTGCGGCAGTTGAAATGGAAATTGGGCCATACCCGGTGTATTATCGTACATCTCACCCTGATTCCGTTTTTAGCATCCGCCGGCGAGTTAAAAACCAAGCCGACACAACACTCCGTAAAACTCCTTTTGGAATCGGGACTGCAGGCCGATATTCTGGTTTGCCGTACCGAACACCCGCTCACAAAAGAATTGCGCAGGAAGATCGCATTGTTCTGCAACGTAAATATCAATGCCGTAATTGAGGCGATAGATGTTACCACCATCTACGATGTGCCGCTGTCGCTGCTCAAGGAAAACCTGGACGATATCGTCCTGGCAAAGTTAAAACTGCCCCATCACGGCGAGCCCGATCTGGTATCGTGGAAGGAGTTCTTAAGCCGGTTGAAAAACCCGACCAAGACGGTGAAAATTGCCCTCGTTGGCAAATACGTTGAATTGCAGGACGCCTATAAGTCCATCCTGGAATCCTTTATTCATGCCGGAGCGGAAAATGAATGTAAAGTACAGGTGCATTACATCCAATCGGAGTATATCACGCCCGAAAATGTCGGGGAAAAAATCGGTGAGATGCACGGAGTGCTGGTAGCGCCGGGGTTTGGCGAGCGGGGCATTGAAGGAAAAATAACCGCTATAAAGTACGTGCGTGAAAATAATATCCCGTTTTTCGGCATTTGCCTCGGCATGCAGTGTGCGGTCATCGAGTTTGCACGCAATGTGCTGGGCCTGGCCGATGCGCATTCCACCGAGATGAATGCCAGGACGAAACACCCGGTAATCGACAAGATGGAAGAACAAAAAGAAATTGTGGAAATGGGAGGCACCATGCGATTGGGCGCCTACGATTGCAGGTTGTTTAAAAAAACGCATGCCTATGAGGCTTATAAAACTCAACTGATAAGCGAGCGCCATCGCCACCGCTACGAATTTAACAATGCGTATCTCAAAGATTTTGAAGCCGCCGGCATGATGGCAACGGGGTTGAATCCACAGCAAAATCTGATTGAAATCGTGGAATTAAAAAGTCATCCCTGGTTTGTCGGCGTACAGTTCCACCCCGAATTAAAGAGTAAGGTAGAGCACCCGCACCCCCTGTTTGTCGAGTTTGTGAAAGCCGCTATCCACCACAAGGAGAATCCGCAATCCGCTGCAGTTTTAACAGCCAAACATCCATCAGGGCTTCGGGTATAAGCCCCGGCAACGCTTTAGCTATTTCTGTTTAGTTTTGCGGCTCTATTATGGATCGTAATACAATTATTGGGTTTGTGCTGCTCGGTGTACTGTTTATCGGTTACCTGGTCATTCAAAGCAATATCTCTCAAAAGGCACGCATTGAACAGGCGATGCAACAGGACAGCATACGCCAGGCACAGGAAATGCGCATTGCCGACAGTTTGAAGCATGCGGCAAATGAAAAAATCGCCTGGGCAAAGGCGCATGCCGATTCATCTGTCCTGGCCGATTCGCTCACCGAAACCGAATGGCTGAGCATCTACGACTCACTCACTGTGCTTCAACCCGAATTGACAACCCTGCGGGAAGATTCCTCCAAACAATATACCGGTCCTTTCGCCGGCTCCATGCAGGGCAAACAGGAGCTCGTCGTATTGGAGAACGATAAACTCCGCATCGGTATCGATACCCGTGGCGGCGAAATTCAACAGGTACAGTTAAAAGAATATAAACAGTACGATGGCGAACCACTGATGCTGGTTCACGGCAAATCAAACCATTTCAATTACACATTTTTTTACGACAATGACAAAAGGTTGAATACCGACAGCCTGTATTTTACCGTACTGGAAAACGTACCGGGTAAATCGGTTTCATTGCGTGCAAGCGCCGGCGAGGGCAAATACCTCGACCAGGTGTATGCCTTTAATGATACGAGTTACCTGGTGGACTATACCATAAAGCTTACCGGTTTTAACGAAGTGATACCTGCAAACCTCGCTTTCCTGAAAATCAACTGGCAAAACGATATGCAGGAGCAGGAAAAAAATATTAAATACGAAAGACAGTACTCCAAGTTTTACTTCAGTTACAAAAACGGCGATATCGATTATAAATCGGCCAATGGAAATATAGAATTCGATGCAACGGTGAAATGGCTGAGTTGCCAGCAACAATTTTTTAATACAACCCTCATTGCCAGGAATGGATTTGACAACCAGGGTTACATGGGTGTAGTGTCCGACGACACATCCGCTTATGTAAAGAGATGCTACGCCGAATTATTCGTCACATTCAATAATCAATCGCAGTTCGAAATGCCGATGCAGTGGTATTTTGCACCCAACCGCTTTACCGATTTACACGCATTGGATATCGGGTTGGAGACAATCGTGCCGACGGGCTCCAGTATTTTCAGGGTTATCAATCGCTGGGTGGTAATACCTTTATTTAATTTCCTCGGCGGATTTTTAAACAACTACGGTTTGATCATTTTGCTGATGACCATAATTATCAAACTCGCACTCACTCCGCTCACCTACCGCTCGTATTTATCAATGGCCAAGATGCGGGTGTTGCAACCCGAGATTGCAGAAATGCGGGAGAAATTTAAGGATGACCAGGCGAAGATGGGGCAGGAACAACTCAAACTTTTCCGCAAGGCAGGCGTTAACCCGCTGGGCGGTTGTATTCCTACTTTGCTCTCTATGCCTATTCTCATCGCATTGTTCCGGTTCTTTCCGGGGGCTATCGAATTGCGGCAACAATCCTTTTTATGGGCTGACGACTTGTCCAGCTACGACGATATTATTCGCTGGAATGCCGATTTACCTTTTATCGGCAGCCATTTGAGTATTTTTTGTATTTTGATGACGCTGTCTTCCATCCTGTATATGCGTATGAATATGACCCAGGCGTCAGGGCTGACAAAGGAGATGCGTTGGATTCAGTATATGATGCCCGTGTTCTTTTTATTCTTTCTCAACAGTTCACCTGCGGGGCTGACTTATTATTATTTTGTGAGCAATATGGTGACATTTGGCCAGCAATGGGGTATTCGCAGGTTCCTGATTAACGATGCAGCCATACATGCACAGATCCAGGAAAACAAAGCCAAGCCGGTGAAAAAATCAAAGTTTGCTCAACGGCTGGAAGAAGCCATGAAACAACAGGAAGCCATGCGCAAAGGCAAAAAGAAATAATTCATTCGACAGGTTATCAGAACTGCCTCCCTCTTCTCCATACTTTAATTGTACGAGGCATACAGCCGGCACTTCCTGCATTTTCACTTCCCCCTGACACAAATCCCGAATATTTGCCATAAATTTAGGGGATATGCAAAAACTGCAGCTTTACATCCGCAAGGCCCTGCTCGCAACAGTAATCTGTCTGAGCTGTGTACAGGCCTTTTCCCAGACACCCGAGTTTGCGCCTGTGGGGGCGAAGTGGTGGTATGCTGAATTATACTACGATTCATGGGCTGATACCACTCCCGACCAGGGGTTTTTGTTAATTGAATCTATTGACGATACAATTATTGAAGGTGTTAATTGCAGAATATTGCAATTTACACGAACTACTTTTGAAAATGAGACTTATCCTTTGCTAAATCAATTTATATATCAGGATAGCCTGAATATATACGTATGGATAGATACAGCATTTTACTTGATTTATAATTTTTCCGGCGAGGATTTTAAAATTCCGGTTTCTTACGATTGGGATGATACTGATACAACATTAATTGTAATTGATTCTACTGATTTTATCGAAATTAGCGGTATTGATATTAACAGATTTTATACACATGACGAGCCAATTGGTTTCGGGTACGGCCCATATGGTTACGGATTCAGTTACAATTCGATAATCGAATTCTTAGGTAGTACTTCCAGTTTATTCCCAATAAATTATGAGACTACTTTTCTTTTTATTCAATCAGTCAATTTAAATTGTTATAAAGATTCTGTTCTTAACTATAAATCGGTGCCTTATGCATGCGACACCACTTTCATAGTTCCTACAAATATTAATGAATTTATGCAGGATATATCTTACAGTTATTTTAATAATTATTTACTTCTGAACTCTGATATTCCATTCGATTTAGCTTTATATTCTATAAATGGCGAGCAAGTGTATGAATTGAACAATGTGTTTAAGGTTGCTGAATATTTTGGCCATTTGCCCAAAGGTATTTATCTGATAAGGATTAATTTGAATGGAAATCTTTACCTTATAAAAATTCCTGTGATATGAAACAATTCATTTGTATAATACTTAGCATAGTTATGATACATACCTATGCGCAGGAATGTGGTTACGTCAATTCCGATGAACCTTTATTATTATTAAGTTCAGATTGCGACAATAGAGATAATTACTCACCTTATGACCCCGCTATTACGCCTGTTATTTATGTAAGGGTTGCTTTGCACATCCTTCAGGATGCAAGTGGGGAAGAAAATTTCCAGGATATTCTTACGCATACAACCTTTTTAGTTGATATGTTAGATGATGTGAATACCCGGTATGCCAATTTGCTACCGGTTTCCCCCGGCACTTCCTGCATTTTCACTTCCCCCTGACACAAATCCCGAATATTTGCCATAAATTTAGGGGATATGCAAAAACTGCAGCTTTACATCCGCAAGGCCCTGCTCGCAACAGTAATCTGTCTGAGCTGTGTACAGGCCTTTTCCCAGACACCCGAGTTTGCGCCTGTGGGGGCGAAGTGGTGGTATAATTCGCAATCACTTTTATCCGAGGGAATATTAATAATTGAATCTATTGGTGATACAATTATATATGGTCAGAATTGTAGAATATTACAAAAAACTATGATTCAGGATGATTTAACTACGCCAATATTTGAATTAGATACTATAATTTTATCCAACGAGTATGTTTACGAAGACAATTTTAAGGTATATTGGCTTAAAAATGATATATTTTATTTATTGTATGATTTTACTAGCGATATAGGTACATCCTGGCAAGTAATTACTTCTGATGAATGTGATTCTATAGGTTTAGTTGAAATAAAAGATACAAGTTCAATTACTATTAATGATATTGTTTTGAAAAGTATTACTGTTGATACCATTTCTGGTTCAATGGTTGGATTTAAGAATTCTGAAATTATTGAGCTTATTGGATCTTTAGGATATTTATTTCCTTCAACATTAACCGAGGATTGTGGATTTGATCTACCTTATTATGGGAATTTGAGGTGCTATGAAGACGATATGCTGGGTCTTTACTCAATAAATATACTAGAAAATTGTAATTATCTTGTTTCAACGCAAATAAGTTATAATGATTATGTGTTTGAAATTTCGCCTAACCCATTTTATAGTACAATATTTATAGATAGTAAATATTTTCCAATGACTTTATTCATTTATGACAATTGGGGCCGATTAATATTGCAAGATTATTTAGTTGAACCTATTAGTTTAGATCTTTCAAATAGATTGGTTAATGGTATTTATTTTGTCAGGCTATTAATTGGAACTTATTTTTATCACATAAAATTATTGAAATTATGAAGATAAATGCAGTTTGCTTTGTTATTAGCCTTTTTATTTTTTATAAAAATGGATCTGCGCAAACACCTGAGTCAATTTGTGATGGATTTATTTCAGATGAACCCTCTTTATTGATGACATCATGTAGCAGTAGTTCTGACTCTTGGATTAATAAATACCAGTACCAAGATTATTGGATACCAGATTTAAACAATTTGCATTATACTCCAATTAAGACAATTAGAGTCAATGTGCATTTTATGCAAAAGGAAACACCTTTGCCAGCGGGAAATTTTGATATAGATAATGAAACCGAGATGGAATGGATTGAAAATCTTTTTGAAAATGTCAATAATTATTTTTCGAATATTTGTTCCCCATCAGATCCACTTGAATGTGTTTGTGCATCTAGTTGTAATATTACTGATACAAGGATAAGATTTCAAATAGTGAATTTTTACGAACATCAAAGTAATGTTAACTATTTAGCAAGTGGCTCTACATTGTTCAATACATATGCAATAAATACTGACACTGAACTCAATATATTCTTCAAGGGGACTGATGATGGAACCATAAATGGTGCTACTAATATTTTACCTAGTTTTAATTTATCATTGAGCACATACATTACAATGGATGATGTTTATTATGGTTTTTTAAATAATCCTTATGCATTATATAGCGGAAGTTCAAACTTGGCACATGAATTTGGTCATGCTTTTGGTCTTTTACACACATATGAGCCTACATGTTGTCCAGAAACTTGTGATATTGCCAATATTGACTATTTAGATGATGTTTTTGGATCCGCAGTAATAGGTTGTCCGAATATTTGTTGGTTGGATTATGGATGGGGTTGTGATGTAAATTCTTCTTTAAATACTTGCACAAATAATATGATGGGAGGCACAGCTGAATCATGTTATTTCTCCCCGGAACAAATAGGCAGAATGCAAAGATCATTGCATCTTTACCATACAAGAAAATATGTTATCGACTGTCCATCTACAACTCAAGAATTTATAGTTAGTTCTAATGAAATTTGGGATTTTAATATGAGACTTTATCATGCAATTATCCGTGTTTCTCCTGGTACAAGTCTAACTATTAAATGTAAATTAATACTACCAACAGATGCCCGCATCATCATTGAAAAAGGCGCAAAACTCATCGTTGACGGAGGCACCATCACCAAATCCTGCGATGG
The DNA here is from genome assembly GCA_964492065.1 of uncultured Chitinophagales bacterium. Lineage (GTDB taxonomy): Bacteria > Bacteroidota > Bacteroidia > Chitinophagales > BACL12 > JADKAC01. The sequence continues at coordinate 3,495 of CAZBHH010000039.1, read as the reverse complement.
CCTCTGGCAAGGCATCGAAGTATGGGGTAACAGCAGTTACACTGCACATCCAACTAAAAACGATATTGTAACCGGTGCATATCCTTCATCGGCTGCGCATCATGGTGTGGTATGGATTAAAAATGGAGGTACTATTGCGTATGCCCGCAATGCCATTACTACCAGTAAGTATGATGATTATGCAAACCAGAATTATTACGGTGGCATTGTATTAGCCGAGAACAGCACATTCAGAAATAATAAACGCAGTGCGGAGTTTATGAAATACGATTACTATCCTTACGATGCGGACGATGATAATATCAGCGAGTTTAAAAACTGCACATTTATAATTGATGATGATTACCCTGCATCAGAAACATGTGCATATCACTTAAGCATGTGGGATGTGGATGGCGTTGCATTTACGGATAACGTGTATTTAGACAACCGCACCACACTATCCGGCTCCACACAGGCTATTTACAGCATTGATGCCACCTACAAAGTAAACAGCATTTTATGCAGTCCGCCTCCACCAAATACCTGCATTGGCGATTATAATTATTTTGAAGGATTTATGCGGGGCATACATGCTGCCAACGCCAATTACCGCCCGCTGAATATTGAAATAAATACAGGCGTATTTGAAGATAATACCCGTGGGATTTTATTATCCAATGTAAAAAATTCGCTTATCATCAATAATACCTTCCGCATTCAGGACAATATAGTAAACAGCTATGGATTGTATCTGGAGGATTGCGAAAATTATCAGGTGGAGAATAACTATTTCAGCAGCCTTGCCGGATTTGATGGAGTAGCACCATTTAATGCAGGCGTTTATGCAGCAAATAATTCGAATGCACATACTCTCGTTTACCGCAACATTTTCGAAGGATTGGAAACCGGTATTCGCTGCCAGGTAAACAATAAAAACCTGCAGATAAAATGCAATACCTTTTTAAGTGAGATAAACCGCTATCATGTGTATGCAACGAGTGGTTTATTGGGTCATCAGGGAAAATGTTTACCTGTGGGAAATCCACCTGCAGACAGAGTTCGTGCTCCTGCCGGAAATATATTTTCGCACGATTGCATTTATACAGAAGGCGATTTTAAAATTCATACAGGCATTACAGAGTTAAAATATCGCCATCACACAGGTCTTGCTTATACACCACAATGTTATACCACACCCAATATTGTTCCTCTAGATTGTGGATTAACTGCGAATGAAGGTGGCTATGTAGCTTGTCCATCGACATTGCCCGGTTCGGGTGAAGCATTAGTAGCAGGTGGTGGCAGTTCTGCATCTGCATTGCTTGCAGAATACAACGCAACCGAAGAATTAATTTCCGGATTGGAAGAAATGATTGCAGCAGCGGAAATTGCAACAGAAGAAAATGACGACCTGACTTATTTTACTGCCATACAAGAACAACTATCAAATAAGATTGTGAGCGGTTATATTACAGAATTAAAATCCGATTCAGCCATTTGGTTTTTAGAACAACAGGCCACTGATAAGGCTAAAGAAACGATTGTGCAGATTTACCTGATGACGGAAGAATTCACGGCAGCCGAAACTGCATTAAAAAATGTAAATACCGCAACCATTGAAGGAGCTGATTTTGTAACCTTATATGAAGTATTGATTCCTGTTGCTTCAGAAGGCAGAACAATTTTACAACTTGGCAAAAAAGAAATTTCTATCATTGAATCACTAGCCGGGAAACAAAGCCCTTCGGGTGTCGCAGCGGAAAATATTTTACAGTTTATACATAAAACAGATTATTCCGAAGTGTTTGATGCCGAGTTGCCGGAAGATTTGCGATTGATGCAACAGGAAAATGTTGTATCATCGATTCAGATGTTTCCAAACCCCGCAAATAAAACGCTGACAATTGCCATTTTGGAGTTTGATTCTGAAAAAGAATATGTATTTAAAGCATGGGCAATGAACGGGAGTTTAATTGCAGACATAAAATTAATTACAGGTCAGGATAATATCATTCCTATCAGTACCTGGAGCATGGGTATGTATTTATGTGAAGTTTTGGCGGATGGCGAAGTATTATTTACTGATAAACTGATAAAAGAATAAGATGCATTTTAATAAATACATCTGTTCAGTTTTAATTTTATTTCTGTTGATAACCAATCAACTGATAGCCCAACCTACATTTAATAAAACCATTGATTTCAGCAATGGGGATGATGTGGGTTTTGGTATAGTTAAATTGGATGATGGTTATGTGCTGATCGGTAACGGCTGGGGATACGAAATAGGTGCCTATTTTGATGAAAAAGTAAAATATGCAAAAATTGATTTTGAAGGTAATGTACTTTGGCAAAAAGTATTAGGCAGTGTGGACTCACAATATTTCTCATACTTTATGGCAGGTGAGTTATTAAGTGATGGCAATATTGTATTTGCAGGTTCCAAAGCGGCTGATGGCATGTCGAATGTAATGCTCATAAAGTTTAATCCTGAAACCGGAGATACCCTGTTTACCAAAACATATTTTAGTGAACAATGGCAAATGGGTATGCAGGTATTTGAATTCAGCAATGGTGATTTGCTGTTGTTATGCGTGGGTGGCACCACTGTATTTTACCGCACCATCCTGAAAAAAACAGATGCAGAAGGTAATTTAATATGGAGCAAATTAATTGGTGAAAGCGGAGAAAGTGGATCTGCTCTGATGGGCCCAATTGATGAAGATGATAACTTTTTTTTACTACATGCTTTTATTGGCTGCCCGACACCATTGTATGAAACGAGACTGTTTGATTCTGCTGGCATAATCTTAAATGAGGAATTGCATGAAGGCGGTTGTTTTACATATGGAATTAAATCAGTCATCGGGGGATATTATGGGGGTGGCGTAAATAAGCCTGATTATCCCTATAATACTTTTGCATTCCGCTTAGATGATTCGGGTGTATTGCAATGGATATTTACCAGTACTTATAATTTGGATACTATATATGATTCTGAATTAGCAATAGGACCTGGTTTAGAATACCCCAATGGAGATTTACTGGTCATCGGTTATCTCGCCACAGAACCTTATGGTACCTATCATGGCTACATGGCACGTGTAGATATAAATGGCAATGCCATCTGGGAGCGCAGGTATTTAGCACCCGGCGGCCCGGATAATGATAATCGCATTCATGATGTGGAGTTAACTGATGCCGGAGGAATTATTATAGCAGGTGCTGCTTATGGAGAAGTATATGCGGAAGATCAGAACTTTTGGGTAATGCAATTGGATAGTGTAGGCTGCTTAGTACCCGGCTGCGATAGTTTAGATGTAAGTATTTTACCCATGCCTTTTAACAATGAGTTTACAGTTTTCCCAAATCCGGCAAAAAGCTATTGTGTAGTACAAACAGGAATGCCGGCGCAGACGGAAACAAGCATACAATTATTTTCTGTGGACGGTACACTTATAAAAACATTCGTTATGCACGCTGGTAATATTTCGGCAACACTACCATTAGAAA
>CAZBHH010000038.1:0-17165 GCA_964492065.1 uncultured Chitinophagales bacterium | reverse complement strand
TGGATGAAGAAGAAGAAATTACCGATCCCATCATTGATATTGAAACAGGTGAGGAAATAGAATTAACGCCTCCTGAAATCCGTTATCCGGAAGCGGAAATTCCACCTACCATAGTTAGTGAGCCTCGACAAAAAGTTTATGTAAACGGTGTTGATGTTTCGGTTTTAATAAGCCGTGAACTGCATTTTGACCAACACGGCAAACCCATTACTGTTTCATTGAAAGACCATACCAAAGGAATCATCAAAGAGCAATTTGCATCCCTAGACGATTTTCTAAATGAATGGAATACTACCGACCGTAAAGAAGCCATCATTGCAGAATTGATTGACCAGGGTGTAATGGTTGAAGCCTTATATGAAGCCGTTGACAAGCAAGTGGATTTGTTTGATTTAATCTGTCACGTTGCTTACGACCAACCACCATTGACAAGGAAAGAACGAGCCAACATTGTGAAGAAACGCAACTACTTTACCAAGTATGGCGACCAGGCCCGTAAAGTATTGGAAGCATTGTTAGAGAAATATGCTGACCAGGGCATTGAAAATATAGAGAACATTCAAATCCTGACTGTTCCGCCAATCAACGAATTTGGCTCAGTAACTGAAATCATCAACGCATTTGGCAGTCGTGAGGAATACGAAAAAGCTGTTAAAGAATTAGAAGATGAATTATATAAAGTAGCATAAATATGGCAGGAACGTTTTCACAAATATACATACAGATAGTCTTTGCTGTTAAAGGAAGAGAAAGTTTGATAATACCATCTTGGGAAGAAGAATTGTACAAATATATTTCGGGTATTGTGAAAAATAAGGAGCAAAAAATGCTTGCGATAAACGGAATGCCCGACCATATTCATTTTTTAATTGGAATGAAACCGAGTTGTTGTTTATCTGATTTGGTTCGTGAAATAAAAAAATCATCGAATGAATTTATTAAGGAGAAAAGATTTACCAAATTCAGATTCCAGTGGCAGGAAGGATATGGTGCTTTCTCTTACAGTCATTCTGCATTAGATAATGTTATCGCATACATTGGCAATCAAAAAGAGCATCACAAAAAGCTGACTTTCCGAGAGGAATACAAGGATTTTTTAACCAAATTTCAAATTGAACATAAAGATGAATATTTGTTTGAATGGATAGATTAATTAGACCCCAAAGGGGTCATATGTTTTTAGAAACAATAAGGATAATATAATACGACCCCATCGGGGTCGCACAAAATAAAACAACCTATTTCTATAAACATTCAATCCCTTCGGGATTAATAAAATAAAACAAAAGACGAAATAATGAAGAACATAGAAAAAGACCTCGAAGAGGACAGATGTTTATAGAATATGAATGAAAAAGAATTAAAATAAAAAGACCCTGAAAGGGTATGATGTTTATAGAAACAAAAGGAAGAATGCACATTCGACCCCGATGGGGTCGCAAAAAATAAAACAACCTATTTCTATAAACATTCAATCCCTTCGGGATTAATAAAATAAAACAAAAGACGAAATAATGAAGAACATAGAAAAAGGCCTCGAAGTGGTCAGATGTTTATAGAATAATAAAAAAGATATTTAAATAAGACCCTGAAGGGGTCTGATGTTTATAGAATAATAACAAAGATATCTAAATAAGACCCTGAAGGGGTCTGATGTTTATAGAAACAAATGGAAGAATGCACATTCGACCCCATCGGGGTCGCACAATATGGTTAACATATTCCTATAAACATTCAATCCCTTCGGGATTTAATAACAACAAAAGAATATGAGCAACATAGCAGGCGTAATAAAATCAATCAGAGATATTTTTCGCAAAGACCCGGGCTTGAGCGGCGATGCACAACGCATTGAGCAATTGGGCTGGATGATATTTCTGAAATTATTTGACGACAAAGACAAGGAAAAAGAAATCTTAAACTTCAAATACAAATCCCCCATTCCTGCAAAATTGCAATGGCGAAACTGGGCAGAAGATGATGAGGGCATCACAGGTGATGAACTCATCAATTTTGTGAACAACAAACTTTTCCCCACACTCAAAAATCTGACGGTTTCGGCTGACGATAGATTAGGTATTACCATCCGCCAAATTTTTGACGGCACGAACAACTATATGAAAAGCGGAACTACCTTCCGTCAAGCCATCAACAAACTCAACGAAATTGACTTTAACAGCAGCAAAGAGCACCACGTTTTTAATGTGATTTACGAGGAGATTTTGCAGGGATTGGCTGCCAAAAAAGATACCGGCGAATTTTACACCCCAAGAGCCGTGACTCAGTTTATTGTGGATATGGTAAACCCGCAATTGGGCGAAAAGATAATGGACCCGGCTTGCGGAACTGCGGGCTTTTTGGTGTGTGCCATTGAAAATTTAAAACCACAGGTAAAAAACATTGACGACCGTAAAACCTTACAGGAAACCATCACCGGAACGGAACTGAAACCCCTGCCTTTTATGCTGGCAGTAATCAACCTGATAACCCACGACATTGAAGTGCCGCAAATTGAAAACGGAGATTCGCTGAGCCGTGAATACAACTCCATACGGCAAAAAGACCGTGTGGATGTGATTGTTACCAATCCGCCTTTTGGAGGTGTGGTGGGCGATGGTATGGAAACCAATTTCCCTTTGAATTACCGCACCAAAGAAAGTGCCGACCTGTTTTTGATTTTGTTTATCCAATTGCTGAAAGATGGCGGACGAGCTGGCATTGTATTGCCTGATGGAAGTTTAACAGGCGATGGCGTAAAACAACGGGTTCGTGAAAAATTGCTCAGAGATTGTAACGTACACACCATAGTTAGGCTTCCACAATCCGTTTTTGCACCCTACGCAACTGTCAATACTAATCTTATCTTTTTTGAAAAATCAGGGCAATCCTTTAATCCCAAAAATCAAGATTCAGACAATAGGCACGCCACCAAAGAAATCTGGTATTACGAACACACCTTGCCTGATGGACAAAAAGCCTACAGCAAAACCAAGCCCATACGCCTAGAGGAGTTTGAACCCATTAAACAATGGTGGAACAAAAGAGAAGAAAGCGAAGTAGCCTGGAAAGTAGATATACAAACCATTATTGACCGCAATTACGATTTGGACATTAAAAACCCCAATAAGGTGGTGGAAGAAGTGGTGTATGACCGCAAAGCCGTTATTGATAAATTGGAGAAATCTTTCAAAATATCATTACAGATACTTAATGAATTATCAACGATTGAAAAATGAGTAGAGGAAGAAAAACATTTATTTCAAGTATAACTGACAATTGGGAAAAAGCATTTTTCAATTCTATTGGCCATTACATTACACTTATAAATAAAAGTTTAAGTAAATCATTCATAAGTGAACCATTGTCTAATCATATAAGAATCGTTGGCGGTTTTGCTTTTAAAAATGCTGAATATAAGAGTTCAGGCATTCCAATTATCAGAATTTCAGATTTCAACAATGAACGTATTGTTCTTGATAATGTAGTTTATTATGAAGAATCACCATCATTAGAAAAATATGAACTTAAAGAATCGGATATAATTATTGCCTTAACTGGCGGAACGATTGGTAAATTGGGAATTGTCCAAGCAGGTTTAGGTAAACTTTACTTAAACCAACGTGTAGGAAAATTTGAAATTCTTAATCAAGAAGAATTTGAGAAGGAATACATTTATTGGATTGCGAGAGGAGTTGAAGGAATAGTTAAAAATTTAGCTTGGGGCGCAGCTATTCCTAACGTAAGCCCAAAACACATTGAAGAATTGAATTTTCCGATCCCAACTAAAGATATACAGAAGGATATAATTCGTTTCTTGAATGACTTAAGGAATGGCATTGTAGCGGATGAAACTTATTTTGATTCGGAAATTGAAAATGAAATAAAAATCATTCAACAAAATCAGGTGAAAGCAAGAGAAGTTCAAGATGAACTCTCCCACCAACTCACCCTTCTCGAAAACCTAAACCAAGCCATTTTACAAGAAGCGGTGCAGGGTAAGTTAGTGCCGCAAGACCCCAATGACGAACCTGCCGGCGAATTGCTCAAACGCATCAAAGCAGAAAAAACCAAATTAGGCAAAAAAGAAAAACCACTACCACCCATCCAATCCGAAGAAATTCCTTTTGAAATCCCTGAAAATTGGGTGTGGTGTAGGTTGATTGATGTGGGAACAACTCAAACGGGGACTACTCCACCTACTGCAAACAAAGAGTTTTTTGGAAAGGATATTCCATTTATAAAACCTGCTGATATAAGCCTTTCAGGAATTGATTATGAAAATGAAGGATTGACTTTAGCAGGTTTAGAAAAAGGTGTGTTAATTAAAGCAGATTCTTTAATGATGGTATGCATTGGTGGGTCAACAGGTAAATCCAACTATACAAATCGAGATGTAAGTTGCAATCAACAAATCAACGCTATAAAAGGACTTTGTGGTGTTAGTGGTCAATTTCTTCAATACTTTTTACAATCGCCCTATTTTCAAAAAGCAATCTGGGCTAAATCATCAGGTGGAACTACGCCAATTGTAAATAAAAGTAAATGGGAAAGTATTCCAATCCCACTGCCCCCACTATCCGAACAAAAACGCATAGTAGCAGAAATAGAAAAGCAATTCGCCAAAACCAAACAATTAAAAGAATACATCATCGCCAACCAACAAGCCACCGAGCAGCTGCTTAAAGCATTGCTGCATCAGGCGTTTGAGGTTAAAGAAATGGAAACAGTATAAATGAAGAAACTTTATACGACAAGTGAATATGAAATCAGAAATACTAAACGAGCCGCCAGTCGTTTAAAGTCACGTCTATTAAGTAAAGCAAAGAAGAAAGCGAAGAATAAGAAGTTTGAGGGTTTAAAAAAAGAAGTTCAGAAGCAGAAACGAATAGATGACTCATTTACGAATAAAAAAGCTCCTTCAAACTTCTCGTTCATAGAAAATACGGAGGCAGTATTACAATATCTTGACGAGCTAAAAGCACTATTCCGTCAACGAAAGAATGTTTTGATAAACCTGAAAGACATTACAAACCTTACAAATGATGCTATAGTTCTTTTACTTTCTTTTGTAAAAAATCCGAAAATTGTAAATGGTGTTACCATAAGAGGCAACTATCCAAAGAATGAAAAACTAAGAAAAATTTTCGTTGAAAGCGGAGTGTTTAACAACAATAATGGGAATGAGGATGAACACAAAAACTACATTCTCACAAGAAGAAACAAAAAAGCCGAAGGCGGTATTGCAGCAGAACTGATAAAACGAGCATCAAAAGTTGTGTTTGGTGAAGAAGGTCGGTGTCCCGGTGTATATCGGGCGTTAATGGAAAGTATGGCAAATACGTGTTATCACGCTAAACCACAACAAATCGGTGAAGAAACTTGGTGGCTTACTGTTTATCACGACAAAGAAGATAATCACGTTTCATTTGCCTTTATTGATTTGGGCGTTGGCATTTTTAAATCATCAAACGTTTCAGGCTTTAGAGAACAATTATCAATGCTGTTTGGGATAAAGGATAACAGAGATGTTTTAAAGGAAATCATAACGGGAAATAAACTATCAAGCACTAAAATCCCATACAGAGGTAAAGGGCTGCCAACGATATATAAAGGGCTTGAACGCAATTATTACAGTAACTTGAAAATCATTTCAAATGACGTGAAAGCAGACTTGGGTAATGATAACTTTGTGAAGCTGAAAAAGGAATTTAGCGGAACATTCATATATTTTGAAATAAACAATATGAACAGATGGACAAAATAATCATCAAAATAGCAGACGATTACACCAAAGTACCAGGTGTGAGAGAGGAAATCGAGGGCGATTTCCCAGGTGAAGAGTTTTTGGAGAAAATTCTTTCACCACGTTTCAAACAAGCACTTGCAGAAAAGAAAAAATTGTTCGTTGACCTTGACGACACGGCTGGGTATGCAACATCATTTCTTGAATCTGCTTTTGGCGGCTTAGCAAGAGAATACAAAGACCACAAAATTGTTCTAGACAATCTTGAACTCAAAAGTGATGATGACCCATTTTTGATTGATGACATTAAGGAATATATAAAAGACGCTAACAACAAATGATAAGATACCTTATAGCCCTAGTTTTAGTTGCAGTTGGCGTTGCGGTTGGTATTGCCATCAGACACTACAATTTTATTCCATTAGAGGATAAAATCAATATCGTTGACTTGGCAACTTTATTGGTGACAATTTTCTTGGCGATTTACATTCCTGCATTTCTAGACAAGCAAATGCAGAATTCTAGGTATGAAAAAGATGTAATCATTCGAAAAATAGAAGCCCTGCAATCTTCATTTAAAGAAGTAAATAAACTCGTAACTGAATGTGTTCAGAAAAGTGCCGTTTCACAGACAAACTGCCATTTAATTATAAATTCATTCACATCAATCTCAAATGAACTTGAATCGGTAATAACTTTAATTGAACATTGCCACGCAAAGAAACTCGACACTGAATTGACAGAACTAAAAACATTTCGGAGGGATTACAAGAATCTTGTGACAGGTGGAAAATTTCAACAAAGAAATTTTAAATACTCTGCACTGACAAAGAAAGACGAAGAAGTAATGTATAACAAAATTGACAAGGCAATATGTATGTTAATCTTCAAAATAAACAGACTATGATGAGCCAACGCTATTTGCAAGCACATTGCCAAAGCCGCACAAGCCCAAGCAAAGACCAAAGCTTTGTCAAATGGAGCGAAGCGGAATTCGTGAACATCAATAAAATAAATATGTAGTGAACAAAGAGCTTGCAAAGCCAACGCAAGAAAAATTGTTTTAAAAAAAATTCCCGACCCTTCAAAAAAAATAAAAAACGCAACGCACAGACGACACAATAATGACACGAAAACTCAATACTGACAATGATTTGAAAACACAGTGGACAAGAACGCCAGCTGCCAACAACTAAGGCTGCGTTGGGCACGCAGTGCCAACAATGAAGCAGACAGTTGAACGAAACCGGTTAGTATGGAGATGTCGTGAAGAAGAATTGAACTTTACTATCAAGTTTGACAACTTGATTTTTCAGAATGGTTTTCATCAGGTGCAGTATCTGATGTTTTTGATTTTTAGCATGCATAATATCCCTTACCCATCCCGCTACGAAAGCGGTACAGGCACAGTTTGTTTTTCCATTAAATATTTTTCAGGTGGACCACGTTTGCTAAACACTCCCGAATGCCTGACAAAAACCGGAATAAATAATTTTTTTTCTTAAAATTTGCCAGACGAGGTTGATCGGTGGGTTGCGTTGCTATGTGACGGCTGTAGTTATCGAAGGTGCGTGGACTTCTGCCGAGGATGGATATGTTGCGCTCAAAACGTTGCAGCAGTTCTGCAAATCCATTAACTTCGTTGCAGGCACGATTGAGATATTTATTATACCTCAGTTCTTCCGGCGATTTTTTTTCGTTGTCATAATTTAAATTTTAGTGAACGCTAAATTTACGGATAGTTGCGGAAGGCTACCGTAGGTTTAGTTCAACAGCGGTTTGTCGTAATGGCAGGTGCAGTGCTTCGTATGACAGTTTTGTGGTAGGTTCAAGTGTAGTTCCTCGATTGAACTTTTTTGCTAAAAATTAGCCACTACGCCAAGCGGCAAGCCGAGATGTACTGATATTGACAATTAATCTGTATTGCAAGTTGCCATTTGGTCGTCGGCATCGCTTTAAGCCTGAAGAAAAAACTCGTCAACCTGACACATTGCACACCGGATGCAGTAGCTTTAAAACGGGTAAACTGCGCAAGTCTTTACCCGGGCCTGAAACAAGAGAAATAAAAGGTGAGAGTAAGAGTTAATCAATCACATATCAGGAGTGCAATTTTGGCAGCATATAATACCTGTTGTATTACTTGAATAAATCAATCCGAATATTTAGTCGCAGGGCATATGCGTCCGTGGGAATTTGATGAAAAGAACCGATTAAACCCGAGGAATGGAATTGCGTTGAATGCATTTCAGGATATGGCATTTGAAGCGGGTTGTATTTCAACGACACCGGAATACAACATCAAAATATCATCACAATTGAATACACGTGTAGAAAACATTCAGATGGCACAACATTAGAGCTACAAGGTACTATACACTTAGCCATCTGTTTCAGGCAAACACAAAAGCCGATATTTTTCAAACCAGTACCTGAACTACACTTGTAAAATCAAATTTTCCACCCTTATGGAAATTTTCAAAACCCCACTCATTTATCCCGCAGGCCCCTCCGTCTCATAACGCAATCGGCAGTGCAAAGACAATCTGTTTCCCATGGCGTTCCGCAGTATCGATCATCCGTTCTTTTCCCGGATTACTTCGTCGGGCGCATTATACCATGCCTCATACATAGGGGTATATTTCTTTTCCACTTCATTGCGCTTTATTTTCAAAGTAGGTGTCATAAATCCGTTTTGAACCGACCACTCATCTTTTACGATAATTGCCTTTTTTAACTTTTCAAATGAGTCTAATTTTTCGTTGACATTAAACAGGAGTTGTTTTAAGTTTTGCTCCAGTTCCTGCGCAGGTTTTTTGCGGCCCGATTCGGACAGCACCACCAATGCGATGGGTTGAGGCAACCCCAAACCTACGACACAAGCCTGTTCAATATCGCTGTCGTCCATCAGGTGCATTTCGATAGGTCCCGGTGCCACGTATTTTCCCTTGCTGGTTTTAAACAGGTCCTTTACCCGCCCGGTGATGGTGAGATAGGTATCGGCGTCCCTTTCTCCTTTGTCGCCGGTTTTAAAATAGCCATCTTCGGTAAATACGCTTTTGGTAATTTCGGGTTCTTTGTAATATCCCAGCATTAATGCGGGGTGTTTAATTTGTATTTCGCCCTCTTCGCTGATGCGCACTTCCACATTGGGCAAGCTCTGGCCGACCGTTCCCGGCTTATCCCGCTCCTTTACGTTCACGTGCGAGTAGCAGGCATCTTCGGTCATCGCATAGGCTTGTTGCACCTGTATGCCGATGGTGGAGAACCACCGCACCAGCTCCTTTGAAATGGCTGCCGCACCCGAAAAAATATTCGTCGCATCTGTCAATCCCAGCGAAGCCTTTATTTTTTTCTTTACGAGGCTGTTGACGATTGGAATTTTCAACAGCAGGTTTAATTTTTTCTGCGGTAGTTTTTCCAGGATTTTCTCCTGGAACTTCGCCCAGATGCGAGGTACGGCGAGGAAAACGGTAGGCCGGGTGTCCGCCAGGTTTTTGGGAAAAGTATCCAGCGATTCGGCAAATGAAACCATGCCTCCTGCATACAGGCTTCCCATTTCTATCAGCAGCCTTTCGGCGATATGACACATGGGCAAATAACTGAAAAACCTGTCTTTACTTCCCACTTGTATCTCCGGCAGGGCATGTGTTGCCGCATAAGCGAAGTTGTAGAAGGAATGCATCACGCCTTTGGGCATACCCGTAGTTCCGGATGTGTACATGATGGTTGCCAGGTCCTGGATATTGCGCAGCGCTTTACCTGTGTAGGGGGTAACTGATTGAATCAGGTCATCCCAGTTGGGGTATTCCGTTATGCCGTAAAACGGGTAAGCAATACAGGGGATATTCTCCGGGATACCGGGTTTCAACTGGCTCCAGTCGTCCAATTTCCCGACAAACACCAATTTGGTTTCGCTGTGTTCCAAAATTTGATGCAGTGTGATATGTGTAATATTCGGATATACCGGTACCGATACATGGCCGGCCATCCAGATGGCGAGGTCGCTCAATATCCAGTGCACACAGTTTTTTGACAGGATAGCGATGCGACTTCCAGGTTCAAACTGCAACGACAACAGGTAGTTAGCCATTCTGCGCACTTCGTCGCCACACTGTTTCCAGGTGTAATTCCTCCATTCGCCATCAATGGGCTGTCGCAAATAAATGGCATCCGCCTTTTCTTTTTCCCATTTGCTCAAAGCTTCCAGCGGCGTGATTATAGTAAGATTTCGATTCATTTTTTATTCTCGTTTTATCGTTAAAAATAAATGATTTTACTTTGATGTTGTTATGGCCGATAAAACGAAGCGTACAGAGATAAGCAGCCTGGGTGAATTCGGGCTTATTGAACACCTGACAAAGAACATCGAATTAAAAAGTGCATTTACAGTGTGCGGCGTGGGTGATGATGCTGCCGTAATCGACAACAGCGGCAAACTGACGGTGGTTACCACTGATCTGCTCATTGAAAATATTCACTTCGATTTGGCGTACACACCTCTGAAACATTTGGGCTACAAAAGTATTATCGTCAACCTGAGCGATGTGTATGCCATGAATGCCCGCCCGCGGCAGGTGACGGTTTCCATTGCCGTATCCAACCGCTTTTCGGTGGAAGCGCTCGAAGAGCTCTATGAGGGAATTTACCACGCCTGTGATTTGCACGGGGTGGATCTCGTCGGCGGCGATACGTCCTCGTCTTTAACAGGGTTGATCATAAGTGTAACCGCTATCGGTGAAGTAACTGAAAAATCATTGGCATATCGCAGCGGGGCGCAACCCGGAAATATTATTTGTGTCAGTGGCGACCTGGGCGCCGCTTACCTCGGCTTGCAATTGCTGGAACGTGAAAAACAGATTTTTCTGGAATCTCCCCAAATTCAACCCGACCTGGAAAACAAAAGCCATATTATCGGAAAATTTTTAAAACCGGCTGCACGTAAAGACATCATCGATTTTTTTGAAAAGGAATCCATCGTTCCCACCGCAATGATCGATGTCTCCGATGGTTTATCCTCTGACATCCTGCATATTTGCAGGCAATCGGGATGTGGCGCACATATTTATGAAGCCAAACTGCCCGTGAATGAAGAAACTTATAATACCGCCCTGCAATTTCACCTCGATCCGACAGTATGCGCATTGAGTGGCGGCGAAGATTACGAATTGCTGTTTACCTTACGCATTGAGGACTTCAATAAAATTATGAAAAATACCGCGATAACTGCCATCGGGAAGATTGCGGAAGTGGATGCCGGTTGTATCCTGGAAACAAAGGGCGGCTCGCATCATAACATCACCGCCCAGGGATGGACGCACCTGTAATGCAAGAGGCCATACCGGTTGGGGTATGACCTCTTTACAAATCGCTTTTGCCGATTAATACAAAATGAATTTTTTAGAAACCTGCTGGCCGTTCACCTGCATGAATACGACATATACACCCGCGGGCATTCCCTGTAAATTAACGGAGATACCGTTGTCTGCCATGGCATTGTCAACGCTGGCTTCCCAAACTTTTTGGTTCAGGCTGTTGACAATATACATGTGGTTGTAACCCTCTTCGAAAATATCTGTCTGCACTGTGAATGTGCCATTGTTAGGCGAGGGAAAGATGTCGATGCTGTACTCCGGAACTTGGTCATTAATACCGGAATTGCCGGCTTGCCGCATCGGTGGATCCCAGCGGGGACTGTCATTAAAAAACAACCTGGCAATCGGGTCTGTCTGCGCCCAATTTTTCATAACCAATGCTTCTTTATCTTTTCCTCCATTTGTGAGGTGGTAACCACCGCCGTCTTCGGAAAAGTCCGTTTCACAATCCCAGAAAAGTCCCTGGGAATTCGGATTAATACCATCTGCCCAAACATAAGGCCCCCAACTCATAAACGGCGCTTTTTTATCGTGGCCATTGAATTTCAAATCCGGATCTCCCGAAATTTGTCTTTCAATAGCCCATTTTACACCAAATCCATTCCAATAGGAGCCAGGCTCTTTCACAATATTGTAAAACATCCGGGTGGGATCGGCATAGCCGCCATAGGCGGAACTGGTAATAAAAACCAGTTTCAGATTGGGAAACTTTTCAAATAATATTCCCATCAGCGTTTCATATTTATCGGCTATTGCCAGCGGGTGCAGGGGAAATTCCATGATAGTATCCTCCTTGGAGGCTGTTTTCATCCAAATGACTTGCACTTGTTCGGGGGTAACATTTTTCAATGTGAGCCGAGAGAAAACATCGTCTGTCCAATACCAATCATTATCGGCGGTATCCACCATTGTCTCAATACCTTTGGCGCCGCGGCAGGCATTTACCAGTTGCAGATAAGGGTTCACACCTGCAACCGTATCGAAAATATCCATCAGGTGGTTCCAGGGATTGCCGGCTGTGGATGCACCCATGCCGACAAAAATCACTTTGCCGTTAACCCAATCCACATTGCCCAGAGTGTCCAGCGGCCGTATTGTTTTGGCTATCTTCTTTCCCTTTTTCAGATGTGTACTCGGCATCGTATTTGACCCGCCGGGATACAGTCCGCCTTGCTCTCCCATGTAGGTGCCGCTTCCCAAATCTATGAGGGGGATCAGGCCGGTGGTGTCGTTATCGCATTGTAATTGCGCCTGTGACGTTAGTACGGCGGCAATAAAAAACAGTATTAAATAGAGTTTTTTCATAAGTTTTCGTTGTAGGATTACAAAATATTCCGTAAAATGACGATAAAAGTAGCAATAAATCAAATACTCAGAGTCGCTTTGCTAATTTTACCCGCCTTTGTGATGTATTCATTTTTCTAACAAATAAGCCCATCAAACTCATACTGTGACAAATAGACAACACATTGTCGCTTATTTCAAATGGCTGTTTCTCAATAAATGGTATGTGTGCATTGGCCTTTTGGTAATTGCATTCTCGGTTGTCTTAATTATCCAGCCCAATTTTATCGCCGGCGCCCTGGATGCATTGCGCATTCCTTATGCAGCCGGCCTCGCGATTGTTACCGTATTCTTTTTTATCCGCGGGAAAAAGATATTGGCTACAAGCGGCGCTGTTGCACTCATGCTACTGGCGCCCGGAATATGGACTTATTTTAAACCGGGACAAGCGCCGGTATCCAGTTCCAGGCAGGTAATGAAAAAAACCGGGTCGGAATATTCAGACTTTAGCGTAGCCCACTTTAATGTAAAGGAGAATAATAAACGCATCGGCAGAGTTGCCGCCAATGCATTGGAGACAAATGCGGATTTTATTTCATTCCAGGAATTAAAAACTGCAACCCTGGATTCAATAGACATGACACTCAAAAAAACATATCCATACTCCATTTCGGATTTGAGTATTCCCGGTTTCGGGATGGCGGTGTATTCGAAGTATCCCATCCGGGAAAGCGAAGTAATCATCCAACGTGACTTCCCGGTATTATACGGCGTAATTCAGATTAAAAACCGGCATGTGCATTTTATCTCAGCAACCACATCGACACCCACAACAGAAAAGGGATATTCAAACCAGTTAAAACAATTTAAACTCATCGCCGAGTACAGTAATGCGGTGGATTCGGCGCTGGTAGTTATGGGGGATATGAATGCCGTGCCCTGGAGTACCCAGATTATAGCATTTCTGAAATCAACGGATTTGCTCGACAGCCGGAAAGACCTGAGCGGCACATTCCCGGCGCAATCCGTTTTTGTTAAAATTCCGATTGATTACATTTTCCATTCGCCCGAATTGTACTGTTCGGGTTTTTCGACAACGGGAACCACATCGAGCAATCACCTCGGCATCATCGGTTTTTATGCATTCAAAAAAGTAAAAAGACCGCTATAATTTTACTTGTATATGAAACGTATTTTTCAAAAAGAGCCGAAACGGTTCCGGGATGCAACGAGGGGAATGTTCCTGTTTCTGTTTTCTGCCGACCACGCTGTCTTCCACGGTATTGCCGCAGCTATCGCACTCCTGGCGGCATGGTATTTTCACGTCAGCGCCACCGAGTGGATGCTGATTATTCTGTGCATCGGATTTGTCTTTTGTGCAGAAGCCATCAACGAAAGCATTGAGCGCATGGCCGATTTTGTACACAAAGCACATCACCCGGATATTGGCAAAATAAAAGATATTGCCGCAGGCGCCGTATTGATTGCGGCAATCACTTCCGCCGTTATCGGCTTGGTTGTTTTTCTGCCAAAAATCCTGGATAAACTCAACTGATTTCCAAGGGTTCCGTTAACATCTAACCTTCCTCAGAAGTATAAAACCCGAACTGGGCAGTTTATTTAATTTGAATAACCCGTTTCCGCCTTTCCATCCCCGCATTGCCCAACGGCAATAAGTGTTACCAGTATAAGTACTGCTGTCAACCGTTGTTTAGATATTCTCATTGGCGTTTTCTTTAAATCATAATTCAATACATATCCCTTGATGACAACAACCGGCCAATGCACTATCATATCGGCGGAATATTTCATCGTGCATTGTAATAATTGGTATGCAGTCCATCGACACAATGCGGATTTAATATTAAAATAATTTCGAATAAAGTCTTACATGTTTCGGCCGCGGGAATTGCACAGGTATTCTTTCCGGGTTTATGCATCCCGCTTTCGCTTCCCATATCTGTTGTTTAGTAATCTCGTGAAGCAATTGAGCCGTTTGGTGTAGTTGGTATGCGCAACGGCAAATTGGGTTAAAATAATTATCGCCCCACAACAAATATACAGCAGCTTGTATATGGCAGTATCGAAAAAATCAAACAACATCCATACCGCGACAGCGACTATAAGTATGGAGTAGGCGAAAATTGTCCAAATGGTGGTCTGAGTGCCAAACCGCCGCATCAACCTGCGTGCAAGGGGGTTGTGTTCCTGCTCCGGTGATGTGATTTGGATTGCAGTGGTATAGCAGTCTAAAAATTTGGTGGCTATGATCAAGAACGAAATTATCCAGACCAATAAGTTCATCTGTCAATAATTTTAAATATGGCACCTCGACTTGTGTATATTTTCAAAGCAGTTGCCGTCACTGCACGCTGCATTGCGCATACTTATTCCTGCGATATAAACACGAGTACCAAACTGTAATTTTCACAATACACCTTACTCAAATGTAGTACACCGCGGGATGATGAATACCTGAAAGAATCCCGCTCCGGTTAGGGAGCGGGATCAGGCATACTCAAAGAAAGACAACCGTAATTGGTTTCGTTGCTCAAACCCGTAACAGGTTTGAAATAAGTTTATGTATGCTTCTTCGCCAGTTTTTGCTTTATGGGGGACCAACCCAATATAGCTTCTAAAAAAAGATACATTGCCAGCAGTAAAATCCAAAACTGACTGGTAGCGCCTGCGATGATGCCCAATATCAGCATAATGGCGTAGCGCAAAATAATTTCATCAAATTTTAGGTTGTTCTCAAATTTCATATATGCCTGTTAAATGAATTAATTTGATAGCGAGCCAAAGATTTTAATATTATTTTTAAAAAGTAGTGACTTTGCTCACCTTAAACTTACTGATATTTATAAACCGGCATGCAACAGAATGCGTGAAAGACTGCGTGCAGCAATGGATGGGACGGATTTCCCGGCGTGAACCTGTTCTAAATACTGTTCTTTCAAATGTAAATTTTTTGTATCTGCCAATAGTGAATTGACAATTTCATTACGCAAGGTTTCATTGAACCACTCAATGCGTTGTTGCTTCCGGCGGCTTTCGAAAAATCCGTTAGTCCGGGTAAGGTTTTCAAATTCCAGGATTATTTTCCAAATGGTATCGATGCCGGTATTTTCAGTGGCAGAGCAGGCGGTAACTCTTGGGCTCCACCCCGAACCGGAGGCGGAAAACAGATGCAAAATGCGCTGCAGTTCAACCCGGCCCGCCTCAGCTCTGCGTGCATTGTTGCCGTCGGCTTTATTAATTGCTACCAGGTCGGCCATTTCCATGATACCCCGTTTGATACCCTGCAGGGCATCGCCGGCGCCGGTTATCATCAGCAGTAAGAAAAAGTCCGTCATGGCATGGACTGCAATTTCGTTCTGCCCCACGCCGACTGTCTCCACCAGAATAACGTCATAGCCGGCGGCTTCCAGCAACATCATCGTCTCTCTGGTCTTTGCCGCCACACCGCCCTGTGTAGCGCCTGATGGCGACGGGCGAATAAACGCCTCGGGATGTGCCGATAGTTTTTCCATCCGGGTTTTGTCTCCCAAAATGCTGCCCTTACTTCTTTGGCTGCTCGGATCAATTGCCAGTACTGCAATCCGCCTGCCCTGTTGCAACACCACATTGCCGAGCGCTTCTATAAACGTACTTTTGCCAGCACCCGGTACACCGGTTATCCCGATGCGCAGCGACTTGCCGGTATGCGGTAAACACGCAGTCAGAATTTCTTCCGCCAGGCTTTGATGCTGTGCCGCCCTGCTCTCCACCAGCGTAATTGCACGGGCCAACATGCGCTTGTTGCCCGCAATTACTTCTTGTACAATCTCAGCGGCAGTTAGATTTTCCATACCTCAAAAAGCAATTTATCGAAAGGGTTCCTTCATGCCATATCGGTGAAGGCGCTCACGGTGTGTCCGGTGTAAATCAGAACGGGTTAAACGAAACGCCTATTTCCAGCGGGAAGCCGGTAGGGCCTTCCCCCTCGTTAAACAATTCGCTCAACCCGTAAAACGCCTGGAGGTTTATGGCGCCGTAACCGATGCGAACCGTGGGCCCGTAGCGGAACATATTGAGCGCTTCATACCTGAAAATTTTTACTTTCACATCCGAAGGGGTGTTAAAAATTATATCGTCGCCGGCGTATTTCGTCTTATTGGTAAACTGCCATCCGCCTTTAAAGCCAATGGCCAATTTAAAGCTGTTGCCCTTGCCGTCGGGCATCGAGCGAAATCGAAATTCGACAGGTACTTCGAGTAAACCCAGCGCTATTTTATTTTTATTCACCTGAACTCCGTCTTCAATAATATCTACGATAACCTTATCGGTACTATCCTCGACAAACAACGCATTGCTGTAATAGTTGGAACAGGAATAGCCGATGCCCGGAGCAAAACTGAACTGATTTTTTTTATCGAGGGGGATATCGTAAAAAAAATGAAATCCCACGCCTCTGGAAAATGCATTGACTTTAATGGAGTCCGGGGTGTTCAGCCAACCGTCCCAGTGCAAGTTAAAGACGATGCGGTCGCGGTCCATATCGGGGCGGTTGTCGGCATCCACTCCCTGGGCAGCCAGTTGTGTAGCTATGGCACAAATAAAAACAGGCAAAAAAAATCGTTTCATGATGCGTTGCATTTATTGGTATTGCGTAAAAATAGAAATTAAACGGTAATGCGAAGGGAAATTGCGAAGCGCATTAAAGTGGGCCCACCTGGGATCGAACCAGGGACCACCTGATTATGAGTCAGGTGCTCTAACCGTCT
>CAZBHH010000037.1:8541-17867 GCA_964492065.1 uncultured Chitinophagales bacterium | reverse complement strand
TCCACTATTTTATGATTAGCCATCTGCGCATTGCGGATGCGTGTCAGAAAATCTGCTATCGGATCTGTAATCTTCATCGTATTATAAATATTTTATCACCAACTTGCTTTTTTAATACCCGGTATTTTGCCGTAGAGCGCCATGTCCCGGAATTGATTGCGGCATATGCCGAAATCGCGGATATACCCCCTGGGTCGGCCGGTTAATAAACAGCGATTGCGCAATCTCACCTTCGAGGAGTTGCGGGGTAAAGCATCGAGTTCATCCCACTTGCCCTCTTTTTTAAGTTGCTCCCGGCGCTCGGCGTATAATGCGATCATGCGCTCTCTCTTTGCATTGCGGGCTATAATTGATTTTTTTGCCATATTCAGTTTTATTTTCTAAACGGTATCCCCAACCCTTTTAATAATTCAAATGCTTCGGCATCAGTAGGCGCTGATGTTACGAAGGTGATATCCATCCCGGTTACTTTATTGATCTTATCGATATCAATTTCCGGGAAAATGATTTGTTCGGTAATGCCCATGGTAAAATTGCCGCGGCCGTCGAAGCTCTTGTTATTGATACCGCGAAAGTCACGCACACGGGGCAATGCCACCGCTACCAGGCGGTCCAGGAATTCGTACATTCTGTCTCCGCGAAGTGTAACCCTGGCGCCTATCGGCATGTTCGCCCGCAGCTTGAAATTGGAAATATCCTTTTTGGACTTTGTTCCCACCGCCTTCTGGCCGGTTATTTTCGTAATCTCATCAATGGCGTTGTCCACTAATTTCTTATCCTGGGTAGCGGCGCCTACGCCCTGGCTGACGCTGATTTTCAGCAGCCTGGGAATTTGCATGACATTCTTATACCCGAAGTGCGCTTTCAAAGCAGGAGCCACCTCGCTGGTATATTTGGTTTTAAGTCTCGGTTCTATTTTCATTATTTCTTCCTCCTGGTAGCTTTAAAGGTTCTTTCTTTTTTGTCGCCGGTAATTTTAACGCCGGTGCGGGCGCCTAATCCATTGGCGGGGTTCACCACCAGCACATTGCTGATATGGATGGGCGCTTCTTTTTTGATTATGCCCCCGTTGGGATATTGCGCATTCGGCCGGGTGTGTTTGGAGATGATATTGATTCCCTCGATAAGCACACGGCTGTTGCTGTAATCCACCTCGATCACCTTACCCTTCTTGCCCTTATCATCGCCGGCAATCACCTGGACCTGGTCGTTTTTCTTTATGCGAAATTTAGGTCTGAACCTGTTTGTCTGTTGAACTTTCATGTTACAATACTTCTGGTGCTAGTGAAACAATTTTCATATACTGCTTATCACGCAGTTCGCGGGCCACCGGTCCGAAAATACGTGTGCCGCGGGGTTCATCCGCCTGGTTTAACAGTACACATGCATTATCGTCGAAGCGGATATACGAACCGTCTTTACGGCGTACTTCCTTATTGGTGCGCACGACTACCGCAGTAGAAACAGCGCCTTTTTTTACGCCGCCGCCCGGCATAGCATCCTTCACGCTGACAATAATTTTGTCGCCCAGTGAAGCGTACCTGCGACTTGTACTTCCGAGTACCTTGATGCAAAGCACTTCTCTGGCTCCGCTGTTATCGGCTACTTTTAGCCTGGTTTCCTGCTGAATCATATTATTTGGCTCTTTCTACTATTTCCAATAATCTCCATCGCTTGAGCTTGCTCAACGGACGGGTTTCCATAATTTTCACCACATCCCCGACTTTGGCGTCATTCTTCTCGTCGTGGGCGTGATACTTTTTTGATTTGGTAAGAAACTTCCCGTATTTCTCGTGTTGAATCTTACGGGCTACCGTAACGGTAATTGTCCGCTCCATTTTGTCGCTGGTTACCACGCCGGTAATTGTTCTTCTTAAATTTCTTGCTTCTTCCATAAAAACCTTATTTGGCGCTTAATGCTCTTTTTCTTAATTCTGTTTTCAGTCTTGCAATTTCGCGGCGCAAATAGCGGAGTTGCAAGGGGTTTTCCAGTGGGTTCACCGCATGGTTGAACCGCAGTTTTTGCAGGCGCTCGGCGTCGTCGTGCAATCTTTGGTTGAGGTCCTCCAGTGTGAGGTTATTGAGATCTTCTCGTTTTATCTGTGCCATACCGGTATATATTTTTTTATGCAGAGTAATCTCTGCGTACAACAAACTTGGTTTTTACGGGTAATTTCTGCGCTGCCAGTTCCATGGCTTCCCGGGCCACTTGCAGCGGGACACCGTCTGCCTCGAACATGATTCTGCCAGGCTTCACGACGGCCGCCCAATATTCCGGCGCACCTTTTCCTTTTCCCATCCGCACTTCGGCAGGTTTCTTGGTAATCGGCTTATCGGGGAATATGTTAATCCATACCTGGCCTTCCCGTTTCATGTGCCTGGTCAATGCCACCCTGGCCGCTTCTATCTGCCGGTCGGTTATCCAAGCCTCCTCCAGTGTCTTTAAACCGAAGGAACCCTGGGTAATCTGGCTTCCGCGGTGGGCATTCCCTTTGATTTTACCCTTAAAGGTTCGGCGGTGTTTTACTCTTTTTGGCTGTAACATCTCTTAATATTTTAGCTGCGTTTACCGGTTCTTTTTTTCTTCTGACGATCCTGTTGCGATGTTCCGATATTCGGCGACAGGTCTCTCTTTCCCAATACTTCTCCCTTGCAGATCCACACTTTTACTCCCAGTTTTCCGTACACGGTCTGAGCCTCTTTCCATGCGTAATCAATATCCGCCCTGAAGGTGTGCAACGGCACCCGTCCCTGCTTATACTCTTCCGTGCGTGCCATTTCCGCACCGTTTAACCTGCCGGACACCCGCACTTTAATCCCCTCGGCACCCATGCGCATCGTAGAGGCGATGGCCATTTTAATTGCCCTTCGGAAATTGATTCTCGCCTCCAGTTGCTTGGCAATCGTCTCGCCGACGATATTGGCGTCGAGTTCGGGGCGGCGGATTTCAACGATGTTGATCTGCACGTCCTTATTGGTGATCTTCTTCAATTCCTCTTTCAGCTTGTCCACTTCTCCGCCGCCTTTGCCGATAATGATTCCCGGCCTGGAGGTGTGAATGGTAACGGTAATCCTGTTGAGCGTCCTCTCGATGATGATTCTCGCTATCCCCCCTTTGGAGATGCGGGCATTCAAATAGTCTCTCAACTTTTCGTCTTCAATCAGTTTTTCGGCGGCATTCCTGCCTCCAAACCAATTGGAGTCCCATCCCCGGATGATTCCTAACCTGTTACCTATCGGATTGGCTTTTTGTCCCATGCTTTGCGTAATTAAGCGTTATTTTCTTTTACTGAATTATCTTCTTTTTTGGCGGCAACCACTATCGTAATATGGTTGGTGCGCTTGCGGATGCGGTAGGCCCGTCCATGCGGCGCCGGTTGAAACCTGCGCAAGGTGGTGCCCTCATCGACAAAGCACTGTTTTACATACAGCGCATTGTCGGCGGCATCCAGGCCGTGTTTTTGCTCCCAGTTCTTTATGGCGCTTCTCAGCAATTGCTCTATGGATTTTGCAGAGCGCTTGTTGGTGAAGTGCAATATGTTCAATGCCTTATCAATCGGCAAGCCCCGGATTAAGTCGATCACATAACGGGTTTTGCGTGGTGAACCAGCGTTGTTATTGGTTCTCGGGTTATTCTTTAATGTTGCTACCGCTTCCATTGTTTTTTCTTTTATCTGTTGCCGGAGTGTGCTTTAAAATTCCGTGTCGGTGAAAATTCGCCGAGTTTATGGCCTACCATATTTTCAGTTACATACACCGGTATAAATTTATTGCCGTTGTGCACCGCAAACGTATGCCCAACAAATTCGGGGATTATCGTTGAGCGGCGTGACCATGTTTTAATTACAATTTTCTTCCCCTGCTCATTCAGTTGCTCTACCTTTCCCATCAGGTTGTGGTCAATGTATGGTCCTTTTTTTATTGAACGTGCCATAATAAATCGGTTCCTTTAATTATTTTTTGCGTTTGCTGATTATGAATTTACTGGTGATTTTCTTCGGGCTGCGTGTTTTTTTACCCTTAGCGTAGAGCCCTTTTCTGGAGCGGGGCTGCCCGCCGGAGGCACGGCCTTCGCCGCCGCCCATGGGGTGATCTACCGGGTTCATCACCACGCCGCGGTTTCTCGGACGTGTGCCACGCCAGCGATTTCTGCCGGCTTTACCCAGTACTTCCAGGCTGTGGTCGGGGTTGGATACCGAACCCACAGTGGCATAACAGGTAAGCAATATCTTTCTCAATTCGCCGGAAGGCATCCGGATAACGGCATATTTCTCTTCCTTACTGGCCAGTTGGGCCCAGGTACCGGCGCTGCGGGCAATCATTCCGCCGCGTCCGGGCGACATCTCGATGTTGTGCATGATGGTTCCCAGCGGCATATTCTTCAACATCAGCGCATTGCCCAATTCGGGGGCAACATTTTCACCGGCTTCAATTTTCTGACCTACCTGCAGGCCATTAGGGGAAAGTACATAGCGCTTCTCGCCGTCTTTGTACACCACCAGTGCAATAAATGCGCTGCGGTTCGGATCGTACTCGATTGTCTTCACGGTAGCCTCCACATTGTGCTTGTTGCGCTTGAAGTCAATCAAGCGATATTGCCTTTTATGGCCGCCGCCGATATAGCGCATGGTCATTCTGCCCGAGCTGTTACGTCCTCCCTTCTTCTTAATGGGGGCAAGCAGGCTTTTTTCCGGAGTATCGCTGGTGATCTCGGAATACGCATTTCCTATCCTGAATCTCGTACCCGGTGTAACCGGGTTATACTTCTTTAATGCCATTGTTATAATTACACGTTACTGAAGAAATCTATTGTCTCGCCTTTTTTCAGGGTGATATAGGCCTTTTTAATATTGCCCTTTGTTCCCCTGCTGATACCGAATGGCGTGCGCTGCCAGCCGTACTTTCCTATTTCGTTGATGGTGCGTACCGCTTCCACCTGAACGCCATACATTTTTTCCACTGCGGATTTTATTTCAATCTTATTGGCATCTTTCGCCACGGCAAAGCCATAGGTGTTGCGCTGCTCAGTAAGCTGGGTGAGTTTCTCCGAAATCAGTGGTTTTATTAATACATTTTTCGCCATTGCTGCTTATTTTAATTCTTTGGCACCATTTGGTTAATCTTCTCCACCGAACTTTCCGACAAAATCAGTGTATTGGCTTTCATGATTGCATAGGTATGCAGGTTGTCGGCCAATGCGATTTCAGTGTTCGGTATATTGCGGCCCGAAATGCGCACATTGGTGTCGTTATTGCCGATTACCACCAAAGACCGGGTCTTGTCCACTCCCAATGCCTTTAACACACCGGCGAACTCCTTGGTCCTGGGTTGCTCCATTTTCAGGTCTTCAATTATCAATATTTTATTTTCCTTGGCTTTGTAGGAGAAGGCGCTCTTTCTCGCCAGTTCCTTCACTTTTCCGTTCAGCTTGAAGCTGTAATCCCGGGGCTTGGGGCCGAAAATCGTACCGCCACCGTAGAATATCGGGTTCTTGGCATCGCCTTTACGGGATCCGCCCGTTCCTTTCTGGCGGTGGAGTTTGCGTGTTGACCCGGCCACTTCGCTGCGCTCTTTGGATTTATGCGTACCCTGGCGCTGATTGGCGAGAAATTGCTTCACGGTCAAGTAGATGGCGTGGTCATTCGGTTCTATACCGAAGATGTCATCGTCCAGTTCCACTTGCCGGCCGGTCTTACTCCCCGTCGCATTTAATACTTCGATTTTCATACTATTTTTCTATTATGACATAAGAACCCCTGCCACCCGGAACGGCTCCGTTCAACAGCAGCAGGTTTCTATCTGATACAATCTTTGCTACTTTAATATTGCGAGTCTTCACGGTATCGCTACCCATGTGGCCGGCCATGCGCAGCCCTTTAAATACACGGGAGGGATAGGATGATCCGCCGACTGAGCCGGGCGCACGGTGCCTGTCGTGCTGACCGTGAGAGCGCATGCCCACGCCATTGAATTTATGGCGCTTGACAACTCCCTGGAAGCCCTTACCCTTGGAGGTGCTCACCACATTTACTTTTTCCCCCTCGCTGAAAATGTCCACGGTTA
The DNA here is from genome assembly GCA_964492065.1 of uncultured Chitinophagales bacterium. Lineage (GTDB taxonomy): Bacteria > Bacteroidota > Bacteroidia > Chitinophagales > BACL12 > JADKAC01. The sequence continues at coordinate 11,804 of CAZBHH010000037.1, read as the reverse complement.
TCTTGTCGCCGGCAGCTAAGTTGGCATCGAAATCCCTGAATTCCTTAATGCGGCTCACCGGTGTGGCGCCCGCATTTTTAAAATGGCCTTTCATGGGGGCTGAAGTATTCTTTTCCTTCTTGACGCCAAATCCCAATTGCAGCGCATTATAGCCATCGGTCTCCTCGGTTTTGCGCTGGAGAACGACACAAGGCCCGGCTTCCACCACCGTGCAGGTCACCATTTTACCTTCGGCATCGAAGTAATGGGTCATACCTATTTTTTTTCCAATAATTCCTTTCATCGTTTAGATTTTTATCTCTACCTCAACACCGCTGGGTAATTCCAGCTTTTGAAGCGCATCCACTGTTTTGTTTGATGCGCTGTATATATCCAGCAATCGCTTGTAAGTGGACAGTTCAAACTGCTCCCTCGCTTTTTTATTTACGTGGGGCGAGCGCAGCACAGTATAAATCTTTTTCCGCGTGGGCAGCGGTATCGGACCGGTAACAACCGCCCCGGTGCCCCTAACGGTCTTCACGATCCGCTCGGCAGTCTTATCTACCAGCATGTGGTCGAAAGATTTAAGCTTCATTCTGATTTTGTAACTCATATTCCTTGTTCTGGCTTTACTTATTCAACACTTACTTTACCTTTTGATTTTGCAATCACCATTTCCGATACCGCAGCCGGAGCGGGTGCAAAATGCGAGAATTCCAAAATGGAGGTGGCACGTCCGGAGGTAATGGTGCGCAACTGGGTTACGTAGCCAAACATTTCGGAGAGTGGCACTTTTGCCTTAATCACTGTCGCATTGTTTTTGGAATCAAATCCTTCCATCATACCACGGCGGCGGTTTAAATCGCCGATGACATCGCCCATATGCTCTTCGGGAGTAATTACTTCGAGTTTCATAATAGGCTCGAGCAATTGCGGCCCTGCATTTTTTGCGGCTTCGCGGAAAGCAGTGCGAGCGGCGATCTCGAAGGAGAAGGAGTCGGAATCCACCGCATGGAACGACCCGTCGAACAGCCTTACCTTCATGCTGTCGAGCGGATAACCGGCTAAAACGCCGGTGCCCATGGCTTCCTTGAATCCCTTTTCTACCGAGGGTATATATTCACGGGGGATAGACCCTCCGAAAATGTCGTTGACGAACTGCAGGCCGGTAATTTCCTCGTTGTCCACCGGGCCAATTTCAAACTGGATATCTGCGAATTTACCGCGGCCACCGGTTTGCTTCTTGTACACTTCGCGGTGTTTCACCGTTTTGGTGAGCGCTTCCTTGTACGAAACTTCCGGCGCACCCTGGTTAACGTCCAGTTTAAACTCACGCTTCAGGCGATCTACGATAATTTCGAGGTGGAGTTCACCCATACCGCGAATGACTGTCTGGCCTGTCTCCTCGTCAAAAGATACCTTAAACGTGGGGTCTTCTTCGGCGAGTTTGGAAAGCGCCAGGCCTAATTTGTCGATATCGCCTTGCACCTTGGGTTCAATTGCCAGCCCGATTACGGGTTCGGGGAATGTAATGCTCTCGAGGGCAATCGGCATTTTCTCATCGCAGAGCGTATCGCCGGTGCGGATATCCTTAAAACCTACGGCAGCGCCGATATCGCCGGCTTCGATGAAGTCGATTGGATTTTGCTTGTTGGCATGCATCTGCAATATCCTGGAAATGCGCTCTTTTTTACCTGTTCTGGAGTTGAGCACATACGAGCCGGAGTCCAGATGTCCGGAATACACCCGGAAGAAAGCGAGGCGGCCGACAAACGGGTCGGTCATAATTTTGAACGCCAGCGCCGCAAAGGGTTCTTTCGCATCCGGCTTGCGCAACTCCTCTTTCTCGGTATCGGGGTTAATGCCTTTAACGGCATCTATATCCAGGGGTGAGGGCAGGAAACGGCAAACCGCATCCAACATAAACTGCACGCCTTTATTTTTAAATGACGAGCCGCAGAGCATCGGTATAATAGCGATATCAATGGTCGCTTTGCGAATGGCGGCAATCAATTCATCTTCTGTAATGGTATCGGGATTGCTGAAATACTTTTCGAGGAGGTCGTCGTCGTATTCGGCAACGGCTTCCACTAATTTCTCGCGGTACTCCTTTACCAGATCCACCATATTGTCGGGGATGGGCACCTCGGTATATGTCATACCCTGGGTGGCATCATCCCAGATAATTGCTTTATTCTGTACCAGGTCCACCACGCCTTTAAAGTGCTCTTCTTCGCCGATGGGCAGCACCAGCGGCACCGGGTTAGCGCCTAAAATTGTGCGCACCTGGTTCACCACGCTCAGAAAATCGGCGCCCGAGCGATCCATTTTATTGACAAATCCGATACGGGGCACCCGGTAGCGGTTGGCCTGGCGCCATACGGTTTCGCTCTGGGGCTCTACGCCGCCGACTGCGCAAAACAAAGCGACAACGCCGTCTAATACCCGCAGTGAACGCTCTACCTCCACGGTGAAATCCACGTGGCCGGGAGTATCGATGATATTTACTTTATAATCCTGATTGCGGTACTTCCATGAGGCTGTCGTCGCTGCCGAGGTGATGGTGATACCACGCTCTTTTTCCTGCTCCATCCAGTCCATCGTAGCAGCGCCGTCGTGTACTTCCCCCAGTTTATGGGTGATACCCGTATAAAACAATATCCGCTCGGTTGTCGTCGTCTTACCGGCGTCAATATGGGCGGCAATACCAATGTTTCTCGTATATTTTAAGTCTCTTGACATATTCTGTTCTCCTTACCCTGCTTTTAGGCTCTGAAATGCGCAAAAGCCTTGTTCGCTTCCGCCATTTTATGTACATCTTCTTTTTTCTTAATTGTGGCGCCTTCGTTTTTGGAGGCGGCAATCAATTCTCCGGCTAATTTCTCTGCCATCGTGCGGCCGCTGCGCTTCCGCGAATAGGTGATCAGCCATTTCATGGAAAGCGAAATCTTCCTGTCCGCCCTGATTTCCGTCGGAATCTGGAAGTTAGCGCCGCCGATGCGCCTGGATTTCACCTCAACCCCGGGAGTGGCATTGGACAGAGCTGTTTTCCATATTTCATATCCATTTTCGCCTGTTTCCTTTTCTATAAGGGCCAGCGCATCGTAAAAAATGGTGAAGGCAGTGGATTTTTTCCCCTGCCACATCATCTGGTTGACAAAAGAAGTCACCAAAACATCATTATACCTGGTATCCGGCTGGACGTATCTCTTTTTAGGTTTACTCTTTCTCATGTAATAATCTGTTTATTTAGCTGCAGGTTTAGGCCTTTTGGTTCCGTATTT
>CAZBHH010000037.1:0-8441 GCA_964492065.1 uncultured Chitinophagales bacterium | reverse complement strand
GAGGGATAATCACAAACGGAGCGCACAAACTTCTTTCGAGTTCAGTGCAGGATAGCCATTTGTGAACTTTATCGGGGCTCACTCCCTTAATTCTACCTGCGGCCGATTTAAAACGGATTGCAAAGGTAATGAGGCGTTTTCAGACTTCAAAATATTGGTAAAAAGATTTTTGGGGCCACAAAAAAGGATTGAAATCCAATGCCTTGGGTTATTTTATGTCCCCTTTGCTTTCAACGAAAAGAAATTTTACAATTTATTCTACCGCTAATTTCACATTATTGCTATTTCCATTGGTTTCATTTCTCAGATATATAAGATAAATACCAGACGGCCAACCGGTAACGGCGATATCTGTTTGAGTCTGAAAATTGCCTGCAACCACCTTACTGCCCTGCATATCATACACATTATATGCGATTATACCTGATGTATTGGTAACGATGGTAAATAGGGTGTTTGCCGGATTCGGGTATAATGCAACATCGAATTCTGCACCTGAATATTCATCGGCAAGCCTTTCCGTATAAAACGGCGGCTGACAGTGTACTGTTGCCAGCAACGAGCATAACTCGACATACATTACCGCTTCTTTATACAATGTGTTACAAACACCCTTGGATAATCCCTGCGGATAATTCTGATTTACTTTATTTTTCAAATGATTGAAATTCTGATACGCATAATTGTAATCACCATCCAAATATTTTACATATGCGGTTCTGAATTGTTGAGCTATTGTTACAGTGCCACCACCACCTAATTTCGGTATTGTGGTGTTGCAGGAAGTCTCAGCAAGCCGCAGTGTTATTTCCTCTTCGGTTAATTGGACGGCGCAGTCTTCATCTGCACAATCATCATAATTACACACACAATTGTTGGGCTTTGTTTCTAAATAACATGCAGTGCTAAAAGTTATAGAAGTGCAATTATGCGTATCCTCATCAAAGCCTCCTTTCAGATATCCGCTTGCCGGGCCACCGCCTGTTTGCCAGTGATTGTGTTCGGCCATAATTTCTGTATCGCCTAAATCATCGGCATCATAATATTCATAACATGCCTGAATGCCAATTCCATTTCCATCAAAGCGATTCGGTATCGGATTGCCCGGTTCTGCGTCGGCATTATCGTGTATTATCTGGTCTATTTCCAACTGCATGTCCTGCGCCAGTATTCCATAATTCGTGTTCTGAATTATCCATCCGCAACCCACATCACCCACCGATATTTTTTTCATGGCTCCTGTCGGGTTTGAAACACCGTAATCGCTTCCGCCAAATGCATAAATACCTGTTGCATTATTTTTAATCGTCGCCTTGTTGCGCATATAGATACTCGATGCATGCATATCTACTCCGTAATTATTGTTTTTGATAGTAGCCTTATCCAATACCAACCTTGCAGTATTCCATAAAAACACACCTGCAGCATCTACGCCGGTAAACCCTTGTATATTTCCATTTTCTATGGTGGCATCAGTAACACCTTCCAGCCATACACCACCCTCTGCTGTTGCACTGCCTGTAACAGAATTGGCGTTCATATAGATTCGATCTACATTGGTTGCGGTAATTGCAATATTACCCATGCCGGTAAACGTATTATATTGCAGATTTACATTTACATCTTCCGGACACACAGTTACATTTTCCACTTTCACCGGATGACTGAAACCAATGAAATCGCAATTATACACATCAAGTGATACGATGTTGTCAGCTAAAATAGCCGACTTTGCTTTTACCGATGTGCTGAAATCTTCATAGTTAACCAAATCAAGTGATGTATTATTTGCTTCCACCCGAAACAGTGCATTGTCATTAAAAGAAAGTTTGCAATTGTAAATATCTACATCGTGTGTTTGCAGATAAAAATCTGCATCTTCCTGCAATCGCATTTTTAAATCCGTATCGCCATCGCCTGCCAGAATAAATTTACCTGTGCTGCCCAGCATGGTGAAAATACCGTCATCGTAATATTCAAAAAAACCTTCGCTGTCTAAAGTAAAATCCACTCCGGCGGCAACAATTATTTCGCCGCCGGAAAATAATTTCAGTTGTGCATTGCTGTCCTTCAAATCCAATACACCGCCGTTTAGTTTTAACTGTGAGCCGTCATCCATTGCCAGAAATCCGCCTTCTTCTATTTCAATTACACCGCCCGGCTCCAGGTATAAGATGGCACCGCTGCGCAAATTCAACTGACTGTTTCTTCGGATTTTTAAAATGCCTCCGGTGTTTACATATATTGCGCTGCCATCCAGCACTTCCAATATTCCCTTGTTATTATCCACCGGATCATTGTCATCGCCTATTTCTAATATGCCGCCGGAGTTGATAGTGATAATGGAATTATTACATGCACTTGTGTAAACTGTAAATGTACTACCCGCCACGGCAGGACTTCCGTCGCCGTAATCGGTGTTGTAATTGCCGTTTATTTGGAGCAGGCCGCCGGAGTTGATGTCGAGTGAGTGCACTATATTTTTATATGCATTGCCGTAATTATAGGTGGTGCCAAGTGATATATTAGGTAAGGCGGTTACTAAATCATACGCATTTTTATTTATCTGCTCAATGCTCCATGCCGTATTGCCTGCATCATCATCTGCAGCTATACTAAGCTGGACATGGTTTTCATCAATATCCTCAGGCGCATAATATGCAAAAAAAGGATAATAAGAATCAGGAGCATCTTCAAAAATTTCAGATTCTATATCAAAATCCAATTCTGCAGTATAAATATCCAAAGCACTGATAGAAGGCACAAAGCAGAAGTAATCTTTATAAACATCAAAATGTTCGGAGCCGGTATCATCAAAATCATCATCCATTTCCGTGAGTCGGCTTTGCTTGCTTCCGGGTGCCGTGTCAAAACCATCGGCATCAGCCGGAGGAATAATATCATAATCTAAAACAGTTAATCCAAGCACCTTATACTTACCATAAAATACCGAATTATGCCCCAGGTCGTTAAGGTAACCGGGTGAAAAATAGCTTTGTCCCAAGGCGTAACCGAAGAGCTTATCTACTTCAAGTTCCAGAAATTTTTGTCCATCAGATAATCCTGCCTGTGGTTGGGCGGTTTTGTTTCCGTTTGCTACTGCAACCTTTCTAATGTTATCAGGATAACCATCAACATCCATTGCAAAAAGCTCATTGTAAAAATCGGTTCTGTATGAGTGAATACCGGAAGGGTATTCACCTTCAAAATGCGGGATGAGCAATTGCCTTGCAGCAGGGGCACGAAGGCTTTCCAATTGAAACTCCGAATCTTTAGACCCGTCAGAACCTTCGGGTGATATATAATGAACAAACCATGCAAAGGACTGTAGACCAAGCGGAACATTGGCACCTTTTGCAGGCGAATCAAATGCAATAAATAACCGGCTGCAATGTGATACATTATTCGATTCCATGTAAGTTAGTGCATACCGGACAAGTTGGCCACCCATACTCGCTCCAATAATAACTGTTTCATCAGCATCAGGCGCTTTATGTTCGTTTATCCATTCAATCATGTGAACAAGAGTGTAAGCATTGCGTTGCATATAGTCTGTGCCGTCTTTAAAGTCAAGAAATATTACATCGTAGCCATCAAGAAACAACTGATCGAAAAAATCAGGTGCATAGGTAAACTCGGGGTCCCAGTTTTCAATGGTTCCTTCCTCAAGGTTATAGTTTAATCCTGATATAATATCTATCCAACCCATACGACCGTATTTGCAATCATCTGCGGTGGTTTTATAATTCTGGTAACCGGGGTCAAATCCTGAAACAAAGAGAACAGGATTTTGTAATGATGTATGCTTTGTTATACCATCGCTTTCATAGCCATACGTAATGGTATATTTAGCGCTCACTTTTGCTTCATCGCTCAGGTCGCCGGGCGGGTAAGCTATTTCACCGGCAATATTCCCGATAATATCGTGTGGATAATCATCAGGGCATATATCCGACATTTTAAATAAAAATGAAGATTCACCTTTTACTATGCCACCGGAAAATATTTTTACGGTTATGGTATGCGTTAACAGGTCGCCATAGTTTATAGTTACTGTATCGCCAAAATTAATTGTTCTTAATCCGGCGCCGTCATTAAAATCGCATTGCAGGGAATCAATTTGTGCAGCATCATTTGAAAAATAATAATCGCTGCTGAATACAAATTTTGCATTGGCGGCATAGCTTACTTTAAAAGCGCCGCAGGCATTAAAAACTTTATTTGTAAAATAAGGACTCTCCGGTTGCGGAGAGCTGTCATAAAACCTTTTATTGGAAAAATAAATAAGGTTGCTGTCAACGGCATAAAGTTTAAAGCTATTGTAATTGTAATTTAAAATAAATACAGGAATTACATCGGCCTCACGATTTAACTGTAATATTTTATTAATGCTGTCATCAGTTATAAAACCATTGCGGTTAAAAGCACCGAGACACATGCTGCGGTAAATGCCACGCCATGCTTTAAAATCCGTAAGAGTATCATTAATTGCTCCGTATTGAGTGATATCAAACTGAGGCAGGCATCTGTCGAGCAAAATTCCTGTGGTAATGCTATCCTGATTTAAGGTTGTGAATGCAGCGTCAATGCTGTCTCTAAGGGGTATTGCAGGGTTCTGTCCATAAACCAAGCTTGTGAAAGCAATGAAAATAATGATAAAGCAGGTTCTCATGTGGTTAAATTTTAAAAATGAATGTTAATAAAAAATTTCATGAAGTGTTGTATCAAATGCAGGGCAATAGATATAATCCGTTTGGCTATATGTCTCCACTCCGGCCTCAAATAAAAACCAAGTCATTTGAAATGTGGAATTACCTGTTACAGAAATTATTTCCGTAGTATCTACAGTTCCCCCATAAAATGGATCAGTTTGTAATGAATTTATACCAATAAAATCTGAAAACTCATAGTCATTAACTGCTTTCACATGCACATTTAGCCATGCCTTCGGATATAAATAAGCGGTTACAGTAAGAGTATAATAGCCATCGGCGGTATATTCCTGCCCTAAAAAATAAAGGTCTTTTTCAGCCATGCAGCTATAGCCCCAGTCATCATTTTTTTCGGGTGCGAATGAAAATTTACCGTTAGCATCTGCCATTGTGGTATCAATAAAAAAAGATGGAGAGCCGCCCCATATGCCGCCATCTTTTTCGTGTGCCAGCAGGTAAACCGTTGCACCATCTACGGGCTGGTTTGTGGTGTGGTCTAAAACTACGCCGCTTACTGTAAACGGGCCGGGGTCTTTATGGCATGATGCAGCGATTAGAATGGCGGTAATAAATAAGATGATAGTGAGGCGTTGCATACATTAAAGATAAGAAGATTTATTTAACGTAAAAGTGTAAATAGCAGCAGGATTGCTATCCACAGCACACGGTTTGAAGCTGTTGTAATTGTAATTCAAAATAAATATGGGAATTACATCCACTTCACGGCTGGATTGTAAAATATGGTTAATGCTGTCATCAGAGATAAAAACACTCCGGTTAAATGAGCCGAGATACATGCTGCGATATAAACCTCGCCATACATTAAAATTAGTAAGTGTGTCATTAATTGAATTGTATTTTTCAATATCAAATAATGGCATGCATTTATTCAGTAAAATACCTGTATTAATACTATCATTATTAAGAGTTGAGAATACGGCATCTATGCTGTCTCTGATTGATGATGTTGCATTTTGTGCGTTGCTTTCAACAATTGCAATAAATATTAAGTAAGTAAAACAGGTCTTCATGGCAATTGGCTTCTAAAGTTTAGTAAAGAATTTCGTAAAATAATGAATCGAAAGAAGGAGAAAAGATCGTATCTCCAAAGGTTGTGGTTATTAAATTTTTAGTCACGCTCCAATATATATAATTTTCAAAATTCCCTTGTAATATAAATAAAATATTTGTATCCACTTCGATTCCAACAAATGATATTGTAAATGCACCATTAATTGCAATTTTATCCGATTCGTTAAATGGCATTATATTTTTAATATGTACACTCAGCCACGCCTTCGGATATAAATAAGCGGTTACAGTCAGTGCATAATCTCCATCGGCGGTATATTCATCCCCTAAAAAATAGAGTTCTTTTTCAGCCATGCAGCTATAGCCCCAGTCGTCATTTTTTTCGGGTGCGAATGAAAATTTCCCATTATCATCTGCAATTGTGGTATCAATAAAAAAAGAAGGTGAACCGCCCCAGAAGCCGCCGTCCTTTTCATGGGCGAGCAGATAAACCCTTGCATCAGCTACCGGCTGGTTAGTGGTATGGTCTAAAACTACGCCGCTTACTGTAAACGGGCCGGGGTCTTTATGGCATGATGCAGCGATTAGAATGGCGGTAATAAATAAGATGATAGTGAGGCGTTGCATACATTAAAGATAAGAAGATTTATTTAACGTAAAAGTGTAAATAGCAGCAGGATTGCTGTCAACAGCATAAGGTTTAAAGCTATTGTAATTGTAATTCAAAATAAATATGGGAATTACATCCGCTTCACGAGATGCCTGTAATATTTTATTAATGCTGTCATCAGTTATAAAACCATTGCGGTTAAAAGCACCGAGATACATGCTTCGGTAAATGCCCCGCCATAGGCTGAAATGTGTAATGGTATCATTAATTGAAGAATATTTGCTAATATCAAATTGCGGAATGCATTTATCCAGCAATATGCCTGTTGCAATATTGTCTTGGTTTAAGGTTGTAAAAACAGCATCAATGCTGTCTCGGATAGAGTAGTTAGCATTTTGGGCATGGATTGTAATGGATATTGCCAGAAATAGGATAGCAAAAGGGGTTTTCATGATTAAATTATTTAAGAGTTAATAAAGAATTTCAAAATAGGTTGTGTCGAAGGCAGGGCAATAAATTGTGGCATCTATGTTTTCAATATCTGTATAAAGACCATAATGAAGAATTTTATCACCATTTCCAATCACGCTGTATATAATTAATGTATCTATATCATCGCCTAGAAAATAATCGGTAACAGAGCCATTTATGGCAAATTGGTCTGCTGGGTCAGAAGGTAAAATATTTTTGAAATGAATCCTCAACCATGCCTTAGGGTATATATACACATTAACAGTAAGTGCATAACTTCCATCAGCAGTATATTCATCACCCAAAAAATAGAGGTCTTTTTCAGCCATGCAGCTATAGCCCCAGTCATCATTTTTTTCGGGAGAGAATGAGAATTTGCCGCTTGCGTCGGCAATAGTTGTATCAATAAAAAAAGATGGAGAGCCGCCCCATATGCCGCCGTCCTTTTCATGGGCGAGCAGATAAACCCTTGCATCAGCTACCGGCTGGTTAGTGGTATGGTCTAAAACTACGCCGCTTACTGTAAACGGGCCGGGGTCTTTATGGCAGGAGGTGTCCAAAAGTAAAGTGGAAACAAATAAGATGATGATGAGCCTATGCATGAATTAAAGAAAAGAAGATGTATTTAACATAAAAGTGTAAATAACAGCAGGATTGCTATCCACAGCATAAGGTTTGAAGCTGTTGTATTCATAATTCAAAATAAATATGGGAATTACATCCGCTTCACGAGATGCCTGTAATATTTTATTAATGCTGTCATCAGTTATAAAACCATTGCGGTTAAAAGCACCGAGACACATGCTGCGGTAAATGCCACGCCATGCTTTAAAATCCGTAAGAGTATCATTAATTGCTCCGTATTGAGTGATATCAAACTGAGGCAGGCATTTATCCAGCAAGATTCCTGTGGTAATGCTATCCTGGTTTAAGGTTGTGAATGCAGCATCAACGCTGTCTCGAAAATTAAAGTTGCTATTTTGTGAATAAGCAATTGTTGAAAAAGCAAATAGAAAAAGAAATGTAAGGGCTTTCATGACTGGTTTATTTTAAAAGTTAATATAAAATTTCATAAAAAGTAGTATCGAAGGCTGGGCAAATTACATTCATGCTTTCACTCCCTAAACTTTCTCCATCATCGTTAAAAAACCATGTAATTGGAATTAGATAATTACCATTTACCAGTAATATAATATTGGTATCTATGGAATTTCCATAAAAATTATCATTCGAATTTGCTAAAGTGATAAAGTCCCAAGGATCATAGTCATTAACAGTTTTCACATGCACATTTAGCCATGCCTTCGGATATAAATAAGCGGTTACAGTAAGAGTATAATAGCCATCGGCGGTATATTCCTGCCCTAAAAAATAAAGGTCTTTTTCAGCCATGCAGCTATAGCCCCAGTCATCATTTTTTTCGGGTGCGAATGAAAATTTACCGTTAGCATCTGCCATTGTGGTATCAATAAAAAAAGATGGAGAGCCGCCCCATATGCCGCCATCTTTTTCGTGTGCCAGCAGGTAAACCGTTGCACCATCTACGGGCTGGTTTGTGGTGTGGTCTAAAACTACGCCGCTTACTGTAAACGGGCCGGGGTCTTTATGGCATGATG
>CAZBHH010000036.1:0-18453 GCA_964492065.1 uncultured Chitinophagales bacterium | reverse complement strand
GTGCATGGTGAAATCTATCTTTTCTCTCATCTTGCAAAGTGAAATGACGCTTTTTATTTTTACAAGACGTGGTTGGTCGGCGGGTTACTTTGAAACTCGACATCCAAAGCAGAAAATCCAGTTATAACAACATTATTTATAGAGTCATGTGTTATTTGATTAATATCGAAAGTAATATCATCTTTAAATGTCATTACCAATTTATTCTGTAAAATTGAATCAGTTTGCGCAGGTAGTTGAATTAGGAAAAAAAAGCATGAAATTAAAAGCAAGGTTTTCATAGGTGTATTGTTTTAAGTTACAACATAATTTTTTCCGAAAAGACTAGATTGTTGTCGTCATTTAATATCATTAAGATGTAAGTGCCATCTGGATACAGAGAAGGATTGACTGAAAAAGAGCGATAGAAATCCCCCCATAAAATTATCTGTTGATTTATGTTAGCTATTGCTATAGTATAATGTTTATTATCATTGGTGTTAATATTAATAAGTCTATCAGAGTAGGAAACGTTAAAGCTAACCGTTGGATTACCAACAATTGAAATGTCATTTAAAATGGAATCGCAACTCTGATTATTAAAAGAAATATTGATGCTATCGGTTTCATAACAAATTAATCCCAAGGGTATTCCTGTAGTACTGATATCATTCGGTATGCCAATAAAACAAAAATCTTCAATGGATCCAATGTTCTGAAGGAATATGGGAGTTGGAGAAAACATGTTTTCAAATGAATAGTCAGATTCGGTCATGTTATCTATGTAAAATGTTTTAATCAAGTGTGAATTATAATTTTCTAAAGTGATTGAATTAATGACATAAGCGAAGTATTCATAAGTGTATATTGAAAAGTCGAAAAAGCCATTGAAGGTTTCATCAAATACAATTACCGTATCCCCTATTTCTACATTGTAATTAATGATGTCAATAAATGTCTCATTTCTATAAATAGATAATTTGGAAGTATCATGAGCGAAATACTCACTAGCTATTAGAACTGAACTGCCATCAGGCTCAACATTTGTCAGTGAAATTTTGATCGCCTGAATTCCGTCAATAATAGTGTCCTTCTCTGCTTCATATAATCTGTAAGAAATCTGTCCGGTAATTTCATCCTGAATTCCATACCACCATTTTGCCCCAACCGGAGCAAATTCATTTGTTTGGCCGTAGATAGACAGGCCGGTGGATAAAAATGCACAAAGAAGGATAAATCTTTTCATGTTTTGCTGATTATTACAGAAATTTAAGAAATCTTTTTGATATAGTTATATCGATTGTTTAAAAATAATTAACTAATTTAAAAGCAGATAATCATCTTGAGAATTCCTTTTTCCGACACTTTTTTAGCCATTAATAAGCATTTAATTTGGTTTATTCTCAGGTTCGTGATTAAAAAATTTATCCGGGCCACGGCCTCGTCGCCTGCGTTTATTCAGTGGGTCAATCATCTGAGATAATTGCAGTAAACGCCTTTTCACAGCTACTCAATACAGAGATCATTCAAATCATAAAAAAATATTTTTCATATTATTGAATTTAAAAATTATAAATACTTATTAAACTGTATATGTCTATATGTACAGTCTCAGGGCGGGTGCAGAGATTTACAATAGGAGTGAAAATTCAGTTCGTTGCAATGGGATTGCGGGGGGGGGTATTTACAATATTAAATGACATAGAGTTCTTCTTGTGAACAAGTTTAGATAATTTATTTTAAAGAAGCAAGTATTCTTAAAAATTTATTTTTTGTTAGAGATTGTTATTTTATACTATTTAACTGCTGTTAATGCCGGTTAATTTTTTGAAGCGCTGGCTTGTGGGATAGCATTGTGATTGTTAGTCTTCGATATATTACTTATCTGCTCACTATCAGCTTCTGAACGAATGAACGAGACTGGATATCGGTTATTTTAATAATATACATCCCGTCTTCCAGATTATTTGTATGCATGGTGAGTGAATTGGCGCCCTTAGGAATAATTTGCTCATCAACCAGTTGACCAGAAATATTCAGTACCCGAACAAGCACATCATTGGTGAAATTGCTGCCGCTCTGAATAATGAATAAATCCTTTGCCGGATTTGGATAGATTACAATATCCTCATCAAAAGGCAGCTCCATAATTGCAATATCAAGCGTATCACAGCCGGGTGTAAGGCAGCCCATGCTGTCGAGCTTTAGTGCCCAGAAGTTTTGATCTTCAGATAAATCGTTGCTGTAAGCTGCGCCGGATATAATGATGCCTCCGTCATTACAGATAGCAATATCGTGCAGCCTGTTATCCAGTTCGGGATACAATAGCTGCGAGGAATAAACACGTTCCCAATAGGGTTCACCTTCAATATTTACTTTGCTCACAAATCCTCTGTAATCCCCATCGTAGTTCGCATAATAACCTGCAATGAGCAAATCTCCGTTTGGCAGCTCTTCGAAATCATTCGTATAAAGCTCGTTGTCGCTTATAGTATCATAATCCCAAGTAGTTGCATACTTCCATAAAATTTCTCCGGCCGCATTTGCCCTGTAAGTATATGCATTAAAGGGAGCATCCGGATAATTAACTCCGCTTCCTACAAATCCTCCCATTATAGAAAGTATTGCATGTCCGGCACATTCTTCGTCGAAAGAAGAACTCCAGATTTCAACTCCGCTTGAATCATATTGTTTTAAAAAATAGCCTGGCGGCGCACAAAAATTATATCTATTCAAAACATAATAGGTGTCATCGTCATTAATTTTAAAATCGGTGGTATTTCCTTGAGCGTCTTCACCATACCCCTTTTCCCAAATGAAATTTCCGTCAGCATCTGTTTTAATAAAATAACCTGCAACGGGGTCGTTGCTGTCATAAACGCTAATGAGCAAATCGCCGTTGCTGAATTCCCGCACTTGCAATCCTGTCTGGTGGTCATTCGGATATTCTTTATAAAAAATAGTATCCCCTGTGGCCGGGTCGAATTTGAGCAAAAACACATGGCGGTTGATTTCTTCCTCGTCTTCATTATAATAAATATGATAGCCGGATAATATCAGTTTATTATCCATTGCCCTGATTGTTGAAAAGTAGTAATCATAATAGGATTCAGAATCCGCTCCGATAAATTTCTTCCAGAGCGTGTTGCCTTCAAAGTCAATTTTACAATATTTAAGTTTTGTATCGAAATAGCCACCCACCTCATATCCCCAACCGTTGCCAATCAGAATGTAGCCATCCTCAACCACCACCACAGATAGCGAGCCTTCATCGCCATTACTAAAGTTATATGTTTTATTGAAAGTAACCTGTCCGTTTACAATTAAACAATAAAATATCAGCAGGTTAGCGACAAAGTGCCTTCCTATTATTTTTACGTTCATACATTATTCCTTGACTATTTTTTCAATTTGTTTCGTCTCCCCGTTTGAATGTATCCTGATCAAATAAATACCTGATAGCTTTTGTATCGCTATTGGTGCAAACTTTACGTAAATCTTTATACGTATTTCCCAAAAAATCTACACCATGCACATTCCACATGCTGATGTGGCTGTAAAAAGTTTCGGTACATGGATAATCATCATTGACCTCGAATAAGCAATCTTTAAATTCACTCACATTATCATCAGCGCCGAGCATATTATTGTAATTATACTGCATAAACTCAACACTGCGCCTGTTATTGATAAAGTTTGCATCGGTGGCCAGAATAACGCCACCGTAGTATGCGGTGTTATAGTATTCATCATATTTGCTCGTGGTAATGCCATTGCGGGCATATTCAATGGTGCATCCGTTTTTAATGTACACAACGCCATGCGACCAGGAGGTCATGGGGTGCGTGCCGAGAATAATTTCATTGCGGGTTGGATGGGGAACGTAATTTCCGGCACCGTACACTTCAATGCCCTGCCAAAGCTCTCCGCAATTTGACGTCACTATTCCTCCATCGATTACCAAACGAGCCCCTCTTTCTACTACAATTTTTGCATCATCAGGCATGCCGAGAACACATTTTACTGTTAAAGTTGTACCTGTTTTAATTATAACATTGCCTTTCATCAAACGCTTGTTCTCCCATATAATACTCTGACCGGGTGCATTAACTATTACATCCACGTCTACTTGGTTACAGTAATCATCTAATAAATAATTGAAAACGGGCTCATTCATAAGCCAATATTGCGCTCTTCCAATTTGACAAGGAGTCAAAGCTGAATTTTCTACATTATAATCCATAATATTGTTTGATATTTCACAATCTTCATCACAGTTTGGATCAGATAAATCCAAAGACCAACAATTGTTGTTATTTGGGGTATCAGAACAAGCATCACCAGACCACGTATGTGTTAGAGACAGAACATGTCCTATTTCGTGGTTTAATATTTTTGAATAGTCTATAATAGAACCACTTATTTTATATTTGTACCAAGCATTTCCAAGAATTACAAATGGTTTGTTTTGACTAGTTGAAGAATACATTGGAGGAAAGTCTGCAAAACCGGTTACGTGTTTGTCCGCGTCCGGTACATCTCTTTCCTGAAAGAAAATATTTATCTCAGAACTGATATTTATTCCAAACCCTAAAGGAGATTCTGGGAGTAGGACATCCGCAGAATTGTTAGTTCCATATAAAGAAGGATCATTATAATCAAACCAATAAAAATCGTCATCCCTGTGAAAGTATACCCCATCAGCACCGGGGATATCTGGATTTGCATCACCAGCAATAATATAACGATATCTACTATTAACATTAGGAGTGCTATTAGGACATGGTAAATTCATTTCCTGATTCATTGATAAAATAAGATTAGCCTCCTCAATCAATTCAAGGGCATAACTATAACCATTTATTGCTGTACTTGGTGTAGGGTAATTTCCATCATTTGTTTCGGTAAAATTTAAAGGATTAGTTGGTACCTCTTTTAACATAAAGTGAATATTGACTCTGATATAATAAATTGGAAAGTGTTGCGGATATTCCTCCGATGTGCTATAATTAATTGTTTCGTCACAAGAACCCGACAGAAGAGAACTTGTTCCTGAATAATCAGTGAAACATTCAACATTTTGACTTTGAGCTATTCCGAAGATGGTGATGTATATCAACACATGGAAAATCTTAATTTTCATAGCAATTCAAACTTAAAGGTTGATGAATGTGATTGAAAATTGATATAAATGATATAGAGTCCGGCGCTAAATCCATCCAGGTTAATAAATGTAGAATTTGCATGATTATTCGAGTAGATAAGTTGTCCTTGAAGATTATAAATATAGGTTAAATACTCCTGATAAGCCGTTTTTATCTGAACGCCATTATTATATGGATAAACTTTGAAATCCATACTTTCATCTGTAACACTAGTTATCACTTCACAATAATCTTCTTCTGTTAATTTTACCAAGCCAATATTTTTATCTTCATAACACCGTAGTTTGCTAGGGTAATAATCTTCAGTAAGGCAGAGCAGTGGTAATGGTAATAAATACGAAGTACTACCAAATATTTCATAAGCATTTCCTTCCATTACCCAATATGAGTCTGATTCAGAAAAATCAGTATGGTAGGATATCTTTTTTAATTCAACTCCGTTAATAGTTTCAAAACTATAAGCATCTACAACCAAATAATTAGCTTCATCATCCATGCAGGGCGTTGCCATACTTACACCTGTATAATCACCATAACCAACTGGCCAGGTAGCCTCAATTTCAGCGTTGAAAATATATAACACTTTGAATGCTGTATCATTTTTATCGCCTAACAAAGTATCTATCAGGTAGAATATTGTGTCCTCATTTTGATATAAGAAGAAGTCCTCATTATCTATAGTAGCTCCATCAATAACGGAGTAACTCTTTAAATACTTACAGGCAATATCATTATATACTGTATCCTTAACACACTCTATAGAATAGTAACCTGAGGGAGTCTCAAATGGTAATCCACCGTCAAAATCATACCACCATTTCGCCCCAACCGGAGCAAATTCATTTGTTTGGCTGTAGATAGACAGGCCGGTGAATAAAAGTGCACAAAGAAGGATAAATCTTTTCATGTTTTGCTGATTATTTCAGAAATTTAAGAAATCTTTTTAATATAGTTATATCGATTGTATAAAATAATTAACTAATTTAAAAGCAGATAAGCATCTTGAGAATTCCTTTTTCCGACACTTTTTTAGCCATTAATAAGCATTTAATTTGGTTTATTCTCAGGTTCGTGATTAAAAAATTTATCCGGGCCACGGCCTCGTCGCCTGCGTTTATTCAGTGGGTCAATCATCTGAGATAATTGCAGTAAACGCCTTTTCACAGCTACTCAATACAGAGATCATTCAAATCATAAAAAAATATTTTTCATATTATTGAATTTAAAAATTATAAATACTTATTAAACTGTATATGTCTATATGTACAGTCTCAGGGCGGGTGCAGAGATTTACAATAGGAGTGAAAATTCAGTTCGTTGCAATGGGATTGCGGGGGGGGGTATTTACAATATTAAATGACATAGAGTTCTTCTTGTGAACAAGTTTAGATAATTTATTTTAAAGAAGCAAGTATTCTTAAATGTTTATTTTAAGTAGGAGATTGTTATTTTTTACTATTTAACGGCTGTTACGAGATGAAAAAATATTTTCGGTAAAATAAAGAGTCATTTCATTTTCAAGCCTATTTCCTCCGATTTTTTCCCTTCACTGCCTTCAATTACAGTTGCAATTGAATAAAAGTAGAGTGTGCCGGCATCCGGTGGAATTTCTTCCCAACGGCCTGATGACGCCCTGACTGTGGCCATAAGTTTGGGCGAGTTATTACCCGAGCGCCTGTAAATGCGGATATCGAAATCCGATTGCGGTTGTGCCGTATTCCATTCGAGTATTACTTTGCCGCCGGCAGTATAGGCAATTAGAGCCGGCGGGGGATACGCATGCATTCCGGATTGTGCTTCTGTCGTAAAAGATGCTGGTTGCGATGCGCCGCCAAACACGTCGTAGGTTATAATGCGGTAGGTATATGCTTTGCTCGCAATGGCGGTCGTATCCACAAAGCGGTTGTTTTTCACAGTTCCGATTTTCGAAAAATCATCGCTGCCGGATTCCGCCCTGAACACGTCATTTGAAGCGATATACCTTTCGTCAGCATGCGACCAACTGACTACATTGAATGCGTCGTACACACTCACATTAAGGTTCAGAGGAGTACCCGGAAACGTTTGTATTAATGGCCTTGCAACTGCAGGTTCAGACATGTCGCTCAATACATAGCTGCCGCTTTCGGAGCGGGCGACGTAATTATAAAATGTATAGCCGTTCAGTTGCGGACCGGTGTCGGTGAAATGTGTTTCACCGCTTGTGTCGTAGGGGATCAACTCGCTGATAAGTATTAGTGTGGAATCATCAACTGTACTGCGATACAGCCGGAAACCGCGGATGTGTTCCATATGCAGCCGCAATACTATCTCTACGCCGTTTTCAACGCCGGTAGCTGTCAGTTGTGGCGGCGACGGCTTATTCCCCGACCTGTAAATGCCGGGGATATGCGGTGACGGCGACAGTTGATTACCCAGCCTGTCGATTGTTTGCAAATAATAGTAATAGGTGATAAGCGGCTCGGCATAGGAATCGAAAAACGAGGTATCCATGGCAGAGGCAAATCCTATGCGGGTAAAAGGCCCTTTATCCGAATTCGACCTGTAGATTTCGTAGCCGGTTATGTTTTGGATATTCCGAATATCCCAACTGATGCGCAAACCGCTGGCGCCATCTACTTTCTCCACATGCAAATTGTATGGCAGCGATATTTGTTTGGAATCAAACGCCGCAGCGGCAACGGGTTTTGAAAATGCCGCTAGTGCGCCATAAGCATCCATAGCTGCCACTTTGTAGTAATACAGATGATTTGCCGACACTGCGTTATCAGAAAATGCAAATGTGCTTACAGTGTCGTTTTGCTGAGTGAATTTACTGCAATGGATGGCAAAATAAGGCCCGTCGAAATTTTCGCTGCGCATCACCCGGTAATCGGGTGGTAATTGTTTATCCGGGCTTGTGAAATACATCTGTATATTGACTGCATTTTGAATGGTGGAATGCCATTCCGGCGCAGGGAAATCTAAGACGCCTGGAAAAGATACGGGGGCGGTTACCGCATAAACAGCCACATTGCCTGTATTGGCTATTTTACTTATCCGGTATATCATGGCCGTGTTAGCGGGTGCGGTGCCGTCGAAGGCACACATGCCCAAAGCCAGGCGGATTAACAGCGCATTGCGCCACAGTGGAACCGAATCCAGCGATCCGTTTTTTTCTATAGCATCCCAAATGGCGTCGTAAGGCACAAGATTCTTTTCGAGGTAATCGGGAATAACGGTATTGGCTTTGGTGAGGTTTGCCAGAAACTCTTCCCGTGTATCGGGCACCGTAAAACGTATCAGCATTTCCCATTCTTCGCTACCCGAAGGTTTGCGCTCTATTAAGAAGCCATTTGCAGGGCTTTCCATCGCAGGCGGATAGTCATACGCCAGGTTGATAAAAATGCCATTATTCCCCGCATGCGCCAGTGGAGCATTGGTTATTTGCGCTTGCAACCGGCAGGCAAATGCAATGACAAGCAGCAGTGATAGATTCCGGTTCATAACTTATAATTCTATTGTTTCAATATCGCAATCCGCCGTAATATCGCCGTTGCTGTTCATCTCGGCGTGAATGGAGAAAATTGCTTTTCCAGAAATACTTTCATTATTGCACGAGTCTCCGAAAGGAGTATCAAAACAGGCGCTGCAATCCGATTCACAACATCCGAATCCTACGCCAATGGAAGCGCCGATTTCGAACTTGGCATCGCCTTTCAGGGTAAATGCGTCGGAAGCGGTATTGTATTCGCCGGTGTAATACATCAGGTATTCGGTGCTGAATCCGCCATGCACACATCCGATAACGGCGCTAACACCTGCTCCCGCTTTAAAATTAAATTTCGCTCCCTGGCCTAAATAGTAAATGTTGGATGTATTGAAGTTTATTCCGAAACTGAAATCGCTCATGTACTGGATAGATAAATTGCCGCTGGCAATAAAAAAATCAAAGGAAATACCCGGCAGCGATTGCAGTGGGGCTATGGATCCGTTTACATAAAAACCACTGATAGCCTCGGCAAATCCCTGTGGCAAAGCGCCGAGTACGCTGTGTTGGGCAAACATATCGGTAATAAATGTTTCACTCTTTATCGGGTAATCGCCAATTACCATTGCCGCTGTCATATTGATGGGTACATTCAATGGATTGACATCGCTCACGGATGCGAAATACCAGCCTTTGCTTCCGATTTTTATCTGGGCGCTGATCGGCCCGATGGATACGAGGCCTGCGCTGATTTGTCCCGGGTAATTCAAAGTTCCGGTCAACTCTTTTGCGTCCACGTTATATACCAGCGAGAAGTCGCCGAAAGGTGTATTTATGTTTGAGATGGAAATTTCACCGCTGTTGACGACTATGTCGGCAAATACTTCGCAGGTGAAAGTACCCGAAGCGCCGGGTAAACCCCAGACTGTACCGGTAAATGTATAGTTGTTCCAACTGATATCGCTTACAGCCGTCATACTGCCGGTGATATCTTTGAGTTTAGACCCCTTTGTGGGACTGATGGAAAATTCCTGGCCGGGCAGAACGGTGATGGAGCAGGATGCAGCATTTTTTACCAGATTGACATTGTGCGAGAAAACGCCGGACTCCGACACAGTACCCGTACAGGTGAATGCGCCTCCGGTGAATTGCTTATCCGGTTGCTGGAATTGAGCGATTACGCCATTGGTATTAATTGTAAAGTTGAACTGGTTCACCGAAGGTCCGGTAAGGGTATTTCCGCTGAGCGTATAGGTCAAAGATGTCTGCTGTACATCCAGCAGTGGAATATGTAAGTCGAGTCCGCCGTTGAAAGTGATACTGGAAGATGTAACCCCGAGCGGGCCGGGATTTGTGGTGAATTCGGCAAAACCGAAAACGTCGGTTGCAGTACTTCGCATTTGGTATAGTTTATCTCCGTTATTCTTCAGCCAGATCTGGTCAAAAGTAAATTGAGTACCCGGATTCATACCCGCCAAACCCGTAATATAACCGGCTGCATTCAGGCCGGCTGATGTAAAAGATAATTGCCAGTTCTGTCCGTCATAGCCAAACTGGTTGTTCCCGGTAATGGTGAGTTGTACATTACCGGGCAATTGGATGTTTGCGAGGTCGAAGGTACCCATTGTGGCGAATTGTAACACAGAATACTTCACGTATATCGGCGCATTAAAGGGCACTATCAGGCCTTCGGCATTCAGGTGGCCGGTATGCAGTACTAACCCGAGCGCATCAAATGTCCAGTCGGATGATGTTAATTCCCATTTGTTCATTTTCAGTACAATTTGCTTAGTGCCATCCACGGCCGGCATAGTTCCGCTATTTCCGGGCGGCAACTGTATTGCGCCCAGGTGGACATTGATATCCTGTGGTGAGATGCTGCTGATGGCGGTATGTATGTAGCTGTCGAGACTGACTTTTTCGGCTGTAACGGATGAAGTGGCGGGCGATGCCGTCAGGGTTGCTCCAAACAATTGATACGCATTGTCACTGCCAGAATTATCACTTACAGGATATGCGGTTACGGGATAGGGATTATTACCCGTGGTAGTCAAAAGCGTCAATTGCATTTTCTTCGCATTGTCGGTTTCGCCCGGTGCGTTTAGGTAGATACCTTCTGCATTTTCAAGATGCAGGGTGGATTCCGCAAAATTTAATGCTTTGCAAACTGCTATGCCTTTTAATGCGCCAAAATCGCCGCCGGCATGTGCGATTGCCACCGGATCGCTTCCGGTCCCGACATCTACCAGGTAGGTGTCAAAGAGTTTCAGTTCAGCGGTCAGGTGGTTGGTAAACGTAATCTTGTCAATGCCGTCGGGTACGGCATAGCCGATATTGTTCGCATTTTTAATACTCCCCGCTTTAATAGGGATATTGTCGAAGTGCAACTTGTCCGTATTGGCGGACAGTGCAAAATGCCCGTTGGCGGGCAGGTTGACAAATGAGCCGGTGATTTGCACTCTGCCGTTTTTTATGTTCAGGTGTTCCACTTCAATCGGGAAGCCCCATAAGGTGGAAATATCAATTTCGGAAAAAACCGTTAAATGGAAATCTACCTGGTTATTCACCAGCGTCGTATTTATGGTAATACTATCGCCCACTTTGTCCGAAACCGATTTAACGGCTTTCAGCATGAGCGCTTCCCGCCTGGGAACATTGTGCAGTACATACAGTCCGTTTGCATCCGTAAATGCATGGGTATTGTAACCTGCCATATCCAGGAAGACTTTTGCATCCTTCAGCGGAAGTCCGTTGGCATATACATGGCCTTGCACCTGGGTGGCAGGTTCCAGGTATAGGGTGTAATAATCATACGATACGGAAACCGTGTTTTCGACATATACAGTTTGATTAAACCATTCTTCACCACCAGGTCCGGATACGTTAATTTGAAATTCTACGGATGTGTTTTCGAATGCAAATGCAATTGTGCCGTTGTTATCCGTTTTCCCGGATATACCGGTGCCGTAAATTTCCACATCGGCATTTGCAACAGGTTTAGTTGTCCCTTTTTCGAAGACAGTAAATTGCATGTGATGTTGAATTTTAACTACTTCGATATCCCCGGCATTGTAGATTCCCCATGTGTTCACGTATTTGGTAACGCTCGCCGGCTGGTATGCATCGTCGAGCGGGTCCACAAAAATCGCCTGGTTTTGATACGACAATGCAGCGCCCTGGAACTCGCCGTTTGCGCCGGTTAGTAAATCAGCGCCATCGCCGATGGTAACCATTGCCTGGACCGGGTTGCCCGCTTCATCAACGATACGCCCTTTTAATTCGGCGCCGGGCGTCATATTGAAATTAAACATTCCCTGTTGGCCCATTTTCAATTTGGGCATCAGGTCGGGAGCCAGGTAAATATTATAGCCCGGTTTATTAGCGGATAAAATGAGATCGCCCGGCAGCAGGGAACTGCCGGCATACATCACCGGGTAATTACTGATTCTATACCATCCGTTATCATCGGAAGACACCTTCGAAACGACGTGTAAGGGATAGGGCTCGGTAATGGAAAGCGAAACGGCGGCATCTTTAACCGGCGTCGTCACATCATCACTGCGATGCACCGAACCGGTTAGTTTTGGTTGGAGCGGCTGTGCCTCATAATCCGCCATCACATTTGCATATATGTAATCTTTACTCCATATTGCCCGGTCGGGAGTATATGCTTCGGAAGGTGAAACGGGTTTATTGGAGCCATAGGGCGTATTGTTCCAGTGAAAATCTTCAATCCATAATGAGTAATTGTGCAGCATGGGATTTACCGATGGATCGCCAGAGGAATAGGCAGAGATAAAATACGTGTCGTTGTTGCCAAAGTTTTTTACCAGACGTTTAAATGTAACCACGCCATTTGCATCGGTGGTATCCTGCCCGACAATGGTATATTGAAAAAATCTATAGGGACTTGTAAATGTTCCTTCATTGGGCGGTACATCTTTCGGCCGTTCTATTCTCCACAAATTGACTACCATACCTCGCAGTTTGTCGGGGTTGTATTCTCCGTCTTCACCCGTACCGGTTAGAGTTGCGGTGAGCGAGTAGGAGCGCACTTTACAAATGATGGGTTGTTCGAGTTGTTTTGCCTCTCCGACATGTAAATCAATCACTCTGTCCTGGTTTGTGTAATATTCACTTTCGGTCATTACCCTGACAAAGCAATACAATGCGCCGGAATACTGATGCGGTGGGTATGCCCCTTCATCTTTGCCGTAGTCCTGGTTATTATCATTGAAATACTGGTCGTAATAATCGCGATCGAGGACAGTGAATTCCGCATTTTCTGCAATTAATCCCAATTGAGTGTAGTTGGAGAAACTGAAAACAAAATTGCCGTTGTCATCGGTAGTTGCGGTGGCAATGGTACCCAGGTTGTCGATCATATACTTGTCTGCACTGCCCTTGTAGGGGATGTATTCTATTTCGCCATACCCTTTGTCAATACCGTATTGTTTTACCAGTTTCACCGTATGATTTTTCAATGGGTATTTTTCATATTCACCCGGATCGGCAAATATGTATTGCAATGTTCCTCTTATAATGGTAGTAGAGCCGGTTAGTGTGCTGCTGATGCTTTCAAAAGGTACAACCGGGCTGATATATCCGCTGTTAAAACTGGCGATATCGGAAGTCGTCCACTGGGGAGTAACAGTGTAATTCGCCTCGTAGGGGAATTGAAACTGGTAAGTGAGTTTGGATTTTCCGATGGAGGTATCCACCGGTGTAACTTCAAGGATATATACATCGGCGGGGGAGGTGTTTTTTACCAGGCCGTCAATGCGAATTGATTGCTGTGATGTTACTCCGTGAAATATATGGAGCCTGCCGTCGATGCCCATAGTCTGTTCGCCGATATTGCCCTCTTCGGGCGGCAGATGGGCTGTATTATTAATGCGATATACATCCACAATATACTCTGCTTCCTCTAAGGGATCTATCCAGGAAGAAAAGTCAGCCATTTCCGAAACGATATAGTTTTGATCCTGCCAGCTGAGTGCGGCGCCACCCGAAACGATACCATTATTTTCAATGTTCTGAATGCCCGAATAGAAGTCAGTGGCATTGTCAGTCATCGTATTATCCGACATTGTTTCCGTGAGCAGAATCAAAGTATTTGGATCGAAAACGGCGTTTTCTGAAGATGGGAAACCCCAGACATTGAAAGTAAGCAACTGTTCCTTTTTACTTGCCTTGAATGTGTAATCCAAAGAAAAATCCCTTACCCGCGATTGCAGGTTGCCAATTTGCAATATGCTGTCGGCAACCACCTGTTCTGCGGTGATGCCATAATCGGGAATGCAATAGTGATCATCTGACGGTTTTACTATGAGTACCCGGTACAAGTCGCCGGTTGCTGATTTCAGTTCTTCGTCCTCTACAAAATACATAGTAGCATTTGTCTCCAACAAACCGAGAGAATCTTCCATGTCGAAGTGAAAGGTGAAACTGCCATCCGATGCGGTAACGGTATTGGCCAACACCATGCCGTAGTGCGACACCATCATGCCGTTGTACGCTATTTTGTAATGTTTCTTACCGGTCCCGCTTTCTAACAGCATATCGCCATAGCGCAATTCAAGCGGCATATTGGCCAACGGGAAAAATTTACCGGGATTTTCCGAGAAGATAAAGTATTCCATTTTCCCGGATACGGAGAATTGTCCCGGGAAAACATAATCATTTGCCGTGTTGTAATATTGAACAAACAGCGAATCGGGTAAAGTAGCGGGTGCGCCGTATTCAAAAGAGCAGACTTCACTTTCGCCGTTATTGATAAATACGGCCTGTCCTGTTGGATCGGAAGCGGTAACGCTGAAGGCATACACTTTTCCGGGTTCGAGCGGCGGTTGCCCCGGGCCATACACATATACATATCCCGGCACCTGGATTTCAAATAAAGGAGGCGTAGTGGCTGCATGTAAAGCGTCATAAGGCGGGCGGGTAGGAGGTATGCACTCTGCAATCTTAAGCGTGTACAGTGTGGTCGGTGGCGCACCGATTGCCGGTGTCCAGGAAAAAATAAGTGTTTGCGGATCGGTATAGGTTACCGTAGAGGCACAGGCGGGCGAAGTGATGATTGGCGGTTGGATGTATTTTACAAAGAAAAACGCACAGGCTTCAAAAGTGGAGATTAGGGTATTGGTCGTCCGGTCATACGCTTCCAGGCACACCTGGTAATTTCCTTCGGGCAGCGCTTCATTGCGTATCAGTAATTGTTTGTCAATTCCGGTGATAATGGTAGAGTTCAAGCTGAAAAACGGCGCCATGTCGCTGCCGTAAAACATTTTGGTTTGACCGGCTCCGACGCTCAGGTAAGCAGAGGGTATTTTTGTCGGATCGGAAACCAGGCTAATGCCATTATCGCCTTCGATGGAGCCTCGCAGGTAAAAGTCTTTTGCAGAGGCGCCCGTATTGGTTATGCTGACTATCAGCGTATTGCCGTAGTTGAGATACTCGTCGAGGTGAATCGGGTAGGGCGGATTGACGAGTATCGTAATATTTAATTGTGCACGGGAACTTAATGCGATGCAGGTGAATATTAAAACGCCGAAGTAATATTTTAGTGATTTCATAATGCGCATTTAAAAGATAAATGTATAGGAGATATTTGCCGTGACTTCCGAATAGGAGGGTATGGTTCCAATGGATGAATTAAAGTGTATTTGAGTGACATTCAGCGCAAAGCGGTGATCCTTTTTCAACTGATAGGAAATGCTTCCCGTTACATTGCGCAGGCCGCCTGAACTTTCGCCGTTCACCGCAGTGGCATTCAGCAACATCCCGGCGGAAATATTACAGGTGTTTTTCAAAAGCGATTTGTTCACGCCGATATTTACCCCGGAGAAAGAAGTCTCCATTGCGCCGTTTACCCGATTG
The DNA here is from genome assembly GCA_964492065.1 of uncultured Chitinophagales bacterium. Classification (GTDB taxonomy): domain Bacteria; phylum Bacteroidota; class Bacteroidia; order Chitinophagales; family BACL12; genus JADKAC01. Next base: position 2,961 of record CAZBHH010000036.1, on the reverse strand, counting down.
TGGTTATAGGAGAGGGTGGCGCCGGCAAACCAGGGCAGGTAATTTACGGCGTAAGTAATGTTCATGTTGTTGGTATGATAAGATGTCAGTTCAGTAGTAAACGGATTCTTGTCCTGCAGGGTTTGTAAACTGTAAACGAGCACTGCCGTATGCACTAATTTTTCAGTGCGCAAAGTGTATCGCGGCACGATGGAGAAATTCTGTGAAACGAGGGCGACTCTTACCGTGTCATTGAGTTCCATCAATGCCGCTTTCTGGCCGGTGGAATAGTTTGAATAGGCTATGCTGACGCCATAGTGCGGTTGGGGATTTATTTGCAGGGTTCCCGAGCCGATTACCTGACGGCTCGTTGCGCTTTTCATGCCGTTGAGGTTGTCATTTTGTAACCCTATGCTTCCGCTTCCCGTTATTTTGCGTTTCCACGCAACAAAGGAAGGTTGTAAAGTGATTTGTTGCAGGTCGTTCATCAGGTAGTACGTGCCCATACTGTTGTATTCAGGCCCCACTCTGCGATACGCCAGTTTTGCGGAGAAATATTCCCCCGTAAAACCCAGGGTGGAGAGTAGGGCGCTGTGTAGCTGTGTGCTGCTGTTGATGTTGATGAACCTGCCGGTAATATCCTGCAGGTTTTGGAAGTCCTTGCTTTGGTCGTAAACCGCATCCTGCATATAGGCATCATCGGTGTACATACTCAATGCACCTTCCATGTCAAAGAAAAACCGCTTGCCTATTTTTTGTTTTGTTGCGATTCCCGTTACGAGGTTCTGTGCCGGAGTAAATTGAAAGTCGGTTGAGTCATACGACATTGAATGCGGGTCATCGGCGGCGTAAAGCGTAATAATATCCACGTAATTCGTGTTGCTTCCGACGCCGATGCGCACGGCATATCCCTTGCGCTCGAAAGCGGGCTCGGAAATAAAATTGTCAACAGTGTCAATGCGGGTGGCACGGGTAAACTTTCCATACACGGCGCCAAACCTGAATAACCCGGGGTTAATTTCTATCCCGCCGCCTAAAAAAGTATGACCTCCGAGTGTATAAGTTGACCAATTGATATTGCGATATCCCGCATGCAAGGTAATCCATTTATAGGAAGGGCTGATGCCGAACTGGTTGAAGGGCTGCTGGAATGAGCGCTCCTGTTCGCTGAAGATAAATGAAAACGGCAGTGAGATATTTTTATAAGTCAGGTTGAAATCGCCGCCGATATAAGCGCTGAAAGGAGAGCGGTGCGGCTCTATCCCATTGGCGCCGTAGAAATAAGTACCCGTATATAAATTGCCGCTGAATTGAAACGCCGTTGTGGTGTCACCTGCTATTACCTCCCCCTGTACGATTTCGGGGTTGCCGCCCAAAATCAACACTAACCATACCACACTATATAGTGGTTTTTTCATTTGAGAAAATCAATGCAATAATATATAAATATATTGCAATTGTACAAATGACTTTTGTTTGATTCCTGGGGTTTGCAGGTGCCTGAATGGGTTTGGGTGTTGTGTTGGCTGATGTATTCAATGTATAATCCAGTATTTGCCTGTGGCAAAGTGCCGGTAGTCGCCGTTGTATGTATTATTGATGGCGTTTCACTGCAGGGAAAAATGAACGGGTAATACGTAACAGGATTTTACCGGTAGCCCGTCTTTTTTTGCAGGATGCCATTTGGGCATATTTTCGATAGTATCCCATGCCTCGTAATCGAGAAACGTATGTGCAGAGCGGATTATGGAAACCATTTGAGTCGTGCCGTCTGCCTGAATGATAAACCGAAGATACACCTTACCGCTTATCCCGGCCTCTTGCGCCTCTGACGGATATTGAATGTTGGATGCCAGGTACTGAAAAATCGCATTTTCACTGTCGCCAAACCGGGCCATCTCAAAATTGCCGGCCGTGTCTGGACAGTTGGCAGCATTAAACATGGAGTCGGCTGCCTTGTCCGAATACACTAATTTTGAAAAATCCCTCACATCGTCGAGTGCGCAGTTGTCGTCATAGGTCTTCCATACGCCAACCGGCATATTGTCTTTGTACAACTCCTCTTTAATTATGCAATCCTTTGTGAGATTATATGCGAGGACCTGTATAAGGCCTGCGTCATTTTTTGTCGTCACCTTTTTATACTGCGCCTTTTTGACATCCACCTCCTTTGTCATGTAATAATCCTTGTAAAACGTCTCTGTCTTTTCCTGTGCCGATATCATGAGTGCACACATTAAAGATATTGTTGTAAGAAAATATTTCAGCATTGTATTTTATTTTTAAAATCTTGTATGGAACTAAGACCTCTCAACCGGTTATATCCGTGTAACACCGCCTCAGAGTTGATTTCAAATGTAAGCATTATCGCCTTATCCGGGATGCCGGGTTATAGGAAAACAAATGCCGGGCATATTTGTGTCGATGGGAGGTGGAACGTGTTGCCTGGTGCAGTTGATTTAGTGCTTTGCGGCAAATGCAAGCCCGTCTTCTTTCAATGCGGTTTGTAATTTTGCAATTGACGTTTTACCCATGCCATGCAAACCCAAAATTTCCTGTTCGCTGTATTCGGCAAGTTGTTGCAGACTGGTGATTCCTTTGTTTTCCAAAGCCGTTCTCGCCGGTGCGGCAAGCTATGAAAGGAATCCTCCTTTTGGTTTGCGTTCAACTTCACATATTAGGTGGGACAATCGCTGCTTTTGTAAAACCGGTGGCCTTTAGGACAGATTTTTAATTTTCTTTCTGTATTGCTGCTCATACAACTACTTTAATGATGTATCATTTCTCACATATCTCTTTCAACTTTTTTAATGCAACCGGCCAACCCTCTTCAAACATATCTGCCCATTTTTCATTCGTTTCTATAAACACTTTCAAAGTGGTTACTCCATCTGCTCCTGAGAACTGATAAGCTTCCTTCGCACCTGTCCATTCCTTTGCCATTTCTGAGGATGTATCGAGCGAGCCATCTGCGGCAATTAA
>CAZBHH010000035.1:0-20467 GCA_964492065.1 uncultured Chitinophagales bacterium | reverse complement strand
ATTGCAACAGAATTTTTTACATTTATACCGATCAAAAATAAACATTATGGCAGTAGCAGCACCTCTGAATCTGAAAAAATGGATTGATGAAAACCGCCACCTGTTGAAACCTCCGGTAGGCAATAAGCAGGTGTATTTAGAAAATGACGACTACATCGTTATGATTGTCGGAGGGCCGAACAGCAGAAAGGATTATCATTTTGAAGACGGTGAGGAATTGTTTTATCAATTGGAAGGCGATATCGAAGTGGGCATAATGGAAGATGGACAGCCCAGGACGATTCATATAAAAGAAGGCGAAATGTTCTTATTGCCGCCCCGCATCCCGCATCAACCTCGCCGCGGGCCGAATACGGTGGGGCTAGTGATTGAGCGCTACCGCAAAGATGATGAACTGGATGCCTGTATGTGGTTTTGCGAGAAATGCAACAACAAACTGCACGAGGAGTTTTTCCCGCTGGAAAATATCGTCACCCAATTGCCTGTAATCATGAACCAGTTTTACAGCGACAGGCAATTGCGTACATGCGACAAGTGCGGCTTTGTGATGGAGCCGCCGAAATAAATCTAACAGCCTTAGCAATTGCGAAAATATACTGACACGCTTTTTTCACTTTAAAAACAGGCAGGATTGATTTGTTGAAAATTGATATACATACGCATATTATTCCCGAACATTTACCCAAATGGAGTGAAAAATTTTTCGATAAGCGGTACATACATTTAGAACATCACTGCCCCGGCTGTGCGAGGATGATGCAGGGCGATGCGTTTTTCCGCGAAATACAAAGCAATTGCTGGGATGGGGCCGTCCGCATCGGGGATTGCAATGCGACGCAGGTAAATGTCCAGGTGCTGAGCGTTATCCCCGTGATGTTTCACTATTGGGGAAAGGCGGAACACGCTCTTGAGACGAGTCGCTACCAAAATGATTTTATCGCAGAGGTAGTATCGAGAAATCCGCAGCGGTTTGTGGGATTGGGAACCCTGCCCTTACAGGATCCGCAACTGGCAATCTGCGAAATGGAGCGCTGCCGCAATGAATTGCACCTGCCGGGAATCGAAATCGGCAGCCATGTCAACCAATGGAATCTGAATGCCCCCGAACTGTTCCCCGTCTTTAAGGCGGCGGCACAGATGCAAATGGCCATCTTTGTCCACCCCTGGGATATGATGGGCGGCGAAAAAATGCAACAGTACTGGCTGCCCTGGCTGGTAGGTATGCCCGCCGAAACATCGCTGGCGATATGTTCGATGATTTTCGGCGGTGTGTTCGAAAAATTGCCGGATTTAAAGGTGGCATTCGCACACGGCGGAGGCAGCTTCCCCGCCACCATAGGCAGAATTGAACACGGTTTCCGGGTGCGCCCCGACCTGGTGGCTGTTGATAACCCGGTCAGCCCTATGCATTACCTGAAGAGATTTTACCTCGATACGCTGGTGCACGATGCGGCAATGCTGGAATACCTGCTACACCTGTTCGGCGAGAACCAATTGGCATTGGGTAGTGATTACCCTTTCCCTTTAGGTGAACACCACCCGGGGAAATTGATTGAGTCGCTTCCGCTGAGCAATGCGGTGAAAGCGAGGCTGTTGCACGGTACTGCCCTGGAATGGCTGGGTTTGGAGAAAGCGCAGTTTAGTTAGTTTTTAATCGCTGCCTGTAATTGATAACTGCTTTTATCTGGCCGTAGCTAAACGCATTGCCGGCATTGCGGCGCAGATCGGTTAAGGCTATATCGCCGCTCTCCTCCAGAAGCTGCATCAGTTCTTCAACCTGCGATTCGGTCAGCATACGGAAAATATCCACTTCACCGGTCAATACAAAATCTGAAAGATGCCCCTCAATGGTGCTGACGGCGAGTTTGCGCATTTTGGATATTTCAACCGGGCTTAATCCGTCATTGTAGTACCTTAAACTTTCTTTTTTACTATCGCCTTTGGCCGGCTTCGCACTTTTGACGCCGGTTGTTTCATTTCCGGTGGGTTTGTATTGCAGGTGCGCATCGGCATCTGCAAATGTCAATTCGCCATATCTCGCAGTCAGAATTGTATATACCTTACCTTGCAGCAATTGCAGCAGTTCGGCAACCTCTTTCCGGTGCGTTTTTGTCCTGGCGGTCTGTGCGAGAGCATTCCAATGCCGGAACAGCGGTTGAACCAACTCCCCGGTAATTGACCGTGCAAACCAATGAACGCCACTGCGCATTTTCAGTTCAAAGTCCGCACTTTGAAATTCAAGATATGCGGCGATGAGGGCGGGCAATTTTTCACTGAACCTGCTGGCCACCTGCGCCTGTGTCTCTGCAGCGTTCAAAATTTTTAAGGCCATCGCATAGGCCGCATCTTTGCCGGGAATGGACTTTTCCGGCAGGGTATTTACAAATTCCGTCAGCGCATCAACGATTTCCCGGTAATCGAATGTCTTTAACAATTGCTCCTGCAGGTACACATGTTTCTCCCGGTTTAAAATGGCGTAGAGGTGTTGCATTGTGTCGGCGTGTGATGCAAAGTCGAGTATGCGCTCGTCCGCATGAATCACATTGCCGCGGACAGGTGAAAGCAATACCATGCCCTCCAGTGTGGTACAGCGGCTGAGCGCCACATATACCTGCCCCGGCGCAAAGGATTGCCCCGCATCGACAATCACTTTATTAAAAGTAAGCCCCTGACTTTTGTGAATGGTAATTGCCCATGCCAGCCGTATCGGATACTGGCGGAAAATCCCGATCACCTCTTCTTCCAGCTTATTTGTCTCCTTATTGAATCGGTACCTGATATTTTTCCATTCTTCTATTTCCAATTCGATCTCTTCGTTGTCTTCATTGGTGATAACTACAATACTCTCCTTTGATAATTTATGTATGCGTGCCAATTTCCCGTTGTAATACCGGCGGTAATCACCCGTATCATTTTTGATAAACATCACCTGTGCATTTTCCTTGAGGGTGAGCTCCCGTTCAGTGGGCAAATTGTTCTCGTAGAAGTCGCCTTCGATTTTGCCTTTGTAAACAAAAGTCTTACCCGGCAGTTGTTGCAAGGCAGTTGCATTAATCGCATCCGCCTTGTAATTATGTGAGGATATGGTGATGTAAAATTCTCCTGTCCTGGTTTTGAAATCCGGTTGATACCTGCTTTGCAACAGCTCAAAATCAAATGCGCTCATGGTATTGTTGCGGATATTATTGAGCAGTTCAATATATTGCTGTTCTTTCTGCCGGTAAATTTTTGTCAATTCAATATGCAGCGGCGGATTTTGTTGTATTACTTTGGAATGGAAAAAGTACGGGCTCTCATAATATTCTTTCAGCAGCGCCCACTCATCTTCTTTTATCACGGGGGGCAACTGAAACATATCGCCGATAAACAGCATCTGGACACCGCCGAACGGCGAATTGTTTTTGCGCACCATGCGCAGTATGGCATCTGTAGCATCCAGCGTATCGCAGCGCACCATACTGATTTCGTCGATGATTATTAATTCCAGGCGCTGCATCATATCACGCTTCGCCTTGTTCAGCCGTATTTTGCTGAATGCGCTGCTCTGGTGCACGTAACTGCCGTCCCACCCGGAGGAAAGAGGCAGGAAAGGTTCAAACGGCAACAGAAAAAATGAGTGCATGGTTACGCCGCCCGCATTGATTGCAGCAACGCCTGTGGGAGCGAGTACGGCCATGTTTTTCGCCGAGGTCTTGCGGATATGCTTCAGGAACGTCGTCTTACCGGTGCCCGCTTTCCCGGTTAGAAAAATGGAATGCGATGTGCAATTGACGAGGTCGGCGGCAAGTGCAAACCGTTCGTTGTATATATCCTGTGTCATGGAGTTTTGAAATTACCATTCTATTTTAAGAAAATATAACCCCGCTGTTTTTGTGATATGACAATTTTGCAAGAGTGCGGAATATGCGTATTTTTAGTAAAAATCACTCTATGAAAATTGCGCATATCCTGCTGCTTGCCTGCCTGTTGGCGCCGGCAATTACATTCAGTCAGAACAAACCCTGGCCGGTGATGCACAACTCGCCAAAACTGGAAGACATACGCACCGAATTTAATGCCTGGCTGGACTCCAGGGAGCCAAAGGAGCCATTGCCGGATGCAATGGAAAATAAACTGGACGATATGCGCACGAAATTTATGCGCTGGTATTACCTGATGCAGACACGGGTGGATGCGGCAGGCCGGTTGCCCGACCCGGCCACTGCCGCCCGAGAATGGCATGCCTATACACTCGCTCATCCTCCGGTAAACAGCGGTACGAGAAGCGGTGGGTGGGAGCCGTTTGGAACCGATGAAGTGCCCGCTGACGGCGGCGGCGCAGGCAGGGTCAATGTTATCCGGTTACATCCCGGCGATGACAATGTCATTTTCGTCGGTACTGCCAGCGGCGGCGTTTGGAAGACTCCCGATGGGGGAGCTACCTGGCTGCCATTGACCGATGGTATTCCTGTCCTGAGTATTGCCGATATCGCCATTGATCCCATCAACCCGAATACCATTTACATCGCCACCGGCGACGGCTACGGTTATGAAGCTACCTGGCAAACCGACAACGATTTCTGGGGCGGCTTATACAGTGCCGGTATACTGAAAAGCACCGATGGCGGTTTCACCTGGGAACCCACGGGCTTATCGTATTTGCAGGAAGATCTGGAAATAGTACAACGCCTGCTGATTCATCCCGACAACCCCGATATTTTATTGGCGGCAACACGCAATGGATTGTTCCGCAGCGACGATGCCGCAACATCCTGGAGCAACGTGGAGGATACACATTTTTACGATATGGCATTTAAACCCGGCGATGCGGATATCGTGTATGCGGTAGGCGACCGGGATGTGTATAAAAGTACAGATGCCGGTGAAACGTGGACACTGCTCAAGAATAATTTAGGTGAGGCCGGCGACAGAATGTCCATTGAAACCACGGCCGCCGATCCCGATTTTATTTACGTGCTCACCGGCAGCTGGACGACGGATTTTTATAAATCCACCGATGGCGGGTCGAATTGGGAATACATGAATTCACCTGCTTCCAAGACAATGTTCTTTGGCTATTACGACAATGCCTTTACCGTGTCAGACGTAGATGAAAACCTGGTGTTTGCCGGCGGACTCGAAGTGACGAGATCGACAAACGGCGGTTCAAACTGGTCAAAGAAATCCGAATATTATCCGCCGGAAGGCGATTCGTATGTACATGCGGATAACCACGCATTCCTGTGTCATCCCACCGATGAAAATATCGTTTACAGCGGCAATGACGGTGGATTGTTTATATCGCATGATAAGGGTGAATCATGGACAGATCTGAGTGACGGATTGCGTATTGCGCAGGTATATCGCCTCGGTTTATGCGCCGCTGACCCTTCCATAGTATTGAGCGGCTGGCAGGACAACGGAACCAATCTCTTCGATGGCACACATTGGGAAGAGGCAGACCTCAGTACCTGGGACGGCATGGAAGCAATAATACATCCCGAACATCCGGATACGATGTATTTGTCGCATCAGTACGGCGATGTTTACAGAACTTATAACGGCGGTGCGGATTGGGAATACGTTGCTCCGGGTTATGGCGCCTGGGTGACGCCGTATATCATGGATCCCAATAACAGTTCGGTTATGTATTACGGTGCGTACGCCACAGTGTATAAGACGACTAACGGCGGGAACTCCTGGTCGGCCAAACCGTCGGGGCTCGATAATTACATCTTTGCTCTCGCTGTGGCTCCTTCCAATTCCAATTACGTGTATGCCGCAACCTTGAGCCAGATGAAACGTTCGGTAAATGCGGGCGACTCATGGACGGATATTACTGCAACACTGCCCGTCGGCAGTATCGGCATCAATTATATCGCCGTAAATAACCTGGATGAAGAAAAAATTTATATCGCTTTAAGCGGTTATGCCGATGGCGAAAAAGTGTATTATTCCGAAGATGCCGGCAACACGTGGACAAATATTTCCGGCACTCTGCCCAACGTACCGGTCAATGCGATTGTATATGAAAACAACAGCGCTAACAGGGTATATGTCGGCACCGATATCGGCGTGTTCTTCAAAGATGATTTTAACAGCGATTGGGTATTGTTTCAAACAGGGTTGCCGAACGTGATGATTCATGAGCTGGAAATCCATTACACATCCAATAAACTGGTGGCCGCCACCTATGGAAGAGGTATTTGGCAGAGCGATCTCGCCGCAAACCCGGTGATAAATACGACTGTCGCCTCGGCGCAATACTGCAATAATGAAACACTGGACGTGCATTTCTCGTGCGACATTACTTTTAATCCCTCCAATGTGTTTAACGCAGAACTCTCTGATGCATCGGGCAGTTTTACTTCGCCGGTCGTAATCGGGACACTCACCTCTACGGCGTCAACAGGAGTGATATCCTGTACAATTCCGGTAGATGCAGCTACGGGTAATATGTACAGAATCCGGGTGAACAGTTCGGATTATCCGCTGACGGGAAATGATAACGGATTTGATATCGCAATTGGATGTAATACGCCTTCCGGATTAACAGTGAGCGACCTGACGGAAAATTCCGTCGTGTTGCATTGGGACGCATCCTATTGTGCCGAATCCTACGATATCCGCTACCGCGAACTCGGCGGAGAATGGATAGGGCTCACCGCCGCAACGAATTCCAGGGAGGTTACGGGATTAGCGGTAAATACCGAGTATGAATGGAGTGTGCAGAGCGTTTGTCTCTCTGCGCCCGTCGAAATCACATCCGGGTATTCTTCCATCGAAAACTTCAACACGCTGCAATCGGGAATTGCTGGAGGCGATCCCGTTCTTATCTCGGCATTCCCCAATCCCGCAACCGATAAGGCGACAATCAGCTATTGGCTTGCCGTTCCGGGAGAGTACGGCATTACTGTATTGGATATTTCAGGTAAGGAGGTGTTACCCGTTTACAGCGGATGGCTGAAAGCAGGCGCACACTCCATTGCAATTGATTGTAAGTCCCTGGCATCCGGAATGTATTTCATTCAACTGACAACCGGACAGGCAGAGTATAAAACCAATTTAATAATTGAATAAACGAAACACAATGTTACAGCGGCAGGGAGGTTGGTGTATTGTCCCTGCTTTTTTTTGGCGGGATTTACTCGTTAATTTTACCCGATGGCAGATCAAAGCATTCCGGATTTTAAGAATGGCCTCTCTTATGCGAGAGAACTCGATGCAAAAGATACGCTCGGGGCGTATCGCAATCAATTTCACATCCCGCAGTTCAATGGGAGCGATGCAATTTATTTGTGCGGCAACTCGCTGGGCCTGCAACCGAAGAAGGCAAAAGAATATATAGAATGCGAATTAGCCGATTGGAGAAACCTGGGCGTAGAAGGACATATCCACGGCAAAAATCCCTGGTTTTATTATCACCATTTCCTGGAACAACCCGTTGCCCGCCTGGTGGGCGCCTCAGCATTGGAAGTAGTGGTGATGAATACGCTTACGGTGAATTTAAACCTGCTGATGGTTTCTTTCTATCGCCCGACATCCCAGCGGTATAAAATTCTGATGGAATACATGGCATTCCCCTCCGATCAGTATGCGGCCGAAATGCAGGTGCGCTATCACGGTTTCAACCCGGAGGATGCCATTATCGAAGTAAAACCCGGGCCCGGAGCCTATACCCTGCGCACAGAAGATATTATCGACGCTATCGAAGCGCATACAGATGATCTTGCGCTGGTGTTGCTCGGAGGTGTCAATTATTATACGGGGCAGTTGTTCGATATGCAACAGATAACCGCTGCTGCGCATAAGGCAGGCGCCGTCGCCGGGTATGACCTGGCGCATGCCGCCGGAAATGTGCCGCTGCAACTGCACGACTGGAATGTGGACTTCGCCTGTTGGTGTTCGTATAAATACCTGAACTCAGGACCCGGCGGTATCAGCGGCGTATTTGTCCATGAGCGCCATTGCCGCAATTTCGATTTGCCCCGGTTTGCAGGCTGGTGGGGCAATGCAGAAGATACTCGCTTTCAAATGCAGAAGAATTTTGTTCCCCAGCCCGGCGCCGCCGGATGGCAACAGAGCAATGCGCAAATTTTACCCATGGCGGCACACCGGGCGGCATTGGAATTGTTCGATGCAGCGGGTATGGATGCATTGCGCATCAAGAGCCTGCTGTTGACCGGTTACCTGGAGTTTTTAATACGGCAAAGTAACCCGGCGCATCTGCAAATCATTACGCCCGCCGATCAACGGGAACGAGGCTGCCAGTTGTCACTGCTGACGGGCGACAACGGCAAAACCGTGTTCGACCGACTGACTGCACAAGGGATAATTGCCGACTGGAGAGAACCCAATGTCATCCGCATAGCGCCGGTTCCTTTGTACAATACTTTTGAAGATGTATGGCGCTTTGCCCACCTGCTAAATCAATAATACATCGCTCATTTTACCCTCTGTTTTTAACCTTAGGAAGTAGAGAAAATGGAGAAGAGATTCTTTAAAGTACCGGATAATCTTAAGGCTCAAACGGGAAGTACAAGAAATTTGGCGTGGACAAAAGCGCACACAACCTGTCTGTGTTTGGTGTCCTTTCCAACCGCATCCCGCTCACCTGCCGCCGTGCGCCCCCTGTCAGCGGTTGGCGGGGAAGCCAACCGCTATCGAGATAACGGTTCACATGACAAATATATTTTTCTCAACCAATTACATAACTCTTGTCTGAATGGGTGATATGGAGTACAGAATCCATCTTGAATGGTGCGTATCAGCTGATAGAAATAACTATTTTGCACACCGATAAAAGTGCAGTGACTGAGATCCAATAATTTGTTAGGGCGTTCATCGGGAAAATAATGAATTGTGTAGAATAACCCTTCATCCACCCACCAGCAATAATCAACCATTTTTCCAATTCAACTCCGTTGTGTGCCTGCCGATGTGCTGCACAACAATCCTTTTATTATTTTGATACCGGATTACCTGAACTGCTTTGGCTTTTAATGCGGTCTTTACTACCCTTATTCTCATACCAAAACGCTCCTTTAGTGCGGTAAAAATAAGTGAACAAAATACATGGATCTGATATTCAATTACTTACAGCCGTACTACTTCTGCAGGGTACAAGTCGGGAAAATACAGGTAGTCATGGACAAAGCCCTTTATCAAAATGAAGGCTGTTAAAGAGTGTTATTTTTAATAATCATGTATCAGGATAGTATTAAAGTTACCTATATTTACAATCCATTGAAATTACCTGGAACAACAATTTCATATTTTGAATTTTCTCAAGTATTAGAATTGGTTTACATTCCAGATATCACAGAAGCCTCCCTATTTGTTCAGGTTAACCACAATAATCACAGGAACGACTATGAAAATATCAGTAATACTTTTTGTTATCTTGACTACTACATTTTTCGGTTTTGGTCAGGAAACGGATAGAAAGAATGCGTTGCATTTGGATATAGGGATAAGCAACCTGATGCGTCAGGATATAATTTTTTCACCCTTTATTCATAACGACCTTTCATTGTTTCATTTTGGATTAGATTATTCCAGAGAAGCCAAATTCCTGCAGGTTGTGAGCCTTCGCTATTCAAATTTTAATCCAATGGTGAGCGGACCGTTTATCTTTTACTTTCACGGAGATCCGCACAAGGCTTACCCGCATAGTTTCAACCTGGTCAATCTCGATTACGGGTTCGCCAGAAATTTTTATGAAAAACAACAAACCACCTTGGCTGCCGGCGTTTTGTTTTCGTCGGATATTCAGTCAATGAATTACATTTTCGGCCGTATCAGCAGTTTTGGGTATTTCGCTACTTTCGGATTGGGTGTATTCGGATCCTGTGAAAGACAAATAACATCGGAAAGTCGAATTGCCGCAACTGTAAAAATGCCCTTAGTTTACTGGTTGGCACGCTCTCCTTATTTGGTAAACGATGATGCATTTATTGAAAACATAAGTTCCCATTCCGGGTTACAGACCTTTGCAGATTTAATCGGCGATGGCCAATTGGCTAATCCCGGCAATATGCAAATGTTCGATTTCGAATTGAAATACATATATCATCCCGGAGGTCGCTGGGATTTAGGAATGGGCTATCTTTTGGAATATATTCATATGAGCGAACCCCGCTATCTGTTGTCTTTGCAAAACTCAATAAACATAACCGTATCCTTTGCATTTTAAAATTATGAGACACGTAAATATAATATTTATTCTGGCGATGGGGTCACTCATTTTAACCAGTTGTGAAAAATTATTTATCGAACAGCCAGGTGACAACCCGGAAGCTGTTTTTGAAAATCTCTGGCAAACATTTCACGAGGAGTATGCACCTTTTGAAGAGAGAAATGTCAATTGGCTGACACAGTACAATACTTTCCGGTCAATGGTGAATGAATCCACTACAGACGATGAATTATTCTCCATTCTTACGCAGTTATTGAGTGTGTTGGATGATGGCCATGTAACCCTTACCGCTCCCGGCAGGGAAGTATTTATTTCCAACAAGATTATGAATGAGCGCATCGATGATGCACTGTTCAGCTTTCCGGTAGTAAAATCCTATCTGGCGGCCGGATATCGCGAAGGAACTGATAACAGTTATTTCTACGGTAAAATTAAAGATGAGAATGTGGGGTATATTTATTTTAATTATGTGGGTGAAAACTTCTTTGAGTTGACTGATTTTTTAAATTCATATCCCGATGTCAACGGATATATAATCGATATGCGGCACAACACGGGTGGTGATTTCACATATTGCTTTTCCGAAATTGGCATATTGACAAATCAATCCCGATATGTATTTCGCAGCAAAACAAAAAACGGTAAGGGCCCGGATGATTATACCGACTGGCATGAATGGTATATTCACCCCGAAGGTGAATTTATTGACAAACCCATTGTTGTTCTTACCGACCGCTATACAATTAGCGCCGGAGAGCGCTCGGTGATGGCATTTATGACTTTACCCAACGTGACTGTTATGGGCGATACTACCAGCGGAGCACATGGTACCATGATTGGACGGGAATTGGCAAACGGGTGGTTTTACTCGTTAGTACCTCAGAAAGTGGAATTATTCGACGGCATAAGTTATGAGGGAATAGGATTAGCCCCCGATGTGTACATTAAGAATACATTATCTCAGGTATATGATGGCTTTGACATTACCTTACAAGCCGCAATTGATATCTTGAAATAACTGACTTACCCAAAACAAATAATGCGCAGCCGTAATTCCATTGCCGCATCCCGCTCACCAGCCTCCCGCCTTCATTTTTTCGGCATTCTCGGCGAGTTGCAGTGCGTCCACCAGTTCATCGATATAACCATTCATAACTTCCGGTAAATTGTACATCGTGAAATTGATGCGATGGTCTGTTACTCTGCCTTGCGGGAAATTGTATGTGCGGATTTTTGCCGAGCGGTCGCCGGTGCTTACCAGGGTCTTTCTCTGTTTCGAAATTTTCTCGACATGTGCATTATAGGCTTTTTCGTATATGCGTGTGCGCAGTACTTTCAGCGCTTTGTCTTTATTTTTCATCTGCGATCGCTCATCCTGGCATTCCACGACGATGCCCGTCGGGATATGCGTCATTCGGATGGCGCTTTCCGTTTTATTGACGTGTTGTCCTCCTGCGCCCGATGCACGAAAAGTATCCACCTTTACATCGTTCATATTGATGACAACATCCACTTCTTCGGCTTCGGGCAGCACAGCTACCGTTGCCGCCGAAGTATGTACCCGTCCCTGGCTTTCCGTCTCGGGAACACGTTGCACCCGATGCACCCCCGATTCGTATTTTAATCTGCCATACACATCCTGGCCCTGTACTTCCACTACGATTTCCTTATAGCCGCCTTTTTCACTTTCATTCATCGTTATCACTTCCGACTTCCATCCCTGTTTGTCGAAATACCGGCTGTACATCTTGTACAGGTCTCCGGCAAAAATGCCCGCTTCATCCCCGCCGGTTCCCGCACGTATTTCGAGTATGGCATTCTTCTCATCTTCCGCATCCCTGGGGACAAGCAGCATTTTAATTTCCTCTTCCAGTTGTGCTTTTCTCGCTTCCAGCGTTCCCAATTCTTCTTTCGCCATCGCCAGTAGTTCGGCATCCTTTTCGGCGTATAACAATTGCCTGCAGTTTTCGGCATTGCTCACAACGAGTTGATAAGCATCAAATGCCTCCACCACCGGGCTCATATCCTTGTATTCCTTGTTGAGCTGTTTGAAGCGCTTCATGTCCTTAACCAGTTCCGGATCGCTGAGTTGCTCCTGGATTTGTATCCATTTTTCTTTTATCGCCTGAAGTTTTGCAATCAATTGCATCGTGATACATTGTGGTAGTTACTAAACTAATACATCTAAAATTTTGCAGCATATACCGCAATCTGTGTAGCAGTGCGCAGGAATATGCGGGAGGGGTGTATGCGCACTTGTAATACGTCGGGTAACGGCAGGGCAAATTCTTTTCTCGACAGCAGCGCATTATCTATAACCTGTACGGTGTTGCCTTGTAAAAACACGAAATTGCCATTGGCCACTTGCAAATACCCCGTTGCCGGCAATGGGATGGTTTTGTAATACGTGCCGTACATATCAAATATCAATACCCGGTTATTTTTATCGGCAAGATAAATATTCTGATTATAATACAACAGTTGCGCCGGCAGTACCTCATCGCCGAACAATGCGTCGAAAGTTTCGCTTTCCAACACTTTGTTCCCACGCTCGTCCAACTGAATAAGCCTGCGACTCAGTTGATCGTAAATCCAGAAGTAGTTGTCGTCCGGTTGTGTACAGACTACGAAGGGCAGGTAAGAGTTTTTGTCGGTTGTAGATGTGAGATTGATAATTTGTATTGCCGAACAAGTGTTATCCATGATAACCACTGTGTAGAAGTCGGGGAAAAAAACGAGTACCCGCATCGGGTTGCCCGCATCAATATAAGTCGGTTTCCCCAGTCGCTTGTCGCTGAAAGTATATTCGATGCCCGTAGTGAATTCATATTTCACTACTTCATTTTTTGCATTGATATAGTACAGGTTTTGCAAATGGTCCGTAGTAAAAAAACTGCTCGGTACATCGGCGGAGTACAACAGGCTGTCGGATGCCGTTGCAGTGAAAGAAATACATAACATCCACAACAGGCAACTACTTTTCAAAATATTCCAAACTTGCTTTTTCACCATCGAATTCCAGGTAGGTAAAATGAGTAACCCAATCGCCTAAGTTATAAAATATGCAGTTATCCTTCAGCGGTACTTCCAATGCTATATGGCGGTGGCCGAAGATAAAATAGTCGAAATGCGCTGTCTTCAGGATTTCCTTTGCATAGAGAATCTGCCACTCTTTATCCTCGCCTAAGAAGGCGGCCTCCTCATTGTTGTCGCGGCTTTTTCCCGACCAATACCGAGCTATTGAAAATGCAATGGTTGGGTGTAACATGGCGAACAATCTCTGGCTCCACTTGTTGCGAAACACTCTCTTGATGAATTTGTAACCGTGATCTCCCGGCCCGACACCATCGCCGTGTCCCACAAAAAACTTTTTGCCGCCCCACTCGAATTGTATGGAGTCCCGGTGAACCGGAATGCCGAGTTCCTGCTGGAAATAGCCGAACATCCACATGTCGTGATTGCCGATAAAAATTTCGATTTCAATGCCGCTGTCTCTCAATTCGGCGAGTGTGCCCAACAGCCGGACATGCCCCTTTGGCGCCACGTGTTTATACTCAAACCAGAAATCGAAAATATCGCCGAGTAAATAGATTTTGGCCGCATCGTTTTTAATGCTGTGGAGCCAGCGCACAATTTTTTTTTCTCTCTGTAAACTTTGTGCGTGATCGGGTACCCCGAGGTGAAAGTCGGATGCAAAATATAATTTCTTCATGCTCCGCTGTCTGGAACCCAGTTATCTATCAGGAAAACATATACTGCCCGCGGACCGTGAGCGCCCAACACCAGCGTCTTTTCAATATCGGCGGTGCGACTCGGCCCGGTGGCCAGGTTTATCATGCTGGGCATATTGCCGTTGTATTTTTTGCGCACCAATGCAAATGCATCTGCAATGTCAGGAACCAGTTGGCCGGTGCCGGCGATGACAATATTATATGGAGGAAATACCGGCAGGGTGCGCCCCAATGCCAGTCGGCTGGAGAACAAAATACTGCCCGTGCGAGCCACCAGCGCTTCACACGGCGTCAGGCTCACCTCCGAATCCAGGATGTCTTTACCGTCCTGATAGCCGTTAAATCCATTGCCCGCGAAGAGGGTATGCAGCGACGGGTCGACACAGCTTATCTTTTTCCATCCCTTTTGCACTATTAATTCCTGCAGCGCATCCACACATTCCTTCTCTGTCTCGCAGAAAATAAATTCACCGTTCACTTTCAACAGTTCTTCGGCAAACTGAATCTCCAGCGGCTCGTCATTGGCGGGGTAAGCCGCATCCATAGGCTCGTTCAATGAAAACGGCGCCTTCGTCGGCGATAACAGGGCGTTCCGAATATTGGTGAGCATTGCCTCTTTGCTGGAAATATTGCGTGCCATCCGCACAAAGTTAGGAAAAACCGCTGTGGTATTGCGGGTTCACTCCTGCCGGCAAATACCGGGACGCCGCTGCGGGTTTTGGCGCTTAACCGGAATAGGGCCTTAACGGAAAATCATAACCGGAAAATTTGTTTCCAGTAAGCAAACAGGAAGAATTTAAATCGGCTGCCGTCTTCGGGCTGATTGCGCATATCGAAAAATGTGGAGTAGCGGGATTTTAATTTTTTTACATCGATAAACGGTGATAAAGAAGCGTCGAAAAAATCAACCATGGACTCCCGCATCGCATATACCCAATCGTTGTTGGGCGTAACGTAGCCCATTTTATCCCGCCGGTCTGCAACAGCTTGCGGCAACAGGGAGCGCATCGCTTCACGCAAAATATATTTAGACCGGTTGTCGTGAATCTTATAGGCAGAAGGCAGCCGGAATGCAAATTCAATCAATGGCAGATCGTCGGCAAATGGTGTTCTCGATTCGATGGAATGCCACATGGAGCAGCGGTCTTCGCATTTTAAAAATCCCTTCAGCAACTGGTATTGCAATTCGAATTGCAGCATGGAATTCAGCGAATCCATACTGTAGCCGTCGTCGGCCGCTAACCGGTGTTTATAGGTATGCCACAGGTCGGGGCTCAAAAATTCTATTTCGGGGTAATACCGTTTTTTCAATGCGATTTGCAGCGCATCGGGCAATTTCTTCAGGCCGTAAAACTTCAGGTACTGACGGACAAAGAAGGAGAGATTTTGCGGGAAGGGCAAATAGTTTTTTACCGCATTGAAAGTTGACTTCCATCTACCGCGGGCCAATAATTCCATCCACCGGGCAATATGGTGATTCGGATAGCCGCCGAATAATTCATCGCTTCCCTGTCCGTTGAGCATTACTTTCACGCCGTGTTCCTTCGCCAGGCGCATTACCCGGAATTGCGCATAGGTACTCGTACTCCACACCGGGATATCCTGGCTGTATATCAGTTGCTCCAGGTCGGCTTCGAGTTCGGCGAGAGTGGGAAAGGTGATATGATGTGCACTTTGCGTTTTGTCAACGACACATTGCGCCCAATGGCTTTCGTCGTATCTGGTATCGTTGAACCCGGCGGTGAATGTCTTGATAGTCGCACCAGGGGGCAACAGGTTGCGCATTGCACAAACGATAGAAGAACTGTCGATGCCGCCACTCAATGCGCCGGCGACGGGAACATCGGAGCGCAGGCGCAGTTGAACCGCATTGTGAAACACTTGATACAACTCCGATTTACAAGTCTCAAATGCGGTGGAGTCAAATGTCTCAAAGGATTTGTTGACCTGCAGAGTATAATAGCGTTCTATGTGCAATTTGCCGCTTTCCAGGTCGAGTAGTGCCGAATGGGAAGGCGGTAGTTCTATAATGTTTTTAAACATTCCTTCCGGTTCCGTTTCTATAGTGCGCCGTGCAAAATAGTCGAACACCGCAACGGGGTTAATGCCGGTGCTGACAAATGCCATTTGGACCAGTGCCTTTTGTTCGGAGGCAAATGCAAAACAACGGGAGTCGCTGTAATAATAAAACGGCTTGACGCCGATGCGGTCCCTGCTGAAGAATACGCAATTTTTACGGGCGTCGTACAGCGCAAATGACCACATGCCGTTGAAGTGATTTACGCAGGAGATACCCCATTCGGCATAGGCCGCAATAATTACTTCGGTATCTGTTGCCGTGTGAAATGTATATCCCTTTTGTTGCAGGACGGTGCGCAGCTCGATGTAATTGTATATCTCGCCGTTAAACGCAATCCAGATTTTTTTTTCAGAATCGCACATGGGCTGATGACCGGCGGCGCTCATATCGATTATGCTCAACCGGCGGTGAGCAAAAGCCAGAAAATAATTGTCGTCCGGGATAGCATCCAAATGCACTGTCGGTGTTTGCGGGTAAAGTGAGTTCCATACTTCAGGCGCTGTATCGGAATTGCCGCCGCTCTGTACATTGGATTTGCTCACAAACAAAAAGCCGGCATCATCCGGTCCGCGATGGCGGATGATATCAGACATCTGCCGGATATCCGCCACCAAATTGCCGCTTGATTTGTTAAAATTGATAATGCCAGCTATACCGCACATAAATTATTTAAAGTTCAAAAAATAGTTTGGAATGCGAAGAAGCAACAGCCATGCATGTTATTGTGCAAAACAATGAAAATATTACACCGGGTCGCTAATTTCTTTTAATCCCGAGGGCAATGCATCTTCAGCCGGGAGGTGATCGTTCACCGGTTTCAGTTTTTTCGCTATAACAATGGCAGCAAGGGTAAAGGCGATGGCGATATAGCCGACAATATTGTAATAGCGCAGGCTGCCGTTGGCATTTTCGACGATTATCAATCCGGCCATTAGCGATGCCAGCCCTGATCCCAACTGCACAATGGAGGAATTTACGCTCATAAACCCTCCCCGCTGCCGGGTGGGAACCACAGCGGTTATCATCGCCTGCATGGGCACCATTCGCCCGCTGACAAAAACAAAGAAAACAGAAGTGACGGCAAGTGCCAGCGCCAATGGCAGCGGTGGCATATTGGTGATGAGCACAACGGGTATTAAAGTGAGTAAACAAAACAAGGCAAACACGGGAAACTTGCCCCTGCGATCGGAAAGCCTGCCGATCATCGGCGCCGTAAAAATGGTCAGCCCTCCGCCCACCAGGTAGATATAGGTGACTTCGTGTTCCGAAAACCCGACATTGCTCACCATATACTTAGCTATAAAGGGGATGATACTGAAATGCCCCAACATCATGACGATGCTGAGCAATAGCGCACGTTGCTGATTGGCGTCGGCAATGATATTGGTAAAAACGTGAAAGAATTTTTTCTCCGCTGCGCTTTCCATATGTGCCGTCATGGAGGGAATATATTTCCAAACGAGAATAAAAATGACAATGGCGAGGCTACCAACCAGGTAAAACGGTGCATGCCAGCTCGTTAAATTGGCGAGAAACAGCCCAAAGGGGACGCCGAGAACGGATGCCAGCGAAAAGGCGGCAGTCAGAGAGCCCATCGCGACGCCGCGGCGCTGAAACGGAAAGGTGTCGCCGATAATACTCAGCACCTGGGCGCCTATCAATCCGCCGAACAAACCGGCCATTACCCGTGCCGCCATGAGCGAGAAATAACCCGGTGCTATGGCACAGCCAATCGTGCCTATAATAAAACCGCCATAGCCGAAGAGCAGCACCTGTTTTCTGTCGAAGCGATCGACGAAGAACGAGGCGATGAGTCCCGAGAAAAATGCGCTGAAGGTGTAGGCGGAAACGAGCAATGAGAATTGAGCGGGAGTCAGGGCGAAGATGCGCATCAACTGCGGGCCGAGCGGCATCATAATCATAAAGTCTAAAATGTGGGTAAAATTGATGGAGGCTAGTAAAAAGACTATTAAGCGCTCGTTTTTATTCATCGTGTAAAGTTGGAGGTAATTACCGGTTTATCAAACAGGATACATTCAAAATCGTTCCGGATTTGCGCCGATGGCACTATTCTTGCCCTTCGCATTGAAACGATTGCGTATGAGAAAATATATTGTACTTCCTTTGCTATCCCTAATCCTGGCGTCATGTGCATCAGAAATGATTCCCTATACGCAGAACATTGCCAAAAAAGCGCAAATCAATGATGCGCAATTACAGGCAATACAGTTTTATGTTTCAAATGATATAGTCTTGTATCGCTATCTGGATAATACCACCGTAGAAGTGGCGGGCGGTGAAATAAAAATCATCGACGGGCGCAAGGCAGAAGAAATCGTCATTCAAAGCGGCACGCCCGGAGTGGCGGTGGGCAGCGATGGGGAAATGATAATGGTGAGCTTCGACCCCGACGGTAGTTTCCTGCGGTTTGCACCGAACCCGGGATATGGAGGCCGTTATACCTTAATGGCCAAAGACTGGAACGGCCGAACCGGCGTCGTTGACTATGCGGGTAGTGATTTTTATACCTCTGCAAGCAGTTCGGTAGCCACTTTATTAGTGAGTTTACAGCAGTTCGATCAAAGCGAAACCACTACGAAGACGGTAGGCGGCAGAACGGTAGAGTAATAGTGTACTCTTTATAATTATCTGAGGATTGGTGCAATTGTATGCCCGGGCAATCGCACAAGCCTACCGCAATTGCGCCCCGGGGTAAAACGCCGCCCATGCAAACCAATAGGCGACAAAGCCGTTCATGGGCTGCAGCCTGCTGCCCTTGGCCGGGCCGCTGATACAATATCCGAATGCATCAAACAGATTGCCGTCCGCATCCTCCAAAATGCCGGGCAATTTATTTACCGCAATCTTAGGAACTATACTGTGGCCGTTGAGTGCATTTTCAAAAACGGTCATCAGGTTTTCTGCGGTGCTGCCTACTACGATAACGGGTCTTCCGAAGGCGGTGTCCGTAGCGACTTCCAGCCCGGTGGCAAAACGGGAGAACCTGTATAACACGGCGCTGTCATTCTCGACGATGCCATACACTCTTTCCTTGGGATGGAGGCTGTCGTTTTCAAATTCGGTGGGGAAAAAAATATCCGTATTCTCGCGGTAATCGAAATACGGGTATTCGCCGTAATTCCTGTTGAAACCCGTTTCGGCAGAGACCACCTCGCTTTCGGGATACAATTGCTTCCAGGTCTTCCAACTCGTTTCGATAACGGGGTATGTCTTCACCTGTTGCTTAAAAAATTCGCCGTTAATACATCGCTGTTCCATTTGGCTCCAGTGAGATCCGGTCTTTCTGTCGTATGGTATTACATTGCTGTTGTACAAGAATCCCGAAACGCCGAATTCTGTGAGTTTGCCATTCAGCATCCGGTCCCATGCCATCCCCGAACCGGTAAGCGGGCAGTAATTAATACTGAAATCAACGGCATCGATATGGTCATTTACAATCTCGTGCCAGTCTAAAATTGCATGCGGATAGCAGCGCACCGCATCGCCGATTTTAATGCCTATCACCAGGTCGTCGTCTGCGATAAAGTCCACGGCGCTGACGGGGATGAATTTGGGGTGGTCTAACGACTGTATGCAATCATATCCGCCGTTACATCCGGGTTCCATATACTCCGTGTCGATAGCCCAATCGGCGTAGTACTTATATTCCTCCTGAGTTTCCTCACCCTGGGATTGGGTTTTGTTTTTACAACCGGCTGCAGTTACCAGCAGGCATATGAGTAAGCGGCTTATATATTTGATTGAATACATTTGCCCCAAAGATAAAATGAACTGAATAATGCATTACAACACAGAAATGATAAACCATTTGATCCGGCATCGCCGGACAGTAAAACCCGCCAGTTTTAACAATGAGCCCGTTCCGGAGGAGGTCATCCGACAGATGCTGGAAAATGCACGCTGGGCGCCCACCCATGCGCTGACGCAGCCGTGGCGCTTTGTCGTACTCAGCGGCGAAGCCTTGCAGCGGTTTGCTGCCATGCGGGAGCAATTGTATAAGGAAGATACGCCGCCGGAAAAATTTAATGAGAATAAGTTCCGTAAACTATCCGAGCAGTTGCTGGCGTCCAGATATACAATATTAATCGGTATGCAGCGCCAGGCGACCGAAAAGATCCCGGAATGGGAAGAAATTGCAGCGGTGGCATGTGCCGTTCAGAACATGCAGTTGACGGCATTTGCCTATGGCGTTTCCACATTTTGGAGTACAGGCGGCATGATAGGCCATCCGGCGGTGAAACAATTTATGGGACTGGGCGAAACAGACCGCTGCCTGGGATTATTATATGTCGGCAAAAGCGATCTGCCTGCGGAGGATACGCCCAGGCGACCCGTTGCGGAAGTCGTGCAGATACACGACAAATAATTTTTTCGTTTTACCTTTGCAGTCCTGTTAAATCAGGAGGGCCTATAGCTCAGACGGTTAGAGCACCTGACTCATAATCAGGTGGTCCCTGG
>CAZBHH010000034.1:0-20804 GCA_964492065.1 uncultured Chitinophagales bacterium | reverse complement strand
GCCCACATCCACCGCAAAGCATCTCCGAGGTTGGCGTCCCCGCCAAACCTCATTCGGTATTTGCTGTTGTGTCATTATCCATTTTCCATGTTTCTTCTCCGTTGATAAATATGCGGTTGGTGAGGACAGCCATAGCGGTTGGTGAGGACACCAACCGCGGACAGAGGTGAGGACTCCAACCGCGGACGGAGGTTGCTCACCGCACAGCCCCGTAGGGGCGGCATGTTAATAGCATAAACAAATCAAAAACCAAACAAGCCCCGTAGGGGCGACACAACCATGCCCACATCCACCGCAAAGCATCTCCGAGGTTGGCGTCCCCGCCAAACCTCATTCGGTATTTGCTGTTGTGTCATTATCCATTTTCCATGTTTCTTCTCCGTTGATAAATATGCGGTTGGTGAGGACAGCCATAGCGGTTGGTAAGGACACATACCGCGGACAGGAAGATTATGAGAGAATTTCATCAATATGTTTTTTTTGAAATGTAAACTCAAGTTATTTATCTTTAAAATAAAAACATGAAAACGCTCAACCTCAAAATTTACGCTTCAATAAATTCAGCTTTTTTAGCAGCTGCTGTTTCACATGCACAAGTAATTTATACAGATGTAGATCCTGATATTGTATTCGACCTCGGTGTGTATGAAGATTTTAATCTTGATATGAATGCTGATGGAATTGATGATTTTTATTTTCGATTCCACCAATGGTTTACTTCAGATGTAACTTTAGAGATTTATGCCCTCAACGATAATTCTTTTGCATATTACACAGGAGCACATTCCGCATTTTGTCCATGGGGCGATGAAATGGATACCATACTGAAAGTAAAAGCAATTGATTCAGGAACTGTTATTGGGAGCGGTTTAACTTTTACCCAACAAACCGCATATTTAGCCTTATCAAGAAATGGCGGAATTTGCAGTGATTTTTATGTAACAGAACCATTTGCTTCCGAATCATACATCGGAGTGAAATTAAAAATTGATAGTGCTGAATATTTCGGATGGATTAGATTTATCACAGATATTTATTCCGGCACTACAGCCACACTTTATGATTATGCTTTGGAAACAAAACCCGGAATTGCAATTAATGCCGGAAGTAAACTATCAAATTACATTACTTCATCAGCAAAAGAACTTGTATTAGCAGATGTTGGAAACAGCGGCACAGCCAACGATCTGCAAATTACTTTTGCTCAAGCTGAACCGGAAGATTTAATTGACGCATATCATATTTTTCTAGTACCCGAAACTGCAGCATCAGAAATTACTTTGGAAGAAGCATTATCTGTTTCTGATGATTATCTAATCTCAATTTTGCCAACCGGAAACGATATCAGCATTTCATTCGACACAAATACAAAAGACTATGAAGGCAATGCTCTGTTTGCAGACACAAGTTACATAGCATTTGTAATCAGTAAATCTTCTGCAGCAGTTTCTTCGCTTTCAGAACCATCTAATGCAGCAAGTTTTCATCATTCTTCAACTGCACTTGAAGAAGAAAATATAAATGAAATTACCATTGCCTACAATGATGGATTACTTACGCTTAACTCAAATGACATTAAAAGCATCGAAAGAATACAGATATTTGATATAAACGGAAATTCTGTTTTTGAATCTCATCATCCATCTGAAAACATGAAACTTCCACCGCTTGCTGAAGGAATTTATTTTATTCAGGCATATTTTGAAGGTGTAGAAAAAAAGAATGCTTGTTTCTCACAGAAAATCAAACTATAAATACACTACCTGATTTTCACTTCGCCCATAAAATGTTCGGGCAAGCATTCACTTATACATGCGGTTGGTGAGGACTCCAACCGCGGACAGGGATTGCTCACCACACACAGCCCCGTAGGGGCGGCATGTTAATAGTAAACAAATCAAAAAACAAACAAGCCCCGTAGGGGCGACACAACCATGCCCACATCCACCGCAAAGCATCTCCGAGGTTGGCGTCCCCGCCAAACCTCATTCGGTATTTCGTGTCAGGTCATAATCCTTTTTAATGGTTTATCCCGGGATATATACATGCGGTTGGTGAGGACACCAACCGCGGACAGGGGAATCAAAAACCAAACAAGCCCCGTAGGGGCGGCACAACACTGCCCACATCCACCGCAAAGCATCTCCGAGGTTGTGGCGTCCCCGCCAAACCTCATTCGGTATTTCCTGTTGGGTCATAATCCTTTTTCCGGGTTAATCCCTGGACATATACATGCGGTTGGTGAGGACACCAACCGCGGACAGGGGAATCAAAAACCAAACAAGCCCCGTAGGGGCGACACAACCATACCCATATCTACCGCAAAGCATCTCCGAGGTTGGCGTCCCCGCCAAACCTCATTCGGTATTTCCTGTTGGGTCATTATACTTTTTTCGGGTTTATCCCTGGACATATACATGCGACTGATGAGGACACCAACCGCGGACAGAGAGAGGTGAGGACACCAACCGCGGACGGAGGTTGCTCACCGCACAGCCCCGTAGGGGCGGCATGTTAATAGCATAAACAAATCAAAAACCAAACAAGCCCCGTAGGGGCGACACAACCATGCCCACATCCACCGCCATTGTCATCCACATCACTACTTTTTTGATATTTTACCAAACGTTTGGTAAAATAAAAATTATCATTACTTTTGAGCATGCCTAAACAGAAAGTAAACCAGCAGGAGCTAATCCGGGTGGCGCTGAAATTGTTCAGGACCCGGGGGTATCACAAAACGAGCATGGCGGAAATCGCCGCCGAATGCGGATTGTTGAAGGGCAGCATCTACCATTATTACCCGTCGAAGGAAGAGTTGATGGTGGCGGTGCTGAACTACCTGCGTGATTATTACAGCGAGGAGGTATTTGCTTATGCCTATAAACGGGAGTTGCCCGCTGCAAAGCGTTTGAAAAAGCTCGCCGAGATGAGTGAATCGGTGTTTGCCAGCGGCGATGGTGCCTGCCTGATGGCGAATATCGCCATGGAAACGAATGATGTGGTGCCGGAATTCAGGGCGCCGATAAAGATGTTTTTCGACGATTGGACGCGGGCTTTGCAGTGTATATATCGGGAGCGGTACAGCGATGACGGCGCTTTGATTTTTGCCCGGGAGACGATATGTGCGGTGGAAGGCGCTGCGATGATGATGCGTATCTACAACGATGTCGAATTTATACGCAAGGCTCACGCCATGATTCTCGAAAAATTTGAAAGCGCATCGAAGAAAGCGCTGTTACACTAAATATATGAAAACGATGACTGAAACAGCTAAGGAATTGACGACGGCCCGGAGGCTGATCCGCAGTGTAAGTGTACTCGGCTCGGGCGTCATGGGTTCGAGAATAGCATGTCATTTCGCCAATATCGGCGTGCGGGTATTGCTGCTCGACATAATTGATCCTAAACTGGAGGGTGAGGACAGAAAGAAACCGGCATTGCGGAACAGGGTGGTGAACGAGGCGCTGCAAATGGCAGTGAAACAGAATCCGTCGCCGGTGTACAGTAAGGAAGTATTGAAGCATATCCGCACCGGCAATTTCGAGGATGACCTCGATAAAATCGGCGACAGCGATTGGATTATCGAGGTAGTGGTAGAAAACCTGGAGATAAAGCGCCAGTTGCTGGAAAAAGTAGATGCGCTGCGCAAGACGGGCACTCTGATCACTTCCAACACTTCGGGTATTCCGATTGCCGACATTGCCGCAGGCAGGTCCGAAGATTTCAGAAGGCATTTCTGTGGCACCCATTTCTTCAATCCGCCACGCTATCTGAAATTGCTGGAGATTATCCCTTCAGGCGACACTGATGCCGCGGTGACGGATTTCCTCATGGATTACGGCGACCGCTTCCTGGGCAAGACAACCGTTTTGTGTAAGGATACGCCGGCATTTATCGCCAACCGCATCGGCGTCTTTTCGATAATGGCCGTTCTGGACACCATGCGTGCCCTGCAAATGACCATCGACGAGGTGGATGCGTTGACCGGCACGGTGAGCGGCAGGCCAAAATCCGCCACCTTCCGCACCGCCGATGTTGTGGGTATAGATACCCTGGTGAAAGTGGCACGCAATACCTACGCCGCCTGCCCG
Source organism: uncultured Chitinophagales bacterium (assembly GCA_964492065.1). Taxonomy (GTDB): domain Bacteria; phylum Bacteroidota; class Bacteroidia; order Chitinophagales; family BACL12; genus JADKAC01. The sequence continues at coordinate 16,710 of CAZBHH010000034.1, read as the reverse complement.
GACGACGAGAGCAGGGAAATGTTTACCGTCCCCGACTATATTGAGAAGCTGGTTGAAAACAAATGGCTGGGCGATAAAACCGGCCAGGGATTTTTTAAGAAAATAAAAAATGCCGAAGGCAAAAGCGAAATACTCGTCCTGGATTTAAACACCTTTACGTATGTGCCTTCCCGCAAAGCGAAGTACGCAACGCTGGATGCCGCCAAACCGGTGGACGATTTACATGAGCGCTTGCGAATCCTGCACAAGGGCAGCGATACGGCGGGGCAATTTTATCGCCGAACGACTTTCCTGGTCAACAGGTATGTATCGCACCGCATTCCCGAAATAGCCGATGAATTGTATAAAATTGACGCTGCGATGCGAGCCGGGTTTGGCTGGGAATCGGGGCCGTTTGAGACCTGGGACACCCTGGGCGTAGCGGAAACGGTTCGGCAAATGGAATCCGACGGGATTGATGTGGCGCCCTGGGTAAAGGAAATGCTCGCCGCTGGCATTACCTCGTTCTATACTTACGAAAACGGCAAGCGGAAATACTACGATATCCCTTCTGGTCAATACCGCGAGATCCCGGGTATGGGTACCATCATCCTGCTCGATACGCTGCGGGAAAAACAGCCCGTATTTAAAAACGAGGGGGCCACACTGCACGACCTCGGCGACGATATCCTCTGCCTGGAGTTTCATACCAAAATGAATGTGATCGGCGCAGAAATTATGACGGCGGTCAATACGTCGATTGCCATTGCCGAGAAAAATTACCGGGGGCTGGTCATCGGCAATGAGGCGGCTAATTTTTCCGCCGGCGCCAATATCGCCATGATGCTGATGCTGGCCGTCGAGCAGGAGTACGAGGAGCTGGATATGGCCATACGCATGTTCCAGAAAATGACCACCCGGGTGCGCTATTCCGCTATCCCGGTTGCGGTGGCACCGCATGGACTGACACTGGGAGGGGGATGCGAGATGACCATGCACGCAGATATCGCTATCGCTGCCGCCGAGACGTATATCGGTTTGGTGGAAGTGGGCGCCGGTTTAATACCTGCGGGCGGCGGCACCAAGGAGCTGGCAATGCGTGCCAGCGATGCCTATGTGCAGGGCGATATCGAAATCCCGACCCTGCAGGCGATGAGTTTGAATATTGCCATGGCCAAGGTGGCCACTTCTGCCCGCGAAGCTTTTGAATTGGGCATCCTGCGGGAAGGCCGTGACCGCGAAGTCGTCAACGGCAGCAGATTGATTGCAGAGGCGAAACAGGCGGTAATGCAAATGGCCGCTGCGGGATATACCCAGCCGCAGCCACGCAGCGATATCCGTGTGTTGGGCCGTACTGCGCTGGGAAGTTTTTACGCCGGCATCGCCTCGATGCGCATCGGCGGGTATATCAGCGAATACGATGAGGTAATCGCACGGAAAGTGTGTTACGTGCTGTGCGGCGGCGATTTGTCGCACCCCGCCATGGTGAATGAGCAGTATTTGCTGGACCTGGAAAGAGAGGCGTTCCTGTCGCTGTTGGGCGAGAAAAAGACGCTCGAGCGCATGCAGCACATCCTAAAAACGGGCAAGCCGTTGCGGAACTGAGAAATACCGGAATAAAGTGAAAAGGAGACAATGCATTATCAAATACTTTGAACCCGGAATGGGGGTAACCGCTAACGCAGTTGCCGGCGAGGGGGCAAGGAAATATAAAAATTAACACATGCAGGAAGCATATATCGTAGCAGGATTGCGCACCGCCGTCGGCAAGGCCGGACGGGGAGCGTTTCGCTTTACCAGACCGGATGATTTGGCGGTGGATGTCATCGGCCAACTCCTGGCATCGGTACCACAACTCGACCCCGGGCGGGTGGAGGACCTGATCGTTGGAAATGCAGTGCCCGAGGCGGAACAGGGCTTGCAGATAGGCAGGATGATCGCAGTGCGGGCGCTGCCGGTGACCACCGGTGGTATGACCGTAAACCGCTATTGCGCCAGCGGTGTCGAGACTATTGCCATCGCTACGGCCAAAATCCGCAGCGGTATGGCCGATTGTATTATCGCCGGCGGTACCGAGAGCATGAGCCTGGTGCCGACAACCGGTTGGCGCACGGTCTTGAATTACGAAGTGGCAAAGGCGCATCCCGATTATTACATCGGCATGGGACTGACGGCCGAGGCGGTAGCCAAGGAGTTCAATATCAGCAGGGAAGATGCAGATCAATTTTCACTGGAGTCCCACCGGAAGGCATTGCACGCCATTGAGAGCGGCTATTTTAAGTCGGGGATTGCTCCCATTGAAGTTACAGAGGTGTATGTCAATGAAAAAAATAAACGGGCAGAGCGGAAATACGTGGTGGATACCGATGAAGGACCGCGGAAAGATACCTCGTTGGAGGCGTTAGCCAAACTGAAACCGGTATTTGCCGCCGGAGGCGTTGTCACTGCCGGCAATTCCTCTCAGACATCCGACGGCGCCGCCTTTGTCATCGTGATGAGCGAGCGGATGGTAAAAGAGCTGAATCTGCAGCCGATGGCACGTATGGTGAGCTGTGCTACCGTTGGTGTAGAGCCCCGCATAATGGGCATCGGGCCGGTGGCGGCTATTCCCAAGGCATTGAAAATGGCCAATCTCTCCTTAGGCGATATCGACCTGGTGGAACTGAATGAGGCGTTTGCCTGCCAGGCACTGGCGGTTATCCGCGAGGCGGGGTTGGACAGCGCAATTACTAATGTCAACGGCGGCGCCGTTGCCCTCGGCCATCCCTTGGGATGTACAGGCACCAAGCTCACCGTTCAGATACTGAACGACCTGAAACGCCTGGACAAAAAATACGGCATGGTAACCGCATGTGTGGGTGGCGGACAGGGAATAGCGGGCATTTACGAGCGATTGAATTAATGTAAAAATACAAGACCATGACAGAAGAAAAGGAAGTATTGACGGTGCTGAAAGGCGCTGAATTTTTGATCCGGGAATCCAAGCCCATGGAGATTTTTATCCCCGAAGATTTAAGCGAAGAACAAAGGATGATCCGCGATATGGCAAAGGAATTCGTGGATACACGGGTATTCACACAACTGGACGCCATTGACAGCCAGCAGGAGGGGCTGGTGCCCTCGCTGCTGGAGAGCGCCGGCGAGCTCGGTTTATTGGGCATTTCAGTGCCTGAGGCTTACCAAGGATTTCAGAAGGATTTTAATACCGAAACCGCCGTTGCCGAAATCGTGGGTGCGGCCCATGCCTTTTCCGTTTCCTTCCTGGCGCATACAGGTATCGGCACGCTGCCGATCTTGTACTTCGGCACCGAAGCGCAGAAACAAAAGTATTTACCGGGGCTGGTAAAGGGTGCGATAAAGGCGTCGTATTGCCTCACCGAACCCGGCTCGGGCTCGGATGCCCTCGCCGCCAAGACCACTGCCGTACTGGATAAAGACGGAGCCAATTACATCCTCAACGGTCAAAAGATGTGGATCACCAATGCCGGCTTCGCCGACGTGTTTATCGTATTTGCCAAAATTGACGGCAAGGAGTTTACCGCATTCATTGTCGAACGGGATACCCCCGGGTTGAGTATCGGCGCCGAGGAACACAAAATGGGCATTAAGGGCTCATCCACCTGCCAGGTGTTTTTTGAAAACTGCAGGATACCCGTAGAAAATATACTGGGCGAAAAAGGCCGCGGCCATATCATCGCCTTTAATATTCTGAATATCGGCAGGTATAAATTATGTGCTGCTGCCATCGGCGGCTGTAAGCGCAGCGCAGCCAATTCGGTGAAATACGCCAACGAGCGTGAGCAGTTCGGCACGGCAATCGCCAATTTCGGGGCGATTAAGTACAAGCTTTCAGAGCAGGCGGTGCGCACCTTTGCCGTCGAGTCGGCCCTATGGCGCACCAGCAATATGATTGACGACAAGGAAAAAGCCTTGCTAGAACAGGGAAAAACCATCGCTGATGCGAAGTTGGGAGCCGCCGAGGAGTTTGCCATCGAGTGCGCCATGCTGAAAGTACTGGGCTCGGAAGCGCTGGACTACGTAGTGGATGAAGCAGTGCAGATATACGGTGGTTATGGTTACTCAGAGGAATACCCCGTGGCGAGAGCTTACCGCGACGCCCGTATCAACCGGATTTTTGAAGGCACCAATGAGATCAACCGCCTGCTGACGATGGATATGCTGTTGAAACGCACCATGAAGGGCGAACTGGATTTAATGGGCCCGGCGATGGCCATCCAAAAAGAGTTGATGAGCATTCCCGATTTCAGCAGCGGTGAGGAAGGGGAATTTGCCGCGGAGATCCGGGCGGTGGCCAATATGAAGAAGGCGTTTTTAATGGTGGCCGGCGCCGCAGTGCAAAAGCTGATGATGCAACTCAAAGATGAACAGGAAATACTGATGGCGGCATCGGATGTGCTGATGGAGATTTTCGCCGCCGAAAGCATGTTGCTGCGCATCCTCAAGCTGCAATCCGCAAAGCAGGAGTCTGAAATGGCCGTCTATAAGGATATGCTCCAGGTATTTATCAGCAGTTCGCTGGAGCGGGTGCAGCGGGCCGGGACAACGGTGATACACGCCTTTGCCGAAGGCGATACCCAAAAGATGTTGCTGTTGGGACTCAAGCGCTATGTGAAATACCCGCCGGTTAATACCACCGCAGCACGCCGGAGAATCGCCGATGTGATGATCGCTGCCGATGATTATTGTTTTTAATTTTAGGAGATACTATGCTACAAGGGCTGCTCTGTGGAGCGGCCCTTGTGCTTTCAGCCGTCGGCGTATGTGAGAAATCGTCCACCGGTCAAAATCTGTTCACCGCAGCAGCCGGGGAATGGTCGTTTTGGCATTTTCCTCAAATGAAAGTACAGGGGTTTGGAAATAAAAAAGGCTGCCCGTTGGAGGCAGCCCTTTTGTTGTTAGTTTGTTTCACATTAATGTTTTACTGCAATCTTTTTGGTGGAGAGGATGGAATTGCCCTCGCCCAGGAACTGTACAAAGTAAATGCCTTCGGGCAGGTGGCTCACATCCAGAGTCATGCGGCCGTCGCCGGTATTCCAGACGGTGTACAATACCTCTTTGCCTACGATATTGATGATGGTAACGGCTTTTACTTCGGAGCTGTAAGATGCCATTGCATTGATTACCTGGTTGGCCGGGTTGGGGTACACGGTTAACGTATTGTCCGCATTGGGAGAAAAGAACCCGGTAGCGGTGAGGTCGGCGGTGAAAGCGCCCAACACGTAATAATTGGCGCTGTCGGTAGTGCTGTAGATTTCAATCTCCGAATACCCGGTGCCGGCGTTGCCGTTAGGTGAAAAGGTCACTTTTAATTTGTTATTATCTCCTGTCAGTACAAAGCTCATGGCAGGCTCATCCTGAGTGGGGCTATAGCACAGGTTCGGGTCGCAGACGTAGCTGAACCAACCTTCGGGCAGGTCGTTGACCAGGCGGCGCCATAGGAATTCCTGCGACTCCGGGCCGTTATTGATAATTTCGGCTTCCAGCAGGGCGATATCGGAGGTGGTGCCTGTGAAAGTAGATGGGTTCGGGCTCAATTCAAGGTAAGACTGTGCAGTAACCATGCCTGCAACTGCGAAACCAAGTACAGCGATAAACAACTTTTTCATATCGATTATTTTATTATTTCCAATTTTTGAATGTTCGATTTTTGAATGCCATCGGTAAGATAGTACAAATACAAACCACTTGCAAAATTATTTGTATTTATTTGAATGGAAGCAGTGCCCGGGCTCAGTTCCCTGGTCAGGATTTGTCTTCCGCTTAAGTCAGTTACAACCATTTGCATCGGCGTCTGCATATTTTGTACCTCGATGGTAGCTATTGAATTGGCAGGATTGGGATACGCATTGCCCAATAATGCCTGCATAGCGGCCTCAAATTCAATGCCACTATATCCCTCTCTAAAATAATCGTGGGCGAGTTTAATGACCTGTGCACGCACATCGCCATCCATAAACATCTCAACGCCAATACCGAGATATACGATTTTATAATTGTCTTTTTCAGCACGGATACCTGCTACCATACCCTCGTCGCCATTGTAATAGAAAATGGGCGATCCAAATTCGTCTATTGTTTCGATTTGGTCTGGGAAAAAATAGCTGGGACCATACGGTTTCTTAAAGGAAGTAGAACTTGCGGTTCCGAAATAGGCGTCGCCGGCAACGGGAGTCAACTCGCTAACAGAGGGTGCGTTATCAGACAGGTAACCGGCGTGTAGATAATTGGTGTAAAAACTCTCGGTAGCCGGGTCTAAAAATGTAGAACCCGGATCCATGATTTCCCATCCGATATCCTGGCCGGCGATAAACAACCTGCCACCACCGTCGAGATAGGATTCCAACAGCGGCACTTCGGCGGCGGTTATGGAGGGGAAAGTCCATCCCACGTTGTAGTAAATGAATTTCACATCGCCCAATGCACTTGCTTCAAATCCCTTTTTCATAATTGCATCGGTGGTGGAAGTAAAGGTGGTATTACCGGCGAGTTCGAGGCCTTCGGGGATATAGGTTTCAAAGCTGTAACTGCCGTACATGTCGCCACTCCCATACGGCGCCACATTGTTCACCACCAGGTCAGTGATACCCGAAATAACGTAGTAACGCATGACAGCCGGGTTGGAGGCAGGGTGATCGGAGTTATAAATACTAACGGTCACTATGCCCAGTTCGGGAGTAGCTCCGGGGGTTACATTCACGGTGATATCTTTTAAATCCACGTCGCTGAACGACATGCTGGTCGATTCGGAGTAGGTGTTGCCGTCAATCACAAAGTTTGCAGTCCAGTCGTCGGGCATATCGCTGGTCATTATGATTTCAGTATTGGCAGTCTCATCGGAAATATTGTCCATCTCGGCGGTGAATGAAGATACGGCGCCTGTATTGCCCTGTAAGAAGCCGGCGCCTTCCGCTGCCATCAGAACCCGCGGATCATTCGAAGCGCCTGAGTTAAGGACGTCTTTGGTGGTGTAGTTTTGCACCCATACGAGTGCGTACATCGCATCTGCATCCCAGGCGGGATCCAGTGTGTAAGTAAATTCATAGGTGGCGCTACTGCCCGTTTCCGGCAGAGTGATTTCTTCGCCGGAGGTGCCGTTTAAAAATTCGCGGAATACATTGGGGAATTCTTTTTCGCCATTGGAGCCCGGAGGAGAATCGTAGGTGATTAATTTCTCTACCGCTGCCGCTTTGATGCGATAAGATCCTGCGGGTATGGTGCCCACGGTACTTATTTTCACGGTGACACTTCTGGTCGAGCCGGAAGTTGTCTCTTTGACGAATATGGAAATCGGGCTGGTCAATGCGATCTGATCGTCAATCATCTGCTGGTTCACACCACCGGGCCCGCCGGCAATGATGTCGCCATCGATAAATATCGTCGGTACACCTATTACACCGTAATAGTCCACCATGGCATCGCTTTCGCCGGGATTAGCCGAATACATAGGGTCAACGCCCGGCCAGCTGGTGTGATAGGCGATGTGATGGATATCTGAAAAGTTTTCGTCATACACGGCGCTGAAACTGGGGTTCTGCTTTGCGCAGGGCACACAGGAAGCCTGGGTAAAATGTTCGAAAAGCGGGTATCTCTTGGCCTGGGCCACAGCCTGTGATGCCGAAAACAACAGGGCAACGGCAACCAGAAAACTGTTGATGCGATGGTTCATATGAAGATATGGGTATAATTTAGGGTGCAAAGGTACTTCTAATTTTGTTCTCTCATGGCGATTGCAGACTTTTGAATGTCATATAGAAGTTAAAATACAAATACTTGAAGCATCCATTGGAACAACATATAATCGATTCGCTGGCTGCCATTGCCGGTGGTGAATTTGTAAGTGTGGACAGCGAAATGCTGGAGGACTACAGCCATGACGAAACCGAAGACCTGCGCTTTTTGCCGCAGGTGGTGGTAAGGCCATGCACGCCGGAGCAGGTTTCACGGATATTGCAACTGGCCAACAGGTTTAAAATTCCGGTGACGCCGATGGGCGCCCGTACCGGACTGAGCGGTGGTGCTTTGCCCGTTTACGGCGGTATTGCCCTGAGTATGGAGCGCTTTAACCGCATTCTGCACATCGACGAGCGCAACCTGCAGGTGATTACCGAACCGGGAGTCATTACCGAAGTGCTGCAGGACGCCGTCAGGGAAAAGGGGTTGTTCTATCCGCCGGATCCGGCGAGCCGCGGCAGTTGCTTTATCGGCGGCAATATCGCCGAGAACAGCGGTGGCCCTAAGGCAGTGAAATACGGGGTTGTCAAAGACTACGTGTTGAACCTGGAGGTAGTTCTGCCTACCGGCGAGATTATTTGGACCGGCGCCAATGTGCTGAAAAATGCCACCGGGTATAACCTCACCCAATTGATTGTCGGCAGCGAAGGCACCCTGGGCGTGGTGACAAAAATCGTTCTGAAACTGCTGCCCCATCCCGCTTGCAATATGCTGATGTTGATACCCTTCGACGATGCCGCCCGGGCCTGTGAGGCGGTGGGCGCCATTTTCCGCAAAGGCATTATCCCCAGTGCGCTGGAGTTTATGGAACGGGACGCTTTGCTTTGGGCAAAAGAATATGTCCGCGATGTACAGGTGCCCGTCACCGGCGATGTGCAGGCGCATTTGCTGGTAGAAGTGGACGGTAACAGGGAAGATGTATTGATGCAGCAATGCGAGGAAATCGCCTCAGTGGTTGAGACATTCGGTTGCGGAGAAATACTGATTGCTGAAAACGAGCAGCAAAAGGCGGACTTGTGGCGCATGCGCCGCAATGTCGCCGAGGCAGTGAAATCCAATTCGGTTTACAAGGAGGAAGACACCGTTGTCCCCAGGGCGGAGTTGCCCGCCTTGCTTGCCGGGGTGAAGGAAATAGGCAGGCGCTACGGCTTTAAAAGCGTTTGCTATGGCCATGCCGGCGACGGCAATCTGCACGTGAATATCATCAAAGGCGACCTCGGCAGCGAGGTATGGGAAACCGAGTTGCCGAAAGCCATTGCGGAAATTTTCACACTCGTCGTATCATTGGGTGGAACGCTCTCCGCCGAACACGGTATCGGCTGGGTGCAAAAGCCGTTTATGCCGATTGCCTTCGACGCTGTACAACTCGAATTATTTAGAAAAATCAAAAAAGTTTTCGACCCGCATACTATTTTAAACCCGGGAAAAGTTATAGATATGTAATTTTTCGTTATTTTAGCGAAGTATTCATTGACCTACCCATTCAAAATGCACTATCGAACTCAGTTGAGGATGTCAACCGAAGTAATTGTTCGGGCATAAGAAAGTGTATTTAATTCATGCGAAAGACTGTTTTTCACATCGCCGTTGTGGCGTCGGCGCTATTCCTGTCTTCAAATTTCACTGCGGCACAGGAGTACATCGGGTTGCGCATCGACAATTATGCGGGATCCAACGGGATGCTGTTTAACCCGGCACTACCGGGCAGTGGTCTGCTGCCCTGGGATGTCAATATCCTGGCGTATGGCCATTCTTTTGACAACAATTTTGCCTATCTGCCCGACCAGTCGGTAATCGGTCTCGGTTCGGCAAATTCCTTTACACCCGATTTTTACAATCCCGGGGCTGTAAAAGCCTTTGGCAATGTCACCGTCCAGGGGCCTTCGGCTTTTCTCAGGTACGGCAATTTCACCTTTGGCTTTTTCACCGCTGCCCGGAGTGCGGGCTCAATTATCACCGGTGACAAGGAGGAGGGCTTTAGAGAGTTGACCGATATTCAACAGGGGCAGTCTTACACCGTGCCAACGCTGCACTCCGGATTATTAAACTGGGCAGAAATTGGACTCAACGGCGAATTGCAGGTGCAGGACTCGAAGGCGAGTACCATTAACCTCGCACTGAATGCCAAATTACTCCTCGGCCTTGATGCCTATACCGGTCAAATCAACAGGCCGGTAGAGTTTGTGCGGCACGAGACATTTACCGAAGTTTCCGCCTTCGATTATTCCTATGCCTATACTACTAACCTGGGCAGTAATCGCATGACCGATATTTCCAACTACGGGATAAACGGGTATGGAACGGCAATTGATATTGGCATGGCCTACCAGGTAAAGAGCAAGCTGAAAAGGCATAGGGATACCCGATATAGCTTGAAGGTTGGTGTTGCCGTGGTGGATTTGGGCCTGATTCATTTTGGGAAGAATGCCGCCACATACACTCTGGAGAGCGGAACGGCGTTTACCGCATTGAATAGCGATCTCGACAGTATCAGCGATTTGGATGAGTTTACCAAGATCGCCTCGCGGATTATATACGACAACGGGCGGGAATCGAAAACCGGCAGCGATTTCACCGTCTTTACGCCGGCGGCGATTACGCTGTTTGCAGATAATAATATCGGCAACGGGTTTTTTGTCAGTGCGATGATGGTGCAACGGCTGTCGATGCTGAGCGATAATATGATTGCACGTGCCAACCTGCTCGCAATTACCCCGCGGTTTGAGAAAGAAGCATTTGCGGTGTCCCTGCCGCTCGTACTCGCCGAATATGCAGACCTGCACCTCGGCGCTGCGCTGCGCTTGTATTTTTTAACTATTGGCTCCGACGATATTCTGTCGCTGTTTACACCCGGCGACTTAGACGGCACCGATCTGTACGTTTCGCTCCGTTTGTATCCGTTCTGGCGGGCGGGACATTTCAATGGGGGAGGCGAATTCCACATCAGCAGGCGCAAACAGGTGGAATGCCCGGCCATGCAATAAACTCATTGGCCGCCTTCCAGCACGATTACAAATTCGCCCTTTGGACTTTTCAGGGTAAAATGTGCGATGAGTTCCGAGAGCGAACCGCGGGCGGTTTCTTCAAATTTTTTGCTGAGTTCGCGGGATACGCTGGCTCTCCTGTCGCCGGCGCATTCCAGCAACTGCTGTAGTGTTTTTACAAGGCGGTGCGGCGATTCATACAGGATGACGGTGCGTTTTTCGGCGGCTACTTCCCTGAGTTTTGTCGCCCTGCCCTTTTTCAGCGGCAGGAAACCGATGAACGCGAATTCATGGGCGGGCAGCCCCGAATTGATCAGCGCCGGGACAAAGGCTGTGGCGCCTGCCAGCGTTTCGATGTCGATCTGATGCCGGATGCATTCCCTGGCGATCAAAAATCCCGGGTCGGAAATACCCGGAGTGCCGGCATCGGAAATCAGGGCGAATGTTTTCCCGGCGAGTAATTGATCTACAATCTTTTGGAGCGTCTTGTGCTCGTTGAATTTATGGTAGGGCAGCAGGGGCGTGTGAATGCCGTGGTGATTTAATAACACCGCAGAAGTGCGGGTATCTTCCGCCAGTATGGCGTCGGCTTGCTTTAAAACGCCGATGGCACGCAGGGTAATATCCTCCAGGTTGCCGATTGGCGTGGGGACGATGTACAGTTTGCCCGGCATGGATTACAATTACGCCGGTGTAATTTCGAAAGTATAACTTTCCATAATCGGGTTGGCCAATAATTTTTTGCATGCGGTGTCGGCAGCGATGCGTGCCTGTTCCTCATTAGCCGCTTCTATCAGCAAATGAATGTGCTTACCGATGCGCACATCTCTGATCATATCTAATTCCAGGTTCTTCATACTGCCGGCTACGGCTTTTCCCTTGGGGTCCAGCAATTCCTTCAGGGGCATGATGTTGATCTTTGCTTTAAATTCCATGTTCTACAATATTTTTTAGGATGGATAACAGAATATAGGTGATTATGAATACGGGTATAATTATATATACCGATTGCAGTATTGCGACACAAATAATGGCAATGATGCCGCAGAGTATTAAAAGTGCGACAGCCCAGCGGTTTTCCCTCCACTGCCACGACTTGATTTTCAGGCTCATCATCGGTATTTCGCTCACCATCAAATACGTGAGCAGGCCGGCCATTGCCATCAGTAACCATTTGTTATTCAGGGTTTCGGCAAGGCCGAATTCGTCACGCAGGATAAGAATGGGCAGCGAGGCCACAATCAACGCCATCGCCGGCGTCGGCATACCGATAAATGCTTCTGACTGCCGGTCGTCCACATTAAACTTCGCCAGGCGATAGGCGGCGCCCAAGGTGATGATAAATCCAATCGAGTAGTATAAAACCGGGTAATCGAAAGCATCGGCCGAAGCGTAATAGGATCTGGCGATTAACTGGTACATCATCAATCCCGGCACCAGTCCGAAAGTCACGGCGTCGGCGATGGAATCCAACTGTTTGCCCAATGCGCTTTGCGCCTGTAACAGCCGGGCGACAAACCCGTCGAGGAAATCGACAACTGCCGCCAGGAAGATGCATAGACCGGCAATTTCCATTTTGCCCATATTCACATAGGTGGTGCGCTGCGCATCAAAGATGACCATATGGTCGTAATAGATGTAAATAATGGCAATGCAACCCAGGAACAGATTGAACAGCGTGAGAATATTCGGGAGATTCCTGATGAGTCGCATAGTTACCGTGAATGCATGAGTGCTTCAATTTCATCCGCTTCCCGCGGGGTATCTTTCATGAAATCGCATTTGCCGTTTTCGAGCAACAGGATATCGTTTTCGATGCGGATGCCGATGCCCTCTTCCCGGATATAAATGCCCGGTTCGCAGGTGAGCACGGCGCCCACGGGTACGGGTTTGTAATGATCGCCGATATCGTGTACATCCAGGCCGAGATAGTGGCCGGTGCCGTGCATAAAGTATTTCTTATAGGCGGGCATTTCGGGGTCCTGGTTTCTTATGTCGGCATCTGAAATCAAACCGAGTTGTTTCAATTCCGCTTCCATCACCTTTCCCACTTCGGCGTTAAAATCTTTCAGGATCATGCCGGGGTGCATCATCTGAATCGCTTCCTTTTGCACTCGCAATACGGCATTGTACACGTCCTTTTGCCGCTGTGTAAACCTGCCGTTTACGGGGATGGTGCGTGTCAGGTCGGCGCAGTAATTGGCGTAGGCGGCGCCGAAATCCATCAGCAGCAATTCGCCGTCGTTACACGCCTTGTTGTTGTCCACATAGTGCAGCACGCAGGCGCTGGCGCCCGAGGCGATGATGGGGCTGTAGGCATGGCCGGACGACCGGTTGCGCAAAAACTCATGGGTGATCTCCGCCTCGATTTCGTATTCGGTGACACCGGGTTTGATAAAGGTGAGCAGGCGTTTAAATGCCTTGGTGGTAATATCGCAGGCCGTCTGCATCGCCTCCTGTTCCCACTTGCTCTTGGCAGTGCGCAACACCGCCATAATCGGCGCCGAACGCTCCAGTTTATGCAGCGGGTACTTGTTGCTGACAGACTGGGCAAAGCGGATATCCCTGGTGTCAACCTTTATAATGGCACGGTCGTTTTCGTTGCTGTTCAGGTAAATGTGATCCGCATGATTCGTCAGCATGTGAAACAGTCCGTCAAATTCATCGTTCCAGTGAATGGTCTCAATCCCACTCGCATCTCTCGCTTCCTGCTCCGTGTATTTATGGCCTTCCCAGATGGCGATATACTCATTTGTCTTCTTCAGAAACAACGCCTCGCGGTATTTGGGGTTGGGGCAATCGGGATATAGCAGCAGGATGGTATCCTCCTGGTCAATTCCGGACAGGTACAGCAAATCGCTGTTCTGCTTAAACGGGTGAAACTGGTCGGCATTGCTGGGCATCTCGTCGTTGCTGTGGAAGATGGCCATACTGTTGGGTTTCAAATGCCGGATAAAGTTTTGGCGGTTGTGCATGTACAGCGCCTTGTCTATTGGTATATACTTCATAATGCAATTCTGATGCTCAAAGATAAGGAAGTAGCAGTTGAGCGGGTCTATTTACTTCGCGGCCGTCAGAAAATACCGCATGCATACCTTGCTGCGCAGCGGGAAGACGGCGGTGGGCGCTTAGAGGCGGCGCACTTGCAAGTAATCGGGCATTTGGTAGCGGCAATGCATGTGCGGCTGGCGGAATACCGCATTGCGCATTTTGAATATTCTATCGGGGATATGCGGCGATTGGACTGAAGCCTGTTTTAATAAGAGAAAATAAAAAAGGAGATTTGCGCCGGACGGGCGCTGAGGAAAATAGAGCCGATAAATACAACTTGATAATATGCAAACCGAAGAAATCATAGATCAACTGGAGCAGTTGAACCACCGCAGCAGTGCGCTGGATATGCCCGAAGCGGAACGGATAGCGATGTGGAACCGTGTGGCGGAATATGCCAATACCTTTATCGGTGGATTAAGCGGGGTAAAGGGGTTTGTCGAAAAGCCGGTACATTCTCTGGAGATCGGCGAAGGCAGACGGGATATACAGGCGTTGTTAAACCTCTACCAGGCGGAGGTGGCCGAGAACGGTATCAACGCCGCATCGCCGAAACACCTGGGCTATATTCCCGGCGGGGGCATTTTCCCGGCAGCGCTCGCCGATTTTATCGCAGCCGTTACAAATCCCTTTGCGGGTACCTATTACGCCTCTCCCGGCGCAGCTACCATCGAAATTGAAGTTATACGCTGGCTGAAACGGGTATTCTCCTTTCCCGAAAGCGCCGTCGGCTGCCTGTCGTCGGGTGGATCCATATCCACGCTAATCGCCTTTACAGCCGCCAGGGATGCCCATGGAATAAAGAATGAGCGTGTGCCCGGCGCCGTGGTGTATCTCAGCGAACAGGCGCATCATTCCACGCAGAAAGCCCTGCGCCTCATCGGTCTCGAAGATGTTATTGTGAGATATATCCCGTTGGACGGCGAGTTCAGAATCCGGCCGGAGGCGTTGGACACCTGTATTGAATCGGATAAGGCGCTTGGGTTGAAGCCGTTTTTAATTGTCGCTTCGGCCGGGACTACCGACACCGGTACGGTTGACCCCCTGGATGCTATTGCCGATATAGCACAGCGCCACGCATTGTGGTTTCATGTGGATGCGGCGTATGGCGGCTTTTTCATCCTCACTTCCAGGCGTGCCTTATTTAAGGGTATAGAGCGGGCTGATTCGATGATTGTCGATCCGCATAAAGGGCTGTTCCTGCCGTATGGCGTGGGTGCAGTGCTGGTGAAAGACAGCAGGACAGTACTCCACTCGCATTACTACTCCGCTAACTATATGCAGGACGGTTACGACGAGGAACTGATTAAAAGCTCCTCGAATATTTCGCCAGAGCTGACCAGGCACTTCCGCGGGCTGCGTGTATGGCTGCCGCTGCAATTGCTCGGAACGGATCCGTTTGTCGCCTGCCTGGAGGAGAAACTGCTGCTCGTGCAGTACTTCAGAAACCGGCTCGCCGCTCTGGGTTTTTGTATCGGCCCGGAGCCCGACCTGTCGGTCAGCTATTTCTGGTATCCGTTCGAATCCGATTGCGACACAAAGAATAAACAACTGATGCATGCCATTCACGCCGACGGATCGGTGTTTTTGAGTTCGTCAAAAATCGGCGGGCGATTTGTTATCCGCATCGCCATACTGGCCTTCCGGACTAAAAAAGAAACCGTGGATGAGGCGGTGGAGATGATTCGCCGCTGCCTGGCCGAGATAAAAGGCGAAAAGTAGCAGCATTAAAAATGCCGTCGGCACCTCGCCGGACACTTGTGTTTAACTTTCACTCCTGAACGTATTGCGCCGGTGAACGGCAATGAGTGCAGTGATAATGACAGTAGTTTTGGAGTGTAGTGTATTGTTGTCCATTTAAAATATCCGCCCCGGCAGAACCCGGCGTTGCCGGCAGTTGTGTGGATTACAGGGTATAAAAAGAGAGTATAACACAGGCGTTGCGCTTTGATGCTCTCGATGCCATATAAAATATTGACAAATGGTATCAATACATACTTTCAGAAAATCAGCACTTTCTTTTTGAGCCTTTACAGAGTTAACTGAAAGGAACTCTGTGGGGACTGGAAGCAACAGCAAATTACAATTAATTTTTGTGCAGTCAGTGAAAACACCGATCACAGTATAAATGGAAAAAATGACGGTAATTCATATTGTAGTTTGGATTATTGATTCTAACTTTAATTATGCAAAGCAAGGTATATGAGAGTAAAATACGTTTTTATCCTTTTTTTATTTTGCATTGTAATCTCATGCGATAGAGAAAACGGACTATTTACAGTTAGCGGTATTGTACGTGACCACACTACGAAACAACCAATTCCTGAGGCCACTGTTTATCTGCTCGCCCATGAAAAAGACGGCGGTATATGGGGCGGCTCTCCATCTTTTTTTATTGATACCACAATTGCAGACGCTAACGGTAAATTCTCTTTTGCACCCGAAAAAAATGATGACTGGGGCTATAGCTGCATGGCTGAAAAAGACCTCTATTTTTTGGGTGATGAATATACCGCCGATGGCGATTATGCTCTTACCGTAACTGCTTATTTATATCCGAAGGCGTGGTTAAATGTGCATATAGAAAATGTGTCGCCAATTAATGAATCGGATTATATTAATATAAGTTGGAGCATAGATGGGCCATTTTATGGTGTGGATATAGATACAATTCTAGTAACCACTTTGAATGGTAATACAGATAATTACCTTACTTGGTATATTACGAAAAACAGTATTTCTAATACCTATACAGAAATTTTGTATCTCCCAGCCTTCGATACTACTTTTTATGAAATATTATATTAACATTTAAAATAAACCAATCATGAAAGCCCTCACATTTCTTTTTCTATTTGCTTTTTCAAAAATCGCTTATTCACAAAATAACAACTTTAATTTTCGAGACAGCGTTGATGCTGCATTCACAACCTTAAACCAGGAT
>CAZBHH010000033.1:0-21326 GCA_964492065.1 uncultured Chitinophagales bacterium | reverse complement strand
ATCAAGTTGCCAAACTTGATAGTAAAGTTCAATTCTTCTTCACGACATCTCCATACTAACCGGTTCCGTTCAACAGTCGGCTTCATTGTTGGCACTGCGTGCCCAACGAAGCCTTAGTTGTTGGGTGCAGTAATTATTGTTTCTTAAGGTCAAATTTATAATGTCCAACCCCAATTTTGTCAGCCGATATTTTTAATTTTTTCCCGTCAAAAGTGTAGTCGTATTGTCCGTTCAAAATTAAATTCCAGTCAAAATCTGCTGTCCAAAAATTTTCATCACTAAATGTAATTTTACCATTGTCAAAAGTGTATGTCCCAGAACCTCCTGCTGGAATCCTATTTGAATTTCCTGAGCAAGAAAATTTTCCATTCATTAATTCTAATGTTGTCTGACCAGTTTGTGTCCCTGAATTATAAGTTACAGTAAATGTCCCTTTGTATATTCCTTCTATAAGGTTTATGTCGTCCTTGTCGCAACCTGATAAGAATACGATTGAAAAAAATGTTAATGTCAAAAATATTGTTCTCATAACTCTTTTTTTTGCTGTAAACCTTTATGGTCGGCACATATTGCACCCAACTCTCATATACTCGAAACTCTATCTCGCCAGTTTAACAACCTTTTGTTATATAGGCGCAACTGAGTTTCGTTTATTTATCTACACAATAATAATTTAAAATTTACAAATCATCAAAGGGGCTTTTTATGTTTTCAATTTTCTTTTAAGAAACGTAACCCACCGACCAGCCACGTCTTGTTAATTTCAAGAAAAAAATTATTATTCCGGTTTTTGTCGGTCATTCGGGAGTAGGGATGCCTGGTTGGTGAGTTTGGTATCGCTGATCGTAAGCAAAATATACTCCAGCCATTCCTGCGGGTTAATGCCGTTGATTTTGCATGAGCCGATTACTTGCCCGGGTGAATTTTCATTGAAACCTTCCGGGTAAATTACGGTCGTTTCCCGGGGAAGTGATTCGGGAAACGGCGAGCGGCCCCGGTGGTTTGTTTTCTTTTTATCTGTGCGCTCATGTACCTTAACAAGGGTTGTCTATAATACCCCTACAAAATCAGACCACTTGTTAAGTTGAAATTTTTAATAGCTTAAAACAAGTGAAATTATGAAACAAACACGTAGAAAATTCGATTCGGCGTTTAAGGCCATAGTGGCCCTGGAGGCACTCCGTGAGCGTGAAACCTTGTCTGGTCTTGCCGTAAAGTACGACCTGCACCCCAATCAAATTTCCCAATGGAAACAGGAGTTTATAGAAAAGTCCGCCTCCGTTTTTGACCATAAGCTACCCGGTTCGGCCTCCGAGCCGGAAGTAGATGTAAGCAAGCTGTATGCAAAAATTTGCGGGCCGCTTCTCTTCGCCGTTGAGAATATCTTTGCGAGCGGGCGCATGGCTGACGCCGGTATCCCGCTTCTTTGGTGCGGGTAATTCCGGGGGAATTCCCCTTCATATTTGCTCTTAAAATTGAGTAACTTTATCAGTGAATAGGGTTGACATCACAAATATTTAACGCTTACATATTTAAGTGTTTTGCTTTGGACTTTTTACTTTTACTGATTGAATATTTAAGCTTGGCATAGTGTTTGGCAATTCCATAAAAAAATTTTATATGAAAAAATATTTACGCTTTCTCCCCCTGGCATTAGCACTTGTCATCGTTTCTTCCTGTAAAGACAGGACGCCTGAATACGATGTCCGCGATGAGTATATCGGCGATTACGATGTCTTCGACGATTGCGGCTCTTTCACTTCTGATTACTCGCTCACCATATACAAAAACAATTCACAGAACGAAATTATTTTTGGCTTTCCCGGCCTCTTCGAAGCCGGCTATGAAATTACCGGACTGGTTACCGGCATGAAGGTGGTTATCCCCGTTCAGCAATTTACCATTTCGCCGGATTTATATTACGAATTTTCCGGCAGCGGTTCGCTCAACGACACTGTGCTCACCATAGACTACCAGGTGCTCACCATTCAGGGTACGCTCATTATCGATGAAGTGGATTGTATAGCAACACTCACCCGCTTACAATAAGGCACGCCGTACAGCACAACCGGTGCGTTAAGTTGCTATGCCGTTGCCGGACTTACTCCTTATGGTAGTTACAACCATCTGCGATGATTTAGTATCTACCGATGTTACGGCACAATACTGCGGTTTGTGCGCCAGTGTTTCTTTAACAATTTGAGGGTCATTCAAATTGTGTTTATCGAAAAGAGTGCGCTGACACTTACGCATCCAATGAAAATGATTTTACATTGTGTTACACCGGGATATTCCGCTGCGGATTTTCCGCAGACGGCGAGGTGATTAATTTAGTCCGTTTAATTCCAAACTTACCGTAGAGCCATGTTTTAAATTGCTCGTTCAATAAGTACATCACCGGCACCACCAGCAGGGTAACAAAAGTGGCAAATCCCAATCCGAAGACGATAGTCCAGGCGAGCGGGCCCCAGAACACTACGTTCTCGCCGCCAAACCAAATGTCGGGGCGCAGTTTGGTAAATAACCCGACGAAATCAATATTAAACCCGATAGCCAGGGGTATCATGCCGAAGATGGTGGAGACGGCTGTTTGCACTACCGGCGTCATGCGTATGCGGGCGCCTTCGACCACTGCCTCTTTCACGCTGAGGCCTTCTTCTACCAAGACATCCGTAAACTCGACGAGCAGGATGCCGTTTTTCACCACAATGCCTAACAGTGCTACGATGCCCACGCCGGTCATAACTGCCGAGAAATCCATTCCGAAGATGCCGTAACCGAGTAAAACGCCGATGATGCTGAACAGCACTTCCGTAAATATGATCAAGGGTTTGGAGATGGAGTTAAATTGTGTTACGAGAATGATTACCAACAGGAACAGCGAAATAACCCAGGCGATACTCAGGAAGCTGATTGTCTCTTCAAAGTCCTGGCTCGCACCGGTATAACCGATGTTGACGCCCTGCGGCGTATCGAAATCCGCCAATTCCCGTTTGATGCGATTCATGATAGCCGGTTGTTGTGATTCATAGCCCGAGAGCAGGTTGGATGAAATGGTTACGACACGTTTTTGATCGATGCGTTTAATCCCGCTGTAGGTGCTCGCATATTTTATTTCGGCAAAAGCGCTGAGCGGAATCTGGCGCACGCTACCGGTCATCATATCGCGATAAGTGATTTTCAGGTCTTTCAACTGATCTATGCTCTTGCGCTGTTCTTCATCGTAGCGGATCACAATGGGATAATCGTCATTGCCTTCCTTAAATCTCGACACTTCAAAACCGTACACGGCATTCCTGATTTCAAATCCCACTGTATTGGTGGTAATGCCTTCGCGGTTCATACGCTCGCGGTCCAGGTCTATGATCACTTCCGGCTTATTGGTCTGAATATCGGTTTTGAGTTCTTCGATACCGGGGATGTCCAACGACTCGAGATAGCGTTTCACCTGGTCGGATGTAGCAATTAACGCATCGAAGTCGTCGCCGGAAATTTCAATATTAATCGGCTTGCCCTGGGGAGGTCCGTTTTGTTCGCCGGCAATGGTTATCTCGGCTCCCGGAATCCCCTTGACGGCATTTCTGAACTGCGCCATGTAGGGTTCTGTTTTCCGGTGGCGGCGAATGGTGCTCTCGATAAACGCAACGGTAACTTTGCCTTTGTTCGTGTAGGCGCTCTGGTCAAACGGGTCTTCACTTGCGCTGATAGTCACGTTGGAAATCACCGATTCCACCAGGGGGTTATTTTCACCTAATACACCGGTGATGCGCTTTTCCACTTCCCGTGTTACCGAGTCGGTAACAGCCTGGTCGGTGCCCGTCGGCATTACGATATATGCGTAGATAAAATTGGGATCACCCGTCGGAAATTGTTCCACTCCCGGTTTGGAAATTATCAGGCTCACAATTGCAATCACGAGGCTTAAAACGATACTTCCAAAAGTTAACACGGGGTGTTTCAATGTCCAGCGCAATACATTTGCATACCCATTTTGCACTTTAGGCCAACCCTTCTCCTGGAACCATCTCACCGCATGAATCAACACGAGGTTATACAACCATACAAATGCGACAATGGTAATTATCACATTGCCCAATAGTGCATTGCCGCTAAACGAAACGATTAAACCGAAGGCGACGATTACGGCGGTAAAAATGAGTTGACGCCGGAAGTGAGACCTCGCATTTTTTTGATGCGGTTTCATAAAGGTAACGGCGAACACCGGGTTTATTAAATAAGCGACCAGCAGCGACGCCGTCAGCGTGATAATGAGTGTAATAGGTAAGAAGCGCATGAAGGAACCGATCATTCCCGGCCAGAACAGCAGCGGGAAAAATGGTGCGAGCGTGGTCAGTGTCCCCGCCATCACCGGAACGAATACTTCGCCGGCAGCCCGTTTTGCTGCAATGCGTATCGGCACCTTACCGTTGTTGAAAATGCGGTGTGTATTTTCGATTACCACAATCGCATCGTCCACCACGATACCCAAACCCAACAGGAAGGCAAAGAGAACAATCAGGTTCATGGCGCCGCCGATCAGGATGAGCGCAATGAATGCGATAAACATGGAAAGCGGCACGGACAACCCGACAAACATGGCATCGGTGGCGCCCATAAAAAACATGAGCGTAAGCGTTACCAGGATAAACCCGATGATAATGGAATTAATTAAATCCTGTAACTGTGTGCGGGTCAGCAACGACTGATCTCCGGTTACTGTCAACTCCAGGTCGGCAGGTAATTCCTTCGACTGCAGTTCCTCCATCAGCGCCTTGATATTATCGGATGCGTCGATCAGGTTTTCACCGCTCTTTTTAATTACATTCAGTGTAATTACTTTATTGCCGTTTAATCTCGCAAAGCTTTCTTGTTCTTTAAATCCGTCTTTTACTTCGGCAATATCTTTCAGGTAGATAGGCGCATTCTGCATATTCACTATCACCAGGTTTTTTATTTGCTCTACGTTTTTAAACTCGCCGTTCACCGAGATACTGCGGCGCATTTCATCCACCCGCACCGAACCGCCGGAGACAATTTTATTTTCATTGCTGATAGCCGAATACACATCGTAAATGGTAACCTGTGCCGCCTGCATCTTATACATATCCATATTGACCTGTATCTCCCGCACGGGAGCGCCGATGATATCTACTTTGGATATTTCGGGGATCTCTTCAATTTTATCCTGCAGCAATTCGGCGTATTTGTTTAATGTGCCCAGGTCGTAATCGCCGCTCACGTTTACAAACATGATCGGTATTTCCGAAAACTCGACTTTCAGCACATTCGGCCCAAACTGCGGATCCAGGTCGCCGGGCAAGTTCGGCTTGGCCTTATCTACCGCATCCTTTACTTTTTGATTGGCGTCGTTGATATCTGTTCCCGAAACAAACTCCACCATGATACTGGAAAAATCCTGGACAGAATTACTCGTAATCTTATTGATGCCGTTGATGGCGCCAATCTCTTTTTCCAATTCCTTGGTAATGAGATTTTCCATATCTGCCGGCGATGAACCGGGGTAAATGGTGGAAACGTAAATCGTCGGTAAGGTGATATCGGGATAGAGTTCTTTGGGCAGGCGCTGGTAGGTGATAATGCCCAGCACGGTGATGATAAGCGATACGATAAAAATGGTAGTGCGGTTATCTATCACCCAACTGGAGGGCTTAAATTCTTTAAAGACTTCTTTCATATTGGAAGTGTGTTATTAATCATTTTGCTGATGGTGCGTTCAAGAGGGCATTACATGATTACCGGCTGCCCGTTTACAAGTTCCTGGTATCCCTGGGTAATAATGATATCGCCTTCCTGCAAACCGGAAAGCACTTCAATCTTACCGTCGTACACTTTCCCGGTCGTAATGCTGCGGCGCTTGGCTGTCCACGTATCGCCCTGGTGTTCCGCTATGTAGATATATGCGCCCTCGCCGGTCTGTTGCACTAAATTGATATCCACTAACAGGGCTTCGGGATTTGAATAGTCTGCAATTTTCAGTACGGCAATCATATTGGGTTTGTAAAGGCCATCGCTGGGAATTTTCGCCTCTGTTGAAAATGTGCGTGAACCGGGGTTAATCACTTTCGAAGTAAACGAGATTTTTGATTCGACTTCGCGGCCCAGGTCGGGAAAATAAATGATGGCTTTATTCCCTGTCTGTACCGAGGCGGCATGCGATTCAGATACTTCGCCTTTTACTTTCAGGTTCTGCATATTCACAACCCGGATACCCATCATACCCGGCGAAGCAATTTGACCGACCTTGATATCCACGGCATCTACCACTCCATTGATCGGCGAGATGAATTTCGAAAACTCCAACTGCTCATTGGCTGCAGCCAGCGACGCCTCCAGCGTTTCCATATTGTTCTTGGCGCTGAGGTATTGTACTTCGCTGCCGATATGCTGATCCCATAATGCCTTTTGCTTTGTATAGAGATCCCGGGCAAATTGCAGTTGCGTTTTAATGGTCTCCACATTCTTTCTCGCCGCTTCATTGTCCACTTCGGCTAACAATTGCCCTTTGGAAACCGACTGGCCTTCGGTAACATATACCGACTTAATGATACCGGGTTGTTGTGCCGTCACTAAAATATTTTCTTCCGACTCCACCTTCGCCTGAATTTCGACGTAATGCGTGAATACCTTCTTGTATAAGGTATCTGCCGTTACGAGTTTTTGTTTACCGTGCAGTACATTGCCGCTTTCTGCCGCAATTTCCGCTTCCAGTTTTTTGATGCGCTCGTCCAGGGCGGTGCGCTCTTGTTTCAATTGATTTAATTCGGCGCTCTTATCCAATTCTTTTTTTGTGCTTCCGCAGGAAGCGAGGAAAACAAGCGCAATGGCGTATAGCAGTAGCTTTTTCATTCGATTATTTTTACAGGTAGCCTAATGATTTTTTAAGATTTGTCCTCGAGGATAAAACATTATAGAGCGCCTCGATATACGCCCGCTGTGCATTAAATACCGTCGTCTCGCCGTCCGTTAATTCCATGCTCGAGCCAACGCCTTCCTTGTATTTTATCAGCACATGGTTATAAATTTTATTTGCCAGTTCCATATTTGCCAACTGGTTTGCCAATTCCTCCTGCGCATTTAAATATGCGGAAGTGTATTGCGATATCTCCAGTTGTATGCCTCTCGTCAATTCCAGTTGAGTGAGTTTTGCACGGTTGTAATTGATAGTAGCCTCCTGGACGGCGGCGGAGCGGTGCAGCCCGTCGAAAATCGGGAGGTTGAGTTTGACGCCCACCAGCGCTGTTTCGAACCAGGGATTATCGGGTTCCAGAAAATTAAACGTATTGCGCTGCGCCACCTGCGAATAAGAACCGTAAAGGGCGAGCGTGGGGAAATACGCCGCCTTATTCACTTTAATATTCAGTGCATTCAACTCGATATTTGTCTGCGCTGCCACCAACTCGGGGCGGGTGAGATAGTTTTGGTCGTTCTCCAAAAAAATGAAATTGTCCTGTATGGATGCTAATGAATCCGTGAGGATAATATCTTCCGTCAAATCCATTCCCATCTGAAATTTCAACATGTTTTTGGCCACTTCTTTTTGCCGCACCAAATTCTTTTCCATAGTCCGCAAATTGGATTGGGTAATGCGCAGCCTGTCCACATCCACTTCTTCAATAAACCCCTGCTTCAGCATTTCGCTCAATTCGAACAAGGTCTTTTCGATGAGGGCAATATCCTTTTGCAGAAGCCTGGCCTGTTCGTCCAATATCAATACGTTGAAGTAAGCGAGCTCTACATTTTTGCGAATATCCGATGCCGTTACCTTCGATTGGTACTGCAATAATTCCACGTACACCTTAGCCGCCTGCAACCCGTAGATATACGGCCCGCTGAACAGCAACTGCGATGCGGAAATATTGGCGTTCAGGTTTTCCGGTGTACCGAACTGCAATTCCTGAAACTGCCCCGGCTGGCCGCCAAAAAATTCCGCAGGAATCAATTGAGTGGGCAATGTGATAAAATGCGTGTAATCCAAATCGAGATCCACCTGTGGTAACCCTATCGAAGTGGTCGATTGTTTCGTGGTCTCACCGGCTTCAATTTCCAGTTGCGCCCGCTTGGCATCCGTATTGTTTTGCACTCCGTATTCCTGTGCCTGTGCAATGGAAAAACTCTGTACCTGTGCGTCGGCCTGCGCCCGCATGGCCAGCAAAACAAGAATCAATAAACTCCATCGTTTCCAAAACCTCATAGTATGGTCGTTTTAATTTTCTCTAATTTTTTTATGCCCTTCGGCGTGGCAATACCCCGGATGTGATACTGAATATACTGTTGCATCACGTCGTTGAGTGTAATCTTCTCCGGCGGAAATATCTGCGGGTCTATCAGCATCTCAATCCGGTTGATGTAAATGCTGGCGATGACCTGCTCATCAAAATCCTCTCTGTAAAACCCTTGTTCACGCCCTTTGCGAATATTCCATACCATACAGTTGTATATATGATTATTGCGGTATTCGATAAACAATTTCCAGCTCTGGGGGTAATATTTGCTCAGATCGTATATCAGCGATGGATTTAAATCCTTTAAGTGCTGCGTAGCCCATTTGGTTATCTGCAACATTTCGGAAATGGCATCTTTGGAGGTGGCGCAGATCTCGTGTACCACCGCATCGTGATGCTTGAAATGAAACATGGTTACCTTGTGCACCAGATCGTCTTTACTCTTAAAAAACTGGTACAGCGTCTTTTTGGAAATGGCCAATTCCCTGGCGACATCGTCCATTGTAACGCTCTTAACCCCATAGCGCATAAACAGACGTTCGCATCGCTCTAATATTTTTTGTTCTTCGCTGTGCATTTTTCGGGCGCAAAATTAGGACGTGAAAACTTAGGAAACTATAAAAGCCTAAAAAGTATTTAAAGTTTTTGAAAGTTTAACATTTGCCTGTTTTCCCGATAGGGTTTATTGAAAATTTTATATTTGGCTTCATGCGACAGGTGCATTGAAGGTAAACAACCCTCTATTGCATTTTATTGTCGTCTTAAAGCTGAAAACAGGCGTCTTTATTGGCTTTTCAGTGTATATTACCAATGCCAGCCGCCGGGTGAAGGCCAAAAAAATTCCCGCACTGCACAGGGCACTGCGGGAATTTGCATAATTTAAATTAAGACTCATTTATCTCAAAGCCTGCGCATAATTTTCAGCTACCTTTTTCCAGTTTATGACATTGAAAAATGCATTGACATAATCCGGCCGGCGATTCTGATAGTGCAAATAGTAGGCGTGTTCCCAAACATCAATTCCAAGGATAGGTACGCCTTTCACTTCCGCAATATCCATCAGCGGATTATCCTGGTTAGGAGAGGAAGTCACGGCTAATTTCTTATTGCCGTCCACTAACAGCCAGGCCCAACCGCTACCGAACCGGGAGCCTGCGGCGGCGGCAAATGCCTCTTTGAATTTTTCGAACCCGCCGAGTTCGCGGTCTATTGCGGCGGCTAAATCTCCGGTCGGTGTTCCGCCGGCTTGTGGTGCCATAATTTCCCAGAACAGGCGGTGGTTGTAAAATCCGCCGCCATTGTTGCGCACGGCCGTACTAATTTTTGATACATGTTTTAAAATTTCCTCAATGCTTTTGTTGTCCCACTCGGTGCCTTCAATTGCTTTATTCAGGTTATTGGTGTAGGCTGCATGGTGTTTTCCGTGATGTATTTCCATTGTTTTCGCATCGATATAAGGTTCCAGTGCATCAAATGCATAAGGCAGCGCCGGTAATGTAAAGGCCATATTAAATTGGTTTTAATTGTGAAAAAATGTCGTATTCAGATTGTGTAACAAGTTTTGGAAATATATGTTCAAATAATTCCGGTAAGAGTAAAATGCCGGTGACATCGCCATAGTTTGAGGCGGTAACACCTAATCCCTTAACTTTACGCATGCCGGTCGGGAGCAAAAATAACACCGGTTGCCGGCAATTCAATATTTAACAGCACATGATTCATTTTCAAAAGACAATACTCGGCAACGGCCTGACGGTTATTGCACACGAGGATTTTACAACACAACTCGCCGCGGTAAATGTGTTGTATAAAGTGGGAGCACGCAATGAACAGAAAACACATACCGGTTTTGCGCATTTGTTCGAGCACCTGATGTTCGGCGGGTCGGTACATATTCCCGATTACGATACGCCTTTGCAATTGGCGGGCGGTACCAATAACGCTTATACCACCAATGATCTGACCAATTATTACGCAGTGCTGCCCGTTTCTAATATCGAGACAGCCCTATGGCTGGAGAGCGACCGCATGTTGCAACTGGACTTCAGCAAACGCTCACTCGATGTGCAGCGCAACGTCGTGTGCGAAGAGTTTAAAGAACACTATATCAACCCGCCTTACGGCGACCTGTGGCACCATATACGCAAATTAGTTTATACCGCACATCCCTACCAGTGGCCCACCATCGGGATGGAGCTCTCGCATATCCGGAATGCCACCCTGCAGGATGTAAAAGATTTTTTTTATTCCTGGTATCGCCCCAATAATGCAGTACTGGTCATTGCAGGTGCAATAAAAGCCGAAGTTGCCTTTGCGCTTGCCGAAAAATGGTTTGGCGATATTCCACCCGGCAAAGCGACGGAACAACAGATACCCGCCGAGCCGGAACAAACCCGGGCCCGCTTTGCCGATATCCGGAAAGATGTGCCCGTTAACTTATTGTACAAAGTGTATAAAATGGCCGGCAGGACAGAGGAAGGTTTTTACGCACAGAATATTCTAAGCGATGTGCTGGGTACGGGAGAATCCTCCCGGTTGTATCAAAGCCTGCAGGTGGAAAAGCAATTGTTTACGGGTATCAGCGCCTATATTTCCAACAGCATCGATACGGGGATGTTTGTCATCAGCGGCAAGTTGGCCGAAGGCGTTTCCTATGAAAGCGCTGAACAAGGCATAGCGGAAGAAATAGAAAAAATCACCGCTGCAAACATCAGCGATACGGAGTTACAGCGCACGAAGAATATCATTGAAACAGATATTGTGGAAGGATATACTTCCGTATTGAAAAAAGCCAGGGCACTGGCCACTGCCGAGATGGTGGAAGACGCCGCATTGATAAACAGCGAACCGGACAAATACCGGGATGTAAGCGCAGAAGACGTGCGCAATGCAGCACTGCATTTGTTGCAGCCCCAAAGGTGCAGCACTTTGTATTACGGACCTCAAACATCAAAATAAACGAATATGCCTGACCGCAACACACCTCCCGCTCTTCAGCAGGTTGACAAACTGGAAATAAATAATTTCAGAACGGCAGAACTTTCCAATAACACGCCGCTGTATATCGTAGATGGTGCCGAAGAGGAAATCGTTAAAATCGATTGGCGCTTTCATGCCGGCCGTTGGTATGAAACACAACCGGCCATAGCGAGAAATACCTTGCAGATGTTGCGCAAGGGCACTGCCCAAAAAACTGCCCGCCACATTGCGGATGCAATCGAATTTTACGGCTGCGACCTCGATTTTACCAACGGTAATGACACCACGAGCATCAGTTTAACCTGTTTAAATAAACATTTGGAAAACGTTCTGCCGGTGGTGGTGGAACTGTTACAGGAAGCCGCATTCCCCGATCACGAACTGGAAATGATGATTCAACGGCAAAAACAGCGGCTGCGCATCAACGAAAAAAATACGGAGTTTTATGCCAATCGCTCGCTTTACCGCATGCTATTCGGCGACACACACCCGTATGGTTACGCCGTCGATGATGCTATACTGGATAATTTAAGTACCGACGGCCTCAGGCACTATCACCGGGACTTCTACAAGAATGCGCCTTCTACGCTGTTCGTGGCGGGAAATGTCAGTGATTCGATACTTAATACCCTCGATACATATTACGGATCGATTCCTGTACACAATACTGTATCCCGCAAAAGCGATATTTCGATCCGGACCTCCGGCGAAAGAAAAATATACAAGGAATTGACTGAGGCGGTACAGGCATCCGTTCGCATCGGGAAAATAAGTATCCCGAAAACACATCCCGATTTCCTGGCCTACAATATTATGATGATACTCTTCGGCGGCTACTTCGGCTCCCGGCTGATGCGCAATATCCGCGAAGAGAAAGGGTATTGTTACGGAATTCATGCGACGACATGGCACAGCCTCCATGCCAGTTATATGATTATCAGCACCGAAGTGGGCAATGAAGTTTGTGAAGATGCCATTGAGGAAATTTACCGGGAAATGGACGTGCTGCGCAACGAGAAGGTGAGCGAAACCGAATTGTCAATTGTGCGCAATTATGTGATGGGGAATATACTCCAGGCAACCGATGGACCGTTTAACAGAATCAAGACAATTACCAATCTCGTATTGTTGAACATGGATACTTCCTATTACGATGCATATATGCAAACCCTGCAAGCGATTACTCCCGAACGGATACAGGAAATGGCCGTTAAATACCTGGTGAAAGAGGATATGATAGAGTCCATCTGCGGCAATTTGTCCAAATCGTAACTTTGCATGTCATGTCGTATATTCTTACACCAAAAAAAAATTACCTGAAGCAATACAGTCTCTTCATTTTCTTCCTGGTGTACGGTTTTTTCGCTGCCGCCCAGTCCACGGAACCCGCCGACTTCTTATGCGCTTACAACGAGATAGACGGCGATGTGGTCCTGGTGTGGAGCCCATCGGCAGAAGGCTGCGGCGATTTCGTCGCATACAATATTTATGCGGCCAACGCTTATGCCGGTCCTTATACACTGCTTACTTCCGTTACCGACTTCGCCACATTTTTCTATACGCATGTGGGCGCCGACGGCACATCTACTACCTGGTATTATTATATCCAGGCGGTGTACGATTGCCCGGGATTTTCCATGTCGGTTTCCGATACTTTGGATAACCTCGACCCCGTAGCGCCGGAGTTGGATTACGTCACGGTGGTTACCGGTGTTAATGTGCAAATAAACTGGTTGCCCAGCCCTTCTCCCGAAACTACCTCTTATATCATTTACCGGGACATCGGCGGATTTACACCCATTGATACGGTGTATGGCAGATTTACGACCACATATACGGATTACACGGCTTCCCCCGCACTGCAGGTGGAAACATACACCATAGCCGCACAGGACAGTTGCGGCAATGTGGGGCCGTTTAACAACGACTCGCATCACACCATACTTTTGACAAACGAGTGGGCAGTATGTACCGATTCAATTTACCTGTACTGGAATTTATACGATACCTGGCCTGAGGGTGTCGCCGCTTACGAGGTATTGCTCGACGACGACGGCAGCGGTCCGGTGGTAAATGCCACCCTGCCGGCAACGGAGACGAGTTACATCTACAGCGGGCCGGAGTTTGACGACGGATATATCTTCGCATTCACAATCCGGGCACTTCGCGGCGACGGCTTTGCCCACTCCGAATCCAACACCCGCGGTTATATCATCGAAAATAATTCACCGGTAACATACCACTATATCCGCAATGTCACCGTCAATGCGGACAACGATATCTTCACTCAATTTTATCCCGATAGCGATGGCGACATCGAAAATCTGAGCGTGCAGCGCAGCAATGACAATATCAGTTACAGCACCCTCAATGTGGCTACTTTCCCGGGAGGCGTCCCCTCGACATACAATTACACCGACTTCAGCCCAGACCCTTCGTTGCACAGTTATTACTACCGCTCTTTCGTAAACGATGCATGTAACAATGCCGTGTACTCGGGCTATGCACGCACCATATTATTGGAGGGCAGTAATCAACCTGACTTTACAAATGACGTGCACTGGAATGCCTTTGAAATTGCGAACGGCACTGTATTGAATTACAACCTGTACCGCAATGACGGATCGGGGATGCATTTGATTTCCACTTTTGCTGCCGACCAGTTGAATTATACGGACAACGTAGTGGATTTCTTGAACGAGACCGAACAAATTTGTTACCAGGTGGAGGCCGTATATCAGTTGGACTTGCCGGATATTAATATTAGTGAGCAACTCAGCAGCTTCTCCAATACGCTTTGCATGGAATTGAGCCCCCGCATTTACGTGCCGAATGCCATTGCACCCGACGGCGTAAACAATTTTTTCAAGCCGGTAATTCTCAACGGTATCGAAGGAACTTATTCCATGCAGATTTTCGACAGGTACGGCAAACTGCTGTTTGAGACTACCGATATCGAAACGGGATGGGACGGCAGCTACAACGGCAAAACCATGCAGGCAGGCGCTTATGGTTATGTCATTTCTTTTACCGCCACCAACGGACAGCCTATCGTGAAAAAGGGAAACGTCATCGTCGTGAGATAGTGCGTTACCCTTAACATAATACCACTGAAAAAGAAGAACACATGTCGATCTGGTTTGAAAACAATCCTACAGTGCAGGCGCTGCAACAATTAAATACCAACACTATGGGCTCCCATATCGGTTTGGAATTTACCGAGGTGGGTGCGGATTATTTGAAAGCCACGCTCCCGGTAGATCAACGCACATGGCAGCCCTATCACATACTGCACGGCGGGGCTAACGCCGTGCTTGCCGAGACCTTGGGCAGCGTTGCCAGCGCCCTGGTCGTCGATCACAACCGCTACCGCACCCTGGGTATTGAGATCAATTGCAATCATGTGCGCAGCGCCTCCTCCGGCCTGGTAACCGGTGTTTGCAAGCCCATCCATTTGGGAAAATCACTGCACGTGTGGGAGATAAAAATCTATGATGAGCGCAACCGGTTGACCTGTATTTCCCGGTTGACGGTGATGATACAACCCCGTTGAGCAACCGGAATAAAAAAACCCGCTGCTTCAGACTTTACCCCGGTAAATAATTTTACAATTTCTACCCAGCAGCGGGAATCACCATCGCTAACAATATTAAGCCAATCAACACTTCAATACGCCGGCGCTGATAACACCTAAAATGTGCATAACCCGTGAAGTGTCCTTTTAGCACTT
Organism: uncultured Chitinophagales bacterium; assembly: GCA_964492065.1. Taxonomy (GTDB): domain Bacteria; phylum Bacteroidota; class Bacteroidia; order Chitinophagales; family BACL12; genus JADKAC01. The sequence goes on along the minus strand of CAZBHH010000033.1, from coordinate 6,374 downwards.
TGAGCAACCTTGGCTCTTTGTTTTCCGCGATTTGCGTATATTATCTTACATTTGATTCGACTTAAAACCCGCTCGACAATGCATGCTCTCACAACCGCAAGGCGCTTTGAATCTATTGATTTATTGCGAGGTATCGTTATCGCACTCATGGCGCTCGACCATGTCCGCGATTATTTTCATGCCGACTCCTTTTTATTCGACCCAATGGATTTATCCCAAACGAATCCCGCCATTTTCTTCACCCGGTGGATTACCCACTTCTGCGCCCCGGTATTTATTTTCTTAGCCGGCACATCTATTTACATCGTATGCCGGCGCAAGAGCAAGGCGGAAGTGTCGTCGTTTTTGCTGAAACGTGGCGCCTGGCTCATATTCCTGGAGGTTACCGTCATGAACTTCGCCTGGTTTTTTAATATACATTTTTCGACCATCCCCCTGCAGGTTATCTGGGTAATCGGGTTAAGTATGATTTGTATGGCCGGTATCATTCATCTGCCGTTCCGCGGCATACTCTGGTTTGGCCTCATACTGGTTGTAGGCCACAATTTGTTGGACAGTATTGCAATACCCCAACCCGAATGGGGCAGGCTGCTGTGGGCTGTATTACATCAGTTTGATGTTTTCCCGGGTGTCTTCGGAAATCGCACGGTTATTATCGTTTATCCGCTCATTCCCTGGATAGGTGTGATGAGTTTGGGATACTGCACCGGAGCGCTGTACACATCCGGTTTCGATGCCGGCGCCAGGAGGCGCATTCTGCTGATTACCGGTAGTACGGCAACGGCCTTATTTGTACTCCTGCGCATTTTAAATATCTACGGCGATCCCGATATGCGCATTACGGAGGGAAGCCCACTGATTCAGTTCCTCTCGTTTTTTAACGTACAAAAATATCCGCCTTCCATGTTATATGTGTTTATGACATTAGGCCCGGCATTACTCTTTCTCGCTTTAGCGGAAAATATAAAAAACAAAATCACCGACAGCCTCATCATTTTCGGCAGGGTTCCCATGTTTTTTTATATCCTGCACATTTATGTCATCCACCTGTTTGCCATGGTGGCGGCACAAGCTACGGGCTTTGGATGGCAGTCGTTCTTACTGGAATTTTTCCCCACCATGGACCCGCAGCTTGCGGGCTATGGGTTCAGCCTGGGAGCCACCTACCTGGTCTGGTTGATGGTCGTATTGGTCACTTTCCCGCTGTGTAAGTGGTACAATACCTACAAGTCCAATCACAGGGAACACTGGTGGTTGTCGTATGTGTAAGGATATACTTTCCTGTTTTCAACGGTCTTTACCATCCATCGCCGGCGTACAGTCCCGGTTAGTAGATTATTTTTTTAACTGCCTGCATCGCACCACCCGAGATAAGAACGGCATACACGCCCTTTGCGGGTAGTTGGTACAATCGTTCGTTGAAGTGATCCGGATTCTGCACGTGATCCCGAATAATCTCCTGCCCGTTTGCGGTATAAACCGATATGACAACTTCGGATTGACCGTTGCCGGAAAAGGTTACATGGATGCTTCCATCGGGTGATGGATTGGGAAACACATTAAAGTATGCATCGGCTGCATTCGCTATTACAATGGTATGAGAGAGCTCCCGGTTGCCGTTGAAGTCTGTCATCCTCAGCCGGTAATACGTCTTTTCCCTGAAAGGCAATGAATCGATGAATGCATAATGATTTGCCAGGGAGGAATTTCCGGCGCCATCTACGATGCCGCAGGTGATGAAATCAATGCCGTTTTCCGACTTTTGAATTTCAAAGAAATCATTATTCTGTTCGGAAGCGGTGCTCCACTGCAGCCTGTTTACATGGTCTGCCGCCTCGCCGGTAAACGAGAGCAGGGTAATGGGCAGTACAAAACAATTTATGGTGGCCGTACCGCCGAAGGTGAGATTAAATCCCGCAAAGTTAGAAGTGTAATTATCCACCAGAATAAAGTAAGCGGGACCTGCTTCCACATCCAGCGCCGCCACCCATCCATCGCAGGAGCTGCAAACATCTGTTTCGGAATTGTCTGTCGCTGTGCCGTTCAGCCCGGTAGCGCCCTGGCCCTGAAACCAGGAGCAGCGTATGGGCTCCTCCCCCGGCGGACAAGTAAAATACCCGACTGAGTCAACAAGGAAAGGCGTCATTTCCCATACGGCAAAATCGAAATCACTTGCCATAACCGGATCTATCGAAAAGGTAAACGTCCCCGCTGTTTCGAATTGCACGCCATACCATGCCGACTGATGTTCATTGCCCAGTAAACATCCCCTGTTACTCAGGTCGAGGTCGGCTGTTCCGCTGCCGAAGTTATTATCCGCCAAATCGGTTGATGCGCAAAGCTGCTGCGTATTGTCGCAATCCTGGTTGACGCTCGGATAGGGAATTTCCTGTGCGCAGATTCCATACGTGCCGGTTGCGCCACCATAACCCCAGAAGCGCACCCACAGCGTATCGCCCGGGTTCAACCCGTGGTCGCTGCTATCGATATATATATTGGGCATGTAATAACCGCCTGCAAAATCTTCATCCTCTTCGCAAGCTATTTCTGTTAGCGTACCCGCACATGTACCCGTATAGACTGCGATTGCCCCGTCGGTTAATGTGCCTTCAATTGTATTGATGCCGATATTACCGCTTGCCGGAACGATGAGGCTGTACCAGATATCCGCTCCGGAATAGAGGTCTGCGCAGCCGGGATCAGCCACCCCGGCAGTGGCGGTAGCTCCCGTATTATCCCAAATTGAAATATCGCAACTTCCCGAACCCACTGTCAGTGGCGATGCCGAACAGGGGTCATCACCGGGAATGTTGATTTCCATTATACAGATTCCATACGTGCCGGTTGCGCCTTCATAACCCCAGAAGCGCACCCACAGCGTATCGCCCGGCGTGTAACCCGAGCCCGCGAGGTAGGGCATGAACCCCGAATAATCATCATTGCACATGAGTTCAGTCAGGCTTCCGCAAGTGCCGGAATACAATGCCATGACTCCATCGGTGAGCGACCCTTCGTAGGTCCATATTTCAAAGTCTCCCGACGACGGCACCACAAAACTGTACCATACATCTGTGGAAGGTGTAGAGGAACATACATCTCCGGAAGGCGCAGAAGCAGTAGCCCCCGTATTATCCCAAATTGAAATATCGCAACTTCCCGAACCCACTGTCAGTGGCGATGCCGAACAGGGGTCATCACCGGGAATGTTGATTTCCATTATACAGATTCCATACGTGCCGGTTGCGCCTTCATAACCCCAGAAGCGCACCCACAGCGTATCGCCCGGCGTGTAACCCGAGCCCGCGAGGTAGGGCATGAGCCCCGAATAATCATCATTGCACATGAGTTCCGTCAGGCTTCCGCAAGTGCCGGAATACAATGCCATGACTCCATCGGTGAGCGAGCCTTCGTAGGTCCATATTTCAAAGTCACCCGACGGCGGCACGACAAAACTGTACCATACATCTGTGGAAGGTGTACCGCAATCAGCTCCGGCAGGTGCAGAAGTGGTTGCCCCGATATTTGTCGCAGGGGTGAATTCGCAATCCGTGTTTACCGGCAGGGGGCCGGCATCGCAGGCATCGTCATTGGCAGGCGGCGGTATTGTGCCATACACGCAGATATTGCCCCGCATATTAATGGTTGAGGTCCCGCTGCGGCGCTGCACCTGGATGTAGTAATCTGCACCTAATTCGGTGGGTATTTTAATAGTGCCGGTGGTATTTGCCGGCACCTGGAGGCATTCAATTTCTTCGGTAAAGGCACAATTGCCCCAGATTGCGAGGACGGCGGCTCTGTTATATGATAAGCCCGGGCTTAATGCGATGGATACGCTATCGCCGGTGCCGATAAAATAATACCAGATATCCTGCCGGTTATTGAGATAACCCGAAGTACAGGAAGCCTGCTCTCCCGGATCAATGCTTCCATCTTCCTCATTTGTAAAATACGTGTTGCTGCAGGTAGTGTTTACGGTGAGTTCCGTCGCATCCATACAGGTGGCAGGTCCGGTTTCCTGCCCATACACATCTATAATAATTCCAATGCAAAAAAGGAGGGTAAAGAGTTTCATAAATCAGGTTTAAAATGCGGTGGGAATGGGGGATGAATCGGGGTTTTAAGTTAGTATTTTATCATTATATATTGTTATTCAATGGGTTTGCCACCACAAATCTAAAATGTTTTCCTTAATTCTAAAGTCATGGATATTCAAAATTTTTTTTAAAGCTGTTAAATGATTAATATGTGAACATAGTGGCAAACAGCGGCATTTACGCCTTATCTTCGCAATAAAAAACCATGAGCTCAAAAATATTTGCATCCGGAATAATGACAGAAACGGTGGTAGTGGCGAATGTGAACAATACATTCAGCCAGGTGATGGAATTTTTTACCAAACACCGCATTCAGCATTTACCCGTTGCCGACGGCGATACGCTGATCGGCATTATCAGCGACACCGATATGCTCGGATTTATTGCCCGCCAATTAATGGCAGACAGTGTGGACCGGGAACAACTGAACCGGGTTTTCAGGATTGAACAGGTGATGACACCCCACCCGGTATCGGTAACGCCCGATGCGCCGCTCGAAAAAATCCTGGAAATATTGAGTGAAGGCAGGTTTCAGTCTGTGCCGGTGGTCCAGGATGGCATCATCAAAGGCATTATTACCAATAAGGATATAGTGCGTGTTTACCACTGGGAAAGAATGCATCAATAATTGAGCAATCAGCCGGCGCTGTGGTGCGCTCCCGGGTAAATTATTTGCTGTAAGCCGTCAGTTCTGAGACGCTGCGCAGTTTCCCCTTATCCGAGTAATCTTCACTGCGTATCATGCCGACTCCCATACAATACCAGGTGATGGTATTGGAGTTGATTTTTATGATGGACTTTGTGGTGCTCGACTGGTACACTTTTACGCATTCGAAAGTACCTGCGGGTGTGGTTATCGTTTCAAATCCCATCACCTTGCGATCGGTGATATCAACAGTCATGGTGAGCATGGTGATATCGGCATTTTTCACCCGCATCGTCAAATGGCCGTCGGGTAAGGTTTGGCCTTCCACGGGATGATTTGGAAATTCGAGCATGTCTGCATCCATTTCCACCTGCATATCCTTATAAGCCTCTTCCGTTCCGGGCGGGATCATATTGCGCATGTCCACAAAAAACTTATTCCCTTCACAGCGGAATACGAAATCGGATTTGAAGGTGTCTTTATTTTTTTTATCCGAAGTTTCAACGGCCATAGTAACCTCTATTCCGGCGCCGTAGTCTTTTACATCTTTAACCTCCTGCCTGGAATACCCGGAGGGTTTATTCTTCTCATCGTAGTAGGTGTATTCCAGTTTTGCACCGACTACGGTCGGGTAATAACTCTCGCAGTCAAAATCATCGGATTTATAACTGCTGAGTGCAATGGCGAGTAAACCGAAAATTGCAATGTGTTTCATAAGATGCATGTTATTGATTAAACTGAGTGAGTTCCAGCGTATAGGCTATTCTTCCTTTTTTATCAAGTATTTCCCGTTTCACAAATCCCTTTGTATCGCTTACCCATTCGGTGTACACGAAGTCCTGCAAATCGTAGCGCAATTTATACGTGAGCTTTCTGCATTGTTCGGTTCCCAGGGCAGTGGTTATCTCCTCCATGGGGCCGTAACGACCTTCGGTAATTTCCATCTTGTTGCTGATTATACTCTTCTGGCCCATGCTCTCGGTGGTATAGGTAGAGACAAAGCGCACCGCCGCAATCTGCGCATTTTCCTGCGGGTTACAACTGTAGGTCAACACTTGCGGGGCATCGCTTTTAAAACCGGGTACCGAAGTCTCCAGATCGACTAAATACTTGTCCTGTGCAATGGTGTAGGCGATAAATCCCTTATCATCTTCCTTGCCCTTTTTGTTGATGGAAGAGTACTTCGTGAGAATAACGGTCTTCTCCGCCTGTTTTTCGATACTTTCCACCGTATAGGTGGTGGTGCGTTCGATTTCGCCTTTCGCATTGGTAAGGGTGTTTTCCCAGTGGCTGCCCTGCTGTAATCCGGTTAACCAACTACATGACTGTGCGTGTAACACCATGCCGCAGCATACTAATAAAACGACGGCTATCAGTTTATGCATATACAAACTTTTAATAACAAAAGTAGCAAAAGTATATTACTAAATTATGCGGATTCTTTTTCTGCGTCTATCTGCGCCATCTGCGGGAAAAAGTCTCCCGCAGATCTCGCGGATTTTCGCGGATTAATTTCTGCGTTTATCTGCGCCATCTGCGGGAAAAAAAATCTCCCGCAGATCCCGCAGATCTCGCGGATTTTCGCAGATTTATTTCTGCGTTTATCTGCGCCATCTGCGGGAAAAAAAGTCTCC
>CAZBHH010000032.1:0-22599 GCA_964492065.1 uncultured Chitinophagales bacterium | reverse complement strand
ACCGTAGAGGATACTACGAGGTATGTGACGGTGAAGTATGAAATGTATGAGAGGGATATTGATTTTGAACTCGACACTGCCGGTAATCCTATTTATGTAAAAAATGAAATGATCATCAGATTCAATTCTGATGAAATGAATTTAGCTTTTACTGATAATAAGCAAACAGAATTTGGAAATTTGTCCAACGTAATTTCATCAACTTTATATAATCAGATAGCTCCAATATTAAAAGGGCAAAATGCGCAATTTACTCCCAAAGCTTTTAAAATTTATAAAAACTTAACAAGCAATGATACAATAGCTACAAGCAGGTTAGGGCATATAAATCGAATACCTAAATTTTACGCAAGCGCAGTTGTTACATTTGATGCAAGCGTAAATATTTACGATGTGTTTGATACATTAAACTCCATGAAACCCGATATACTTTGGGCAAACCCGAATGCAGTGGGTAAATTAGATGATGCACCAAATGATGATGAATACGTAGCAGGAAATCAGAATGCTTTAATTTCAACAACGTTTCCTGATGCGCACATTAATATTGAAAACGCATGGGATACTTATACCAATGGTGATGAAGATGTGCAGATTGGAATTTTTGATACAGGGTTAGACTATAAACATGATGACCTTGTTGGAACAGATGACCCTGATGAAATTGATTTCGGATTAAAAACAAATTACGGTTTTGACTTCAGCAGTGGTGTTTCGTTAGATGCATTACTTAACTCTGATGTTAATGGACACGGCACAAGTGTAGCCGGTATAGCTGCAGCAGTCAGAAATAATGCAAAAGGTGTTGCAGGAGTTGCAGGTGGAGATGATGCAGTTGATAATAATGGTGCAACATTGCAGGCATTTAAAGTTTTTGACGATTATGGCTACGCAACAATGGATGCGGTTTCATCGGGATTATATTATGCCTCTATCGGTGTATCGCCACTTGGCATTACAGATATCATGAACCACAGTTGGGGAGCTTTTCCCGGAACATTTTCGTATAACCCGATTTTTATTAATGAATTAAAAGAAAATATCCGCTTTGCATTTAAACAGGAAGCTATTACAGTTGCTTCAAGGGGAAACAGCGGGCTTGATGAACCAACTTATCCCGCTACTTTTTTTGACGATTGGGTTATCAGCACTGGTGCAAGCGGTGACGATGGAGAAAAAAAATATCTTAACTATCCTGGGCCGACAACGAACGGAACATCTTTTTATTCCTCCAGTTTTGGCTCTGGCATGGATGTCCTTGCACCGGGTGATGCAAGCCTTGTTACTACTACTGAAAGTGGAACAGACAGTTATCACACATTTGCAGGGACATCTGCTGCCGCACCTCATGTAAGCGGGCTTGCGGCGTTAATTTTATCTTATGCTCCAATTATTTTAGCTCCCGAAGACGTAGAACATGTAATTGAATATGGAGCAGCAGACCGAAATTTACCCGAAACAAATTATGATGATGAAAGCGGGTGGGGATTAATTGATGCAGAAGAATGCATGAAACTCATAGAACTGCCTGAAAATTTTATTCAGCATTATGAAAGTGCGGTTACTTCATACACAACACTCATTTATAACCAACCGATTGTATTAACAGATGATTATGATATTTATCCGGCTGGAACGTATTTAGCAGACATCAGAAAATATACAATCACCATAACACATACCGGTTTAAGTGCAGAAGCAGAATTTCAAACCAAACCGGACAGACCCGGCTATTGGGTGCGCAACAGTGCTTCAAATCTTTGGGGACCGAGAGACGGCGACAATAATGTAATACCTGAAAGTAATGTTTTATTTGATGGAACGCCTACAATTGGTTCTGCAACTATTACAGGTTACAGCTACCGACTGCGTTTTGATCCTGATGTTTCTTTAAACCAAACAATTCCCTACGAAGTTGATGAAGAATTAGGACTTGCTGATAATGGTTTTCTTGCTTATTCCATTTTAGTGCATGATAAACTTGCAACAGGAATGGAAAGTGCGGAAACTCAAAATGAAATTTCCATATATCCAAATCCTTCATACGGCATATTTACTATTAATTTCCAGCAATTGAATGAAAAGCCAATAATTGAAATTTACAACTTGCAGGGTGTAAAGATAAAATCAGTTTCCTTAGGGGAAGAAACCAATGTAATGATAAATATCAAAAGCTACCCGGCCGGTTTATATTTTGTAAAATGTATAGCAGGCGAAGAAATAATTACAAAACAAATCATCAAAATAAATTAAGCAATTGTATGCGTTTGCTTTCTACTCTAATTCTTTTAATCGTTGTGCGGCTGCCTGCAGGCGCACAACTCTATGAATACGACTGGGTGCTAGATTTGCAAAGCACTGATGTTACCGTAAATACAAATATAATACAGTGTGATGCTGATGCACAAGGAAATATTTATGTGTGCGGCGGTTTTGTTGACAGTCTTGCGGTGGCTGATACTGTATTATATGTTGCAGGGGCTTATGCGAATGGCTTTATCCTGAAATTAGATAGTAGTGGAAATTTAATCTGGATTAAACAATTTGAAAATACAGATACTGAAGGCGTTTCATTTAATGGTGTAAAAATAAACAGCGAAGGAGATTTAATTGTAACTGTAATTTTGTGGGGAAGCGGAAAATTTAATGACACTTATTTTAATAAAGAAGATGGTGATGGTATCAATGGCCTGTTGCTCAAGCTAAATAGTAATGGTGAAATTATCTGGTCGCAGCAATTTTACGGACATGCACCATATCCTGACCTGATGACTTTAGATAATGAAGACAATATCATTGTTTATGGCAATCTGGAAGACAGTTCCTATTTTTCAGGAAATATCCTGTATCCGGCTGTAGATTCATTTTACATGGGCTCATTTTATCTTGTAAAATATGATACTTACGGTAATTATTTATGGGGAAAAACATTTAATACAAGGTTTTACGGTGGTTCTGCATTCGTTCGTTTTATAGAAACTGATAATGAAAATAATATTTACCTGTCTGGAAGCCTTGCAGGGTATATTAAATATCAGGATGTTTTTTATGAATGGTATGACTCCTACTATACTTTCTATATCATTAAACTTTCCCCTGATTCCAACTTGCTATTTTTGAAAACAGCGGATAGTGGTAGCAATGCCAGTTTAGGGATGGGTATTGGGGTTACAGATGATGTAATTTTTTTATCAGCAGGTTACGATGATACTGTTTTTGTTGATGAAAATGAATTACCCTCTGAAACCTTTGTTACATTGATAAAGCTGAATAAAACAGGTGATTTTGATTCAATATTATATGTACATCCCAATTGTCCGAGCTTTAGCCCCAACTCTTATGAAATTATACCCAACCACCATAATGAGTTATTAATTTCTACAGGGTTCGCAGATTGTTTTGACTTGGGAGACACTATATTATATTCTAACGATTCTTTTCCAAAATCTTCTTTGCTTATGAAATTAAATGAAAATGGAGACCGGATATGGTATGATCAAATTCCTTTGTCCTCAGTAGGCGGAATAGTGCAAGCAATTTACAGAAATGATATAGTCTTTCTTACAGGAATATACAACGAAAATATTCAATTAGGTGATTTCCTATTATCTCGCCCTTATTCACCGTCCTTTTATGCCGGATTTATCGCAAAAATAAAAGATTATACATTTACTACTTATGATAATAGTGTACCTGATGAAAGTGTTTTTATTTACCCAAACCCCGGGAGTGGTTTATTCAGTATTTCAACAGCAATAAATGAAGATGCATCTTTAATAATTTATAATCAATTAGGGGAAATATGTTATACTGAAAACATTTCAACTTTAGTGAACGGTGTTTACAAAGTTGATATTAGCAACCAACCTGACGGATTATATTTTGTGAAACTTGTATCCGGTAATACTTTCTATTCGGGTAAAATAGTTAAGCAATAAATAATCAAAAAAATAAATTTGCTTATGAATAGGCAGCATTTTACCAAGCTTATTATTGGCACAATGCCAATCCTGTCTATCTTCATTTTCTCCTGCAATAAGCCAATTGTAATCGAACTTCCGGTAGATGGACAGGATACTGCTGATTGTTATTTTCCGCTGCCAAATGACGGAGGCTTAGGATATGGCTACGATTACATATTTGATTCTATACATTATGAACGCCCTTATTTCAACCCCAATAATCCTGATGAGTTTATTTATTTGGAAAACGGTGACTTATATAAATACACTATCTCATCTCATGAAAAATCCCTTTTATACGTTCCAGACCATTATATCTATTTTCAACCAAAATGGAGCAGAAAAGGTAAAATTGCTTTTAATACAAGCGACTATAACATCTGGGTTATGAACGACAACGGTGATAGTTTGAAAAAAATAACTAATGTTAATGGAGATATTTCTGTAAATTACTATGGAGAATTTAATTATACAGGCGATAGTTTAATGTTTCAATCAGAAGGATTGTTTTCTGATGGGGACACCAGAAAAATAAGAATAGCACATACTAACTTTTCAAAATTTGACACAGTTTTGTCGTTTGAGTTAAGTGCAAGCGGAGCTAATTGGCAAAAGCCGGGATATTTAATCTATACTACTTATGATTGCATACGACTTTCAAAAATATATGGAAATTTATACTATGATTTAATTTGCTATACTGATACATTATTTACTACTGGTGGTAACACAATATGGCTCAATAACAAAGAAGATTTTTATTGCTATGGAAATGGAATTTATCATGGCAACTTTCAAACCAATACACTTGAAAAAATAAAAGATATGTGTCCAAATATTTATTATTTGTTTCTAAGTTATTCGGAAATATCAGGAAAAGTTATTTCTTCAAAAATTACAAAAGAATATCTTGGAGATAATAAAGTGTATGTTAAAGACGAAATAATAATAATGAATCCTGACGGCACAAATGAAATTACAATTTTGCCAAAACCATAATAATATGAAAAAAACTATCACTCTGCTTTTCATCATTCTTAGCTTAGGAGTAAGCGCACAAAACAATTTACAACTATCTTTTACAATTGCACACGGAAACTCAAGTTGGCAATACAGTAACATGCAAATAGCTGAAACAGGCCCCACCGGCGATACTTTAAATTTATATGATATCGACACCCATGCAAACTGCCCAACGGTTATTGGTAATGTCAATATAGGTTATCGTTTCAACAAATTAACAACAGGCATTGGCTTTTCAGCGCAACATTTTTTTATCAATGAATTTATTACTGATGCTATTTACTCTGAAGAAAGTAATTTTATTACTCCTACTACTTTTTCCCCATACGATGACCCGCAGCCAACCCATTTTAAGTTTTACCCATTTATTGAATATACTTTTTTAAAGGAAAACAATTTTGAATTATTCGCCACAATGAGCGGCGGGACATTTTTAACACACAGCGTAACAGAAAATTCAAGCGAAGGCTTCCATTGGTTTGTAAACATGTCGGCAGGGCTTGATTATATACTCAATGAGAAATTAACCTTTTCTATAGCGCCATCTTTCGATTATTCAAGATTGAATTTTAAATTATTTGATGAGCCTGAACGGGAAGAGCCATATTTTAATATATCTTCCTTTTATTCATCATTTAGTGTTAAATACAATTTTAGCAACTAATTATTAATAGATGAAACTAAAAATCATTTGGGTAGGGCGGAATGCGATTACCCGCTACACTAATCTCCGGCCTGGCCAATAAATTATAAACCCACGAAAGGCCGCTTATCATACCCGCCCGGGGCGAGGCGACGTTGCGCTATGTCTCTCACCGGCGGGTGGATCATCTCCGGGCAATGCTTACCAGGGGCAGTTCCGTTCAATATTTTGTCATAAATCCGATTTCAGCGCCTGTGTATTTTTACGGAATAGTTAAATGCTCACCTGAAATCTTTAACTTTGAACACTTAAAATACACAGAATCACTATATGAAAAGACTTATACTGGCATTGGCAATAATCGCTTTCCCGACAGCGGCGTTTGCCCAGAGCTCCTCAAAATGCGGCAATACGGACAGGGATCACTACCTGCTGGCAACAGACCCCGTTTATGCCGCCAACCGAAAAGCCATTGAAGATTTTACAGCGAAATATGTCGCCAAGTATAAAGCCGAAGGGGGTACCCGAAGCGATGTGGTGATTACAATTCCCTGCGTGGTGCATGTCGTATATAAGAATGCCACCGAGAACATCAGCGATGAGCAGATATTTTCACAGATAGATGTGTTAAACCAGGATTTAAGGCGGCTGAACGCCGATGCGGTTGAAACACCTGCCGAATTTGCCGCCGTTGCCGCCGATTTTGAAATAGAATTTTGTATGGCCACCATAGACCCCGACGGGCTGCCTACTACGGGCATTTTGCGGGTCTCAACGGCCGTTACCGGCTTTGGCACCACCGATGAAGTGAAATTTACGGCCAGCGGCGGCTCCGACGCCTGGCCGGCCAACCAGTATTTAAATCTCTGGGTATGCGACCTCGGCCCCGGATTGCTCGGCTATGCCCAATTCCCCGGCGGCGACGACGCAACCGATGGGGTGGTGATTAATTATACCGCTTTCGGCACCGAAGGTACGGCAACCGCACCCTACGACAAGGGCAGAACGGCGGTTCACGAATTAGGCCACTGGCTCAACCTGTACCATATCTGGGGCGACGACGGCGGCGGTTGCGGCGGTTCCGACTTTTGCGATGACACGCCAAACCAGGCGGGCGAAAATTACGGATGCCCCACCTACCCGCTTTCAGATGCATGCAGTGAGTCGGTACAATTCCAGAATTATATGGACTATACCGACGATGCCTGTTACAATATGTTTTCCGCTGATCAAAAACTGAGAGCCCGGGCGCTGTTTGAACCGGGTGGAGCCCGCGAAGAACTGGCGTCATCCCTCAAATGCGTTTCATACGATTTCGATGTACAGGCACTGCAGATTATTACACCGGTGGGCACCTATTGCTACTCCACATTTAATCCGGTAATTGAAATCAGAAATGTGGGATTTGAAGACCTTACCAGTTGCGAAATCTTATATTCCGTAGATGGCGCTACCCCAATCACTTACTACTGGACCGGCATGTTGAGCACTTACGATACCGAAGAGGTTACCCTGCCCAGCATTTCATTAGGCGATGGTGCGCATACGCTTTCTATTACCGTGCAAAATCCCAATGGCAATACCGACGAGAACATTATCAATAACTTCATCAGCGGCAGTTTTTACGTAAACACTTTCGGATTGACGCTACCGCTCATCCAGGGTTTTGAAACTTCCGGTTTTCCTTACTCGGGATATACCCTCACCAATCCCGATGGCACTTATACCTGGGAGCGAACTACCGCGGCGGCGAAAACGGGCTCCGCCTCTGTGTATATGAACTATTACGAATACTCCGCCTATGACGCAGTAGATGAATTGTGGATGCCCGCATATAACATGTCGGGCATTTCCGACGCCTACCTGCAGTTCGACGTCGCCTATGCCAACTATACCCCCGGTGGCGATTACTCCGATACCCTGGAAGTGCTGGTAAGCACTGATTGCGGCGTCACCTGGACGAGTGTGTATTACAAGGCTTATCCCGAACTCAATACCGCACCGGCTGTCGGTTCGGCATTTATTCCCACCCAGGATCAATGGCGCACCGAAGGCGTCAGCCTCACTCCGTTTATCGGCGATAAACTCATGGTGAAATTTAGTGCGGTTTGCCAATGGGAAAATAATTTATACCTCGACAATATCAATATTGCCTCGGGAACCCTGGCAGTCAGCGACCGGGATAACAATGCCCGGATGGAAATACACCCCAACCCGGCAATGGACTGGCTGAATATCACATTCACAACTTCAAAGGATACAAAAGCCGATATCCAGATAATTAATATGCTGGGCGAAGTGGTTTATACCGATGCCATTCACTTTGCCCCCGGAACGATTAATCAGTCTTCACTGCCGGTAATGGGTTTGCCTTCAGGGTATTATACCATCCGCATGGTAGGCGATGATGTTTCGTCGAGCCGCAGCTTTATTAAACAATAATTGTATTTGAGAAGGCGCCTGCGGGCGCCTTCCTTATGTCGGGAGGTACCTTTAATTTTACAGGTATGCTACATCCGGATGAATTCAGAACCTATTGTCTCGCCAAGGCGGGCGTTACCGAGGAAATGCCCTTCGGGCCCGATACGCTGGTGTTCAAAGTGATGGGTAAAATATTTGCGCTGGCACCGTTAGACAGCGATGTATTCAGCATCAACCTGAAATACCCCAGCGATGATATTGAAGAGCTGCGCTCCAGGCATCCGGCTGTTATACCGGGCTACCACATGCACAAAGCGCATTGGAATACCGTGATTATCGACGGCAGTATGCCAGTGAAGGAATTGCTGGCATTAATTGACATTTCCTACGAACTGATTGTAAACAATCTGCCAAAAAGGCTACAGGCACAACTCAAGTCGGCGTAATGGATAATACTATCCTGTTTGAAGATAACCACCTGATAGCAGTCGTCAAGAAACCCGGCGATATATCGCAGGGTGATAAAACAGGAGATGTCCCGCTTACCGAAAAGATCAAGGAATATTTGAAAATGAAGTACAACAAACCGGGAGCAGTATATCTCGGGTTGCTGCATCGCTTAGACCGCCCTGTGAGCGGCGTCATGCTCTTTGCCAGGACGGGCAAGGCCTCCGCCCGCATGTCGGCCATAATCCGGGAGGGCGGTTTTACAAAAAAGTATTGGGCAGTGGTTAAGAACAAGCCGCCAAAATCCGAAGATACGCTCGAGCATTACCTGCTGAAAGACGAGAAGAAAAACAAATCCTTTGTGGTGGCAAACACCCGGAAAGGCGCCAAAAGAGCCGAGTTGCACTACAAGTACCTGGCCGGCAGCGACTCCTATCATTTGCTGGAAGTAGAAATTAAAACCGGCCGCCACCACCAGATACGCACGCAACTGGCGCATATCGGTTGCCCAATAAAGGGCGATCTGAAATACGGATTTCCCCGTTCCAATCCCGACGGATCCATTCATCTGCACGCCTACAGCCTGTGTTTCAAACATCCCGTCCAGGACCGCGAGATAAATTTAAAGTCACTCCCCGCCGGCGATGCGGTTTGGAATGCACTGATAAAGGCAATGTGAAAACCCGATTACAACTCGCTGAAATAATGTATTCCCACATTAATCCCGACAAAGAAATTATGCGAGCTTTCATAGGATTCCCGGTCCCTGGTTTCAACGGCATTATTGTCGCTCAACCCGTAGTACATTTTCGCCGCCGGTGTAATGTATAGATTATCGTTGATGAATATATCCAGCCCGAGGTCGAGATGAACGCCGAAATCTGTTTGATTGAAAAATAATTTGGCTTCTTCACTTTCGGGTGTTGTGGCAAAGGCGGGTATTGCCTGTGCAATCAAGTCCAAGGGTATTTCATTCAGTGTGCCATCATTTGCTTCATCGGCTTCATAGTGTTGATCTGCCGACAACAGAACTCCCAGCGATGGACCAATCATGGCGTGAAATGCGATATTGTCGTTTTTATTCCTGTTGGATGTAAACCGGTACATCACGGGTATCATTACGTATTTTAAACCAACGGAGCGGTAGGTGTCCACTTTCACTTCATGGCCGTCGTCGGTTACCGGGCCGAAATCACGCACCTTAGCGTAGTACTCCTGTCCCATGGCGGCAAAATCCACCTCCACCTGCAAGCCGGAGTTCGCATTAAAATTGTATCCGGCAGCAATTCCACCGAAGCCGCCGAATTTAAAATCGTAGTCCAACTCGGAGAAACCGTAATTATTCTGATTAATAATCCAAACGCTGTTAAATCCGGCGTGAGCGCCAACGTGCCAGGACTGGGCGCTGAGGGCAGTTGTTATCAATACAAACAGCACAATTGCAATTCTGTGTTTCATAAAAATTTTTTTGCAAAGAAAAGGCAGACGCTTCGATTTATCAAACCTGCTCATCTGACCGGGTGTAATAAAACGGTAACGGCAACGGAAAAAGCTTTGCGACTTATTTTAATTTCGCCGCATGAGTAAATGGATACAGGCAAAGGCGTTTGTACGGCATTTTTCGCAATCGCTGACACCCTATGACATGCATGCGCCTTTTCTGTACGATTTTACCACCCGGGTATTAACCGACAAGCGCTATTTCAATGCCTACGGTGAAATTCAGGCCATTCGTTCGCTGCTGTTGAAAAATGCAATGCCGATTCATGTCGAAGACCGGGGTGCAGGTTCAAAAAAACTGCACGCCACCGAAAGGCGCATCTGCGATATCGCAAAAACGAGCCTGACGAATGAAAAATTCGGCCGCCTGCTTTTCAGGATGGTCCATTACTATGCGCCCGGCCAGGTCCTCGAATTGGGCACCTCTCTCGGCATCAGCGCCTTGTACCTGGCACGGGCTTCATCGCAAACAACAGTTACCACCATCGAGGGCAGTACATCCATTGCACAGGTTGCCGGCGGTATATTCAAACAGGCGCAAGCCGAAAATATCCGCTTGATAACAGGCAATTTTTCCGACGTCCTGCCCCGGCTTTTTTCCGGCGGCTACCGACCCGACCTGGTCTATATCGACGGCAATCACCGCCTGAAACCCACCCTGGAGTATTTCGACGCCTGCCTGGCGCATGCAGCGCCAAATTGTATCTTCATTTTTGACGATATCCACTGGAGCGCCGAAATGGAAGAGGCATGGCGTACCGTAATGCAGCACGACCAATCGAGACTGACAATTGACCTGTTTTACAAAGGCATTGTCTTTACCGATGCGGGCTTGTTGAGTAAACAAAATGTATGCATCAGGTTTTGAATGCATTAACACAGTTTAACCCCGCCGATTGAGCCCTGCGACATTATATTGTTACCTTTGCGTCCTATAATTAAAAATGCATATGAAAAAAATTCTGATATTATTGTGTGTCAGCGCCCTGTCGTTGCGGGGTTTCGCACAGGAAAAATTACCATCCAATTTCTTTTTACAGGTATTGCCCAACGGGCTGGAGATGCTGGTAATTGAAGATAATACCGTGCCGCTGGCAACCATTGAAATCGTGGTGAAAAACGGCGCCTATACCGAAGACAGCGCTTTTAACGGCCTGTCGCACCTCTACGAGCACATGTTTTTTAAAGCCAATAAAGACATCCCCTCCCAGGAGGCATTCCTGCAGCGCATCAATGAACTGGGAATCTCATTTAACGGAACCACCTCGAATGAACGGGTGAATTATTTCATCACACTCAGCAACGCCAAACTCACTGAAGGCCTCGAATTTATGAATTCCGCAATCCGCTATCCCCTGTTTTTGGAACAGGAAATGAAAAATGAAAATCCCGTTGTGGACGGCGAATTCCAGCGGTCGGAGTCCAATCCCTATTATTTTCTGTTTGACGATTTCAGCCGCAAAATGTGGGGCGCCAATTATTACCGCAAAAATCCCATCGGCCTGCACGACGTTATTCTCACCGCTACGCCCGAAAAGATGAGAACCATCCAACAGAAATACTATTACCCGAACAACAGCATGCTCGTAGTGGCCGGCGATGTGAAACACACCGAGGTGTTTCCCCTCATTGAAAAAATATTCGGCGACTGGCAACCGGCAGATTTCGACCCGTTCCAGAAATGGCCAATACCTGAAGTGCAGCCCCTGCAACAAACCACCCGCTTTTTAACCACCAACGCCAATGCACAGGTGCCGTTGTTCGTTATCGGCTACCATGGACCCGATACACGCAGCGACCTGAAATCTACCTATGCCGCCGATGTGTTTTCCTATATCCTGCGCCAGGCAAACTCTCAACTGCAGCGCAGCCTGATCGAAAGCGGACTGGCATTCCAGGTGGATGTGAGCTACCAGACCGAAAAATACACCGGCCCTATTCAAATCATCCTGGTGCCGAATCCGATGAAGATTAAAGAAGCCTATGACACGCTGTGGGCTAATATAAACGACTGGACTAACCCGGATTATTTCACCGACGAACAACTCGAAACAGCGAAGAACCTGCTGGCCATTGACGACGCATACGGAAAGGAAAGCACCAGTAACTTTGTCCATATGGTTACTTACTGGTGGGCGAGCGCTACCATTGATTATTACACGAACTACGTGGCAAACCTGCAGAAGGTAACCCGCCAGGATATTATCGATTACGTAAACAAATATATTGTCGGCAAACCCTATGTGGCCGGGCTGATGGTGAATCCCTCCATGAAAGATATGCCTGTGTTAAAAGAAATGGGTTTTGTAATAACTGAATAATTCTTCAACGATTTAAAACTGAACAATGAAAAAAATATTGATAAAAACCGGAACAATTCTGATTGCGTTTATCGCCACCGCAAGTATTGCGTTTGCTGATAACAACACTAAGGAATTAAATATCGACGGTATAAAAGTCATCCTGAAGACAACGCCGAAAGAGGTGATCAGTGTGCGCATGTTTGTTGAAGGCGGCACAGCCAATTACGACGATAAACAGCAGGGAATAGAAAATCTCACCTTAAACCTGATGATGGACGGCGGCACAAAAAACTTATCAAAACTTGACTTTAAAACCGAATTGGAAAAAATTGGCACTTCGTTCAGCGCCTCTACCAACCTGGATTACGGATTTGTCAGCATGACCTGTATCCGGGCATTCTGGGAAAAGTCCTGGAACCTGTTTACCGATGCGGTGATGCATCCCGCCTTGAGCCAGGAAGAATTCACCCTGCTGCAACAACAACTGGTAGCCAATGCAAAGTCCAGTGAATCGGATCCCGACGGGCACCTCTCGCTGATATCACGCCGCAATGCATTCCCGAATTCCAACTACCGCAAGGAGCCCAACGGCACTGCCGAAAGTTTGAATGCATTGACGCTGGAACAAGCGCAGAAATACTATGCCCAGGTAATCGTAAAAAAACGGATATTTCTCGTAGTGGTCGGCAATATTAGCGAAGCGGAAATAACAAAAGCCGTTAAGGAAAGCCTCGTAAACCTGCCCCAGGGCAACACTACCACCCGCGAACAACAGACTATCCTGACAGAGGGAAAAATATTTATTGAGGACCGCGATATCGCAACCAACTACATTCGCGGTATCATGAGCGCACCGATGCTGAACTCGGAAGATGGTGTTGCCATGCGCATTGCCATGAGCATTTTATACGACCGCTTCTTCACCGAACTGCGCACCAAGCGCAGCCTGTCTTATGCACCCGCTGCATTTTACGCCCAGGCGGCAGTGTTTAACCCTTACAGCGTGGTGTACATTTCCACTACCGACCCCGCTCAAAGTATGCAGGTGATGGTAGATGAAATCAATAAGATTAAAAAAGAAGGCTTTACCGAAGAAGAATTAGTCAATACACGGGAGACATTTCTCACTCAATATTACCTCACACTGGAAACAACCGCCAATCAGGCAAATGCACTCGGCGTCAGCGAAATGGCCGGCGGCTGGGAAATGATGGACAACTTCACCAAACTTGTGAATGAAACCACTCTGAAAGAAGTGAACAAGGTGTTCGATCAATATTCAAAAGCAATTGTCTGGACCTATCTCGGCAAAAAGGATATGGTGAAGCAGCAAGATTTTAAACAGCCGATAGAAACAATAAACAAACCGTATTAATACACCTCTTTTATACGTGAAAAAGACACCCCGGCGGGTGTCTTTTTTTTACCTGGCAATCCTCTCCCGCCCCGGCATTCCATAGAGAAAAGAAAATCAGGCGCACCCACAAGGTGGTGAACACGCAGTTGCCCGCCGGCCGGGTGAATGATTTTTATCAATATCGCCATTATCAATTTGCAATTGCATACCACTATGCTTATGTTTGCACAGTGAGCACCCGGAATAAAAAATATACATTAAGAGTGCGGGTTTGGGTAGATGCTGAAGAAGGCCCCTACCTGGGTATCGGGCGGGTTATCCTGTTGCAAAAAATAAAAGAAACCGGCTCAATAACCAATGCAGCCAAAGCGATGAAAATGTCGTACCGGCAGGCATGGCAATTTGTTGAGGACATGAATAAGCGCTCGAAGAAACCGCTCGTGGAAAAAATATTGGGAGGCAAAAACGGGAGTGGCTCGGCGCTTACCGAAGCGGGGCAAAATGCAATTGACACATTTTATAGACTGGAAAAGGAAATTAAAACCATAATAGAAAAAAAATCAAAGGACTTACACTTTTAATTTTTTTTAATAACCACTATTCCTTAATAAACATAGTGAATTTAAAATTTAATACTATATATGAAAATTCAATTACTCATTGTCTCCGGTATGATTTCAATCTCTGCTTTTGCAGGCGATCCCGACAGTGCCGCAATTAACGCCCAAGACTCACTCGACAAAAAAGTATTTCATCTCGGCGAGGTGACCATCACTGCTTCAGACCAGGCACTCATGACCGACAGGCTCACCCATGCGGATATGGAAACTCAGAACACCTATGAAGTCTCTACATCGCTCAATGTATTGCCCGGCATATTTTTAACCGCTTCCGGTACCAGGAACGAATCAACGGTATCCGTCAGGGGATTTGACCTGCGGTCGGTCCCTGTTTACATGGATGGCATCCCGGTATATGTGCCCTACGACGGTTATGTGGACCTGGCACGCTTCACGACCTTTGACTTGTCGCGGGTAGATGTTTCGAAAGGATTTTCATCGATGCTCTACGGCCCCAACGCCTTGGGCGGCGCCATCAATTTGATCTCTCGCAAACCGGAAGAGAAACTGGAATACGACGGCTCTTTGGGAATTCTTAACACCGATGGAATCCGGGGCAATGTGAACTTCGGCGCCAATACCGGGAAATTTTATTTCCAGGGCGGTTATTCCTATCTCCACAGGAATACGTATATCCTCTCCAAAGATTTTACTCCGCATCCGTATGAAGACGGCGGCAATCGCGAAAATGCGTATCGCACCGATCAGAAAATAAATCTTAAACTCGGATGGACACCCGATGCAATGCAGGAATACGCTCTCGGCTACATCAACCAGCAAGGACAAAAGGGCAACCCGGTATATGCCGGCGACGACACGCTGAATTCCCTGTATGCCAAACCCCGGTATTGGCAATGGCCGTCATGGGATAAGGAAACGTACTACTTCTTATCCAATACGAGATTAAACACCCGGCATTACATAAAGACTCGTGTGTACTACGACATATTCAGAAACGCATTAATGAGTTTTGATGATTCCACCTATACGACACAGGCGAAGCCCTATGCCTTTCAAAGCCGGTATAACGATTACACCTATGGCGGCAGCATGGAGTACGGCACCACAATACTTCCAAAAAACGAATTGAAAATCTCCGCCCACTTCAAAAAAGATGTGCATCGGGAACACGACCTGAACGAACCGGAACGGCGCTTTGAAGACAACACCACGCATTTTGCCCTGGAAGATGTATTTACAGTCAACAGTAAATTCATAGTGGTGCCCGGCTTGAGTTTCAGCTCCCGCAATAATGTGATGGCAGAAGACTACAACAGCGCCGCGGACAGTATTTCCGATTTTGCACAATCGGGCCCCAGCGCCGCATTAAACGGCCAATTAGGTGCATTCTATTACCTGAATAATACGCACAAAATCAGTTTTACACTGGCCCGAAAAACACGCTTTGCCACTATTAAAGACCGCTATTCCTACCGGATGGGAACCGCCATTCCCAATCCGGATCTCAAACCCGAAACATCGGATAATTTCGACCTGACTTATAGCGGCGTTATCTTTAAAAAATTATCCTGCCAGGCGTCATTCTTTTATAGCCATCTCACCGATGCTATCCTGAATGTGAGCAATGTGGAGCCCGGTAAATCCCAGATGCAAAATACGGGTGAGGCGGAATTTGCAGGAATGGAATTAGCTGCTCAATACGATTTATATACTAACTTAAGTATTTATGCCAACTACACATACCTGGAGCGGCGCAACCTGACAAACCCGGATGTATTGTTTACGGACGTACCCAATTCGAAAGTATTCTCTTATGTGCAATACAAGCCTGCAAAATTTATGAGCGTATTGCTGGCATCAGAATATAATTCCATGCGATACAGCACGAGCTATGGCACTCAGGCGCCCGGGTTTATACTCTTCAATGCCATTATTGCCGCCAATGTCTGGAAATCTTTCAGCATCGAGGCAGGCGTAAACAATATTTTTGACAAGAATTATATGCTTACCGAAGGATTTCCGGAAGAAGGCAGAAATTTTTTCCTGACACTGCGATTTTTCAACTCTAAATAACGCATCATTAAACTTGTTAATATGAAAAACATCTTAATTCTGACCGCATTGGTAAGCGGCGCATGCGCTCTGAGCATGTGCGATTCAAACGGCAATGCCACACAACAGGACTTGTCGGCAGACATCGCCGCATTCACAACAGGGCAAAAGGATCCCGCCGAACAAATGGATGCCTGTATGCGGCCGATTCCTCCGGGCGATAGCGCCAGGTACATAAGCGCTGAAGTAAAGGTACAGGGAGAGGTTGAGCATCCACTGACACTTACCGTAGATGCATTAAAGCAAATGGATGTGAAGACCATTGAAAATTTCAGCGTCATCTGCCAAAGCGGCGCCAATATGAAAGAAAATATTACATGCAGAGGTGTACTGCTCCGCGACATTCTTGAAAAGGCGCAGATAAAACAGCAGAATCATAAAGACAGAAATTTTTATATCGTTGCCCGTGCCACCGATAATTATAAAGCCACTTTCTCGTGGGCTGAACTGTTTAATAACCCCACCGGGGATAATGTCTATATTATATTCGAAGAAAACGGCAAGCCAATACAAACCGATGGTACAATGATTTTAATTTGCACCAACGATATTAAAACCGGCCCAAGACATGTTTACTGGCTAAAGAGCATCGAAGTAAACCGAGTGGAATAAAGCGCATATTACATTCGACTGCCATCGCAGAAGGCCTGCAAATTCGTCACTTGTATCCTCAACTCGCCGGTGCGGATAATCCCATTACAATTGCATTGCAATGCAAACATTTTTATATTTTTATACCGAATCGGGATGCCGATTTCTTTAACCACCCCTCAATAGTTTTAAATGGCGAATACCAACAAGCGGCACCGGCAGGCAAAACTGCTCCGGACATTCAGGAAAATACATAGAACCACCGGCGCTCTTTTATTTATAGTGTTTTTATTCATTTCAATAACGGGGCTGTTGTTGGGATGGAAAAAGCACAGCGGCAATTTGATTTTGGCAAAAACGCATACGGGCACCTCCACCGACCTGGCTGCATGGCTGCCGCTGGACAGCCTGCATAAAAATGCCTGTAAAATTTTGCGGGATTCCATCTCTCCCACCCTCTCACAAAATCTCGACAGGATTGATGTGCGCCAGGACAAAGGCACGGTGAAGTTCGTGTTTGATGACCACTACTACGGGATACAACTCGATGGAGCTACCGGTCGCCTGTTGCACATTGAACAGCGATGGTCGGACATGATTGAAAATATCCACGACGGCTCCATTCTCGACAAATGGTTCGCCACCTCCAATCAACAGATAAAACTCGTCTATACTTCAATTTCCGGCCTGGCATTGCTGCTGTTTACCGTTACCGGTTTTTGGCTCTGGTACGGGCCGAAGCGGATGCGCAAAGAATCGAGAAACAATTGACGGGAATACCGGCAATCATTCTCCCCGCTCTATGACAAAATGAAAACTTATTTTTAAAAGTCTAAAAACTTTTGCCGAACAATTGTATTTTAGTCGTAAAGCGCCGGGAGTAGTTCAATAGATTTGAAATGCTGCTTTACCCGGACAACCCCGCAAGGAAATACAGTTTTAACAACAAAAACAATATCTGTTTATGAATGAAATTATTTGCCCAAACTGTAAAAAAGTTTTCAAGGTGGACGAAGCCGGTTTTGCCGATATCCTCAAACAAGTGCGTGACCACCAGTTTGAAGAAGAACTGCAACAGCGGTTAAATATAGCCGAGAGAGAAAAGGAAAACGCAGTAAAACTCGCCGAGGAAAAACTGAAAAATACATTCCGCGATGAACTGTCAAAAAAGGAAAAAGCGCTGATAGAGCTGCGGGCAAAGAACGAAAGTGAACTCGCTAAACAAGTGGCGGAGAAAGAAGCGCAAATTGCTGCACTGCAATCAAAAATTGACAAAGCCGATCTCGACAAAAAACTCAGTGTCGCCGAAGCCGTCCAAAAAATCGAAAAGCAAAGAGATGAGCTGGCAAATGCGGTGAACAATAAAGAAACTGAACTGCAATTGCTCGAAAAATCATTAATTGAAAGATATAACGGCGAGCTCAGGATCAAGGATGATATCATCCGCATGAAGGATGAGGAAATAGCGATGCGGAAAGATATGAAGCTCCGGCTCTCGACGAAAATGATTGGCGAAACACTGGAACAGCATTGCGAAACTGAATTCAACAAGCTGCGGGCTACCGCTTTTCAAAAATCGTATTTCGAAAAAGACACCGATGTGCGCACCGGGAGCAAAGGCGATTATATTTTCAGGGAAACCGATGCGGCGGGAAATGAAATCATCTCCATCATGTTCGAAATGAAAAACGAAGGCGACGAAACAGCGACAAAGAAAAGAAACGAAGACTTTTTCAAAGAACTGGACAGAGACCGAAACGAAAAAAATTGTGAATACGCCGTATTGGTAACGCTGCTCGAATCGGAAAGCGAGCTCTACAACTCGGGCATAGTGGATGTATCGCACAAATACCCGAAGATGTATGTAGTGCGCCCGCAATTTTTTATCCCCATCATCACGCTGCTGCGCAATGCGGCCATGAATTCCATGCAGTACAAAGCGGAACTCGCAATGGTGCGCAATCAAAATATCGACATCAGCAACTTTGAAGAAAACATGAACGAGTTTAAAAGGGGATTTGCACGGAACTATGAATTAGCCAGTAAGAAATTTAAAACCGCCATTGAAGAAATCGACAAGACGATTGACCACTTGCAAAAGACAAAGGATGCGCTGTTGTCATCCGAGAACAACCTGCGCCTGGCAAATAACAAGGCAGAGGATTTATCCATAAAAAAACTCACCCGCGGCAACCCGACGATGACGGCACGGTTTGAAGCTTTGAAAAAAGATAAGAAGGAGGAATGATTTGAAGTAATTGCCCGGTAAGCACGTATTGCGCATTGTTTGAACACCTCTTTGGCAGGTAGCGATAGAGGCAGGTTTCCGCACACCTGAAATACAATGAGAAGCGAGCGCCCGGCCGGAAACTGCCTATCTAAAACCCCGAACCATAGTTAAAAGAAATATTGCAACAGAGCTGCCACAGACGTTGCCGGGCAAAGCCATAGGGTATGCATTGGCCCGATGGAATAAACTCAACGTATAGATACATCAACCGTTATTGGAAATTGATAATAATCTGGTGGAGAATGCAATCCGTCCGACGGTGCCTGGCAGAAAAAATTATTTGTTAGCCGGTTTGCATCAGGGAGCCGTTCGTTCGGCGGCAATGTATGCATTCATCGGCTCATGCAAAATCAACGGCATTAACCCGCAGGAATGGCTGGAGCATATTTTGCTTGCGATCAGCGATACAAAACTCACCAACCCGGCATCCCTGCTCCCGGATGCCTGGCAAAAACCGGAATAAATAATTTTTTTTGAAATTTACCAGACGCGGTTGGCAGGTGGGTTACGTTTTAATTCCATCCGGCGCACATAAAAATGCTCTTTAAACTCGCCCTAACAGGCCGCAGCATTGAAATCCACTAACATTTGATATTTTTGATTTCAAAGGAAGGATTTTAGACGGACTGCCGCTGACTGCAGGTGTAAAACGACAAGACAATGAAAACCTTGACCAAGTGAAAACAAAAAAAGTAAACCATTTTGACTGTTGGACAACAACATACAGACCATATTGAAAACAGACAGCAAGTAAGCCGACACTCATTGCCGACCCTATGTTTTTTATTTTTTTACCACCCGCAATTTTTAAAAACAAATAAGCGAAGCGATTCACGAGCACCGCTAAAAGAAAAATTAAATTTGCGAGTAATTTTAAGCCAGCCCGCAAGTGGCACATTTGGCTTTGCCCGATACATAAGCCGACCCTTCGCAAATGCGAATTATTCACGAACACTATTAAAAATAATTATACCGTGAGTAAAAACAAAAAAGTCACTTTTTTGCCAACGCACCGATAAGAATGATAATTTTGATATATTAACAAGACACTGAAAGAATAAATGCAAGGAAAACAACTCAGAAAATTAGAAGCTGAACTGTGGCGAGCCGCAGACCAACTCAGAGCTAACAGTAAACTGACTGCTTCGGAATACTCAATGCCCGTGTTAGGTCTTATATTTTTACGACACGCTTTCAACCGTTTTCAAAAAGTAAAAATTGAAGTTGAAAAGGATTTGCCCTTGCATCCGCAACGAGGCAGACGGCCTGTGACCAAAAAAGATTTTGAGGAACGCAATGCAATGTTTCTGCCCGAAAAGGCACAGTTTGACTATTTGGTGGCTCTGCCCGAAAGTGCCGATATAGGTGAAGCCATTGACAACGCAATGAAACTGATTGAAGAGGAATATGAAAATCTAAAAGGCGTATTGCCCAAAAACTTTTCCATTTTTAGTAAAGACCTGTTGCGAGAGTTACTCCGCATTTTCAATAAAGAAGTATTACAAAAAGCCGAAGGCGACTTGTTTGGGAAGATTTACGAATACTTCCTCAACAAATTTGCAATGACAGGAGCACAGGAAGGCGGAGAGTTTTTTACGCCTATGAGTTTGGTGCAAACCATTGTAAACGTCATTGAACCCGACCACGGCATTGTGTTTGACCCTGCCTGCGGCAGTGCGGGTATGTTTGTGCAAACAGGTTATTTCATAGAAAGCGAAGGACTGAAACCTGCCGAAAAAGTTACTTTTTACGGCCAGGAGAAAGCCGAACTCAATACCAAGTTGGCTAAGATGAACCTAACGGTTCACGGACTGGAAGGAAAAATATTTGAAGGCAATACGTTTTACGAAGACAAACACAGCCTTGTAGGTGGTGCCGATTTTGTAATGGCAAATCCTCCGTTTAATGTGGACGGAGTGGACAAAGCCAAAGATGCCGTAAAGAAAGACCCACGCCTGATGCTGGACGGCAAAGTAAACCTGCCGAAAAATGACAACGCCAATTATTTGTGGATTCAGTATTTCTATAACTACCTTAAACCAACAGGCAGGGCAGGTTTTGTAATGGCTTCATCTGCCAGCGATGCAGGACACAGCGAAAAAGACATTCGGGAGAAATTGGTTAAAACAGGTGCGGTAGATGTGATGATGGCTATTGGCAACAATTTTTTCTATACCCGTTCATTGCCTTGCACCCTTTGGTTTTTTGATAGAGCAAAAGAACAAGACGAAGCGAAAAAAGACAAAGTGTTGATGCTTGATGCAAGGAAGATTTACCGCAAAGTAACAAGCAAAGTAAATGACTTTAGTCCTGAGCAGTTGCAAAACCTGATTTGCATTGTAAACCTGTATAGAGGCAACACAGAAAAATTCCACAATACAATAGCAAGCTATGAACTACAAGCTGTCAACAACGCCAAGGAAGTAATCACGCCTTTATTTGCTTTACAAAAACTCATTCAACAGCTTTTACTGGATGCCAGCCACTTGCTCAACAAGATTGAACTCCCAAATTCTGAGGCAAACAAAGATTTATTGAACAGCACTGAGGAAGAGGAAAGTTCACTCTACAAAATGCAGAATAATTTGATGTCTATCATCCGTCAATTAGACAAAAACCCTGAAAAGCTGGAAGAAGTTGCACATTTATGTAAATCAATTCGCAAACCTCAAGATAAACTTATTAAGCAAGTAATAGATAATATAAACACAATTCAAAAAGAAAGCCAACTTCAAAAAGTAAAGGAGTGGAAAGATTCTACTATTAAAGACACACTCAATACCATCAAGAAAATACAACAACAACTCAGCGGCAACCCCGATGAAGAAGAACCAGGATTGCTGCACGAGACCGAATATTTTTACAAACAAGCCCATTGGCTCACCAGCCGTTTTCTCGATGGTGTTTATACCGATGTGGAAGGACTGTGCAAAGTAGTAAGCCAAGCCGAAATAGAAGCCAAAGACTGGAGCCTAAGCCCGGGTAGGTATGTAGGCGTAGACACCACCACTGATGATGATTTTGACTACGAAGAACGCCTGAACGAAATACACATTGAATTAGAAGGATTGAATGAAGAAGCCATTGCCTTGGCAAAATTAATAAGTGATAATTTTAAACAATTAACATAATGGCAAATACATACACTCAAATACATATTCAAGCAGTTTTTGTAGTTCAAAAT
The DNA here is from genome assembly GCA_964492065.1 of uncultured Chitinophagales bacterium. Lineage (GTDB taxonomy): Bacteria > Bacteroidota > Bacteroidia > Chitinophagales > BACL12 > JADKAC01. Next base: position 185 of record CAZBHH010000032.1, on the reverse strand, counting down.
AGAGATTGTGTAATTCATAAATCGTGGAAAAATGAGCTATACAAGTATATTACAGGCATTATACAAAATCATAATCATAAGGTGCTTGCGATAAATGGTATGCCAGACCATGTTCATGTTTTATTTGGTATGCGACCGACACAATCGTTATCGGACTTGATGCAGGATATAAAAGGTGACAGTTC
>CAZBHH010000031.1:0-24035 GCA_964492065.1 uncultured Chitinophagales bacterium | reverse complement strand
GGAATATTCGGTTTGTAATACAGAATGTAGTCGGCTCGTTTTCTTGTTCCTCTTGCTGTGATTTTTCCTCTTACGTAAATCTTCCCATCCGTAAAAGAAACTTCCTCCAATATTTGTAATTGCTTATCCCAACCTGCCTTTTCCAAAGCAGGAGTGATAAACTTGGTGCAAATGTCTCTTTCTGAAAGTGTCTTTTTATCCATCAGTTAATTGTCAAAATATAGTTTGCTAAAATACATATTTCTGTAGGTGCATAGACGAAAAGTGGCTCTTTTGGTTTTGCGAAGGGTTGGCTTTGTGTGTCGGGCAAAGCCAAATGTGCCACTTGTGCGGTGGCCATAAAATTGAATTAAAAAAATGTGCGGTTTGGAAAATAAAAAATACAGAAGGGTCGGCAATGAGTATCAGCTTACTCGCTCTCCGCTTGAAATATGGTCTGTATGTTGGTCACTTGTCAAAATTTGTTTCTCTTTTTTCTGTTTTCACTCGGTCAATGTCTGATGTGTCGTGTCGTTACGCTTGCTGCCAACTTGTCCATTACCGCTACCCCTGGATTGAAGTGAAAATCCTTTGCATAGCGATGGCATTATATCATTCCTTGCTTTCAGTTAATACTTCCTACCAACATCATCTCTCCCACCCCACATTCCGCCAACTATACCTCCACCCGAAAGTCCTGCCAAATCATTGGGGTGCGGTGTATCGGTCTTCACTGAGAATCTTCCGATGCGGGTTAGCGGCGGATTCATCGTTCCCGAGAGTCTCCAGGGTGTGTAAAGGCTTACTATTTATCCGGACGCCTTGTCTTTGTCCATACACAATTCCACGAGGACGCCATTGGTGGTTTTCGGGTGCAGGAAACAGATCAATTTGCCGTCGGCGCCCTCCATGGGCTCTTTATGCAACAATTGGAAACCGGCTTCTTCCATTCGGGCCATCTCGGCTATAATATCGTCAACGGCGAAGGCGATATGGTGAATGCCCTCGCCTCTCTTTTCGATGAATTTACTGATGGCGCTCAACGGATTTGTGGCTTCCAATAACTCGATTTTCGTTTCGCCCACCATGAAAAACGAAGTGCTGACGCCTTCCCGCTCTACCTGCTCCGTTTTATAGTGCGCCTTTCCCAGCAGTCTGGCAAACAGTTCATTCGATTCGCTTAAATCCTTTACGGCTATACCCAAATGTTCGATTTTCCGCATATTTAATAGCTTTTTGTCCTAAATCTTTCCAAAATTCCCGGCTGAATTTGGTTTCTAAAAATAGAACTTTTATAATAGCTTTGTGTTTTAGATTTATTCTAAATAGTTAAATACATTATGCTTAAATTACCTATATACTTAGATAACAGCGCTACTACACCGGTGGATCCGCGGGTGTTGGAGACGATGCTTCCCTATTTTACCGAAAATTTTGGCAATGCGGCCAGCCGCAATCACCCATTTGGCTGGACTGCCGAAGATGCAGTGGATAAGGCAAGGGAACAGGTGGCAAAACTGATCAATGCCACTGCCAAGGAGATCATATTTACATCAGGCGCAACAGAGGGAGACAACCTTGCACTGAAAGGCGTTTTCGATATGTATTCCCGTAAGGGCAATCATATCATCACCGTAACTACCGAGCATAAGGCAGTGCTCGACAGTTGTAAACACATCGAAAAGGACGGCGGCGAAGTGACCTACCTGAAGACCGACAGCGAGGGCAATATCGATTTACTGGAGTTGGAAAATGCAATAACGCCGAAGACCATTTTGGTTGCGATTATGTATGCCAACAATGAAATGGGCACCATAGCGCCGATACAGAAAATTGCAGAGATCGTGCATGGCAAAGGCTCATTGCTCTTTACTGATGCGACGCAGGCGGCGGGAAAAATTTCAATTGATGTGGAGCGTGACGGCATTGATCTGATGTCGTTCTCGGCGCATAAGATGTACGGCCCCAAGGGTGTGGGAGCGCTGTATGTGCGCCGCAAAGCGCCCCGTGTGAAGGTTACCGCCCAGATTGACGGCGGCGGCCACGAACGGGGCATGCGCTCAGGCACGCTGAATGTCCCCGGGATTGTGGGCTTTGGAAAGGCGGCAGAATTGGCCATGCTGGAAATGGAACAAGACGCACAACGCCTGTCAACACTGAGAGATAAGCTGGAAAATGCCTTGATGCAACTCGAAGAAACCTATGTCAACGGCAACCGGAAGAGCCGCTTACCGCAACTGACCAATATTTCTTTTAAATATGTGGAAGGCGAAGGCCTGATGATGGCGTTTAATCAGAATATCGCCGTTTCTTCAGGTTCTGCCTGCACCTCGGCATCTTTAGAGCCGAGTTATGTATTAAAAGCATTAGGTTTGGGTGACGATTTGGCGCATTCATCCATCCGGTTCAGCCTGGGGCGGTTTACTACCGAAGAGCAGATTGATTATACCATCGAACAGGTTACCAATGCGGTGAATAAGCTGCGTGCTATGAGCCCGCTGTGGGAAATGTTCAAGGAAGGTATTGATTTAAACAACGTAGAATGGGCTGCGCATTAATGGGAACTGAATTTTTTATAAACAACTTAAAAAGATATTATGGCATACTCTAAGAAAGTACTCGATCACTACGAAAACCCGAAAAATGTGGGAACACTGGATATGAAGTCCGATAAGGTGGGTACCGGCCTGGTCGGCGCACCCGAGTGCGGCGATGTCATGCGGCTGCAAATTGAGGTAGATCCCGATTCCAGGCGGATAACCGATGCCAAGTTTAAGACGTTTGGCTGCGGATCGGCAATTGCTTCTTCCAGCCTGGCAACCGAATGGCTGAAAGGTAAATCTATAGATGAAGCTCTGGCCATTGACAATATGGATATCGTAGAAGAACTGGCATTGCCTCCGGTAAAAATCCACTGCTCTGTTTTAGCAGAAGATGCCATCAAGGCAGCGATTAACGATTACCGGAAAAAGAACGGTTTACCCGAGTTAAAACTGGATGAAAAAATTGTACACTAATGATTTTTATCAGCGAAAAGGCAAAAGATAAGGTGATCAGCCTGATGCAGGAGGCCGGTGTAGGAGACGATTATTTTATTCGTGTTTCCGTTGTGGGCGGCGGTTGCAGCGGGTTATCCTATAAAATGGACTTCGACAATGAAAACCGGGCGAATGACCAGGTTTTTGAGGACAGAGGGCTCAAAATAGTTACAGATTTAAAAAGTTTTCTATATTTATGTGATACTACGCTGGAATATTCGGACGGTTTAAACGGTAAAGGGTTCCATTTTATCAACCCCAATGCCTCCCGGACCTGCGGTTGCGGCGAAAGTTTTGCAGTGTAATTCAAACTTCTGTTCATACTAATGGGCCCTCTTGCAAGCGATTGCGGAGGGTTCTTTTTTAATCCCCCGGTAAAAATTTTAATTTCAAAATATAAACCGGCTAAATCAAAAGAGATGCGCAGCGTACAGTACATTTTCCCGGCCGATACGGTAAAACTCGGCAAATCGGATATTTTACAGGCATTGCCGATAAAAAGCGTGGAACAGGTGAGCCCGTTTTTATTATTGCACCACTATAAGCGAACTAATATCCCTGCCGGCGAAGTGGATTTTTCAGTATCACCCCACCCGCATCGCGGTTTCGAACCCGTTACCTTCCTGTTTGAAGGCGAATTGCACCACCGGGATTCACGGGGCAACGAAGGCTTTCTCAAAGCCGGTGATGTGCAGTGGATGACGGCGGGCATGGGCATCGTTCACTCCGAAGAGGTGACCAAAGAATTTTTACAACGCGGCGGCAATCTGCAATTGGTGCAGCTCTGGGTGAATCTGTCGAAAAAAGATAAAATGACAACTCCGAGATATCAGGATATCAAATCGGAAACCATACCCGTGTACCACAGCGAAGATAAACAACTCAGTATCCGGGTGATTGCCGGCGAGTGGAATGGTGTAACAGGTGTTGCCGAGACGTTTACTCCCGTGAATGCATTACACGTAAAAGTCAAAAAAGATAAATACGATGAATTCCAAATACCGGCAGACCACAACGCCATGCTCTATGTGTTAGAGGGTTTTGTCGAGATCAACGGCAAGCATCACGCAAAAGAGGGATGTATTGTTCTATATAAAAAAGAGGGAACATTCATCTCGGTGAAGGGATTGGAAGACAGCGCATTTTTACTGTTGAGCGGAGCGCCTATCGAAGAGCCGTTAGCCAGTTACGGCCCGTTTGTAATGAATACCCAAACGGAAATCATGGAGGCAGTGCGTGATTACCAGGCGGGTAAAATGGGAATATTGACGTATTGACGTCCGGCAGCCAGAGTACAACACCACACCCTCATTCGGTATAATTATCCATTCAATGTATCATGTGCGGATCAGGGTTAAGGCGTATCGTTACCCGGCTTGGGAACCGGGTTCGCCGACATTTTAAATCCGATACCCGGCCGTTCTTCTATTTCCGGAGTAATGGTAAATGCGCTGATGTCTTCCGGCGTAATGGTATGTATGAGTTCGGGTTTGCGTTCGGCGGCGCTGAGCGATGCCATGCGCAGGTTTTGCTTGTGGGTTATATCGATGACGAGTTTGCGCATGGTGCGTGCATTGCCAAAGTATTTATTGCGTGACTCTAACAGCTTGCCTATGTATTCTTTCAACTGCTTCGCTGCCGGTGCATTCAGGGTAAGCGCCTCTTTGGCGAATAGTTTTTCAGCTATCATAAATAACTCTTCGGCATTGTAATCTTCAAAATGGATGAATTTGTCAAACCTCGATTTCAAACCGGGGTTAGAATCCAGGAAGCGCTGCATTTCCTGGGTATAGCCGGCTACGATTACGATAAATTCGCCGCGGTGGTCTTCCATGCGTTTCAACAGAGTCTCTACCGCTTCTTTACCATAGGCATCGCCGCCCTCGGTAAGTGCATACGCCTCGTCGATAAACAATCCGCCGCCCATCGCTTCATGAATCAATGCTTCCGTTTGAATGGCGGTTTGCCCCAGATAGCCGGCTACCAGCCCCTTGCGATCTGTCTCGACCAAATGTCCCCGCTCTAAAATGCCGAGCGCCTTATAAATCGTCACCAGGATTCTCGCCACCGTTGTTTTTCCCGTACCGGGATTGCCGGTAAATACGGTATGCATGGAAAAGGCTTTCTTAATGTCGCGGTGAATCTCCTTGTAATAGCGCACGAGTTTGACGATCTCTTCAATTTCATTTTTTACATGCACCAACCCAACGAGTTCCTTTAATTGATTTAATGCATCGGTTAGCAATGCTTCGTCAATCGGCAGTTCCACAGAGCTCTTACCGCCGACGCCAAAGATGACATCGATGTCTTCTAAAACAATGGTCGAGAGTTCCTCATTGCTCTTTTCCGCCAGGTCGGCGCTCTTCATCAGGCGCAAGGCCATATTTTGTTTACCCTCTTCCACTACTGAATTCATAAGGCGTGCGTTGCCGAATTTTTCGTCGCGGTTGCGGTACAGTTCTACGACTTTCATGTGCATGAAAGATTTCGCCGCTTCGTCAATGGCGACGCCGCGAAGTTTAGCCGCATAATCTGCAATCTGCATTAACTCATCCGGCGTGTAGTCGGGGAAATGTATCACGTTGGCAATGCGGGATGACAGGCCGGGGTTAGATTCCATAAACTGGCGCATCTCCTTCGGATAGCCGGCAAAAATAAATGCGATATTGCCCGGGCCGTCGCTCATTTCTTTTATGATAACTTCGATCACTTCCTTGCCGAAGTCCTTTCCGTCGTCACCCCGCGACGTGAGCGCATAGGCTTCGTCCACAAATAAAATCCCGCCGCGGGCTTCCTCGATTTTCGCCCGTGTCTTCGGCGCTGTCTGGCCGATAAATTCAGCTACCAGGTCCACCCGGCTCACTTCGGTTACTTCGCTTTTCTTCAGCAAACCCATGGCGGCATATAATCTACTTATTAACCTGGCCACCGTCGTCTTTCCCGTACCGGGGTTGCCGGTAAACACCATGTTCAGGTTAAACTTATTGCTTTCTTCAAATCCCTTTTCCCTTCTAATTTTCAGGAATTGCAAATAGGTGATCAGCTCCTCCACTTGTTTTTTCACGGTTTGCAGACCGATGAGTGCATTTAACTCCGTTAAAGTTTTTTCAAGCGACTTTTCCGCAGATTCCACCTTCGGTTTACCTTGTACTTCCTGGTCATCAGATCCGCTGAGCCAGGTGGGTTCACCCACGAGTTCCACGTTGTTATGGCCGACAACAAAAGGGATAATGGCAATGATAGTATCCATGAAAATAATTTCACAGGTGTAGTGATCGGCGTACCAGAACCCGCTGGTATCTGCGCCATAACCTGCATCCAGCACGATGTTTTTCCGGTTGTCGCTGATATGCTCAAACCAGCTTGCCATACCTTTTAACTGATGGGTGTCGTTAAAGAATTTAAAATTTAGCTCGAGCGGAAAATACTTTTCGCTTGTCATTAAATTGGTCAAATCCATTTCCACCGAAATATATCTCGTCGTATTGGTATCGAACTCCACAAAGTATTTGCGCTGCTCCCTGGGCAAATTGTTTTTCGGGCTTTCGTATAAACGTATGGTGTTAATCGAAAAATACGGGTTATCGGATGCAGTAACCTTTCCCTTATTGACGATATAAAAATAATTGGTACCTATCAGCACATCATCGATAAATACTTCCCATTTGTATGTACCGTTTTTCCAGAAGCCCGGAGTGGCGGTACCCCATCCTTCCCGGATAAAAATGATGTTTTGGTCGGGCTCCACCTGCAGGTCTTTTTCAATCATGCAGATCTCCTTGTTGTCATAATATTCCGCACAGCGCACTTTTGTCTTTGCCGTCCACGCAGATTCATCAAACAAAATATTATACAGTTGTACTTCTACATTGATATAACACGTTTCGGATTCTTCATATACAATGCGATAATTTTTCTGGTTGCCAAAAAAGTTTTCCAGCGAACCATACACTTTCATCTCCTTAAACTTGAAACGCTTTTTCTCTTCTTTATTCTTAGCCATGTTGCAATGATTCAGTTTGTAAAAATATGGAATTGCAATTGTAAATACATGTAAGCGGTATTGCCGTTACGTTCAGCCGTAGTACGGATACGTGCTATAAATAATCCGGTAATCGCAGGGCTGCACGATATGCGCCTTACCGGTAATTGACAGTGGCTGCATTATACGGAGGCATCCAGTTTCTCCAGCAGTTGTATGGCCGCTTCGCTGATAACGGTTCCCGGGCCGAAGATAGCAGCACAGCCCGCCTCCTGTAAAAACGGATAGTCCTTTTCGGGGATAACGCCGCCGACGATAACGAGTATTTCACTATTGCCCTGCACACGCAATTGTTCGATGACCTGAGGTACCAGAGTTTTATGTCCTGCTGCCAGCGAAGATATGCCGATGACGTGCACATCGTTTTCGATTGCCTGCTTCACCGCTTCTTCCGGCGTTTGAAATAAGGGGCCGATGTCCACATCGAATCCGATGTCCGCAAATCCCGAGGCTATGACTTTAATGCCGCGGTCGTGTCCGTCCTGGCCGAGTTTACAGACGAGTAAGCGAGGCCGCCGGCCTGCCTTTTCGGCAAAAGCATCGCTGAGCTGCTTTGCTTTGATAAATGATTCGCTCATACCCATTTCGTTTTGATATACGCCTGAAACCGTTTGCGTATTTGCGCTGTAGCGCCCGAAGACGGATTCCATTGCCATTGAAATTTCGCCTAAGGTCGCCCGGTTTCTTGCAGCGGTTACGGCGAGCTCCAACAGGTTGCCTTCGCCGGAGGATGCGCATTGCGTTATGGCTTCCAGGCTTGCAGCCACTTTCCCTGCATCCCGGTTTTGCTTTACGGCTTGCAGCCTTTCAATTTGCTGTTTGCGCACTGCCGAATTATCTACCTCCAACAGATCAATTGCCGTTTTGTGTTCGGTGACAAATGCGTTGACGCCGATGATTAAATCTTTGCCCGCATCGATACGCCCCTGTTTTTTTGTGGCAGCTTCCTCGATGCGCAATTTCGGAATGCCCGATTCAATTGCCTTGGCGATACCTCCGAGCTGCTCAGTTTCTTCAATGAGTTGCCATGCTTCTTCGGCAATTTCCGCCGTTAATTTTTCCAATTGGACGCTGCCGCCCCAGGGGTCCACCGTCTTGCAGATCCCGGTTTCCGTTTGCAGATACAACTGCGTATTGCGGGCAATGCGAGCCGAAAAATCCGTAGGCAGTGCAATTGCCTCGTCCAGCGAATTGGTGTGCAGCGATTGGGTGCCGCCCAATGCGGCTGCCATTGCTTCAATACAGGTGCGTGCAATATTATTAAACGGGTCCTGTTCGGTTAAACTCCAGCCGCTGGTCTGGCAATGTGTGCGCAACATCAGCGAGCGTGGATTTTTTGGATTGAACTGCCGCATCATATTCGCCCATAGCAAACGTGCGGCACGCATCTTTGCGATTTCCCGAAAATGATCCATGCCAATACCCCAGAAAAAGGAAATCCGCGGCGCAAAATCGTCGATGTCCAGACCGGCTGCAATACCCGTGCGCACGTATTCGAGTCCATCTGCCAAGGTGTAAGCCAGTTCGATGGCTGGCGTTGCCCCCGCCTCCTGCATGTGGTATCCCGATATACTTATACTGTTAAACCGGGGCATGTGCTTGCTGGTGTATTTAAAAATATCGGCGACGATGCGCATACTGGGTGCCGGCGGATAGATATACGTATTGCGCACCATGAACTCCTTTAAAATATCGTTTTGAATGGTGCCTTCCAGTTTTTCGGGAGATACCCCTTGTTCTTCCGCAGCGATAATATAAAAAGCGAGAATGGGTATTACCGCTCCGTTCATCGTCATGCTCACACTCATTGTATCCAGTGGGATATCTTTGAATAAAATTTTCATATCCTCCACCGAATCTATCGCCACACCAGCCATGCCCACATCGCCAACCACACGAGGGTTATCGCTGTCGTAGCCTCTGTGTGTAGCCAAGTCAAAGGCGACAGATAATCCCTTCTGGCCGGCGGCGAGATTCCTGCGATAAAATGCATTGCTCTCTTCAGCGGTAGAGAACCCGGCATATTGGCGAATTGTCCATGGCCGCATCACATACATCGTGGAGTAAGGTCCCCGGATAAAAGGGGCTATGCCCGCTGCCGAGCCTTGTAACAGTTCAGGCACCTGCCCCGCATCATTTGCGGCGCTGACAGGTTTATAATTTTTATAGGCGATATTTTTAAAATCAGGATACATGCGCTTCGTCGTTTCCTTTAAAGTAAAAAGGCGTTAGAGGTTCGAATGATACCGGGTTTCCTGGTGCAACAGGCGCCTCATCTCTTTGAATAGGCGCAGCGGTATTGATAAATGCATTTACACCGATCAACTTCAGGCTGCCCTCTGCAAAATCAGCTTCTGTTTTTTCGCGATTGGTGCGTATGTCCTCCTGTATCTTTCCGGCATGCATCAGAGCGATAAATCCGCCCTTGCCTTGAATTTCCGTAAAGTATTCCCAGGCGCTTTCGGCGATGGCGGTGGTCAGCGCTTCAATGTAATAGGCGCCTTCCGCCATGTCGCGGCAGGCGTCTAAGTTAGATTCATAGCGCAGGATATGCTGGATATTCAAAGCGAGCCGCCCGGCATTCGGATCTTTCGGTTGGCAGTGCAGGTCGTAAGGCAAAATACTCAGCGTTTCACATCCGCCTAAAACGGCGCTCATCGCCTCGGTTGTCGCCCGCAGAATATTCGTATGCGGATCTTCGGCAGCGATATTCGTTTGCGTTACTACCGCATGAATATATGCGGGAAAGACATAATCCATGTCGGGGATATATGCCTTGAGCAAGTTAATCCACAAGCGACGCAGCGCACGTAACTTTGCGATTTCAAAAAAGTACTCGCTGCCGACACTGACTCTGAAATGCATGAGTTGAAATATTTCTTCGACGGGAACATTGCGTTTTGCAAGTCCCGAAATGTACTCCGCAGCGATGGCGAGTCCGTAAGCCAGTTGCTGAATAATACCGGCGCCCGCCTCGGCAAGAATAGAGCAATCGATATGGAACAATTTGCAATCGTGCAGCCTCGGCGACAATTTGACGTACAATTCGGCGAGGTTATTAAACGAAGCTTCGCGGTTTTGTACCACTCCCTTTTTCAGCCAATAGCCGATAGGATCAAATTCGATGGCCGTAATATATATTTGATGACCGCCGATATTGTTAATCAGGTCGCGGTATTGAACGACGATTTCATGTTCCGCCAAGTCGCTGTCTATATGCAGTGTAAAGTGATTTGCGTCCGGCCGCACGAGGCGGAATTGCCGGAGAAATAGCGGGATATCGCCGCTGATGCGCATACACATTGCGCCGTTGTTTCGCTCCGGATCGCCCAGGGTATAGATATCAGTATCAGCCGCAAACGTCAGCTCGCGGCAGATGCTCCAGGTAATTGCATGGGTGTCTTCATCTTCGAAATCCAGCATTTCTTCAAAGTCGCTGTCTTCAAAGGGTTCTGATTCGGGAATATCCGATTGGGTATAAACGGGTTCAACCCGAATGCCGCCGTATTCAGATACGAGTGTTTTATTAAAATCGGCGCCTTTCAGGTCTTTGCGCACCTGTTCCAGCCATTGCTGTTTGTCCGTCGGCGGCCATTGGGAAAATATATTGTTGCCTGTTGACATATTATGCGTTGTAAAGATAAAGCATACCAAACAGAGCCTTTATATTTGTGAAAAAACAGAATTTGATATGCAGCCGGAAAATATATTGACAGAAGTCAGGAATTCAATACTCTATATCACCATAAATCGCCCGAAACAATTAAATGCGCTCAACATTAAAACCATAGTGGAATTGGATGAGACATTTGAAGAATATTTGTATCACGACGAGGTGAAAGGCGTAATCATTACCGGCGCCGGCGAAAAATCGTTCGTCGCAGGCGCCGATATTTCGGAGTTTGCGGATTTTACGCCATCGCAGGGCCGAACCATGAGCGAAAGCGGGCACGACACGTTCGACAAAATCGAAAATTTTCCCAAGCCGGTGATTGCCGCCGTCAACGGATATGCGCTCGGCGGCGGATCGGAGTTGGCTATGGCTTGTCATCTGCGGGTGGCATCCGAAAATGCAATCTTCGGACAACCCGAAGTGAATTTGGGATTGATACCGGGATATGGAGGCACGCAGCGCATGATAGAATTGATCGGCAAAGGCAAGGCAATGGAACTGTTGATGACGGGCGACAGCGTCAATGCGGCGATGGCAAAAGAATTAGGCCTGGTAAATTACGTAGTGCCGCAAAGCGAACTGATACCCAAATGTGAAGAATTGCTGAAAAAAATATTTACCAAAGGGCCGATAGCAGTGGGAAAAGTAATTCAGTGCGTGAATGCGCATTTCCGCAGCGGCGGCAGCGTCGGCGATTCGTACAAAACCGAAATTGCACAATTTGCCCAATGCCTCGAAACCGAGGATTTCGTCGAAGGCACCAATGCGTTTTTAGAAAAGCGCAAACCGGTTTTCAAAGGGGCGTAATGGATGTCTCTGCTACAAAGCGCATGCAATAATGCAATTGAATAATAATCGGAACTTATAGTGAGGCGATGAGAATGGCTGCGAAGGAATTGCAATTGGAATTTTATTAATCATATTACGGATACAACATAAAAATTGAAAATGAAAAATTTAAAGAGAAGCTGGGCTGAACCTTATAAAATGAAAATGGTGGAGTTGCTGAAGATGACAACACCCGCCCAACGGAAAAAGGCTTTACAGGAAGCCGGGTATAATACCTTTTTATTAAGATCAGACGATGTGTATATCGACCTGTTAACCGACAGCGGCACATCGGCGATGAGCGACAGGCAGTGGTCGGGGATGATGCTGGGCGATGAAGCCTATGCCGGCAGCCGAAATTTTTATAACCTGGAAGAAGTGGTAAGGGATGTGTACGGGTATAAATATTTAATACCTACACACCAGGGAAGGGGCGCCGAAAATATTCTCTCGAGAATATTAATTAAGAAAGGCGATATCATTCCGGGCAATATGTATTTTACCACGACACGCCTGCACCAGGAACTCGCCGGCGGCAGATTTGAAGATATCATCATCGACGAGGCACACGATCCGGAAAATGAATTCCCGTTTAAGGGAAATGTCGATTTGACCAAACTGGAAAAACTTATAGAAAAACACGGCGCCAAGAAAATTCCCTATGTCAGTATAGCGACAAGTGTGAATATGGCTGGCGGCCAGCCGATCAGTATGCAGAACCTGAAAGAGCTGAGAGCGCTGACGAAAAAACACAAAATACGCATCATCCACGATATGACACGGGTTGCTGAAAATGCGTATTTCATCCAGCAAAAAGAAAAAGGATATGCAGACAAAAGCATAAAGGAAATAGTAAAAGAAATTAATGCATACACCGATGGCGCTACCATGAGTGCAAAAAAAGATGCGCTTGTCAATATCGGCGGATTTTTAGCCGTGAATGAATGGGATATTTTTGAAGAGGCACGCAATATGGTAGTGGTTTATGAAGGCCTCCACACCTACGGCGGGCTTGCGGGCCGCGATATGGAAGCAATGGCTATCGGCATAACCGAAAGCGTAAGCGCCGACCACATCAAAGCGAGGGTAGGCCAGGTGATTTATCTCGGCAATAAGATGATGGAGTATAATATTCCTATTGTAAAACCCATTGGCGGCCATGGCATTTTTGTGGATGCGAAAAAGTTTTTACCGCATATCCCACAGGATAACTTCCCGGCACAGACATTAGCCGCCGAGTTATACCTGGATTCGGGAGTGCGCACCATGGAAAGGGGAATTGTGTCTGCCGGCAGAAAAGCAAACGGCAAAAATTACTATCCCAAATTGGAATTAGTGCGCTTCACGGTGCCTCGCCGGGTTTACACCCAGGCACATATGGATGTCATTGCGGAATCTGCTGCGTTTGTATATGAGCGCCGCAAGAAAATCAAAGGATTGAAAATGGTGTACGAACCGAAATACCTGCGATTCTTCCAGGCCAGATTTGAAAAACTGTGACAGGGGCGAATGCACACGATTTGACTGTGAAGCGTTAAGCATTTGTACACCCGATTCCGCTGATTGTTGTAGCGGCATCGACTAAATACATTCCAACACCGCATTTAAAATAATCCAATGCGCTGCGTATTGACGATGGATAATTTTACCTGAAACTTTAGTGCGCATTAAAGAATGCTTAGATTTATGTCGGGAAAGACACCATGGTAAAATCCACTTCACTATTCAGCGGAACCAAATACGAGGCCGGTAAGACAATTAAAACACGAGATGCGCTGGCAATAGAGGAAATGCTGAGCATTTCTATAAACGGCAAGCCATTTACGATAACCATGTACACCCCGGGCGATGAACGGGAACTGGTGCGTGGACTGTTATATGCCGAAGGTATTTACACCGAAAAAGAGAACCCCTTGATTTTAATAACTACGAAAAATACACAGGGGTATATCACCGGGCTCAATGTGAGCGCCGAACCGGAAACACTACATCTCGACGCAATGGCGCAGCGCACACTCGTCTCTGTCACCAGTTGCGGATTATGCGGACGCACCGAATTGAATATCGACCTGAATGGCAGATTGATACATACCAAAAAAATCAAAGCATCTCTGGTAAACGGCATGTTCGAAATAATGCGTAAAAACCAGGGGACATTTGAGAGCTCAGGCGGATCACACGCTGCCGCCATTTTCGATATATCGGGAAATTTGTTGACGATAAAGGAAGATATCGGCAGGCACAATGCCGTGGATAAAGCTGTCGGCGATTTATTGATGCGCAACACCTTGAAAGAAGCCGCCTGCCTGATCGTCAGCGGCCGCATATCGTATGAAATCGTAAGTAAGACCTATGCCGCCGGTATCCCCTTCCTCGCCGCCGTATCGGCGCCTACCAGCTTAGCCGTGCATCAGTGTAAGGAAGCCGGCATTACCCTAATGGCGTTCTGCCGCAATAATAAATTTACCGTTTACAGCGGTGTCAAATACGTGATAATGGATTAAGTAAACAGCTCTTTAAAATTCACGACCATATACACCACCGCCGCAATTAGCCCCAAGACGATAATCCAACTCAGCGCTTCGATAAACCTGCTTTCGTTTGCCTCCTGCTTCGACCGCAAGTGTGCCATTTGTTCGATATGCATGGATATCTTATCTGCATTCGACTTGTTATCTCCCGGAATTTCGTTGAGCGCTGCCATGATGGTGACGGTTAATTGGTTAAACACAAAAAATTGCAAAATAGCCGGAGGGTAAGCGTATTTTTCAGTCACTATTCTTACCAAATATAAATACGATTTTTTATAAAACAATAGGTGTTTTAAAAATAAATCACAATTGAGCTATTCTTTTGCCTTGCTAAATTCCCGCTGTTTTTCCGTGCAAAACGCCGAAAACCGGGGAAGAAATTTACAAATCGGCAATAATTCAGGGAGTGCCGATTGGAGTACAAATCAGGCATTGTACTGCAAATCAATGCGATAACATTTAATTGACTGCAAACCGTTCCGGGAAAATACTGCATAATAATTATCTAATCGACAAATAGCATTAAAATTCTTATTTTTGGTTGGAAGGCATTTTTTAAAAACAGCTTATGTCAAAAAATCTCAGTGAACTTTCCGGCAGGAAAGGCTTAACAGATAACCTGTTTGATAGAATAGGAACCCTGGCCAAAGGCAACGGCACACCGGATGTTCAGGCAATGGAAGACCTGGCCAAAGAATTTTTAATCGGAAAGGCAAATGTGTATGGCAGCGCCACATTTTACGATTTTACCCGGCCGGACAATGCGGGTAAAAAGGTGTACGTGTGCAATGGGTCGGCGTGTCTGACGGCAGGTACACAACCCGCCGTAGAAGAAATACTGAAACAACATTTCGACAGCAGTGAAATTGGCGTTATGTGTTGCCTCGGCCGCTGTCATGAAAATCATTCGTTTCATTACAATGGAAACAGTTATTCCGGAGATGCAATTCAGGATATCGCCTCTATAAAAGACTCTGCTTTGCCCAGGATGGATAAGTACAATGTGCAGCATTACGGCAGGCAGATTCTTACCGAGCCGTTTCCCGGTATGGATGCATTTTATAAGTTATTGGGGACGGCATTGCAGCAAACGCCGGAGCAATTATTGGAAGAAATCCGCCAATCCAATGTGCGGGGACGTGGCGGCGCCGGATTTCCGATGGCCATTAAAATGGAGAGCTGCCGGAATACGCCGTCCGAAATAAAATTTGTGGTGTGCAATGCCGACGAAGGCGATCCGGGAGCCTATAGCGACCGCTATTTACTGGAAGAGCGACCGCACAGCGTATTGCTCGGCATGTTGATCAGCGGATACGTCATCGGTGCGCAGTGGGGTGTATTGTATATCCGGGCGGAATATCCCGAAGCGGTGCGCATTGTCGAAAAGGAATTGAAAAAATTATATGCTGCCGGTTTATGCGGAGAGCATATCCTGGGAACGGATTTCAGCTTCGATTTTAAAGTGATTAAAGCACAAGGCGCCTATATCTGCGGTGAGGAAACGGCGCTGTTATCTTCCATAGAAGGACAACGGCCGGAAGTGCGGGTGCGTCCGCCGTATCCTGCACAGCAGGGATTGTTTAACAAACCCACGGTGGTGAATAATGTCGAAACGCTCGCCTGCCTGCCCTATATCATTCGCGAAGGCGGCGCCGCTTATGCACAAGCCGGAACCGAAAAATCCAAGGGCACAAAACTCGTTTGCCTGGACGGTTACTTCAACAATCCCGGATTATACGAAGTGGAAATGGGCACGCCGCTGCGCACCGTGGTGAGCGAATTGGGCGGCGGATTTAACCACAATATCAAAGCACTTCAGATCGGCGGCCCTTTGGGCGGACTGGTACCCGTATCCAAAATCGATGATTTGACTGTGGACTTTGAAAGCTTCAGCCAAAATGGATTCTTACTCGGGCATGCCTCGGTGGTGTGCATACCGGAAGAATTTCCGCTGATACAATACATCGAACACTTATTTGAATTTACCGCCCATGAGAGTTGCGGTAAATGTTTCCCCTGCCGACTGGGCTCTGTCAGAGGCGCCGAGATGTTGTCGAAAGCGCAGGGGGATTCCTATAAGATTGAACGCACGCTATTTGACGACCTGGTGGAGACGCTGGAGAAAGGCTCGCTGTGTGCGCTGGGCGGCGGCCTGCCATTGCCGGTAAAAAATGCGATGCACTATTTTGAAAATGAACTTTCACCGTATTTTAAAAAATAACAGAGCATGAAAAATGCATTTCATCATAAATCAGATGTAGCTGCTTCGGGCAATACATCTTCCGATATCGCCAAAGAAGTAAGCGTAGCATATATCGACGATCAACCGTTTGCAATTGAAAAGGGCGAGACCATTCTCGCATATATCCGCCGCCACCAGGGCAGGCAACTCATCCCAACGCTTTGCGATGCACCCAATCTGGAGCCTTTCGGATCGTGCCGTGTATGCAGCGTGGAAGTGGCATTAAAAAAAGATGGCCCGGTTAAGACTCAGGCATCCTGCCATACCCCGGTAGTGCCCGGCTCCTATATTTACACCTCGACGGAAAGTGTAAAACGCCTGCGCCGGAACATCGTTGAACTGGTGCTTACCGACCATCCGCTGGATTGTATTAACTGCGAATCAAATAACAATTGCGAATTACAGGATGTGGCAGCGCAGGTGGGCATCCAGGAAGTGCGCTATCCCGAAGGTGCAAATCACTTTCATTACGAAAAGGATCTGTCGCATCCGTATATGACCAGTAATCTGAGCCTGTGTATTAACTGCTATCGCTGTATCCGTGCATGCGATGAGGTGCAGGGCGAGTTGGTGTTGAGCATGGCGGGTAGAGCCTTTGACAATAAAGTAATAAAAGGGTCGGATGTTTCATTTTTTGAAAGCGATTGCGTGAGCTGTGGCGCATGCGCCCAGGCTTGCCCCACAGGCGCTATCAGCGATGTGTATGAGAGCAAATCACTGGCCGGTACGGTGACGACGAGAACCGTTTGCACCTATTGCGGCGTGGGGTGTAATCTCGATGTCTCTACCCTCGACGGAAAGGTGAAGAGTATTCAGGCGCCTTATGATGCGGAAGTGAATGGTGGTCATACCTGCCTGAAAGGGCGCTATGCGTTTTCATTTTACAACCACCCCGACAGGTTGACATCGCCGCTTATTCGAAAAGACGGTCAATTGGTGAAAGCCTCCTGGGATGAAGCCTATACATTGATTGCCGAAAAACTCAACGAAATAAAAGCTGCGCATGGCCCGGATTCCATCGGCGGTATTTCCTCGGCACGTTGTACCAATGAAGAAAATTATCTGATGCAGAAATTCCTGCGTGCTGTAATCGGTACGAATAATGTGGACTGTTGCGCAAGAGTTTGCCACTCGCCGACTGCTTTAGGCATGCAATATACATTCGGCACCGGAGCAGCCACCAATTCCATCATCGATCTGGAATATACCAATTGTATAATGGTAATCGGCGCCAACCCGACTGACAGCCATCCGGTAACGGGCGCTAAGTTGAAACAATTTGCGATGAAAGGCGGCAAGACAATCGTGATTGACCCGCGGCGTATCGAATTGGCGAAATACGCCACCTATCATTTGCAACTCCGGCCCGGCACCAATGTGGCGCTGTTGAATATGCTGTTGTACTATATTATCAAAGACGGACTGGAAGATAAATTATTCATCGAGGCACGCACCGAAGGTTATGAAGAAATGAAGCGGGAAGTGTTGCGCCTTGATATGGTAGAACATGAGAAAATTACCGGTGTGGACCGCAACCTGGTTCGTGAAGCCGCACACGCCTATGCCAAAGCGCCCAATGCGATGAGCTTTCACGGATTAGGCGTCACCGAACATTCGCAGGGAACGGCAGCGGTAATTTTAATTGCAGACTTAGCAATGATTACGGGAAATATCGGCCGAAGAGGTGTAGGTGTAAATCCATTGCGTGGACAGAACAATGTCCAGGGCGCAGCAGATATGGGTTGCCAGCCGCACCAGGGTGCCGGATACCTCGATGCGTACGATCCGGAGATAAACAAAAAATACGCATTGCATTACGGAAGGGCAATTCCTGCGGGTAAGGGATACAAAATTCCCGAAATGTTTAATGCATCCATCGACGGTAAATTAAAAGCGCTGTGGGTAATGGGCGAAGATGTCGTACAGACAGACCCCAACTCGCATCACGTAATGCAGGCGCTTAAGCAATTGGATTTCTTAGTTGTACAAGAGATATTTATGACCGAGACCTGCGAATATGCCGATGTGATTTTACCGGCTTCCACATTTTTGGAAAAGAGCGGCACCTTTACGAATGGCGAACGCAGAATACAACGGGTAAACGCCGCCGTAAAACCATTGCCGGGAACAAAACCCGACGGACTGATCCTGACGGATATCATGAATCGCATGGGATTGGAAACTCCCGACTATGATCCTGCAATTGTATTGGATGAAATCTCCAAAATTGTCCCCTTCTTCGCCGGTGTGAAGTGGAGCGAGCTGGGCGATAACGGCAAACAGTGGCCGGTGAAACCAGATGGCACCGACACCGAAATCCTGCATGTCGGTACTTTTAAGAGAGGCAAGGGCAAATTCATTTTTACCGGGTGGAGAGAAAGCGAAGAAATCATCGAACACAATAAAGACTACCCGTATATAATTACCACCAACCGCGAACTGGAACATTACAATGCGGGGACGATGACACGCCGCACGAGTAATGCGCTGATTCTTACCGAAGACGTGCTGCTCATCAACCCCGAAGATGCCGCACTGCATTTAATTGCAGATGGCGATATGGTGTGTGTTGAAAGTGCGAGGGGAAAAGTGGATATACGGGCAAAGGTAACCGATGAAGTATTGCCGGGAATTTTGAGCTCTACATTCCACTTCCCGGAGATAATGTTAAACAAGATAACATCGAATGTGTCAGACAGCGAAGCGATGTGCCCCGAATATAAAGTGGTAGCCTGCCGCATTCGCAAGAGCAAGGGTAAATACAAGGTTCAGAATGGCGCCGGTGCGGTTTGACTTGTAATAGAACAGATATATGATCCTATGCAGTTATTGTAACAAAGAGAACGCCGACGATTTTTCCTATTGCCGGTATTGCGGAAATAATCTGGCAGGCTCGCAGAGATCCCGAAGCACATCGTTTTGGAAAAAATTGCCCTCATGGGCATGGATACCCATATTGGGCGGCGGTATTATTGCAATGATTGCAATTATCATATTTTCATTTGTCGCCATTGCGACAATTGAAGGCGTGGCGAGTTTGATAATATTAGCTATTTCAATAGTTGCATTCGGAATATTTCCGTTGCGCAGGCCTTTGGTGCAAGGCAATTTTTGGAGAGCGCTGACCCTGCTGTTTTTGGGACTCATGGGCGCAAGTGTCGATCAGCCCGGCAACATCATTTACAACAAACCGGTGGAATGGTGTTTTTGTGAAGACGGCAGTAAACTGCATCGCGGCGAAAGCGTCACGAACCCATTACCCGGCACTACTTATATTACACAGGACTTCACGTGTTATAATGCAGCCGGCGAGCCGGTTAATGCGATCAATGTGTTTAAAGTTGCCGGTGTGCGCTTTGTCGAATATATTCTGTTGGGCTATATATTGATTGGTCTGCGCAATGTTCTCTGGCGATTGAGACGTAACCGACCGACGAACCACGTCTTGTAAATCTCAAGAAAATAATTTATTTATTCCGGTTTTTGCCTGGCATTCGGGAGCGTTTGGCAAACGTGGGCCGCCTGAAAAATATTTTCCGGAAACACAAACTGTGCCTGTCCCGCTTTTTTAGCAGGATGGGTAAAGGATATTATGCCTGCTAAAATCAAAAACATCAGATACTGCACCTGATGAAAACCATTCTGAAAAATCAAGTTGCCAAACCTGATAGTAAAGTTGAATTCTCCTTCACGACATCTCCATATTAACCGGATCCGTTCAACATACGGCTTCATTGTCGGTGCTTCGCACCCAACGAAGCCTTAGTTGTTATAACCAGTGGTTTCTCTAAAGTTAATTGATAAAAAGCTTTTCAGTAAATTGTTTGTCACCTAAAAATATACTTACGAAATAAACTCCTGATGGAAATTCTTCCATATTAATTTCTGTCTTGCCTTGATGTAGTTCTTGTTTTAAAATGGTATTTCCCTGTATATTATTTATTGCTAAAATTGCATTGTTAAATTTGAGTAGTATTATAAATATGGTGTTTTCAAAACTATAGATTGTTGCATTCAGCGCATTTATATTTTCAATAGCAACTGTAGTAGTATCGCCAATTGTATCTCCGGTCAATATGGGTGTATCCGGTTTGCTTTCATAAGCATAATCATTAATAATTAATGTTCTGTTACTGTCCACTACACTGCAGCGTATCCAGCCATATCGTGTAATTGCATCTTCATCAGTAAATTTAAATCCGATAAATTTTTCTACTTGAGGTCCCCATACAAATGAATTCCAATCACCCCGTAAAACAGTAGAAGGTGGCCACTCAGGTTTATAAATTGACATAGCCAAGGTTTGATAATTCGCATGATAAAAAGGTAATGAAGAATTAATAGAAATATTGTTTGATAATGCATAGGGACGGTAATATGTATATCCACCATAACCTGAATAAAATGCTGTATATGCGAATAATCCATTTTGCATGGTATCAAACACGCCTGCAAATAAGGCTTTTACCTGCCCTTCGTCACCATACCAAACTGTGGTAGTGAAAGTCTTATTAAAGAAATTAAAATCATTTAATCCATCTGCGTCTAGGTCAAAACCCCACCATTCGCCGGGTTCGTCAAGCACTATGTCAGGATCAACATCCGTATAAACTGCCTGAGCAGAAAGTGCAGCAGGAGCTAGTAATGCTCCTGCTGCAAGTGAATATTGTTTTAATGAAAATCCTTTTTTCATCTTTTTATAATTTAATAAATGAGGTTGTTTTATTCTCTCCCTGCTCATAGTGTAATACAAGCTGATACAAACCCTGGGGCAAAGATTGAATGCTTATAGGTTGTTGTAAATATTCGCCTGATGAGATAATTGTTCCGGTAATATCATAAATATAAAAATGAGTTACTTCGGCATCATTTACAATAAACAGATTTTCCATTGTTGGATTTGGATAAATCTCCACATCAGGTTCAGTTATTTCTGCGAGGCGCACAGGCCCATGGTTTACCTGAATTTTCACATACCCTGCCGTATACCCGGGAACAGTTACACAATAACTGCCTGCAGGAGCATCGCAACCCGGGTTGGTATAATTGTATGTCTGATCTATTTCAATATTGTAAGGATTTGAAACAGGATTGTAACAATTGTTAATTTCAAACAGGGTGCTTTTGCCTGCAGTGGAATATGCCTGAAAGGCGTCAACAGCAAATATTTCCGCATTGCTCAGAGTAACTGTGCTGGCGAACAACGAATACATACCTCCGGGATTTAAAATATATTTTTGATCCATGCATCTTGTATTAGTGTAATACATGTAAATATACTCTTTTGCAGGGTCAATAAAAAATGTAGGAAACATGTTTGGATTGTGCGATAGAGTAGCAGCGTTGCGGGGAAATAATTCAGATTATTTTTATTGATTTCACTTAACAATTCCATAATAAAATAATTGGTGCGCTTCACATAATAATTTCTTTTATCCTCATCAGTTGGGGGCAGGTTGTATGGTGAAAAATCTTTTCCGGAAACACAAACTGTGCCTGTCCCGCTTTTTTAGCAGGATGGGTAAAGGATATTATGCCTGCTAAAATCAAAAACATCAGATACTGCACCTGATGAAAACCATTCTGAAAAATCAAGTTGCCAAACCTGATAGTAAAGTTGAATTCTCCTTCACGACATCTCCATATTAACCGGATCCGTTCAACATACGGCTTCATTGTCGGTGCTTCGCACCCAACGAAGCATTAGTTGTTGTAGGCAGGGCAATTGAAATCGATTTAATCAAAGTATGGAAGTCTCCATGAAGTAGTGGCATAATCAGAAAGTCTTGTCTGCCTATTGTCTAAAGTATTAGGTGTCCAATCTGGGGCAACTATTTGTTTAGCCATTGCATATTGGCTGGTTTGATAAATAGCTTTCTTTGCTTCAAAACTCTTTGTTCCACACTCTCTATTCTTGTCATCTTCTAACAAGGTATAATTCCCAAGCCTGTAGACTAAAGATTCTTGAATTGAAACAGGGAAGTTAGCTACCCAATCATCGCCAGCATTTTCAGGTAAAATATGCTCTATAGTTGTTGGACTATCTTCATAGTCTGTATCTGTTTGAGATAAATGGTTCTCGATTTCAAATAATATATAACGAACTAATTTTTTGTTTCTTTTTGTACTAATAGCCGTTGTCGAAAAATCGTTTTTAAAATCTTTATCACTAGTATATAAGGCTTTTACTTCTTTTGCAATTAAAGATGCTGTGGTCACTTCTTTATTGCTGATTTTTATAGCAGCCTTATTATAAACATCTTCTTTCAAATTTGTGTGCAACCCTCCAATGATTGTGTAACGGAAGGTAATTACACTAACTACTCTTAAAACTTTTGTGAATTCTTCAGCAGTTAAGTTATTGTAAGAAGCCAATAAAAGAGGCAATGCCTGCTTTTCTTTAAATAGTTCTATCTCTTTAATCCTTTTCTTTTGGTCTTTTTGGCCAATCCAAAATGGGTCTGATGAATTTGATAACGCATTGTATAGTTGTGCATTTCTTTCCAATTCGTCTAATAACTCAATAACTTTGGGAGATGTTTTTACAACATCCTTCATAGCCCGAAATAGATATTCTTGTCGAATGAGCTTATTTTTTGAAATCCAGTAGTGGCGCAGAAATGTAGGGAAATTATCTAAGCCGACAGTGTCAACTATTTTCCTCCATTTTTCTTTAACATGCTCTAAATCTACTTTTGTAGACAATGAAAACAAGTAGTTTTTCAATAAATCTGTAACAGTTAAACTGACGCCCCTTGAGTTTAAAGTTTCAAAAACAGTATATGCACTAAGTTCATCTTCTACTACAATTTGGATGAACATCATCCTTTCTGCGACTTGTTTGTTTAGAAAATTTGCCAGCTCTTCACCATTTTCATTGTTATGGAAATGTACGGTTATTTTACCGAGAAAGAAATTATAGGCCTGCCAGAGTAGTTTGTCTGAATCACCTAGAGTTTTTTCATTTAAGGGTTGTCTGAAAACCATTAAATGAGTTTGAAAGAAGCTGTTATTATTTTCATTCAATTCAAGCTTTGCAGAATAAGTTAATGAGCCAGGGTCTTTGTCTCCGAGAAATTTTTTAGTAAGTAAGGATACCCTTTCAATATTGTTATCCTTATCTATATTCTTGTCTATTAACGTTTGAATTGTTTTGATTGTGGCTAACACAATTAATGTCAATGTTGAAAGCCTTTGTTGCCCATCTATAACACTGTATTTCTTATCCCCTTTGTTTTGTAAAACAATGGAACCCATGTAGTGGATACTGTCACCATTCAGTACGGTCAGAATATCTGCCCATAAATCTTCCCAATGGTCTTGCTTCCATGAATAGTCTCTTTGATATGACGGTACTTTATAGACTTTGCCATTGCCTATTATGTCGCTAAGACTTACTGTACTTGTGTCTAGTAAATTATTTACTGCCATAGATTAACAAAGATAGCTTTTTATTTGTTCAGGGTGTCGCCTGTGCCTTGCCTACAACGGCAGTCCGTCTAAAAACCTTCCTTTTAAATCAAAAATATCAAATGTTTAATGTATTTCAATACTGCCGGCCTTTTAGGGCGAGTTTATAGCACATTTTTTCTGTGCGCCGGATGGAATTATTATAAACCGGATGCGGCAAAAGGGCTGTAAAAATGTCTTAAACAGGCTAAAAATCAGGGCAAATTTACTCAGAACTGCTTCGAGTACCTTT
>CAZBHH010000030.1:1240-27932 GCA_964492065.1 uncultured Chitinophagales bacterium | reverse complement strand
AAGAAGGCCTAAACACATTCAGCCTCGGCCCGAACGACTACCTGTGGTGGCTGAACGCCTTTGGCAATTATGATGTGGAAATGGATGCGGCTACAAATGAAATGAGTATTGATTCAGATTTGGAAAATCCGCTTACCGGCTACCATTTCTGGACCAGCCCGCCTAAGGATATGGATGGCGATGATCTGATTAAGCGGGGTGAAGTCATATTTCCCTATAGCGTAAAAGTGGATGGCATAAACCTGCCTGCTTCAGACTTTGTTAGCGGCACCTGGCCGGGCTACGGCACACGCTTTGATGCTTTTTTGGAAGGGGAGAAAATTGGTATATCAACGAATCCTTCATCCATCCCAATTTTTACTTACAAAACTAAAAGCAGTAGCATTGATAATCCAAATCCATTACCTTCCATTGACGATAACCGAATCATACGACTCAACGGCATTTCCATAGAAGTAATAGACCAGGAATCAGACGGGGAGGTAAAAGTAAAGATAAGGTGGAATGATTTTGACATTGCACAAAAAACCCGCTGGTGCGGCAACATTACCTTACACGATAGCATGTATATAAAAAATACAGCCGTGGTAACTTTGGACCAGGGCTTGTCGCCCACCCGGCCGGTTAACCCGGTTTTATTTAAAGGCAATAAAATATTTGCCGATACCACTTTATTAACGCTGTTATCAGGAAGCGGCGCAACACTCAGCAATACCTCCTGCCTGAATACAATCAATAATTCAAAGCTTGTTGTAAATGCATCTGCTTCCTTATTTATGCAGGACTCCGCTGTAATAAACATGCAAAGCAAATCAGGTTTTGTGGCAGAGGCATTTTCAAATATTACCTTAACAGAAAGCTCTTATATAATTGTGGATGATACTTCTACATTCAGAATAGCTGCTGATGCCAATGTTCTCTTAAAAAACAATGTATATATAAAAATTAAAAACGGCGGAAAAGTAATTATTGAACCGGGCAATAATCTTGAGCTGCAGGATTATGCGAAAATAATAATTGAAGATGGAGGTATTTTATATTACGAGGGGAATGATCTGTTTCTTAATTCACCCAACGCCACCATTGCCTTACAAGACGGCGGCACCATTCAAACGGCAGATTATATAGATTTTACCTTCACAGGCGCAGGCTACCTGTCTTATTTTGAAAATGGAATTTTTGATCTGGGTACAGATAGCCGGTTTTACTTAAAAGGCAGTAGTAATAATGATCTGAAATGCTGGCTGCAAAATGATGCTGACCTGTATATCAGCACAAGGGATATGTGGCTGGAAGATTGTAAACTCACATTTAACAACGGCAGCTTAATGCGCAATGCATATGCTAATTACTATGCTGATAATGTAATGTTCAATACAGGAGGCAGCAGTGCCGTTAATGGCATTTCAGCTTACGACACCGAAACATTTTATATTACACAAGCCACCTTCGATGGATTTGCTACTCCGATTAAACTTGAGAATATTGATGTATGTCCCGATGATGTGAATGTGGAAATTCGCCAAACCACTATTAAAAATTATACTCAATATGGCATACAGGCAGAAGATGTATATCGAATGTATTTATATGCTAACAGCATTGAAGGAAACGCAAATGCCACAACGGGAATGTGGCTGGAAAATGTGGTGGAATGTAACGTAGAGGCAGGCACCATTAAAAATCATACAAATCAGCCGGGTGTTATGTTATACAACACAAGGTATTTTATTTTGGATGGCGCCACGGTAAAAGGTAATTATCGTGGCATTGAATCGTATCGCAGCAATATTTATTTACGCAATCAGGCCACCATCAAACAAAATACCACAGAAGGTATTTATGCACTCAGCGCCATAGACGATACGGAAGATCCGGATATACTCTGCAAAATAGTGGTTGGCGATGTCGGTTGCGGATGGATAATACAAAATGCCACAGGCATACTGGGAGAAGATATATTGTTGGATATAGATGCAATAACACATGCCATAAACGAAGGCGATGAAGAACAACCCAACCGCTTTGACGGCAATACCACACAGGCAATAGATGTGTGTTACGATTATTTTGATAACACCTATATTTCCAACACACTATTGGCAAAAGGCAATTACTGGTCAGGCGGAGCGGCACCTTCAGGCAGCGACGTGACCTCCGGCTTTAATGCAAATTGTAATGATATAACCACCGATGCATCGCAGTATGTAACAACAAAACCTAACAATTGCGATTGCACGGCCAACTGTACCGATACAGAAGATGAAGAAGCACTTACATTGCGTATGACAAATAATTCCTGTGGTTATTATATTAATGAACAAGGTGGTGGCCGTATCAGCATTGCAGAAAAATACCAGGAAGCCTACCAGTTATTTCTTGCAAATGATTTTAATTATGCCTACCAGAAATTCAACTGGATAAAAAACCGTGTGGAGGCGGAATATCCGCAGGGGTTGCCTGACGGCATTTGCAAAGATTTATATGCAAGAGCATATTGGTATAAAGACCAGATGGCAGAGATAGCCGAAGTACATTGCCAATACCCGTTTTACGAACGCACTGTTGAAGACAATACAATAATTCCGAAATTCAGCGTATTTCCCAACCCGGCACAAAACACAGTGACGATTACATGCACAGAAATTGGCGAAGCTGAATATACCATATTCAGTTCATCAGGAATCCGGATACACAACGGGCGGTTTGAAGGCAGCACACAACTGCAATTGGAGAACTATGCATCAGGAATATATTTTATTCAACTGCAAACTGAAACAGTTGCGGAAATTTTAAAGTTGATGGTGGAGTGAAACAAACAATTCGATTAAAACAAAAGTAAGAATTAATTGAATTAATACCATAGAATCGGAGAAGTTATAATGGTTTTCCCCTCGTTGGGGACTAGCATAAAACTCATCCTTGTGTGATAGCCTTTAAGAGCTTTTATGAGTTACTGCTTTACTATTACGCAATTGCTGCTGAAACTTCTGCTTCGGGGCTTATTTTTTTCACCAGTCCTTGTAACACTTTTCCAGGACCTACTTCAATAAAATGTGTGGCGCCATCATGTGTCATGGCCTGCACACTTTGTGTCCATCTTACAGGTGCTGTTAATTGAGCAATTAAGTTTTGTTTTATTAATTCAGGATCTGTTACGGGCAGTGCACTTACATTTTGATATACCGGACAGATAGGAGTTTTAAAATGTGTGGCATCAATTGCCGCTCGTAATTCTTCCTGCGCAGGTGCCATTAATGGGGAATGAAACGCACCACCCACCGGTAAAATAATTGCTCGTTTAGCACCTGCGGCTTTCATATTTTCACAGGCAGTTTTTACTGCTTCTAACTCACCACTTATTACCAACTGTCCCGGACAATTATAATTTGCTGCGACGACAATTCCGGGCGTATCCCTGCAAATTTGTTCGACAGTGGCATCGTCGAGCCCCAATACGGCGGCCATAGTGGATTCCTGCTTCTCACAAGCCTTCTGCATCGCCATTGCCCGTTTGCTCACCAGTAATAATGCGTCTTCCAGCGATACGGCTTTATTGGCCACCAATGCGGAGAATTCGCCGAGTGAATGGCCTGCGACCATATCGGGTGCAAAGTGTTCAATCGTGGTAGCGAGTATTACCGAGTGTAAAAAAATTGCCGGCTGGGTAACTTTCGTTTGTTTTAAATCCGCATCCGTTCCGCCGAACATAATATCCGTAATGCGAAACCCTAACAAATCGTTTGCCCGCTCAAATAATTCTTTCGCCTGCGGGTTAGTTGCGTACAGGTCTTTACCCATTCCGGGGAATTGGGAGCCCTGTCCCGGGAAAATATATGCTTTTTTCATCCTGTATCCGTTAAGTTGTTATTTACTCAAGTTTGCTGCAATCAGGTTGATAAATTCATTGCGTGTTTCCACCATTTGGAACTGCCCCGTAAACGCAGAAGTCGTCGTAACGCTGTTTTGCTTTTGCACGCCCCGCATCATCATACACAAATGGCTCGCTTCAATTACCACTGCCACGCCATAGGGGTTTAATGTGTTTTGAAGGCATTGTACAATCTGATGGGTGAGGCGTTCCTGTACTTGCAGGCGCCGGGAAAAGATATCGACTACCCTGGCAATTTTACTGAGGCCTACAATTTTTTTATTCGGGATATACGCTACATGTGCCCTGCCGAAAAATGGCAGCATATGGTGTTCGCACATCGAGTACAATTCAATGTCCTTGACGATAATCATTTCATTGCACTCTTCGTGAAATGTGGCTGACCGTATGACTGCTTCCGCATCCATAGTGTATCCCTGTGTGAGATACTGCACCGCTTTTGCAATGCGTTCAGGCGTTTTTTTAAGCCCTTCCCGGGTAACGTCTTCGCCGATACCACCGAGTATCTCTGCATAATTTTCCATGAGTTTCCCGGTGATCTCCGGATTGTACTGTTCCATTCGCTTGTATCCTTCTTCTATTTCGTTCATCTCTTTATGTTTTTTGAGTATTGAGTGCTTATATACCGTGTGGTTTCATACTGCTGCTTCACTTGTTAATTGCCGTTGGGCAGTCCATTGATACACCGGGAACATCAAACAAATGAGGTTTGCATTAGTTCAATTGTTCCGTAAATATAATTATTGCCTTTCTTTCTTTACAATTGCAATGCCTGCTTCTGTTAGCCGGGTAATTCCGGTATCTGAATTGCCAGATTCGACAAATTTATAAATAAGATGCGATGGTAAGGGTTTTCTATTGCAATCGCATTTCATTTTACACACTGTTTTATACTCCGGCAATGCCAATATTGCAAATAATTCCGCTGTGGCGCTGATACGTCAGATATTAAATAATATCTTCAGACTAATATTTCTGCCCATATTATAAACGCCCTGCCTGCCGGTTAGCGGATTCAAGGGTGCATACTTCAACCTGCTCAGGTGGCTCTGATAGGCGATGTCCGCCAGGTTTTCTGCAGAGATATATACCTGGAGAAAATCCTTTTTACCGAAGAGCGCAATATCCGAGCCCATGCCTGCACTTAAGAGGGTGTAGGCCGGTGTTGCCGTTTCGGTTCCGTAGGCTGCAAAATAGCGTTGTTGTCGGAAATAGTAATCCAGGCCAATTTTGAAATACACATTGTGCAATTTACTGCCGGCAGATTTGAATTGAGCCCGCAGCACACAGCGGTATTTTGGTGCGGGTGTGTTCGGTAAATACCTGGAGGTGTCGGGTTGATTTTTTTGTATTGCATTCACAAAAGAAAAGGCATTTTCCAGATGCAGCCAATCGAGGGGATGCGGGTGAATGTCCACATAGATTTCAGCGCCGGTCAGTTGCGCTTTTCCCTGTGTAAAGCGGTATGCCGGAGTAAGAGATGCGGTATCAGGTATTGAATCGCCTCCAAAGATGCTGTTGAGTTTTTCAATGAAAATGTAATTATTGATGTTGTTTATAAATGGTGTTAGTTCCACCGTAACGTGATCGTCATTTAAAAAATAGGCAATGTCCAGTTGAGTGCTTACCTCTGCCTGCAAATCCCTGTTTCCGTATTCGTAGCGGAAGGTGCCTTCATGTTGCCCGTTGGAGGCGAGCTCGGCGATATTGGGTGCACGAAATCCCCTTGAGATATTTATTTTGAAACTCGAAACGGCGTCGGGCTGAAAGGTGGCGCCAATACTTCCCGAAATGCTGTTGTAGCTGTTGTTGAATGACGGGAATTTTAAGGTGGCCTCCGGGTCGTCCGGGTGTGTGGAAGCGCCAATCGAATCGAGATATAATTCTTCTGCGACGAGATAGCGGTTGTCATATCTCAGTCCGCCGGCGAGCATCCATTTATTATAAATCTGTTTTTGAGTGAATACATAAATACCTGCATCGAACAGCGCATAGCCGGGGATAATAAATTCCGATCCCTTGTTTGTATTTGATTGGTACATGCCTCCTGAACCGATAGTCATTCGCCACCCGCCGTATTCTTCCAGGTTATACCTGAAATTGAAATTAACCGTATTCAGGTCAAAGTATAAACCCGGCTCATCGGGATGCAATACATCGCCGTATTCTCTGCGGATGTTTTTCTGAAAGCCCAGATCGAGATGGATGCTGCCTGTATTGAGCATCAGAAAATTATTGGATACCGCCCTGAAATGCTGTACTTGTTGGTAGGGAATGCCGATGTTATATCCGTTTAAATCATCTGCGGTTGCGGTGGCAAAGCGTATCGAATCGCCGGTCGCAGGTTGTGCAAATACAAAATCACCGGTACTGTCTCTTTCGCCTTCAACGATACCCGGTGAAGTATTGAATATACTCAGATCATTATTTGAGTAACCCCAATGTTTATTTACACCCACAAACACATTGGCTGCGTATTCTTTAAAGCCCGAATTATATACTTTTCCATCATAGGAATTCCGGTAATTGCCGGCATACGTATTGCTGAACCGGCCCGACCATTGCAATCCGTTTTTATTGGCTGCGTGCATTACTGAAATTTCCGCCAGGTTATTATTGCTTTGATAGCCGCTGCTGATATGCGACTCTGTTTTTCCTTCCGGCGGTGCGTTCAGCGACAGAAAATTAATTGCGCCCGCGATGCCGTCAGAGCCAAACATCAGGCTCCCGGGGCCTTTCACAATTTCTATTTTCCCGATTGCATTTTCATCTATTTCAATGCCGTGCTCATCGCCCCATTGTTGTCCTTCCTGACGGATACCGTTGTACAAGGTAATAACCCGGTTGTACCCCAAGCCGCGGATGACGGGTTTTGATATGCCTGCACCGGTTGTTATCTGATTTATTCCGGGGATATTTTTCAGTGCATCGATGATATTGGTGGAACCGTTTTGATTTAACTCCGAAATTTCAACGGGTTTAATGATTACTGGGCTTTGTTTTATTTCAGTGGAATGTGTTACTGCTGTTACAACTACCTGATTTAATTCCGTGGGTGATTCCTCCAGGGTGAAATTGAGAATGGTGTCGCCAAGTATCCGGAAGCGTTGGACAATACTTTTATATCCGACAAAGCTGATTTCAAACAAATACGTTCCCGGGCTGAGGTGCGCAATGGAATAGTTGCCTTCGAGGTCGGTGACGCTGCCGGTTTTCAAATCGTGAATGTAAACAGATACGCCGGGAAGTGCAGTGCGTGTCGCTTTATCGTCAATAGTACCGCGGATGGTAATTTGCGGGAAGATATTGAAGGACACGAGCAGTAATACGGTAAACAACAGAAACTTTAAATGATGCATTTGCGGTAGTTAGATTAAATAAACGATTAAACAGCATTGCGGGTAAAACCCCGAATGCAATCAGACAGATGCAAATACAGCGCAAGGGGGGCCGCGGCCGGCAGAGTGCAGTGTAATGATTCGGCAGTTACGGTTGACTAATGAAATGCCGTGGTCCGAACTGAAGGTAACCGCATTTTCAAAACCGAATTGAAAATTATCGTGAAGCGATACGGAGTGGTTATCGCATAAGGCGCATCTTTTTTCATCCTGCTGCAAGGTAAAACAAGGCGCATTGTCGGTATTTCCACGATTGCTCAGGTAATCAAAATGGTGAGCCGGGGTGAAGTGATGTGTGTGAAATTTAATATACGGGCTATTGCTGAAACTGTACAACAGCAACAACAGGATGGCGTAAGCCCGTATGGCACTTTGATGTTTCAAAACAGAACCCGGCCTTAAAATTAAACAAGCCGGGTAAATAATTAAAGACAAAATAAATCAGCGCAAATCCACGAGATCAGCGGGATACTTTTTCCCGCAGATAGACGCAGATGGTCGCAGAAAAAGATCAGCGCAAATCAGCGAGATCAGCGGGATACTTTTTTCCCGCAGATGCCGCAGATGTTCGCAGAAAAAGATCAGCGCAAATCAGCGAGATCAGCGGGATACTTTTTCCCGCAGATGCCGCAGATAGACGCAGAAAATATATCAGCGAGATCAGCGGTGTTGATCCAGTAATATCCGATTGCCGTCAGGATCGGCTAACAGGATGCTCGCCGGCCCGGTGCTGTTGACATCGGCTTCCGCAATGAGCGTAATTCCTTTGCTTATCAGGTGCTGCTGTATTTCCCTGACGTCGGTAAAATCCGCCATTTCCTGCGCATTTTCATCCCAGCCGGGGTTAAAGGTGAGGATATTGCCTTCAAACATTCCCTGGAACAGGCCGATCAGCGCATTATTGTTTTTCATGATGAGGTAATTTTTTTCAATACTGCCGCCGAATACGGTAAACCCGAGATGTTCATAAAATGTCTTTGAAACCTGAATATCCTTTACGCTTAAACTGATGGAGAAAGCCCCCAGCGACATGCCGTCCGCCGCATTTGTATTTGCATTCAGATTGAATTTTGCAATTCCCATTCCGGCGAGCAGCAGCCCCACCTTTTTAATCCAGTTTCTTCTTCCGTTTTTCATAATCATTAATTGAGATATAATCGGGTAAACCGAAGTAAGCGCTTTTGAATACACATTACCGGCGTCGCCAAAACTGTTTATTCCACAATCACAATCGCGTTACTCCATTTCCAACACCACATCATCCGCTTCCACCATAGTGCGTTCCGCCAAAACGATAGCCTTAATTTTCCCTTCGGCGCTGGCGGTAATGGTAGTTTCCATTTTCATTGCTTCAATGGTAAACAGCGGTTGATTTTTCTTCACTGCATCACCGGCTTTTACGAATATCCTGGCGAGCATTCCCTGTAATGGAGCGCCGATTTCGCTTTCGCCGCTCACCTTTTTATGCGATACCTTTTTTACTTCGACATTTTTGTCAGCGCATTCAATCACACGTGTCTGACCGTTTAATCGGAAGAATACCGGGCGCATACCGTTTTCATCGGCAGGTAAGATATTTAATAACCGCACCATGATACTCTTACCCTTGTCAATGGTAATGAGTATCTCTTCATTTTGGCGCAGGCCGTAAAAGAAGTAAGGCGTCGGTATAACACTTACATCGCCGTATTCCTTTTTGTGGTTGAAATAATCTTCAAACACCTTTGGGTATAATTTGTAACTCAGGAAATCGGTCATCTGCACTTCTTTACCGAATTTTTCCTTAAAGGCGGCATATTCCTTATCAAAATCTACCGGCTCGAGATGTTTGTTTGGCAGATCGGTGTAGGGTTTGATATCCTTTAATATTATTTTCTGCAATGTTTCCGGGAAGCCGCCATAGGGCTGGCCGATATCGCCGCGGAAATATCCGATTACCGATTGGGGGAAGGAGAGTGTTGCCCCCTTATTAAAGATATCCTCTTTGGTTAAATTATTTGTTACCATAAACATGGCCATATCGCCGACCACTTTACTTGAAGGCGTTACTTTCACCACGTCGCCAAATAATTCGTTTACTTCTTCATAGGCTTTTTTGATAGCGGGTAATTTTTCTCCCAGTCCCAGGCCAAAAGCCTGCGGTCTCAGGTTGGAGTATTGGCCGCCGGGAATTTCGTTGCGGTACACCTGGGCAGTGCCGGCTTTTAATCCACTCTCAAAGGGGTAATAAATTTCGCGGACATTTTCCCAGTAATCAGAAAACTGGTGCAGTGAGTCCAGGTTGAAGTCAGTGGCATACGGCGTGTTGCGCAGGCTTTCTACCAGGCTTTCAAAGTTCGGTTGCGAAGTCAGCCCGCTCATGCTGCCGAGCGCCACATCCACCACATCCACACCTGCTTCAATTGCCTTGATATAGGTGGCTGCCTGAACGGAGGAGGTGTCATGTGTGTGCAGGTGAATCGGAATATCAATAACTTTTTTCAGTTCCGAAACCAGCAGGGCGGCGGCATAGGGTTTTAATAATCCGGTCATATCCTTGATGCCCAGGATGTGAGCGCCGGCATCTTCCAGCCTGCGTGCCAGGTCGAGATAGTATTGTAAATTGTACTTTGTCTTCTTCGGATCGAGAATATCGCCGGTGTAACTGATGGCTGCTTCTGCGATGCCGCCGGTTCTTTCACGCACGGTCTTTATACTCACCAGCATGCTGTCCACCCAATTCAACGAATCGAAAATGCGAAAGACATCATTGCCGTTTTTCCAGGCTTCTTCGATAAATTTTTCTACCAGGTTGTCGGGGTACGACGTGTAGCCAACGGCGTTGGAGCCACGCAGCAGCATCTGCAATAAAATATTGGGCATCGCCTCACGCAATAATTGCAGGCGTTTCCAGGGGTCTTCATATAAAAAGCGCATGGCGACATCAAAGGTGGCGCCGCCCCACACTTCCATACTAAATGTTTGCGGGTGATTTTGCGCATAGCTCGCCGCTACTTTCATCATATCGGTGGTGCGTACCCGTGTGGCCAACAGGCTTTGATGTGCATCCCGCATCGTGGTATCGGTAAACATCACCTGTTTCTGCGACTTGAGCCATTGGGCGAATTTTTCGGGGCCGAGGCTGTCGAGCAACTGTTTGGTGCCATCGGCAGGCTTCTTGTCTTCATCGTAATCGGGTATTACGGGAGTGATAAATTTGCGGTTGGGGTCGTAATGTTTTACGTCGGGATTGCCATTGACGCACACTTCTGCCAGGTATTTCAGTATGCGGGTACCGCGGTCGAGTTTGGGGGGGAACTGCAGCACCTGCGGATGCTCTTCCAAAAAGTTTACGGTAATATTTCCCTCCTGGAAGTCGGGGTGATCCAGGATATTTTCGAGGAAGGCGATATTTGTTTTCACGCCCCGTATCCTGAATTCGGCAAGCGTGCGGCGCATGCGTTGAATCGTGCCTTTAAAGGTGCGGCCGGAGGCGGTAATTTTTGCGAGCATCGAATCGAAAAACGGCGAAATTTTTACGCCGGGGTAGGAGCTGCCCTCGTCGATGCGGATGCCAAAACCTCCCGCATTGCGATAGGCAATCACCGTTCCGTAATCGGGTTTGAAATCCTGGGTGGGGTCTTCCGTTGTAATGCGGCATTGTACGGCAAACCCGTTGAGTGCCACCGTTTCCTGCGAAGGGATGAAAATGCCCGATGAGTCCAGGCGATGGCCGCTGGCTATCAGGATTTGCGAGCGGACGATATCAATGCCGGTGATAACCTCCGTAACGGTATGTTCCACCTGGATGCGGGGATTTACTTCAATGAAATAAATATTCTGCTCTTTGTCCACTAAAAATTCCACTGTCCCCGCATTGTTGTAATGCACGTGTCTTGCTATGCGCAAGGCGTAGTCGTATAATTTATCTCTTACCTCCTGCGGCAGATTGGGTGCCGGCGCAATTTCAATTACCTTCTGAAAGCGGCGCTGCAGCGAGCAATCCCTTTCGTACAGGTGCACAATATTCCCGAACTGGTCGCCGAGAATTTGGACTTCAATATGTTTGGGTTGCACCACAAATTTCTCCATGAACAGCGTATCGTCGCCAAAGGCATTGCCCGCTTCCCGCTTTGCTTCATTGAATCCCTTTATCAATGCATCATCGCTATACACCCTGCGCATACCGCGGCCGCCGCCGCCGGCGGCGGATTTCAGCATAATCGGGTAGCCGATGGCCCTGGCCTCTGCCAGTGCGATATCCACCGAGGTAAGCGCCTGTTTATTATCCGGTATCACCGGAACGCCCGTTGCCACCGCCACTTTTTTGGCGGCAATTTTATCTCCCAATTGTTCCATCACCTCCGGGTCGGGACCGATAAAAATGATGTCCTCTTCGCGGCAGCGTTTTGCGAACTGCACATTTTCACTCAAAAATCCGTAGCCCGGATGTATGGCATTGACGCCTTCCCGCTTTGCCACCCGGATGATTTCCTCAATGTCGAGATACGGCTTCAGCGGATCGGCATCTTTGCCCACCTGGTATGCCTCATCGGCTTTGTAGCGGTGCAGCGAATAGCGGTCTTCATACGTGTAAATGGCAACTGTCCGCACGCCTAATTCGGTGGCGGCACGCAATACACGTATGGCTATTTCCCCACGGTTGGCCACCATCAGTTTTGTAATTTTCATACTATGGATTTGATTGATGAGTTATGCAATATTAAAAAACAGAATTGCATTGACATACAAAAAAAATGAAAGCGGGAAATTACGGGTTTGTTTTTGCGATTTAACCGAAAGCCTTGCGAAAATTTCTCCTTAAAAAAATGTGGAAACACTTATTTCTTTCTAATGGGCAAAAGCATATTTTTGGCGCTCGGATTTTGAGATGAAAAAACCTGTTTTGATTTTGGGCTGTTGCGCCGTTTTAGGCCTTGGGTTTGCCGGCTGCCAGCAATGCACTACCTGCACGTATGAATACACCGTCAACGGCGACCCCGCCACCTATTCCGAGGAGTACTGCGGGCGTAACAGTGCGGTGGAAAAATTTGAGTCCGATTTTGTCCAGGATGCTGCCACAGTGAAGGCCGATGCGGTTTGTACCCGCAAATAGAATGTATAATTCCCTTGCCATTTTTCGACTCGTCCTGTATCAATGGTGTATAAAATGCGTTTATTCTCCATTCGCCATTCATTACTTTAGCCCGAATAATCCATGGCCAAATCAAAGAAAAATACTTCTTCCGCAAAACTGACATTTAAAGGGTTTCTGCACGACGAGCACACCCGGCAAATCAGCGGCGTACTGATGATACTGGGCAGTTTCTTTTTGCTGGTGGCCTTTATTTCCTATTTGCTGAATTGGTCACAAGACCAAAACACCGTTTGGCAACATCCCTGGCGCCAGCTTTTCGATTCGGATGTCGAAGTAAAAAATCACCTCGGAAAACTTGGCGCCGTAGTGAGCCACCAGTTTTTTTACAGGTGGTTTGGCATCAGCAGTTTCTTTTTTGTTGCGTGGCTGTTCACCCTGGGCATAAATACATTCTTTGGCAAACGGGTCTTTAATAATCGCAAAATCATCGGTAAAGGCGCCATTATTCTCGTTTGGCTGAGTACTGTATTGGCCTTTATTTTATTCGATGCGGCTTTCCCGTGGGGCGGCGCTTTCGGCAAAGGCAATTACCTCGCACTCGAAGGATTGCTGGGAAAAATCGGCACTGCCGCTTTCCTGTTCGTATTCGCCGTTATTTATATAATCGTTTTTACCAGTATTGACCTGAAATCATGGGCGATGAAGTTGCAGCCCAAACCCAAACCGGTAACTGTGGATGAGGGCATTGCCGATGATGCGGAAGAATCTGTTCCCATTGCACCCACCTATACTTCAACTAAGGATGCCGACGAACAACGGGAAGTGGAAATGGAAATTAAGATTATAGAACAACCTACGGAGCAACGAGCACCGGTAGAATTGGAAACGGAAGAACCCGCCGTTACCGTCCGGGAAGAAGAACCCGAAGAAGACACTGCGCTGGAAGTTGCCGAAACGGTGGATGAAAAAATATTGCACGAGTATTCGAATATTAATTTCGATCCGACACTCAACCTGCCGGGGTATAAATACCCTTCCCTGCAATTGCTGGAAGAG
The DNA here is from genome assembly GCA_964492065.1 of uncultured Chitinophagales bacterium. Classification (GTDB taxonomy): domain Bacteria; phylum Bacteroidota; class Bacteroidia; order Chitinophagales; family BACL12; genus JADKAC01. The sequence continues at coordinate 14,509 of CAZBHH010000030.1, read as the reverse complement.
TATTCCACTGAGGGGATTTCCATTAATACCGAGGAACTGGAGCGGAATAAAGATCAAATCATCGCCACGCTGAATAACTACAATATTCAGATATCGAAAATAAAAGCCACGATAGGGCCAACGGTAACGCTGTACGAAATTATACCGGCCGCCGGCGTGCGTATCAGCAAAATTAAAAACCTCGAAGACGATATTGCTTTAAGCCTTGCCGCATTGGGTATCCGCATTATTGCGCCGATACCGGGAAAGGGTACCATCGGTATCGAAGTGCCGAATGTGAATAAGGAAATCGTGAGTATGCGCTCGCAAATCGCATCCGAGAAGTTTCAGAATGCAAAAATGGATTTGCCGATATGCCTGGGTAAGACCATCGCCTCCGAAAATTATATTGCAGATCTGACGCGGATGCCCCACCTGTTAATGGCGGGAGCTACCGGCCAGGGAAAGTCCGTCGGCATCAATTCCATTTTGATTTCGCTGTTGTACAAAAAGCATCCCTCGCAGTTGAAATTTGTAATGGTCGATCCCAAGAAAGTGGAGTTGAGTTTATTCAGCGCTATTGAAAAGCACTTTTTGGCAAAACTGCCGGGTGAGGAAGATGCGATTATTACCGATACACGGAAAGTGGTAAACACGCTCAATGCGCTCTGCATTGAAATGGACACCCGGTATGAATTGTTGAAGAATGCCCAGGTGCGCAATATCAAGGAGTACAATGCGAAATTCACCCGGCGCAAACTCAGCCCGAAGGAAGGGCATAATTTCCTGCCGTATATCGTGCTGGTAGTGGACGAGTTTGCTGATCTGATTATGACAGCAGGTAAGGAGGTGGAAATGCCGATTGCCAGAATCGCTCAATTGGCAAGGGCAGTGGGCATCCACCTGGTAATAGCCACACAGCGGCCTTCAGTGAATATTATTACCGGAACCATCAAGGCGAATTTTCCTGCCCGCATCGCATTTAAAGTCGCATCGAAAGTAGATTCCAGGACCATCCTCGACACCAGCGGCGCCGATCAGTTGGTGGGCAGGGGCGATATGTTGCTGAGTATCGGCAGCGATATCGTGCGGCTTCAGTGTCCCTTTGTAGATACGCCCGAAGTGGAACGGGTTGTGGAATTTATCGCCGGTCAACAGGGTTTTGACGAGGCCTTCCTGTTGCCCGAATACGTCGATGAAAAGGAAATGAAAGAGCGCTTCGAAATGAGCGGCGGCGAAAGAGACGACCTGTTTTCCGAAGCGGCCAAAATTGTGGTGCAGCACCAACAGGGCTCCACTTCACTGATTCAGCGCCGGCTAAAATTGGGGTATAACCGTGCAGGCCGCCTCATGGACCAACTGGAAGATGCCGGCATCGTCGGACCAAATGCCGGCAGCAAGGCACGAGAAGTATTGTACAGCGATATTGCATCGTTGGAACGGTATTTGCAAACCCTGGAATAGCCTTTTTAAACTACAGGCTGTAACTTTGCACCTCATTTTAAGACTATGAGAAAAATTTATTCATTTGTTGCGGCATTTTTTATCGCATTTACCGCCATCGCTCAGTCAAATGCGGATGCAGTTAAGCTGTTGAAGTCGGTTACTTCAAAATACAACGGTTACAAGACCATGAGTATGGACCTGAGCCTGACTATTGAAAACCTGGAATCGAACACTAAGGACCAACGCAAAGGGAAAGCAATGGTTAAAGGCGAGAAATTCAATTTAAACCTGGAAAATCAACAGATAATTTGCGACGGAAAAACCATCTGGGTTTACGTAAAGGAATTCAACGAAGTGCAGGTGAACAACTTTAATCCCAAAGAGGAAATGATTACACCCGAGCGGATATTTAAAATTGCCGAGAAGGATTACCTGGTTACGATGGGGGAAAAAGTGAATGAAAATGGAAAAAGCCTGCAGGTAATTGAACTGACACCCAATGATAAATCACAGAACTTCAGTAAAATTAAAGTGTTTATCGATCCGTCGGATAATTCCATTAAAAAAGGAACCGTGTTTAACAAGAACGCCATACACCTGACTTATGCCATCAGCAATTTCAAAGCAAACGGCGATGTGAGCGACAGTAATTTTACTTTCGATAAGTCGAAGTACCCGGGAGTGGAAGTAATCGATTTGAGATAATTTATTGCCCCATTCTATATAGAGAAAAACCGCAGGGAAAAATCCTTGTGGTTTTTTTTTAATGCGGTGAGCAGTATGCGCAATAGAAATTCCTGGGAATGCAATCCTATAGCTTGACGAGTTGCCTGATGGTCTGCACTCCGTTTTGATAGCAAGACACCATATACATCCCCGGGCTGATATCTCCCAGGTTGCAATACAGGGTTTGAGCTCCCTCCGGAATCATGCCATCGTAACAGGTAAGCACCGGCAGGCCCTGCATGTTCAGCAATTGGATTTTAATATGCGCCGGTTGGGAAAAACCGGCAGCTACCACAAAGAAATCGGATGCGGGATTTGGATAAACGATAAACGTATCTGACCCGGGTATCTCGGAAAATTGCTGGGTGGTGTCTTCCGGGTAACAAGGCACTGCGGGCGCCATGCCCGGAGACCCGCCCGGGCATATTACCGTCCAGTTGGCGCCGTCGTTCATTTTTCCAAATGCATCCAGCAGTTCTAAAGTGAATCCGCCGCCATCGGCTTCTGCCGGCCAGGGGAAATCATCGTCGTAATACACCGATACCTGCAACCTGCCCGCTGCATCATACATGCGTATCCATTCGCCGCCGCCATCCAGGTTAAAATAAAAAGAGGCGTCGTAATTTTCTACATCCGGATGCAGCCCGGTAAATTTTGAAAGTGTTTGTGCAAAGACCCATCGTTCACCCGGTAGTAAAATCCTGTCTTCGGGAACGGTAAATGTATGGTCGTAACCCGAAGAATCATCCATAAATTTCCAGTTGGAAATATCGACAGCCACATCCGAGATATTCCACACCTCTACCCAGTCATTTGCATCTAAGGTGTCGGGTGAGCGGTAATTGATTTCGCTGAAAACAAGCGGATTAATACAAGGTGAGTACGGTGTACCGGGCGAGCCGCCGATACATCCGTCGAACCAGTTGGCCGGTGCATTCAGGTCTGCCTCCGGATCCGCTAACTCCAGCGTTCTGCCCTGTGCGTCGGCGCCTTTGGGCCAGGGGAGTGAATCGAAGTATTGTATCGCCACTTTCGGGACATCCTGTTGGGTAAACAGTTTGACGTAATCGGTTTCACCGGAGAAGCCGAAGCCGATGGGTCCGATGTAATTGGTTACACCGGGATGTTGAGCGCTGAACAGCGCAGTGTCTTCCGCCAATACCAATCTGCCGCCCGGCATTAAATGTACGCCGTCGGGGATAACATACTGGTGCAATGGATTTGCATCCTGGATTTTCCACCCGCTGATATTTACTTCCGCATCGCCGTGGTTCCACAGTTCTATCCAGTCGCCGGCATCCACGCTGGGCTCCGAATTGTAATTTATTTCACTTACCGTAATCTCTTCCGGCATGGCGCTGCCGGTAAACACCGCCGTGAACGTGGTGCTGTAATTCAGATTCAAAGTCTGCCCCGGCAATAGTTCATTGTCGATGAGCGGGTGCGCACTCCAATGCGAGAAGGTAAATCCGGTGTTTGCCTCCGCCGTCATGGCAATGGGTACCGCCTGGAAATAGACGCCGTTCCATATCGAATCGTAAAGTATAAGTGTATTTAACCGAATGCGTCCGCTGCCGGGAGGTTCTATTTGCAAGGTAATTTCGTTTTGTTCTTCCAGGTCGAAATAATCCTCCAGGTGATTGCGCACTTGTTCGGTGCGATAGGTGAAATCACTGCGCAAGGCGTCGCGGTAGTCCAGGAATACATTTATCTGGTCGAGGACAGGTGAGCCGTCTCCCCAGGTGTCTAACTGCCGGCCCATCTCGGGCATCACCATTTCAAAGATAGTATCCTCCATCGCCAATGTGCGTTCGGGCAAAAAGGTGGAGTTCATTAAATCCGCATACCGGTTGATAAAGTAATTGTGAAATTGCGGGTTGTCCATCAGCGTAATAATCGGGCAGGTGTATTCATTGTAATCCATCATGTAACTGATCAGGTCGGAATAGATATTACTCCAGCCGTAACCGATACCCCATTCCAGATCAATGACTGCATATCTCCATTTACGGTCACCGCCCCGGTCGCGGTACATCTTCATATTATTCCACGGCCAGTCGTAATTACCCATCCAGGTTTCGGCGATCATGTAATCGGCAAATGCCTTTAGATCGAGCAGTGAATCGGCGAGGTGATAAAACAGGGTATCGCCCGGCGTCGGGTATTCGTAAATAAAATCACGCATGGTAAACCAGGAGGTATCCGATCCGCGGAGGGTGCGCAACTCCGATCCGTACCAATAGCTCATACTCAGCAGATCGAGGCTGTCTTTGTCGATGAGGTTTACCTGTTTATACCTGCCGGGATCTAATTTTTCACGCAGTTCATACAAGCCCCAATAGTTGCCGTTGAGGTAAACGATTACCGGTGTGTATGCCATCATATCATTGAGCGTACCTTCCAGCGTGCGTGTCATAAATGCATCTTTATAGGGCAATACATTCCAGAAATTACTGCCGTTGCGCAGGTAAAAGGTTTCGTAATTCTGCACAAACCATTTGCGGGGTATCAGCGGATAGTTCAATACGCCGTCGCCGTATGAATCGTTGAACGGCTCGATGCGAAAACTCTTCTGTGGCAGTGAGCGGCTGCCGCCGGCGCCCCCGTCAATTTTAATCGCCGAATTCCAGCCGAATTGTTTTGTTTTGTCCACATCAAAATATTCGATATAGCACGGCCGCTTCCAGTCCAGCCACCAATAGTCGTAAATGCCGTTTTCCCCATACAGGTTTTCATCATCCGTCGTGATGGAAATAACTGCCAATGAAACGGCTTCATCGATAAAATAGGTTTCAACATGCGGGCTGCTCGGCAGAAAATCTTCGCCGGTATCCATGCACACTGCCCTTAATGCGGTGGTGGCATCGAGTGTAACAGAGCCGGTGTACGCATTGTCTTCCGCGGTGGGGGTATTGCCGTCAGTGGTGTAAAAAATTGCGGCAAGGGGATCGGGGCAGGTGATGCCTACGGTGATGCTGTCGGTGTAAAATCCGCCTGAGTTGTCAAAGACAGGAGATTCCATGTATCCCGCATAGGGTGTGGATGTGTTGTTGCTCGCACCGGGGGTGGCATCTGCAAATACGGCAAACTCCGCTGCTCCGTCAGTCGCCCTCCCCTGGGAGTGGTCGATTTGCTGTTTTATGACAAATGCAGAATCGATAAATAACCCGCCGGGAGCGGCGAGGAAAATTTGTTCACCCGTCGGGCTGATCTTGAAATTGGAGTGCAGTGTATTGAATCCGGCAGCGGCGTCAAACCATCCCGGTGTATCATCATAGAGTACGGTTGCATCGGCAATGCCGAATAGCAGAAATGGTTTGATGGAGAGGTCGGAAGAATAGATAGAATTGTTGTGTACCTGCACACAGAAAACATTTGTGCCTTCCACCAGCTGGGATTTTAGTGCCGTCCAGTCGATATAAAATTCTTCGGGGTTGAGGCCCTGGTATAAATTCGCCTCGTGATTTATTGACGATGCGGCGTCATAGGCCGGTGAGCCGCTCAAGCCTGCCATAGCGATGGCATTACCGTTCAGGTAGGCCATAAAGCCGTCGTCGTAATCCATAAATAAGCGTGCGCCGACGAGCAGGGAAGTGTCCTCAACGGTAAAAGTGTATCGCAGATAAACAGAAATTGACGTAGCGGCCACAAGCGTCGAGTCATCGCCATCGCCGAAGCCGATACTCGCCTTGCCGGCCGACCATTCAGGACCGGGGGTAAAATCTATATTTTTCCATTCGGCGGGTGTCGATGCATCGGGTATGGTATAATCGTACACGGTGAGATCGCCCGCAACGCTTTCCCAATGATCTACAATGGCGGCGGGCTTCCTGTCTTTGCCGGAAGCAAAAATGAGCAGGAATTCCGAAGGCGGCAGTTGAATATGCGGCAAAGTCCATTTTAAGGGGTCGGCAATGTCATCGCTCAGTGCATAATTATATAAATCCACCGTGTCCGTACCCGCATTATACAGTTCGATCCAGTCTTCGTATTTGCCCTCTTCGTCTGCGATTTGAGATGCATTGCGGTTACCGGCTTCGTTGATCAACACCTGTGCGAGGATTTCGCCCGTGCCGGTTGCGGCGAATATCAAAGTCAATGCAGCGGAATACAGGGCGTTTTTCATACCTTAAAAATACAAAGGGTTTCATATACCCTATGCCATACGGTAGAAATTCAAATGACCGGGATTTCCGGAAGGAGCGGGGAGGCGCTCATTTAACTGCTCCTTTTTCATACATCTTAGGATTTTACACGCTGAAAATATCTGCCCTGTGAGAAATATGAAGATGATGATGCGCATTTAAACAGTAATAAAAGGCGGGTCCTAATTATTGTTATTGATTGATGCTATAACAGGGATCATTTGGAAAATCGTTAAACCGATTAATACTACCCTGTAATATTGTTGTACGTTATATTTCCGATTGATTGTATGGTGTGTGATAATAAGATTACAACGGGGAAAATATAAATCCGGCTGAGAAGACGTGATTTTACAATTTCTGTTTCCAACCTGGGCTTAGTATCAAAATAGCTTTCTGGTATCGCTCTGCCTGTTTCATCTGTGGGTATTCCAAAGAGCAGGATACCTAAAAAATCGCCATGATTAACACATGTATTAAAATGAATATTTTTTGAAGCGCTCACGTCAATCTGTATTTTATAATTTCAGGCTTTTAATTGCGGTTGCCAACAGTTGCGAATGCGAGTAATTATTTTTAATAGAATGTAACGGAAATGCCCATTTTGTCAAGATTATTCAGATAACATACGGTTACACTTACCTTTTATAACACCATTCTTTCAAAACTGCCAATTTCGCAACAAAGAAAGAACTCTTGCCCAAGAGTATGGGAATGGAGGCATGCAATCGAAGATTTTTGCAGTTAATGCGTTGCAGCGGGCGATGGGATTTTGTCCGGGCGGCTTAATCTTTCCAGTTCTGAAGCCTGTCGAGGTATAAGTAGCTCTCGACAAATTTGCGATGCGCTGCGCTCGTCATTTTCTCCAGCAATTCCAGGGCGGATACATAGCTGGCCAGGTTGCCATTCGAAGACATGAATTTGCCGTCTTCCACGAAGGTCACCAGGCTGTCGTCCTGAACAAGCAGGTTCGGGTAGTCTTTTTGCAGTTGTTCGCCGCCGCCGATCCAGGTGACAATTTTCTTTCCGTCGGCAATGCCCGAAGCGCCGATGAGTTGCGCCCCTGCGCAATTGCTGACCGTATAACGTGTTTCTTCATTTTTTGCCTTAATAAAATTGACGATTTTCGGGTTGTGTACCTGGGCATACATATCGTAGGCGCTCGGGACAAACAGCGCATCCAGTTTGGGGCAGTTGTCAAATGTATAGTCCGGTACAAAGTGCATACCCTCCTCGGTAACGATCGGATCTGCCGTCTCGGCAATGGTAATCACATTAAACAGTTGCACGCCGTCTTCCGAAGGTTTAGCAAAGACATCTGAAGTGGCCACCACCTCGCTTTGCAATACGCCGTCGTACATGAGTAGCCCTATTGTCGGCAAATCTTTTTTGAATGGCCGGGTGTATTTGGAAGATGTATCGGCCAATGCAGGTTTATTTTCTGTGTCTGTTATTGCGGAAGGGGTTTCTGATTTGCGGGAACTGCATCCGACGGCTATCAACATTAGAACCAGCGGCAGCAGAATGGTGATCTTTTTCATTAGACTTATGTTTTTATGCCTCAGTACACTCACGGTTTTTCAACATCGCGAAAGTATGAATAATTCATTTAGAGCTGTAATTTCTTCAGCCGCAGGCTCTCAAATGAAACAATTAACGCCATACATATCCTGTTTATACGTGAAGACAGCAGCCCATCAACCCGCCCTTTCGAAACGCCGGTCGGGAATTATCCATAAGAAGGCGGCAATTATTCAGCAACCGCACCTGCACTCTAATAAACAAAAGTCCGATACCCGACTGGTACAACAGAATAGATAAATTTTTTCCGTCATTTCTGTATATCTGTGCTATTGCCGATTCGGCGCCTTCACGGCGAATCATTTGAATGGACAGGATTTCCCTTGCAAAGGCGCACTTGAACAGTATGAAACCGTAAAATGCGTCCGGTAAATCTTCATAATGATTATGGCCCAGCCAGCCGGTAGTTAATGCTAACAGCGATAACCAGAGGAGCCGGTGTAAGTTTGCACTTAATACTTTTCTATGCACTTTGCGAACTAATCGTAACAGGCAGTGGTGTTTGTTCCAGTAATTGACCACACCTATAAAACTGAAACTGTAAGTGAGTAAAACAGGTATGAGCGGTTAAAGCTCTTTCCAATGAGCGCCCTCCGGAGTTATAATTTCCAATACCAAATAAATGAGTGAATAGTGGATTGTGCATATTGAAACACCAATTCTTTTTACGATTGACAACAACGGGAAAGCGCCATCATTGCGGTGACCGGGGTGCACTTCATGAGCTGTTGCCGGCTGTCACTGCTGTTGTCGTCTTATTGAGAGCTATGGGGTATGTACAATCTGGTTGTAAGTTATATACACTTAGCTATGAGTACTTAGTGCGAACAATGCATATGGATTGTGATGATAAGGGTTAGGTAGCTACTGCTCAACGTGTTCATTTGCTTTTCCGCCGGGTGAGCTCAATGAGCTTTTGTCCACGCAGCAGCATCTTGAGGCCTTTCCGCTTCACCGAGATGTAGCGCCGCTTGCTTTCGTGTTCTTCACGTTTGTATTTATAGGTGGCGAGTATGTCGAGATATGAAACCAGGCCGATGATCGTTCCGGATTGCCCTGAAATTACCGGCAGTACATCTACGTTTTCCTTAGCCATAATTTCGGCGGTGTGCCGCAGTGAATCGTGTAAGCGTATGGGCGTATGCTGCTTATTGATCAGTGAGCCTATCGCCTTATGGGGAGAGTTGTAATTATTGTACAGGTTGGCAGCGCTGAGAATGCCTTTGTATTCTCCATCGTTATTCGCCACGATGAAGTAATTTGTTTTATACTTCTGTTCGCGGTTTAACCAATTACACACTTCGCCTATGCTGATATCTTCGCTGATGATGATGCCATTGTCGTTAACCACCTGCTCCACTGTGATGCTTTCCAGGATATCCGGTTCGTAAGACTGCGGCGGTCTGACGCCGCGGCGTGCAATTTTTTCTGTCATGATGGTGTGTTCCATCAGGAAAAAGGAAACCAGGTATGCGGCCACACAGGTTACGAGTAAGGGCAGGAGGGCGTTGGATTGCATGGTGGTTTCCAGGGCGAAGATGATGGATGTCAGCAAGGCACGTGATGCGCCGGCAAAAACGGCTGCCATACCTACCAGTGCGGAGAGCGGAAGGGTGATACCCGCATCGGGGAAGTAATGCAATATGGCAAATCCGCACATCATACCCGCTGCGGCGCCAATGGTGAGCAATGGCGCTAATGTACCTCCCGACGTGCCGCTGCCCAATGCAACAGACCATGCGATACATTTAAATATGCCGAGCGACAACACTACCTGCAAAGCGAGATTGCCCGACAATAAGTCGGTGATATTCTCGTAACCGACTCCTAAAATGCCCGGGGAAAAGTAACCGACGATGCCGACACATATTCCGCCGATTGCCGGCCACCACATCCAATGTATCGGCAGTTTTTCGAAACCGGCTTCAATGAAATACACCGCCTTGCTGATTACTACGGCTAAAAAACCCATGGCGATGCCCATGAGGCTGTAAATAAAAAGCGCTGTGGTGTCGGGCGCTTCGATGGCGGCTACCTGGAAAACGGGCTTGTAACCGAACAGGATATGATGCCCCGCTGCGCCTACCATACACGCAATAGCCACCGGGATAAGCGACCGCGGCGAGAATTCGAACAACAACAATTCTATGGCTAAGAAAATGGCGGCGACGGGTGTGCCGAAAATGGCAGCCATCCCCGCCGTCGATCCCGCTGCTAGCAAAATTTTCCGCTCGTTGTCGGAAATTCGCAACGCCTGTCCGATGGTTGAACCCAAAGCGCCGCCCGTTGCGATGATGGGGCCCTCGGCGCCAAACGGACCGCCGGTACCTATGGAAATTGCCGACGACAGTGGTTTCAGATAGGTGATTGCCGGATTTATCTTACTGCGGTTGGTGAGTATCTGCTCCATTGCCTCCGGTATGCCGTGACCGCGGATGGCCTTCGAACCGAAGAGCGCCATCAACCCGACTATTACGCCGCCGATTGCCGGAATGATAATTACAAATAACCCCAGGTGGTTGTCCGACGGCGATACCGCTTCAATGGAAAAATTGCCGTAGAATGCCACATTGGTAATCAGGTCTATCAGGTAAATTAACAATTTTGCGAATACGCTGACCAGAGCAGCAACAATAACGGATACAAATGAAATGAGGAGCAATCGCTTTTTGTCAAATCGTTTGCGCTGCTCAAACTGCTCTGCTTCTAATGTGGGATCTAATGAAGGTGCTATTGGGATACCGCTGTTTAATAAACCGTTATGTTTCATCTGTTGATATTGACCTTTCGGTTACGTGCCGGAAAGGTTAATGCTGAAAGCTTAAAAATATACAATCATTTTTAAATGCATTATGCGTATATAAACAATACCGGAGGTTACCTGGGTATATTGTAGCACTGCACGTCGTCATTGGATGTGCTCTGCGGTTTATCAGATATCCCAAATCTTCCACACAGGAAGTTAACATACTCCGTAAATGAAAAACACCTTTTGCTAAACGGAATGGTCTGTATGCGCAGGGATATTATTCAATTCAACAAATCTATGTATCAGGCAGGCTCCGTTCAACAGCCGGCTTCATTATTGGCGCTGTATGCCCTACGAGGCCTTAGTTGTTAGTGGTAGTTATTAATCTTCTCTCCGATGTAATTCAATGCTTTGTTATATGTTTCAATTCCGTGTCCTACATTGGTGAAGACGGTTGTTTCCTTCAGTGTCTTTATCAGTCTTTTGGCATTATCAACCGATTTTTGATACGGAAATAAAAGGTCTTTGTCTCCAACAAGTAAAAATGTATCTACTTTAACTTCTTCGAGTTGCCTGCCCATATAATAAGGCTTTTGCGTCTTGTCCTTATAGCGACTTATTGCGAAAACTTCATAGTCCACAAGCATTTTTTCTGAAAAGTCTGTTAGCTTGTGATTAGGTTTAGAAAAAACTGCTTTATCAAGAAATTTCAAAACATTTTTTGGTGTCGGCTTTATAATTGGCAGCAGATTAAAATAGAGATTTTTAAAGGTCATAGAAAATGGTTGTAAGCAACCTGGGTTTAATAAAAAAGCAGCTTTTATTTTTTCTGGCTTTACTATTCCAAATTTCATACAAATCAGTCCGCCAAATGAAGCACCAGCAATAAAAGCATTGGCAATATTTAGTCTGTCAAAAACTTCGGCTGCCCAAAAACCATAATCCATTGTTTTAATGTCTGGTGTTGCACCGTCACTTAAATTTGGAAGCCCATTCGTTTCGACCATAAAAATTTTCATTTTATGATTTAAGTTGTCAAGACCTTTGTCAAAGTCCCAAATTAATGAAGTAGTTCTGGCGCCAGGGAAAATAACTAGAGTGTCTGAATGTTCTTCTTTTGTTTGAATGCCCCAAACTATTGTTCTACCAAGCGAGGTTTCGATTTCGTAACGCTCATATTGTCTGCCGTTACTTTTTTCTAATTGTGATACCCAATTTTCAAAATAGTTTCGGTCTCTTTTTTCGTCTTTGAAGTACGACTTACTGTGTATTTTCATTTCTTCCTAGGTTGTCAATAAAATTACCACTAACGCCAATCCGTTTAATAGCCTTCCTTATAAATCAAAAATATCAAATGTTTAATGTATTTCAATGCTGGTAGCCTGTTAAGACAAGTTTATAGAACTTTTTATATGGGCGCCTGATGGAATGTCTTACACCCGAATGCCTGGGAAAATCCGGAATACCTTACCTTTCTCTTTAACCTTTCAAGATGTGGTTGGTCGGTGGGTTATTGCACTACGAGGGTTTTCGACCTTAGCAGTTCTGGACTAAGAAGAGCCGTATGAATTGCGAAGAAATTGCGAATACCATTAAAATTAAAAAACGAATGAGTAATCGAGAGGCTCACGTGCGGTTCTGTGAGAGGCTTAGGGGTGAAACTTCCCTTTGCCTACTCGACTTTCTATTTATCATTCGTGTCAATTAGTTCAATAATTAACTCTGTCAAAGTTTTTACATCACTTTCAATTGTTCCTTTCATATATCGTTCGTAAACACTTTTGTTGTCTGGCGGGTTAAGATTTAATGTCAAGCCTTTTTCTAAAGCCAACAGTCTTAAAAATTCTCTTTGTGTTCGTCCGTTTCCTTCTCGGAATGGGTGTAAATAATTGATGTTATATAAAATTTCTGCCAACATCTCTGCTAATATTTTTTTGTTGTCTTTCGAGATTTTCTTGAACTCCGAAATTAATTGGTCAACATATCTGAAAGCATTGTCAAAGTGCGAAGTAGGGAAGAACTGCTTACCATCTTTGCTTATCTCAACAGTCCGTTTTTTACCATCCCAAACGTAAATGTCTTGAAACAAATGTCTGTGAATTTCATAAAGGCTGTCAATACCTTTAATTTTTATAGGTTGTTCGTAAAGTTCTTGTAGTCGTTTTGTTACTACACCGCTCTCGACAAAGAGCAATACACCAGGGTCTGTAATGTCTTGTAAATTTCTTAAAAGTCCTGTCTTAGGGTCAGTGTAGGTGAAGTCAGGGTCTATGTATTTGTAAGAATTAGACATAGGCTTTTTGTTTAGCGAATGCCACAAGTTCTGTTAGTGAAATTTTACCTGTTACGTAGTCCCTTATGATTTCAACACCTTTTGGCGTTGGTTTAAAGCCTTCAAACATATTACTCCCCAGAGCGTTTGCAGTGCTTTCTAAGGTTTTTAAGTCCGAAAACTTAACACCCATTATTGTCAAATTACTTCTGTCTATTTCTATTGTGTTGAACATACTTTTCAATCTTAAATACTTTTCAAATTTACAAAATATTTAGGTAAAAACGCTTGTTTTCTGTCACCCTAAAATGGCTTATAACGCCAATCCGTTTAATAGCCTTCCTTATAAATCAAAAATATCAAATGTTTAA
>CAZBHH010000030.1:0-1140 GCA_964492065.1 uncultured Chitinophagales bacterium | reverse complement strand
TGTATTTCAATGCTGCCGGCCTTTTAGGGCGAGTTTATAGCGCATTATTTCTGTGCGCCGGATGGAATTAATTTACATCATCGCCATGTAAAACCGTGTGCTAAATCCACCTCAAAGCGCATATATTCCCTGAAAAAAGCTGTTATGGACTAAGAAGAGCCGTATGAATTGCGAAGCAATTGCGAATGCCATTAAAATTAAAAATGAATGAATAATCGAGAGGCTCACGTGCGGTTCTGTGAGAGGCTTAGGGGTGAAATTCCCCTTTGCCTACTCGACTTTGTTATTTTTTTTCAAGTTTCTTTAAAGGGTTTCCTATATAAACACCTTCTTCGGTGATGTCTTTAACTACCACACCTCCCATTCCTATCGTTACGTTATCACAAATCTTTACCCCTTGTCTTACCGCAGAATTTGTTCCAAAATATACACAATCACCAAAATGACAATTACCACTTATGTTCGCTGCTGGTGCTGTTGTGAAAAAGTCTCCCATAATACAATCGTGTCCAATTGTTGTATGCAAGTTTAAATGGGCGTGCTTACCAATTGTTATATTACAAGTCAGAATTGTTCCAGCTGTAATGATACTTCCATCTCCGATTTCTACCCATTCTGATATTACGGCACTTGGGTGAATAACAGAAGTATACGTTGTTTGTGGGGGTAAATTTTCTACAACTCTTTTCCTTGTAATTGGGTCGCCAATTGCAACTACTACATTGTATAATTCAGTATCAAATTTTGATTGTGGAATTACATCAACTCCCATTATTTTACTTTCTTTAAAGTGTTCATCACTTACCATAAAGCAAGCGATTTCTTCAATTTTAAGTTTTGTGCTTGCAATTCCATCTATCAAGCAGCATAGCACTTCTCTACCGAAGCCGCCAGCTCCCAAAATGCAAATTTTCTTTTCGTTGTCAATCATATTCTATATGTTAAAGTGTTTATTAAAATGGCATATAACGTTTTGCCGCTTGCCGCAGTGGGGGATTTCGGAGCACTTCACTGTCAACCAAGCACAAATGTTGATAGAAGCACTGCACTTGATTTAACCACGTCAGCCCCCATTGCGGCAAACGGCTGTTGAACTAAACCTACGGTAGCCTTCCGCAACTATCCGTAAATTTAGCGTTC
>CAZBHH010000029.1:0-28894 GCA_964492065.1 uncultured Chitinophagales bacterium | reverse complement strand
CGTCGGGTAAAATATAATCTGCACCATCGCAAATTTCCGCATCAACAGTTGCGGCATAAACCGGGTGCACCGTTAAGTTGGTGGTGATGATAGAGTCGCAACCCTCGATGCTCGACAGGTTTGTGATATACACGCCACTCGTAGTAACTATTGAACCGTCGGGTAAAACATAATCTGCACCATCGCAAATTTCTGCATCTATAACTTCGGCGTAAACCGGGTGTACGGTTAAGTTGGTAACAATCGTAGAATCACATCCCTCAATTACAGGTGGTATCGAAACATAGATACCGGTAGAAGAAACAGCCGTACCATCCGGCAAAATATAAATTTCACCATCGCAAATACTTTCAAACACCGTATCGCTGCTCGAGTAATCTATACTTAAATTTATAGTAATATTTGAATCGCATCCTGCTATACTTGAAAAATAATAATTGTAAATCCCCGCATCGCTTTCAACTGATCCGTCGGGCATTGTATAGGTTTCGTATTCACATATTTCAACATTTTCAGTGATACTAAAACCCGGATTTACCGATACATGCGTAATAATTGTTGAATCACAACCATTTGATGCTGTCAATATAGCAGTATAATCTCCGGCAGAAGAAACGGATGTGCCATCGGGAAGTAACAATATATCTCCCTCACAAATTGCTGTATAAACATCCACTGAAATTTCGGCCAATTCCACAACATTCAAATCACAGGTAGCGGTACAGTCCCAAGCATCCGTAATAGTAAGAGAATACAGTCCTGCAGAATAGACATCTATTGTTTGAGAAGTTTCGCCGGTACTCCATAGATATTCGAATCCTTCCGGCCCCGATAGGGTTGTAAATCCACCACTACAAAATTGTGCATCACCGGAAATAATGCAGGAAAGTGAAGTTTCAAAGCTTATTTCAATTTCGAGCGTATCCGAACAATCGGATGCATCGGTTACAATTACAGTATAAGTTCCCTCGCCCAAATCAAATCTATCTTCATCTGTACTGCCGTCATTCCATAAAAATGTGTACCCGGGCGACCCTCCGCTTACCGTAATATCAATTGAACCATTTACGCCACAGGATATATTTACATTTTCATGTGTTTCACTGATAACCAGGTCATCCGGATATACAATAGTCGCGAAGAAAGTATCCGTACAACCGAGCGCATCGGATACTACCGCAAAATAATCTCCGGCGCTTAATCCATCAATGGTAATTGTTTCATCACCAGTATTCCACTCATAGGTGTAGCCGGAAGACCCTTCGGGCAATAAGGTAATAGCTCCTTCCGCAGCGCCATAACACAACGGATCGGTTACCACACCGTCCACGTTGAGCACACTCACCGTAACCGTAATATTGTCGGCATCAAGACTAAAACATACGTCACCACCGATTACCCTTCTGAAATAGGTAGTAGTATCTATCGGGCCGATCAGGGCCGGGTCAAGATTTTGGAAAATTCCGCCGGGCACATCAATCCAAGTTAAACTGTCCAAACTGTATTGCCATTGATATACTTCAGCCGAACCGATATCCGGATAAGGCGATGTAATTCCATCACGGATTATTACCGGCAAGACGTATTCGGGCTCCGAACCCGTTAACTCGCCGGGTGTTTCTCCCGGGCACACGACCTGGTCACTCAAAATTTCATTATTAATTAAATCGGGAGGATTTGCCCAAACAACCAAACCGGGTTCATATACGGATGTGCTGCTTATTTTATTGGTATTCAATGCGCCTTCAGTTAACGGAATATCTTTAGACTGCGCAGTGATAATGGTATATATCCTGCAGTTGCTCGCTTTAATACCCCGCTGCCCGATTGGATCGTAATCATTGCCGCTACCGCCGTAATAAGTCAGGTAAATGAGTGTACTGAGATCGGAGGAAAGCTTAAAAAAGATTTTGTCATTAACACCGTAGTTGGTTGTCTGCAAGGCGCCGAATGTTGCACTCAGGCTGGGGCTGTTACTATCGGTATATCCGAAAACAAACACATCATTATTCAAATCGACATTCATTCCCATCATATTCACCTCATTGCCCGAACCGCCAATATAAGTAGCACAATTAAAAGTTTGGTCAGTATCCATATTCACAATAAACAAGTCGTTGGTACCACCGTTGTAAGTATTGTCGTAAACACCTGATGCGGGAATATTTGAAGAATGCAGCCCGTTGGTAATACCGCCGAAAATCAATTCACTTTGGTCTGCATTAAATTCCATGCAAAGTATCTTGGTAGTTTTAGTCATCGCCGAATTGAAATAGGACGACCAAAGCATAGATCCATCCCCGCCGAATTTCTGAATAAACCCATCCGTGCCACCAACCTTGGAACCCTGCCGCGGGCTCAGTGTCGGAAATGTTGCGGAGTTTGTATAGCCCGCAACAAAAATATCGTCGTTATCCGTGTTGACCAACATAATAGTAGCCTGGTCTGTCCCGCTGCCGCCATAATTCTGAATCCATTCCATTGTCTCCAGGTTGGAATTGATTTTAAAAACGATTGCATCTATGCCTCCAAAATTTGTATTCGTTGCGCCCGAACCGGGAAACAACACATCCAGGTTGGTGCTTTGCGTATTACCGCATACGAGGATATCGCCATCAGCAGCAATGCGCAGGTCAAATGCGCCATCATCGTTGTTACCGCCAATTACCGCACTTTTTATTGAATTGCCCGATGTATTAATTTTTGTTATGAATATATTATCGGTTGTTTCGGCACGGTTGTCAATACCGCTTCCGCTAAAGTCAGGTCCGCCGATCAGTGGAAAATCCGGGCTGCTCGTGTAACCTGAAATATATAAATTCCCATCCGGGCCTTGCTCCATCGCATAGGGATTATCATCCAGACTTCCTCCGACATAAGTTTGCCAGACCCGTGTACCTGCACCTCCGATATCATCCGGTTCGAGGTATTTCCCGATCACCAGATCTATATGCCCGTTTGAAGTAATATCGAATGCGCCGGCAGTAATAAAATTAGTGGAACCATCCACCCGGGCGACGATATAAATAGCTCCATCAGTTTGATCCACCCAAATACAATGGCCGTGGTTCTGGCCAGACGAGTTGGAATTAACCCATGTTGCCCACCGCATTGCAATCGGATCGATAACCAGTGTTTCACGTTTATTAAAATCTCCAATTTTAAATGATACAATATTATGTGCGTATATTGTATATTCAGCCTCGATAATTATTTTTTTCCCATCTACCACCTGGTAAACTACCGGTGCGGGAATTTGCATTTTACCGACGCTCGTTTGAAAAATCAGTGACCCATCATCCATTTTCTCAATCCGGTCAATTCCCTCCATGCGAATTGCCAGTTGGCTTGTATCAAACCCCGGCTTACATATTATATCGTACTCCAGGGAGCCTTCTTCCGAAGGATAATACCGCACATCCACATGGTCGTAAACATTGTTATACCATATTTCCTGATAGCTTTTTACATTCGTCTGGCCTGGAGAATCACCCATAAAATAATTAAATACATCGTCGTGCACGTGTTTTGCCTGGATAGTCATTGCATCGGAAGCATTTAAAAACTGCATTTGCCATCCATGCCCGTGAATCTTTACAGGCGGTTCCGTAAATTCCTGTAAATTTTTTCTCGCTTCTTCCTCCTTTAAACTCCATTCGTGCGCTGCCTGCATATCGCCCGCATCGAAGGTTGCAAGCAACATCCCCTCTTTTGTTGCCAGGGCCTGACCCAATGGGAAATCCGCCCGGTATAATCCCGCAGATTCCCATTGACCTTTATTTTCCACAAAAAACACCTGGTGATCGTAATAGTGCAGAATTGATTCAATATCCGGCTCTCCATTGTGGGATGTATGAATCGCTGGGCTGGCGACAACTGCTTGAGAATAGACACAGGTGTTTACGAGTATGCAACCAACGGAAAATGCAAAACTCATCAACAGCCTGTAAGTCCTATTTCTCAGGTTCACGTGATTAGGAGTAATCACGCTTTTCATAAATAAAGAGTTAGGTGACTATAATTGAAATAAAAGTACCTAAGAAGCCGGGCGCTTGGTAAATCAACATTGATAATAAAGTAACTGAATAAAATGGATAATTATTTTATCAGAAACTTGTCTAACCTTAAATAACAATGGATTCAATGAATTATTAGGAGGCGGTAATTATCAGTATTGTGATAATAGTACTCTTTAAATCAAGGCCTATTGAGAGGCTTTATAACCATAAAGTGTGACAAGCATTATTTGACAAGTGTAATATTTCCCGAGATTACGGATGCACTGCCATCTGAACAGATAAAATCAATTGAATAGACATACACCCCCGGGTTGCAAATAACACCTCTATAGGTTCCGTCCCATCGCCGTTCAATGTCCGTAGAGTGAAACATCACCTCCCCCCACCTGTCGAAAATAGTAATTTGTTTTAATTCGGCCACACCGGAATAATCATCAATATAGAAAAAATCGTTAAATCCATCGCCGTTCGGGCTGATAATATTCGGAATAGAAAATACGGATTCATCACAAGGAACCACACGCAGATAGACGTAGTCATAGTCGGTGCAGCCCAGCGAGTCCGTCGTCTGAATTCCTACTATTATCGGCATATCCACCGTAATATTCACATCCAGGCAGGATGGACAATCGACAAATTGCTCAGGCACCCATGCATGTGTCAGCGGATCATTCCCCGAAATCACTTCAGCGACGACGTTGACGGGTTGACCGGCCAGCACTATGATAGTATCCACCGGGATATCTATATCCGGCGGCCCGGTTACTACGATGTTTATAGAAGCAGAATCATCCAGCAATCCGCAACTGGCGTAGGCGGTATATTCCATAGTCTGCGGGGTATTAGAAACCGGATCGGGTATGAAAATATCATTCAGGAAACTATCCGGTTGCCAGTAAAACAGCACATCTCCCAACGGAATATCATTGGTAAGTGTTGCCAACAAATTCACCTGGCCGGGTTCGCACAGAATGGTGTCGGGTTCTGCATCCAAAATTAATTCATCCACCACATTTATATACACGGAATCAATTAGAGAACATTCTTCATTTGTAACCACCACCGTATATAATATGGAGGCCAGGGGATGCGCTATGGGATTGTGTACCAGGGGCGATGACAATCCTTCGGGCGGGCTCCAGAAATACGTATAACCGCCGGTGGCATTCAATTGCACTTCTGTCCCCGGGCAGATAGTAGTATCATCACTCATATTAAATACCGGGTATGGAATAATGGTTACCGGTATCTCCAGGACACTGCTGCAACCAAATTCCGTCTGTACCTCCAGTGACGAAACAAAAATACCCGTGTCGGGATATATGTACTCAAACGTTACCGGTTCATTTTCAATAAAACTGGAATCGCCTGTATTCCAATACCATTCGGTTATGGGTGTTTCGCTAAACGAACTATCGCTGAAGACAATAGGCGAGCCCAGGCAAACGCCGCTATCGGAAACCGTGTATATCGCCTGAGGCGTAGGGCTCACTAAAATACTATCGCTGATATATAATATATTCAGGCATCCGGAAGTATCCACTACCAGGGCGGTAGGTCCGTAATATCCCGATTCGTAATAGGTATAGGGAATTTCCATCGTAGTGATATCCGTACTAAATTCGACATCCTGCGAATAAAAATCTCCGTTGTCAAAAAATAATCCGACGGAATCACTTGAAAAAACGGAGACAAACAGAACTAGTTCTTCACCGACACATACCGAGTCATCTGAGGGCACAATAAAACCGAAAGGACCCGGCACATCGACAACGCCTTCTTTGTAAATAGTTACTTCACAACCATTGCAATCGGTAACGGTCAGGGAAACATTAAAACTTCCGGCTGTCAGATACGGATACAGGGGATTAGGATCTGTTGAAATACCGCCATCGCCAAACGACCAATAGAAGGAGCAGATAGAGTCTTCGATAATCGAATTAAATTGGATCAGTGAATAATTACAATTTGCCAATACAATATCAAAATCGAAATCGGCGCTTATCATTTCGGCGATGATATATGCGGGCTTTTCGATAAACGCACTGCAACCGAAATAATCCGTAACTGTCAGCGAGACCGTGTAAGTTCCAAGTGAATCGTACGCATGTGTCGGATTTGGTAAGGTGGAAGTAGTTCCATCACCAAAATCCCAAAGGAAGGTAAGACCGGTTCCGGTGGCTAATTCGGTGAATAAAATTTCCTGCCCGACGCAAGGAGTCATATCATCTGCCACAAAATCCACAAGCGGTATTTTGGAACGTATGGTATCCACATACGTGTCGCTGCATCCATTCTCATCAAAAACGGTAAGGGTTATCGGGAATGTACCGGATGCCGTATAGGTATGCATGGCATCCATCACGTCTGTTGCTGAAGTATAGGTAGTAACCGTACCATCCGCCCAATCAATTTCCCAGGAGCTTATATCGCCGGCCATTGAAGATGAGCTGTCAGTAAGGTGAACGGTAAACGGTGTACAGCCGTAATCCTCGGCAAGGGTATAATACGCATTGACCTGATTAATTGCAATGGTATCGGTAAAATAATTACTGCAACCATTTACATCCGTCACCTGCAAAGTCACGAAATACATTCCATAATCCGAATAGGTATGCGATGCATTTGTATCAACAGAAGCCGTACCATCGCCAAAATCCCATAAGTAAGTGAGTTCATTGAACACGCCATCCGTTGATGTGTTGGTAAACACGGCGGTATATGGCGTATCACATGCCATTCCTTCTGTTTCAAAGGCAGCTAACGGATCTGTAATTACCACATTCAATCCCGTGCCTGAACATTCTTCTTCTGTTATACAATCATAGACAACGGTAACGTGATAACTTCCGGGTTCATCGTAAATATGTATCGGATTCATATTCACTGAATCGACAGTACCATCGCCAAAATCCCAGGTCCATCCGCATGAAATCGCCGCAAGCGCCGTATCAATATAGAACTTCACTTTATAGGGATTGGAGCAATTTATCTCGTAAACCAACAGGCTGTCCACTACCTCCAGGATAAAAATAGATGTGGAAACCGTATCCGGACAGCCGTTTATCCAGGTATAAAACAAGACCTCGTGATATCCCGGCTCCATATGCACCACCGTATTGGAATCTACGGAGGAAGAAATAAAATCGTCCAGGCCGCCATCGACAATGCCGACAATAGAATCCAGCGGCAGATAAAATACGTCCAGGCCTACCGCCGGACACGAGGTGTCGGGGACGCCTAATAGTGCGGTTCCCGTTTCACCGGCACAAACTAACTCACTGACTATTGTAGTGTCAATACAGCCATCAGCAGTAGTTCCAATCAATAACACATCATAGCAATCCACACTGTCGTAGATATGGCTCGGGTTGCTTTCCGTGGAAATGGAGCCATCGCCAAAATCCCAATAAAAACTGGAAAGTTCTTCGCCGGCAATTGCGGTAAAATCTACCGATAACGGAATACATCCCGCCGGGGGTGTTGCAACCGGTGTCACTTCCAGCTCACCGATAGTAACGTAATCCGGCATGCTATATTCGGCGGAACAGCCAAGCGGGTTCGTAACGGTAAGGCTTACATCATAGGTGCCGGGAACATCCCACGAAAAGTTAGGCATGATAGCCGTAGATGTTTCAGTTCCGGAGGGAGTTTCAAATTCCCATAAGAATGTTACAGGCCCGCCGTCAATCGCCGGAGTAAATGCAACCACTAAAGGCACAGAACAAAATGAATTCGGATCGGTGGAAGTAAACGACACCCCGGGAGATGCAATAACATCAATCAGCGATGGATAGCTGACAAATCCCGTACAACCGCCGCCAAAGTCGCCACTGAGTGTAACCGTGTACGTGCCGGACGTCGCATAAATATGCGTGGGTTCGAATTCCGAAGAGGTCGTGCCATCGCCAAAATCCCAAAGCCATGTTCCGACCGCGGCATCGCTTAAATTTGTAAATTCCACTGCCGAACCTGCACATACCGTTGTTAAAGATGGGGTAAAATCGACATTCAGTGTCGAGTTAATGATTATGAAATCCTCTGCCGTAAATGTATTTGTACAGCCTAAAGAATCCGTAACGGTTAAACTCACGTCAAATTCGCCGGTTTCGGTGTAAATATGCGTGGGATTTTTCGCATTGCTCGTCGCACCATCACCAAAATCCCATGTGTACGTCAAATCGCCGGCACCGGAAGATAAATTTGTAAAATGCGTAGTGAGCGGCAGTGAACAAGATACGGTACTATCCGCCATAAAATCCACGACGGGAAGATCATACACCAGGACATCTCTTGTAAAGTAATCGGAACAACCGACAGCGTCTTCAACAAAGACATATACGGTATATAAACCGGAAGAATTAAATGTATAGGTCATTTCCGGTGTATCAGGCAATGCGCCTGCCCCGGTTATTATCCAATAGAAATCGGAAATCGAACCATAGGTTCCCGGCGTGGAAGTATTGGTAAACGTCAGTGTCAATGGCAGGCATCCCGCCGAATCCGAGGCTGTAAATGATGCTTCGGGATTCGTATAAACGGTTGCAAAGCCGGGAATGGAAAGCACATCGCTGCCTGTGGCACTGGTTGCCGTTAAGGTAACGGTATATGCGCCCGGTTCAGTCAGAAAAAAAGAAGGATTGGATAACGAGGAACTCCCAACCTCGGTTCCGGATTCATCAAAGACCTGCCAGTAATAAGAAGTGGCTCCCGTAGATACATTGATTAACTCCAATTCGAGTAGTCCGCAGCCCATGGTGTCCTCAGAAGTAAAACCGGCAACCACCTGGGCGCCTGCAAAAAGCGAACTGAAACAACACAATAACAATAAGGTAGAGCGAACGCTTCCCCTCCGCAATTTACAAATTATACCTGTTATTGCACTTAAAGACATCTCCTGTTGGCACTGCGCTGTTCACGTGTTGTTTTCAATAAAGATGAGGTAAATTTAAATAAAATTAATACATGAATTCCTGTGTATAAAGTTTTTAATAAAATATTGCAAATGAAATACTTTTGTTTTGCCTGTTTAATCAATGGTAAAAACTGCGGCAGAGTATGGATTACGGCATAGCTTCAATGAGCATCATTCCGGTAATGCAAAAACCTTCACATAATGCGGAGATGGTTTCACAATTACTTTTTGGCGAAACTTATAGCGTCACATCTTACGCTAATAACTGGCTAAAAATTCAGATACATTTCGACGATTACACCGGCTTTATATCACAAAATCAACATTTACCGATAACAACACAATGGCTGAACAAGATTAACTCCACACAACGCTGGTATGCAGCCGAAATGATGCAAACTGTCACAAATCACGATACAACTTTTCCAATATTAATCGGTTCGGAATTGCATGAGTTTGATGGAATTAATTTTAAGATGGGTAAAGACCGATTTGTTTACAGCGGGAATACACTACCTGGAAATGGCGAATACCGGCAGCAGGAGTACATAAAAAAAATTTCTAAAAAATTTTTAAATGCACCGTACCTGTGGGGTGGGCGCAGCCCTTTTGGCATAGACTGCTCGGGTTTGGTACAGGTGGTGTATAAGATTTGCGGAGTGCCGCTGCCCCGCGATGCATATCAACAGGCCGAAATGGGAACTACCATTAATTTTATTCCCGAAGCCCAAACCGGCGATCTGTGTTTCTTTGACAATAACGAGGGTAAGATTGTACATGTAGGTATCTTATTGCCGGAACAAAGAATCATGCACGCATCGGGGAAGGTGCGCATAGACCCGATTGATCATTACGGCATCTTCAATCCGGCAACCCGGAAGTACTCCCATAAATTGCGAATTATAAAGCGGGTATTATGAAAGTATTATCCTCACAACAATTGCAACTGGTAGATAAAGCCTCGATAATTTCAGAAAATATCCAATCCTGGCAGTTGATGGAACGTGCTTCGGCAGCATTTACAAACAGGGTAAGCGCCGGTTTGGATAAAAGCAAACCGGTATTAACAATCTGCGGCCCCGGCAATAACGGGGGCGACGGACTATGCATTGCCAGAATGCTTTTTCAAAAAGGTTTTATTGTAACTGTCGCCGTATTTCCAACAGACAATACATCTGCGGATTTCGATATCAACCTGCAGCGGATCAGGGATTCACAAATTCCGGTCATTACAATAGGATCCGATATCAAACATATCGTTTCAGAATACGCAGTAATTATTGATGCAATTTTCGGCACCGGACTAAATCGCAGTCCGGAAGGACTGTATGCAACCGTTATTGAAGCAATTAATACTTGCGATGCCACATGCATTTCAGTAGATGTGCCATCGGGATTTTCAACCGACGGCCATTTTGAATGGCATTGTGTACAGGCGGACTATTGCCTCACTTTCGAAACGCCGAAACTCGGTTATTTTTTTCCCGAAAACTACAAGTATCTGCGCAAATGGGAAATACAACCTATCGGATTAGATCCACAGGCTATCGCTGCTGCAGTGACATCAGATTTTTTTCTGACCGCTGCTGATTTAGCACACTTGTACACACCTCGCAATACCTTCGATCATAAAGGCACCTTCGGCCATGCCCTGCTGATTGCCGGCAGCCCCGGAATGTGCGGCGCAGCACTGTTGTCGGGATTAGCTGCACTTAAAACAGGATGCGGGCTGGTAACCATAGCAAATGACACACCCCAATTTTTGTATCCGGAACTCATGTTTATTCCCACCGATAAAATAACTGCATTTATTACCTCAAATAAAATAAAACGCATCGGTATCGGGCCCGGGCTAAGTGTAAACCATAATTTAAAATCACTATTCAAAACAGTACTGTCAAATACCACCCTCCCCCTTGTTATTGATGCCGATGCGTTAAATATTATTGCCGAAAATAAATCGCTGTTAACATCACTACCTGCAAACAGCATTCTCACCCCTCACCCCGGCGAGTTTGAAAGATTGTTTGGACACACTGCAAACAGTTTTAAAAGGCTGGAATTGCAGAGAGCGCAATCCATTAAACTGCAATTAATCATTATATACAAGACAGCATTTACATGTATCACGTTACCCGATGGCACGGCGTGGTTTAACAGCACCGGGAACCCCGGCATGGCATCGGGAGGCAGTGGAGACGTATTGACGGGAATAATTACTTCACTGTTAGCTCAGGGTTATACCGAAAGCGATGCGGCCAAACTGGGTGTTTACCTGCATGGACTTGCCGGGGACATGGCCCTGGAAGCACTGCAGCAAATCGCACTTACCGCTTCCGATATAATACATTTTATTCCTAAGGCAATGCGAAAATTGTTTAGATGAAAATAGTGGTATTAACCGGGGCCGGCATCAGCGCAGAAAGCGGTATCCCCACGTTCAGGGGCAGCAACGGGTTGTGGGAAGGACATAAAATTGAAGAAGTAGCCTCCCCGGACGGTTGGAGAAAAAATCCCCGCATGGTTTTGGAATTTTACAATGAACGCCGTCGCAATATTGCTAATGCGCAACCCAATTCGGCGCATATTGCATTGGCAAACCTGGAATCCAGTTGCACAACTGTTATCATAACGCAAAATATCGATGACTTACACGAGCGTGCAGGTTCAACCAATGTACTGCACCTTCACGGCGAAATATTTAAAAGCCGAAGTACTGCGGATCCCCAATTAATTTACGAATGCCGGGAAGATATTGCCATAGGCGACAGGTGTGCCCTCGGCTCTCAATTGCGTCCGCATATCGTTTGGTTTGGCGAGGATGTTCCCATGCTAATTGCAGCGGCGGAAATTTGTTCCCAGGCTGATATACTGCTAATTGTGGGCACGTCAATGGTAGTCTATCCCGCAGCCTCTTTGATAAGTTTTATTAAACGAAACACTCCGGTGTATATCATTAATCCGCAGCGGACCCCGTTAAACGATTATTATAATGCCGAATTTATTTTAATGAATGCAACAGATGGCGTACCGTTTGCAATTCAACGCATAAAAGATGCATTTCAATTACCGGATTAAGGTAATATTACCCGTAATAACACCGTAGGAGCCATCGATACAAATTACATCCATTGCATAGACATACACGCCTACATCACATAATTTACCATTGAAGGACCCGTCCCAGGTATTTTCGGGGTCAGAAGTTTCGAACACCACATTTCCCCAGCGGTCGTAAATGCGAATGTTATTAAAAGCAGTCAGCCCTTCGTAATAAAATTTAAACCGATCGTTCATGCCATCGTTATTCGGCGTAATAATATTGGGCAAACTGAAAAGGGAATTATCGCAGGTGCGCACTTTCAGATAGACAAAATCCACATCGGAACAACCGAATTCCGTGTACGCCGTACAAGAGAATATTGCCGAGGTTAACGGATCGGCTTTCACCGTCTGGCAGGTTGCACAGTTCAATGCTACAGCGGGTTCCCATGCCCAATGTGTAGGCGTCGTCCCACCGATAAAATCCGCATGAAGTTCAACATCCTGTCCCCGGATAATTAAAATGGTATCCATCTCAATTTCAATATCGGGCAATGGTTCTACTTCGATAAACACCTGTGCGGCATCTTCTAAAGTACCGCATGATGCGCCGAAGGTATATACAATATCTTCCAGGGCCTGGCAGACCGGATTTACAATTGTCGCATTACTTAAATAGGCAGCGGGCGACCATGAAAAATCTATCAGGCCGGAATCGATATCTCCATTCAACACCGCAAATAATTCTACCTCATCGCCGAGGCAATAACCGGTATCAGGCCCCGCTTCCAGAACCAGATCATCGGCCACACGGATTGTTACTGAATCATAGGTTGAACAATACCCGTTATTCACTTCAACCATATAGGTGGTGGTAATTACCGGTGAAGCAATTGGGTTTGCAATAGCCGGATCGCTTAAACCGGTCGATGGTGTCCAATAGTAATTTCCCTCTCCCGATGCCTCCAGCGGCACATCGAAGCCCGGGCAAATAGAAGTGTCCCCGGTAATCGTCACCACCGGATAAGGCAAAGCCTCTACAACCATAGAAGCTGTATCCGAACAGCCTAAAGTCGTTTCGGTTATTAATGCAATATCGTACAGTCCTGGCGTAGTATAGATATAATCGAAGGTGTCGGATGCAGTAAACTCGTAAACGGCATCGCCCAGGTTCCACGTCCACATATCGCCATCGGACATTAATAGCGATGTATCGCTGAAAGTGATGGGTGTCCCGACACAAAACACCGCCTCATTCACTTCAAAGCCCGCAACGGGGTAATCGCCAATTCTAATTGAATCGGCGAGTGAAATCAACGATACGCAACCGGCGGTATCTACCGCAACTACAACCGGTAAAAAAATACCGCTGGTATTATACGCATAATGAATATCCAGGGAGGTCAGTGTATCGGCAAAATCAATATCAAATCCCATAGCGTCACCATTGTCAAAATAAAGCGTTATACTATCCGTTGAAGCCACCTCAAGATGAAATACGATGTCTGCATTCACACACAAAGTATCCTCGCTGGCGGAGATTGTTCCATAAGGTCCGGGAACGGTGATAAAATCTTCTTTAAAAACGGTGCCCACACAGGAATTGCAATTGGTGATGGTAAGCGAAACGGAATAGACGCCGGCTGCAATGTAAGGATACACCGGATTCGGTTCGGTGGATGTGCCGCCATCGCCAAACTCCCAATAATAAGAACAAACGGAATCCTCTGCCATAGCGGTAAACTGGATGAGCGCATAATTGCAGTTTGCCACTAACGCATTTGCCGCAATATCGATCTCGGCTGAATCCGTGGAAATATAGAATGATTTATTCTCCACATCGGTACATCCATTAATATCCGTAATCTGCAAGCCCACATTGAATGATCCGAAACTGCCGTACACATGCGCCGGGTTTGCTTCCGTTGAACTCGTGCCGTCGCCAAAATGCCAGTTGTATTCCAGTTCCAGACCAGAAGCCAGTTCATTAAAAAATATTTCCTGACCTATACAGGGAAATGTGTCATTCACACTAAAATCGCTTATGGGATCACTGGCAATAACCGTATCGGTATATACTGAAACGCAACCGAACTCATTGGTAACCGTAAGTGAAACGTAGTAATAATCTTCGATGGTATAGGTATGTGAAACTGATGCGACATCTGCAGCGGAATAGAAGGTATCTATTACCCCGTCATCCCAGTTCACGACATAGGAAGTAATGTCTCCAAACGGATTAGTTGTTGCATCGAGTAGCGTGAACGTGTAAGGAATGCATCCCCCGTAATCCGATGCACTAAAAGCTGCATTAACTTCGCTTACAATTACCGTGTCGGAATAGCTGTCAAAACAACCATGTATATCCATGATATTCAATCCCACCGTGTAAATACCATAATCGCTATAGGTATGTGTCGGCGATATTTCCGTACTGCTCGTACCGTCTCCGAAATTCCAGTGATAGATTAAATCATTGGCTACCGAATCGGTCGAAAGATTGGTAAAAGTAACGGTAAAAGGCAGCGCACATCCTTCAGTAGCCGAGGGCGTAAATGCCGCAACCGGAACAGTGATGTTGGCGGTTAACCCGTTGCCTTCACAAGCATCCGGCGTAATACAGGAATATGTGACGGTAACAGAATAACTGCCAGGATCGCTATAAACGTGAATGGGATTTGCATTTACCGAATCCTGGGAGCCGTCGCCAAAGTCCCATACCCACCCACAGGATGCATTTGCCAATGCGGTATCGATAAAGAACTGAACTGCATACGGGTTATCGCAATCGTAATCCACCACCATGGTGCTGTCATTTACTTCAAGGATAAAAATATCTGCGAGAACAGTATCCGGACAGCCATACATATAGGTAATTATTTCCAGGTCGTGAGCTCCCGGCGTCATACTGAAATAGGTGATAGAATCCACTGTTGAATTCGACACCTGGTCGAGGCCGCCGTCAATCAGGATTACTATGGAATCCAAAGGCAGCGATAATACTTCAATCGCAACGGAAGGGCATGAAGTATCGGGTACGATGAGATTTGCAGTGGCGGTATCTCCTACGCAAACGAAATCCGGAAATACGGCAGATGCCGTACATCCGTTGACGGAAGTAGCAGTTACCGAAATTGTATAGCAACCCGTATCCGTATAAAATGCAATCGGTTCTGCCAAATCGGAAGTGGAGCCATTGCCAAGATTCCATGAATAGGAAACTAACTCTTCATCGGCGCTGAGGGCAAATCCCGCAGGCATGGGCACGCATCCCGATACGGGTGAAAAATCCGCGGTCAATGTCAATTCACCAATACTGACGTAGTCGGTTTGGGTAATGGAGGCTGTACACCCCGCCGCATTTGTAACTGTAACCGAGACATCAAAAAGCCCGTAGTCGTTATAGGTATAGTCCGGTGAAGCACCGGATGCAGTGCCCGAGCCGCCGATATCTTCAAAGGTCCAGGCATACACGACAGGCCCACCGGTAACTTCTGCATGAAATGAAACTGAAAAAGGCAATGCACAAACGGCGGATGGATCTGTTGATTCAATAGCGACGGTAGGGGAAACATTTACGGTGATAATATCCGAGTACGATACAAACCCGATGCAATCGGCGCCAAAATTTCCTGTTAGGGATACAGTATAATCGCCGGGAGTTGTATAAGTATGAACCGGTTCAAACTCAGTCGATGTAGTGCCATCGCCAAAATCCCATAACCAGGTGCCGCCGGCAGAGGCGCTCGTATTGTCAAACGCAACGGAGCCGCCGGCGCATATCGAAGTTGCAGAGGGAATAAAATCGACATCGGGTGTTGGATTAATCTGGATGTAATCGGGGATAATATAATTATCGCTGCAACCAAAGCTGTTTGTTACGGTCAGTGAGACCGGAAAATTGCCAAATGCGGTATAGGTATGAGACGGTGAAGCAGCCGTGGATGTAACACCATCGCCGAAGTTCCAAAAATAATTCAGAGGTGCGGTACCGGTAGAGAGATTGGTAAAGCTTACCGTAAAAGGTGTTGTACACGACAAGGTAGTGTCTGCCGTAAAATTGGCAACTGTTTCTTCGTAAATAGTTATCTCTTCGGTATCAAAAGCAGAGCAACCGATTGCATTATTCACAAACAGGTAAACCGTATAGGTACCCGGTGCAGTAAACGTATAAGAAATTACCGGATCATCGGGAAGGGTGGGTGCGCCCGAAATCACCCAATAGCGGTCGCTGATGCTGCCATAACCACCGGGCAGAGATGCATCTGAAAAAGTGAGTGTGGCACCAAGGCACCCCTCCAAAGCCGAAGCATCTATCAGAGCGACAGGCGGGGCATAAATAGTTGCAAATGCGGGGATGGTCAACGTATCGCTACCATCGGGACCATTTGCAATCAACTGAACGGTATAACTGCCTTCCCCTGCGAGAAAGAAGGTAGGATTTTCAAGGATGGAACTCCCCAACACCAAACCGCCGGCATCGCTCACCTGCCATTCGTAATCCGTTGCGCCTACTGAGAGGTTAATAAGCTGCAGTTCTAAAAAATAACAACCCTGGGTTGAGTCGGCGGTAAATGCGGCATTGACCTGCGCCACGCCTTGTTGCATGTTCCATACCATCAGCATATATGCTATTGTGGCATATAAAGCAGATGAATATATTTTCTTTATAGGCTTCAACAGTTAGCGGTTTGCTTTACCCAATGCGCTATACAGGTATTTCAGTGTCTGTAAATAAAAAATATCTTTTTTATGTGATTGTCATCAATTGTCAACAGATGCATTACCAAGAGTAGTGTTAATAACACAGTATTGCGAAAATTGGCAAAGAAAAGGAGCCGAATACATGCAAGGGAAGACTTATCCGGTTGAAAATGAGTTTTCTAAACCCGCTTTTCCCCATTGCCACAGCAAACACATGGATTTTAATTTAGATTTGCTCCGTCATCATCCGGCAGAATTTGTAATGTTATGGCTTAAAAACGAAAATAGTATCAAATGGAAAATCCGTGGAAGACAAAATCAATTCATCCCGTTTACAGCAACCCCTGGATAGAAGTAACCGAACACCAGGTAATAAACCCTTCGGGCGCAGATGGTATTTACGGAGTGGTGCATTTTAAAAATTACGCTATCGGAATTTTACCTGTCGATGCAGAAAAAAATATCTGGTTGATAGGCCAATACCGGTATCCACTCCAAATGTACACCTGGGAAATACCGGAAGGCGGCGGCGCACTGGATATAGATCCATTGGAAAGTGCAAAGCGTGAATTACTGGAAGAAGCGGGATTAAAGGCGTCGAAATGGCAATTGATACAAACCATGCACATTTCCAACTCATGCACCGATGAATTCGCCTATATTTATTTGTGCGAAGACCTTACTCCTGCCCAACCCAATCCCGATGAAGACGAAGTATTGGAAATCCGCAAGATACCATTTGATGATGCGTATGCGATGCTGGAGTCGGGAGAAATTACAGATTCATTAACGGTAGTCGCACTGTTAAAAGCAAAAATTTTATTTGGCTAAATCCCGGAACCGGTGCAAATATGGCTACACGAATAATTAAATCGGTTGTGTTCGCAGTATTTGCCTGCATGTTTGCCTGGAGTCTCGTTCTTTGCAGCGAAAAAGAACAAGAAGTGAATACCCCCCCCACATCACGAGCATACGTCGGCGATAAAACATGCCAAACTTGTCATACTGAAGCTTACGACAAATGGGTGGGTTCTCATCACGATCTTGCGATGAAGCCGGCAACATCCGATTTTGTTCGCGGCGATTTTTCTAATGCAACATTCAAAGCCGACGGAGTTTCCTATCGATTTTATAAGAACGACAGTACTTATATGGTGGATGTAACGGAATTAGAAGGCGTAACGACATCATATGCCATAGCTTATACATTTGGCTGGCAACCGCTGCAGCAATATCTTATCAGGTTTCCACAAGGTAATTATCAGACGCTGCGTGCTTCGTGGGATACAAAAACCAACAAATGGTTCCATCAATATCCCGATACAATCATTCCCACCGGCGACTGGCTGCATTGGACAGGCGCTGCTCAAATTTGGAATTCGATGTGCGCCTCCTGTCACAGCACAAATATTGAAAAACATTTCACTGAAAGTACCCGCAGTTATAATACCACTTACGACATAATAAATGTAAGTTGTGAAGCATGCCACGGACCGGGTGCACAACACGTTGCGTTGATGCAATCCGGGAAACCCGCCGGAAAGGCGCATTATACAAACCCCGGTAAGGCGCAACAGGATTTACAAATAAGCCTTTGCGGTACATGTCATGGCAGGCGCACGGCTTTGACTATGGATAACAATCCGCATACGGATTTTCTTCAGTACTATTTACCTGAATTACTCACTACCGAAAACTATTTTGCAGATGGACAGCAAAAAGGCGAGGTGTACAATTACGCCTCGTTTTTGTCGAGTAAAATGTATCGCTGGGGTGTAACTTGTACGGATTGCCACGACCCGCATTCGGCAAAAATAAAATTGGATGGAAATGCGTTGTGCCTGCAATGTCATGCACCAAAATACGACAGCCCCTCACATCATTTTCATACTGAAGGCTCCCTGGGGGCGAGTTGTGTGAATTGCCATTTGGACGGCAGGTACTACATGGTGAATGATTACCGCCACGATCACAGTTTTCGGGTACCCCGCCCCGATCAAAGCGTAAAGTTCGGCACGCCCAATGCATGCAACAGTTGCCACGAAAATAAATCGGCGCAATGGGCTGCAGATGCAGTAGTAAAGTGGTATGGCCCACACCGCAAATATCATTTTTCAGACGACCTGATTCCGGGAAGTAAACTCGATAGCACCTCGTTATCACATCTGCAACACCTAATGGCGGACAGCGCCGTAAATGAAATTGTCAAAGCAACTGCAATTACTTATTTAGCGGGATTACACCAAAAGGAAGCAATAGATATTATTCTTGCGATGACATCCCATACATCTTCAATTATCCGGGCGGCAGCCTATATGGAATTATTGCCTTACCGGCAACAAGTGCCGGTTGCCACTTTGCTTCAGGGGCTGACAGATACCGTGAGAGCAGTGCGATTAGCGGCATTTCGCACCCTTGTCAACCCCCAGATAACTAAAATTGAAGACCAATACACGGCGAATTATTACGCCGTACAATCGGAATACCTGGAATACCTTGCGGCAAATGCAGACTTCGCTTCAGGGCAGGTGATACAGGGAGAATATTACCAGGAGTCCGGCGATCTGCAACAGGCGGAATATCATTACCTCATTGCCCTGGATATGGATAGTTTATTGGAGGAGCCGAGATTAAACCTCGCCGTTGTTTACAGCCAGCAGGGTAATACTGAAAAGACACGGGAACAACTGCGCCTGATGATGCAATTGCATCCTGAAAATGATATGGGGTATTACTACGCCGCCCTGCTCGCAAATGAAACAGGGGATTACAGCGGCGCTGCACGGTATTTTTTAAAGGCAATTGCACTGCGCCCCACTCCCCTGTATTATTATAATTACGTGCTGTTGCTGATACATCAGAATGAAAGACAGAAAGCGCAACAAACATTAAAGACGGCGATATCGCAATGGCCGGATGATACCGGGCTGCAGTCGCTGTTGCCATTTACTAAATAACCTCGCCTGTTCATACGGCATAAAAAAAGAGCTACCCTTGCGGATAGCTCTCTCTCAATACTTATTACCACTTATTTGTTTTGATCTACTTCTTCGTACTCGACGTCATCCGTAGTGTTTTGATTATCCTGATGTCCGGATGCGCCCGTATTCGCATCGCCGGCAGCGCCGCTTTGCTGCTGTGTTTTATACATCTCCTGAGATGCGTTCTGCCATACCTGGTTTAGTTTTTCCAGTGCGGCATCTACCGCTGCAACATCCTGGTTTTTATGAGCTTCACGCAATGTATTCAACGCCTCTTCGATAGGTTGTTTTGCTTCCGGGCTCAGTTTATCGCCGTATTCGGACAGTTGCTTTTCGGTTTCAAAAATCATTGCATCGGCACGGTTCAGCTTCTCGATTTTTTCGCGGGCAATTTTATCGGCTTCCTCATTTGCCTTGGCTTCATCTCGCATGCGTTTAACCTCATCATCGCTCAAACCGGTTGATGCCTCGATGCGAATACTCTGTTCGCGACCGGTGCCTTTATCCTTTGCGCTCACGTGCAAAATACCGTTTGCATCAATATCGAAAGTCACTTCGATCTGAGGTGTGCCCCTGCGTGACGGCGGAATGCCGTCCAACATAAACCTGCCGATACTCCTATTGTCTTTTGCCATGGGGCGCTCGCCCTGCAGGATGTGGATTTCCACGCTGGGCTGATTGTCGGCCGCAGTGGAGAACACTTCACTTTTCTTGGTAGGAATGGTCGTATTCGACTCTATCAATTTAGTAAATACACCGCCTAAGGTCTCAATTCCCAGGGAAAGGGGTGTAACATCCAGCAACAACACATCCTTCACCTCGCCGGTAAGTACACCTCCCTGAATGGCCGCACCAATGGCTACCACTTCGTCCGGGTTAACGCCTTTCGAGGGTTTCTTTCCAAAAAATTCCTCGACGATTTGCTGGATTTTCGGAATGCGGGTAGAGCCTCCCACCAGAATTACCTCATCGATATCCGATTTGTTGTATCCGGCATCACGCAAGGCTGCATCACAAGGTTTTAACGTGCGCTGTATCAAGGTGTCGGCGAGTTGTTCAAATTTCGCCCTGGAAATTTTTTTCACCAGGTGCTTGGGTACGCCGTCAACAGCCGTTACATAAGGCAGGTTAATTTCGGTTTCCATTGAAGATGACAATTCGATTTTGGCTTTTTCGGCAGCTTCTTTCAACCGCTGCAATGCCATTGGGTCTTTGCGCAGGTCAATGGTGGGTTCTTCCTTTTTAAATTCCTCGGCCAGCCAGTCCATTATCACCTTATCGAAATCGTCGCCGCCAAGATGAGTATCGCCGTTAGTGGATTTCACTTCAAACACGCCGTCGCCGAGTTCGAGGATGGAGATATCGAAAGTTCCGCCACCGAGGTCAAACACCGCTATCTTCATATCCTTATGGCGTTTGTCCAGACCATAGGAGAGTGCAGCCGCTGTCGGCTCATTGATAATGCGTTTTACGGTTAACCCCGCAATCTCTCCGGCCTCTTTAGTCGCCTGGCGCTGTGAATCGTTGAAATAAGCCGGCACGGTGATAACGGCCTCATGCACTTGTGTACCCAGGTAATCCTCTGCCACTTTTTTCATTTTCTGCAAGATCATTGCGCTGATCTCCTGAGGCGTATAGAGCCTGTCACCGATCTTTACTCTTGCCGTATCGTTATCTCCACGTACCACGGAATAACTCATCATACTGGCTTCGTTGTTCACTTCGCTGAAGCGGTGTCCCATGAAACGCTTAATACTCATGATGGTCTTCAGGGGGTTGGTGATGGACTGGCGCTTGGCGGGGTCCCCGATTTTGCGCTCACCGTTATCCAGAAAGGCTACAATTGACGGGGTTGTCCGCCGGCCTTCTTCATTCGGTATTACCACCGGCTCATTGCCTTCCATTACAGCAACACAGGAGTTGGTCGTTCCGAGGTCTATTCCTATAATTTTTCCCATTGTGTCTATTTTTCGTTTGTAAAATGTTAAATCAACGCAAAGGCTTAGTCAATGTTTATGCCATTGAGAAAATGCCCAAATCGGAATGACAATTCGGAAAAAAAAGTCAATTGCACCCTGTTGCGGTGACAAAAAGACAGTTATTCACAAAATGGAAACGAAGGAGTTGACTGGTCGGGGGCAAAGTTAAGTCCCTGGGTTGCTGTACTACAGGCAATAGAATCACGGGTTTGAATCGTGAATGGATAAATTTTGCTGATCTTTTTATACCTGCCTGAAAGAATTCCCAGGCCTCCGTCCACATTGGTGTATTCCAATATCACCTGGCCTTCGTTGAGGCCGAGAGTAGCGCCGCTGTATTGCATAAACCGGTACAGACTTTCGCCGCCGGCATCCAGGATAAACTGTACGGAATCGGCTAAGCGAATAAAATTCGGGTCGGGATTGGGGGGAAAGTTATTTTTAATGAAGTTATAAAACGGGGCGCCGTCAATATCAATTGTAATAAGTTCTCCGGGGTTTTTGTCGATGGTGGAATAATTGGTTCTAAACTTCCAGTCAATTTCTTTGGACACCAAATCCAGGAAATCGCCTGTACCCGGGTCATAGGTTCCTTCGCGGTAATGGATGCGCATCGTCATATCGTAGATTGCGGCATCTGCGGCATTGTTAAATGCAAATTGATAAAAGCCTCCCGGAGATATACTGACGGATTGGGGAAAAATGGATTCTTCGTTCGGTCGAACTACGAGGAAATCATTAATAACAGGTGTTTCGCTGTAAACTGTTTTCCCGGTTTCGGTATTGGTGGCTATCAATCTATAGGTGTAGTCTTTATTCAGAGAATCTGTAAACCGATAGAGAATATTGGGAATATTGGCAAAGATGCCGCTGTTTTTCGGTATGCCGAGCGTATCGCCGTCCACTCGTTCCAAAAGTGTACTCCCAACATAATTGCCATAGATATCGTACGATTCAAGTGTTACCGTCAACTCATCGCCGTAATAAATGGCGTTTGGATCGCCAGCCATGGTAAGCCCGTCAATACTATCGCTGAGATACGCACGATTAATGCGAATGTAATTAACCGGGATGGTGGGATCGAGCAATCCATAAACAACGGGAGTCTCCTGAAAATCGGCATTCAGGTCAAAGTCAGTAGAGCATCCGTAAATAAACCAGGAGAGTGCTATGGCAGCAGCAATAAGGATCTTTTTCATCGTGGGCAAAGATATGGGAAATGAAATCTAAAATTGACATCTCCCGGTAAAAAGTCTATTCGCCGCAACCGGGATATGCAGGGTTTGACGGGGCTGACTTAAAGCCGAGGTCGCCCGTAACCCTGCCGCACGCTAATGTGTCAACAGACTTAGCGGAGATATACATATCCGAAAGTGCATTTGAATAGATGGATGAGAAAATCCCGTGCCCGTTATACACATTGGTATAAACCGAGTATGCGTATTGACTCGTAATTCCGCTGTTGGCCATTAAATTCAAATATTGCCGGTACAGCGCCTCACCTCCTGCGAAGAAGGTGTAATTGATTTTCTGGAATTCACGTATCACTCCAGGTTCGGGATCCAGCACAGAGGCCACAAAACTGTAAAAAGCATTTGCGTTTATTCCATAGGCAACAATACCGCTACCCGTGAAATTGTCGCCAATAATATTTTTAAATATGGTCCAGTCGATAAACGTGTCGATAACCGCACCGCTCATAACATCTTCTTCGCGGAAATACATGCGCATTTGCAGGTCGTATAGTTTCGCATCCACGGCATACCGGCATATGTAGTACATCCTTGCAGTATCGGTAAAATCAAATCCCTGTAAGGATGCCGTTGGAAACAGCGCCGCAAACGAATCTACTATATCGGTCTGGGCGCTGGTAACAACGCCGGTGTAGTTATTTACAGCCTTCAACTTATACTGTGCCTGCTGATCCAATGGCGCCTTAAACCGGTATAATATGTTTGGCGAAGCGGCGAACAAACCCGTGTTCTTCACTATTGCAATAGTATCGCCATTCACCATCTCGAGATCCCAGGTTTGCTGTAGTGTATTATCCTTCCACTCCTCAACAGAAACAGATATCTCACCGGGGGCATAATAAATATTCTGATAGTCGCCGATGATATCATATGGGCTGACGCCGCTCTGCATGAATGTCTTTTGAATGCGTATATAGTGGGTGGAATCACTTGCATCCAGCAATGCGTACACGAACATTTGCTCTTTAAAATCGGCTTCAATATCAATGGAATTACTGCAGGAAATCAGCACCCCGCTTACCAGGAATATGTAACACCATTTAAGCACACATAAAATTACTGATTTTACCGGCGCCCTTATGGCGAAGGATTGCCCTGCGGTTCGGCGTGTTCCCGTTTTCTAAATTCGAGACGTGTTAATTTATCTGATTTATATCCCGTTTCGTTTTCCCATATGGTAATAAACTGATTGACGGGGACATTGCGGATAACGGTTTTATTATCGCTGACTGGCCAAAAAACAGTAATCGAAGTAATGACCGTTGCATTGTTCAGGCCGATTGTTTGCCGCAGGCTGCCGGTGCCGTAGCTGGAGTTATCACCTACGACGCGGTAAATATTCCGGTTGACGCCATTATCGTTAATATTTAAAATAATTTTTGCGCCGATGGCAATTTTATTGGTCTGCTCACCCACTAATTCTATGGCCACCCAGTTATTGCCGAAACCGGCGGGATTCAGAAACAGGCAGTCGCGAGATTCGTCACTTTCATAGAGGCCGCCCATTTGAACGCCGATATCTACATAGCCATCGTTATTTAAGTCGCTCATGGTAATGGCATGTCCTTTTTGCAGGTGGCCTACCCGCATATCCACGGTAGTCTCAAGGAAATCCTTCCCGCCGTTATTACAAAAAAACCTGTTGGGAATAATACATGCCGGCGTTGGATTACCCGTACCGAGGTAGAAGTCGAGCCATCCGTCGTTATCTATATCGCCAAAACCGGAGCCGATAACCATCAGGCTTTTATCCAGTCCCGCCTGTTCACTTTTATTTGTAAAAGTGCCATCGCCGTTGTTGACATATAAAGCGGTTATATCTCTGTCAATCGGTTGATGTAAATATTCAGCCGCTATATCGTCTGCAGTGGCATTTCCATTAAAACTGAAATTCAGGATATCCTCAAAACCGTCGTTGTTAAAATCGAAGAACCAACACGAAAAACTGTGTACAGGCCCGGCAATTCCCGCCTGCTCGCTGATGTCTTTAAATTTACATTCATTACTGCCCTTGCGGGTATCATTGCGGAACAACCTGTTATTTTCTCCATTTATTGAAACATAAATATCCTGGTCGCCATCATTGTCCATATCGCCGGCAGCGACGCCTTTAACAAATGCGTTGAAATCAAGGCCGGCATCATGCGCCCTGTTGGTAAAATACCCGTTGCGATTTATATATAATTCACATGGGTGGTAACCGCCCTCCCTATTTAACAATCCCTCATTGCCGATAAAGACATCCAGCCATCCGTCATTATTAAAATCCGCCCAAACGGCAGTTTGCGTGGGATGGCAGGAGAACAAGCCGCTTTCGTAGGTAACATCGGTGAATGTATTGTCACCATTGTTGCGCAGCAATGAATTCGGCAAGATCCCGTACGTGCCTAATAAGGCGCCACGCAAAATAAAAATATCCGGCAATCCGTCGTTGTTGTAGTCGGTCTGCATCATGTGCAGCCCGGCCGGAAACTCAATCATACCGGACGATTCGGTAAGGTCTGTAAAAGTACCGTCGCCATTGTTCACCAGGTAGTAGCAATGTTCCGTCTTCCCCCAGCCTCCTGTAAAAATATCGAGCAAATTATCGCCGTTAAAGTCTTCATAAATCAATCCGCCTCCTGTATTGGGAAAATCAATGCCGATTGTCGCGGCGATATTTTTAAATACCGGCATCGGCTTTTCCGAAGCAAAACTCTCTGCGGGAATTAACCATTTTTCGGGTACTTCTTTCGGGTATTTCCCCAATTGCATATAGGCGATATTTAGTAGCCAGATCGTCGAAAGGTCACCCGGATGCAACGCCAATTCCTTTTCAAAATACGTAATTGCACGCCGTGCGCTTTCCTGGTTTGCCTGAGTTGTATCGGTTGTTAATGGCCAGATACAATAATTGCCGTCAGCGCTGTTATTATAGTTGAGCTCTTCACCATAGCGCAGCCAAACTGTCCCCGCCATCTCATACCACAGCGACATCTCCTCGTCGCTCAACTTCTTATAAATAACAGAGTTTTCAAAAACCGCTATCTTATCCACCGCATCCTGTAAGCGCCCCGAACGCTCCAACTGGCTGATCAATTCAATATAATACTCCAGCGACTCCTTCCGGCTTTCGGGAATTTTTTCATTTAACAGGTAATTGGCATTCACGGTATTTGCAAAGGGCATACCCGGCACAGCGGTAATCGCATAGACGTCTTTCACATAGTCGATCATAGCCGAATTGCCCCGTTTGGCAGGGTCCCACGGCAGCGGTTCTACTACCACGACATTGCCTGTGGAAGAAAATTTGCTGAATTCAGATACTACGTTCTTCCTAAAAATAAAACCGACAACAGCAATGGCGATAAATAATACCGCTGTGAGGAGCAGCCATTTTCCCTTGTTCATGTTAATTTTTAATGCGATGTAAATTTCCGTTAATTCACGTGTATATTATTCATGGAAATTACATATTATGCATAGTATGGGTATGTGACTTCTGGAACTGAAACGGTGTAAATGGTTTATAAATTATCGAATCCCTACCCTCTTCAATCTGCAACTTTGAGTTCAAATTCACATTCGCAAACGTTTGTGTAATTCCGCTGGCGGGCCAGAGGATTTGCAGCTCGGCAATACTGCTTGCATTTCCAAGCCCGATGTGTTTGATTAACGGCCCTGAGCCAAAGCTGCCACCGGTGCTCATCGTATTGTAAATGCTTCTCGTGCTGCCATCGGGATAAACGGTTTTCACCACGATTCTCGCACCTATACCGTCCCTGTTGGATTTAACGCCAATTAAATCTATGGTAATCCATGCATTCCCGTTGATGGTATTTTCGAAGAAGGCGCTTTGGAAGGCATCGCCCAAATAGCCACCGCCCATGTCTGAAAACACATCGGCATCGCCGTCGTTGTCAAAATCCGCAAAGGCAACGCCGTGGCCTTTTTGCAAGTGCCCCATCCCGGTTTGAGATGATACATCCCTGAAACCACTCCCCTGATTATTCAATAACATCTTATTCGGAACCAACGATGTGTAATTCGGAGTCCCGGTACCTACGTACAGATCGATCCAACCATCGTAGTTTAAATCGCCAAAATTTAAACCCATCGCCGTCATCGGGATATTTAAACCGACAGCGTTGGTCACATTTTCGAAGGTGCCATCGCCCTTGTTTTTATAAACAACGGAATATTCGCCATGCACGGGCTTATCGAGAAAATAAGCCGCATTATCGTATTCGCAATTGCCTGCGTCATAGGTGAAAATAAAGATATCTTCCCAGCCGTCGTTATTGTAATCCATCGCCAGGACGGGGAAGCTCTTCAACGGCCCCGAAATACCCGAAGCCTTGGTGGCATCTTCGAAAACAAGGGTTCCTCCATTTTCCTTCAGCATATTTTTTAGCAGGATATTCTCCTGGCCCTGGCAGGAAACTGCTATATCCATATCGCCGTCGTTATCAATATCGGTGGCGGTGGCGCCTTTAACAAAATTCAAAATATCGGTATGGGTTTCCTTTGCCATATTCCGGAATGTGCCATCGCCGTTATTGATATATAATTCGCTGGGGTAAGGTTCGGAATCTTTTCTCGTTTCATTGCCGAAGAAAATATCCAGCCATCCGTCGTTGTTATAATCCGCAACTGCGGCTGAATTGGTGGGGAACAAACTCCAAATCCCAGAGCTTTTGGTGATATCCGTAAATGTACCGTCGCCGTTATTTTTCAACAGGGAATTCGGCAATTTGCCGTAATCATTCCACCAGGCGCCTCTCAATACGAGAATATCTTCGTATCCATCATTGTTGAAATCGGCATGGTCCATATTCAATCCCCCGGTAATACCTTTCAGGTTTGCCTGCTCTGTATGGTCGGTAAATGTGCCGTCGCCGTTATTTACAAAAAAGCGCACCTGGTCATTAAGAAACCAACTGCTTGCCACGATATCAATTAAACCGTCATTGTTAAAATCATCCCCACAAACTCCTCCGGAGCAGGTTATTATATCCAGCCCGAGGTCAATGGCAATATTATGCAACTTCGGAATGG
The DNA here is from genome assembly GCA_964492065.1 of uncultured Chitinophagales bacterium. Classification (GTDB taxonomy): domain Bacteria; phylum Bacteroidota; class Bacteroidia; order Chitinophagales; family BACL12; genus JADKAC01. The sequence continues at coordinate 964 of CAZBHH010000029.1, read as the reverse complement.
TCGGGTCTTCGGCAAACTTCGAAGGGTCTATGCGCATTTCGGCAGGTACCTGGTCGGGATACATACCCAGGTTCATCGCTGCGACATTCAACAAAAAAATGGCGTTCAGGTTATTTTTATCATTTGCGATTATCTCTTTAAATAATTCATACGACTTTTGTGTGGCATCTTTCTCGGTGTAAAAAGCCGGTTTTGCAATAGGCAGGATACAGGACTCGGCGACGTGATTGGCAATACAGTTTAACTGTTCGCCGTATCTCAACAGACTGAGCGCTCTCAGAAACTGGATTTTACTTATTTCCTTTTTGGGCAATTTATCAAATTCCGGGTCGGTGACAATTTTTTCAAGTATGTCAATAGTTTTTTTGGTGTCGCCGGATTCCAGATATGCATCTGCCGTACTCAACAATAACTCAAAGCGATCTCTGTACTGTTTGGGCAAAGGTTTGGCATTTAATAAATCTGCCCGCAGGTTGCTCGCATAGCGGTTGGCGGGATTATCGAAGTATATCGCCTTTGCATCTGCGAGGTATTTCACCATTGCCGCATGTTCATCTAAGGTGGTGGAGTATTCTATCGTATTCTGAGCCGGCGCTTTCTTTTCTTTTTTCTTGCCGCAATTCCATGAAAACACACTTATAAGTACTAAAAAGCAAACAAATTTACAATTGATCATATCAATACATATTAATGGTTATCTATTTAAATATTGCATTATCGAGTGAACCCTTATGTTGTTAAAATTTTGAATTCGGAAAGGTACAAAAGATTTAAATACACTCTCATTCCGGTCCTATAAATAAATAGTGTTAAACATTTTTAAAAAATTGAAAATTCTTGTTCCCTCTCCCCCGTCGGATTAACGCAATATCTGCTTTCCAGTGTATTTTCCCCTGATCATCCCCGATGTCAAAGTAAAAGAGCCTCAATTATCTGCGTATTTATTTCCAAAAGTTCCAAACTC
>CAZBHH010000028.1:0-33147 GCA_964492065.1 uncultured Chitinophagales bacterium | reverse complement strand
TCTGGTTTGAAGATGCAAACGGCGACAGGGACACGGTGTATATTGGGTATGACCCTATCGCCGGATTACCGGGTGAATTTGAAGATGAATTTGAGGATTATTCTTTTATAGATACTTCTAAGTTTAACGTTCTAGTTTCCTATGGATTCGCATCTCCATATACAGGACTATATAATATTGATTCAGGAAAAAACACTGAAATTTCCGGTATACTCCCAATGAGTGCAAATATTGATTTTATTCATGGCCAAATGCCAATAACCATGTCTTGGGATATGAGCTTATTTTACAGTAATGACTTGCCTTATACTAATCTTGCTCCATATCCAACTATAGTGGGATGGGTTTACTGTGGCGCAGGTGAGCCAGGGTATGTCAATTGTCCTTCGGCTTTTGATGATGACCCTCTGGTAATGACCGATTCGATAAATTTAAACTATTTCTACCCGATTACTAGTCCGCATGTGTTTGAGGGCTCTGGGGTGCCACCGTTTGACGAGCCGGAGGAAGTATTAAGTTCCTTCTTTATTGAATTTGAACCTTACCATATTTATGACGCAATAAATGTTGTTGCAGATAACGAGACTCTTCAAGTTTCACCCAATCCTTTTACAGATAAAATATCTGTTTTTAGTTCTTCTTCAATTGAATTAATTGAAGTATTAACTACAACCGGTGAACTAATTGAATCACAATATGTAAATAATCAAAAAATTTTATTATATACTTCAAATTATCCTAAAGGAATATATATAATTTCAATTGTAACCCCCAAAAAGAGAATTTCTACTTATTTAATCAAACAATAAAATACATTATCATGAAAAACCTGATATTCTTACTTATTTCATTCTTTATCTGTTCAAACATTTATTCCCAGACAAGCTCACGCAACGGTTACCGGTTAAAGCCCTTTACCTTGTACTCGCCTTTATGCCGTCTGACAAGGGTTTGAAACTTTTTATGCGAAATAAGTGACATGATTTGAGAGAATACACACTTGCGATGATTCATAATTACTGGCATTCAATCTGTTATAAAACAGCAAATTTTCAAAAAATCAAATCGTTTCCAGGTTAAAATCTGCGCAAACTCAAAACTGACAATTTTTTCAAAGAACTTTTATTTTTAACATCAAAACGCTAATGAAACAAAGTGTAATATAAAAGATAATGCTGCCATTTCAGAAACAACTCAACAACCTGTTTTATTCTGTTCTCGCACTCCCTGCCACCGCAATGGGTTTTGCACTATGTGTGCAGATAAGTGCCCTGAGCTGGATACTCTCTACCAAGTACGGGCTGGCGATTGATGAAATCGGGCTCGTATGGGCATCCGGACCGATTGCCGGACTGGTGATGCAGTTGGTAGTCGGGTTAATTTCCGATAAAGCCTGGTTTTGGGGCGGGCGGCGCAGGCCGTTTATAATTATCGGCGGCGTATTGGCTGCATTGATGTTGCTGTGCCTGCCCAACCTGGATGCAATACAAAAATTGACCGGAGCAGACAGTTTAATTCCGGTAGCCTTATGTGTCGCCACAACGCTTGACCTCGCCATTAACCTGGGTTTTAACCCGACCCGCAGCCTGATAACCGATGTGACACCTGCGGGAGTTGCCCGCACGAAGGGGTACACATGGATGCAAACCGTATCGGGCACCTTTGGCGTCCTCGCTTATTTTATCGGCGCCGAATTGGGAAACTATACGTTGATTTGGATAGGAGTGGGCATCGTACTGGTGTTCTCAATTTTTCCTACCTTGTTTATTGAAGAGCCCAAAGTTCTGATACCGGACAGTCTGCAACCAGATAGCCCGGAGCATCCCGAGACGGGCAAGGCCGATGTAAATGCCCTGATTAAAATTTACTTTGCCAATGCATTCTCCTGGATTGGAGTGCAGACGATGTTCGTGTTTATGTTTGCCTATGCGGCGCAAATTTTATTCAATACCACTGAGAATGCGCTGTTGAGCGATACCGATAAAAATCAGATCGGCAGGGTAATCGGTTATTCCTTTTTAATTCTCAATGCGGTAGGCGCTGTATTTCCCGCCGCGGTATTAGAACCATTAACTGAAAAATTCGGCCGCCTGCAGGTACATGCTACCGCCTTGCTGGTAATGAGTATCGCCTATCTTTCAATCGTCTTTTTCGGCCGTACCATTCCGGTATTATACGGATGCATGGCGCTGGCGGGTATCGGATGGGCAGCCATCGTCAGCCTGCCCTTTGCCATTATGAGCGAGAAGGTGAACAAGGCAAAGATGGGTTTGTTTATGGGGATTTTTAATATGAGTATTGTAATTCCGCAGTTGATTGTGAGTTTAATTATTGCACAGTTTATCGAATCGGCAGAGAATAAGAATTTGATATTTATTATCAGTGCAGTGAGTTTATTCATCAGTTTTGTATTGTGGAAAACCATCAGGGAAAAGAAACCCGTGGGACACGATGAGATGGGATGACGGAATGACCCGTTTGTAACCGGGTGATTAAGTGCAGTGTGAAGGAATCTTTTCACGGAGTTTCAGTTAATTAAATAGAAGAATTAATTTGCAATTGCCATGGCAATAAAAACGATAAACCCCTATACGGGAAAGATCTTAGCCGAGTATGCAGAAGACACGCCGCAGCAAATCGAATCCGGGCTGCAACTTGCAGAATCGGCATTTAAACAATGGAGAAATACATCGTTTGTTCAGAGATCGGCGTTGATGCGGGCGGTTGCGGATGTGTTGCTGAAGAATAAGCAAGATTATGCTGTTACTATTACTTCGGAAATGGGAAAACCCATAGGAGAATCGGTGGCGGAGATTGAAAAATGCGCATGGGTATGTAATTATTATGCAGATAATGCCGCTGGATTCCTGGCGGAAGAGATTGTTCAAACCGATGCGCACTTGAGTAAAGTGTGTTACCAGCCGCTCGGGCCGCTGCTGGCGATTATGCCCTGGAATTTTCCGTTCTGGCAGGTATTCCGGTTTGCGGCGCCATCCCTGATGGCGGGCAATGTCGCCGTGTTGAAACATGCGGGCAATGTGATGGGCTGCGCATTTCAAATAGCCGATGCATTTTTGCAGGCGGGATTTCCGCAAGGAGTCTTTCAGAATATATGTGTCGGCCACAAGGCAGTGCGTTCTGTTATAGAGAACAGCCGTATCCGGGCGGTTACACTCACCGGCAGTGAACCGGCCGGAGCGGCGGTAGCCTCCATTGCGGGCGAACACATTAAAAAATCGGTGCTCGAATTAGGCGGGAGCAATGCGTTTATCGTATTGAGCGATGCGGATATCAGGGCGGCGGTTTCTGCCGGTGTAAAGGCTCGTATGCAGAACTGCGGCCAGAGTTGTATTGCGGCAAAGCGCTTTATTTTAATGGAAGATATTGCCGTTGCGTTCACAGAGGCATTTGCCGATGGGATACGCAAATTGGTGGTAGGCGACCCGTTGCAAGCCACAACACAAATCGGGCCGTTGGCAAGAGTCGATCTCGCCGAACAGTTGGAGCGCCAGGTGAATGCGTCCATTGCAAAGGGAGCACGACTGATTGCGGGCGGGAAACGCACCAATGCCATTTTCGAACCGACCGTACTTGGCGATGTAACTCCCGGCATGCCTGCGTTTGATGAAGAAGTGTTCGGCCCGGTGGCAGCCATTGCCATTGCGCATTCCGAAGAACATGCCTTGGACCTCGCCAACAACAGCACGTTCGGATTGGGGGCAACGGTTTTTACGAACAGCAGGAAAAAGGCGGATTATTTTATTGATCGAATTGAAGATGGCGCCGTATTTATCAATGCCATGGTAAAAAGCGACCCCCGACTGCCGTTCGGCGGAACGAAAAAAAGCGGGTACGGCCGCGAATTGGCCAGACAGGGTATCCTGGAATTTGTAAATGTGAAAACAGTGTATATAGAGAGCGCATTGACATGAAGTACATCGCAACGATAATCCGCATTACAGATATGCATTTCATTTTCTAAAATCACCCTTGTTATTGCACGAGTTCAAATGCTGCCCAGTTATAGACATTGGTTTTTTTCTGCATGGCGACACGAGCTTTGAATAAACACGTTTCCGGGTTGTCACCATTGAGAAGGGCGGTGTAAAAGAACTGCATAAACTCGGCGGTGTACTGATCGGGGATTTTCCATAAGCTGACCAATAACCGGTTGGCGCCGGCCATGCGGAAAGCACGTTGTAATCCATAAACGCCTTCGGTACCGTGCACGTCTCCCAATCCGGTTTCGCAGGCGCTGAGTACGACGAGCCCTGTGTTGGATAAATTCAAATTAGAGATTTCATAGGCGGTGAGAATACCGTCTTCAGCAGTGCTGTCAGTAATGCCGTTAATCCATGTGGTATTACCGCCTGCCAGGATGATACCGCTGCGCATCAACGGGTTTTGCGAGCGGCGGTAGCTATACCCCGGCAAGGTGCTGTCGGCAAGTAGGGTATCGGCATCGGAATAAAAGTAACCGTGTGTAGCGATATGCACGATATTGTAGTTGCCGGCGGCATCCTTGATATTTCTTTCAGAAGCGCTGCTGCCTTTAAACAGTTTGACAGTAAGATTTTTATCCCGGGCGCCGGCGGCGATTTCCCGGATTTCTGTCAAAGTACCCGGCAGGGCTTTCCACGAACCGCCTCTTGCGGAAAGCGTATCTGTTTCGGCTAATGCCAGGTAAGTTTCGTCGTCTGTGGTTGAAGCACTTTCGTAGTTAATACCGCCTGCGAGCAACACCGAAGTAAACGGAGCGCTGTCCTGGGAAGACCGGTCGCTGACATTGGAGCGCAGCAACAGGCGGTACTTGTTGAAGACGCATGTCCGGTTATCGAGGGGAAGTGCGTGTAGGGCGAGTTGGTTCAAGACACCGGCAGGCGAATAATAAATGGTATTAACCTGTTGCAAGAACGGCTCCATCGGCTTCCAGATCAGTTGATATAATTTATCGCCCTGGAAATACAGCGTGTCCTCGGGGAAATTGGGATCCGGAAAACCGTAAATGCGCTGAATATAAGCCCGGTCAGTCTCGTCCTTGCCTCTATTCAAAACCGCATTCAAATCATCGCTGTTGCATAAATACACATACACGGGTTCCGGCATGCCCGGCGCAGTAATAAGCGCAATATAATCGGATACGAGATAGCCGGTCTCCACAGTGTTGTCGATATTGATGAATTGAATAACGGCTTCCCCGGAATCTAAACTCGTATTAAGAGACTGCCAGGAATGGATATCGCTGTTGTCGATCATCGCCTTTAACGTGTCGGGGAAATTTTTTTCCATTTGTTCGGCCTGGTCTTCGAGTTGTTGTGCGAGGGCAGGATTTTGTGCCGCCTGGGAAGCGGCTTGTTGCCGCAAGGAGAGCCACGCATTAAAAGTCTGTAAGTCATCGTCACTTGCGTATTGCAAAAAGTTATTGCGCAGGGTAGTGATATTTTTAAGCAATAACCCCCTGAGGAACATATCGGTTTCGGCAGCAACAGTGATCAGGTGCGGGTATTGCGTGTGATATACTTTCAAAAAGTATAAAAAATTGTTGTGAGTAGAAGTAAATTCCCTGAACAGATATTCTTTTTCAGTTTCCGAGACAAATAAGAAATTAGTTTTCAAAAAATGAATACTGTAATCGATTATTTCCAGATAAATTTTCTCGGCGGCGTTTATATCGCCGAGTTTTTCGTTCGCACTGGCCAGAACGGATAAACAATACATGTAGATAATATCGCCCTTGCCAAAGTATTTTAAGGTATTTTCGAATGCTTTGGAGTAGTAGAGTTTCACGCTATCCCATTCCTGCTTCTGAATGTAGTAATTGCCGATTCCGATATAGGCATTATTCAGTTCATGGGGCATGCTGTAATCCAACGTATCAAAATAAGCTACGCCGGTTTTTAAAACTTTCAATAACCCGGTTTCTTCTGCAATGGTGGTTCCCTGTGTTAAGTCGACATTCAGGATAAGGAGAGCAAACATCATGGCATTGGACATGACATCGTCTTTAGACTCGAGGGAGTCGAGATATACCACACCTTCCAATGCAGTTTCCATACTTTGTTGAATATCTCCATTGCTGAAGTAGCAATTTGCTTTCAAGACGAGCGTACTGCATAATATAGTAGAATACCCTTCATTGTTCCTGAAAATTTCTATCGCATCAGTACAGGCATCCACACAGCCGGAATATTTTCCGACGTTAAACAGGTTTCTGGCATAAAAAACCAAAAGAATGGCATAATCGACATCTTGAGTTTTGCCTAACGCTCTAAAAGTGTCGAATGCCTGCCGGAGATATTTATCTGAAGTATTGTAATCGCCTGCATTGGCGTAGTAGGCGCTTTGGATCCGGTAACATTCAATTTCGTATTCATTGGGCGAACCGTATAATTGCTTTGATAACTCCAGGCCACTGACCGCCATTTCATATTGCAATTCCAAATTATTTGTAAATTCAGTGACGCTCATTAAACCGTAGGTAATATCGAACAGCAATTCGAGGTTATCGGGAATTTTTTTGCAGAGTGCCAGCGCTTCCAGGTATAGTTGTTCAGTTTCCCGGTATCTGTCCGCATATAAGTATGCATTACCCGCATTTACCGCCGCATTGTATTTCGTGAAATCATCCAACTGCAAGTCCCATGCGGCCTCTCTGGCCTGTTGGCAGATATCACAGGCTTCTGTATAATTTTCCTGCTGAATTAAAAGAACGCATCTTTTCTCCAATAACCGGTAAGATTGTGAGTAGGCACATGCCGAATACACTAAAGCCGCCAATATCAAAAATGCATATCTATGCAACATATACTTATGGAATTTTATCTTTGAAACATCTAAATTACCGTTAAACAATTTTATTAACTAAAAATGAATGTTATGCGCAACCTGTTTGTAATCTTATTAGCTGCCGTTTTAATAACCGGCACTACCTATGCACAATATGGGACGGGCGTTATCCCGGATCCGATTGCTGCCAAAAAATTTCAAACCAAAACACCGGTATCGGCCGGATACGGAAGTGAAATTCCCGAAAGTTTTTCGCTGAAAGCACATGCGCCGTATGCTAAAAACCAGGGCAATTACGGCACCTGTACTTCCTGGTCTGTGGCCTATGGCACACTTACCACTGCTTATGCCTATAAAATGGGGTTCACCAACCGGAATTTAATTACCGGCCTGGCTTTTGATCCGTACTTCGTATATAACCAGGTGAAGGAGGACGCCTCCTGCCAGTCGGGAAGTTCTGTGGAATACTCGCTGCTGTTGCTGATGGATGTAGGTGCAAAGAAATTCTATATGCCCATAATCGGATGCGGAACACCGATAACAGATGTAATGATGAGCGATGCGGCTAACTACCGGATATCAAATGCATATATATTGTATAACACTACCGATATTATGCCATCTGAACGCACCGAAACGGCGCTGAATAATTATTTTAACACAAAACCTGCCGTGAATATTGAGCATGTAAAAACCGCATTAACAATTGGAAGCCCTGTTGCTTTTGCAAGTTATATCCCGGCTTCATTTTTTTCCGCTTCGGGCAATTACTGGAATGCAACCGCAGATGAGAGGAGCAATCCCGGTAAAGCGGTGCTCGACAATAGCGGTATGCACCAGTTACATGCAATGACCATTGTAGGATATGATGACAATCGCAATGGCGGTTCTTTTGAAATCATGAACTCATGGGGAGAAGGATGGGGCAACCAGGGCTTTATCTGGGTAACCTATGCGGATTGGGCAAAATTTGTGTACCAGGCATTTTGGATAGATCTGGGTACTATCGGAAATTTAGAAACCCTGTATAAATCGGGATGTGCCACCGGCGACTGTCAGGATGGTTATGGCGTGGCAGTATTTGATGACGGCTCTCGCTATGAAGGCCATTTTTCCGGGGGAAACTACGATCAGTACGGAATTTATACCTGGCCGAATGGCGAAGTATATGCCGGACAATGGAAAAACGGTATGCGCCACGGCGAGGCAACCAGGTACCTGCCTACCGGCGAATACGGCACCTGTGTTTATGAAAACGATAAATTGGTTTCCGGTTTTGCCGATTGGAAATACAATAATGGCGATACATACTACGGCACTCTTTCTCCCGGATTTATTCGCAACGGCTATGGAGAATACACATTCACCAATGGCATGAAATACTCCGGTTCCTGGAAAAATGACAAACGGGAAGGGCTGGGTAAAATGAAATACAGCAATGGCGATATCTATGTCGGCGAATGGTATGATGATACACCGCACGGTTACGGCTATATGTTGCACAGCAACGGAAAGGTAGATGCGGGAAAATGGAGCTACGGCAAATTGGAAAGCGGCTCTACCTATGGGTTTGCATCTCCCGAAATGTTGGCCTCCATGCGTGAATTTAATATGTTTGAGCCGGCGGCATTAGCCTATGCCAGCGCCGATTGTAAGGATGGCGACTGCCTGTTTGGCGACGGTACCCGCGAATATGTCGGCGGGGTAGTTTACGACGGCGAATTTAAAGATGGCGTGGAAGACGGTTACGGCGTAATGCAGTATCCCGACGGCTCCAAAGTGGCTGGGAACTGGAAACAGGGCAGCAGCCACGGCGTTACACGTATCGAATATGCCGATGGATATAAGATTTGGCTGGATTATAAAAATGGCGTGATAAACGGATATGTAATGGTAATGGACGGCAACGGCAATATCATGATGCAGTTGTACGACAACAACGCCTTTATCCGCAATGTGGAAGCCAATGCTACTCCGGGCGCTACTATCGGCGGTAACGAAACCTTCGGTAAAGAACCCTCTGATTACTCCAAAGTAAGCAAACCGGCTAAATAATCATGCTTAACAAATTCTATACTGGCGGGGAGTTACTGCTGCACATCAGGTTGTGCAGGGTGGTACTTCCCGCCGTATTTTTTCTGTCGGTGTTTGCCTCTGACCGGGCACATGCACAGCGCAACGACGATTACGCATATGAAGTGTTTGAAACACTGTTGCGCACCATCAACAGAAGTACACCGGGCAAGCCTGTACTGGTGGTTGAAAATAACGCCAAACTCATAGCGAGTACCTATGCCGACGGACAAATTAAAATCGGATATCAACTGATTGATCATTGCCGTTCCTTTGGAGCTGATTCCGCTACCGCACTCGCTCACATCCTCTCGCATGAGCTCATGCACTACTACAACAATCACCTTTGGGGCAATGTAGTGGGCTCATCGTATGCAGATGAACAGTGGGGGCTTGAACTCTCCAAAATCGGCGCAGATACCGTAACCATTCAATTGCACGAAACGCAGGCGGATATCTATGCTATGTACTACGCTTTCAGCGCCGGTTATGCAACCTACCGCATCGCGGGCAGAGTGCTTGACAGTACCTATGCCTGGTACCAGCTCAAAGAAAAACTCAAGGGGTATCCCAGCAAATCCGCACGTAAGGAGATTGCCGCCGATGCGGCAAAAGATATTGAATCCCTGATTCCCGCCTTTGAATCGGCCAATTTGCTGTTGCAAATCGCAACCATGTATTCCGGGGAGGAGATGCTGGGTATTTTAAGTATTGCCACTTACAGCCTCCAGGCGATTCTGGATAAAAATATTCATACAAAGGAAATGTACAATAATTTGGCAATTGCCGAAATATTGCAAGCCTTAGCGTATGCGGATAACGATACCTTGCTGAACCTGCATTGGCCTTTGATCAATGAAACCGAAACGATACTGTATTCCATGGGAGGCACCAGGGGAAATACAGGCGGCGATAATTCCGAAACAGTAAAAGAATTGTTGAATCATGCCGTTACCCTGTTGGATAAAGCTATTTATGCCGATAATGCATTTTATCCCGCCTATATCAATAAGAGTATTGCACTGCTCCTGCTCAAAAAATTCGGATCCTGCAGCGATGTGTTGGATGAAGTGCAGTCCATACTGCCTGACAACCGCAAATTCTTGTACGAAGAAATTTCCGGACTGGGTTATTTATTAAAGGGGAAAACCGATCTCGCAAAAGAGGCGATGCAAACGGCTGAACAAAACGGCAGCAAAACGGCGCTTCTCAACCTGGAGATTTTTTATAACCCTTCCCTGGTAATCGCTCCGGCTCTTATCATCGGCACCGATACATCCACTGCCATCGGGGGAGAATATATCGGTGCATTTATGGATAGCCACGGCGCCTCCCGCATGAATCGCTTTGATCTTGCCGCCGGATTTGCGTCTATTTTTTACGATACAATTCCCGGCGGAATATTATTTGATATCCGCCCTAAACCCGGCGTACTCCCATTCCGCTATATACGCATCATCAGCTTTACAGATGCGCAGTCTGCCACAGATAAAGGTATCCGTAACGGCAGCAGCGAACAGCAGGTAATTAAAGCCTATGGCCAGCCTTATGCCATCCGTTACAATGCCGGCGAGCTCGTGTATTGCTATCCCGCCAATAACCTGTTAATCCGCCTGAAAAACGGCAAAGTAACAGTTTTCTATCACTGGTGGGCAAAATAAACTCCGTCGTATAAAATGCATGGTTTTGCGGGAACTCTTGTAAAATAAGGGTTCCTTGCATTGTTTAACAATATTTAACACCAAGTACTTTATAAAAAATGCTACTATGTATTGCATAGTATTATTTATTGCCTTACATTTGCCGCATGAATATTGAAAATGCTCAAGCTCAAATGCGAAAAGGGGTACTGGAGTATTGTATTCTCGCCATTATCAGCGAAGGGGAAATATATCCGTCCGACATACTCGGGAGGTTGAAGGATAGTTCCCTTTCGGTTGCAGAAGGCACGATATACCCGTTGCTCAACCGGTTGCGGGTAATGGGATTACTCAGTTATAAATGGGTCGAGAGCAGTTCGGGCCCACCCCGAAAATATTACCAGCTCACAGCGCAGGGACATATTTTTTTAAACGAACTCAACAAGACCTGGCAGGAATTGGCCAGGGCGGTATTAATAAACACAAAACACTTAAAACCTAGCGAAAGATGAACAAATTATTAAATGTAAATATTGGGGGCACAGTTTTCCAGATCGATGAAGGCGCCTACAATAAAATGGATGCCTACCTGCAAAGCATCCGGAAAAAATACGCCACTACCAATGGCGGCGAAGAGATCATCAGCGATATAGAACTGCGCATAGCCGAGTTGCTCATCGAGAAAGTGGGCATAAACGGTGCGGTGATGATGCATCATGTCGAAAGCATTATTGCCATTATGGGCAGGCCGGAGGAATTCGAATCCGAGACGATATCCGATACAATGTCTGAAAGCGAAATACCGAAAGCCAGGCATTTTTACCGGGATACCGACAACCGGATATTGGGTGGTGTTTGTTCGGGTATAGCCGCATATTTTAATGTAGATCCGCTTTGGTTACGACTGGCATTTGCACTGTCGATGATCATATTCGGAACGGGCTTTTTATTGTACCTGATTTTGTGGATCATCATTCCCGGGGCAAAAACGAGGGCTGAGAAACTGGAGATGCGAGGTGAGCGGGTAAATATTTCGAATATCGAGCGCAGCATAAAAACGGAGACCGCCCATATGAAAAGCCGGTTGGATGAATTTGGCGATGAAGTAAAGGAGACATTTTCAAAGGAAAATATAGATCGCACAACCCACTCGATCGGCGGGTTTATTGAAAGCGCAATCAATTCGCTTAAACCGGTTTTCCACCAGGTTATGCGCCTGTTTGTCATGGCCATTATCGTCGTGTGTCTCATCGTGTTGGTAGTTATCGGGGTTACCATCTTTACGGATTCGGGGCGGTTGAGCACACAATTCAATTTTGCCACCGCACATATCTTCGAAAATCAAAAGCAGGCTGCAATATTAATTGGAGGCGCCATAGCGCTGATTGCGATACCCTTATTCTCAATGATGTTTAAGGGAATGAAATTCCTGATGCACGTTAAGGGGAAGTTTAAATCGCTGGACTATACGCTATTGGTGTTGTGGCTGGTTTGTTTTACTGCAGTAATAGTTGTCGGTATCCAGTTGGGAAGGGATTTTAAATACGAGGGCAGCGCTTCAGAAAAAGTAGCGTTAACCCAACCGCTGCATAATAGTATTTACGTGCAGTTGGACGACAGCTTTGTCAATAGTATTTATGCAGACTCCAGGTATTCACGGTGGCAAAAATGGGACGAGTGGGATAATATCATTCTCTATCCGGATACGGTATTATTCAGGAACATTGAATTTTCCATTGAGCGCAGTGCCGATTCGCTGTTTTCTGTAAATATGTATAAAAGCGCCTACGGAAATACGAGGACAATTGGAAAAAACCGTGCGGAACAATTTCAGTTCTCGGTTGTCCAAAACGACTCAATCCTTCAGATACCCGCATCCATCCACCTGGGCCAGGATGAGTTGTGGCGGGGCCAGCGGGTGGGGATTGTTCTCAAGGTGCCGGACAATAAAATCGTAGTACTGGATGCGAATTTAGAGGAGTATCTGCGGGAAAATGCGTACACGGATAACCTTACGGACAGGGAATTATTCGGAACGAAACTGCGCATGACGCCGTCGGGACTAAAGAGTGTGGTATTTTTTTAGAAACTTTGTATGGCATACGGAAAGCGGCATAATGGTACATATTATTGTTCACTGTAAATATTTCTAGTATGCAAATCAATGGAGCGCATTGGCATTTATTGTTCAACCACTTTCCCATTATTCTCAGTATAACGGGAACGGGGTTTTTAATCGCATCATTTTTTATTAAAAACAGCGGTTTTCGCAAGGCGACATTATCCTTGGTTGTCATTGCGGGATTACTTGTCTTACCTAGTTATTACACGGGCGAGACGGCTGAGAGCGTTGTAGAGGATACGGCGGTGGTGAATGAGTCTTATCTGGAAACGCATGAAGAATTCGGCCTGGCAGCTTTGGCTTCTACACTGGGTGCAGCGGTGGTTGCACTGGTAGCCCTGGCCGTCATGCGGTGGAAAAGCGAGTGGACCGGGTTGATGGTGTTACTCGCATTTCTCGCTTCGATCATTGCAACGATATTGTTGTGTTATTCCGGGTTAACCGGCGGAAAAATTATGCATGCCGAAATTCGCAACGAAGCGCCTGCACAGCCCTGAGAAATTTGTGCGATACACATACGCAACGGCGCATCAGCGGTGAATCATCACAGGCAACCCGCCGCCGGCGCCGGCGCCGGTAAACCAGGACACCCAATACAATCCCGAAGCGGCATCCGGGCAGTGCACCTGAATGAATCCGTTTAAGATCTCGGCATTTGCGGCAATCTTCCGGCCGCTGATATCCTCGAGAGTTACGATAATGGTTTCATTACCTGCCATGGGTGTTTGAATGTAAAAGATATCGCCGGCGGGGTTTGGAAAAATTTGCACACCGGAAGGTGCATCGGGCGTTTGTGGCAGGGTTGATGGCAGATGCAGCCCGGCGGTATCCTCTATAAAGAAATACATCATCACCATCATTTCATCATCACTTGTCAAGCCAAACCAAACGGGCTCCGGTCCGTTGTTGTAGTATTTTGCTTCATGGATAACACCCTTGTCAGGGACTATCGGCAAAAAATTATCCCAATACCGGATAGGCGGGTGTCGGTAGTCGTAAATTTCATCCGGGCATCCGGGGGCACCGTCTGTTCCTTCGCAGGAAGCGTCAAAGATATGCGTGCCTTTTGAGCCGTCGCTGTTGCGCAGGTAAATGTCGTAATCGTATCCGTACTTATGCGTATGCGATGACATTGCCCAAACAAAGATTTCATCGGTAATTCCCGGAGCGTACACCGCATCGCTAAAGGTGTGAATTTGCGCATCGTTCGGAATATAAATATCCGTATTGGCCGGCAGGTCGGAATACATTTCATATAATGCCGTTCCGCCGGGTTGTGTATAGACATTGATATACACTTCACATGCCAATGCCTTATCTTCCGAGTAATTGATATAATGCGAATTTAAATCCAGCCAGGTGCCGGCGTCCCATTTAAATGCGGTGCCCTGCGGCAATTCCAGTGTGTTGGAGTACTGCGCAGCGGTAACCATTGAAACGCCTAAAAATTCCGGGTCCAATTCCCGCAGGCCATAGGGATTTGCGAGATAAGTGGGCGCTTCGTACTTATAAATAATAAAGTGATGCGAGTTATCGCCCATCGTAATTTGCAGTTTATTGATTTCAATATCGTCCGGGATATTCGTTTCGAATTTGCTCCAGTATTCCGCCTCTGTTCCCGGCCATAAGAACCAGGGGCCGTAATGGATTTGAAATCCTTCACCCTCCGCCGGCGGCGCCGGTGGCGATGGTATGCTTTGCATTCCTTCATTGGTATAAAATTCTTCAATCAGGTCCATATCCACCTGTACACCCGTTGGATAGGCGCCGTAGATTATCCACTGCCTGATCAATTCGATATCCATATCGCCCAACGGCGCAGCGTCCTTCGGGCAGGCAGAGCCTTCGCCGGCTTCCAGGCTTACATCCAGCGCCAGGCCATTATGAATTTTTCGAAATAAAAAACTGCGATAGGGATCGCCCGGCGCAACCAGTTTGTACCCGTGCGCTTCTGCGGCGTCGTTGGCCGGTGTTGCATTATAGAGCGCATCATACACTTCTGCCTCGCTGCCGCTCAATACCAGGCCGCTTTCATGGCCGGGAACATGGCAGCTACCGCATTGTG
The DNA here is from genome assembly GCA_964492065.1 of uncultured Chitinophagales bacterium. GTDB lineage: Bacteria > Bacteroidota > Bacteroidia > Chitinophagales > BACL12 > JADKAC01. Next base: position 18,461 of record CAZBHH010000028.1, on the reverse strand, counting down.
CCTGAATTATGGAATATACGGATTCAAAAGTGGATTGCGCAAGTGCTACAAGTGAAGCGCTGCAAATAATACATAGCAGATATAGTCTTTTCAAGATGCCCGTTTTTATATGGCTAAATTAATTAAATGCAAAACGGAAATGTAATCGCCGTGTAAAGTAACCGGATTATGAACTCGTATCAAAAGATTCCTTAAACCATCCGGCATAGGTAATGTAGTTGTTGGCGATGCGCTCGATATTTTGTTTGAACACTTCGGGAGTTAATTTTTTTACTTTTTTTGCCGGAACGCCGGCATAGATATATCCGCTTTCGAGAGTGCTGTTTTCGAGGACAACGGCGCCGGCGGCTATGAGCACATTGGAATTTACAACGGCATGATCCATGACAATTGCACCCATCCCGATCAGCACATTATCGCCGATAGTACATCCGTGAACGATGGCATTATGCCCGATACTCACATTGTCGCCGATAGTAGTGGGCGCTGTTTTATACGTGCAATGTATCACGGCATTATCCTGGACATTTACTTTATTGCCCATGCGGATAGAGTGCACATCGCCGCGAACGACGGCATTGAACCATACGCTGCATTGGTCGCCCATTACCACATCGCCGATTACCGTTGCATTCGGCGCCAGGCTACAGCCTTTACCCATTCGCGGTGCAATATTGTTTACTGAAAGTACAAGTGCCATATTAAGTTGAAAGTTTTTTTCGGATAGATGTAATTACCCGGAGTGCAGCATCATATCCCGCCTGGTAAATCGCAGCGGATTTTGTCAAATCAAATAATCCGAATGCAGAAATTTCGGGTTCAATTACCACATCGCATAATTGCAGTTGCGATTGCACATTTGCATTTAAACTTAAATCCACGCATCGCATACCCACATCCTTAATACCGTGGATATGGCTGATTTGGCTTACCGGATTTACATTTACACCTATTAGGACATCGCATTTACCGCGAATACATGCGGCGGGTAAATTATGTAACACGCCGCCATCGACATAATAATGCGCATCAATTTTTACTGGTTTAAATATCATCGGTATAGAAGAGGAGGCTATCACATACTGAATTAAATTGTCTCCCGTATGCACCACTTCCCAGGTGCCCGTATTCAGGTTGGTTACGGATAAGTAAAATTCTTTTTTCAGCGCATCGAAGCGGTTGTGCTTCAACTCCTTTGTCAGCACATTTTGAAAATATCCCAATTCCATCACGCCCTTGTCCGGCAAGCGCATACGGACAATGCTGTACAGGTTTTTATGTTCAACCAGTTTATAAATATCCAAAGGTATTTTTCCATCGGCATACAATACGCCGATGATGGCGCCGGCGCTGCAGCCTGAAATGATTTCAGGTTGTAAGTTGTTTTCTTCCAGGGCCTGTAACACGCCGATATGTGCGATGCCTCTTGCCGCACCTCCCGATAATGCTATGCCAATGCGATATTTCACTCGTTATTGCAGTTAAAAATATCAAATTTCCGTTTCTGATTTCTCAGTTGTTTTTCCTTTTAATCACTTGTGTCGCTTCGCCGAACTGCATGGCAAAGTCTTTTATCTGTTTTGACATAGCATCGTCGTTGTTTGCCTTGAAGTAGGTGTCGGCCATTAACAGGAAAGTCTGAAAGAAAAATACATTCATTTCATCCTGGCGCATATCCTTGGTCCATAGATCAATGCGCAGCGCCTCGGCGAGTTGCGGATCCCAAATAGAAAGCATTATCGCTTTACACGCCTGGGGCGATTGCGCAGTACTGTCTGAGGCGTGCCATTCTATTCTGGAAGGCAATTTATCATTGTCCAGGTAGATACTGAAGTGTATATCCGACCGTTTTTCAAATTCGCTCATATACTCGATTTGGCACGAAATTAGTCAAATAAGGGGCGAAGCAGCGGCGAAATAAGCGCATAGAGTGTTTAATTTCCGTTAACTTTAAGTTTTAAATGCAAACACATGAAGAACTCATTGAAAATAGCAGTTTTTGCAATTATGGCCTTTATCGCACAACAGTCTTACGGCCAGGTGGTATATGTTACCGAATGGAAGTCGGAAGCCGATAAGATTGTTTACGTTTCCGATACGCAGAGCGATGCGGATGTAGTCGTGTTTAAAACCGAATGGAAATCCGATGCGGAGCCAATGAGTGGTATCTGGTATTTTACCGAGTGGAAAAGCGAGGCGCAACTCAAAATATATTTTACTGAATATCGCAGTGAAGCCGACCTGGTAATTGCCTATACCAATTGGAAAGGCGACGCCGTTTGGCGTAAAAAGTAAGGCTAATGGCGCCTGGTACTTCTGCAAATCACACTACTTTTGCGGCGTGCGGTTAATTATTGATTTGGGCAATACCACTGAAAAGGCGGCGCTGTTCGCTGAGGAGAAATTATGGAAGGTGTACAAATCGCCCAAACTGGATGCGGATACGCTGCAGGAAATCATTCAAAACAATCTCATTGACGCCTGGATAGTGTCGTCTGTTACCGATGCGCACCCCTGGCTGATACCGCATCTCGAGGGCAAAGCACGGGGAATGGTGTTTAACCACACCACGCCGCTTCCATTGGAAAACCTGTACACCACGCCGGAAACATTGGGCAACGACCGGCTGGCAAATGCCGTGGGCGCCCGGGAATTATTTCCCGCAGAAAATATCCTGGTCATCGATGCAGGCACCTGTATAAAATACGATTTTGTATCACGGGAGGGTAAATATTTCGGCGGCGGTATATCGCCCGGCCTGGCCATGCGTTTTGAAGCCATGCACCAGTTTACTGCCAGGCTCCCGAAAATTCAATACGAACGCTATGCAAATCCCGCAACCCTTGCGTTGACGGGAGATTCCACCGAAGCCGCCATGATTGCCGGCGGCGCCCTGGGCGCCGTGAAAGAAGTGCAGGGTTTTATTGACGCTTACCGGGAAAGATACGACGGGCTCGTGGTGATTTTAACCGGTGGCGATGCGCCCTATTTTGATTATCACTTGAAAATCAGGATATTTGCACTCCCTGATTTGACACTCATCGGCCTGGATACGGTACTGAAATTCAACAGCTAATATTAAATGCGGAAAAATTTACAGTTCTTTTTTTTGATCGGATTGTTTTTGCAATCAACGTTTGCTTTTTCGCAGTTGAATTCGCCGTACTCCCGTCTGGGGTTGGGAAATTACACATATCCCACTTATGCCGGACAATACGGTATGGGGGGAGTTTCCAATGCGCTGCTGCTGACCAATGATATTTCCTACCAAAATCCGGCCTCCTACAGTTTCCTGCTGAAATCGAATTTAGATATTGGAATTTCTTTCAAGGCAAATGAGATAACACAGTATAATGAAAGCACACTTACCACCGATGGCAATTTAAATTATATCGCCTTTGGCTTTTCTCCAGATAACAGTCGCTCACGGCACGATTACGGATTCAGCCTGGGCATGGTGCCCTATGCAGCGTATCAATACCAAATCCAGTCGCAGACGGAAGTGACGGACGATACATTGCTCGGCATCCAGGAATACGAATACACCGGCACCGGAGGCATATTGAAAGCGTATTTGGGATTTGCCTACAATTATTCTTTTGGATATGATTCCACCGGTAAGTCCTATAACAACTCCCTGGGTATCGGTATCAATACGGGGTATCTATTCGGCAGACTGAATAACAAAACAGTTACCACGTTTCCCGAAGAGGTAAATTCCGTAAGTACCAAGCTGTTGCGTGAGACGGATATGGGCGGTGGGTTTATTGACTTCGGGCTCGCCTACCAGGCAAAAATCGGCAAAATGCATACGCTCAATATCGGTGTGAGCGGCAACCCGTCATTTAAAGTAGATGGCACCCAGTCATTGAGTTGGTTTAATATCAATAAAATGGGCAATGCGGAAGTTATTACCGACACGTTATACTTCTCACCCGATTCTATGGGCGAGATTACACTACCTTCTCAATTGCACTTTGGCGTTTCATGGAATAATTACCGCCGTGCGGGCCTGGATGTTCCCAGATGGCTGGTAGCTGCCGAATACAGTCGCCTGAACTGGAATCAATACAGCGGGTTTCAGTACAGCGATTCCTTACTGGCAAATTACCGCTTGAAGTTTGGAGCTGAACTTATGCCGCCACGCCGGGGTAAAACGGGCGAAACGAAATTGCCAATCGCCTACCGGGTGGGTTTTTATTACGGCACCAGTTACCTGGAAGTCTATGAGCAGCAACTCAGCGAGTTTGGTATAACTTTTGGCTTAGGACTGCCTGTGAGAGGCTCAAAAATTAATTTTGCATTTCAATACGGCAGCAGGGGCAGCGGGGATTTGTTGCAGGAAAACACCTACAGCTTTTATTTGGGATTCAACCTATTCGATGCAAATTGGTTTTATAAACGAAAATTAAATTAAACAATAGAGAAAATGAAAATGACCACTTTATTAAAATTCGTATTAGTATCGTTCATTGTTCAAAACGCTTTTGTATATGCAGCGGCTGAAACAGGCCCGGAATCTGAGGACTATACCTGGTCGCCCCAGGACTCGTGTATCCGCACCCCGGCCGACGAACAAAAACTGATGGAAGAATATTCACTCTACCGCGAATTTTATAAACAGGAAAATTACGTGGACGCTATGAAGCACTGGCGCTGGGTGATGGCCAATGCCCCGGGGTATCGTGAAACTCCCTTTTACGACGGCATCAGCATGTACGAAGTTTTTATCGATAAGGCCACCGATTCTTTGAACCGCGAATTGTTGATCGATACATTGATGATGTTATACGATAAACGCATTGACTGCCACGGCAAAATGGGATATGTCCTGGGACGAAAGGCATACAGCATGTATAAATTGCGCCCCACGGATTACGAAAATATTTATAATACATTCAAAACTTCTATTGACCTGCAGGGAGATCAGTCCGAATATTTCCTGCTCGGCCCTTATTTCAACTACACCGTTATCATGTGGAAGCTCAATAAGATTGACGCCGGTAAGGTAATGGAAACGTTCGATCAGGTTATGGCCATAATTGATAATAATGTACAAGCCGGCACAGAGGAATCGGCCAACTTTGAAAAAATAAAACCGGGAGTAGAGGCGCTGCTGCCTGAGCGATTGATGAGTTGTGAGTATTTGACACAGCGGTTTAATGATAAATGGGAATCTGAAAAAAATGATTTGAAACTGGTGACCGGATATTTTAACGGCTTCCGCACCGCAAAAGACTCTCTTGGAAATAGTTGTACAAATACCGCTGCCTACAATACCGTATTACACCAGTTGTACACGCTCGACCCGACAGCACAAACCGCAGAGTTGATTGCTGTGGCCTTGTACAAAGAAGGCAAGGAGAATGAGGCTATTGAAATGTTTAATAACGCCATTGGGCTGGAGACAGACAATATTAAAAAGGCCGAGTGGAGTATGAATATCGCCAGGATATTGAGATCGCAGGGCAAATATGCGCAGGCGAGAACCTATGCATATAAAGCATTGGAATTCAAACCGGATTGGGGAGCGCCCTATATGCTTATCGGCGATATGTACGCCTCCAGCGGCTCGTTGTGCGGGCCCGGAACCGGTTTTGAAAGCCAGGTAGTCGTTTGGGTGGCAATAGATAAATACTATAAAGCCAAATCCGTCGATCCCAGCGTGGCAGAAGAAGCGAACTCCATGATTGCGAAGTATTCGCAATATATGCCGACCATTACCGATTTGTTCGACAGGGGAATTGATGAAGGCTCTTCTTACACCGTTGGTTGCTGGATTAATGAAACCACCACCGCAAGAGGTAAAAAGACAAATTAACAAACCGTAATACGATTAATAAACACCCGGCCATGGAGTTCCGGGTGTTTGCATTTTTAGGGATAGGGTATCTTTAAGCATGATTCGCAGCGCTGCCTATATAGCATTCCTGATGATCTGTACCGGATGTGTTAACAGTATGGACGAGGTGCAGCAGACAGTTTCCAGCGTACAGCCCAATGTCGAACAAGGAACGGACATCGAGATGTTTTACAGCGAGAACGGCATGATTAAAATACGCATAGCCGCCCCCGTACTTACCCGTTATCTGACTGAAGAGCCCTATGTGGAATTTAATAAAGGACTGCACGTCGATTTTTTTAACGACAGCAACCGGGTAACTTCCGTACTTACGGCAAATTACGGCATACGCTATGAAAAAGATTTGAAGACCTTTGTGCGCAATAATGTCGTGGTGATAAATGAAAACGGCGAACAACTCAATACGGAGGAGCTGGTGTGGGATGAGCGAAAGAATATTATCTACTCCGAGAAATTTGTGAAGATCACCACAGACCGGGAAGTAATCTACGGCGAAGGCCTGGAAGCCGATGAACGCATGACCAAATACCGGATTTTAAAACCACAGGGAACCATAAAAATAACTATGGACGATGCTGAAACTGATGAAAATATTTGAGTGGCTCTGGCTGGGAGTCAGCATTATTGCCCTGGTTTTGGCCATTACCAAGTACCTCGATGGCCAGGCCTATGGCAACTATATCTATATTACCCTGTTTACCGCCGGTGTTGCACTGTTCATGTACCGGTTTAAAAAACGGAACCGACGGTACCTCGAAAAAAGGCAAAAAGATTTGCAAAACCAACGCAAAGAATAGGCGGAATTCAGGGAATATTGCGTGTTTCCTTTGGTTTCCACACGCTATCCACTAAATTTGCAGGCTTATTTTTAAAATTGATATAACACCCTTATGGCTATTATTTCCGAGTTGCGCAAAAGATCGTGGATTGTCTTGGCTTTTATTGCACTTGCGCTGGTGAGCTTCCTGTTGATGGATGCCTTTAATTCTAACACCGGTATGCTGGGCAATAAACGACCTGCCTTTGCATCCATCGATGGCAATGAAATTACACCCGAACAGTTCGATGTGAAATTCTCCGAAATATTTACGCAATACTTGTCGCAATCCGGGCAGTTGCTGGCATATCAAAACGGGCAGTTCACCCTGGATAAGGCAACCGAATTTCAATTGCGGGAGCAAGCCTGGGAAGACCTGACGCAACAAACGCTTATTAATAAGCAGTTGGAAGCCCTCGGATTGCAGGTAACAGAACAGGAAAAAACAAATCTCATCTATGGCCCCGACCCGCATCCGTATATTAAAAATTACTATATCGGATTGTCCAAAACCGGTAAATACGATCCGGCGGCATTCAATCAGTATATCACCTTTGTGAAAGACCCCCAGAATCAAACCAACAACCCGCAGGCGGTGCAGGCCTACTTCGATTTTCTAATGCGGGAAAGCCTTGCAATTAAGGATTACACCAATGCAAAATACACCTCCTTATTTACAAAGGCAGACTATATTCCCGAATGGATGGTTAAAAGAGATTACCAGGTAAAAAACCGCCGGGAAAATTTTGATTATGTGGACATGCCTTACACTGTTATTGCCGACTCAACCGTGCAGGTGTCCGATGCTGAAATGAAGGAATATTTCAATAGAAACAAGAATAAATTCAAGCAGCCCGACGAAAGCAGGATATTGGAATATATAGTTTGGGAGTTTACGCCCACTCCGCATGACAGGGCAAAAATCCTGGCAAATCTGGATTCGCTGGCCACCGCAATGCAAACAGCAAAGAATGATTCGGCATTTATCGCACTGCGCTCCGAAGACCCGGACCCCGTTTCCAGGGCTTATTATAAAGCATCTGAATTCAGCGACAGTGGCCTGGATTCAGCGATTGTCGATTCCATTTTCAACAGTCCCATCGGTTCGCTCATCGGGCCGTTTGAGCAAGACAATTACTTCAAATACGTATCCATCCGCGACAGGAAAATCATGCCCGACAGCGTCAATGCCCGGCATATTTTGCTCTCATTGCAAACCCGGGACTCGGCAACTGCCAAGACATTGGCCGACAGTATAGCAACGGCGTTGAAAGGAGGGGCAGATTTCGCCCAACTGGCAGCACAATACTCCGAAGATCAGAGTTCGGCGTCAAAAGGCGGCGATTTGGGATGGAGTACACCGCAGACCGATTATATAAAATCGCTGAAGAATTATTTGTTCAATACCGGCATCGTAGGCAATATCGAAATTGTCAAGTCCATTTTCGGCTATCACGTAGTCGAGATTACCGAAATGAGAGAGCGCAATATGTATGCGAATGTGTACTACCTGAGCCGCCTTATTGAGGCGAGCACCGCCACTGCGGATTCCATTGACCGGATGGCATCCGAGTTTTTTACCTCCTATGATACTCCCGAAAAATTTGAACAGGGAGCAACTGAAAAGAAGTTGCATAAGCGCACCACACCGCCGCTCAGCAAAAATCAATACGAAATTGCGGGTTTGCCCGATTCAAGAGACATCATTACCTGGGCATTCACCGCAGAAGTAAACCAGTTTAATTATTTCGGCAACTCAGCAGACAGGGTGGTAATTGCCTACCTGAAAGAATCGCGGCCGAAAGGTATTCCGGATATGGAAGATGTAAAGCAACAGGTAGAAGTTGAAACCATCCGCGAGAAAAAAGGAGAGATGCTGAAAAAGCAAATGGAAGAGGCCATGGCCGGCAATACGGACCTGGCTGCGCTGGCAACCAAGGTAAAATCATCAGTTAAAACGTCAACCAATGCGAGTTTAAGCACTCCCTTTGCCCAGGGCATTGGCCTGGAACCTAAGGTCGTAGGAACGGTGATGGCCACCGCAGCCGATAATACCACCGGCATTATTATAGGTAACCGCGGCGTGTATTTCGCCAAGGTAACATCCGTTACTGAACCCACACCGACAGAGGATTATACGCTGAACAAAAATCAATTGGTGTACGGTATGCGCAACAAAATGAACCAAAATAACGTGTTGACCAACCTGCAAAACAAGGCGCATATCGTCGACAACAGATTTATGTTCCGCTAAGCGGAATAAAACTTTCGGAACAAAGTCTCCGTTATAAGCTTTGTATTATGGAAATTGAAAATAAAGTAGCACAAAGCGGTATCCTGACGTTTAACCTGGAAGAATTGTTTCCGGCTGCGGAAATCGTTTCTTTCGATTTAAAGCCGTATTTGTTCCGCGAATTAATCCTGCGTGAAAAAGATTTTCGCACGGCGCTTATTTCTGTTGACTGGAAACAATACACCGGAAAAATTCTCGCCGTACATTGCACCAATGATGCAATCATTCCCCAATGGGCATTTATGCTCGTCGGTGTGTATGCACAACCCTATGCAGCACACATTTATTTCGGCACGGAAGAAGATGCCATCAGGCAATATTATATAAAAGCCGTTGATCAGGTGGATTTAGAGCCCTATCGCAACCAGCGGGTGGTGATAAAAGGATGCAGCCATAAACCGGTACCCGTAGATGCGTATGTCGCAATCACTCACAAATTGCGCCCTGTTGTAAAGTCCATTATGTATGGCGAACCCTGTTCAACAGTACCTCTTTTTAAAAGAAAGGAAACGATTGCCCCATGAAGCAATTGCAATACATGATACTGGGAGCCCTCATCGGTGGCGCCCTGGTAGTTTTTCTTTCCAGCGCACCGGAAATAAAACCCGGCGGTACGGTGACGGTTGCCTCCACGGATACATTGCGCCAATTAGGCAGCGAAGTGAGTATGGCAAAGTACTACGCCATAAAGCTGCCGAAAGAATTATCATTTGCCGGCGAGCCGGTGCCGATGCACGATTTTGAAGTGCGTGAACGGTTAGACAGGGAATTAACCGTTAATTCCTATTGGCACAGCAATACGATCCAAAATTTGAAGCTGGCGCATCGCTGGTTTCCGGTAATTGAGAAGATTCTGGCGGAAAACAATATTCCCGACGATTTTAAATACGTGGCGCTTGCAGAAAGCGGCCTGCGCAATGTCGTTTCACCCGCATCGGCAGAAGGCGTCTGGCAGTTTCTCGCAGCTACCGGCAGGCAATACGGATTAATCATCAACGACCAGGTAGATGAGCGCTACGATGTAGAGAAATCAACCCTGGCTGCGACGAAATACCTGGCGGAATCCTATAAAACTTTTAATAACTGGACACTCACTGCCGCCGCCTACAATGCCGGGATTGGCGCTATTGAGAAAAACCTCACCTACCAGGACGTATCCAGCTATTACGATTTATACCTGAATACCGAAACATCGAGATATGTGTTTCGCATACTCGCCTTTAAGGTAATCTACGAGAACACCGAAAAATTCGGCTTCATGCTCGACGAAGAAGACCTATATGATCCGCTCCACTACAGTACCGTCCGTATTGATACATCCATTGCGGATCTCGCAAAGTTCGCAGCCGCCAACAACACCAACTACAAGATGCTGAAATATTTTAATCCCTGGCTGCGCAAGGAGTCGCTTACCGTCGGTAAGGGCGAATCCTATACCATCCGCTTGCCGGATAGTGCAGCGCAGAAATAACCGGTACAGCGCATTTTCCCTTAATTCTGCTATTTTTGGTCGCACTGTATTAATAGCGTATGCAGAAACTGAGTGTCATTGTTCCGGCTTATAACGAAGAACACACCATTGAAACAATATTAACCACGCTCTCCTCCGTCCAATTGACCGGCGGTATCGGTATGGAGATAATCGTAGTTAATGATTGCTCGAAGGATAATACTGCCGGAATTTTGCAAGCGTTTATTGAAAGTCATCCCGGCCTGGACATTCGGGCATTGCACCACACTGTCAATAAGGGCAAAGGCGCCGCATTGCATACGGGCATCCGGGAAGCAACAGGCGATTATATCATTGTCCAGGATGCAGATCTCGAATACGACCCCAATGAGTTTAACATCCTGTTAAAGCCGATTGTGGCCGGCCGGGCCGATGTGGTGTACGGTTCCAGGTTTATGGGCGGAAATCCGCACCGCATTTTATTTTTCTGGCATTCGCTCGGCAACCAGTTTCTCACGTTTGTTTCCAATATGTTCAGCAACCTGAACCTTACGGATATGGAAACGTGCTACAAACTGATGCGCTCGGATATTGTCAAGGCGATACCGTTAAAAGAAAATCGCTTTGGGTTTGAACCGGAACTTACGCAGAAGCTTGCAAAAATTAAAGACATCCGCATTTATGAAGTCGGCATTTCTTATTACGGGCGCACTTATGCCGAGGGCAAGAAAATAAACTGGAAAGACGGCGTGCGTGCATTGTATTGTATAGTGCGTTATGGATTATTTAAATAAGCATCTTGGTTTATACCACATTAGATATTGTTTTGCCGTGTTATAATCCACCTCCCGGCTGGGAGACACGGGCGATTGAAGTTTATAAATTTTTTTGCAGAAAGTTGCCCGAGGTGCAGATTGGACTGATAATCGTTAATGATCATTCACCAAGCGATGTATCCGATGCAATTTCAGCCATTGCCAAAGCAATTCCCTTTTTGACTGTGGAAACAAATGCGGCCAACAGGGGTAAGGGGTTTACTCTGCGCAGCGGTGTTGCAAAATCAAATGCCGAAATATGTATTTATACCGATGTTGATTTTCCCTACACCGCCGAAAGCATGTTGGGTATTTGGAATTTGCTGGCCACCGGGCAGGCAGATATAGCCGCAGGAGTAAAAAATGCGGCATACTACAATACAGTGCCGGCGATTCGAAAATATATTTCACGGTTCCTGCAATTTTTAATTCGCTGTTTTCTGGGATTGAAAATCAGCGACACACAATGCGGTTTAAAAGGGTTTAATTCCCGGGGTAAGGAGATATTTCTTCGCACGGAGATTAACCGCTACTTGTTCGATCTCGAATTTTTATACCTGGCGTATAAAAATAAAGAGTTGCGCATTGTGCCCGTTGAAATACAATTGAGGCCGGATGTGTATTTCAAGCCCCTGAATTTGCAAATAGTGTTTACCGAAAGTATTAATTTTATCAAAATTGCCTTACGGAGAATAATATAGGATGCATGTGCCGCATAAACCAATCATTATTGTCATCCTGGTGTTATCCTGTTGTGTTGCAATTGCATTCAGCCATTACTTTTTTCATCCCAACATCTACTTATTGACCAATACCGGCGATGGTATGAAAAATTATTTCACCCCCGCATGGTATGTAGCCCATGACAGCGGTACGCACTTCAGCGGAATGCTGTATCCCTATGGCGATGACCTGTTGTTTGCCGATGCACAGCCGGCTCTGAGTTTTGCAGTACAATTCCTGTCGCCGGTCTTCCCGGGAATTATATTGCACATTGTCGGAATTATGCACCTGTGTATTTTTATTGCATTGCTCCTATGCGGAGTTTTTCTCTATCTTATTTTGCAGCACTACATTGAAAATAAATGGGTAAGTGCAATTGCTGCAATTGGCATTACCTTGCTAAGCCCACAGATAGAACGGCTCAACGGTCACTTTGCATTGAGTTATATGTGCGTTGTTCCCTGTATCTGGTATTTGCATATACAAATGATGCAATCGGAACGAAAGATACGCTATATGCTTCTGCTTACACTTGCTGTTGTGCTTTTCAGTTTCCTGCACTTGTATTTTCTGCTCACGGCATTATTGTTTTTCTTCACCTTTGTTTTCATTTACAGCATTCGCAAAAAAGTGCAATGGAATGTATTGGCTCTGCATCTCCCGGTGATGATTGTTCCAGCACTTTGCAGCATGTTGTATTTACACGGAGATGCGGTAACCGACAGGCCGGATACCCCATACGGATTTACGGTGTATCGCTCCACTTTGGGGTCATTGCTGGCCCCGGAACAAGGAAAATTATACGACTTCTGGATTACCTGTATAGGGCTGCAGCAATTGACTGCGGAGGGCTATGCCTATATCGGTTTGACAGCCGTTACTGCCCTGGCAGTTACCATTGTCTTTCTACTTTTAAAATACGGATTATCACGCAATATGCAAGCGGATATTATTCCCGACAATTCGGCAATTACCTACCTGGTAACGGCAATTGTAATTGCGTGTTTTGCATGTGGATTGCCGTTTACCCACGGACTTGAAAACTGGGTTGAAGAGATTCCCCTTATCCGCCAATTCCGCTCGCCCGGACGATTTGCATGGATATTTTTTTATATCGCCAATGTATATGCGGTAGTGGTTTTTTATAAATGGTATTTGCGCTTGAAAAACAAAAATGCCGTTATAGGCACAGCGGTATTTTCCATTCCCCTGGCTATACTCGTATTCGAAGGCGCATTTTATTTTTTTAGTGAAGCGGCGAATTATAACCGCCATCCGAAATTAAATCCATTTGATAGACAATCCGAAATGGATTTTGAAAATGTAAGGGAGCAGATAGACCCGGAAGCCTATCAATCCATACTTTTTTTACCGCTGTTTATGCAGGGCTCCGAGAAATTATACATTGACCGCAGCAACGGCGACTACGCAAAGGCAATGGAATTTTCCTATTTGAGCGGTATTCCGCTGATGGATGGGATGATGAGCCGCAGTTCGCTCTCCCGGAGTATCGCAATTACATCTCTTGCCGGCAACCCCTTGTTGGAAAAAAAATTGCCGGCAATGTTAAGTGATAAACCGGTATTATTGCTAACGAACCACACTCAGCTTTCGGCGGCAGACAAGTTATTGCTTTCCCGGGCCGACAGTTTGGGGAGCTGGTATCATCTGTCGTTTTATAAACTGCCACTTAATGCTTTTTCCGATATTAAATCCGAAGCGGTTGCAAGATATGATGCGCTGCAATCCGGTTGGTATTCCGATACTGTTTTGGAATATAGTTCGCCCATGCCGCTGACAATTTTCTACCGCAACGATTTTGAGCATATGCATGCCCCAACGGCCTATTCGGGCAAAGGCGCTCTACACCACGAGGGGGGCGGGTTTTATATCGATGAAATTCCATTGACGGAACACCCGATCTTTTGGATAGAGGTTTCGTTTTGGACGCCGGCGATGAATGGGCGTTTTCCCTATCCCGCAATTCACCTGGAGTTTAAAGACGGCAACGGCAACCTGCTGGCGGTACACGGTGTGAATCCAAAGGAATCGACAGATATAGCCAACGGGTGGATACGGGCTTCGGCGCATTTCGAAGTGGTGCCGGAATGTAGAGTAGTGCGCATATTTATGGAGGAAAATCCCGATATTTTAATCGATGCACTGTTGGTCAGGCATACGGCTGCCGATGTATATTACCGGGATCCGGAAGGGATTTTGATGATGAATAATTTCACTATTGGGAAATAAGGCGGAGGGGATTTATCTTTGCCCTTCTGAAATTCGTCCCCGGAATAATGGTGCGGTAGCTCAGTTGGTAGAGCAAAGGACTGAAAATCCTTGTGTCGGCGGTTCGATTCCGCCCCACACCACCACCTCCCTGTAACGGCCGGGACATTGGAAGATGCAGTGGTTCCTGGAAATACCCACCCCGCTCAATATTTCCGATATCATTTCTCAAGAATGCCATGCTGAGTAGTTTTCTTATTAGCTTCGCAGCAATCTCATAATGCAAATGCAGGTCATGGTGTACCGCCGTAAGTGCGCAGTGCATTTCTCTGCAATGGTTAATTCAAATACTATGAGGTTCTTTTAAGTATGCGTGCCGTAAAATTATGGTTGTGGGTTGGGTTGATTATGGTTTTCATCCAGGTAATCATCGGCGGCATAACCCGTCTGACCGGGTCGGGGCTGTCAATTACCGAATGGAATGTAATCATGGGCGCCGTGCCTCCCGCAAATGCAGACCAGTGGAATGCCGCTTTCGAAAAGTATAAGCAATTTCCCCAGTATCAATTGGTGAATCAGCACTTTAATCTTTCCGACTTTAAAAAAATATTTTGGTGGGAGTATATACATCGCAACTGGGCACGGCTCATCGGCCTGGTTTTCCTGTTCCCGTTTATCTGGTTTTGGTATAGAAAAACCATTGACACTGCATGGAAGAAAAAACTGGGCATTGTATTTATTCTCGGCGGCTTACAGGGATTGATGGGTTGGATAATGGTGGCCAGCGGATTGATCGATATGCCTTGGGTGAGCCCTTATAATCTCACCATGCATTTGCTGCTCGCACTCTTGGTGTTCTGCTATCTGGAATGGCTCGCCTTGAGTATTACAAATAAACGCCTGCAAACGGAATACTCTGCACTGCAACAAAATATCAAATTCATTCTCATCCTGGTGGTAATACAAATAGTATTCGGTGGATTTATGGCGGGTACCAAGGCGGGCATGATTATGAATACTTATCCGCTGATGGATGGAAGGCTCATACCCGATGGTCTCAATGCACAAGGAGGGATAGCCCGGGATATTTTTGAAAATACGATAACCATAAACTTCATCCATCGCACCCTTGCTGCTATCGTATATATTGTGATTGCCGTATTTGTAATGCGTTTCCGGCGGCAGGAAAACCCGTTGTTACGCAACCTGGTTTACGCTTTGGGAATATGTATATCCATACAGTTTGTCCTGGGCGTTTGTACGCTGCTAACCGGCGGAGGCGGCATTTCCGTTACGCTGGGCGTTTTGCACCAGGCGATGGCATTTGTGTGTGCGCTGTGTGTCGTTGCTATCCTGTTTTATTCGGGAAAGCGCAACACAACTGCCATTGCGCACCCTTAAAGATTTACTGGAGGCGGTTTGATTATCTTTGTGCCAAAATTTTTAAATTTTGAAAGGAATAATACTGGCCGGCGGCTCAGGAACGCGGTTGCATCCCATTACTTTAGGCATCAGCAAACAATTGATGCCCATTTACGATAAACCGATGATTTACTATCCGCTCTCCACCTTGATGATGGCGGGTATCCGGGATATTTTAGTTATTTCAACACCGCACGATTTGCCCGGATTTAAAAAATTATTGGGCGACGGTTCTGCCATCGGTTGTAATTTTTCTTATAGGGAACAACCGAGTCCCGACGGGTTGGCACAGGCGTTTACTATCGGCGCCGATTTTATCGGTGGTGATAAAGTGGCCTTGGTATTGGGCGATAATATTTTTTACGGTTCCGGGTTGGGCGAATTACTGACTCAAAATAACGATCCCGACGGCGGGATTATTTATGCCTATCACGTCAGCGATCCCGAGCGCTATGGCGTTGTTGAATTCGATGCGGACAACAAGGTGATATCCATTGAGGAAAAGCCTGCCGAGCCAAAATCGCAGTACGCCGTTCCCGGATTGTATTTCTACGACAACGATGTGGTGGAGATAGCCCGCAATCTGAAGCCGAGCCGGCGGGGCGAGTATGAAATAACCGATGTAAATAAGGAATATTTGCTCAGGGGAAAGTTAAAAGTAAGCGTATTGCCCCGCGGTACCGCCTGGTTTGATACGGGGACATTTGATTCGCTAATGGCCGCTTCCCAATTTATCCAGGTCATCCAGCAACGACAAGGCTGGAATATCGGTTGTATAGAAGAAGTGGCCTATCGCAAAAAATTTATCGATGCGGCACAGTTGGAAAAAATAGCACAACCGCTGGTTAAAAGCGGCTATGGAAATTACTTATTAAAACTGATCAGTAAATAATATGGAGTCGGGATATAAAGTATTAATAACAGGCGGATGCGGCTACATAGGTTCGCATACGGCAATAGATTTATTAAACAAAGGATTTGAGGTTATATCCATCGATAATTTTTCGAGATCGCGGTCTGATGTACCCGATCGCATCAAACAGATAACAGGCAAACCCTTTCACAACTACCGGGTGGATTGCCGTGATTTAAATAAGCTGCGTGCAATTTTTGAAGAGCAGGGTAATATCCGGGGAATTATCCACTTCGCCGCTTTCAAATCCGTGGGTGAATCGGTGGAAAAACCGCTTATCTATTACGATAACAATATCAATTCGCTGATTAATATGCTGCGCATTTGCGATGAGTTTTCAGTGCAGGATTTTGTATTCTCCTCTTCGTGTTCGGTGTATGGCAATGCGCAATCTCTCCCCGTCGATGAGCTGACAGAACTCATGCCGCCGGAATCACCTTACGGATGGACGAAATTATTTTCCGAGCAAATGATTAAAGACCATGCGGCAATGACACCTGGAGTAAAATTTGTCTTACTGCGCTATTTCAATCCCGTGGGTGCACATGAAAGCGGAATGATCGGCGAAATACCCTGGGGTACGCCGTCGAATATCGTCCCATCCATTACGAGAACTGCCATTGGCAAACAGGAAAAGTTCTATATTTTCGGCGATGATTACCCCACGCAGGACGGCACCTGTGTGCGTGACTATATTCACGTAATGGACATTGCGGATGCACATACCAAAGCGCTGCAACTGCTGATGGAAAACGGGAATGCCTCCAACTGTGAGATTTTTAATCTCGGAACGGGTACTGGCGTGAGCGTAATGCAACTGGTAAATGCCTTTAAAGAAGTAAACGGGGTACCGCTGAATTGCGAAATTGCAGGAAAAAGAGCGGGCGATGTGATTGCGGTTTATGCGGATAATAAGAAAGCCCGGCAGACATTGGGCTGGTACTGTAGCCGCAGCATTCACGACATGATGCAATCTGCCTGGCTTTGGGAAAAACAGATGCAAAAGGAAAATTTGTAATGCACCCCGCAGCCGCCGAAGTTGCACCTCTTTTTTAAACAGTAACCGGTGAACCAATACTCACGCAAAAACTGGATTACCCTTGCGGCGCTTTCCGTCGTCTGGGGGTTTTCTTTTATATTAATGAAAATCGGCCTGAAGACATTCTCCTGGGACCAGGTTGCCTCCATGCGCATATCTGTTTCTTTTGCCGCTACCATGCCCATCCTGTTGCTGCACTATAATAAAATCAGGCGCAGTGAAATAAAATATTACTGTATGACCGGTTTTTTCGGCAGCGGTCTGCCTGCATTTTGTTTTACCTATGCGCAAACACACTTAGACAGCGGAATTACGGGTGTGCTCAATTCGATGACTCCTGCATTTACATTTATTCTTGGCGCCGCATGTTTTGGGATGACATTTCAGAGGTATAAACTGCTCGGCGTTTTAATTGCCATGTCAGGAGCTATCATTTTAGTGTCCTTTGACAGCGCAGGAACCGGCAGGACAAATTTGGTGTATGCCTTACCCGTTCTGGTAGCAACGATTTCCTATGCCATCAGTGCGAATATTGTCAAGCGGTTTTTACAAGATGCCCATCCCCTGGTAATGGGCGCCATGGGATTTTTATTTATGGGTATTCCGGCTGCCACGTATTTGATTACCACGGAGTTTTGGAATAAATCGGATATGGCGGGTTTTGCACAAAGCGCCGGTGCCATTATCGTACTGGCTGTTTTTGGAACCGTCGTAGCCTCAATGGTTTTTTATTGGTTGATACAAAAGACCGATTCGCTGTTCGGCTCATTGGTTACCTACTTAATACCCATTGTCGCCGTATTGCTCGGCATACTGGATAGGGAAACGATTACCCTTAAGCAAATCGGCGGTATGTTGCTGTTACTCACCGGGCGGTATCTTAGTGATCAACGGCTT
>CAZBHH010000027.1:0-33404 GCA_964492065.1 uncultured Chitinophagales bacterium | reverse complement strand
CTGCTAACATTTGTACTTACGCCATATGGCGTAAGTACACCAAAAGTACGCACCTGATTTTATACCTCAAAGTTATCCTGGTGTCGTCCGTGCGGGGCAATTAATTCATCCACAGGCTCGTACAATATCAACACCATCAACTCGCAAGCATGACCGGGGAATATTCCGGGGCCACCAGGTGTGCGAAATCTGCCACCCGGCCTCAACGAAAGCAGGGCGTAAACCGGGATTGCGGAAGGTGTCGTTAAAAGATTATCAGTTGCAGTGAAGCGGAGGCTGCAATACAAACTCCTCCGAACTAATGCAGAGCGCCAATCAGGTTTTTTGTTTTTTCTTTTTTGCGGATGGGAACAGGATATTATTCAATATCAACCGGTAGCCGGGCGAATTGGGGTGCAGCACCAGTTCAGTCGGCGGATCGCCCACGTAGTGTTTATAATCTTCCGGGTCGTGGCCGCCGTAGAAAGACCATGTGCCGTTGCCGTATTCGCCGTGGATATACCGCACCTCGTTGGCCACTTTTGTTTCGCCCAATATCAGCACGCTCGATTTTACGAGGTCTTTGCGAAACGCCGTCGTCTGTCCGTAAAATCCGGGTATTACCCGTTGATGGCATTGGGTGAGCATGGTGGGCACCGGATCCCATTTGGCGCTGAAATCAAACAGCGTAAAGAAGTCCTGGTCTTTAGGTATCTTCCGGGTTTGCGATACATCGATATTGGAAATGGAATATTCGTAGGGATTGCGTGATATTATGAAGTCCTTAAATGCAAATGTTTTATCGTAATCCAGTTTTTGCTGCGCTTGCGGATCGGAGGGGTCACCATCGAACATGTTATCGCAAATATCCACGCCTTCGGCGGCGAGGGCGACGTCGTAACTGTCGGCTGCGGAGCACATGGCAAATAAAAACCCGCCGCCGGCGACGAAGTCCCGGATGCGCAATGCCACTGCCAATTTCAGTTGCGATACTTTGCTGTAGCCGTATTTTTCGGCGATTATCTCGTTTTCTTCCACCTGGTTCTGATACCATGCCTGATTGCGGTACGATGCCCAGAATTTTCCGTATTGCCCGGTAAAGTCTTCGTGGTGCAGGTGGAGCCAGTCGTATTTCGGCAGTTCACCGTTCAGCACTTCTTCGTCATAGACTACGGTGTAGGGTATTTCGGCATAGGTCAGTACCAGCGTAACGGCATCATCCCAGGGCTGTTTTGTCTTTGGCGAATACACGGCCACCTTGGGAGCGGTCTCCAGTTTCATGACATCCATATTCACTTCGGGATTGCCGATCTCCCTGACGATGGCATTGTATCTCGAATCGGGTATCACTTCGTAACTGATATTGCGTATCAGGCACTCCTTTTCATAGGCTTCCAGGTATTGAAAACAAAAGCTGCCGCCGCGGTAATTCAACATCCAGTCGGCTTTGCCGCCGTTTGCCAGCACCCAATAGGTCAATCCGTACGCCTTGAGGTGTTCCTTTTGGGTTTCATCCATGGGTATCAGTAAATAGGACGCATAGGTGATTTGTGCAATCCATACGATAATAGCGGTGAGAATCAGTTTCTTCATAAGTACTCCTCCGGCAAAACTAACGCTTATCCGCTCTCACTCATTGTGTTTACCGCATAGGCGAAAACGTGAATTCAAGCTGCAGTTACGTTTAGCGGTGATATAAACAACTTTTGTAACGGACAGTTTATAAAATAGTTTTATCGGGAAAATATATTCCATTTCCAATGTTCCTGTTTTAAATTTGCGATATTCAAAAAAAATAAAGGATGAGTTGGGTTCAGAATTTTTTCACTTCTTCCATAGGCAGAAAGTTTGTAATGAGTATCACCGGTATTTTCCTGGTGCTTTTTTTGGCAGTACATTGCGGGATCAATTCGCTGATATTTTTCAATGACGGGGGAGCGACCTTCAATGCGGCGGCGCATTTTATGGGTACCAATATTATCATCCGCACAATGGAAGTGGGTTTGTTTTTGGGAATTATTCTGCATATCGTCCAGGCGATAGTCATTACCGCCCAAAACCGCAAGGCGAGGCCGATAGGTTACAAGGTGAGCAACCCCTCCGCCAACAGTTCGTGGTACAGCAGGAGTATGTCCCTGCTGGGCACGCTGATTCTGTTATTCCTGATCATCCATATTAAACAGTTCTGGTGGGTGAGCCGCATTACCGGTCTGGAAGAAACCGCCGACGGCGCCGGCAACCTGTATGGCGAGATGCAATCGGTATTTAAACACGGCTGGGTAGTTATCGTGTACCTGGTCGGCGTAGTTTCGTTGCTCTGGCATTTAATTCACGGTTTCAGATCGGCATTTCATACGCTGGGCTTAACGGTAGGCAAATATGCAGGGCCGATTCGCAATACGGGCATCGTGTACAGCATAATCGTTACCCTGTTGTTTGCGCTGATGCCGGTGTCAATGTTTCTTGGATGGATTCAATAAATACATATGAGTTTAGATTCTAAAATACCTTCCGGGCCGGTGCCCGAAAAATGGACGAATTATAAATCGTCCGTAAAACTTGTAAACCCTGCCAACAAGCGGAAGCTGGAGATCATAGTGGTGGGTACGGGACTGGCAGGCGCCTCAGCGGCATCCTCATTAGCCGAATTGGGTTACCGGGTGAAGACGTTTTGCTTCCAGGATTCGCCCCGGCGGGCGCACAGCATTGCCGCCCAGGGGGGTATCAATGCGGCAAAAAATTATAAAAATGACGGCGACAGCGTGTATCGCCTGTTCTATGATACGGTGAAAGGCGGCGATTTCCGCAGCAGGGAGGCAAACGTACACCGCCTTGCGGAAGTGAGCGTAAACATCATCGACCAATGTGTGGCCCTGGGTGTGCCCTTTGCACGGGAATACGGCGGACTGTTGGACAACAGGTCGTTCGGCGGCGCCCAGGTGTCCAGAACCTTTTATGCCCGCGGCCAAACCGGCCAGCAGTTGCTCATCGGCGCTTATTCCGGCCTGAGTCGTCAAATCGGGTTGGGCAATGTAAAGCACTACTCCCGCCATGAAATGGTGGAATTGGTTGTCATTGACGGCAAGGCCCGGGGCATCATTGCCCGCGACCTGGTTACCGGTGAATTGGAAAGGCATTTCGGCCATGCCGTGGTGTTGTGTACCGGCGGCTACGGCAATGTGTATTTCCTATCGACCAACGCCATGGGCTGCAACGTCACCGCCGCCTGGAAGGCGTATAAACAAGGCGCCTTCTTCGGCAATCCCTGTTTTACGCAGATACATCCCACCTGTATTCCGGTGAGCGGCCACTACCAGAGCAAGCTGACCCTGATGAGCGAAAGCCTGCGCAACGATGGCAGGGTATGGGTGCCCAAAACCGTGGAAGATGCCATCGCCATCAGAGAGAAGCGCAAACGTGCTGCGGATATCCCCGAAGCTGACAGGGATTACTACCTGGAGAGAAAATATCCCTCTTTTGGCAACCTGGCACCCCGCGATATTTCGAGCAGGGCGGCAAAAGAAGCATGCGACGACGGCAGGGGGGTGGGCGAAACCGGCCTGGCCGTATTTCTCGACTTTGCCGATGCGATTAAACGCCTGGGCCGGGATGTGATTGAGGCTCGTTACGGCAACTTGTTTGAAATGTACGAACACATAACGGCCGAAAACCCCTACGAGGTGCCGATGCGCATTTATCCTGCCGTGCATTACACCATGGGCGGCCTGTGGGTGGATTACGAAATGATGACCACCATTCCGGGGCTCTACGCCTTGGGTGAAGCCAATTTCAGCGACCACGGCGCTAACCGGCTGGGAGCTTCGGCATTGATGCAGGGACTGGCCGACGGATATTTCGTAATTCCCTATACCATTGGCAATTACCTGTCGGGGGAGATTTTTACCAAGGCAATTTCCACTGATCACCCCGCTTTTGAAGCCGCCGAAAAATCTGCAAGAGACACCATTCAGAGGTTGCTCAATGTGAAGGGAAGCCGCACGGTAGATGACTTTCATAAAGAATTGGGGAAAATTATGTGGGACTACTGCGGTATGGCGAGGAATGCAGAAGGCCTGACAAAGGCCATTGACCTGGTAAGAAACCTGCGCTCCGAATTCTGGAAAGATGTAAAGGTGCCCGGCAAGGCAGATGAAATGAACCAGGAACTGGAAAAAGCTTGCCGCCTGGCCGACTTTATGGAGTTGGGCGAGTTGATGATACGAGATGCACTGAACCGCGAAGAATCCTGCGGCGCCCATTTCCGGACGGAGTACCAAACAGAAGACGGCGAGGCGCTGAGGCGGGATGACGCTTATAGTTATGTTTCAGCATGGCAGTTTCAAGGTATTGATAATGAGCCGATTTTGAATAAGGAGCCGCTGAGCTATGAAAGTATTAAACTGGCTGTGCGCAGCTATAAATAATGCCTGAATTAAGTGGATTTTAGACATTGAAAAAACAGAACGCAGATGAATTTTAAACTCAGAGTCTGGAGACAGGCAAATGGAAATGCAAGCGGTAAGCTTGTGGATTACACCATTGACGGTATAAGTGCCGACACTTCCTTTTTGGAGATGATGGATATTCTCAATAATAATTTGGTAAAACAGGGGGAGGACCCGGTGGCCTTTGACCACGACTGCCGGGAGGGTATTTGCGGCACCTGCAGCATGTACATAAATGGACGGCCGCACGGCCCGCAGAACCTCTCCACCACCTGTCAGTTGTATATGCGCAACTTTAAAGACGGGGAGACCATCACGGTAGAGCCTTTCCGGGCAAAGCCATTCCCTGTAATCAAAGATTTAAGCGTTGACCGCTCGGCGTTTGACCGCATCATCCAGGCGGGTGGTTTTATCTCGGTGAGTACGGGGCAGGCCCAGGATGCAAATGCCCTGCCCGTCGAAAAACATAAAGCGGATATGGCAATGGATGCCGCTGCCTGTATCGGTTGCGGTGCATGCGTTGCCGCCTGCAAAAATTCTTCGGCAATGTTATTCGTTTCGGCAAAAGTTGCGCACCTGAGTTTATTGCCCCAGGGCGAACCGGAGCGCATTACCCGTGCGCTCAATATGGTAAAACAAATGGATGCGGAGGGATTTGGCAATTGCTCCAATACTTCAGCTTGTGAGGCCGAATGCCCGAAGGGAATTTCAGTATCAAATATCGCAAAGCTGAACCGCGAATTTTTAAGGGCGAGTTTTAAGGCCGAATAATTTAAAACCTCCGTTAATATTTTGTCATTCTGCCGGTTTGGAATGTGTGCAATTCATTTTACACTATCTTGAAATGCGGGCTGTTCAATTATTCGTAACTTGGAGGCCGTGAAAAACAGCTTACCCGCATCAGGCATGAAACTGGTATTAACCGTATGTATGCTCGTATGTATTCCCTTTACTTTATGGGCAACGCATAACAGGGCAGGAGAAATAACCTATATCTATTTAGGCAATCTGACATTTGAATTTACCATTACCACTTATACCGATCCGACTTCGCCGGCAGACAGGAACGAATTGATTCTGTATTACGGCGACGGCAATTTTGATACGGTTGCTCGGACATCCATAACGAGTCTCACCGCCTCCATTCAGGAAAACAAATACGTCTATACCCATCAGTACGCTGCCCAGGGCTCCTATACCATTTATATGCAGGATCCCAATCGGGTGGATGGTATCAACAATATTGAAGGCTCAGTGAATGTGCCGTTTTATCTCGAAACCGTGTTGTTAATGCCGGATGCATTGTTGTACGGCAATAACAGTTCGGTGCAGTTGACCAACCGGCCGATAGATTACGCCAATGTCGGCGAAATATTCACCCACAATCCGGGGGCATACGATCCCGATGGCGATGCTTTGCGCTTTTCGCTGATAGTTCCCCGCCAGGCGCCGGGTATCAACGTTCCCGGCTATAAGTACCCGGATGAATATACCGACTGTGCCGATATGTTCACCATAGATTCCCTCACCGGCGATGTCGTGTGGGAAACGCCTTGCGTACCCGGAATTTTTGTCATCGCTATTCTGATTGAAGAATTCCGCGACGGTATCCTCGTAGGTTCTGTCAGCAGGGATATGCAGATAGAAGTATTGGACAATCCGAATCACGCTCCTTTCATCGACGAGATAGCAGACACCTGCGTGTATGCCGGCGAAGACCTGGTTAAACTGATTACGGCTACCGATTCAGACCTGGGGCAGAAACTGACACTTACCGCTTCGGGAGGCCCGTTCAGCGTGGACATCAGCCCGGCGACTTTCCTCTCCACGCCGGATGACAATGCAGTGAACGGAACGTTCCAATGGCATACCGAATGCGAGCATGTGCGCAAGGAGTTTTACCAGGTGATTTTTAAAGTGGAAGACGACTATAAAATCGGCATGGTTTCCCAGCCGCTCACATTTCAGCGATCCTGGATAATCTACGTCGTGGCGCCGCCTCCTTTAAATCTGACGGCAGAGCCGCAGGGCAATAAAATTCATTTGCAATGGGACAGTCTGTATGCGTGCTATAACAGCGATAACTTTATCGGATTCACCGTTTGGCGAAAGACGGGATGCGATACCTCTGTTTTCGATATGTGTCAGCGTGGCCTCGAAGGTACGGGCTACACATTTTTAGACAGCGTGTATGTCAATCACAGCTTTACCGATTTTGATGTGGTTCACGGGCAGGTTTATTCTTACCGGGTGCTGGCAGAGTTTGCCGAACACAGCGAGATAGTACCCACCTTTTATTACAACCGGGTGTCGAGCAACCCGTCAAATGGCGCCTGTGCGGAATTGAAACGGGATTTGCCGATAATTAACCACGTTAGCGTAAATACGACGGATGCGACTAACGGTGCAGTGTATTTACAATGGTATAACCCCGATGCCGAGGAGTTGGATACCCTGCAAAATCCGGGTCCGTATCAATATGTCATTAAGCGTTACGATGGATTTGAAGTGGGAGAAGGTGAAACCGAAATCGCCGTATTCGATTATCCGTTCTTTACTTCAATTACAGATACCTCGCTGGTGGATACCTTATTAAATACACTGGAAACCCCGCACACCTATACCATTGATTTTATTACTGGAGAAGGCTTGCTGGGCACATCAGCGCCTGCATCTTCTATTTTTTTAACCGCCGCACCGGCCGATAATAAAGTGCAATTGACCTGGGATTTCAATGTGCCGTGGACTAATTTCAAATACGAGATACATAAAGAAGTACCGGTAGGCTCGGGCAATTTCGATTCGCTGACAACGGTAACTTCCGCCTCTTTTACCGATAGCAGCCTGGCCAACGGCACTGAACAGTGCTATCTGGTGAAGGGATTTGGTGTTTACACGGCAGCCTCATTGCCCGCCGATACATTAATCAATTTTTCCCAGATTGCATGTGAAGTTCCGGTAGATAATGAACCGCCATGCCCACCGGTGTTAAGTGTTACAAATATCTGCGATACGGATGACCCGAGTTTTGATCCCGCAGATTTGCGCAACGACCTGGCGTGGACAAACCCCAACCTTTCCTGTGCCGACGATGTGATTGGGTATTACATTTATTATGCGCCAACCCAAAGTGCGACATTTTCATTTTTGGACAGTGTGCAAGGACCGGAAAATATTCAATATACGCATAAAAACCTGGAGTCCCTTGCCGGTTGTTACGCCGTCGTTGCCGTTGATTCGTTTTACAACGAAAGCGTGATGAGCAACAAAGTCTGTGTAGATAATTGTTCTGATTACATATTGCCGAATGTTTTTACGCCGAACGGCGATGGCGCCAATGATCTATACACTCCCATATTGCCCTACCGATTTATTGACCGTGTGGAAATGCAGATTTTTAACCGGTGGGGTTCCCTGGTTTTTGAAACTACAGACCCAATGCTCAACTGGGACGGTACAGATATGCACTCCGGCAAAGACCTCGAAGAGGGAACCTATTACTATGTTTGCGTTGTGTATGAAATTACTGTGAGTGGAGTAAAAAAAGTGGAAGAGCCGCTGAAAGGTTATATTCATCTCATACGTGCGGATAAATAATGCCTCATGTTTACGGGAATTATCGAAACGACAGGCACGATTACGCAACTGGAAAAAGCGGGAGGCAATCTGCGTATTACCGTTCAATCGCCGATTTCAAATGCGCTGGCAATAGATCAGTCTGTATCTCACAACGGCGTTTGCCTGACGGTGGTTGAAGTGGGTGCGCAGACGCACAGCGTAATTGCAGTGAATGAAACACTGCAGAAGTCCAATCTCGGCGGGCTGTGCAAGGATGGCCAAATAAATTTAGAGCGGGCCATGCAGTTTGGCGACCGGTTAGACGGGCATATTGTGCAGGGGCATGTCGATACGGTGGCATCGTTGATGAGCAGCACCTGGCAGCAGGGGAGTTGGTTACTGACATTTCAAACCGATAGCGCTTTCAGAAATCTGCTGGTGGAAAAGGGGGCTATTGCGCTTAACGGTGTAAGCCTGACGCTGGTGAATGTGGGCGAAGCGGAATTTTCGGTAGCAGTAATTCCCTATACATGGGAACATACGAATTTATCGCAATTGAAACCCGGCGATACCGTAAATACAGAGTTCGATATACTTGCCAAATATTTCGTGCGCATGTTTGAGAGGTATAAAAATCTCAACTGATTTTCTTTCCTTTCATAGCGCCGGCAATTGCAATATCCATGATGCGCTCGGCAAACGGCCTGGTATAGGTATTCAGGTTGTCCAATGCACGGTAGATGACATTCTTGTCCTCCGCATCCAAACAGTCTTTTAAAGCATCGAGCAACCGTGCGGTTTCAATAACCTCTTCTTCGGATAAATGGTCTTTGTTTTTCACTAAAAACTTTTCAGTGGTAGCCACCAACATACGAGCCTCCGTTCTTGCTTCAATCAACGCCCGCTCTTTCACATCCTCCTTTGCGTGCAATAAGGACTCTTTTAACATGCGGGCCATATCCTCTTCCGAAATGCCGTATTGCGGTTTTATTTCAATGGATTGCTGAGTGCCCGATCTCAGTTCTTTTGCCTTTACGGTTAATATTCCATCGGCATTCAATTGAAATATGACTTCCACTTTGGGGAATCCCGCCGGCATGGCAGGAATATTTTTCAATATGAATTCACCCAATTTCCGGTTGGCATGCACCACATCCCGTTCGCCCTGATACACTGCAATTTTTATCTGTACCTGCCCATCCACTGAGGTAGTATATTGCCTGCCGGCGGCAAATGGAATTTTTGTATTGCGGGGGATAATTACATCCATTAATCCGCCGATAGTCTCCATACCGAGTGAGAGGGGAGTGACATCGAGCAGGAGCATATCCCGCTGATTGCCGGCCAGGATATCCGCCTGGACGGCGGCGCCCAGCGCAACCACTTCGTCGGGATTTAATGTGTCGTTCACCGCCCGGCCGAAAAATTTTGCTACCGTTTCCTTTACAAACGGCGTGCGGGTACTGCCGCCTACCATTATGACGGCTTGGATATCCTCTGTGGCGAGTTTGGCATCGTGTAGCGCCTGTTTGCAACTGCTAATGGTTTGTTGCAGTAAGGGCGTGATGAGCTCTTCAAAAATTTGTTTCGTTATTTCACAATGCAATCCGGCTACCGCAGATGAAAAGTGCGGTTTTTCGCTCAGCGCTATTTTAGCTTCCTCGGCCAACAGTCGCAATTCCTGTAATTGATGCGCATCCAGTGCATCTATGGAAATATTATTCTGTTCTAACCAGTACTCCATCAGCAGGCGGTCGAAATCATCGCCGCCCAGGAAGGTGTTTCCATGCGTGGACAGCACTTCGAACACCTGGTTGTAAATCCGCAATATACTTATGTCGAAAGTGCCGCCGCCGAGATCGTAAATTGCAACAACTTTTTCCTCTTCCGGTGCGATGCCGATTCCATAGGCCAGGCTGGCGGCTGTGGGCTCATTGATAATGCGCAACACGTCTAAGCCCGCCAGCTTGCCTGCATCCCTGGTCGCCTGTCTTTGCGCATCGTTGAAATAGGCCGGTACTGTGATTACCGCTTTTGTTACCTGCGTTTGTAATACGGACTCCGCTCGCGACTTCAACTGTTTGAGTATCATGGCCGACAATTCGGTTGGCGTATAGAATTTTTCATTCACCTTTATTTTTAACAGGCTCTCCGTATCGTCGTCAATTATTTTATATCCAAAGTGATGCCCCGCAATGTCCGCATAGGATTTTCCCATGAGCCGTTTCACCGAATATATGGTGTGCTGCGGGTCTTCTACCAAATGTACTTTTGCATTGTTGCCGACGAGAAAGTCGCCTGTGTCGGTAAAATGAATAATGGAAGGTACGATTGCATAGCCCGATTCATCTCGCAGCGCTTTGGGATTCCCGTTATCCCTGTCGATTACGGCAATTAAACTGTTGGTAGTACCTAAATCGATTCCAACAATTTGTTCTTTCTTTTCTAACGTGCCCTCTTTTAGGTTGATTGCTATCTGCGCCATTTCTGTTTCGTATGCGTTACAAAGGTAATTATATGCATCCTTTTCCAGTTATTTCGAATATGCATTGCATTTACCCTTGCTGTATTCAATTCAATTGCCGGCGATAAAGTTCTCATGCCGGACGGCAAGCATGGTGCCGCATAGGGTGTAAAGTTAATTAATCGGGGCAAGTGATGCATTGAAAATGTTTTGGAAACACACTGCGCTTTCTTAGCCGCCGCTTGTGCCGCATCCTGCAACTTCTGCCTGACTGTAGTATCACGGCTGTTTCAGTCGCATCAGTAAATAGGTATATGCCAGGGCAGCCATCCTCGCCTGTTGTTCATTTGTGGAAGCGCCGCCATGGCCTCCTTCTATATTTTCATAATAATAAATTTTCGATCCCATGACCTCCATGTTCGCCGCCTTTTTTCTCGCATGGCCGGGGTGCACCCGGTCATCTCTGGTGGATGTCATAAAGAAGGTTTCAGGATAGGCTACTCCGGGTTTTAAATGGTGGTACGGCGAATATTTGGTAATGTATTCCCATTCTTCCGGGATATCCGGATTGCCGTATTCGCCCATCCAATGCTCTTTTGCCGTCGGTTTCCCCTAACCACAGGTATAGGTCTTCCTGTTGTGCATTAACAAACCGGAACACACCCAAAAAACATATTAGAAATACAGGTACTCTTTTTATGTGATGTTGCGAATTAAAACTTGCTTGAAGAGAATAGATTTTTTACGGTTTATCTATCATAATAAACCAATCGCCTTTTACGATCCAGGAGATGCCGAATGCCCACAATGCAATCCACTCGCATATCAACACGACGGGTATGCGTGCCCAGGTCCCGGTATCATTCAGAAACAACATATAGATGGCAATACAAATCAGTGAGAGTATCATCACAATACCACAAATGCGATATACCCGGTTGCGCATTAACTTCTCTGCTGTCGGTTGACAGTCCTTCGCTGTTTTAGTAAATAAGAATAATGAAAAATAGCTGAGCAACAGAAAGAATACGACTGCAAAAATTAAATGTGCCGTGTTGTAGGTAACGGTATTACAGGCGGCACAAGCCGCTGTTTCCGAATTGACGGAAGTGCTGAAAAACACGATGAGCAGGGCGCATACACCCGTCAGATTTGCAATGACGCCGTCAATTTTTTCGGGGCCTCTGTAAGTAAATAATGCGAATGCCAGCAGCCCCATCACAATTGAAAATACATCCCGCATGTTCGTGTGATAGTAGTCGCTGATGGAGTTCAGCACTCCATGGCAATTGCTGAACAGATTAGCCCCCACAATGAGCAACAGGGGGAATAAAAAACCCAGTAAACCGATGCTGCGGCGTATCCATAAAAATGAAATCAACTGGTCCTGGCCACGGCGGATGCCGGTGTTATTTTCATTGTTCATAGTCCTTGCATTTAATGAAATAAAATTAACGCATTAACCGATGGCATACCGGGAAATATTATTGAGCGCTGTTGTGCTTCCAACGCTTATGGCTCCACAGCCACATTTCGGGATTGTTCCGGATTTTTGTTTCGAGAGTACGGGCAAATTTTTCGGTGATTTCCATTTCTGTGGTCTGTTGCGGGAATTCCTCTATCAGAATAAACTCAATTTCGTAATACCCTCTCCGCAATTTTTTGTAGGATGGAAATACCAGTGGTTGATTTGTTTTTTTTGCTATCCGCTCGGCGCCCGTAAGAAACCCCGTTTCGCGGTTGAGAAACATCGTGAAGTAGGGTTGGGCGCCGGGCCCCGGCCGCTGGTCGCCGATAATGTAGTTGGCAGAAATGATGTGTTCCTGTTGCATGCGGTACAGCGTTTTATAACCGCGGTCGGACTCTATGCACAACACGCCGAACCGGCTGCGGATTTTGTGTATTAATGCATCGTAGTACTTATTCGAAAGCGGTTTGTACAGCGCAACGGCGGTATGCGATATGAGCACAGGTAAAAAGACTAACCATTCCCAGTTGCCATCGTGTGCCGTGTACAGAATTACACTCCTGCGCTCTTTGTAAAATCGTTCGAGCAATTCGGTCTGCTGCAACCGGAATCGCTTTTTAATTTCCCGTTTGCTTATGGTGAGAGTTTTAAATGTTTCGAATGTGAGATCGCAAAAGTGTTTATAGAATTTTTTTTCGATTGTAATGCGCTCCGCTGCGCTTAAATGCGGAAATGCACTCTTTAGGTTTTCTGCAACCACCTTTCTGCGATATCGCACAAGGTAATAAAACAGGAGATAGGCGAAATCGGAAAGCAGGTATAAAACGGGGAATGGCAGTATTGCAATGAGGTAAAACGGTAAGAATTTTATTTGTTTCAACGCAACTGACTTTTCAAGTGAACTCCACTATGCGGTAAGCAATAAACCGGAATATGTATTGCAAAAATACACCAGGGCAAAGTATTGCAACCCGGCCCGATGGTTTGTCATACGGCAGGCACGGGAAATAATCGCAGTTATTAGGCATTAACTGCAATGATTCGGCAAAACGGGCAATGCTGCAACAGCGGGTGAGCGCCGGGAAGCGATGATTCAATGCTGACAGGTTTTTCTTTTGCGCTCTGATGAATCAACAACCCGGGTCCGCAATGGATGTATGCGCCGACGGCAGTAGCCGGATTGTAACGCTACACGGATAGCGTCCGGCGCCGGTTTGCAGATTTATAACTACGGGGCGGTAATTAATCTCGTCTTTGCCGCTTAGTTTCGACCAAAATCCCGTAATTTTGCGCCTCTTTTTATGGATATAAGAAATATTGCCATTATCGCCCATGTGGACCACGGTAAAACCACTCTGGTAGATAAAATCCTGCACCACTGCCAGCTATTTCAAAAGGAAGTCAGCGAATTAATCCTGGACAACAACGAGTTGGAGCGGGAACGGGGTATCACCATCCTCTCGAAAAATGTGTCGGTGCGCTATAAATCTGTCAAGATAAATATTATTGACACGCCCGGCCACGCCGATTTTGGCGGCGAAGTGGAGCGTGTGCTGAATATGGCGGATGGAGCTCTTGTGTTGGTGGATGCGTTTGAAGGGCCGATGCCGCAGACCCGGTATGTGCTGCAAAAGGCGCTGAGTATGGGGTTGAAACCCATCGTGGTTATCAATAAAGTAGATAAGGAAAACTGCAGGCCGGACGAAGTTCACGAAGCGATGTTCGACCTGATGTTCAACCTGGGGGCGACACAGGATCAACTGGATTTCCCGACCGTCTATGGATCTGCAAAGCACAACTGGATGAGCGATGACTGGAAGCAGCCGGCGGGAGATATCAGTTATTTACTGGAGACAATCATCGCCCATATACCGCCGCCGGTAATGCGGGAAGGTTCCATTCAAATGCAGGTGACGAGCATTGATTACAGCAATTACATCGGCCGGATAGCCATTGGCAGGATACATCGCGGTGTGCTCAGGGCAAACCAACCCGTTAGCCTGGTAAAACGCAACGGATCCATTGAGAAAAGCAGGGTAAAGGAGTTGTTTGTATTTGAAGGCCTGGGCAAGGTAAAAGCGGAAATGGCCGGCTGCGGCGAAATTTGCGCCCTCACGGGTATCGAGGGTTTTGAGATCGGCGACACCATTGCCGATGTCGAATTGCCGGAAGGCCTGCCTATTATCCCGATCGATGAACCGACCATCAGCATGTTGTTCACCAGCAATGATTCACCGTTTTTTGGCAGGGAAGGCAAATTTGTCACCAGCCGTCATTTGCGTGACCGCCTGTATAAAGAAATTGAGAAAAATCTCGCACTCAAGGTAGTGGATACCGACTCGCCGGATTCCTTTATGGTGTTTGGCAGGGGGATCCTGCACCTGTCTATCCTCGTGGAGACTATGCGGCGGGAAGGGTATGAGTTGCAGTTGGGCCAGCCGAAAGTGATCCTGAAAAATATCGACGGCGTCAAATGCGAACCCATTGAAGAACTGGTAATTGATACAACAGAAAGCTCAGCGGGCAGGGTCATCGAATCGGTGAGCCAGCGCAGGGGAGAGATGGTGATTATGGAGCCGAGAGGCGATATGATCCACCTGGAGTTTAATATCCCCAGCCGCGGGTTGATGGGGTTGAGAACTCAAATACTCAACCTCACCCAGGGCGAGGCTGTTATGAACCACCGTTTCAAAGCCTATGAACCATGGAAAGGTGAAATCACAGGCCGGATAAACGGTACGTTAATCGTTCTGGAAACAGGTGAGTCCATTGCCTATGCATTGGATAAATTGCAGGACAGGGGTATTTTCTTTATCGGGCCGGGCGAAGAGGTGTATATGGGGCAGGTGATAGGCGAGAACAGCCGCGACAACGACTTGGTAATAAATGTTACCCGCACGAAAAAACTGACGAATATGCGGGCCAGCGGCAGCGATGAGAAGGCGAAATTAACACCGCCCAGAAGGCTTACGCTCGAAGAAGCTATGGAATACATCCAGGCCGATGAACTGGTGGAGGTGACACCGAAATCAATACGGCTCAGAAAAATTCATTTACAGGAACACGATCGTAAGAAAGCCGCCAATGCCGTGAGTTCCATTGATGGATAACCGCCATTCTTCACCTGGCTCAAATAAAATACCCCGCATTTAAGATATTATTATCCACAAGTGTATAAAATTATCCGTTTAAGTTAAAGGCATGGACTTTAAAGTATAATTTTACGCCGCTAAAAAATTGTAATGCAAGGAAAAGTAAAGTTTGTTGACAGGTCGGATTCCGATTTTTTCAAAGTGCTCCGCAAAAGAATCAATGCGCATTTCGAAACCAATAAAATAAAAAAAACAGGGGATTACCGCATGGTCATTAAATCCATAGCCATGCTCAGTTTGTACTTGTTGCCCTTCGTAATCATTCTCACCGGTATATTACCTGCCTGGGCTACTATACTGTGCTGGGTAGTAATGGGGATTGGATTGGCCGGCAGCGGTATGAGCGTCATGCACGATGCCGCCCATGGCGTGTATGCGGATAATAAAACTGTGAATACCCTGATGAGCCATTCGATGTACCTGTTTGGCGCCAATACGTTTAACTGGAAAATTCAACACAATATCCTGCACCATACCTATACCAATGTCTATGGCATGGATGAGGATATTCACGACAAGCCCATCCTGCGGTTGTCGCCGTACGGGAAATTGAGCGGGATTCATAAGTATCAGCATATATACGGCTTTTTGCTTTACGGCCTCTCTACACTTTCATGGACATTAACTAAAGATTTCAGGCAAATAATGAAATATCACAAGAACGATATGATTGAAGGTAACGGAAGTAAATTAAACAGGGAGCTTACCAATATGATCATTTCAAAATTGCTCTATTTCGCGGTATGTATCGGGTTGCCCTTGCTGATAACACCGTACAGCGCATTGACAATTATTGCCGGATTTTTAATCATGCATTTTGTTGCGGGTATTATTTTAACGACCATTTTTCAATTGGCGCATGTGGTAGAACACACTACACATCCCAGGGAGAATGCACAGGGTGAAATTGAAAATTCCTGGGCAATCCACCAATTGCACACTACTGCCAACTTTGCAAAGAAGAACAGAATTCTGAGCTGGTATATCGGCGGGCTCAATTACCAGATTGAACACCATTTGTTCCATAATATATGCCATGTGCATTACCGCGACATTGCCCCCATCGTAAAATCCACGGCACAGGAATACGGCATTCCATACCATGAGTTTCATACCTTCTGGCAGGCCTTAGGTTCACATATTAAAATGCTGAAACGTATAGGCCAAAACAGCGTGGCGGCTTGATAATCGCAGTGCTGTTCGGGCGAAACATAATTGAATGGCAACAGTTACCTCAGGTTATTTTAATGGGAAGTCGCATTTATTTTGATGTGATGCCTTAGTTGCTACGGCAGAAACATTGCATTTGAAGTGCAGGGGTAAGAGGTAAACAAATATTAGCGCTGTTAAAACAAGCCGTACAACTCCCGGTTTACACGGTTAATTACCTCTCCGAGGTCTTCCTTGTTCTCGGCAAAATTGCAGTGTTCTATATCTATGATAAGCAGTTTGCCATGCCGGTATTTACTGATCCAGCCTTCGTAATATTCATTTAAGCGGCGCAAATAGTCCAGCCGCAGATTGTCTTCGTACTCACGTCCCCGCTTTTGGATTTGATTTACAAGTGCGGGGATGGACGCCCGCAGGTAGATGAGTAAATCCGGGGGGGCAATCAATGAAGTGAGGGTATTGAATATTTCGGAATAATTTTGAAAATCGCGGGAATTCATCAATCCCATCGCATGCAGGTTAGGCGCAAATATTTGCGCATCCTCGTAAATCGTGCGGTCCTGAATTACCGTTTTATCTCCCTTTTGGATTTCGAGGATTTGTTTAAACCGGTTATTCAAAAAGTAAATTTGCAGGTTAAAAGCCCAGCGGGGCATATCCTGGTAAAAGTCGTATAAATAGGGGTTATTCTCGACGTCTTCATAGTGTGCTTCCCAGCCAAAATGCTTTGCGAGTTGACCGGCGAGCGTGGTTTTGCCGGCGCCGATATTACCGGCAACGGCAATATGTTTAACGGGTAATTTTTCTTCCTTTTTTTTCGCCATTGGTCAAAAATTATTTAATCCTACTAATTGCCGCACTTCTCTGATGGTAGCACCGGCGTTTTCCCTTGCGGCTTCGCCGCCTAAAATAACAACCTTTTTTAAATATTCCTCATCCGCCAAAATGGTTTCTATGCGTTTACGGATTGGCGCAACTACTTTGATGATGTCTTCGGCGAGTTGTTGTTTCATATCGCCGTATTTGATATTGCAGTTATTGTAGGCGTCGGTGAAGTGCATTACTGACGCTGTGCTGCTCACAATGCGCATCAATTCAAATAGATTGAGAATTTCCTGCGGCATCACCTGGAACGGTTCAGTGGGGCCGCTGTCGGTTTTGGCACGCATTATTTTTTTGCGGATAACCTCATCGGTATCGTTCATGAAAATGGCGTTGTTGGGGCTACCCGTTTTACTCATTTTGGTACTGCCGTCCAGTCCGGGGACTTTGGTGAGTTGTTCATCAAAATTAAAAGCGACCGGTTCGGGGAAAAATTCGGTATTGTATTTTGAATTAAACCGCTTGGCGAAGTTGCGGGTCATTTCCAGGTGTTGCTCCTGGTCTTTTCCAACCGGTACTTTTTGGGCACGGTGGATGATTATATCTGCGGCCATGAGCACGGGGTAGGTGAGCAGCCCGGCATTAATATTCTCCTTATGTACCTTTATTTTCTCCTTAAATGTGGCTACCTTCTCCAGTTCGCCTTTATAGGCAATCATGTTTAATATCAGGTATAATTCGGGGATTTGCGGCAGTTGGCTCTGAACATACAGCGTCACTTTTTCAGGGTCTAACCCGCTGGCGAGATAGGTGGCAATTGTCTGTTTTACGAGGTTTGGCAGTTCTTGGGGTTGATGGTGGGTAGTGAGGGCATGGTAATCGGCTATAAAAAAATACCCTTTAAAATTTGTATCCTCCTGGATCCGGACAAAATTGCGCACCGCACCAAAATAATTGCCCAAATGCAGTATTCCCGTCGGCCTGGTTCCGCTTACAACGATTTCCATAGGGGGCAAAGATAATAATGTGTTGCCCTCCTGCGGTTTTAAGGTGAAACAATTTTCAGATTTTCTAAACAGAGTTTAACTAACGGCCCCTGCATTCTTTTTATCTTTACAACAATATGCATATCGATAAGAAATTAATTGACAAGCTCTCCAACCTGGCCAAACTGCAATTTGATGCCGAAGAAGAACGGCAGATTGCAACGGATCTCGAACATATGATTGCCTTTATTGACAAGCTGAAAGAGTTACAGGTTGAAGATACCGAACCTTTGGTGTATATTAACCCTGTTCAGAACCGGTTGCGTGCAGATGTGGTAACAATGGAAATAACGAAAGAACAGGCTTTGCAAAATGCGCCTCTGGCCGACAGCGATTATTTTAAAATCCCGAAAGTGTTAAAAAAGCAATAGGGTATGGAAATCATCCGGCTCGAGGATATCAGGAAGACCTACGACTTGGGCAAAGTGAAAATTGAAGTGTTGAAAGGGGTGAGCCTTTCCATTCAAAAAAATGAATACGTCGCAATTATGGGCCCTTCGGGTTCGGGCAAATCGACCTTGATGAACCTCGTCGGATGCCTCGACAAGCCCACTTCGGGCAATTACACATTGAATAATAAGCTGGTGAGCACCATGAGTGAAAATGAATTGGCCGAAGTGCGCAATAAGGAAATCGGCTTTGTATTCCAGACATTCAATCTCATGTCGCGGTTGAGTGCGGTGGAAAATGTGGCGCTCCCACTCATTTATGCAGCACAGGGAAAGTCAAAGAGAACGGCCAGGGCAATAGAGGTGCTCAATGCGGTTGGATTGAGCCACCGGCTCACGCACAAGCCCAATGAGCTTTCGGGCGGTGAACGGCAGCGGGTAGCGGTGGCAAGGGCGCTGGTGAATAATCCATCGATTATTTTGGCCGACGAACCAACCGGAAACTTAGATACCCGGACCAGTTATGAAATAATGGATTTGTTCGAGGATATTCACAAAAAGGGAAATACGGTTATCCTGGTTACCCATGAAGAAGATATTGCCAGGTATGCGCATCGCATCATCCGGCTGAGAGACGGCATGATTGAAAATGATGCCATTAACACGAACAAATTAGACCCAAAAGCATTGATAGATAAACTGCAATCCACAAATAAAACATGAAGATTTACACGAAAAAGGGCGATGCGGGACAGACATCACTGATTGGCGGAACACGGGTTCCAAAGCACCATTTACGAGTTGAAGCCTACGGCATGGTGGATGAACTGAATGTCGTTATCGGATTATTAATAGATCAGTTGAAAACAGACCGCGAAATAGAAGTTTTGAGAACTATCCAGGACAGATTATTCATCACCGGCAGCAATCTCGCAGCCGATCCGCATAAAAACCGGATGGCGTTACCCCAGTTGAGCAATGAAGATATTGAACTGCTCGAAAGGGAAATTGACGTCATGGATGCAGCTCTGCCACCGTTGAAAAATTTTATTCTACCGGGAGGACACCCTGCTGTTTCCTTTAGCCACCTGGCGAGAGTGGTATGTCGCAGGGCTGAGCGTATCGTTTCTCAATTAGCTGAAAATGAAAGTGTGAACCCTGATATAATAAAGTATTTAAACAGGTTGAGCGATTACTTCTTCATGCTGAGCCGCTGGAATGCACATGTTCTGCAGGTGCATGAAACAGCCTGGCGCCCCAGGGGCTGACACATTCATTTTTCCGGGTTCCCGGCAAAATACCATGCAACCTTTGGTATTATTTTTTCTTTTTACAAATCAGCAACATTGTTTTAACAACAACTATTGCGGGTGAGTTAAAAAAAATTATTTTTGCGCAAAATTTAAACGTCATTTTTGTATGTATTGGACACTTGAATTGGCCTCCCATTTAGAAGAAGCCCCATGGCCGGCTACCAAAGATGAATTAATTGATTACGCTATCCGCTCAGGCGCACCCATTGAGGTAATTGAAAATCTCCAGGAGCTGGAAGATGAAGGCGAGTATTTTGAAGGTATTGAGGATATCTGGTCGGATTACCCCACTCACGATGATTTCTTCTTCGATGAGGAAGAATATTAAATTACATTGTTTAAACCGAATGAAAAAGCCCTCGCAAGATGGGCTTTTTTTTTTAAGTATCTGTTCTTATATTATCAGCATCGCATCGCCGTAACTGAAAAACCGGTATTTCTCTTTCATGGCTATTTTGTAGGCTTCCATGGTGAGATCGTACCCCGCAAAAGCGGCGACCATAATTATCAGGCTGGTCTTCGGCAGATGAAAATTTGTCAACATCGCATTGCAAATCGAAAACTCATAGGGCGGATTGATAAATAAATTGGTCCAGCCCTCTTCTGCTTTCAGTTGTTTATTGGCGCTGACCGCCGTTTCCACTGCCCGCATGGAAGTGGTGCCGATGGCGCAGATGCGCTTATGTTCCGAAATTCCCTTATTGACGATATCCACTGCGGTCTTGTCCACCTTGATATATTCGGCATCCATTTTATGTTTGGATAAATCTTCCACATCGATAGAGCGAAATGTTCCCAACCCGATATGCAATGTAACTTCGGCGAAATTGATACCCTTTATTTCCAGCCGTTTCAGGATTTCCCTGCTGAAATGCAAACCGGCTGTAGGCGCCGCCACTGCTCCTTCATACTTGGCATAAACGGTTTGATAGCGCTCCTTGTCTTCGGTATCGGGTTTGCGCTTAATGTATTTAGGAAGCGGCGTCTCGCCGAGAATTTCAATAATATCACGCAGCTCTTCCGGTGTGCCGTCGTGCAGGAAGCGAATGGTGCGGCCGCGGGAAGTGGTGTTGTCAACTACTTCAGCTACCAGCATATCGTCGTCGCCGAAATAGAGTTTGTTGCCCACCCGGATTTTTCGGGCGGGATCGACCAAAACATCCCACAGGTGCATCTCGCGGTTCAGTTCGCGGAGCATAAACACTTCAATCTTTGCACCCGTTTTTTCCTTTCGGCCGTATAGGCGGGCGCTGAACACTTTGGTGTTATTTAATACCATCACATCGCCTTCGTCAAAATAGGTGAGGATATCTCTAAATTGCTTGTGCTCAATTTTCCCGGTGTGACGATGTACAACCATCAATCTTGCGCCTTCACGTTCTTTAGCGGGTTTTTGAGCTATCAAATCCTTGGGAAGTTCAAAATTGAACTTGGATAATTTCATACGTACGTTTTTTTGAGTTTGCAAATTTAACAATCCCTAAACTAAATAGTAGGACAAGGCTATCTATATTTGACACAGGCTATGTTTATAATTCTCAGGACAATCCACGAAACGGTAATGCAGGTATTTCTGGAGTTCAGAAATAACAAGTTGCGCACATTCCTGTCACTTATGGGCGTGTCCATTGGGATATTTTGCATAATTACGGTTTTATCAGCCGTGGATTCTCTGAAGCGGAATATCGACAGCGGCGTAGCAAAACTGGGCTCGGACAACCTGTACATTCAGCGATGGCCATGGATTTTTAGCGGCGAAGATTACGCCTGGTGGGAGTATATCAAACGGCCTACCATGAAATACGAGGAATATAAATTGCTGAATGAAAAACTCCTGTCGGCGAAGGCGGTTGCTATTGAGACGGGTTTCAACTCCAAAGAGGTGAAGTTTGAAGATAATGTTATTAAAAACGGACAGGTAAATGCCGTCAGTGAACACTTCGATAAAATCTATTCCATGGATTTTGTTCACGGCAGGTTTTTTACCCAATTAGAAAGTGCCAGCGGTTCTCCCGT
Organism: uncultured Chitinophagales bacterium; assembly: GCA_964492065.1. Lineage (GTDB taxonomy): Bacteria > Bacteroidota > Bacteroidia > Chitinophagales > BACL12 > JADKAC01. The sequence continues at coordinate 11,582 of CAZBHH010000027.1, read as the reverse complement.
TGCCATTTTGGGTTATAATGCTTACAAAACCCTGTTTCCCGATTTGCGGGACCCTACCGGCAGCATGATCTGGGTCTTGGAGAATAAACTGAAAGTGGTAGGCGTCGTCGCCAAGGAAGGGCAGAGCATTATCGATTTCTCCCAGGATAACAATATTTTAATTACCTATAATTACGTGCGGCGCATCATGGATATGCAATTTGTTGATCCGATAATTGAAGTGAAACCGCTGGAGGGGATATCCGCCAGGCAGATAAAAGACGATATTATTCCGCTGTTGCGCAACCACCGCAAATTGAGCCCCAGGGAGGAAAACGACTTTGCAATTAACGAAGTGACACTTGCGGCAGATGCATTTGACGCCATTTTCGGCGTAGTGAACACCGTTGGGTTTATCATCGGATTTTTCAGTTGCCTGGTGGGCGGTTTCGGCATCGCCAATATCATGTTTGTCTCTGTCAAAGAGCGCACACATGTAATCGGCATTAAAAAATCAATCGGCGCTAAAAATTACCTGATACTCTACGAGTTTTTATTTGAATCCGTAGTGCTGTCATGTATCGGCTGTGCCATCGGCCTGTTACTGGTTTGGATAATGACGATACTGGCAAACAATATGATTGATTTCAAATTTGTACTCTCATTCGGCAATATCATGTTCGGCATTGTACTGGCTTCCATTATCGGAATTATTGCCGGGATTGTCCCGGCAATAACTGCTTCCAGAATGGATCCGGTAGAGGCAATCCGGTCTAAAGGCTAATGCCCGGCATCTGATGTGCAGGTAAGGGTAATCAGATGGATACGGCCTCCTGCAGCAGGACTTCTTTATCAATAGAAACCACACCCGGATATTCGCATACGATACCACCCGCGAGGTTAGACAGGGCAGCTAAGGTGTCGAGCGGCGTCTTTATGGCGAGGCAAAGCGCCGCAACGCTGATCACCGTATCGCCTGCGCCGGAGACATCGGCCACATTCCGGATATGCGCCGGCAGGTGAACCACCGTATCGCCGGATTTTAAATACACCCCGTGTTCGGATAAGGTGACCAACGTAATGCCGTTGTGCAACTGTCGCTGCAAAATGTCAATAGCCGTACCTATTTGCTGTATATCTGCGGCATGCAATTCCATTTGCATGTTTTCATTTAACTCCCTCAAATTTGGCTTAAAGAGGGTGCACAACTGGTAGTTGAAAAAATTTTGTTTCTTGGGGTCAACGGCTACGGGAATATTGTGATGCAAACACAACATAGTTACTTCCCGGATAATGCGTTCACTCAACATACCTTTATTGTAATCCTGCATTATACAAACGCCGGGGACATCATTTTCAATCACGGATTTGATGCGTTCCAGTGTTATATCTTCAATATCGCCGGCAATGGGATGTACATCTTCACTATCCATGCGCATCATCTGCCGGTTACTTGCCAGCACCCGTGTCTTACAGGTGGTTTTCCGGGACGGATCTGCGATGAGCAAATCGCTTTCAATAGATTCCCTTTCCAACAGGCTTTTTAAAATTTCCGCTTCATTATCTTCACCCGTAATACTTACGAGTAGAGGTGTGGCGCCCAGTGATTTTATATTTGCCGCAACATTAGCGGCTCCTCCCAGTCGATTTTGTTTCTCGCCGATACGCAGTACGGGGACAGGCGCCTCCGGTGAAATGCGTTCCACTTTTCCGGAGATATACACGTCCAGCATCGAATCGCCGATGATCAGCGCCTTTACTTTTCCGAAGTCTGACAGTGTTTGTGTTATATCCAATTTCGTTATTTTTCAGGATAATTGTGCCAGCGCCTTGGTAATGCGCTGCATTGCCTTTTCCAGGTTTTCTTCGCTCGTCGCATAGCTGATGCGAATACAATTGTCATCGCCAAATGCACTGCCCGTTACCAGCGAAACATGTGCTTCATCCAATAAATACATACATAAATCATCGGCATTGTGTATAGTCTTTCCGTTGTGCGATTTACCGAAGTAATTGCTTACGTCCGGGAAAAAATAAAATGCGCCTTGTGGAATATTATACTTTAATCCGTCAATGTTTTTGAGATAGCTCAGGCAGAGATTGCGCCGTTTTAAAAAGGCGTCTTTCATCGCTTCGGATGGCTGTTGTGTTCCCTGCAATGCGGCGATGATACTGCGCTGCCCGATACTATTTGTTGCCGAAGTAAATTGTCCCTGTATCTTATCACACGCTTTGGCTATAAATGCCGGGCCTCCCATATACCCCAAGCGCCATCCCGTCATTGCATACCCTTTTGATAATCCGTTAACCACCATTACCCTGTCTTTAATGTTTTCAAACGATGCAATACTCGCATGGGATCGCATGAAATTGATTTTCTCATAAATTTCGTCGCTGATAACATACACCGACTCGTGGGCTGCAATTACATCCGCCAGCGCTTTTAATTCATCGCTGCTATATACCGTACCGGTGGGGTTGCACGGCGAACTGAAAATTAGGAGCTTGGTTTTTGGTGTGATTGCCGCTTCCAACTGTTCGGGGCTCAATTTAAAATCCCTCTCAATGGTAGTGGGGACGACAACACAAACGCCTTCTGCCATTTGCACCATCGCCTTGTAGCTCACCCAGTAAGGCGCAGGTAAAATCACTTCATCTCCCGGGTTGACAAGGCATAACACAATATTCATGATACTTTGCTTCGCACCGGTAGATACCACTATCTGGTCGGGCTGAAAATGTAAGTTGTTTTCGTCGGCAAATTTTTTACTTATCGCCTCCCGTACATCGAGATAACCAGATACCGGTGTATAGTGACTATAGCCTGTTTCAATAGCTTTAATTGCAGATTCACGTATATGTTCAGGTGTATCAAAATCGGGTTCACCTAAACTCAAATCGATGATATCAACCCCTTTTGCCTTCAATTCCCGGCTTAGTTTGGCCATGCGTAAGGTTGCTGATTCATCCATGCGTTCAATGCGCTCTGCTAATTTCGACATAATGCATTTGTTTGGGGCTAAGATAAAATTAATAATTCAAGGCGGGGAGTGGCAGGAGTGGATTTTTGAAGGGATTTTTATAATTCGGTAATCATAAATTCCACCCGCTGATTTTTTTGACGCCCTTCGGCAGTGGTGTTATCCGCTATGGGAAATTGTTTGCCGTAACCCTTGAATGTAACCCTGTCTGCACTGATTCCGTTGTCAATCAGGTATTGGGCTACCGCTTGCGCCCTGCGCTCGGAAAGTGCATTGCAAAAATGCTCCTCGCACATTCCATTGGTATGTCCTCGTATTTCAATGTGAATACCGGGATTGTCATTTAAAAATTCCAACACCTTTGATAACTCGGTGTAGGAAATGGCATCCAGGATAGCGCTGTTTGCATTGAATTCTATATTATTTAATTCGATAATTGCACCTTCCGCCTTAGGAATAAGATAAAAATTATTTTTCAATTCCGTCAGCGTTTGGGCATTGGTGAGATCGAGTTCCGCCCGCTGACCGAAAAAACCTTCAGCAGATACGGATATAAAATATCGGTTACCTTTTAGCAGGTACATCCCGAAATCTGAATTGGGCTGAGCTATTGAAAAACCCGAACTGCCCATATCATCCAATGCGCCATAATATACTTCACCATAGACCGCTTCGCCGGTGGCTTTGTTGTAAATCCGACCGCTAAAAAGCAGCATGGGTTCGGGCTTTAATACTTCCGGTAATCGAATGCGGAATATGTCCAGGTCGCCCGGGGTATTTATATTAGAGCTGAAGTAGGCAAATGTGCCCTGCGCATCCACCGTGTAATACGCATCCCATCCGCCGGTATTGATTACCGGTCCAATATTCACCGGTTCGCTCCAATGCAGCCAACTGTCGTCAAGGCGCTTTGTCATAAAGATATCCTGACCGCCATATCCCGGCCAGCCGTTACTTGAAAAATACATGGTGATGTTATCGGCAGCGAGGTAAGGACTCATTTCGTTGCCGGCGGTGTTGATAGTATTGCCGATGTTAATAGGTTCTGACCAGGTATTTTCTTTGCGCAGAAAGCTCACGTATATATCCTTAAGTCCATATGTGGCATCGGTCTCAATCGACATTATCAATACATTGCCATCTGCAGACATACAGAATTCATTGTATTCGTTTTTGTTTTCAAAATTATCGATGATAAGATCCACCGGGTTTTCCCACGATTCATCTACCTTTCGAGAAATGGATATTCCGGGTTTCCCGGGTGTGTTGTTGCCATACGAATTTCCCAAAACGATACGCTTGCCGTCTGAGGATATTGAACACAAATAATTGTGATTTGCATTATTTAATGGCGGCCCGATATTTCTGGCCGGCATCCATTCGAATTTATAATCCAATTCGGAATACCAGATATCGTCGTTTTTCGCCGCTCCCGTATTTTCCGGGTGATGCTTGCGGTCGAAATACAGGGTTGTACCATCGGGCGAGATAACGGGTGTCACTTCATCTGCGCTCGAATTGATGTTCGGTCCCAGGTGTTCAGGCGTATCATTGAAATTTTCAATTGCGGTATTTATATGGAGCATCACAGGTTCGGGCGATGTTGCCAGTCCGATTGCGTCGATGGCATAAGGTATTTGGTCGCTGTTTGCAATGCACTCTATGCGTAACGATTTAACGGGGTTTTGCAACATGAAGTTATGGGTAAACACTGATCCGCCCTTTTCGGGTTTGGTATTCAGGGGAATTTGAAATACCTGCGTGGAATTATTATTTGTATCTATTGCAAAAACCTTTGTAATAACTCCCGAATAAATATTCTGGATAACGATAATTTGTTTTGCATCAACTACGGCATTTTCAAATTCGACGACGACAAACGGGTTTTCATCCCCATCGCCCGGCATCCATGCGCAGGTGGAAAAGCCATAAGCGGGAACCGTATTCGGTTTGCCCGGTATTTGTTGGGCGGAAAAGAGTTTTTCGCTGCGCTGCGATGAAAAATCAATTACCCTGTCGGCCCAGCGGATATCATTTTGTGCGAATACAGGTAGAACGCAACAATGCAACAATACTATGCATCCTAAAACTATCCGCTTGTACATGTATCATATTTAGAGGATGGTAATCTCAACACGCTGGTTCTTTTTTCTTCCTTCCGGAGTATCGTTAGATGCAATCGGATATTTTTTTCCATAGCCCTTTGCAATCATCCTGGAGCGGTCTATACCTTTCCCAACCAGGTATTCAATTACGGATTTGGCTCTCTCCATGCTCAGGTTCATACAAAAATCTTCATCGCATAATCCGTTGGTATGGCCGCCGACTTCTACCCGCACGTCGCTGTTTTTGACGAGGAAATCGTAAAGTATATCCAATTGTGCAAAGGATGCGGATTTCAATGTGGCGCTGTTGGCATTGAAATACATATTGTCCAAAATAAATTTCTCACCGGAAATAATGGGCTCCAGTTTAAAGTCAATGCGTTTGACATTTTTAGCATTGGCATCGGTTACCGCAATAATTTCTTCGTGATAGAAATATCCCTCTTTTAATATCACAATTTTATAATTCAGATTGCCGGTTACCTTCTTCTGATAATTTTTATTTAGTGTTTGTACCGATTCGGGTTCGGAGATATAATCGTTCAGCATAAAAATAACCTCGGCATCAATTTTTGTATTGGTCACTGCATCGTACACTGTTCCGAACAATAATATATCGTTGTTGAGAACCAAATCTCCGGCAGGGTTCAATTCGGGAATTTCTTCATTGACCGCAGTGATATCATTTGGCAATTCAGCGACAATTTCCTCCGGGGTGTGTGTATCAATGGGCTTAATCGGAATTCTGAAGATGTCCGGGTTGAAATAATTTTCGCGGGTCGAAGTAAAATACGCATACCTGCTGCTGTCGGAATATGAAAAATACGCATCAAATCCATCGCTGTTCACAGCAGCTCCCAGGTTCTCCGGTGCAGACCAGTTTGTCCAGGTATCGTCGAGGCGATGCGACACGTAAATATCCATTTCGCCATATCCCGGCAGCCCATTGGATGCAAAGTACAATTTGGTTCCGTCGGGCGACAGAAACGGCGACATTTCAATACCTGCCGTATTTATTACCGGGCCCAGATTTAACGGGACCGTCCAGAAAATCTGGTTTTCGGTAAAAGAAACGTATATATCCTTTAATCCATAGCCTTCGGCTTTTTCAAGAGCAACCAGCAGGTAACTGCGACTTTGATCCATAAAATACTCTACATAAGGATTGTAAGAGAGCAATCCCGGTGTAGCGAGGTTAACCGGGTAATTCCAGTAATCGCCGTGTGACCAAGATTGTGAGATGCCAATTTTTGAATCGCCGCCCGGCGTATAGGTATTTGCCAAGGTGAGCATACTGCCGTCGGCGGATATTCCTACCACATAATTGTTTGTTTCGTTGTTTAAGGGCTCACCGATATTTTGCGGGATGGACCAACTGTCTTCATTCAGTTCTGAATACCAGATGTCATCATTCATCACATAACCCGTATTATCGGGGTGGTCTTTTCTCGTGTAGTACAACCGGCTGCCGTCCGGGCTGATTAATGGACAAACCTCGCTTCCCTGCGAATTTATCCTATCGCCCATATTTACTGCCTTACCGGTAAATTCAATCGTTTTATTTTCGGGTATATAATCGTAATTCAGTGCGACTATATCGTGTGAAATTCCGATGGCATCAATTTGATTTTCGCCCCATATACTCTCGGTATCCAATACGAGTTTCAGGTCATCGGTTTCAAATGCCGTTAACGGGAATGTGACAGAAAACAATCTGCCGTATTCCGGGGTTATCTCACTGCGTTGATATACCAGATGCGGTAAATTGTACTGGTCGTATAAATAAATTTCCTTAATTGAGCCGGCATTGTAATTTTCGGAAATGAAAATTTGCTGTACTCTGGTTTTATTTTCAAATTTTACCCTTACAAATTCCTCTTCAAAACTTTCGGGTTTGGAAGCCGTCCACGCACATCCGCAATCTCCCAAAGCGGGCAATTTGGAAGGCGGGCCCAATACCTGCTTTGCGCTATAGGACTGATTGCCTTTCTGAGAGGAAAAGGAGAGCACCCGGTTGGCCCATTGCACCTGTGAAAACACGGATACCTGCAGCAGGGCAAAAAACAATAAATACAGTGGCTTGAAAGTCATTTAATATTATTAATAATTCATATACAAAATTAGAGGCTTATATTCATCGGGATGCAGTTTTTCAACAGCCTGATTGAAAACCGTATTATTTTTACACATTTCGTTATAACGCCTTTAAGTGTATTGTGATATATGAACAGAAAGGAAAAAGCTCTTTTTATAACCGGGATTTTAGATAAATTGTTTCCATACCCGGAAATTCCCCTGCATCATTCTGACCCTTACACCTTGCTAGTCTCCGTGGTGCTGTCGGCACAATGTACCGATTTGCGTGTGAACCAGGTTACGCCGGAGTTGTTTGCCAGGGCTTCTACACCTTTTGAAATGAGCCGGTTAACTATAGACACTATCGGGCAGATTATTAAACCATGCGGCCTCAGCGCCACTAAAGCAAAGGCGATACATGGGCTTTCGGAAATTCTGGTAAAAGAGTACCATGGAAATGTTCCGAACACTTTTGAAGCGCTGGAAGCGCTGCCCGGAGTTGGGCACAAAACGGCCAGCGTGGTTATGTCGCAGGCATTTGGGTTTCCCGCTTTCCCGGTGGATACACATATTCACAGATTGGCGTACCGCTGGGGTTTAAGTAATGGAAAATCGGTAATGCAGACAGAAGCGGATTTAAAAAAAAATTTTCCGCAATCGCAATGGAATAAAATACATCTGCAAATCATCTACTTCGGAAGGGCGTATTGCCCCGCCCGCGGGCATAAGCCTGAGCAATGTCCGATTTGTAAGGTAATCAATACAAAAGGGCGGTAATCTTACCGCCCTTTTGTAATAGTATATACTTCGGGTTACTTAATAATAACCAGCGATTTGGTAAATGATTGCTCATCTGCATATACCCGGATTGTATAGGTGCCTCCCGGCAAACCGGATGTTTCCAATGTGTGTCTTTGCTGCATGAGCACACCGAGATTTTCGGCGCTGACTAAGACGCCGACACTGTTGTAAATCTCATAGGTGACATTATACCATTTGTCAAAATGCATATCCAAAGTTACATTACCCGAAGTGGGATTCGGATATAACAAGGCCAGGTCAGACAGCTCGGGATCTGCAATAGCAGTGACATTCCCACCTTCAAAAGAAATTACTACATAGAAATAATCCTCTCCGCAATTGTTTTCTGCAACCAATGCAACGGTGTAGGAACCGTCTGCATAAGTGTGGGTAGGTGAAAACTCATTTGTAAAGGTGCCGTCGCCAAAATACCACGTATAAATGGCGCCCGGCGTACTGGTGTTGGTGAAGGTAATAGTGCTGCCATCATCGACGTAGGTAAAACTCGCCGCCGGCGTATAAACCAGGTCAACATTGATAGTATCGGATTTAATACATCCGGTTACCGGGTGTGTTACATAGGCGATGAAAGTGCCGGGTTCGGTAACATCAATCGTTTGGGTGGTCTCGCCATTACTCCACAGATAAATCATACCTGAATTTTCGGCGTCTAATGTCAGCAGATCACACACGGTGGTGTCATTGCCTAAATCCACTATCGGCGCTTCCATTGTTTCAATATTCAGTGTTAAAGTGTCATTGGAATGATCTTCATCCACATACACATCTGTCCAGACGATTAACTCATGCGTACCTACCGCAGCAAAATCGCCGGTCGCCGTAAAACTGTATAAAACAGTAGAACCGGTTTCTGCCACCACAGTAGCAATTTCACTCACCTCAGGGCCTCCATCCAATGTGTATTTTACCGGGAAGCTGGAGACGGATGTCGGTCCGAAATTTTCAACTTCTATTATTATGGTCTCAGTAGAATCCAGCCCGCATCCGTCAGGTGGAGATACCAGGCTGCTGACACCGATATCTACGGGAGAACAATACTTCATAAATTCAAACATGTTCATTCTGAGATTGGCAACCTCATCCTCCGGCGTTGAATATTCGGCCGGTGTCATACCGCCGAATAACACCATTCCGCTTCCCCATTCCTTAAATGAAAGGACAGCAGTTGAAGGTGTGTAATAATCTTCAATGAGTTTAGTAAGACCGGTACCCGTAATTTTCGCATGCGCAAAATTATACCACCATCCGTAGTAAACAGAACCTACGGGCAGGTGAGGGCCATCAAAAATGGCGAATTCCGTCGATTGCTCCGCAGTATAAACATAGCTGGGATATACTAATGTAGTACCTTCAAAGCCCAGGTTAATATTACTGCCCTCGTAAGGCGCTGCATTTAACATCAGATTTCCCCCGGAGGCAACCCAGTTTTCAATGTCAGGCAAATTGTTCGTCAAAAAAAGTTTGAATTCATTTGACGTATAGGCGCCTCCTTCCAGATACACAAAACACGTAGATACATTAAAGATGGAGTCGGGGTCCAAAGTGTCAAAGAATTCTTCTGTCCATCCGCCTTCTCCAAACACTTCATCCATTTTATCGACATTATCGCTGGAGGAAAATGGATCTTCGGTAGAAAGGTGAATATAATATGCATTGGTGCCGCTAATCGGGGTGAGATTTTTTATCTCGGTACACAATGTGTCATTTGTTAAATCTTCATCGCCGGGTAAGGATGTCCAGGCACAGAAATTATAAGTGCCGTCCACACTCAGATCAAGTGTACTGACAAAACAGAAAGTCTCTGTTTCGCCAGGCAGTAATTCACCGGAATAGGTTTCGGTAACTACCGGGCTGCCGTCAATGGAAAAGTTTACATCAAAACTGGTTTGTGTGTTGGTACCAAAATTGGTAACATCCACGCAAACTATTTCAGAAGATGTGAGCTCAACAGCAGAAAGCGGAGAGATCAAAGCTGACACACCGATATCTTCGGGGAAAGGATCCTGTATATTGATATTGTCGAAGGCGATTCCATCGTAGTATCCCCAATATGAACTCGCAAATTTAAATCGAAACTTCACGGAGGATTCGCCGGCTAAAAAACTGATATCGTGAAAAGCTTTCTTCCAACCTCCTCCGGAACCAACCCAGCCGTGTTCATAAGACCCCGTAGCCGGGACGTAACCTAAAGAATAGCCGTAGGAAGTATACCAGTTCTCTCCGGAACCTATCTCACCTAATAGAGTCCATGTCGCTCCGGCATCGGTTGAATATTCCAATTGCCCTCCGTCATTGAATTCATAAGTCTCCCACCAGATATCGAATTCAATGTAGGGGAGAATAAGATCCGTAAAATCCAGGCAGGGGCTTTCCACATAGGATGTTTCATAAGTATTGTAATTGCCGTCCAGGTTTGTATCCCAAGAATTTTCGCTATCGGGTGTTTCCGGCGGGGCGCCTGAAATAGGCGAGCCTGTGGGTGAACCGAGTTCCCATGAACTGCTGACGCCATAGGAAATCCATCCGCTGGCGCCGTCTTCAAAATCTTCATAGTAGGGATAAGTGGTTATAACCGGAATGTTTGTAAATTCAACATCCGAGGTATCATCCGCCGGGAATGTATCCAGGGCCATTTCAGTCCAGGCGATAACCGTATAATCCCCCGTATTTGTCAAATCGGCCAAAGTGGTAAATGTAAATTCAGCGGTTTCATACGATGAAATAGTATCTCCGGTATAGGGCTCTACAACCGGGGTTCCCGGACCTGTTACGGGATCAATCACCTGATAGGCTACGTCAAAATCTGAAATATCCTGCAGTCCGATATTTGTAATATTCACACTGATGGGTTCCTCACCCCAACCACATGCCGTTACCAGATTATTAATGGCGGTGACGCCGGCATCATAATCGGTCTCGGCCGGTATAAATATCGTATAGTCTTCGGTTTCGCCATAAGAATATGTTCCACATGCGCTTATCGACCCGGGGGGATAATAAACAGCCCTGATGCGCATTCTCGTAGTACCTGGTACGGCATCCAATGGAACCGTGAATGTAAATGTTCCTGTTCCGCCGCCCGACACAATTACATCCGATCCCAATTTCTCAGTTGAAATAAATGTACCGTTTTGATTCCAGTCTATCCATGCGGCATAGTATTCGGTTATCGAAGGGTTATTATAAACGGTCAGCGTATAAGATACTCCCGGAATCAGTAGTGTGGAGTATGCTGTATAATCATTGTATTCATCACCCTCTCCCGAAAAGTAACTTATTGCGTCTAACTCTACACCATCGCAATAATCGCCGTAAATTGGTCCATAGGTATAATCAGGAACACAATATTGAGCGTAAATCGGATTTGCAGACAGGCAAATTATTCCTATTCCGATTAATAAACGGAGTATTCGTTTTTTCATAGTTGTTCAATTATGGCTGAATTTGCCAATAAAGTTACACAAACACTTATTATTGCGGAAGCATTATCAACATCCGGGCGCTTTATTTACAATTCTATGTAACAAAAAAGAGGAGCTACGAATAGCCCCTCCTTATTATTATTTAAGTCAAATTAGTCCTTTGCAATCACCAGCGGTTTGGTAAATGTGTATGTATC
>CAZBHH010000026.1:0-34203 GCA_964492065.1 uncultured Chitinophagales bacterium | reverse complement strand
CGGACGGGACTCGAACCCGCGACCCCGTGCGTGACAGGCACGTATTCTAACCAACTGAACTACCGCTCCCTGCTTCAAAAAGCGTTGCAAATATAAAGCCTTTTTGCAAACGGTAATAGTAAGTGTAAAAATTGCCGGTCTCCCCTATTATGTGGCTTAATGTGTAAGTTTGTGAAAAGATTCAAAAATGATTTATCTCGATTTTGAACAACCCATAGCGGATTTAAACGAAGAATTAGAGAAGTTGCGTGCCGTTGGCGCCAAATCCAAGACCGACATTTCCCAGCCTGAAGCGATCCTTATTGAGAAAATCAACGCCCTGAAAAAGGAGATTTACTCCAACCTGAACGGGTGGCAGAAAGTGCAGTTGTCCAGGCATCCCGAACGGCCGTACTCCATGTATTATATCGAGGCGATGTGCGAGTCGTTTACCGAATTGCACGGCGACAGAAACGTGGGTGACGACAAGGCCATCGTGGGCTGTTTCGGTATCCTCGCCGGGCAGTCGGTCATGTTTATCGGGCATCAGAAAGGTATCAATACTAAAATGCGTCAATACCGGAATTTCGGTATGCCGAACCCCGAGGGATACAGAAAAGCGCTGCGCCTGATGAAATTAGCCGAAAAATTTAACAAGCCCATCGTCACTTTCATCGATACGCCGGGGGCATACCCCGGTCTGGAAGCCGAGGAGCGGGGACAGGCCGAGGCTATCGCCCGCAATATCTATGAAATGGTATTGCTCAAGGTGCCGGTAATCTGCCTGATCATCGGCGAAGGAGCTTCCGGCGGCGCCCTGGGAATTGGCGTCGGCGACAAAGTGCTGATGCTCGAAAACACCTGGTACAGCGTTATTTCACCCGAGAGCTGTTCATCCATTCTCTGGAGAAGCTGGAACTACAAAGAGGCGGCGGCTGAAAATTTAAAACTTACGGCAGAAGATAATTATCACAACAAACTGATAGACGGCATCATCAAAGAACCGTTGGGAGGCGCTCATTCCGATCCGGAAGGCATGGCGGCAATCTTGAAAAAGCAAATTCTGGCCAATATCAAGGATCTGCAACAAATAGCCCCGGAGGACCGCATTCAACAGCGCATCGAAAAATTCTCTGCCATGGGTATGTACGAGGAGGTGTTAAGTAAGCAAACGGTTTGATGCTGTATCTCATGTTTACTGCTATTAAGAACAAAGTATTTCAACGAGTTTTCCATTCAAAAAAATATGCCCATACCCGCCAGCGCCAGACGCTGTCGTGGCAGGAAGTGAAGACAATCGGATTTTTACTCGACGGTTCAGACCCTGTGCAGTTGCGCCTGTTGCTGAACAGGTTATACAACTATACCGCCGAGGGCAAAAAAATTGAGATGATTGGCTATGTGAAAAAATTGCCCCCGTTTGAAGAAGAGCAGATTAAATGGATTACCAAAAAAGACCTGAGTTGGGCAGGGATCCCCGGCATGAAGTCCATTAAAGAATTTATCGAAAAAGATTTTGATATCGTAATTAATACCAGCCTGGTGAGTATCCGGCCACTGGAATTTATTTCCGCTTTTTCCAATGCAAAATTGCGCATTGGCGTCTATGCTGAAAACAAAACCTATTGTTACGACTTTATGTTGCACATGGATGCGCATGCCGATGCGTTTAACTATCTGGACCAGGTGGAACACTATTTAAAACTTTTAAAACATTAACGATGCATTCCTATTCAAAAGAGACAATATCAAAGTTTACCGGCACCGGCGTGGCGCTGGTAACTCCGTTTACTTCCGAAGGCGCTATTGACTGGCAAGGGCTTGAAGCATTGATTCACCACGTCATTGAGGGCAAGGTGGAATTTGTAGTGAGCATGGGAACCACCGGCGAAGCGGCGACTCTTTCGGAAAAAGAGCGGTTTGCAATTATTGATTTTACGGTTAAAACCGTCAACAGCAGAATCCCTGTGGTGGCGGGCTTTGGCGGCAATAATACGCAGGCATTGCAGGAATCCATCGGCAGGTATCACTTTAAGGGTGTAGATGCATTACTCTCGGCATCCCCCTATTACAACAAGCCCACCCAGGAGGGCATTTACCGGCACTATATGGCCATTGACGCCGTCAGCCCGGTACCCATCATCCTGTATAACGTCCCAGGCAGGACCAGTTCCAATATCGAAGCGCAGACTACGCTGCGCATTGCAGCAGACGCCCGCCATGTGGTAGCTATTAAGGAGGCTTCGGGCAATTTCGTGCAGTGCATGCACATCATACAAGGCGCCGACCCCAATTTCCTGGTGGTATCAGGCGACGATATTTTCACGCTGCCGATGCTCGCATTCGGAATGCAAGGTGTCATCAGTGTCGTGGCAAATTACGCCTCAGCAGATTTTTCGGAGATGGTGCGCCTCGGCCTCGCCGGCGATTTTTCCCAAGCGAGCAGCTTACATTACAAATTGCTCGACCTGATGGAATTAATTTTCAAGGAAGGCAACCCGGGAGGTATTAAATCGGCATTAAAGCACGGCGGCATTTGCGGCGACCATTTGCGCCTGCCGCTGTGGAATGTTAGCGAAGCTTTAGATTCAAAAATTCAACATGCTGTAAAACAACTGCACAGAACCGTTTAAACTTTCAGCTTGGTATGATTGCGGGCGGCCAAGATGTCTTTGCGTAAATCTGCGGCTATTTCACGCATTTCCTGCAGGTTTTTTCGAAGCCGGATACCGGCGGATTTGTTTCCCTTGTGAACAAATTTTTCCATATCTGTTTCCAGTATGGCAATAATGGACTTTAAATGTGTAAACTTCTCCTCCATACGTTTTGCAATAAGCAGTGAAAAAATAATTTAATTTCTTTACCGTGGCGGGGTATTGAAATTAAACAGCCGTTTCCAGGTTTTTCACATAGAAACCCGATTGCAATTTACTGCGAATTTCTGTAAAAGCATCCAGTGTTTTGCGGATGTCTTCTTCGGTATGCGCCGCCGTTGGGATGATGCGCAACAATAACATACCCTTGGGAATTACCGGGTAGGTTACGGCCGAGCAGAAGATTCCGTAGTTCTCCCGCAGATCCATCACCAGTTTAATCGTCTCGGGGATCGACACCTGCAGGAAAACAGGCGTCACCGGCGAGTCGGTATTGCCGAGGTTAAAGCCCCTTTCGCGGAAGCCGTTTTGAATCATGCGCACATTTCTCCAGAGCGTTTCTTTCAGTTCCGGCTTGGTGCGAAGCAGCTCCAGCCTTTTTAAATTGCCGATCACCAATGGCATGGGCAAGGATTTGGCGAAAATCTGCGAGCGGATATTATAGCGTAGATTCCAGATGATATCCTTATCGCCGGAGATAAATGCGCCGATACTGGCCATAGATTTTGCAAAAGTGGAAAAATACAGGTCGATGCCGTCCTGGCAGCCCTGATGTTCGCCGCAGCCGGCGCCCGTTTTTCCCATAGTGCCAAAGCCGTGCGCATCGTCCACCAACAGGCGGAACGGGAATTTTTCCTTCAAGGCGACAATTTCTTTCAACTTGCCCTGGTCGCCGCTCATGCCGAAAACACCCTCGGTGATTACCAATACGCCGCCCGGAGTGCCTTTTACTAATTCCACCGCACGTGTGAGCTGTACCTCCAGATTGTCCAGTTCATTGTGTTTATATACGAATCGCTTGCCCTGGTGCAGGCGCACGCCGTCAATGATACTCGCATGGCACTCGCTGTCGTACACGATTACATCGTGCCGTCCGCAAATGCAATCAATTACCGACATGATACCCTGATAGCCGTAGTTCAGCAGGAAGGTATCCTCCTTGCCCACAAATTCAGAAAGTTCTTTTTCCAACTGCTCGTGAAAGTCGCTGTTACCGCTCATCATCCTGGCGCCCATCGGAAGGGCGAGCCCGTATTTTGCCGACGCTTCGGCATCCACTTTCCGCACTTCGGGATGATTGGCAAGGCCGAGGTAATTGTTGAGGCTCCACACAATATGCTCCTTTCCGTTAAACCGCATGTGATTGCTGATTTCGCCTTCCAGTTTGGGGAACATCATATATCCGTGACCTTGATGGCTCCACTTGCCAAGTGGCCCCAGATCCTTGCGTAACTTTTCGAAAATATCCATTAGAACGATTTGATTTTGTCCGGCAAAGATAGTTTAGATAATATTTAGGTTAAAATTTGATTTTAATCCGGGGTACTAAAGGCCTCCAATTGTCCGTTGTTGCTTATTTGATTAACTTTGCGCCTCTTATGTCAGCCGGGATTTTCAATATAGCCGCCATCTCCATTCTGTTTGTGGCGCTCAGTTCCTGCAGCAATTACGATAAATTATTGAAAAGCGGCGACTTTGAGTTAAAAGACAAAATGGCGAAGCAGTATTACAATGAGGGAAATTATGCCAAGGCGTTGCCTCTGCTCGACCAATTGCTGACAGTGAATCTCGGAACGCCCAAGGAGGAGGAAATCCGGTATTACATCGCTTACAGTTATTATGGCCAAAGCCAGTTTTTGGTGTCGTCGGCCTTATTTAAGACCTTCTTTTCCACCTTTCCGAAATCCTATCGTGCCGAAGAGTGCCTGTACATGAATGCCTATAGCCTGTATAAGGCCTCGCCGCGGTATGAATTGGATCAAACTACCACGTATAAGGCATTGTCCGAATTCCAGTTTTTTGCCGATACATATAAAAAGAGCGACCGCATTGCCGAAGCCAATAATTTAATGGACGAGCTGCGTTCAAAACTGGAATATAAAATGTTTAAGTCCGGTGAGTTGTATTACAACACCGAAAACTATCTGGCTGCGGCTACCACATTCGAAAACCTGCTGAAGGAATTTCCCGAAACGGAAAAAGCCGAGGATGTATCGCTGCAAATAATCCGCTGCTATTTCAATTACGCCGGGCTCAGCGTCGTTTGCAAAAAGCCGGAGCGGTACGATATGGCCATACAGGCATTTAAAGATTTTGAAAACCGGTATCCGGAAAGCGACTTGCTGGAAACGGCCAGGAGCCTGTACGACCGCAGCACTACACTAAAACAAAAATCAGAACAAGAAAAAATTAATTATAACTGCGATGAACAATCTTAAAAAAATCAACCCGAATCAACCGACGTCCGCCGAGGTCCAAAACCTGCAGCTCATTGAAAATCCAACCGGCAATATATATAAATCCATATATATCATTTCCAAGAGAGCTGTGCAGATAAAGGCAAATATCCTCGCCGAGTTACAGGAAAAACTGGATGAATTTTCAACGCACCAGGACAACCTGGAGGAGGTGTTTGAAAACCGGGAACAGATTGAAATATCCAAGTATTACGAGAAACTGCCAAAGGCGACGCTCATGGCTTTAAACGAATTCCTGGAAGGCGACACCTACTACCGAGAGGCAGATAAAATTGCAGATAACGGAGAATAATGCAGTTGGAAGGCAAACACATCCTGCTGGGAGTGTGCGGTGGGATTGCCGCATATAAAAGTGTCTTCCTGCTCCGGAGTTTAATTAAAGAAGGCGCCGATGTGCGGGTGGTCATGACGGGAGGCGCCACGGCATTTGTCGGGCCACTTACTTTTTCGGCATTATCCAATCACCCCGTAGGTACCGATTTATTTAATCCCCAATCCGGCGAATGGTTTAATCACGTGGAACTGGGCATGTGGGCAGACATAATGCTGATAGCGCCTGCCACCGCCAATACCATCGCAAAAATGGCGAGCGGAATATGCGACAACCTGTTATTGGCGGCGTATCTCTCGGCTAAATGCCCGGTTATTATTGCACCGGCCATGGACCTGGACATGTGGCAGCATCCCGCAACCCAATCGAATATAAAAACGCTGACTGTGCAAAATATCGGCATCGTTGAACCGGGAACTGGCGCTTTGGCGAGCGGACTGCACGGCAAGGGCCGAATGGCCGAACCGGAAACCATTCTTCAAACCCTGACACAACACTTTATTGCCAAAACGCTGCCTTCCTTTGCCGGTAAAAAAATTCTGATTACCGCCGGACCTACACATGAAAAAATAGACCCCGTGCGATTTATCGGCAACTTGTCGAGCGGGAAAATGGGCTTTGCATTAGCGGAAACATTCAGCGCCTGCGGCGCAGATGTTACCGTTGTACATGGCCCGGTGACAATTCCGGATTTACCCCCTTCCGTCAAAACGATTGCCGTGGAATCGGCTGCGCAAATGTTTGCGGCAAGCGCCGATATCTTTGAACACTGCGATATATTTATCGCCGCCGCCGCCGTAGCGGATTTCACTCCTGCAGATGTGGCTGCCTATAAAATAAAAAAGTCGCCGGATACCGATACACTGCAAATTACTTTAAAAAAGACAACAGATATTTTGGCAACATTGAGTGCACGCAAAAAGAAACATCAATGCGTGGTCGGTTTTGCATTGGAAACAAATGACGCCATTGCCAATGCACAGAAAAAGTTACAAGAAAAAAATCTCGATCTCATCGTAATGAATACGCTGGCAGATGCGGGCGCCGGCTTCGGATTTGATACCAACAAGATAACGATATTGGACAGGCATAATAATATTTCTACATTTGAGTTAAAGACTAAGCTGGAAGTTGCCGTGGATATCGCGGGATACATAAGCAAATTACTGTATGCGTAGCCTACTTTTATTTATCGTTTTTACCTTTAGCGTTGCATTTGCCTATAGCCAGGAATTGCGCTGCGGTATCACCATCAACACTCAACAACTCACCACAACCGATGTCAAAGTATTTAAAACGCTGGAAACCGCTATCCGCGAATTCATGAATAACCGCCGCTGGACAGATGACGTATTCCTGCCGGAGGAAAAAATCGAATGCGAAATAATCATTACCATCACCGAAGAACTCGCCGCCGATAAATACAAGGGGCAGGCGAGCATTATCTCCAGGCGGCCTGTTTTCGGAACGGATTACAATTCACCGATAATAAATACCGTTGACAAGGATTTTGAGTTTTCTTATATTGAATTTGAACCGCTGGATTTCAATGAAAATACGATTCAATCCAACCTCACCGCAATGCTCGCTTTCTACGCTTATATTATCATCGGCATGGATTACGACACCTTCTCGGATAAAGGCGGCGATAAGTACTTCCAAAAGGCGTTTACCATTGTAAACCAGGCGACGACACGGGAGGAAAAAGGATGGAAAGCCTACGACGGCACTCGCAACCGCTATTGGTTGATAAATAATATTATGGATGTGAAATTTTCCGGCCTGCGGGATGTGTATTACAACTACCACCGGCAGGGGCTGGATGTGATGAGTGAAAAGCCCTCCGAGACCGTTAAACTCATCCTGGGTAATCTGCAGACTATTGACAATATCAACAGAACCACGCCAAACAGCATGTATGTTCAATTATTTTTTAGCACAAAATCGGATGAGCTCGTCGGTATATTCTCCAAGGCTATTCCCCAGGACCGGACAAAAGCTGCCAACCTGCTGATGAAACTGGACCCCGTTAATATCCAAAAATACCAAACCCTGATAGGTGGCAACTAATTCAGTTTTCTTCTTCGGCCACACCTGTTAACTTTACTGTCAATAATACTTCGATTTGCTGCGCACTCTCAATATTTCCAATTATGCAATTATCGAAAATGCGGTAATTGATTTTGCACCCGGCCTGAATATTATTACCGGCGAAACCGGTGCGGGAAAATCTATTCTGTTGGGCGCCCTGGGCGTGTTGCTGGGCGCTCGTGCCGATTCGAAGGCGCTGTTCAGAAATTCGGGTAAATGCATCATTGAAGGCCGGTTTGATTTAAAGGGTTACGCACTTCAACCGTTTTTTGAAAGTGCGGATATCGATTACGCCGATGATACTATTGTTCGGCGTGAACTCACCGAAACCGGAAAATCGAGAGCATTCATCAACGACACGCCGGTCACGCTTTCCATATTGCAACAGTTGGCAGACAACCTGGTGCAAATACATTCACAACACGAAACGCTGGCACTGGCCGATTCCAAATTTCAATTGATGGTTATCGATAGCCTGGCATCTGCCGGCAAGCTACTTCCCGCTTACCAGGAGGCATACTTCAGGTGGAAGGAATCTGAGAAAGCTTTAAACGAGGCGATTGCAATTGCGGCAAAAGCCGAAAGAGATAAAGATTACATCGCATTTCAACTCAATGAATTGAATGCTGCCAAACCGGAGGCAATACACCAGGAGGAACTGGAACATACACTGCAACAACTCACCCATGCCGAAGAAATCAGGCGGGGTATTTTTGAAACGCTGCAGTTATTACAGGATGCGGAATTCAATGCGATGGATTTAATGCGCAATGCCGCCGCAAGACTGCAGGCAACCAGTAAATATACTTTGGATCTGGAACCGATTAACAGGCGACTGGAGAGCAACAGAATAGAGTTGCAGGATATCGCCGGCGAACTTTTGAAGCGTGCGGAAAATATTTCTGATGACCCCGATGCGCTGGCAAAGGTGCAGGCCACATTGGATATGCTGTATCATTTGCAAAAAAAACACAATGTAACCTCCGTTGAGGCATTGGTAGAGGTGCAGCAGCAGTTCCAATCGCAGTATGCGCAAATCGAAAATGCCGCCGATACGATTGCAGCGCTGCGCCATAATGTTGCGGAACAATTACGCGATGTCGTTGAAAAAGCAAAGGCAATTTCAGAGTTGCGCAGACGGCAGTTTAAACCGTTTGAAAAAGAAGTGCAGCAGTTGCTGAAAGAAGTGGGTATGGGCGCCGCCGTTTTAAAGACCGAACACTCCTTCTCCGCCGAACACCTGCAGAAGACCGGCGGCGACACGATTCAATTTACCTTCGCGGCCAACCCGGGCAGCGCATTGCAGGATATAAAAAAAGTAGCCTCCGGCGGCGAACTGTCGCGGTTAATGCTATGCATCAAGTCGCTGATTGCAAAAAGCACCGCATTGCCCACCCTGATCTTCGACGAAATAGATTCGGGTGTTTCGGGTGAAACGGCCATGAAAGTCGGCGCCATACTCGAAAAACTCGCATTAAATCACCAGGTGATTGCCATAACGCATTTACCGCAGATAGCGGCAAAGGGTAACCACCATTTGAAGGTATATAAACAAGTGGATAAAAATTCGACGACAACACATCTGCAATTATTGAACCGGCAGGAGCGCATCGAAGAAATTGCACTGATGCTGAGCGGCGAAAACCCGACGAAGGCCGCTATAAAAAATGCCAAAGAATTATTGCAGATTGATTAGGCAGGAGCGCATCCCCTGTTAACGACTTTAAAACCGCCCGCATACGCCGGCAGTTACTGCAACTAAATTTTCATGATTATTTTCAAATTCACTCTCCGGTCGGTCAGATAATTTGGAAAAGCGTATTGAATATCGTTGATATCCTTCACCCAGATATAAGAAATCGTGTTGGAAACACCTAAGAGGTTAAACACTTCAATTCCAGCCCAGAGATTATCGATATGATTCCAGATTTTATCGCCCCGTTTGCGGTTCTTATCGAGTAACAGGGCTGAGAATCCGATATCCACCCGGCGATAAGGGGGAATGCGGAATGCATTGCGGTAATAATCGTTATCCGGCGGCCCAAACGGCAATCCCGATCCGTATAAGAAGTTGAGATGTACTTTGAAATTTTCATTGCCGGGGATATAGTCCTGAAAGAAAAATCCCAAATTAAAAAACTGGTCTGTCGGCCTGGGAATATAACCCTGCGGTTCCAATTCGGCATTGGCATTAAATGTTGAATCATTTGCGATATCTTCTCTTGATTGCAACAGGGATAGTGATATCCATGAATCGGCATCCTTCACTATCTGACCGAACAACCTGAGATCGATACCGGCGGCATATCCCTTTGCTGAATTTTCACCGTAATAGCGTATGCGCACATTCTCCAGGTCGTAGGGATTCAGATCGTACAGGTATTTATAGTAGAGTTCGGCGATAAATTTAAAATCCCGGTTCCACGCTTTAAAATTATAATCCGCCCCCAACAGTACATGCACCGATTTCTGAGACAACACATCCTCATTCAGTACGCCTTCGAGATTGCGCAATTCCCTGTAAAACGGCGGTTGATGATACATGCCCACCGCCATTTTAAATGCGATATCGTAAAACGTCGTATCGGTTTTATTCCACACCGGCTTCCAGGACATTTGCACCCGCGGCGATACCGTCAGTTCATCATTGACATCCCAATACTGAGAGCGTACACCGGCGGTAAAAAACAAGTTGGGATTCAGTTCCGGCGACCAGGTATCCTGCACATAAGCATTATAGCGCATGCTCTGTAAATGGATCTGCGAATTGAAATATTCTTTTACCAGCACCTGTTCTCCGGTATAGGGCAGTGAATATCCCGCCGAATCCACCATCTCCCATTCTTTCAACTGATCGCTGACATACTCGTACTGAATTCTGCCGCCGTACCGAATATAGTGCGCACCCCGTTCGGCGTACGCTTCCAAACCGATGTTTGCAACATTTACATCCAGGTAATTGCGTGCGAAATTCTGAAATGTACCTGCACCCAAGCCGTATTTGATTTCATTGTATGCCGCATCGCCGGGATTGGTTTCCACTACGCCGAGCCAATAATCGCCGATGATGTCAAAAGTCTCATCTTCCAGCGAGCGGTAACCCGACAGCAATATTTTATAACCGGTGGATTGATCCGGTCTGTATTGATAAGATACTCCGCCGAAACCGGTGATGTATTTATCTACTTCCTGTCCTTCAAAAAACACTTCCAGCCGCAACACATTGTTCACAATGCCGGTGGATGTCACACTCGATACCGGGATAAAGTTGTAGATGTTTGAAGAAAAGTTACCCAGAATCTCAAGCGTACTTTTCTTTGTCAAATTAAACCCGAGCAATCCCTGTATATCGTAAAATACCGGGTTGTATTCGCCCTGAGTGTTAAGCGAATTGAGCAGGTAACGGGTAGTCTTATAGCGTGCGCCAAACAGCGAATACATCTTCTTATCGGGGTTTCCATTGTTGAAATACAATGAACCGCCGAGAAAACTGGCCGTTACACCGGCTTCAAATTCCCTTGGTTTCTTATACTGAATATCCAATACGCTGGAAAGTTTATCGCCATATCTGGCTTCAAAACCGCCGGCGGAAAAAGCAACCGATTGTATCAGGTCGTAGTTGGCAAATGTCAACCCCTCCTGTTGGCCGGATCGAATTAACAAGGGCCGGTAAATTTCAAAATCATTGACATATACCAGGTTCTCATCGTAATTGCCGCCACGCACCGAATACTGCGTACTCAACTCGTTGTTGGAGGTGACGTATTTCTTCAACAGGGCGATAATCGGGTCGCCGGTCGGATCGGGGATATACTCAATTTGCTCGACGGGAATTTTAATAATCATCTCATGGTTTCTCTCTTCGGTAATTGTCACCTCTTCGAGCGACAACTCGGACTTCATGCGCACATGCATCTTATACGTTTTGCCCGCTGTGACAAACACCTTCTTATAAACAACTTCATAACCGGTATAAGTAAAAACGAGAACAACCGTGTCGCCCGCTGTGACTTCGAGCAGATAGTAACCATCGTTATTCGAGGTGGTACCGACACCCGGTTCGCCGAGAATTACCACATTCACATCCGGCATCGCTACCCCGGCGGTATCTGTAATAGTCCCGTAAATAGTGGCTGTCGCTGATTGCCCGTACAGTGCAGTAGAAGTCAGTATCATCCACGCTGCTATCAGGCTGTTGCGTAACATGTATGAGTAAACGGATGTTTTAATAATTAATTATTTCGTTGAAGTCTTTTCAGCACCTGGATGGCGGCTATCGGGTCTTTTTGTGCAAACACGCCGCTGCCGCTCACCAGGACATCTGCACCGGCATCCAGTATTCTCTGTGCGTTGTCGAGTTTTACTCCGCCGTCCACTTCTATCCGGACATCTCTGCCGGCTGCCTGGATCATTCGGCGCAATTTTTTTATTTTTTCTATGGAGGTTTCAATAAACGCCTGCCCGCTGAAACCGGGATTAACACTCATCAGGCAAACGCCGTCAATATAAGGGAGTATTTCTTCCAGGGCGGTTAGCGATGTAGCCGGGTTAATGGCGATGCTCGCTTCTGCGCCCGATTGTTTTATGCGTGCCACAGCGGCATGTAAATGCGTACAGGCCTCTGTGTGAATTGAAATTCTGTCTGCACCTGCCTTTCGAAAGCTCTCAATATACTTTTCGGGTTCCACAATCATCAAATGCACATCGAGAGGAATTTTCGAGTGGCGTTTCATCGCTTCCACTACCGGTAATCCAAAACTGATATTGGGAACAAATACGCCATCCATTACATCGACGTGTAACCAATCGGCTTCTGAATTATTCACCATTTCAACGTCGCGGGCAATATATGCGAAATCGCAGGATAAAATGGAAGGAGCTACTAAATGACTCATATCGCAAAGATAATCGCTGCACCCGACTACATCGGAAAATTACACTTTGCACAGGCACTTGAGCCCGCCAACCGGCCCTTCGCCGGGCAGGCATATGCGGTCAATAAATGCCTGTGAACCATCACCGGGCGCCCAATCCGGCGGCATCCTCAGCGGAGCAATGTGCAGAGCTTAAGCAAGATATACTATTTTTGCCGCTTATTGATTGGGATATCATGACCATTCCGTTACGTGATTTTTTCCGCAATCCGGATAAGACGGGCTATAAAATATCTGCCGACGGCAGGCATATTTCGTGGCTTGCATCCGTAAATAACAGGCTGAACATTCATGTTCAAAACCGCGAGACCGGTGAAATCAAATGCATCACCCAACAGGTTGACAGGGATATCCTGTTTTATTTCTGGCTAAATAATACCGTGCTCATTTTTTTGCAGGATACCGGCGGCGACGAAAATGAACACATTTTTATTGCGGATATTCTTACGGGTGAAACAAAAGATGTTACTCCTTTCGAACATGTAAAAGCAGGTATCGTGGACGAACTGGTGGACGAACCCGATTTTGCATTGATTCAAATGAATAAGCGCAATCCCGTATTTTTTGATGTGTATAAATTAAACGCCGTTACCGGTGAATTGACATTGGTTCAGGAAAATCCAGGCAATATTACACAGTGGATCACCGATCAGTCGGGCGAAGTTCGCATGGCGCTGACTACCGACGGCGTAAATACGAGTATGCTGTATCGCAAACGCGGATCGGCGTCATTTGAATCTATCCTGACCACTAATTTCAAGGAAGGGGTGGTACCGGTATTTTTTGATTTCGACAACAAATACGTATATGCGCTCTCCAACCTGAACCGCGACAAGACGGCAGTCGTGTTGTTCGATCCCGAAACCGCCAAAGAGACCGAAGTATTGTTTGAGCACGAAGAGGTCGATATTTCCGGCATTTATTTCTCACGCAAGCAAAAAAAAATTACCTACGCCAAATTCACCACCTGGAAAACGGAATTCCATTTTTTCGACGCTTACACTCAACAGGTATTTGAAAATATCCACGCCTTGCTACAAGAAGAAGCCGATATTTATATCACCTCAAAAAACAAAGCCGAAGATTTACTTATCGTCAGAACATTATCTGATAAATCACTCGGCAATTACTACCTCTACGATGCGACATTACAACAGCTCACGCACCTTGCCAATGTCAGCCCCTGGCTGGATCCCGGCACATTGCAAGACATGCATGCGATAGAATACACGAGCCGGGACGGTTTCAAAATTCACGGTTATCTCACACTGCCTGCAGGCAAGCAATTTCCCGTTCCGACTATTGTAAATCCGCATGGCGGCCCCTGGGCAAGAGATGAATGGCATTTTCAACCCGACGTACAATTCCTCGCCAACCGCGGCTATGCCGTATTTCAAATGAATTTCAGAGGCTCAACCGGCTACGGCAGGGCATTTCTTGAATCCTCGTTTAAAGAATGGGGCAAAAAGATGCAGGACGATATTACCGATGGCGTGCTTTGGTTAATTGACCGCGGTATTGCCGATAAAAAGCGCATCGGTATTTACGGCGGCAGTTATGGCGGTTACGCAACACTCGCCGGCCTTGCATTTACCCCCGATCTTTACGCATGCGGCGTTGATTACGTGGGCGTTTCCAATTTATTTACCTTCATGAAAACCATACCGCCCTACTGGCAGCCCTATTTGGAAATGATGTACGAAATGGTGGGTAATCCCGAAACAGATCACGTACAATTTAAAAATACATCACCCGTTTATCACGCCGACAAAATACGCTCTCCGCTTTTTATCGCACAGGGCGCCAATGATCCAAGAGTAGTTAAAGATGAAAGCGATCAGATGGTGGAAGCCATGCGCAAGAATGGCGTGGAAGTGAAATATATGGTCAAAGAAAACGAAGGTCATGGATTTTCCAACGAAGAAAACCGGTTCGAATTTTATGAAGCAATGGAACAATTCTTCTCGGAACATCTTTTGCAGCCAAAATAAAAATATGAAAAAAATATTCGGCAAAACCGTACGGCACACAGGTAAAATAATTTGTTGCTTTTATGTTCTCCTGGTATTTGTACAGCCTGTAAGCGCTCAGCAGGACACGAGCAAATCTTCACTGCTTTGGGAAATCTCCGGCAACGGGCTCAGTGCGCCTTCGTATTTATACGGAACAATTCATTTAATCGGCAAGGAAGATTTCTTTGTGCGCCACGAGGTGGACTCGGTGTTTGATTTGTGCAAACAGGTCGCCTTTGAAATAAAACTGGATGACATGTCTGCCTTACTCGGCATGAAGAAAAAATTAAAGCTGCCGGAAGGTCAGACCATCAGTGGAATGATGGACCCGGTGGATTATCAACGATTGAAGACCTTTCTCATGGATTCCTTTGATGTGGACATTGCCGATTACGACGATCAAAAACCGCTGGCATTACAGCAGGTACTGATAACTTCGCTTATTGATGGTGAAACCGAATCTTATGAAGTTTACTTTTTAATGAAAAGCATGAAGGGCCTGAAAAAAATTGAAGGGCTGGAATCGGTGGATGATCAAATTGGCGTCCTGGATAAAATTCCCTATACCGAACAATTGCAATGGATGGTTGACGGCATTGACGATACGACGGACATGCAGGCGCAATGGGATGCAATTATCCGGGCTTACAAAGCAGAAGACCTCGAGGCTATAAGCGATCTGATGCTCGAAAGCGACGAGGGTATGATGCAATACGCAGACCTGTTGTTGACGGATCGCAATAAAAAATGGATACCCGTCATCGAATCAATCATCCGTAAAGGACCTGCATTTATTGCCGTCGGCGCTGCCCATTTGCCTTTTGACACCGGGGTAATACAACTGTTAATTGATAAGGGATATTCATTAAAACCACTGTAACGATGATAGAAGTAGTAAACCTGTCCAAAACCTTTGCACTTTCCAGAAAGCAGCAAAAAGAAATGGGCTCGGACTTTAGCGGCCGCACCATTGATGCGGTGCGCAATATTTCCTTCACCTGTAAGCCCGGCCGCATTTTTACGCTGCTGGGACCCAATGGCGCCGGTAAGACAACGACTTTGCGCATGATAGCCACCATCCTGAAACCCACAAGCGGACATATTCAAGTGGCGGGGTATGACGTGGTGGAACAGGAAGTGGAAGTGCGCAAACGCCTGGGATTTCTCACCGGTTCTACCGGCCTCTACGACAGGTTGACACCCGATGAGTTAATCACTTACTTCGGAAAACTGAGCGGTATGCCGTCGGGATTGATAGAAAAGAGAAAGAAAGAGCTCTTCGACAGGCTGGATATCCATGCGTTTGCAAACCGGCGCATCGCAAAATTTTCAACGGGCATGAAACAAAAAGTATCCATCGCCCGCACAATGATTCACGACCCGGAAGTGGTGGTGTTCGATGAACCCACATCGGGACTGGACGTCATCACCGCAAAAAATATCATCCAACTGATCCGCGACTGCCGGGCACAGAATAAAACCGTAATATTCTCCACGCATATCATGAGCGAAGTGAGTATGCTGAGCGATGACCTCGCCATCATTCACAAGGGCGGGATGGCTTACAATGATACCTTCGAAAACTTTAAATCATCCATGCAGGAACCTTCGCTGGAAGATGCGTTTATACGCATTGCCACCACCTTCGAAAATGTGAATGCTTAAATCCGATGCCGATGAAAAATATCCTAACCATATTCCGAAAAGAATTCATTGATGTCACAAGAGATAAACGCACCTTGTACCTGATGCTGTTGATGCCCCTGCTGCTCTACCCGGTAATCATCACCCTCGTTTCCGGTTTTGTGGAGTCGCAGCAGGAAAAAGCCGATGCGAGTATTACCAGGATCGGAATAATTGAAACCGGCGGCGAGGTGCTGTTCAACGATTATGCCGCCACGACGCAGCAAACAAAAGTTACACATCTCGCCATCGATACCGCTACGGCTGTACAACTCGTAAACACCGACAGCTTCGATGTAATCTATTGGTTCCCGCCCGATTTTACAACTGCAATAGACTCCATAATACCCACCACATACAGTTATTACTACAATTCGACGAATAACGAATACAAAGTGGAAGGCATTCGCAATATGGATATCCAGTTCCGCGAAGTGCTCAATGCCAAGCGAATTGCACAGCTACACATCAACCCGCAGCAATTGCAACCCGCTGTTGCAAAAGCCGTTAACCTGGCAAGCGAGCGGGAACAGACCGGCGCCATTATCGGCGGGCTCATCCCCTATTTCTTTATGATATTCTGCCTGCTCGGCTGTATGTATCCCGCCATTGATTTAGCCGCCGGCGAAAAGGAACGTGGCACCCTGGAAACTCTTTTGGTTTCATCGGCGAGCCGGGCCGAAATATACATCGGTAAATTCCTGGTTGTTGCGCTGTCGGGATTTATTTCGGCCGTATGCGCCATTATCGGAATGCTCCTCGCAGCGAAAATTAATATCAACTCGGGCGACATGACGGGTGGCGGCGCTATGGGAGAACTGCTCAACGGCATACTCGAACCCATCACTATCCTGCAACTGCTCGCTATATTGCTGCCGTTGAATATTTTCTTTGCAGCGGCATTGCTCATGCTCTCCATTTATGCGAGATCATTTAAAGAGGCACAGAGTTTTATCAGCCCCCTGATGATTATCATCGTATTGCCCGCAATTTTGGGAATGATGCCCGGTGTGCGGTTAGATACCGTCACCGCATTTATTCCAATATTAAACGTTTCATTAGGAGCAAAGGAAATCATCTCGGGAACAGCGCAGACAGTCCCGCTGATACTCACTTATGTATCGCTGCTGGCTTATGCCACAATTAGTTTACTAATCAGTGTGCGCTTCTTCAACGACGAAAAGAATATCATGCGGGGGTAGCGTTGATTCCGATACATTGACCTTTAATGTTCCGCTTTGGGTTCGGTATGCGCCTGCGGGCGAAAACTCAATACCGGGATATCGGAATACATGATTACCTTGTTGGTGCGGCTGCCAAAAATCCATTGGGATAACCAATTCTGATGTGCCGCCATTATCACTATCAAATCGGCATCCACCTCCTTTGCATAACTGGTTACGGAATTAATTACCGAATCGTGGCGAATAATTTCGGTACTGCACCGCAATCCCTGTTGCCGTATTTCAGCCGCTGCCTCCTCCAGGCGCTCGATTAGTTTATCATCCGAAGTGGTGAGTTCTTCCAGGAATTCAGAAGTGGCCAGCAGGTGAATTTTCGCATCGAAGTCTTTGGCAAAATGAATGATGCGCTCCACCTTTTGCTGCGTGTGTTTTGTAAAGTCAATGGGCAATAATAAATTTTTAAACCCGATCGGCTTCTTCGTCGTGAAGCTGGTGGCTACCGGGAAAGTGGCGCCGCTAACCACCTTGCCGGTATTGGAGCCGATGCGGTTTTTGCTGGCCGAATAGGCGCCGCCAAAAGTTCCCATACAGCAAAGCGATGTTTCCATCTTTTCGCCGAATTCAATTATCTGGTCTGAAACGGATTTGTCGGACACCAGCAAATAAACCCGTATCCTGAAAGCGCCGCCGCTTTTATTCTTCAATTGCTCCAGGCGGGTATATAATGCAGCCAGGCGGTTGCGGTATTGACTTCTCGCTTCCACCTTATCGCGGAGTTTGTCTTTATCGGCGATATGCACCAGGTACAGGGGAAGATCATTGCGGTTGGCGATATATATGCCGTATTCCAAAGCCGAAAATGCCGCCTTTGAAAAATCTGTCGCTACGAGAATACCCCCCTTTGCCACCATAATGAATTGCGCAAAAATACTTACTCGGCCCGATTCGCCCCATACCAATATGTGTACAGCAGCCACCGGCGCTTTCCCCGCACATCGTCCGTATAAGCGTATTGCATTTCCACGAAGGCGGGAAAATGTCAGCCCACGCTTGCTCACTCCTTAGGAACTCCACTCTATAGCAAAGGAACTGTAAATGGTATTTACCTTGAATCGGGAAATTATATCATGGGACAGGCGCTAAGGAGCGTGTGGGAAACTCAATGCCAATTTTAGATTATCACTCTTTTACTGACTTCTCCAATGAATGCGCAATTCCGGTTAGGCGCTGTACGCTACAACAATGACTATCAGTACTGTACCGCCTCCAGTTGCTTTACCTTTTGGAGAAATAATTCCATGCCTTTGCGCTTGGCATCGTCCAGCGTATAGCTGAGATTATTGCTCAGGTAATAGCGCATTTCCTGCTCTGAAATTGTGGCGCCAGCCAACAGAGCGGCTACTTCGTCAATATGCTCCACGCCGAATTTCAATGCATCGTTTAACATATCCACGATTTGCGGATCGACCGGTTTACGGCTATACCATGCGGCAAAAACAAAGGGCAACCCGGTGTGTTGTATCCAGCAATCGGCCAGGTCATACACATATTGAAAGCGGCTGCTCACGTGGAAGCTGCGGTCGCCGATCACCAATGCGGCCGTCTTATGTCGCACTGCATCTAAAAATCCCAGGGGCGCAGGCTGCATAGCGGGGGAAACATTCCAATATTCTTTCAACAATACCCGCAGCAGTTGAACGGAGGTAAGCGAATGATCATCGAGTAACACTGCTTCTATTTCCGTCACCGGCACATTGCTCACCAGGCATACGGTACGCACCGGCCCAACAGCTCCGATACAGTAATCGGTTAAGAGCTGCAACTCCGGAAGTGCATTTTCCACCACGACGGGAATCAGTGCAATATCGGTTTCATCCCGCATCATTTTTTTACCGCCTGCCGACGGCACATCCAGTTGCAAATCGAAAAATTGCTTTACCGGGCTGTGTTGAATGCCGTACAAAAAGGGTTTGGTGTTCCAGTAGGAAACTAAGCTTACTTTATAGTGTGGTTTGAACATGACGAATCTCATTAAACAGTGTTATACGAAAAACACCCGCATGTAAATTAAGTTTATACAAACCGAGGTTGTGATGCGGATATGCATCCATTTCTTTCAGGTGCTGTTGCATCACGGTGCATAACAGTATCCGCATCGCCCTGCCGTGCGAACAGATGAGTATATTTTTTTCCGGCGATGCAATTAATGTCGGCAGGAATTCCAACTGCCGCTGTTGTACATCCAGGGGGCTTTCTCCACCTTCAATTTTCCGGTCTATCTCGCCCTGTTTCCACAGGTGTAATATTTCGTAAAATTGCTTAAACGATGCGCCGTTATGCTGCCCTTCGTGGATGCCCCAGCTTATCTCGTCAAGGCCTGTATGCTTTTCGACCGGGATGCCTGCCGATGCGAAGGGCTCAACGGTTTGAAAGGTGCGCTTTAGGTTGGAAATATACACCTTCTCAATACCCACATGCCGGTAGGCTTCGTAAAACAACCGGCTCTGCAATTTCCCGTTGGCATTCAACTCGCTGTCCACACCTCTTCCCTGTACAACGCCCTGCTTATTGAAATCGGTTTCACCATGCCGAATCAGGTAAATATGCTTTTCCAAGTCAATGTATTACCGGTGAATTAATAGGTTGCTGCGATGGACTTTCTGAAAATTCGACATCCCGAAAATCGTGCAGGATATTGTAAAGCGTATCTCTTTCAACGGGATGTTTGCCGGCATGCCGTATCAACTCGACAATTTCCCTGGTGCTCATAGCCGGAGATTGTTCTTCTGCGCCGGCCATCGTATAAATTTTTGTGCTGTCGTCAATAGTGCCGTCGATATCATTGACGCCAAAGTTCAAGGACATCTGTGCCACCTGCCGGCCAATCATCGGCCAATAGGCTTTAATATGCGGGAAGTTGTCGAGGTAAATCCGCGAGATGGCGTAATTGCGCAGGTCTTCCGTTACCGACACCTCGGGGACGTCGCTCATTTCATTGTTTTTATTTCTGAATTTCAAAGGGATGAATGCATTGAATCCGCCGGTTTTGTCCTGAAGGGTACGCAGTCTCTCCAGGTGATCAATGCGGTGGCTGTAATTTTCGATATGCCCGTAAAGAATAGTAGCATTGCTGTGCATGCCCAAAGCATGAGCGGCTTCGTGAATGGCGAGCCAGGTTTCGGCATCTGCTTTGTCCGCACAGATTTTACTGCGGATTGCTTCGTGAAAAATTTCTGCGCCGCCACCCGGAAGCGAATCGAGCCCGGCCTCTTTCAAATATTGCAGTCCCTCATGCCAGCTCATCTTTGCCTTCTTAATCATGTATTCCAACTCTACGGCAGTATATCCTTTAATGTGCAGGTGCGGCGCAATTTCTTTTATAGATCGCAGCAGGTCGGCAAAAAACTCGATATGCATTTGCGGCAACACTCCTCCGACGATATGCACTTCAGTTACCGGCTTGTCCAGGTAGGATTTTACAATATCCAGCATTTGTTCTTTGCTCATCACCCAGCCCTCTTCCCGGTGTTTT
Organism: uncultured Chitinophagales bacterium; assembly: GCA_964492065.1. Taxonomy (GTDB): domain Bacteria; phylum Bacteroidota; class Bacteroidia; order Chitinophagales; family BACL12; genus JADKAC01. Next base: position 13,326 of record CAZBHH010000026.1, on the reverse strand, counting down.
ATCAAACGGCTGTACGAACAAAATTTACAGGAGTACACACATAAATTCGTCGGTTCTATATGGAAGTTGCGGTTGAAATACGTGATCGACCCGTGCCTTTGATTGCGAATAAAATCGGCGAGGGTTCCACAAAAACCGAGCGATGCATTTTCGAACAGCGCAACGCCCTCGTCAAAATCAATACGTGTTCCGGTTAATACTTTTTCGGCAATAGTTAACAAGGCGGGATCCCGGGTGGTCCGGGAGAGATGTTCGAATACATTTTGCCTGTGTTGCATATTGTTATTGCTATTGAGGTATGCCTTGCAGTCAGGTTAATCAATCCGCTTTTACAAATTGCAATGTTTCAAAAACAGTTCCGTCGGAAACGTGAATAAAATAGATTCCGGCAGGAAGATTTTGCACTTGAATTAAATGCGTGGTCTCCATTCTGGCTATGGTCCCGGCATACATCTTTTGACCTAAGGTATTCACTACATCCACCATCAGCGTATTGGAATGCAATCCGTTCAATCTTAAAACAACTGCATCGGTTGCGGGATTCGGGTACACGGAAAGGCCAAAGGGCTCCGGGTTGCCGGGCCCGGGAATATTGACAGTAGGGGCACATTCCAAAATTTCATCTCGCGAGGTCTCCATTATAGTGCGCATTTTGTTTGCCTGTCCCTGGGTGAACATATTCATACACGCATCATCGGTGTAGTCCATATAATTCATGAACATCACACCGGGAGCGGAAGGCGAACAGGCATCTGTTTTCGGGAAAGAGGGGCAGCCGTAATTTTCACTGCTTTGATTGGGCGTGTCTGCAATCAAATCGCTTCCACCGCATCCGCTGAAATCATCGCCCCAGATATGCTTTAATCCTAACCAATGGCCTACTTCGTGTGTCGTAGTCCTTCCTTTGTTATAGGGATAAATGGAAGTACCGCCACGGCCTATCCACTTATAACCGATAACGACGCCGTCTTTGAGTATCGGCCCGCCGGGAGGTTGCGCATATCCGAGAATGGAGGAACCCAGATCGCCCACCCAAATATTCAGATAGCAATTGCGGTCCCATACATCGTGGCCGCCCTTTGAAGTAAATTTGATATTCTCCGCATAATTGGAATCTAACGGGCTGGCAAATAAATTCCATTGAAGGATATTTGTCTCGGTCCTGGTGATGCCGTTGGTCGGGTTACCATCGGGGTCAACGGATGCTATGACAAACTGAATATAGGTATCGGCAGCAACATCCTCAAAATCATCCGGCGTTTCCGACCTGTCCACATTTAATCTCCTGTAATCCTCGTTTAAAACATCTAATTGTGAGAGCAATTGCGCATCCGACACATTCTCTGTTAAATTGCTATACACCACGTGAAATACCACCGGGATATAATACACGGTTGTATCATCGCTGATCCTGGTTTCTGATTGCGCATTAATAATTGCATCAACCTGGTTATCAATGGAGTTTAACTGTTGTAAATATCCGGGATACGCTTGTTCCAATTGTTGTATATAGGTAGTGGTTTCACATACGGGGCGTGTTTGTGCAAACAGGGTAGTGCAGGATATAATTGCCAAAATGCAAAAGATCGTTCTACTCATGAATCGTTTTTTTTGAGATGAACGACAAAGTTACGCATAAATCCGCTGTGTTTAACCGTTGATATGCTGTACGGATAAGCCAAAATCCCTGCTGTTACTGTATTTTCAACTGCTGCGCATATTTTCTCCATTTCTCCAACAGCTCCAGGAAATCCGGCGGGAACTTAGCGGTGAAGTGCATTTGCTGCCCGGTATTGGGATGGATAAAGCCCAGGGAGTGTGCATGCAGCGCTTGTCGCGGCATTATCTGAAAACAGTTCTCAACAAATTGCTTGTATTTAGAGTGAACAGTCCCCTTCACGATGCGGTTGCCTCCGTAAGTGTCGTCGTTAAAGAGGGGATGGCCGGTGTGTTGCATATGTACCCGGATCTGGTGTGTTCTTCCCGTTTCCAGTTTACATTCCACTAAAGAAACATACCCGAATCGCTCCAGCACCTTGTAATGTGTAACGGCGTGTTTTCCTTTCCGGTCATCCGCCGTTACGGCAAACAATTTTCTGAATCGCGGATGGCGGGCAATACTTCCGGTAATGGTTCCCGACTGATTTTCAAATTCGCCCCATACCAGGGCATAATACGTTCTTTCGATACTGTGTTCAAAAAACTGCTTTGCCAGGTGTTGCATGGCGTAATCATCTTTGGCCACCACCAATAATCCGCTGGTATTTTTATCAATGCGGTGAACCAGGCCGGGGCGCACCGATTGTTCGCCCGCCTCGGGCAATTTGCCGAAGTGATACAGCAATGCGTTTACCAGCGTACCGGTATAATTGCCGACACCCGGATGTACGACAAGGCCGGCTGGTTTATCAATCACGGCGATATACGCATCCTCATATACTATATTGAGCGGTATATCTTCGGCAAGTATCGTCCCGTCAAATGCTTTGGCAGGCAATATCAATGCAATGGCATCGGCGGGTTTTACCTTGTAATTGGATTTTACCGCTTTGCCGTTTACCAATATGGAACCTGCATTTGCCGCATATTGAATTTTGGTGCGGCTGATATTTTCCACCCGGTTCAGCAGGAATTTATCGATGCGCAACGGCTCTTGTTTTGGATCGGCTGTAATGCGAAATACTTCGAACAGGTCTTCTCCGGCATCAGCCTCTGCTGTTACTTTTTTTTCTTCGGGAATTTTCATTGTCAAAAGGTATAGAGTTCGCAACCGAATACTTCTTCAAAATGGCGCTTTACCTGTTCTTTCACTTTAGTAAAATCTACGGCAGTTCCCAGTTCACGTTGCAGCGACGTAACCTTTTTATCGCTTAAGCCGCAGGGGACTATGGTATCGAAATAACGGAGGTCCGTATTTACATTAAAGGCAAATCCGTGCATTGTCACCCATCTGCTGCAGCGGATACCGATGGCGCAGATTTTTCTGGCGGCAAATGGATTTTCGGCATCTAACCACACACCGGTGACGCCCGGAATGCGATCGCCTAAAATGCCGTACTCCGCAATCGTACGGATTATCACTTCTTCAATCGATCTCAAATACTTTCCGATATCTGTAAAGAAATCATCTAAGTCCAATATGGGATATCCCACTAACTGTCCCGGGCCGTGAAAGGTAACATCGCCGCCGCGGTTTATCGGGTATAATTCGATATTGCGCTGTTGCAACACGCCGGCGCTCAACAACACATTCGAGGCATTGGCATTTTTCCCCAGAGTGATTACCGGCGGGTGTTCGCAGAACAACAGGTGGTGCACGACCTCTCTTTCCGGGTTTTCGGCAGACCTGTTCCGGATTTTTTGATCTACCGTTTCGCCAAACACCTGCTCCTGGTAGTCCCAGGCTTCCTTATACCTGATTACTCCTAAATCTTCAAATTTTACCCGCTTCATATTTCAGATGTTTATCGCCCATTGCGCCGCTTAGGTGCGATTTTTTAACGCATTAATCACCAAACCGGCGCCCCGCATTCCGCTTTCTTTGTTTACAAATCACAGGCTGTAAATAATCGTTCCCGGGATTTTCCGCCCTTAAACACCCTGCCATCCTGCGAGTAACTTCAAACGCATTCATAAATCCTTAAATATATTTGCCGTAGGGCAATGGCCGGGGCAAAATAACAATAATTTATGGCAGTTCACCACGATAAGGGTAAACAGGGAGAGGAATATGCGGCGAGGATGCTGGAAGAAAAAGGCTACGTTTTGCTCGAACGCAACTGGCGGTTTAAGAGAGGCGAATTAGATATTATCGCCATGCAAAACGATATCGTGGTTTTTGCCGAAGTAAAAACCCGGAGTACCGAACAATACGGGTATCCCGAATTTGCGGTGACTGTCAAAAAACAACAACTGATTGCCGCCACAGCGGAGGCGTATCTGTACGAAAAGCAAATGCAAAATACTATCCGGTTTGATATTATTTCGGTGATCATCAACAACTCCGGCATCGAGATGCACCATTTTGAAGATGCGTTTTTTCCAAACCCGGCAGATGATTTGGAATGATTAACGGCCTACACCATATCGCAATTATCTGTAGGGATATCGATAAATCCGTTGCCTTTTATACCGAGGTGCTGGGATTTACGACCATCGCATCCACGTATCGCAGCGAGCGCAAGTCGTGGAAAGTGGATATGCGCCATCCTGCCCGGGTTGCGCTGGAATTATTTACGTTCGAAAATGCGCCGCCGCGGCCGTCCTATCCCGAAGCTGCCGGCTTGCGCCACCTGGCATTCGCCGTTGCTGATATTGAAGAGGCGATCCGGCATGTCGCCGCCAAAGGTATCCCGGTAGAAGACTTGCGTCTTGACGCCGCTACCGGTAAGCGATTTACATTCTTTGCCGATCCGGACGGACTGCCCATTGAAATCTATGAAGCCTAAGCGGCTGCAATGCGCACCGGTTTGAAATGCAGATGAAATCAATACCTCACAAAACCCTTTTCCTTCAGGTATTGCTGCATTTGTTTGCGTGCAAAAAAGATGCGGCTCTTTACGGTACCTAAGGGCAAGTTTAACTCGTCGGCAATCTCATCGTACTTGTAACCGTGATAGTGCATCATAAACGGCTTGCGGTACTCGATATTCAGGCTGTTTACGGCTGCCAGCAGGTCGTCCATGACAAAACTCTTTTCCGCCGTGTTTTCAATTACAACCGGACCTGAATTGAGCAGAAATAAATTCTCTGAGAAGTCATTCACTACGTTCTTCCTGGTTGTCTTTCGGTAATTGTTGATGAAAATGTTCTTCATGATGGTAATCAACCACGCCTTCAGGTTGGTGCCATCGCTGAATTTATCCTGGTTGGATATTGCCCTTGCGTATGTTTCCTGCATTAGATCTAATGCGTCGTTATGTTCCCGGGTCAGATTCATAGCAAATGCTTTCAGGGGTTGCTTTTGCTCGATCATCATCGCATGGAACTGCTCTCTGGTCATATTGATTTGTTTAATGTTTCAAGTCTAAAGTTCAACAAAAATAATTCCAAATACAAATTTTTGTTTAATTTTTTCAACAAATACATTAAACATTTTAAAGTCTTAATTATTGCTTGTCAATTCATTAATTATTGTTAAGACATTTTCCATTTTGTTAACAACTTCGACATTGTCATGGAGTGAAAGATGGGTATTTATCAGTTGGATACCGGAGGCAAAGACGGTAGATGCCGGGAATGTGCCGGCCAGGGTGTTGAGGTATTCGTTTACCGAAAGGCCGTGGGGCACATTGGTAATTACGGTATAGAAGTAATCGGGGTGAATGCGGGAGCCAACGGTAATCACTTCTTTGAGCGGGACACTCGGGCCGAGGTAAGTTACCTTCTGGTGGCGCACTTTCAAGATAAAGTGTAAAAAGAGCAACCCGATTTCGTGCCATTCGCCATTGGGAAGGAATAGCAGAAAATGCCGGGCCTCGGGCGAAACTTTGCCGCTTGCGCTGTCGATGCCGACGAATAACTTCTGGCGTATCAATTGCGAAACGAAGTGTTGCTGGGCCGACATGATACCACCCGACACCCACATTATCCCCAACTTCTCCAGGAAGGGAAATACGATATGTATGGCGGTATTTTCCAGGCCGATCTGCTTCACGGAGGTATTGAATACCTGGTGGAATCGGTTTTCGTTGAAAGCAATTGTCGCTTCAATTAACCCTTCTATCTGGGTGCGGTAATCTTCGCTCAGGACGCTGATGCGCTTAATGGCATCGCTTATTTCTTCCGGAGTCATTTTGGCGAGCGCCGAAATTTTTTTACCCCTGCGGTTCAGCAGTGCGAGCCCCATCAGGTATTTGATTTCATCTTCGGTGTAGTAGCGGATATTGGTAGAGGTGCGGGCTGCCTTTAAAATTCCGTAGCGCTGTTCCCAAATGCGTATGGTGTGCGCCTTAATCCCCGAATACTTCTCAAGATCTTTTATTGAATAGGTAATAGACATCAAACAAAATAGATATAAAAGTACTTATTGGGATAAACATACATAGCCGCAAAAGGTTGACTGTTGTGAATGAGACAACATTTTCTATTTTTAACATGTTATTTAAATACAATGCTATGAAACAAATTCTGATACCGGTAGATTTTAGCGATTATTCCTGGACGCAGGTGCAATTTGCATTGGATTTTACGAGAAATCTTGCGAGTGAAATCCGGTTGATTCACGTTTTTGACGACCCCTTTGTCGAGCGGGATATCAGCCCCGCCCCCATCACCAACGAGGTGACCGCCTACACTGAGGAACTGATTCACAAGTTGGAAACAGAAACCCGTGCCCATATGCAACAACTGCTGGAACAGGTAAAACAGGCCACCGCCGACAGGAAAGCATCCGACTTTATTCTCAGCAGTTCCATACGCCGGGGTTTCGCCCCCGATGAGATCCTCAAAGAAGCCCATGAATGGCGCCCTCACCTGCTTCTCGTAGGAACACGGGGCTATTCCAAAATTGAAAGGGCAATGTTTGGTTCGGTTACTCAAAATATAATAAAATATGCACAGGTGCCCGTTTTGGCCTTGCCATTACATTACAAATACCATAAAATTTCAAACATCCTGTACGGCACGAATTTTAATGACTACGACGCCTATGCCATAGGAAAGATGCTGCGACTGCTTCAGGAAGCCGGCTGCAAATACTTCATTACCCATTTCAACCTGGATGACGATATTGAGACCGATCAAAAAAATATGATGCAATTAGCCGACCAGGTGGCCAATGACTACCGCGATGCGCACCTGGACTTCGAAATCGTAAACAGCGAGACACTGAAGAAAGGCATTGAGAAATTTGTGGATGACCACTCTATCGATATGATTGCCTGCACCGCACGGAAAATGAATATGTGGCGCAACCTGTTTACAAAAAGCAATACGGTTACACTGCTGAATGCAACCCGGGTGCCCTTACTCGTTTTTCACGAAGTGTAGAAAATCTCCCGGCTCCGGGCAATGAACGTTCGGTACCGGGAGACTAACTGTTTGCCCGGAACATGAAACCAAGACAACAATCAGGGCTTCGGCATCTTGAAAAATGCAACTTGTTCCAGGTGTATCTGCCTTGTCGCCGGTATTTTTTTTTAAGCCGGCGTCACCATGCAACGCCGTTTCAAAAAAATACAACTTATACAAGTGAACCTTTCAACAGATGCTGTTTATTTTGTAAATTGCTAAGTACTTTACAAAATTTGGCATTGACTTTGAACAAATCAGCGATTACTAACGTATAAAAAGTACTCTCAATAAACTGATTTGCCATGGTTAAACAATTTGCACTCCCCAATTATGTCATCTGGATTTTTACAGGAATTGCCTTTGTGGTTGCCGGCGCCATTGCAATTTTTGAATGGACTTACGGTATAGCGGCCTTTGTATTGTTCGCCGTTGTGGCGTATATCGGCTACCGGATTTTCTTTCGCCCGGCATTAATTGCACTCAACCTGATTCACGAAGGCGAACCGGCAACAGCCGTGATACTCAAGGTATGGGAAACCGGCCGCACTGTGGAACAAAATCCACGCATCGGTTTAAAACTGGAGATATTTCCCCCCGAACGCATTCCCTATGAAGTGGAAATAAAACAAAATGTTTCCAAATCCGATTTGTCATTATTCAAAGAAGGTCGGACTCTGAAAGTGCGCCTCGACCCACGCAACCCGAAAAATATTGCCGTTATTCCCAAATGAGCCACTGCATTAAATGATAATACGGCCGCATAATTCGTGCGGCCTTTTTTATTTTTACCCAAACCGGGGAAATTCTGCTAAAACAAAGAACACCAGCGCCCGTTTAGTAAATTCGCATCGCATTATGAATAAAATATTTACCATTTTCTGTTGCATTGCATTGCTGGTTGGGGGTTGTAAATACACCGAGAATATTACCGACGGGCAAACGGCTTACCGTCTCAAGAAATACTCGCTGGCGGCCGAATTGCTGGAAAAGGAATTTTATAAAGATGAACTCGGAACCACCAAAGCGCAACTGGCATACCAGATCGGTCAATGCTACCAGTACAATAACCAGGTGGAAGCCGCTGCCAAATGGTACCAGACTGCAATAGATTGGGAATACGGATCGGACGCTATCCTGGCCTATGCCAAAATGCTGAAAGCCCAGGAAAAGTACAACGAAGCCATTAAGCAATTTAAGTTGTACCTGGATGCAGAACCCTACCGGCGACCCGAGATGACTATTGAAATTGCGTCCTGCGAAAATGCATTGAACTGGATTAAAGCTGATGCCGACCCCTACGATAAAGAACTATTCGTCGCCAATCTGCAAGTTTTAAACTCGCCCGATGCCGATTTCGGCCCGGCGCCGGCAAGCGTCCATTCCATTGTGTTTACATCTTCCCGCGACGATGCGACAGGAGAACTGCACGATAAATGGACCGGCGACAAATTTTACGATGTTTATGAAGCTCTATTTTCGGGGTATGGAAATTTTAATTCCCCGCAATTATACACCGGGAACGTAAACACCGCCTTTAACGACGGGTCTTTGGTTTTTTCGGCTGATTATACCGAAATGTTCTTCACCCGCTGTGGTTCCGACGACAGGAAGATAGATGACTATTGCAACTTATACCACAGCAAATTGCTTCCCGAAGGCGGGTGGAGCGAACCCGAAGTCCTCCCGTTTTTTGAAGATTCGCTGAACATCGGCACCGCCTGCCTGTCGCCCGACGGCCAAACGCTGTACTTTGCGGCAATGGGTCCGGGCGGATTCGGAGGCAGTGACATTTATTTCAGCAAGCGCTCGTTCGAAGGCTGGGATACACCCGTCAATGCCGGCAGTTCGATTAATACCACAGGCAATGAAGTATTTCCCGCCTTTGATTTGGAGGGCAACTTTTATTTTTCCAGCGATGGACACCCCGGTATGGGCGGGCTGGATATTTTTTCTGCCGAAGTCATCAAGGGAAAGTTCAGCAATATCACCAATTTGAAATACCCGCTGAATTCCGGCGCCGACGACTTCGGAATCATGATAGTAACTCAAACTTCAGATGCCTCGGCAGATACGTTAATGGCCGGGTATTTTTCTTCATCCAGGAAAGGAGGCGCCGGAGGAGATGATTTATACAGCTTTGTGAAAAAACCGAAGAAATTACGCCCGCCCGTTTTCGTCTTAAATGGCAGGATCTATCAAAAGGTGTATGCGGACAGCAGCGATGTCACTTCGCCGGTCATCGATACGATTACCCTGCCCGATGCGATAGCCACCCTCGCCTATCCCGAACTAAATACATTGCTGGCCAAATTCATCCTGCCTGCGGATTCCGCATTTAACGTCATTGTGGATTCTTCCAGGATCTATAAATTCAGCGGGGCTAAAGAGGGGTATTTTACAAACTCCACACAAATACGCATTGGAGATTACTCCGCACAGCCCGGTGATACGCTGACGATCTACACAGCACTTGTACTGGATAAAATACCCGCAAGTAAAGAGGCGCAGATAAAGCTGAACAATATTTATTACGATTATAACGACACCACACTGCGTGCGGAATCCTTCCCCGAATTAGATAAGCTGGTGGCCATGCTGAAGGAAAATCCGAATCTCACGATTCAAATTAATTCGCATACCGACTCCAGGGGTTCGGAGAAATACAACCAAAAACTATCCCAGGGCCGGGCAAACAGTGTTATCGTTTACCTGATTGCCAAGGGCATCGTTCCAGAGCGGCTGTTTGCAAAGGGTTTTGGCGAGAGTAATCCCGACAAGTTAAATGCTCCCGCAACGCTGCCGGATGGAAGCGTTGTACCGAAAAATACTGTGCTCACCGAGAGTTTTATCAACGGGTACAAATCCAATAAGGACAATTTTGAATTCCTGCACCAGTTGAACCGGCGCACCACGTTTAATATCGTCAGCGATACATTTAACCTGGATTCCGAAACACCGGATACAATTGATGTAGATCCGGCGCCCGACAACGATACCATTCGTGACGACCGGGAGAAACAAGATTAACTGTTGTGGTAAAAACCGAGCCGTTGTTCCAGCTCCGGACTCAACTGCGGCAGTTTGTGCCGTTCGATGAGAAAACTGGATAACAGGGCAAAGTCCTTAAAAATATAATGCTTGTTTAATGCGCCCTGCAGGTAATCCTTTCCGGAACTGCCGCCCGTTCCCACGCGGTTGCCGATCATGCGGTGCACCATATTGATATGCCGGAAACGCCATGTTGCCATTTGCTCGTCGATATTCAACAGCGCCTGCATAAAATTGAATGGCATGTGCAGGATGGGATAACCACGGTACAGCGAAATAAATAACGCCGAACGCATTGCCCTGGATGACAAGGTGGTGTATTCGCTTTGCGCATCCGAGAAGAAGATGCGCTTAAATGCATCGATATTTTGCTTTTCGCCTTCCACCAGTCCTGATTCGTAGATCGTCAGCAAGTCGGACCAAAAGGGATGCAATCCGCCTGTGTTGTCAGTAATCCGCCGGTAATTTTCCCAAAGCGCCGCCGATTCAAAGAAAGGCATTCTCGACAACCAGCCGTCGATGAGCTCCATTAGTGTGGGTTGCTGTTCCACCTGTTTTATCATTTCGACATATTGCGGTTTCAGTTGCGATAAATAATACTCCTGGCCGTGCCGGTTTGCAAATTTTAAACCGAGTTTCGCCTCCAGCATCTTAAACTGCCAGCTTTGAAAACCCGATGCCGGCCGCAGTAAATTGCGAAAATCGTGAAAGTCGAGCGGCGTCATCGTCTCCAAAATATCCAGTTGATGTACGAGTACATTTAAAATGACTCCTACCCTGTCCATGCGATGCACTATGGTTTGCAACTCCGGCGAATTATCGTTGAGCTTCTGTGTGTTCATGGTGTGTAACGCAGAATCCAGTTCGTGGTGAATTTGTTTAAACCACAACTCATACGCCTGGTGGATAATGATGAACAACATCTCGTCATGCGCCGGAATATTTTCCTTATCGCTCTCAGGCGCCTGGGCATTCAGTATTTTGTCTAATTGCAAGTATTCGGTGTACTCTACCGGTGGACGATTCATAATGTAGTTATTTAATGGTTAGATACGGTCAAATGTAAAACCCGAATGGCAGTAATAAAAATTTTTATCGGGAAACACAGTGCAATTATTGGCAGTACGGCACATGCGGCCACTGCTATTCTTCTTTAACGACAGCGCCGCCTTGTAAATACTGCGGGCGATATTTTATTGATGGCGAAGGAATACATGCACCTAACCCCAGCGAGTTCCATTTCGCATCCACAGCACGGATTGTCGCATCATCCATGCAGATAATATTCGGCCAGTCGCGGTGGAAATCGTCGTATTGCCGGGTCTTCCTGGTGCCGTCAACAGCCACATGCGCTATGCCATTCGGCCCGCGGTCGAAGAAATAGATATCCCGCCCCGGATCAATATTGTTTGCCGCATGCCAGGTTACGACATCTATATCGGCGGCAGTTACCGCCGCATCGGTAATTACCAGGAATTTAATATCCTGCATTCCCGGCTCGTCAAATACACACCGGGACAACTCCCGGACATGTCCCGCCCTGTTTTTTGCCATGGAAATTATAACGACAGAAATATTATCCCGCAACAGGCCGGTATGTACCGAATGAATTTCGGGATATTTCGACTTTAATTGGTTTTCATCAATGCGTATTTCGGAAATGCGAATCTCCGCATCCGGAAATTGTATCTCCTCAGCGGTCTTTACCGTGGCATCAATACACATCTTTCCGCCAAATGCAAAACTGGAACAACTGTGGTCCAAAACATCCATAGGGCCGCGGCTGATGTAAATATCCCGAGCAGGGTCGGTGTACTTACTCACCGATTGTGCCAGTTCGCGGTAATTTTGGATAGTGGTATGTGTGTCGGCGACGATCAGAATTTTATTGAACATCATCTGTCCGGCGCCCCACATGGCATTCATCACTTTTTGGCCGTGGCCGGCAAATGCCTTTTTAATCTGCACGATAGTCAGATTGTGAAATACGCCCTCTACCGGCATATCCATGTCCATCATTTCGGGTAGCATCGTCATTTTGATGGGTGCGATAAAAATGCGCTCGGTGGCTTTGCCAATCCAGGCATCTTCCTGCGGCGGAATGCCGACAATGGTGGATGGATAAACGGGGTCTTTGCGGTGAGTAATACAGGTAATATGAAACTTCGGATACCAGTCTGCCAGCGAGTAATAGCCGGTATGATCTCCGAAGGGACCTTCCCAAATCAACGCTTCATCGGGATCTACATACCCCTCGATAACAAAATCCGCATCCGACGGCACATAGACGTCCTGGGTAATACATTTTACAAGATCGACTTTCTTCTTGCGCAGGAACCCCGCCAACACGTATTCATCCACATTCGGCGGCAGTGGCGCCGTGGCAACATAGGTATATACCGGATCTCCGCCGAGGATAACTGCCACGGGCATTTTCTTTCCCAGTTGTTTGTAGGCATTAAAGTGGCCCGCAGACACCTTGTGCTTATGCCAGTGCATACCCGTAAGCGCAGGCCCGAAAACCTGCATGCGATACATACCCACATTGCGGATTTTTGTCTCGGGGTCCATAGTGTGGATCACAGGCAGGGTGATAAACGGCCCGCCGTCTTCCGGCCAGCATTGCATTACCGGCAGCCGGGTAATATCCGGATTCTGCATCACTACTGCCTGGCATTCACCCCTGCCACTGCGCATCTTGGGCATCCACGAAGCAATTTTTCCCAACTGCGGCAATACCTTCAGCTTATCGGCAAGTGAATCCTTTGGCGTGGCAATCGTCTTAAACACATTCTCAATTTCAGCGGCAATAGCATCTAAGGTATCCACACCCAGCGCAAGGCACATGCGCCGCTCGCTTCCCAACGCATTGATCAACAGCGGAAATGCATAGCCCGTATTTTCAAACAACAGTGCAGGGCCCTTTCGCTTGGACACCCTGTCAACCACTTCGGCTATTTCTAAATGCGGGTTCACATATTCCCGTATGCGCACTAATTCGCCTTCCTGTTCCAGCCTTCGAATAAATTCACCTAAATTCCTGTAAGCCATATTTCAAAATCAAAATTAGGCAATCTTATACTGGCGCTAAAGAAAGGAGCACAGCAACTCCGCCGAAAAGCGGGAAGTGGCGAGGCAAATCGGGCTGGGCGCACCCAAGTATTTTATACTGAATAAGGTAGTAAAATGTCAAAACGACAAATGCATCCAACTGATACGAGTCAGAGGAGGAAAAGGTAAAAAAGACAGAGTCGTAATGCTCTC
>CAZBHH010000025.1:0-36489 GCA_964492065.1 uncultured Chitinophagales bacterium | reverse complement strand
TAAACTCAATATTATGAAAATACGAATTACATTACTCTCAACCATCTTGTTCCTATCTTACATATTACAAGCTCAACAAATTCCCTCAAAGCTTGACAGCATTTTCATGAACCTCAATCCGGCGGACATATCAACGGGAATTTTGTATGATAAAACGTATCGCCTTGGCAAGGCCGATACGTTTGAATTCGTAAATTACGATATTGCAATAAACATGCATCACTTCAAACAAAATACTGCTTGATTTGAAAACCGGAAGCGTATCAGCAAATAATACTATTCCCACACTTGATACACTGCGTAAAATGCTGAATGCTGATGCAATAAGCAATATGATACCTATCGTTATTCTCAATTATAATTATAATGTACTCAAAGAATATGCTGTTGACAGCAACCTGGTTTATCTCAGCAATGAGCAGCTCTTTGATAACACAAGCAGAACTGAAAATCCTTATAATGAAAAACAAATTTTTATGGCATGACCCGGTTTGCAGTCAGAATTAGATTCTGTAGTTACTTTTTATATTGATGATAAATTTATTTATAGCAATACTTCTGACAGCATTACAAGCATTGAAATAGATTTTGGAGATGGCGCCGGTTACCGCACACTTTCAGTGCATGATACAATCGAAATAAATTATCCTGATTATGCTTTGAAAACAATAAAAATAAAAGTGTATTACGGAGGAATTTACGGATACTCGGTAAGTTATTTTTCAACAGCCAAATGGAGTGATGATGTATTCGACATAAGAGATGACCTTTCAAGCGGAAAAGGAAAATATACAATTACTTATGGGTTTGATGCAGAAGGAGAAAAACATGAATGTTTGAAAAAGCCATTCCTGCTTGTTGAAGGAATTGACTTCGGATATAAAGAAATGCCGACAGGATGTAAAAGTGGAAAATGCGGCAGCCTTGGTTGGGTTGATATAAGCACAGGCATTGATCATGTAACGTATCCTGAGCCTGGTGAACCATCATTTAAAGCTTATGGACATGGTGAATTTGATTATACTCCAACATTTTTCGGGATATTATTAAATGATCCTGCCTATGAAGATTTTGATGATTACCCCGATTCAGAATTAATAACAGAAGGGTATGATGTAATATATCTTGATTTTTATGACAGTGCTGCCGATATGGTAGAAAACAGCAACGTAGTTATTGAAATGATAAATTGGATTAACGAAAATAAATGTTCGGAAGCAGACGAAACAGTAATAGTTGGTGCAAGCATGGGCGGGCAGTTATGTCGTTATGCTTTAAGCAAAATGGAACAGGATAATATTGACTATTGCAGTAATTTATATGTGTCGTTCGATTCGCCAAACCAAGGAGCGAATATTTTGCTTGGCATGCAGGAATTTATTAATTATTTCTCAGGAAAAAGTGAATTTGCAGAAGACGCTTATAACCGCAAACTCAAAAGAACTGCATCCACTCAATTACTGATTTATCATACAGACGGAAATGAATCAACAGGAAGGCATGGCAACAGAACAATTTGGCTTGAGAATCTTGAAGATGTGGGAATCTATCCGCAAAATATACGTAAAGTAGCCATTGCAAATGGTAATAAAATTGCCTCAGAACAGGAATTTGATCCATCAGAATTATTGATCACGGCAGATGGCACTTCTATACTTTATGCCGGTGATCTTGAATTTGGTGCGAGTGCATTTGCTTTACCCGGCATAACCGATAATGCAATTTTTAGTGTTGATTATACTTTTTATTTAGGGTATATCCTGCCTATCTGGTGGACGGAGGAATACTACGCACCCGATTATCCGCTTAACTATGATAATGCACCCGGTTGCCATAGGGCAGACTTAGAACAATTCAGCCCTTATGCTGTTGAATGGGGTTTACTTCCGCTTATTACATTCACTGATATTGATCATTATTATGATAATTACAGTTTTGTGCCTACGATTAGTGCTTTGGATTTTAATACGACTAATCTTATTTATAATGTAAATAGTGTATTACCAGACTTTCCAAACCCTATTTATCCATTCGATGCATACTACGCCCCCGATGCAAGTGAATATCATGTAACTATTAATGAAGGCAATACGCATTGGATGTTTGAGCAGTTGCAATTAGTAGAGTACCAATTAGGCACTACTTTACCAACAACAGGGCTTGGCAACACATTTAATTTTGGAAATAAATACCACAAATTTTTACACTCATTAAACATCAACTCCGGCGGCTTACTCCAAATCAACGGCAACTACGCCACAGACTACGGAGACGGTGATCCCGCAATAACAGGCAGTACATTTACAGTTACCACAAGTGCCTGTAATATCACTACAGTTAATATTAATAACGGCGGTCTATTAGAAATCGGCGACGACAACACACCCACTAACAACAAAGGCACTTTAGAATTATTAGATGGCAGCAAAATAATAGTAAAGAACGGCGGCACATTAAAAATAAACAAAAACAGCAAACTCTATATTAAAAACGGCGCAACATTAGAAATAAGAAGCGGCAGTGCAATTAATGTAGAAGACTTTGGCGAAATAATCGTGGCAAGCGGAGGCTTATTATTAATGAAAGCAGAAACATTAAACCTGCTTGCAAGCAATTCAAAATTATCCATTCACAACGGAGGCACTGTGCAAACAACCGCAGGAATAGATTTTACTTTTACAGGAGATGGTCTTGTATTTTATCATCATGAAGGAATATTTGATATTGGCGAGGGTGGTGTATTCAGACTCACAGGCACTGGTGAAGGCGATCCTGTTTTATGGCTGCAACCGGATGCTGCTTTAGAAATAGACGGCAACGATGTGGAAATATCTGATGCAAAAATATTATATGAAGAAAACTCCCAGTTTGTTTCTAAAAATGCGGAGGTTACAATTAACGGCTGCGAATTTTCTGATTATAACAATGATGCGGCAAAAGCACTTAATTGCAGCGAAAGTCATGACATCTTAATTGAACACACAGCATTCACAGGTTTTAATACAGCAGTGCAATTAGAAGATATTAATACGTTTGATGGATACTGCGAAGCAGATGTAAATATAAACTATTGCACATTTACAAATCACCGCAGCTATGCAATGGAAGCAGCCGATGTTGCAAGATTATATGGTTATGCAAATACAATTACTGCCGCCAACTCCACAATTCAATACGGAATGGCTGCATATAACTGCGGAGATTTTACATGGACAAATTCAACCATAAAAAATTTCACCACAGGCAGAGGTGTTTATCTTGAAAATGTAACTGCATTTGTAATGAGCGGCGGAAGCATACAGTCAAATGAATACGGCAAGACCAGACAAGGTTTCCCGCTCACGGAGTGCCTCCAGGGCCACTTTGGCCTTAAAGGCTGAATCGAATTTTCTACGTGTTTTTTTCATAATTTCACTTGTTTAAAGTTATTAAAATTTTCAACTTAACAAGTGGTCTGATTTTGTAGGGGTATTATATTTGTTTGTTCCTCTTGTGATCATTATCAAAGATTATTTCATCGTATTGAGTGAAGAACAGATCTCCAATATTGGCGATTTTAGAAATAAAAACTTTATTTGGGCGCATAAGAATTAAATAAAATTCAATCTATACAATATTTTTTTATAATACATTTAATTACGTCATTCTAATAAACTATTTTATCTTGATATTGGCCGATGAGGTTTTAAGTTCTTTTAAAAAGTCATCATATTTTATAATATTAGCCTTCCTTGTATTCAACATAGTTAACCTTATTTTTTCATCTCTGCTTTTATCACTCGCAAGCCAACTTGAGTAGGAAGAATATGGTGAAGATTGTGCATCTCTTAATTTCACATATGTATTAAGCAAATTAAACCCTATATTCATGCCAGCACATACTTTTTCAGTATAGAACTGGGCTAATCCTTCTACAATATGGAGGTCAGAATCGGCAAAGGAATTAGTATTCCAATTTACACCATCTAAATCAAATCCTAAATGCGTAATAGCATGCGCTTTCTCATGCGCTAATACAACTAATGTTAAGTCATTTAAGGGTAAACCTTTCCAGGCTGAATAAAATGCTAGTGCAGGCCAATACAATTCAATTCTTCCTGCTCGAAAAAAATATGCTCCCAATAAGTTGTCCAAGCCAAGTAGATTAAGCTTTTTATACAATTCTGAAGATTGTATATAGGCGATTATGTCTGCAACAAATTGATGGGTTGAACTAATTGCTGCAATATCAGGAATCCGAAATCTGGTTCTCAGTAGTTCGCATATTTCTAGATAATTGATCTCAATAAATTCAAATGTGTTGATTGATCTTTTTAGTGAGTCTAATTCTAATATCAGTTCAATTTCTAATTCGCTTATGTTTTCCAATAGGGACAACAAATCAGGTGGAATAGTGGTTACTATATCCACTTGCACCATACTATATGGGGAAATTTTATCGTGCCTTAACTTAAATCCTGTAAAATCTTTTAAATATTCTGTAATAGTTGCATTATATCTTTTTTTTGTATTTTCAACAATCAATTTGGCACTGGCTTGATACTTTTCGATTAAGGCTATTATTATTCCTATTTTTGCTTCATGGGCTTTATTAATTTTAGTATTTCTCAAAGGTGAACCCACGTAAAGTGCGCTGGGATATCCAAAAGGTGTATATGTATTAACAGATTCCATATTAAATTAGAATTTATAGTACTTATATTTTATTACAACCTAATTATATTAAATGTTTTAATATTTAAACCACCTAATTTAAAACATGTTATAACCTAAATCTTTCTACCAAATTATAATATTACCGTTAAAACGTAACCCACCGACCAACCGCGTCTTGTAAATTTCAAGAAAAAATTATTTATTCCGGTTTTTGCCAGGCATTCGGCAGCAGGGATGCCGGGTTGGGAATTAGTATTCCGTCCGCTGATAACCTCTGCCGATTGAAAATTTATTGTTGAAGTTAAGAACTAAAGTTGATAAATATTCGTCCGGCCCGAACTGAAATTGATAGTAGTACAAAAGCTCATTGTCATTCCGTCTGCCCAACTTGCATAAAACCCCATCCGAGGTGTAACGGTTTATCCCGATACCTGTTTTGCATCACAGTTTGTCAATGCCCGCATACGCAATGCGTATTCATAAAACTGTTGTTGTGTTCATGCCATTCAAAGTTATTGTTAAAGCCTTCCTGCTCCCAGAAAAACTTACTTCTCTGATTGTGGTAGTTGCCTGTTTCATCCATGGTGACCGTATCGTATAACCTTCCGTTTACCATTGTATAAACCACATCGTGGATATCATAAATATCGGCAAGCGGATTGCCGTCTATTATAACCAGATCGGCGAGTTTACCCTTTTCAATACTGCCTAAGCAGGCATCCATGCCCAGGTATTCGGCGCCGTGAATTGTCCCGGCCTGCAGCACCTGCATATTCGACATGCCACCCTGCGCTAAATTCCACATTTCCCAAATGACGCTCAGGCCCTGCAATTGGCCGTGGCCGCCCACGCAAATGCGCACGCCTGCATCCATCAGTGTTTTACAGGATTGAGCAGTGAGAATATAACCGTTGTCGTACTCTTCCTGTGGTATCATGGTGCGATGCCGCGACCGGCTGTCCACGATTGCACGGGGTGTATATTTCAACAATTTTTCGTCTTTCCAGACTTCGGTGTTCTGATACCAGTAGTATTCGCCGTTGATACTTCCGTAGCTCACCACCAGTGTCGGCGTATTGCTCGTATTGCTGGCCGCCCATAATTGAATGACGTCGTCGTACAACGGCGCTACCGGCAGGTTATGTTCCACGCTGGTATGCCCGTCTAATATCATGGTGAGATTGTGAAAAAATGTGGAACCGCCTTCCGGCACAACCATCATCTCCTGGTCTTTAGCTGCCTGTATAATCTGTTGTCTTTGATCTCTTCGCGGTTGATTGTACGACTTGACGCTGAATGCGCCCATCGCTTTTGTGCGGGCGATGGCGAAGGCCGCATCGTCATAACTGTTTACCACTGCCTTAAAGTCGCCGTCGGCGCCGTAGAGAATAGTGCCCGTCGTAAAAATCCGGGGACCTGTCATATTGCCGGCACGCACCATTTCGGATTGCGATAACGACATTTCCGAATTGGACGACGGGTCGTGGGTGGCAGTGATGCCAAAGGCGAGATTCACATAATACGCCCAATCCTTTTGAGGGCTTAACCCATAGCGGAATGCATTCAGGTGTGCATGGGTATCAATAAATCCCGGCAATATGGTTTTTCCGTTTACGTCCATCACGGTTGCATCCGGGGGAATAGGTATTTCGGAAGTTTTTCCGACGGCGGCAATTTCATTTCCCTCTATCAGCACCGTCCCGTCTTCGATGATTTCATCGCCGTGCATTGTAATGATTGTCGCATGCGTAAACGCAATTTTCCCCGAAGGCTTATCGGTTTGCAATATCAGGCCTATATCTATTTTTTTACTTTCGATTTTGCCGATACTGTCGGGTGAACCTTCCAGAAATGTAAAACATTGGTTTAAATCAACGGTTTGGTATTCCGGCCCCGTTGTCCAGTGCAATTGTTTTCCGTCTGCCGACCAGTGTAAGTTTATCCCTGCATTGTCCGACACTTTTACCATTGGCAATGTCTTTTGGTTTGCACTCACCTCAAAGGTTTTTCCGTTATCGGCAAACGGCATAATATAGATATTGTAGAGTTCATTAAATGCAAGCCATTTATTATCCGGGCTGAGCGTAAACCTGTTTGCATAGGTGGAATGAAAATGCACCTTCTTATCTTTTCCATCCAATTGCACGCTGCAATAGGTTTTATTGAGTGCGCCAAACAGATTGCCGCCCTCCTGGAAAAATATTCTGTTGTCTGCGGGGCTGAAAACGGGGTATTCACCTGCATCGGTTACAAAGACAGCTTTACCGCCGGAAGCGGGTATAATATAAATTCCCGGCCGGACAGCATAGGTAAATCCCATGGCGTCATTGCCGCTTTCTTTGAGAAATACAATTGACTTCCCGTCGTGGGAATAAGACGGTGTGCGGTAGATGCCCTTTTCGACGGTGAGTTTAACCGATGTACCGCCGGTTGCCGGGATTTTCCAGATAGCGCCTTTATTTTCATCGTTCCAGGTGACATAGATGATGTATTTTCCGTCGGGGGAGTATGCGGGTTCAAATTCAAAATCGGTTCCGTTAGTCAGCCTTACCGGTTTGCCGTCGGGTAAATGTTTTGTGTATAAATATCCCGCTGCATTAAAAGCAATTGTACTGCCGTCGGGCGAAGTCACCGCATGGCGTATTACCCGTGATTCAAACGTATCGGGAGCCGGGTTGTGTTGAAATGCCAGCGCATCGGTTATTTTATGTGTTGCTTTTGCCTTAAATGGTATGATTTCGGAAGTGCCGGTTTCGGTATTTATCTTTCTGATTTTCCCCTGTGCCCAGATAATTATCGTCTTATTGTCGGGCATCCAGTTATAAGCGGGATATACCCCGAAGATTGCCCATGTCTCCTGTTGGTCTTTCGACAGTGCGTCGTAAACCGGAGTTTGAATACCGGTTGCCAGGTCATGGATATATAAAACGGTTTTTGTGCGAACACGTCTCACAAAGGCGAGTTTTTTTCCATCGGGAGAAATCTGAGGGCGCACCGCACCGCCGGGTCCCTGGATGACATTCTCCACTTCGCCTGTTTGCATATCGTAACGTCGGATGATATAGATCTGCCCGTTGGGATCTTTGTTGTATTGAAAATAACCGCCCTCCGACATGTCTTCGCTAAAATACACATACCTGCCATCGGGGCTCACCCAGGGTTCACCTGCATCCTGCTGGTCGTTTTTCCGCTTGGTTAGTTGCAGGCCGTCACCGCCGCCGGTATGATACATCCACATTTCGCCGGCGCCGAGCGATCGCCCGGAAGTAAAGTGTTTTCTCGCAACGATGTATTGGCCGTCGGGTATCCACACCGCATTGTTCAGCAATCGGAAGTCCTCATGCGTAAGTTGTGTCGCACTGCTGCCGTCGGCATGCATTATCCAGATATTATCGCCACCGCCCGCATCGCTGGTAAATGCAATCATCTTGCCGTCGGGGCTAAACCGCGGCTGCACTTCAAAGGCATGACCTTCACGCAGTAAAGTGGCCGTACCGCCGCTTACCGGCATGGTGTAAATATCGCCGAGCAGGTCGAACACTATCGTGCTGCCGTCGGGACTCACGTCTAAATTCATCCAGGTGCCTTCATCGGTTTCAATGGTAACTTCTTTGTAGGGTTCCACCGGTTTGGAGACATCCCATGGCTCCTTCGAATTTTGTGCGCTCAACGGTTGTAATAGAGCGCCGATACAGGCGACAGTGCATAGCGATTTAAACATAATTCAATACATTATTTGAAAAAGTGAATGATGAAACTACGATATTTTTTTTGGGATTTTTAAACCGGGCGACAACAGACCACCGCATTTACCGATTGTAAGCGGCTGAAAATTACAACTGATTGTACACAATGTGTAACCTATAGGTTTCGCATCAAGAAACTGAAACGGAATTGAGTTCCTTTCAGGCGCCGTTGCCCTCCAGCGCCAACCGGCTGCCGGAACCACAAACCAGTATATTGCCAAAGTGGTTGGTGAGCTCGCTGCGATTGTCGCCAAAGGCTGATGTGGGCAATAGGAGATGCATATTCCGGGTTGCATTGCGGTTTACTATTTGCAATTCGGGTTTTGGGAAGTGGTGGAGATGGTTTTTTCAATGGATGATAATGCAGGGGAAGGACAAATACTTTTTCGGTAGTCAAATGAAAATTGAATTGTGTCTATAAATTAAAGTTAGCCCGATCGGAGTGGTACTTTGAAATTGCTTACAACAATTGTTTTTTAACGGGTTGAAACACGAGAGCACAAAACACTATAATATTCTGTATCAAAACAGATGTGTCCCGATGGAGCACAACACAACTGAGAAGAGTTGACCGGCTCTATATCCCATGATTAAAAAAGCCTGACCGACGATTTGCGGCGCTTACAACTCCTTCAATTCACTACTTGAGCCGGCGGCAGGCGCTTAAAGACTAAAAATCCGTTTTTCTCCATTACGGGTTGCAGACCGGGATAGGATGCCAGGTCGTGTTGCTTGTCGATGCGGGTAATAAAGTAAGCCGGTTTATTGATGTCGCCCTGCAGCAGCCACTGTTCCCAGTCTGCCACTTGTTTCTTATCGCTGTAATCGGAAATGACCGGTGCATTTTGGGGCAACAGACGTGCGTAAAACAAATGCGCATAGGTTTTGAAACCGATGGGCTGCACATACACATCTTCATTGCGGATGCTCTCGTAAAAATCAATCGCCGCACCCTGGGTGTATTTTTCGATTTTCGGTACGTACAGTACCATCGCCAGTTTAAATATCAACGCCGTTGAAACAAATACAATTGCACTTCCCTGCATTATATTGCCTTTTCGCATCTGCGATGTCCCTGCAAATACGGAAGCTATCAGCACAGCGCCGGTAAGCGCTTCCACACCTGTCCACCCCGCATCGGCCTGCATATTTGCCTTTGCAAATGCATCGGCAGTTCTTCGTTGCAGCCATTCGATATTCAGTCCGATAAACGGAATGGCGATGAGTGCAATGCCGATTATCACAGAAAGGATGCGCACTGCGGGGATGATACCCCTTCCCGGTGTTTGCCGCTTGCGATGCATATCGTATAATGTCAGTGCGGCGAGGTAAGTCAGCGGGAAATATGTCATCGATGAGTAGTGCACAATCTTGGTGTTGACCAGCGAAAACAAAATCAATACGCTCCAGAATACAATCAACATCCAGGTTTTAAAATTCTTTTGATACCAGAAGTCGTGTTCCTGTTTAAACAATCCTTTCAGCAAAAACAGGGAAGCGGGAAAGCAACCAAAAAACACAACCACAAAGTGATATCCCGGAAATCCGGCGTGGCCTGCTTCTTCGCTGCTGAACAACCGGAAATTGTACTCGATAAACCGGGTGATAAAATACGGGCCGTGCAGCAGAGTCTCCATGCCATACCATAGGGCTGACAGCGAAAAGGCGATGCAGGTATAGAAAATAAATTGCGGAACGGTAATATACCATTTGCACTTCACGAGTATCCAATATACGAAGTAGCACAGGCCGAGGATGATAAATGCAGCCGGGCCTTTGGCGAGCATAGCCAGGCCGGTGAACAGGCCGGCAAGACACAAGTAATACAGTGCGCCGTGTGTAAGCTCAATCCCTGGCGTATCATTCCGCTTCCAGGTAAACAGAATAAAATAATAGATACCCAGAAACATAAACAGGTTAAACACCGGGTCAATAATTCCGGATTGAAAATACAGGTTTGGCAGCAGGGTACCTCCATAAACGAGCGCCCAGAAAAATCCGAACCGGGCATCGTATAAGCGTTTGCCTATCCCGAACAGGATGGGCAGGGTTACTATTCCGCACAGGGCATTGGGCAACCTGGCGGCGAATTCATTGACGCCAAACACCTGCATACAACACGCCTGTAACCAGAAGAACAAGGGCGGTTTTTCCCAAAACGGCAAGAAACGCACGTGTACCTGGAGGTAATTATCCAGCACCAGCATTTCCCTGGATATCTCAGCGAAGTTGATTTCGTCCCAATCGAATAAATGTACGTGGCCTAAGAACGGCAGAAACAACACCGCAGCGCAACACGCATAAAAAACAGGGTTGGATAATTGTTTTGAAACTAAAGACTGCACCGCCGTTAAATAGAGTATTGCAAAGCGGGAAATTTATTATTTCAAAATACTGCGTGAAATCACAATGCGCTGCACTTCGCTGGTGCCCTCGTAAATCTGGGTGATTTTTGCATCCCGCATCAGGCGCTCTACGTGGTATTCTTTTACATACCCGTACCCGCCGTGAATCTGTACTGCTTCCGTTGTGGTTTTCATCGCCACTTCGCTGGCAAATACTTTGGCCATACTGGAAGCGAGGTCGTAATTCTCATGGCGATCTTTTAACCATGCGGCGTGATACACGAGTAAACGGGCTGCTTCAATTTCGGTAGCCATATCGGCGAGTTTAAACTGAATCGCCTGGTGCTGGGCAATGGGTTTGCCGAATGCCTGCCGTGTTTTTGCATATTCCAGTGCGAGTTCATAGGCGCCCGAAGCGATGCCCAATGCCTGTGAGGCAATGCCGATGCGGCCGCCGGCGAGGGTCTTCATGGCGAAGGTAAATCCGAATCCGTCGTCGCCGATGCGGTTGGCTTTCGGCACTTTCACATCGTTGAACAACAAGGTATGTGTATCGCTGGCACGAATGCCGAGTTTATCTTCTTTGGCGCCAACGACAAATCCGTCCATACCCTTTTCAATGATCAGGCAGTTAATGCCCTTGTGTTTCTGTTCGGGATGTGTTTGGGCCATCACCAGGTACACCGATGCCGTATTTCCGTTGGTAATCCAGTTTTTTGTTCCGTTCACCAAATAGTAATCGCCTTTGTCTTCGGCTATGGTGCGCTGGCTGGTGGCATCCGAGCCCGCCTCGGGTTCGGACAGGCAGAAAGCGCCGATTTTTTTGCCGCTGGCGAGGTCGGGCAAATACTTCTGTTTCTGCTCTTCGGTGCCGAATTCCTGCAAGCCCCAACACACCAGAGAATTATTGACGCTCATGATAACGGAGCAGGAGCTGTCAACTTTTGAAATCTCTTCCATCGCCAACACATAGCTGATTGTATCCATGCCGCCGCCGCCGTATTTCGGGTCAACCATCATTCCGAGAAATCCCAATTCGGCCATATGCCTGACGCCCTCGGCAGGGTATTCCATATTGCGGTCGCGGTCTATTACTCCGGGTTTCAAAATGTTTTGCGCCAAATCTCTCGCTGCCTGACGGATCATTAAGTGCTCTTCTGATAATTCAAAGTTCATTGTACTGGTTTTACTTTTAAAAATTATTATTTCGCTTTGTTTAATATTTCTGTTGTCGAATACCCCCGCAGATAGGGGATGATTTCCACCCTGCCGCCGTAAGATTGCACAAACCCGCTTCCTGCAATTTCATCCAGTGCATAATCGCCGCCTTTTACCAGGATATCGGGTTTAATAAAAGCGATTAACTGTTCGGGCGTATTCTCGTCAAAACCGATTACGGCATCGACGGCGTAGAGCGAGGCGAGCACGGCGGCCCTGTCGTTAAAGTGATTTACCGGCCGGCGCTCACCTTTGAGGTTGCGCACCGATGCATCGCTGTTGAGCCCCACGATAAGTGCGGCATTGGGATATAAGTCGGCTGCGGTGTTTAATAAATGGGTATGGCCGGCGTGCAGCACATCAAAACAGCCGTTTGTAAACACAATGCGGCGATTTAAAAACCGCCATAGGGCAATTTTTTTCGCGAGTTGCTGCCGGTCGCAAATTTTATTGAGTGTAACCTGTTGCTTCATGTGCATTCAATTTTTTCCGGGCAATCAAAGGTAACAGTATTAAGGCTAAGAAGCCTAACACGAGTATCATCAGCGTCTGCCCCACCCACACAATCCAACTGAACGCATAGGCAATGGGCCTGTCGAGCGCATATATACTCACGAGCAGTTCGGTAACGATAAACTGGTAAGCGCCGATGCCGCCGGGTGTGGAAATGATGCCTAAGGTTCCGAATACGAGAATCGCCAGCCCCTGCTCCACGCCAAAGCCGGCCGTTTCGGGCATCGCATAAAAACACAGCCATATCATGGCGTAGTAGCAAAACCAAATGCCTGCGGAGTAGAGAATAAACAGCGGCAAATTTTTCAGGTGGCGGATGGAATAGATGCCATCGCGGACATTCATTACCAGCAGTCGGATGCGCAGATAGGCCTCCGTATGCTTCCATTTGCGAATGGCGATGCGCAGCAGAAACAGTATAGCCGCGACAGCGATGAGCAGTATCACAATCAATACAGGGGAGAATGCCAGTTTACCGGCCAGCGGGTCAATTACTTTTTCCTCAAAAAACCCCGAGATGGTGGAGAACTGAAACCACAGCGCAAAAATGGTGATGAGGATCAGCGACAACATGTCGAGCGCCCTCTCTACCACGATGGTGCCCAGCGCCTTGTCGAAGGGTACATTGTCATAGCGCTGCACGATGCCGCAGCGGGTCACTTCGCCCAGGCGGGGAACAGCCAGGTTGGACAGGTAGGCGATCATCACGGCGCAGAACGTCACCCGGAACCGGGTGGTGTAACCCAACGGCCGTATCATCATCTGCCAGCGCAAGGTGCGGATAATATGGCTGATAATACCGACAAAAACGGAGAATAATACCCACCAGTAATTGGCATTGCGGAAGGATTCACCGATGTCCCGCCGGTCTTGTTCGGTTAAATCTTTGGTGATGAGCCATATCAATAACAGCCCCACCCCGAGGAATAACCCGAACTTGAGCATATTTTTCAAAACCCTGGTTATCACTACCGCTGCAGTGTATTGGTAACGGTATCGGGGAAAATCAGCAGGGGCTTATGCTTCTTTGCCTCTGCAACTGTCATGGTCGCATAGGCGCAAATAATCACAATATGTCCGGGCTGTACCAAATGCGCCGCCGGGCCATTCAGGCAGATTTGCCCCGAACCCCGTTCGCCTTTGATAATATACGTCTCCAGCCGCGAGCCATTGTCGATATCCAATACCTGCACTCTTTCGTATTCCAGCAATTCGGCGGCATCCATCAAATCTTCATCAATAGTGATACTGCCGATATAATTCAGATTAGACTCCGTCACCGTTACCCGGTGTATTTTGCTTTTCAGCATTTCAATTTGCATGGTGCAAAGTTACGTTGAAGTAGTTTTAAAAACTACATTATCCAGCAGCCGCACGCCTTCAACCACCACAGCAGTAACGATTACCAGCGGATCCCGCCCGTTAAACCAACCGGCAGGGCTGAGGTCTGCAGCGTGTAAAATTTTGAAGTAATCGGTCTTGAAATCCGCATGGGCATCCAGAGTTTGGATGGCCTGCGCCTCAATGGTGCGGAAGTCGGTTTTGCCAATCTGCGACAGCGCCCATTCCAGGGTGGCGTAGATGGCGCCGGCAGTTTCCCGTGCCCGTGGGCTGAGGCGGGAATTTCTCGAACTCATCGCCAGGCCGTTGGCCTCCCGGACAATCGGGCAGCGCACCACCGTTACGGGAAGATGCAACAGCGAGATCATCTTGCAGATAACCGCCCATTGCTGGTAGTCCTTTTGACCGAGATACAGCTTATCGGGGCTCACAATTTCCAGCAGCAGCTTCACCACCTGCGCTACCCCGGCGAAATGCCCCGGCCTGCTGCGGCCTTCCAGTTCCGTCTCCAAACCGCCAAAATCGAAATGCGACTGCACCTCTACTGCTCCGCCATAGACATCTGCAGGCTGCGGCATATACAGCACATCGCAGCCCACATCCAGCAGCAGTGCAATGTCGGCTTCGGCTGTCCGGGGATATTTTTCGAGGTCGGCCGCATCGTTAAACTGAGTGGGATTCACGAAGATGCTGCACACCGTGATGTCATTTGTCTGTTTCGAAGCCCTGACCAGGGAGGCGTGCGCCGGATGCAGGGCGCCCATTGTGGGGACAAACCCGATGGACTTTCCCGCTGATTTCTCCGATGACAGGTATTTGCGAAGATCCTCCTGGTGTAAAAACAAAAGCATAGGCAGTTGGTATGAATTTGAGCAAAGACTTGTATAATTACATTCTTACTTATATTTTGTAACTTTGCGCTTCAAAATTAAAATTCTAACAAGAATTTAATTTCCTTTCATAACAAGCAGTAAAGTTAGCATGGACAATAAGCGGGTATTGATTATTACACAAGAACTTACACCTTACCTGAACGGCACTGAAATGAGCGAATTGGTAAATGCATTGCCCCAGTATATGCAAAACCAGGGCAACGAGATACGCATCCTCATGCCGCGGTACGGAGTAATTAATGAACGCCGCCACCGGCTGCACGAGGTGGTACGCCTGAGTGGAATGAATATCATTATCCAGGACGACGATTACCCGCTGATTATAAAAGTGGCCTCGCTGCCGGGCTCCAGAATCCAGGTGTATTTTTTGGACAACGACGACCTGTTTAAGCGCAAATACACCTTTCACGACGAGAATGAAACCTTTTTCGAAGATAACGCCGAGCGCATGGTGTTTTTCTGCAAGGCAGCGCTGGAAACGGTGAAGAAATTCCAGTGGGCTCCGGATATCATCCATTGCCACGGTTGGCTCACCAGCCTCATCCCAATGTATCTGAAGACGGTGTACAAAGACGAGCCGGTACTGCAAAATGCCAAAATCGTGTACAGCATCTACAAAAATGCTTTTGAAGATAAATTATCGAAGACTTTTTTTGATAAAGCCCCTATCTCCGAGGCGGTTACCAGCGAACATCTCAACGAATTTAAGGACCTGAAAAACGCCAGCTTGTATAAAGGCGCCGCCTCCTATGCCGATGCAGTTATCATGGCCAGCAACGAGTTGGACAAAAGCGTTGTCAAACATCTCAAAGGATTGAAAAAGCCGATCCTGAATTACGATGACAGCGATGCGTACCTCGAAAAGTACGCCGCATTTTATAATGATCTGTAATACGGCAATAATATTAATTGAATTGCGATTAACAGGCAGATGAAGAATAAAAGTTGGCTTTTCGTTGCCTTTACGGTTTTTGTACTCATCGGCCAAAGTTGTAAACGCCCCACCATGTTGGGCGAGGATCTAATCCCTCCTTACGACCAGTTGCACTCTCAGCGCCAGGACACATTTACCATTATCACAACCACATTGCCGGACGATTCGGCTATTACCAGCTTCAACAGGCTCTACGCTCTGGGCAGTCTGAACAACGCCGAATTCGGCAAAACCTCGGCTGCCATTTACACCCAGGTAAATTTGCCCACCAACAACTTATACCTGGGGCCTAATGTGGTGGTGGACTCCATCGTTCTGATATTGAATTACGGCGAATTATACGGCGATACTACGGCGACGCATACGGTGAGCGTCTATAAGATGACAGAGCGTTTTATCACGACTATCCCCTATTTCAGCGATGCAAAATTCCATTACCTGCCGGTGAGTATAGGCAAGAAGAGCAATTTTATCCCCAAACCCAAGGACAGCACAATTGTCTATGGGAAAAAAGCGGCGCCGGCATTGCGCATCAAGCTGAATGACGCCTTTGTCCAGGAATTTTTAAATCCCGCCGACACTTCTAAATTCATCAACGATACCTTGTTTACCGGTTTTTTGAAAGGCCTGTACATTGAAACCGACACTGTATCGGGTTTCAAAAACAATATCATGCTGCTCAACCTGTTTACCACCCAATCGGGTATGGCAGTGTACTACCACAACGACCTGGCGGATTCTCTCACGGTGATGTTTCCGCTCAACGGCCCCAAGGTGAATACCTTCACTCACAATTACACGGGAAGCAGCGCCCTGGAATCGCTGACAAACCCCAATTATACCACAGGCGACAGCGTTATGTACGTGCAAGGCCTAACGGGGTTAAAGGCTTTTGTACAAATACCCTATCTCGAAAACCTGCAAGGTGTGGCTATCAATAAGGCCGAACTCACCTTTACTTTAACACGCCCGGTAGATTCCCTGTTTCCACCGCCGGCAAAACTGATGTTTATCACCGCCGATTCGCTGAGAAAGAACCAGTTTATCTACAGGGATTATGCGAGCGAGACCTTCGTTTCGGTCGTTGACCAGGACATCCTGTTCTCGGGGATAACCTATGATTACGGCGGCAACCTGTTGAGCGGTACCGACTCGCTCGGGCAGCCGGTGATGACCTATAAATTCAATTTGACACGCCATTTCCAGAAAGTTATTCAGGGCGATTTGCCCAATAACGGTTTTATGTTGATAGTTTACCCCGGATACCGAATTCCTAATTCAGTAATTTTGGGAGGTAGCGGCCACAGCAATCCGAACTTAAGACCATATCTCTCAATTACATACACGAATGTGGCCGAATGACGTTTTTCAATCATACTTAAAAAAAATTTATGTGTGGTATAGTTGGATATATTGGAAAAAGAGAAGCCTATCCCCTCATTATTAAAGGGCTGCATCGCCTGGAATACCGCGGTTACGACTCGGCAGGCATCGCCTTGTTAAACGGCGATATGCGCATTTACAAATGTCCCGGGAAGGTGAGCGACCTGGAGGCGCTCACCGAGGGAAAAAACGTGAGCGGCACCATGGGAATCGGCCATACCCGCTGGGCCACGCATGGCGAACCGAATACCCGCAACGCACATCCGCATATGTCCAACGGCCAGAAACTGGCCATCATCCACAACGGGATTATTGAAAATTACGCATCGCTGAAGACCGAGCTGCTGAAGCGGGGCCATAAATTTGAGAGCGATACCGACACAGAAGTATTAATTCACCTGGTAGAAGATATTCAGCAAAAAGAAAAAGTGGAATTGGAAGAGGCGGTGCGCATCGCACTTAACCAGGTTATCGGCGCCTATGCCATCGTGGTGGCAAGTGAGGAGGAACCCGATAAATTAATTGCCGCCCGCAAGAGCTCACCCCTGGTAGTGGGTATCGGCGAAGACGAATTTTTCCTCGCCTCCGACGCCACTCCGCTCATTGAGTACACCCGCAACGTGGTATATCTCAAAGACGAAGAAATCGCCATTGTCAACCGCAATGCCGAGTTGGTAATTAAGACGTTGCACAACGAGGAACAGACGCCGTACATCCAGGAGTTGCAGATGCAGCTCGACATGCTCGAGAAAGGCGGCTACGAGCATTATATGCTGAAGGAGATTAACGAACAGCCCCATTCGATTAAAGATTCAATGCGTGGGCGCCTGGGCGAAAGCAACAGGATAATCCTCGGCGGCATCATCGAGTACGAAAATAAAATCGTACAGGCCAAGCGCATCATTATTATCGCCTGCGGCACCTCCTGGCATGCGGGACTGGTGGGCGAATATTTATTCGAAGACCTCGCACGTATCCCCGTAGAGGTGGAATACGCCTCCGAATTCCGCTACCGCAACCCGGTGCTCAGCGAAGAGGATATTGTGCTCGCCATATCGCAGAGCGGCGAAACCGCCGATACCCTGGCGGCCATCAACCTGGCAAAATCCAAAGGCGCCACCGTTTTAGGTATTTGCAACGTGGTCGGATCTTCTATTGCCCGTGCGACACACGCCGGCAGCTATACCCATGCAGGGCCGGAAATAGGCGTTGCCTCCACCAAGGCATTTACCGCCCAGGTAACAGTGCTTACGATGATGGCCTTGTCCATTGGCCGCAAAAAAGGCACTATCGCCGAATCCAGATACCAGGCGCTTGTCGTGGAGTTGACTAAAATTCCCGAAAAGGTAGCCGAGGTATTAAAGAGCGATGCATTTATTTACGAGATATCCGAGAAGTATAAAGACGTCAGCAATTTCCTCTACCTCGGCCGCGGCTACAATTTTCCGGTGGCATTGGAGGGCGCCCTGAAGCTGAAAGAGATATCCTATATTCACGCCGAAGGTTATCCCGCCGCCGAGATGAAACACGGACCCATAGCGCTGATTGACAAGAATATGCCGGTGGTGGTAGTGGCTACCAACAAAAGCGCCTATGAAAAAATTGTGAGCAATATCCAGGAAGTGAAAGCCAGAAAAGGCCAGGTGATAGCCATTATTTCGGAACACGATGAGGTAATGTATTCACTCGCCGACCACGTGATCAAAATCCCGGATACCGAGGAAGCGTTAACTCCACTGCTGTCGGTAATACCATTGCAATTGCTGGCATATCACATCGCCGTTATGCGGGGATGCAATGTGGATCAACCCCGAAATCTCGCCAAGAGCGTTACGGTGGAGTGAGTCAATGATTGCATTTGCGATTTTGCATCCCGCGGCGTAAAACCCGGTGGGCGGCAAAGCCTCACAAGAGGCGTTGAACCTCGCAGGGTTCCAACCGCATGGTTTCGGGATCGAAATTCTTCAGCAGCAAGACACCCGGTTTTTTACCCGTTTCAAACGAGCCGAGTATATGTTCCAGGTTCATAAATACAGCGCCGTTATAAGTCGCCCAACGCAATAACTCCGCCGTCGGCAATTCGGGGAAATGCAATTGCAGGACTTTTATCTCGGCCAAAACATCCAGGGCGCCGTTGGAGGCGAGGCTGTCGGTGCCGATGGTAATATGCTGCGCCTTGTTTTTCAATTGGTCAATATCGGGAAGCCGGTCTTCGATGTACAAATTTGCATTCGGGCAAAGGCACCAGAACAGATGCGGGTGCAATGCTTCGGCATACCCGATGTCTTCGGTGGTCGCAATCGTATTATGCACCATGAGGGTCTTTACACCGGGGTTAAAATGCGGAAGCAATGTCTCAAGGCTCGTCATTCCCGAGGGTTTAAAAAATGAAATATCCAGGCCTAAGTCGCGGTACAGATTGCGATAAGCGCCAGTACCTCTCATGTACAACTCATTTTCATCATTGCTCTCCAACAGGTGTATGGACGTAGGGCTGCCGTTCTCCAGGCAAAGCCCGCTGATACTTTCAATCAACCGGGCGGAAACCGAATACGGCGCATGCGGCGCCAGCGAAGCGTGAAGCCCTGCTCGCTGTGCCTCGGCCAACAGCGTTTGACCGCCGCGGAAAACTGCTTCCGCACCTGCGGGATCAAACCCGATCAACTCGATAAACGAGTGATACAATAAATTGCACTTTGTCTTTTGCCGAAATGAACCGGCGGTGTTGCAGATATCGGCCACCGCCACAATGCCTTTATCCAGCATCTGGTGTTCGGCAATTTCCATTGCCTGCACGATCGCTTCTTCGCCATCATTGCGCCGCCGCATAATGCCGGCAAGGAAGGACGGCAGCCCGGTTTTTTGGGGAATCACATCCCGCAGATGCGACAATTCCAGGTGGCAATGTGTATTGACAAATCCCGGAACCAGTGCCCCGCGGTAAATTTCTAATGTGGCATCCGGAAAATCGGCACGAGATGCAATATCCGCTATCCTGCCGGCGTCGTCCACCAACAGAACCGCCTGCTGTAATGGAGCGGAAGTAATCGGGAATATGATATCAGCCGCTAATTTGCGCACGGTCAAAGTTATGAAAGCGGCGGTTTAAACTGATTGACAGCGTTGATTTATAATGATTAACACCACGCCATTCCACCATTTCCCGCTGTGCAAAATCACAGCGCAGCTCTGCCGTACAGGGCTGTTATTGCTGCGATTTTTGTTGCGAGGGTTTCGCTCATATCGCTCTGTTTCATCCGCCACTGCCAGTTGTCCCTGGTAGTTCCGGGCAGGTTCATCCGGCCGCTGTCGCCTGCGCCCAGGAAATCCTGGAACGGCGCCACAGCGGTATCGGCCACACTGCTCCAGGCGGTGCGGATCATATCCCAGTGAATGCCCTTTACCGTGCCTCGCATATATGCCAGCGCATACTTTTTATCTGCCGGTTTTGCATTGGCAAACCACCCCCTGACGGTTTCATTGTCGTGGGTGCCGGTGTACACAACGCAATTGGAGGTGTAGTTATGCGGTAAAAAATCATTGGCTTCGGCGCTGTCAAAGGCAAACTGCAAAATTTTCATTCCCGGGAAGTGGAAGCCGTCCCGCAGAGCCCGGACATCGGGCGTGATGACGCCGAGGTCTTCCGCAATAACCGGCACATCGCCGAGGTGATGTCGAATGGATTCGAAGACGTACTGCCCCGGAGCGTTGACCCATTTGCCGTTAATAGCCGTCGTCTCGCCAAACGGCACCGACCAGTAGGCGGCGAAACCGCGAAAGTGATCAATGCGCACCTTGTCGAACAATAGCAGGCTGGTATGGATGCGGTCCACCCACCACCTGAAACCATCCCTGGCCATCGCTTCCCAGTTAAACAGGGGATTGCCCCAGAGTTGCCCGGTTTCGCTGAAGTAATCGGGCGGGACACCGCCAACTGCCACCGGGTTTTTATCGGCATCGAATTGAAATAAATGGGTATTGGTCCAGGCATCCGAACTATCCATTGCCACGTAAATGGGAATATCGCCGATAATCCGTATTCCCTTTGCATTGGCATAGCGCTTCAACGACAAATACTGGTTAAAAAACAGGCACTGGATAAATTTGTGAAACCGGATGTTTTCCGCCAGTTCTACGGTGGCAGAGGCTATTGCCTCCGGGTACCGCATTTTAAATTCCCGCGGCCATTCGCCCCAGGGTGTATTGTTAAAGCGCTCCTTCAATGCCATAAACAAGGCGTAGTCGTCCAGCCAGGCGGTATTGAGTTGATTGAATTGCCGGAACTCATCGGTTAGAGGATGGTTCTGCATCTGCAAAAAGTTTTGTTCTGCTTTTTTCAGCAGCGGGTATTTTCCGTCGATTACTTTTCCGAATTGGATGCGGCCGGAGCCCCATGCTCCCGATACAGGTAAGTCGTCTGCATGTAACAAACCCAACTCCACCAGGTGGTCCAAATCTATTAACAGCGGATTGCCCGCTTTGGAAGAAAAACACTGATAAGGCGAATCGCCATATCCCGTAGGTCCCAAAGGGAGTATTTGCCAGTAGGTCTGTTTTGCCTTCACCAAAAAGTCCACGAATCTCCTCGCCTCTGCGCCCAGCGTCCCGATACCGTATTTGCCCGGCAGGGATGTAGGGTGAAGCAAAATGCCGCTCGCTCTTACATTAGCCATGATCTATAGAATTATTCGGGCTGCAAGTTATAAAAATGCCGACGAACGGATATGCCGCTCCGCACTTGCGGCGGGGTGGAATGCCTAAAGATTATCGGCCGGAATGCCTATCCCGCAACGATTTTCCAAATCACCGCTCCACCTCATCCATCACAAAATGTAATCGGTGGTGATGAAATTGCTCTTCCTGTTTTCGATAATTTGAGAGACTATCTGCTTATTTGTTTCGGTATCTTTAAAGGCGACGGTGGTGCGAATTGAAAAAGCACGCAGGGCATCGTACACGCTCAAGGTAGAGACTGCCGAATCCTTCCTGCCGTTAAACGGATAGATGTCCGGGCCACGCTGGCACTGGCTGTTTAAATTGACACGCCCCACCTGGTTCACCAGCGGATCTATCAACTCGGCGAGCCGGTTGAAATCTTTGCCGAACACACTCACCTGTTGTCCGTATGGCGATGTCTGCATATACGTGAGCGGCTCGTTGATATTGCGAAAAACGGCTATGGGCACGATGGGGCCAAACTGCTCTTCATGCCATAACCGCATTGTACTGTTGACGGGAAATACAACCGCGGGATAAAAGAAGCTCAACACGGATTCACCGCCTTGCGCATTTAATATATTCGCTCCCTTTTCAACGGCGTCATTCAGCAGCCCGGACAGATAAGTCGTCTTCTCGATTTCGGGCAGTGGTGTAATGTCCACATTTTCTTCCCAGGGCATCCCCACTTTCAACTGCTGCAATGCCTCAACAAATTTTTTATTAAATACGGCGACAATGGATTCGTGAACGAAGATAATTTTCAACGCCGTACAGCGCTGCCCGTTGAATGACAGCGATCCTGCAATACACTCCCGCACGGCATTGTCCAAATCCGCATCGGGTAAAATAATTGCCGGATTTTTGGCCTCTAAACCCAACACGCTTTTCAAGCGGTTGGGCTTAGGATGGTTCTGTTTGATGATATTTGCCACACGGCTGCTGCCGATAAATGCAAACACATCGATTTTCCCGGTGGCCATTATCGGCCCGACAATGTCTTTGCCTTCGCCGTAGATCACATTAATTACGCCCTTCGGAAAATGTGCATTAAATAATTCGAGCAGGGGACGGATCAGCAAAACGCCGAGTTTTGCCGGTTTAAATACGACGGTGTTGCCCATCAGTATCGCCGGAATCAGGGTGGCAAACGCCTCGTTGAGCGGATAATTAAACGGGCCCATACACAATACCACTCCCATGGGGCTGCGCCGGATTTGCGCATAAATACCTTCGTGTTTCAGCATGGTGGCGCTTTGGCGGTCCATGATTTTTAATTCTTCCAGCGTATCGAAAATATACCGGATGGTGCGGTCGAATTCCTTCTCCGAATCGGTTCTCGATTTACCGATTTCCCACATCAGCAGCCGCACGATTTCTTCCCGCTTTGTCTCCATCGCCTTGGCGAAGCGCAGCATACTGTCAATGCGCCGCTTCACCGAGAGCGTCGGCCACAACCCCCTGCCCAGATCGTAGGCGGCATACGCCGCTTCCACCGCTTCTACGGCTGCCTCAACTGTCAGCATGGGCGTCGAACCAATTGTCACCCGTTCATACCCCTTCACGGTTTTAAAAAAAACCGGCGATTGTATGATATGCGACTTCCCTTTCCATACCTGCAAGGCGCCGTTGACCAAATACTCGGTTTGATGTATCGGGAATTGCATTGTTGCATTGGCGGGAACTGCACTTTCCACAGGGTAAATTTCAAGCCATTCGGAGGGGGTAGATGTCTTTTCTTTTATTAATTCTTTAGTGGCCATTCTCTTTATTTATAGCGTAATAACATGGATGAAAACAGAATCATTCATTTATTCAATGACAAATGTCCCAAGATAGTTTTCGGTCTTCCCGATAATTTGCAATTGATACATACCCGACGGCAAATTACCGGTAGGAATAGCGTTGCTTCCCATTGTCATCTCCACAGTACTGCCGATAATGCGTTTGCCGGAGGTATCATAAACCAGCACTTTATACATTCCACCGGTGGGGACATTTACCTGTATCCACTCATTTGCGGGATTTGGATAGCAGTAAATTGGAGTGGCGGGCAATGGTTGCACCGCCTGCGCTGTATCCGCCGGCGTGCTGATATCGATCAGCGCATTGCGCAAATCGCCTTGCACCCAAACGGCAAAACTGCGTGCCGGCACTTCGAGGTACACCTTATCATCTGCTCCAACAATGCTGTACTCGCCGGGCGCTTCCGAAAAAATGGAGGTAAGCGTATCTCCGGGCGATATATTCGCCGTGAGAATTTCCTGGTTTACCCGGAGCGTTTCGCCCGCAAAGTTTATCGCTGCAATTACTTCTCTGCCGCTCTCTGCATTACTGAGTTGATAGATCAGCGAAGTAGAAGGATATCCGCCGCTGTAATCGGCAGCGTACGGAGTGCCGAACCTGTTGAGGTACTCCACTTGTGCTGCTCCGTAAATATATTGGCGATGCACCTGCATCAAGCCGTTTATTTTGTAGCGCAGGTTGCCGGGTTCCAAATAATCGGTTTGGTAAACACAGGGGACACCGAGTTTATTATTGGTGAGTATATAAGCGTAGGCCAATATCGGGTCGTTGCTTACCGGCTGGCCGGGGTCGCGGAAATCGTGGTTGTTCACAAAGGTCACGATGTGATACCCCGATGTGCCTGTAGCATCTGCCAGCGATGCGTTAAACAGATTGCGCACATCGTAACCAAATGCATCGCATGCCTGTTCCAGGTTATTGCGCAGCGCAAAGTCGAAAATGCGTATATCCATGGCTGCTTTCGTGTCGTCATCCATACTGGCCATTACCGCATCCAGCCATGCCTTCAGGTTAGCGGCATTGTAATCGTAGGATTCGCCGACTACCATCTCCAGGTCTTTGCCATTGTCGTGCATGTAATCCAACAGGTCGCCCATGAACGATGCGGGAAAGTGTTTTACGGCATCCACCCGGATACCGCGGACACCCGCATCATCCCACATCCATTGCGTCCAGGCTTTTAACACATCTTGTGTATTGGCGACATTCTGATCGAGATCGTAAAAAAAGAACATGGCATCCTGGTCGCCGGCCAACTGCGTCGGAGCGCCGTTGGGTTTAAAATTCTGGTAATTCATGGCGCCGTTGCCGCTGGGCATATTCGTAAAATCCGTAGCCGTCTGATAGCCGATTTGTTCCTGGATGTCGGCGGCTGCATCGCCGCTCCACAGCCCATAGATATAATGATCCGTCATATCGCTCAACCCGCCGGAGCCGGTATTGTACATGCGGATCCACAAGGTATCTCCCGCCGCATCGAACTGTGAAGCCGAAAGCGTCAATGCAAACTCATCGACACCGCAACCGCTGTTGTCAATACTTGCATTCATGCGCTTCGCCAGGGTAATCGCATTATTCCCCTCGCCGCAATCGGCGCCGCCGTTGGGCTCGGACTCCGCGGAAGCGGGCAAGGCGTAATCCGCTGCCATTGTATTCGTCCACATAATTACCGTAAAGGGTTTATTGTAAAAGCCCGATGCACCGCTTGCCGATTTGATTTTAAAATAATAGGTGCCGGCGCCATTTCCCGTTGCGCCGCCCAAAGGGAGATAACACCTGTACCTGTCGCTGGGATACGGTTGATCGCCGGCGGCAATTTTCCCGGCATTCATATTTTCAATCCATCCCTCCACAGCTATATTGTCTTCCCATGCTCCGCCGTCGCGGTGATTGTAAACCATATCGGCGACGATCTTCAAATCATGCGCTTCATACGTACTCCGCAAATTATCATAGGCGCTGCGATTGCCCCAACGACAAATGGAATAACTGCCCAGATCGTAATAATCCTTAACATCGTATCCCATACTCGCCGACCCGCCCGACCCCTTGGACAAGGGTGGCAACCACACATAGGTAAACCCCGCCTCGCTATACATTTCGGCAAGTGTTTCCAGGTATTCCATGTAAAAATCGGTCACGACATAGGTCGGATAATCCCAATACCAACTTTGAATCATGAATTCCTGAGCACGGATTTTGACAGTTGCAATTAACAGCAGAAAAACAAATACGGTGTTGCGCATCATTTCAATCGAAAACAAAACCAAAATTAAAAAAGCAATGCGGCTTTTGGCCGTTTTTTATTTTATGGCACCTATACTAACTTGCATGTAGTGATACATAATCCGATAATTAACAGGTTTACCCGGGCATTGCGGCTGTATTCCACTTTGCGGCACAGGCAACGCCCGTGGAAATTTACGGTGTGCTTTCTTTTTGTTTTCGGTGTTGCAAATGCCGTTGCACAGGTAACCATCACCCTCCATGCACTTCCCCCTCGCAGCGAGGGGCCGTATTTTGCCGCAGGCAATTTCAACAGATGGAACCCGGCCGACACGCAATTTACATTTCATACCATTGGCGGTAAACCAACCCTTACTTTTATTCCGGGCGATACCGGCGCCATTGAATTTAAAATTACCCGCGGCAGTTGGGAATCCGTGGAGACTACAGCCGATGGAGAGGATATTCCCAACCGGAAGGCGGCCTATCAACCCGGGATGCAACTCACTGTTTCAGTAGAGGGATGGCACGATTCGTTTGAACATGAACAGCCGCAATTAAATCCGGACGTCATCCATTCTGAACTGTACGCACCACAACTGCACACCACAAAATATCTGCGCATCCTGCTGCCGCCGGACTATGCTACTTCTGCCATATCCTACCCGGTGATCTACATGTTTGACGGTCAAAACTTATTTGATGATGCCACTTCATTTTCCGGTGAATGGGCAATAGATGAAACGATGCAACAGATGTATGCAGACAGCATGGCTATGGCCATTATTGTGGGAGTGGACAACGCCGGAACCGGCAGAATTGACGAGTATCTTCCCTGGCGGGATTCAACGTATGGCGGCGGCAATGGCGAAGCCTGTATCCGGTTTATTGTCGAAACTTTAAAACCCCATATCGATTCGATTTACCGCACCCAACCGGGCCGAGCGCATACGTATATTGCGGGAAGTTCTTTAGGCGGATTGATGAGTTTATATGCCGTATTGCGCAACAGCGATGTATTCGCCAATGCGTTTATTTTTTCGCCTGCATTCTGGATAGCGCCTCCACTGTTTGAAATGGCCGATACAACAGCATTTAACGGCCCCACTTTTCTGTATTTTGCCGCAGGTGGTAAAGAAGGCGAATCCATGATCCCTGAAATGCAGCGCATGTATGCAATTATTACCGAAAATGGTGATAAGTTTGGGCATTACCGATTTATAATCGAAGCGGATGCCAACCACAGCGAATTGTTTTGGCGCAATGAATTTCCATCAGCTTATAAATGGTTTTTTAAAAGACGTTAATTACTTTGAAAACAACAATTTCATTTTTTTACTTACTCATTGTGGCGACATGCGCCGGGCATCTCTCTGCGCAGAACAATCTGATTTTCGGACTGGCAACGCCTATCGAATTACATACGGAAACCACGCGGATATTCCTGGAAGATTATTTTAATGATGCAAATTCTGTATCTGAAATTATTGCGCCGGATTACCTGCGCATACAACGGGATGCGGATAATACTTTCTTAATCACGCCGCTTACCACCGATTTCCCCCCCATTGGAAAAATTGATTTTGTCACCGGCTCGGGAAGGTATTCGATATTGTTTAAAAAATCCCGAAAACAATATTTCGATTTTCAGTTTAACCCGCTTGACTCGGTTTATACATCGGTATCTGTTGCAGGTGATATGAACGGATGGACGCCCGACAGCACCGCACTGCAATTCAGCAACGGCATCTGGCATACCTCGCTGGTGTTAAATCCCGGTCGCTATGCCTATCAGATTGTCGCCGACGGTAAATGG
This sequence comes from uncultured Chitinophagales bacterium, assembly GCA_964492065.1. Taxonomy (GTDB): domain Bacteria; phylum Bacteroidota; class Bacteroidia; order Chitinophagales; family BACL12; genus JADKAC01. The sequence continues at coordinate 8,896 of CAZBHH010000025.1, read as the reverse complement.
ATGCAGGACCCCAACAATCCGGAAGCCATCCCCAACGGAATGGGCGGGGTAAATTCCGTATTGACAATACACGGAACAGACAGGGATTCGACGCCCTTCATTACAACGAGAAATACCGACGGGAAAAATATCTTTATTACTTCGAGCCGACGGGTAACGCAATGGTTTGTCTTTTGGGAAAATACCGCATTGAATTACGCAGTGGATTCACCGGGTGTGTGCAAGATCACCATTCCGCCGCAGGCGGTTGCCGTAAAGCGTTCGCATATCCGCATTTATGCGTATAATGCATACGGCGAGAGCAATGATATTTTGATTCCGCTGGAATACGGCGTTGTCATCCGGGATCCCGCCATGCTCGACGGCAATGATTTGCAGAAGGCGATAATGTATTTTGTGTTTGTTGACCGGTTTATGAATGGCGATACGGGCAACGACAAACAAGTAATTGATTCGCGGGTTGAAGCAAAGGCAAATTATTACGGTGGCGACCTCGCAGGCATACAGCAAAAAATCCATTCCGGATACTTCGAAGATCTGGGATTTAATGCGCTCTGGATATCGCCGGTAAATCAAAACCCCTGGGGAGCCTACCGGGAATACCCCGCTCCGCATCGCTGGTTTACGGGATACCACGGTTACTGGCCAATCAGTTTATCGCAGGTGGACAAGCGTTTCGGGAACAATGCGCAGTTTAAAGCATTGGTGGACGAAGCACACGATCATCACATGCTCGTGTTTCTCGATTACGTTTCCAATCATATACATGCCGAACATCCGCTTTGGAAACAACACCCCGAATGGTTTTCGCCATTGACATTACCCGACGGCCGGAAAAATCTGCGGCTGTGGGACGAACACCGGCTGACTACCTGGTTTGAACCGTTTATGCCGAGCTTTGACCATGCCCAGCCCGAAGTGGCAAAAGCAGTGGCAGACAGCGCCATGTTTTGGATTAAGACATTCGATCTCGACGGATTTCGACACGATGCCACCAAGCATATTGAAATTGAATACTGGCGACTGCTCACACATCGCATCAAAAAGGAAATCGAAGTGCCGCAACAACGCACCATTTACCAGATTGGCGAATCCTTCGGCAGCCGGGAATTAATCGGCAGCTATTTGGGCAGCGGTTTACTCAATGCGCAATTCGACTTCAATTTATACTTTGACGCACGCAGCGTATTTGCCATTGATTCGGTTAAAATAGAAACGCTTGAAAATTCGCTGCAGACTTCACTGGATTACTACGGATATCACCACACGATGGGCAATATTTCCGGCAATCACGATTTGCCGCGATTTATCTCCTATGCGGGAAAGGGATTGCTGTGGAATGAAGATGAAAAAGAAGCCGGCTGGAACAGGGATATTGAAGTGGTGGATACCGCGGGATACGATAAGCTCAAAGTGTTACTCGCTTTTAATGCCACCATCCCGGGAATACCGATACTGTATTACGGCGATGAAATCGGAATGCCGGGTGCAGGAGATCCCGATAACCGGCGCATGATGCGCTTCGACAACCTGAGCGCCGAAGAACTGGACGTGCGCAATACGGTGAAAACATTAAATGCCATCCGCAGCGAAAATATGGCTTTGCTTTACGGCGATTATAAAAGCCTGTTTGCGGAAGAAGGATTTTTTATGTTTGAACGCAGTTATTTCGATAACTCGGTTACCGTGTATATCAATAAATCCGACAAATCCGTCATGTTGCGTTTGGATAATATAAAATCAAATGACGACTACAAAGTGCATTTCAATTCGCCGGTCAGCGCAATAGACACGACAGATATTCTTGAAATAAAACCAATGAGTTTTGAAATTATTACGGTAAATAAAACACAGGACAAATGAAAAGAACGAGTATTTTAATATGCATGCTCGCAGCGTGTTTCGGGATAAGCGCACAGACGGCTGCATTAAAAACGCCGCCGGAGTGGAGCAAAAACGCCAATATCTACGAAGTGAATCTCAGGCAATACACCCCGGAAGGCACTATCAACGCCTTCGCAAAACATATACCCAGGCTGGATGTTCTGGGCGTGGATATTCTCTGGGTAATGCCCGTGCAGCCAATTGGCGCAATAAACAGAAAGGGCAGCCTGGGCAGCTATTACTCCATTCAGAATTACACGGCAGTCAACCCGGAATTCGGCACGATGAAAGATTTCAAAAAAATGGTGAGCGCTGCACATAAGGCCGGTATGCACGTTATCCTCGACTGGGTGGCAAATCACAGCGCCTGGGATAATGCCTGGATTGCGGAGCATCCCGATTGGTACACCTCCGGTAAAGACGGCAGGATCGTTTCGCCGGTGGACGACTGGTCGGATGTAGCGGATTTAAATTACGACAATGCCGATATGCGCAAGGCGATGATTGAAGCAATGCGCTTTTGGATTACCGAAGCGGATATCGACGGATTTCGCTGCGATGTCGCCTACATGGTTCCCTTCGATTTTTGGAAAACAGCTATTGAAGAATTAGAAACGACAAAACCCAATTTGTTCTTTCTCGCCGAGGGCGAAGGCCCTGCATTTCACGAGAACGGTTTCGACATGGATTACACCTGGGAGGTGCATCACGCCATGAATAAACTGGCCCGCGGCGAAATAGCGCTCAGCAAAGTGGATTCCATCATTCAGGCTCAACGGCTCGCCTATCCCGCCGACAGTTACCGCATGTATTTTACGAGCAACCACGATGAAAACTCCTGGCAGGGAACCGAATTTGAACGCATGGGCAAAGGCGCAGAAGCGATGTTTGTCCTGGCGGCTACCATTCCGGGAATGCCCCTGGTGTACAGCGGTCAGGAAGTGGGGTTGGACAAGCGGTTGCGCTTCTTCGATAAAGACACCATCCCATTCGGCAACGGAAGCAGCGCTTACGCAGTTTTTTACCAGACCTTGCTGGAATTAAAACACGAAAATATCGCCCTGTGGAATGGCGCTTACGGCGGCTCGTTCGATGTGATCAATACGGATAATGAAATTTATGTATTTGCACGACAAAAGGGAAAAAACAAAGTGCTGGTAGTCGTCAATTGCTCGGCGGAAGGCAGGGCTATTGCATTGAAAAACGATATTTTAAAAGGGAAGTACAAAGATATCTTCAACGGCGGCACGAGCATCAAACTCAAAACAAATGCTGAATTCAGTTTAGCTCCGTTTGAGTACCGGATTCTGGTGCATTAACAGGCAATGCAACTCCGCCGGTTGTTTTTACCGCCGCTCAATCGCCGCTTACCTGGAATAGTTGGGTGCTTCTTTGGTGATCACCACATCGTGCGGGTGGCTTTCCCGGATACCGCTGGAAGTGATCTGAACAAACTGTGCCCGTTTCAGCGCCTCGATATTTTTTGCACCGGCATATCCCATACCGGCACGCAGGCCGCCGATGTATTGCACCATCACCTCCTCTACCGTTCCTTTAAACGGCACACGGCCGACGATGCCTTCGGGTACTAATTTTTTTATGTCGTCTTCCACATCCTGGAAATACCTGTCTTTACTTCCCTGTTCCATAGCTTCTACCGATCCCATGCCGCGGTAGCTCTTAAACTTTCTGCCCTCGTAGATAATCGTTTCGCCCGGGCTCTCTTCCGTACCCGCCAGCAGGCTGCCCGCCATTACCGAATCGGCGCCCGCTACGATTGCCTTCACGATATCGCCCGTATAGCGTATGCCGCCGTCGCCGATAATTGGAACACCGCTGCCTTCGATGGCCTTTGCCGCTTCATAAATTGCCGAAATCTGGGCGACACCCACACCTGCAACTACTCTCGTAGTACAGATAGAACCCGGGCCGACACCTGCTTTCACGCCGTCTGCTCCGGCATCCACCAGAGCTTTTGCGCCTTCTCCCGTGGCAATATTTCCCGCCACTATCTGCAAGTCGGGGAAAGTCTTCTTCACCAGCCTGACCATGTCGATTACGCCCTTGCTGTGGCCGTGCGCCGTGTCGATAATTACCAGGTCCACACTCACATTTTTCAGCGCTTCGATGCGCTCCAGCGTATCCGCTGTAACGCCGACGGCAGCGCCGGCGAGTAAGCGCCCGAAACTATCCTTGCAGGCTCGCGGATGGCTCTGCAGTTTCATGATGTCGCGGTATGTAATTAATCCCTTCAGCGTAAAATTTGCATCCACTACCGGCAATTTTTCGATGCGGTGATGTTTGAGAATTTCTTCCGCCTGCTGCAAGGTCGTCCCTTCGGGAGCGGTGATGAGTCTTTCCTTTGTCATTACCTCTGCCACCGGCCTGCTGAGGTTATTTTCGAAGCGCAGATCGCGGTTGGTGAGAATTCCCGCTAACCTGCCCGTATCGTCCACTACCGGAATGCCTCCGATGCGGTTTTCACGCATCAGTTGCAATGCTTCGCCAATCAGTGCATTCTGATTTAAAATAATCGGGTCCATGATCATGCCGCTGTCGGCACGTTTTACCCGTCGCACCTGCTCTGCCTGAGCTGCTATACTCATATTTTTATGAATAATGCCGATGCCGCCTTCCCGTGCCATAGCGATAGCCATGCGGTATTCGGTAACCGTATCCATTGCCGCCGAGAGAACGGGAACATTCATTCTCAGCGTCCTGGTGAGTTTTGTACTGATATCCACTTCCCGCGGCAATACTTCGGAATAAGCGGGAATGACCAACAAATCGTCAAACGTGAGGCTGGTACCTCTGAACTTGTTCGAGAAATTTTCCATGTGCAAAAATAGGGGAGAATTTTGAGTTATGTCAACACGGCAATAAAAACTGTGCGCAGCAAAACGGAAATTGCCGGTACTTACACCTGTCATAATGCAACGCCATGCGTTGACATTCACCGGAGTTATTCACCGGTAGCGCATCTTGTCGGACAACGCATAGCGCAGTGGCGACAACTATTGAATCCTGTCGGTTTTTATTTCTTCCACCACCTGCGGGTCCAGCAGTGCGGAGGTGTCTCCCAACTGGCTCAACTCGCCTTCGGCAATTTTGCGCAGTATGCGGCGCATGATTTTTCCGCTGCGAGTTTTCGGTAAGCCGTTAACAAACTGAATTTTATCTGGTTTTGCCAGTGCGCCGATGATGCGGGTAACGGTTTCCAGGATATCGCGGCGGGTGAGATCTTCATTTTCATGTGTGCCGTTGTACACCACGTAGGCGTAAATACCCTGCCCTTTAATATCGTGCGGAAACCCGACGACGGCGCTCTCTACGACACCGGTATGCATATTAATAGCATTCTCCACTTCCGCCGTTCCAATGCGGTGGCCGCTGACGTTCAGCACGTCATCCACCCTGCCGGTTATGCGGTACATCCCGTTGGCATCCCGCAGCGCTCCATCACCGGTAAAATAATATCCCGGATAGGTGGCAAAATAGTTTTGCCGGCAGCGTTCGTGGTCGCCATAAGTAGTGCGCAGTATCGACGGCCAGGGGAATTTGATACACAAATTGCCGCTGACATCATTGCCGGTTATTTCATTGCCGCTGTCGTCGAGCAGGACAGGGACAATTCCGGGCAACGGCAGCGTTGCATAACTCGCTTTTTGAGGTGTGATGCCGGCGAGGTTGGAAATCAGGATACCGCCGTTTTCCGTCTGCCACCAGGTGTCCACAATCGGGCATCGCTTCTTGCCGATATGTTCGTAATACCATTTCCACGCCTCTTCATTAATGGGCTCGCCCACCGTTCCCAATACTTTGAGCGAATTGAGATTTTTATTTTTCAGAAATGCGAGTCCGTGATGCATCAAACTGCGAATTGCCGTTGGCGCCGTATATAAAATATGCACGCCGTATTTATCAACGATATCCCAGAACCTGCCCGGGTCGGGATATGTCGGGATACCTTCAAACATAAGGGTGGTAGCGCCGGCGCTCAATGGTCCGTACACGATATAACTATGCCCCGTTATCCACCCGATATCGGCAGTGCAGAAATAGATATCGCCGGGCTCGTATTGAAATACGTTTACGAATGTGTAATTGGTGTACACCATGTACCCCGCCGAACTGTGAACCACGCCTTTCGGTTTCCCGGTACTGCCAGAAGTGTATAAAATAAACAGCGGGTCTTCGGCATCCATTTCCTCAGCTATCATTTCCCGCATGTTAAGGGTTTCCGTTTTATGCACCTCGTCCATCCACCACACATCCCGCCCTTTCAACATGCTTACGGGGGTATGGGTGCGTGTCAGTACAATCACTCGCTTCACATTCTCGCACATCTGTAGCGCATCGTCAATAATTCCTTTGAGTGGAATTTCTTTAGCGCCGCGAAATGCACCGTCGCAAGTAATAACAAACTGCGCATCGGCATCCTGGATTCTGTCGGCGATACTCCTGGCGCTGAATCCGCCAAAGATTACCGAATGGATGGCGCCAATGCGGGCACATGCCAGCATGGCTATTGCCAATTCGGGAATCATCCCCATATAAATACACACCACATCGCCTTTTTGCACACCGTTATTTTTTAATACCCATGCAAACTGGTTTACTTTTCTCGACAATTCGTTATAGGTCAATATGCGGTGATGCTCGTCCGGATCGTTGGGCTCCCAAATTATTGCCGGTTGGTTTCCCAAATCGGATAAATGCCTGTCGATACAATTCTCGGTGATATTCAATTTTCCGCCGATAAAAAATTCCACCTTCGGTTCCGTAAAATTCCATTCGAGCACCCGATCCCATTTTTTGCGCCATACAAAGTTTTCGGCAATTGCACTCCAGAATTCCTCCGGGTTATTTACGCTTTTCGAATACGCACTTGCGTATGCTTCCATTGATTTAATCTGGTACGGATACATCATTTTTTATTTCAATGAATTGCTAATGTAATTATTTGCGCAATAAAAATTGTAAAAAACAAAAATCATCCTAATTGCCGCCGGCCGAAATTATCTTTGCAGAACAAAAAAAAATAACATGTCGGATAAAAAATGGATGCAGCCCGAATCGCTGATGATGAGTTACGGTTACAAACCCGAACTGAGTGAAGGGGCTGTTAAATGCCCGATTTTTCAAACTTCCACTTTCGTATTCAAAAAAGCTGCCGATGGGAAAGCGTTTTTTGAATTGGCCTACGGGCTGCGGGAGGCCACGCCGGGAGAGGAGTCCGGGCTGATTTACAGCAGGCTGAACAACCCCGATATGGAAATCCTGGAACAACGGCTGACACTCTGGGATAAGTCGGAGGCCTGCGCCGTTTTTTCCAGCGGCATGGGCGCCATCACCACCACCATGATGGAACTGCTCAAACCCGGCGACCTGGTTTTGTTCAGTTCGCCGCTGTACGGCGGAACAGATCATTTTATCCATCACGTACTGCCGGTTTGGGGTGTGGAGTATTTGAGTTTTGATTCGTTCGACAGCAAAGAGCGCATTTTGGAATTAATAGCCTCCACCGGTAAAATTCCATCGCTCATTTATGTTGAAACACCCGCCAATCCCACCAATACGTTGATCGATTTGGAAATGTGCAGCGCTATTGCCGGTGAATTATCTACGGCGGATAAAAAAGTGTTTGTAGCCGTTGACAATACGTATATGGGCCCGTTGTGGTGTCATCCTTTGGAACACGGCGCCGACCTGGTGTTGTACAGCGCTACAAAATATATCGGCGGCCACAGCGACGTTATCGCAGGCGCCGTTTTGGGCAGTGCGGAACTGATTCAGCGCATTAAAGCCCTGCGCACTTTTTTTGGAAACGTCATTGACCCCTGGACCTGCTGGCTGTTGATGCGCAGTTTAGAAACACTTAAACCGCGAATGATGTTGCAGGCATCTAATGCCGAACACGTCGCAAAATGGTTAAATGCGCATCCCAAAGTGGAGAAAGTGTATTACCCCGGATTAATCGGCGTGGAGGATCCCCAATACAAAATTTTGGAAAAACAATACAAGAGCAATGGCGCTATGCTGAGTTTCGATATCAAAGGCGGCGAGAAAGAAGCTTTTACTTTTTTGGATAACCTGCAACTCATTAAACTGGCCGTTTCGTTAGGCAGTACCGAGTCGCTGGCCGAACATCCTGCGACAATGACACATGCGGATGTGTCTCCGGCGAATAAGTCTAAACACAGCATTACTGAAAAATTAGTGCGCATTTCAGTCGGCGTTGAAAATTACGAGGATATCATCTGGGACATCAGCCAGGCTTTGGACAAAGTGGAATGACATTCCCCGAACATTGCGGCACCCGGCCTTTGGCTATGTGCCGGAATATTGCACATTACCGGATAAATATGATTAACAATTAAAAAAATGTTATGGGACTGTATAATGCAAATTCAACAAATTCAAAAAACTTTAAGCTGACTCTCAATGGACAAAACATCGGGGAACTCTCCTATGAAAAATGGTATGCGTTCAGCGCAGAAATACAACTTGCGAATGGAAAAAAGTATAAACTCGAGCCAAAGGGTTTTTGGGATTCGAAAATCGAACTGCTGGATGGCAACGACAAACTGTTAGAATTTAAAATGGGTTGGAAGGGCATCATTATTAAAACATCGTTTAATAATGAGGAAGAAGATTACATGTTAACCTTGAAAGGACTGTTTAGCAATAAATACGTTTTATTCAACGTGGATAAGGAAGAACTCCTGGTGGCCGAATCGAGTTTTAAATGGGGCAAATTAAACTTCGATTACCATATCGAAACAACTTCGAAATTTGACAGCCTGGATAATAATGCATTGCTCCTGCTGACGATTGTGCACTGTATCAATTATTTTATCACCATGATTGCGGTTATGTCGTAAAAAATATCCCGCAGATGGCGCAGATAAACGCAGAAAAAGAATCTGCGAAAATCCGCGAGATCTGCGGGAGACTTTTTTTCCCGCAGATGGCGCAGATAAACGCAGAAATAAATCTGCGAAAATCAGCG
>CAZBHH010000024.1:0-39750 GCA_964492065.1 uncultured Chitinophagales bacterium | reverse complement strand
AATACACTAAACATTTGATATTTTTGATTTAAAAGGAAGGTTTTTAGACGGACTGACGTTGGTGGAGATTGTAACCAATAACAACGAAAAATAATTTAACTCAATAATTTTAAATATGAAACATCTTATTTTATTATTATGTTTAGTTTTAGTTCTTTTTTCTTCTTGTTCAAAAGATGATGACACAACTAATTTAACTAATTGTGAATCTATTTCTTCAGTTATTTCAGAAAATGATTTCAACGACATAGAAACAACAAATTATTCAATAATATCTGTTAATTTAAATGGTGATTGCTTAGAAGTTACATTAAGTTCAAGTGGATGTGATGCAACTCCTTGGGGAATGGAATTATTTAGCACTAATGCCTTTTATAATGCATATCCATTACAAAGAGCAGTAAAAGTTAAACTGACAAATAATCAAGTATGTCTTGCTGTTTTTCAAAAAACAAAAAATTTTGATTTAACACCTTTCCGAATTGAAGGACAAAATTCAATCTCACTTAATATTGTCGGATGGAATGAACAAATATTATATGAATATTAAACGTCGAGTAGGCAAAGGGGAATTTCACCCCTAAGCCTCTCACAGAACCGTACGTGAACCTCTCGATTATTCATTCGTTTTTTAATTTTAATGGCATTCGCAATTCATACGGCCCTTCTTAGTCCAAAATTGTTAAGGTCGAAAACCCGTGAATTGCATAACCCACCAACTCAACACGTCTTGTAAATTTCAAGAAAAAAATTATTTATTCCGGTTTTTGCCAGGCATTCGGGTGTAGGAAGGCCGGCAGCGTCGAAATACACTCAACATTTGATATTTTTGATTTAAAAGGAAGGTTTTCCGTCGTATTGCCGTTATGGGCAAGGCAATTGATAGGAAAGAATTTTGCAAAATGAAAAATTATTACTCTAAAAAACTGAATTCAACTAAACTACAACGTTGTTATGAAGTTGCAACTGACCGTGTGAAACAATTTCTTGAAGAAGAAATAGTCTTTGTCCTTGAAAAAATATGCAAAAATGATGTAGTATTAGATTTAGGCTGTGGATATGGTAGAGTCGCGACAAGGTTAATTGAGAAGGCTAAACAGGTTGTTGGAATAGATATTTCGGAAGAAAACATAAAATTGGCGAATGACCAATATAAAATTTCTGAATCTATTGACTATTATGTTATGAATGCCTCTGATCTAAAATTTCCAGATGAATTTTTTGATGTTACAATCTGTGTTCAAAATGGAATTTCGGCCTTTAAAATTGATCCAAAGCGCTTGATAGGTGAAGCTTTACGTGTTACAAAAACAACAGGTATCGTTTTAGTCTCAAGTTACTCTGAACATTTTTGGAATGAAAGACTTAAATGGTTTCAAATACAAGCAGCAGAAGGATTGATTGGCGAAATAGACTATAATCATACTCGAGAAGGAATAATAGTTTGTAAAGACGGTTTCAGAGCGATTACTTTTTCAAAAAACGACTTCATCGAATTGGCAACAAATTTCGATGTTGACACTAAAATTTATGAAGTTGATTATTCATCTGTATTTTGCGAAATGAAGAAAAGATAAAATGACTTGTACCTATTGTGATAAATTGCTAAATGCAGCATTAACAGAAAGCATTCCCGGTTAGATTTATAAAGATGGATTTTTTGCGCAGACATTGGTTCGATATCGGCGGGATTACAGGTGTTATTATACTTATAATCTTATATTTTACTCATTCAACACTAACGCATTATCAACTGTTAATGCAGCTCAGCCTGGTTGCCCTGTTATTCCATCAATCGGAAGAGTACCGGATTGCAGGCACTTTCCCGGGAATGATTAATCGCAAAGTATTTAACAGCGACAGTCCCGACCGGTATCCGCTGAACAGTAACACATCATTAATTATCAATGTCTATGAAGGTTGGTCTATATATCTGCTTGCCATACTGGCAGGCGATGAATATCTATGGATCGGAATGACTACCATCTTAATTTCACTCGGCAATATAGTGGCACACACCTTTTTCTTCAATCTCAGGGGAAAAACACTGTACAATGCGGGATTAATATGTTGCTGGCTGTTCTTCGCTCCCTGTGTTTACTTCTTTTTTACAATTGTACAGCAGGAACATTTAGCTACACCGGCAGATTATTTTATTGGTATTCCGCTGGGGATTGCAGTGAATATTTTTGGCATATTAAAGCCCATGCAATGGCTTGCTGACAAAAACACCAAATACATTTTTGAAAAGCGGCAATTACTGCCTGAAGACTGGTGAATGAAACAGAAACGCATTATTGACGGGGTGCCTTCCGGTAAGGTTTATTTCCTCAACCACTGTTTACCGCCTGCTGATTTTCAGGCCTCTTACATGTTTCGGATATCGCCCACTGCCAAAGAAAAAGGATTGCCGGACAGCAATCCTTTTTCCAATTATAACACAATAGAGGTTATTCGATAATAACAGGTAGCATCGTGATATTCTCACCGGAAATCACCTTGACGATATAGTTTCCGGGTGATGCATTTTCCAATTGAATATCGAGGGTAATTATCTCATCACCCGATGTGATGGACCGGTTCATCAATAATTGACCGGCCATATTATACACTTCAACATCGGTTTCAAAGTTTGAATTGCCGTTTATCTGCACCCTGAAATTGCCTGTATTCGGGTTGGGATACGCTGCTACGGACTGCGCAAATTCACCGGTGCGCAATGAACCGGTAGTAAAATAATACCACTCGGTAAACTCGGTGCCGCGAGTCCAAACTTCGCCCTCTGTACATCCGGATCTCAGCCGCACACCGTAAGTAGTGGAAGGTGTGAGATCTCCCGGAATGGAAAATTCATCGCCGCCCCATTCGAGGTACTTGTGCACTTCACCGGTGGAGAGTTCCCAAACGACGATTCTGGTAACGCCGGTGCCCGGTGCCGGTGTCCAATAAATAGTTGCGTCTGTGGCGGTGATGCCGTCAACATACAGCCCGGTAGGCGCTGCAGGCACGCAGGTAACTGCACATGGCCCGCATTCTTCCCAGCAATACAAATAAGTGGCATCGACAGAAGGCACAGCCACTTCCCTGTTATCGCCGCCGCATCCGAGTTCGCCAAATAAGGAAGGCGCACCATCGTCGTATTCATTTTCGCCGGTGGGGAACCAATCGCCGTTCACATATTTAAACTGAAGCGTAGAGCCAATGGAGCCCAACGGATATTGAACGGTTATTTCCCAGATATTGCCGCCGATATCTGCCATCGCACAGGCGGCATCCGAGGGCGTCCAGTTGGGTAATGTAGAACCGATATCGGTGAAATTACCGCCGATGCGCATTCCATCCTCACTGATTACTGCGCCGGCGGCGAGATAATTGGTAATGTCCACCTGGTAGGTTACGTTAACTACATCGGTAAACAGGATATCGTCAAAATAGCTTTTGCAGTTAGCGTCGATGGAATAAAAATCCACGCCGCCGATATTGCCGGTATAGGCAGTGCTGCCCACATATACACCGTCGATATAGATATCCATATTATCGGCATCGAGGTTAATCAGGTGTTCCACTTTAAACCATTGATCGACGGGATAAGTAAAATCACCGGTACCGGCGGGGTTATAAACGGTGCCTTCCCCGGAGGCGCTGGGCACTCCGACATCGGACAAGCCGAACAGCATTTCGAGATTCCAGGCCACCCCCGGCGTCTCGGAGTCCTGGATATTGTAGTACCCGGTTTTCCCGTCGGGTATATACATCATCCATTCGAGGCGGTAAAACCCTTCCGATTTGTTGCCCAACTTCAGGATAACATCATTGGTGCCTCCTTCAGAAATCATCATGGAGTTAGATCCCGAATAAGCGTAATCAGAACTAACCAGTCCATCTTCGCCACCGCCTTCGGTGCCGCTCCAGGTAGTCCACCACGAGGCTTGCGGCCCGATGGGATCCCCGGAAACATAAGCGTCAATATTATCGCATAGCGTCGCTCCCGGAATTTCACAGGGAGGATCAATCAATTGGGCAATAACCTGACCGGTCGGTACAGCAATTGCCAGAAATAACAATGTAGTGTAGAAAGTTTTCATATTAACAAATTTTAACTAAAAGTAAATAATGCTTTGGCAAAATCCAATAAGACTGCATTTTTTTTTAAATTTTTCTGTGATTGGAAGTCATTTACCGTAGGAGCGAAAGTTCTCCATGCAATAGGGACAAAAAAAAGAGGAAGCAACTTCCTCTTTTTACCGGGTATTTCCCGCAAAGTACGTTTGTTTTATATGCGTTCACTCAATAAAAACCACGTCGCAGTTCTCATCAAAATAAATCAATTTCGTAAAGATGGTAGAAGTGCCGTTTTCATCCACAAGCCGGTATCCGTGAACGATAACCGAATCGGCGCCCCTCAAAGTATAGGCAGTGGCTTTGCTCCATTTAATGGGTTCATACGAGGCGTTTTCGGGCAAGTGGTTCCTGAACTCATCTGCAACACAAGGCTCCTGAAGGGTATAATCCACACGTGGATTTAGGCCCGCCGACTGCGTATTCCGGCTGTTGGTGTTAATACTGTTGCCGCTGATAAACTTAAAAGCGGTGAGACTTATTGCAAATACAATCCCGTAAGCGATAAGTCTTTTGTTTTTAGAAAATGTGTGATTCATTATCGTTGATGGTTTAAGCCAATTTTATTTCAATTTCACTGCAATTCCTCAGGTAATCAGAAATTCCCGGGATTGCAGAAAAATTATCAGTTTGGAAAACGGGCGGTTAATCCCGGGGATGAGATTGTATTGAATGCATTAACAACCCGTAATCCATTGCAAACATACAGTGCCATAGTATCCTTCTGCAAGGTATTTTCGAGTTTTAATATAATCTTTAAAATATAAGTAATTTTTAATTATTGCGTTAAAAGCCGGGGCTTAAAAACCACTTATGTCACTTTTGATGTGGCAGTTACGGATCTTAACAGCAGCGTTGCCCGCAAGAGGCACAATGGAATGTCATTAAATATTCATTTTCAATAATTTTTTCTATCACGCAACCCTTTTATTTCCGGCCTCGTCACCCGCCAAATGCAGATTTCCGGTTTTTCCGGCCCGGTTGTATTCAAATTTTCCAACAGTTGTTATGTAACTGAATTTTCCCCAGTGAAACTGCTGTTTAGTTAAAATCCCAGCCAATCTGCTCAGCATCTTTTTGTAACTAATCCGCGGATTTCGCATACAATAATTACATCGATACCAGGTTTTTACCCAAAGAGTGACAAGGAAAATTTTTATTGAATTTTTTATTTTTTGTTGTCTCGCAAGTGCGATTGCCCGGCTTTAATGCATTCACAATGCCATTTGGGAAAATGTGCCAATTATAAGCCCGGTTTTTCATTACCCGGGAAATGGAATTGCCAAAAAGACCGGTAAGCGACCTGATTCCGGGATACTTTATCCCCGATAATTGCCGGAGGCATGTAACGAATCACCCGTTTACATCGCTGTATTGATATGTTAAAAGCAATTGCAATAGCTTGTATGGTCATTTTCGCACTACAGGCATCAGGCTCAAGGCTAAATCCCGTATTGGACGGCGACACCTGCGGCGAATGGCTGCAATTGACTATCCCCTTAAAAAGAGTCGGCAATTTGTTTTTCATAGAGGCGAGGGTCGATAGTGTTACAGGTAATTTTTTACTCGACACCGGGGCTCCGTGCCTGGTCTTAAATCAAACCTATTTCCGCAACACGATGATGGGTGACGGTCAACTTGCATCGGGCATCGGCAAGAGTCAAAGCAGGGTAATGCGCTTCCTTGCAGACACACTGGCCATTGGCGAGTTAATATATGAAAACATGACTGCCGATGTTGTTGCGCTCGGTCATTTGGAAAACAGCCTGGGCATCAAAGTCACCGGCTTGTTGGGTACCGGTTTGTTTTACAACCTGGAAATGGAATTAGACACACGCAATAATACGCTCACACTTTACAAGACCGGCCTGCAGGGGAACAGGCTGCAACAAAAGGATACCGCGGACATACCTGAAATCGAAATGCCCCTGCAAATAGTCAATAATGTCTGGATGATTGAGGGGAAAATTAACGGCAGAAAATTAAAATTTGTCTTCGACACCGGTGCCGAGGTGAATGTACTTGACGATGCTGTGCCGGGGAAAGTATTGGAATTATTCAGCCTGACCACCCGCAAAGTGATCAGCGGATCCACGGCTGCAAAATTGGAGGTATTGAACGGGCAGA
This sequence comes from uncultured Chitinophagales bacterium, assembly GCA_964492065.1. Lineage (GTDB taxonomy): Bacteria > Bacteroidota > Bacteroidia > Chitinophagales > BACL12 > JADKAC01. The sequence goes on along the minus strand of CAZBHH010000024.1, from coordinate 33,504 downwards.
TCAGCGCATTTGAACTCGGCAGCGTTACGTTTGAAGATCAGCCTTTCATTATTGCCGACCTAAGCCATTTACAACTCGCCTATGGAATAAATATTGACGGCATCTTAGGATATGATATTATTTCGGGAAGCAGAATTGTGTTGAATGCAAAACAAAAAACATGTATTATGTACCTTAACTGAGGTGTCGAAACATGAGATGTATTATTTTATATTGTATCGCATGCATTGCCAATATTCTTCCGGCGACAGAAATCGCCGCTCAACAATACACGAACATCATTACGCATACCGATTCAATGACTTAAATTCACTTGGACAAATCCGGAAAGAACGCATACAAAAACCTGTTATCCAACTTCCACATGGACGACGACAGTCTGTTTCAATTTAAAAACATCGGGCAAACACTTAAGTACGACGGCTGGAGCTCAATTTCCATTGATAAGTAGCACGAACTGATAGGCCAGCCCGGCAGCGGAAATTTATCGGCGTTCGACTGGCTGGGAAGCCCTGTATTTTTATCTCACGTAAAATATCTGTATAAATTTGTGTCTGGCGAACGGCGGAGATTGGATCCGCATAATCCGCTTTACGAAAATAATGAGTACGGCACGGGCAATTCCCTATTGTGGATTGAACCCGAATTATTAACCAAATAAAAATATACGCCTTGAACCTATCCATCAATGACATCATTACCATTACGTTTACCTTATTTGCAATTATCGATGTAGTTGGCAGTTTGCCGGCAATTATCAGTATAAAATCGAAAATCAACAAGTTTAAGCCACTGTCCACCACCTTGTTTACCGGCTTTTTAATGATCGCTTTTCTGCTGGCGGGCAATTCATTTCTGAACCTGATAGGTGTGGACGTGGAATCCTTTGCTGTGGCGGGATCCATAGTCATCTTTATAATCGGCATCGAAATGATTTTGGGAATTAACCTGTTTAAGACCAGTCCGGAAGCGCAGAAGGCAGGCAGCCTCGTCCCTATCGGTTTTCCGCTACTCGCCGGTTCGGGCACGCTGACGAGTTTGATCTCACTGCGTGCCATTTACTCCGTGTATAATATCCTGATCGGCGTTGCGATAAATCTCGTTTTGATTTATATCGTATTGCGCAGCACCGACTGGATCGAGAAAAAAATAGGGCCGGCCGGGCTGGAGGTGATAAAAAAATTCTTTGGCGTTATCCTGATTGCAATAGCGGTAAAAATTTTCAGGACAAACCTGCACGTCTGATTTTAAACGACCGGCAACACGTCCGTTGCTCAACGCCTGATGGTACTCAACTGCTGCAATGCGCCCGAACTGTAATCGAATTCGTAATAGTTGTCTTTAGTCACGACAAACAGCAGGCCGTCAACGGGAATTACATCAATCGGATCTTCTAAGGCAACGGTTTGCAGCAGCACGAGGTTTTGCGCATCGCTGGCATCGTACATTTTCACCCCCTCCGGGCCGTCGCAAATGAATAGATAGTCGCCATCAATACCCAAACCCCAGGGAGAGGTCAATGTATAGGATTTAATGAGTCGTGGGTTTTCTACTTGCGACACATCGATAATATCCAATTGATTTTCATAACCGGAGCAATCACTGCCTCCCCGCAGGGTGGAATAGGCGATATCATCGGAAACAACCACCGGATCGCACACCCTCGCATGCGTAAATTCCGATACGAACACGGGGTTGTCCGGAGAAGTATTATCGTAAATAAATACGCCATTACTCGCCCCGATAAACAAATATTGCGCATAGGTGAAAATAGTTTGAATATCCTTGTCTATGAACCTGGCGAATCCCTGAACCGGGGTTTGAGGGACACTCACATTCACTATTCCCAGGCTATCGTCATTCAGGCAATACAAATAATCATCGTCAAGCGCAAACCGGGTGGTAGATCCGGCTATGCCCGTGCCCGGTGCATTTATACCGGAAATAAATTCGCCTGTGCCGCCGTCGAACTGTGTGCCATAAGTCATAAACTCTATTTCTGAATATTCATTGCAGTTGTACTTAATTGCAGTATCCACTTCCACCCAATCCACCACATAGCCCTTGGCAGGATCGTAAGTATTCGTTTCATAACAGCGGGGCGGAAACATATTTGAAATGCGATATACTTCCCGGATATCATTGATATTGCTGATATCAATTGCAATTAAATCATTGAAACAATCGGCATAGAGCGTTTCCCCTTTAATGGCCATGTCGAGATTTCCGGGAATATTGATAAACCCGATGCGCTGCGGGGAAGCCGGATTTGTATTGTCAATGACGTGAATGCCTTTGTTAATCTCATTTACAAACAGGTAGGGATGCTTGTAGTATATTTTTCCCGTTTGCTCCATCGGCGCCGGCGGCAGCGACTTTATCGATGCCTGCAATTCCGCCAGCGTCATATATACGGGTACGAATGTTTTGCGATAAACAGTCTGTTCGCAGGTGGATTTAAGACAAGAAGAAAAATGCGTCCAGATAATTCCTACCAACAGGAGCAGGAAGGCGGATTGCAGGAACCTGGTCTTCATAGTTTATATTTTCTGATAAATTTACCGTAATAAATGCACAATTAATAATTTTTTTTCAAAAATTTTTGTAATTTTCGGTTTCTTACAACCCTATGATTAGAACCTGCTTATATCTATTGGGGCTTACCTGTTGTCTCCCCATGCTCACCTACGGGCAGAATCAGAACCTACAAGATGTCATCTATATGCACGACGGCGGTATATGGCGTGGCGATGTGATAGAGAGCGACACGATACAAACCGGCACTGTAAAAATGCAGATTGCCGGCGGCAGCGTGATCGTCATTCCTTCTGCATCCATTGATTCGATGACACGTGAACCGGTGCACCCCGAAGGGTTTATCGTCGTTACTTCGCCCTATTACAACTTTACGAGCCTGGGCGCTTTGTTTGGCGAGGATAATGACATATTTCTGATAAATCCCTCATTCGAAATTGTAAATGGCTATCGCTGGAAATGGGGGCTTCTCAGTGGAGTGGCCGTTTCGACGGAATACGTCGGAATCAATGTATTACAGGTAGCAGCCGATATCCGATATATTTTTACCAAGTATAAGACAACGCCCTTTACGTATGCAAATTGCGGTTTAAACATGCCGTTATATTGGCAAGATGAAAATTTGACCTATTCCAACGGGTGGACAGCGGGATGGGGCGTCGGAATGCTGATCCGTTCCAGGGCAAATTCAATCAGCTTCTTCACCAGTTTGGGGTATAAATATTACAACTATTCTAAAACTGTAGATTATCCAAATGAACATAAAGATGTGTACGATTACAAAATCAACAAATTAAACCTGCGCATCGGATTTGCTTTTTAATCGCTTTTTACGGGTATTCACCTGTAATTCAAAAGCCGATAACACTTTAACAAACATGCAGAATGCATGTAATGCGTAACAGACTTCGCATTTCCACTCATTTCAATAATTTCTTAGCAGCTTTGCATGCACAGTACAATTCAATATGCATTCTCAAAACGACTACAAACGCCCACCGGTGGCAAGGCGCATACCGCATACCATACAGACCGCACACGGCGACACTCGTACGGACTACTATTACTGGATGCGGTTTCGGGATAATCCCGAGACAGTGGCATATCTCGAAGCTGAAAACGCATACACACAACATTGTATGCAGCATACCGAAACGCTGCAACAGAAACTATTCGACGAAATGAAGCGCCGTTTGAAGGAGGACGAAACCACCTATCCCTACAAGAAAGGCGGGTATTACTTCTATACTCGCTATGCGGCAGGCGCTGAACATCCCATCTATTGCAGAAAGAGAGGTTCCTTAAATGCCGGTGAAGAAATCATTGTCGACGGCAATACACTCGCCATTGGAAATCCCTTTTTACACTTTTGGGTGAAATGCAATCACGATAATACGATTGCGGCAGTGCCGATCGATACGCAGGGGCGCAATTTTTTTACCATCAGGTTTAAAGACCTGCTTACCGGTGAATGGCTGAAAGAAGAAATTCCCACAAGCAGAAATAATGTTGTTTGGACATTGGATAATAAGGCATTGTTATACACCGTACCCGATCCGGAAACACTGCGCATCTACCAGGTTAAAATGCACGTAATGGGCACCGAATCCACTGAAGATACACTGTTATACGAAGAACCCGACGAAACTCTGGATTGCGGCATCTACCTGTCCCGAAGCGAATTGTATATATTCCTGGAATCGAGTAGAACGGATGCCAATGCCTTGCGCTACACCTCCGCAGCAACACCCGGCAGTTTTGAATTGATACAGCCTTTGGAGCCGTATATGATTTATACCGCCGACCACGTGGAAGGCAACTTTTTGATGATTCATACAAATTACAAAGCCATTAATTATCGCCTCTGTAAAACTCCATTACATCATACTGAAAAAGAGCATTGGACAGACGTGATTCCGGGCAGTAGCGACGTGTTTTTAAACGAAGTGTTGTTCTTTAAAGATTTTATGGTGGCCGAAGAATCAGAAAACGGATTAACCCGACTGCGGATTATTCAACCCGACAATTCGCAAGTGATACTGTTTGATGAACCCGGTTATTACGCTACTACCGGCGCAAACGAAGAATATGATGTTGACTTTTTCAGGTATAATTACGCATCGCTGATTTCTCCCTTTTCGGTGTATGACTATCATGTTAAAACGGGAGAAACCACGCTGAGAAAGATAAAGGAAGTGCCGACCTACACCAAATCGAAGTACGCATCGGAACGCATAGCCGTTGAAGCACGTGACGGCAAGATGGTACCGATGACAATAGCCTACCGGAAAGATTTATTTAAAAGAGACGGCAGTATGCCCTGCCTCATTTACGGTTACGGCGCTTATGGCACCAATAACGAGGACTATTTCGATTCCAATATTTTCAGTTTGCTCGACCGCGGGTTTATGTATGCAAATACACATATTCGCGGCGGCCAGGATATGGGCGGGCAATGGTATGAAGACGGTAAAATGCTGTGTAAAAAAAATACGTTTTTCGATTTTATAGATTGCAGTCAGTGGTTAATTGAAAATGCATATACCGCACCAAACGGGTTATTTGCCAATGGGGCAAGCGCCGGTGGATTGCTCATGGGCGCCATCGCAAATATGCGCCCCGATTTATACCGCGGAATCATCGCCGATGTGCCCTTCGTAGATGTATTGAACACTATGGAAGACGAGACAATTCCGCTCACCACTTTCGAATGGCTGGAATGGGGAAATCCGAAAATACGGGAGCAATACGATTATATGAAGTCCTATTCACCTTACGACAATGTGGAAGCAAAGGAATATCCCGCCATGCTTGTAACAACAGGCCTGGAAGACAGCCAGGTGCAATACTGGGAGCCGGCTAAGTGGGTAGCCAAACTGCGACATACCAAAACCGATGACAACCGATTGCTGCTGCGAACAAATATGCGTGCCGGCCACGGCGGAAAATACGGGCGTTACGAAAGCCTACATGAAATTGCATTTATGTATGCCTTTATTGTCGATATTTGGACATCGGCAAAATAACGGCGTAAAAATTCCGATAAATAATTTGGATGGCTATTAAAATCAGATTTTTTTTATGTGTGGCACTTGCATTTGTAATACACAGTGCAGATGCAAATATGGCCAGCCCCTGGCAGAGTGGAACCCAAAGCGCATCCGCCTACAGCAGCAGCGATATCGACCTGGTACATGAACATATTCTCATCGCTGTAAATGCCGGCTTCACCGCGGCCAGCTACACCATCACTTACACAGTACAAAGCGATGTTGCGGGTAACCGCATTCCACTGGTATTTTACGCTATGGACTATGCGGGCGATTTCAGAATATGGGTAGATGACAAACCGGTACAATGGCAACAGGCCGACCCGGAACACATGTCGCTGAACGACTCGCTGTGGCGGGGTTTTCACTTTCCGGAATCAACGGCCTCAAACACAAACAACCCATTCACACTGTCGTTCGGAGATGATAACAGTGCACAGGTAGAAGTAAAAGATTTAAAATATTTTGTTGCTGACTTAGCCACCGGCACACATCAGATAAGAGTGCAATACACCGCAAATGCCTGGATTAACCGCAGCAACTGGATTAAAAACTACAGTTTCCGGTATGCGCTATCTCCAGCCAAATACTGGAAGTCGTTCGGCGGCCTGGATATTGATGTACAATTGGAAAATAACAGTATTGTGTACACGAGCAATTTAAGCGGAGGGACAACAAAACCGGGCGGCAATGTACAATCCTGGCATTTTGATTCACTGCCATCGGATGCAATTGTCCTGAGCTATACCCCGCAGGTAACCGGATTGGCAAAATTGCTTTTGACAATTAAACCGGGTGGATTGACGATAATCGCTTTTCTCGTGCTGCTGTTCCTGCATATTGCACTTATTTCGAAATTCCGCAAAAATCATCCGGCAAAAAGCGGTATGTGGTTTATCACTATCGGCTGCGTGTTTGTCCCGGTAATCACCCTGTTGTTTTATTTGTTCTCATTCGGCTGGATCGACGAGGCAATAGGCCCCCACGCTTCTGACTATCACGGTTATACCTTTATGGTTTTGCTGGTATTGCCCATCGCTATTCCGGTCTATTATGTATTAATCCGGCTGCTGTTGTGGTTGAAAAAATCACGATCGCTATAGCGAAGCGTAATACACTTCAAAAAGAATAGTAGCGCTTTTTTTCACCCTTGATATATCGCACGCATTGCCGCATTCCATACTGTGCATAGTATCCAATGGCGCTGCGGCACTTTCGGTTAGTGTATAAAACAACTCGTAAACACCCCGTCGCCGGCAAGTAGTTGCAACAAGTAATTTCCCTTTGGCAAATCGCTTACATTAATGCACTCAACCTTACCCGGGTATTGAAAAACCAGGTTGCCGTATAAGTCGTACACCGCAGTTGCGCTGATATTTTCAGTTGAGGGAATATGCAAACAGAGCCTATCCGTTGCGGGATTGGGATACACTTCAATCTGCAACGGCGCTTGTTGTACAACCGATGTTGCATTATCCCAAAGCCAGAGATAGGCATCGCCGAATTCGCGGGCCCAGAACCACTCACTATGGGTGCCGTCGGGAAAAATCGTCGTTTTAAATTCCTCAGCCGTATATCCGTTTGCGACAAATGCATTGTCCATAGCCGTCAACCCCTCCGTCATGGATTCGCCTTCCAGTGCGCCGGCAATACTGTATATCCGCATGGGCATATCGTGCGGCGTTTCGTCAACAAGAAAATAACAACTGTCGGAAACCCAATAAGACGGCGAGAAAGCGCCGGTTTTTCCAAATGTTTCGCGATGCGCTATGCCGGCATAGGTACTGATCAGCCCACCCATACTGCTCCCCATAATACCCGTAAATTCACGCTCCGGTTTTGTCCGGTAATGTGCATCCACATAGGGCTTCAAAGTCTCAACGATAAAATCGATATACAACTCGCCTACGCCTTCAACACCGTAATCGGGCATAGCCCAGGGCGAATACTCATTCAGTCGTTCGGCGCCTCCGTTATCAATAGCCACTACAATGCATCCCGGATCGCCTGCTTCGTACATGGTATTGAGTGTTTCATCTACTTCCCATTCGCCGGCAAAACTCGTTGCGAGATCAAATACATTCTGGCCGTCGTGCATGTATAATACTTTATAGGAAGCGGTATCCGTATCGTAATCCGGCGGCAGATACATCCAAATCCTCCGGTAGCGATCTAATTGAGGCATATAAAACGAATCGTCGAGAATAAATACATTCCCGGCGGCGGTGCTCCATCCCGGGCCGAAATCTTCCCAGGTGAGAATTTCTATATCCAGGGTAACGGGCTCCCCGGTATAATCATAGGTGCGATTGGGCAAATAACCGCCGTATGCATTTCCCTCCACACTCTCCCATGATCCTCTTGTAAATTTAAATTCGAGCATCCCCGTTTCAGGATCAACGGTAATCGAATACGTACCATCTCCATTGTCGGTCAATAAATAATCTGCATTTCCGGGATCCCATCCCGTAAAATTTCCCGCCACATAAATTGCGGGATCAGGCGGCCCTTCAGCGGGAATACTCACCACATGCAATGTGATTTGACTCCGCACAACGATTGCTGCGCAAACCAATATACTCCATATACCTATTTTCATTGCGCTAAATTATCTATAAAATAAATGTTCTTTCTGCGCAATACACTTGCGTTTTCTCCACATCGGATGCAGCATTACTCCGGTGTGTTCCCATATCCTCCATCGCAACAAAGGGGCAAATCACCGGAATATGGCTTTGGGGGCGGTTCGGTTAATCACCGTTATCTTTGCAAGTGATGAAAGCAGGAAAAGAAACCCCGTTAATGGGGCAATACAACAAGGTGAAATCCAAATATCCCGATGCGATCCTGCTGTTTCGGGTGGGCGATTTTTACGAGACATTTTCCCAGGATGCAGTAATCACTTCCAAGGTGTTGGGCATTGTCCTCACCCGTAGGGCCAACGGCTCGGCGAGCCATGTGGAACTCGCGGGTTTTCCGTTTCACGCACTGGATGCCTACCTGCCCAAACTGGTGAAGGCGGGCTACCGGGTGGCCATTTGTGAGCAACTGGAAGACCCGAAGCTGGCTAAGACCGTCGTCAAACGAGGCGTTACGGAATTGATTACCCCGGGAGTTGCCACCAGCGAGAAAATGCTGGATACAAAAAGCAATAATTACCTCGCATCGTTTCATATGGAAGGCGCCAAAGACAAGAAAACGGCAGGTATGAGTTTTCTCGATATCAGCACGGGAGAGTTCTTTGTCGCCCAGGGACACCCGGATTATTTTGAAAAACTGTTGCATAGCCTGCAGCCAGCAGAAATAATTTTGTCGAAATCCAATCAAAAAATATTCAAGGAGTTATACGGCAATAAATTTTATCTGTACACATTAGACGACTGGATTTTTACTGCTGACTTCGCAAAGGATAAATTGCTGCAGCATTTCAATACCACTACACTCAAAGGTTTTGGCATTGATGAACTCCTTCTTGCAATTATCGCCGCGGGTGCTACCTTGCATTACCTGGGAGAAACGGAGCACAGCAACCTGGGCCATATCTCTTCTATCTCGCGACTGGCAGAGGAGCAATACGTATGGCTGGATAAATTTACTATGCGCAACCTGGAGTTGCTGCACTCCACCATGGAAGACGGCACTCCGCTCTATGCGGTAATGGATAAAACCATCACCCCGATGGGAACCAGGTTGCTGAAGCGGTGGATCACCATGCCGTTGAAAGACAAACACGCCATAGAAGCGAGACTGGATACAGTGGAAAGTTTTATCAAGGATCCCGCTCTGACAAAACAGGTGACCGCAGCATTAAAAATTGTCGGCGACCTGGAGCGACTGGTGAGCAAGGTGGCATTGCAGAAAATAACACCCCGCGAAGTAATCCAACTCAACAAGGCGTTGCACGCATTGGAGCCACTGCGCACCACGCTGTTGCAACACGAGAACATTCATCTGCGCAAAGCCGGGGATAAAATTCACACATGCGATATCATCCGGAAAAAAATTGACGCTGAAATATTGGAGGATGCCCCGCATCAGGTCAATAAAGGAAATATAATTCGCACCGGTGTCAACCCGGAATTGGACGAGCTGCGAGCCATCGGCAGCAGCGGAAAAGACTACCTGGTGCAACTGCAACAAAAAGAAATCGATCGCACCGGCATTACCAACCTGAAAATCGGTTTCAATAATGTGTTCGGCTATTACCTGGAGGTGACCAATAAATTTAAGGATGCAGCGCCGGCAGACTGGATTCGCAAACAAACGCTGACAAATGCCGAGCGTTACATCACGCCGGAGTTAAAAACCTATGAAGAGAAAATTCTGGGAGCGGAAGAGAAAATTATCGCCCTGGAACAGACCATTTTCGAGTCGCTGATGCACACCCTGGGCGAATACGTAAAACCCATACAACTCAATGCGCAAATTATTGCCCAACTCGACTGCCTGCTGAGTTTTGCCACCATTGCCATTCAAAACGCCTATCGCAGGCCGGATTTAAACACCGGCAATGCCATAAAAATTAAGGAAGGCAGGCATCCGGTGATTGAAACACTGTTGCCCATCGGCGAAAAGTACATACCCAACGATATTTGTCTCGACACCGAAGAACAACAGATAATGATTATCACCGGGCCGAATATGGCGGGAAAAAGCGCATTGCTGCGACAGACGGCACTGATAGTGATGATGGCGCAAATGGGGAGTTTTGTGCCCGCCGCCGAAGCGCATATCGGCATCGTAGATAAAATCTTTACACGTGTCGGCGCCAGCGATAATATCACCTCCGGCGAATCCACCTTCATGGTTGAGATGACCGAAACCGCCAGCATCATGAACAATATCTCGCCCAACAGTTTAATCCTGCTGGACGAAATCGGTCGCGGCACGAGTACCTTTGACGGCATCAGTATCGCATGGAGCATTTGCGAATACCTGCACAACAATAAAACGGCACACCCCAAGACGCTGTTTGCCACCCACTACCATGAACTCAGCGAACTGGAAAACCGGTATGCGAGAATTCACAACTTCCACGTATCAACCAAAGAGGTGGGCAATAAGGTGATTTTCCTGCGCACATTGCAACCGGGAAGTATTAAACACAGCTTCGGGATTCATGTAGCCAAAATGTCGGGTATGCCGAAGGAAATTGTGGAAGGCGCCAACGAAGTACTCAGGGAACTGGAACAAAAAAACCTGGGCAGCAACCTGAAAGATAAATTGCGCAAGGTGCAAAACCAACCGTATCAACTCAGCATATTCGGCATGGACAACCCCGAGTTATTGCGGGTAAAAGAAATCCTCGACAGCCTGGATATCAATGCGCTCTCTCCTATTGAAGCGCTCATGAAATTAAAAGAACTGAAAGAGATACTGGCGAATTAAAATGCAATTCCAAAACCGGATTCGAGCGTATAAACCGTATTGACAATACCCTTTGGCGGATGCGTATCAAATAACAGCGTATAATCACAAATGAAGTAAATGATATCGGTGAGTTCCGTTTTGATATGCAAATTTTCAGCAATCCGGTAATCGCTCCACGCATCAATTCTCGGCTGGTAATAAGTAGTGCTCGCAATATGCACATTATCGTTCGGCGCAATGGTAAACGACAGGTAACTGCTCACCCGGTTGTAATGCATGCCCTTTGTCAACTCGCTGGTTCTCTCCCATTCCGACATATACGCCGCTGCAATATACAACCGGAATGTTTCCTTGCCATACACCTTGAACCGCGGGCCCGTCCCGGCGAGATACCTCCAGTCGATGCCGAGCGGCTCGCTAAACTGCCCCTGAACAAATGCCTCCCATACAAAGCGGTCGGTAATCTTATAATTAAACCGGAAGTGCTGGAAGCCGCCATTGACAAACCGCTGGTCCGTATTTGCACGCACCGTTGCCAGGTCGGTCAACATTAACCACAGCGTTTTCTTCGTTTTATACTGCAATTCGATATTCGTATTTAATGCCAGTACAAAGTCGTTATTTTTATTGATGTACAAAGTAGCTTCGGCACTGCCGGCCCACCCTACTGTATCGGTTTTTTTCCGGTAGCTCTCGACATTTACCACTTGGGATACAGCGAGCAGCGATATGCTCAATCCCAATAATAACAGGAGAAATTTTCGAAGAAGCATAGCGCATAATTTTTTGCAAAACTATGCGCTAATGTCGTAGTGAAATCCACAATTCCACATTAAAAAAGGCAGCCACAGACGCAGAGAATAATCTCTGCGCTGTTGCTACCCCGCCACGGTTAAGAAGAACTTTTTTTAAAGGGGAATCTAAGTTAGATACACATATAAAAATTTCCAAACAAAATCCCGATTTTCCAATCGGCGTTTTGCTTAGAAATAATCCAAATTGCGAATAGCGGAATCAGGCAGCAGGCGAAAAGGCAAGCAGCAGTAAGATGCCTGATTATAAAGGGTTTCGGCTCCGTTTTGTTTTAATATACTTGCCGCTAAAAACATTTAACATTTTCCGGGTTTCAAAAGGTATGTAAAAACCCATAACAGGCAAAACACCACCCGGAAGTCAACCCGGAGGCTCGGTGTAAAAAGTTTAAAACTGAAGCATGTGCATTGCCGTTTTGACTGGAGTTGCCTCTGTTCAAAAAGGGGGAAAGCAATCATTAAAAAAATATTTTACCCGGCTAACAGGATTGAAGAAAACAACGGGAATTACCAAAGGCAGGATGCAATTACGACCGGGCGGAGAGAGAGGGATTCGAACCCCCGGACCCTCGCAGGTCAACGGTTTTCAAGACCGCCGCAATCGACCGCTCTGCCATCTCTCCGGCGCAAAGATACATGAGCAGAAACACTATTTCAAATAAGCCGATAAAATTATCTTAATAGATGACCGTTACATTTTTTACGGGTAGAGGGGCCGCCGAAAAAACGATTATTTTTGTTTTTCAAGCACGGATTTTCCGCTTTCCTTATTGACGATTATACTGTTGTTTATTTCGTATCCCAGTATTAATACAAAGGCATTTAAGTTCATCCAAACCATGAGCACAATGAGGGTGCCTATTGATCCGTACAATTCGTTATACGATGCAAAGTTGTTTACAAAATACCCAAAGCCCAGTGAAGTCAAAACCGATGAAATGGTGGCGAATGTACCGCCGGGAGTAATAAATCTGTAACGCCAGTTTTTAGTTGGGCCGTAGTAATAAATCAATGAGATACCGGTAAAAAACAACAGCAGTATAACGATCCATTTAATAACGCTCAGCATAATTAATGAAAAAGTACTGAGAAATCCCATCCGGTCGGCAAACCAGAAAATTACTTTGTCGCCTGCAATGATCAATAGAATAGACCCGATAAATAAGAAAAACAAATAAAGCGTTAACCGGAAAGCTGCGAGGCGCCCTCGCAACAGCCCTCTTCTCCTGTACTCGGGGTAGTCTTTATGAAACGCCAGCAGCAACCCGTTGACGCCATTGGTGGCGAAGAAAAATGCCAACAGGAATCCGAAGGAAAGCAAACCGCCTCTTTTTATGCGCACGATATCCGAGATGGTGGATTCCAGGAATTGAAAACCGCTTTCAGGCAATACCTCCTCCAGTGTATTGAGAATATATTTATCGAGGTCGTGCACGGGAATGTAGGGAATCAGCGTAAATAAAAATATGATGGAGGGAAACAGTGCGAGCAAAAAATTAAATGAGATTGCGCTTGCCCTGATCGTCAATCTGTCCCTGCGGATTTCACGGAAGAAAAACTCGGCAACATCCCAAACAGGCACTTTATTGAACCCCGGGAAACTCGTGTTCTGCAGAAATTGTTTGGCCTCTGCCCCCCAGGTGTCTCGTTTGCGTTTGAAATTCTCTTTTAATCCGGGCATTGGATAAAAATAGTGTTTAATCCTTAAAGACTGTTTACCCTCGCTTGCATTTGCTTGACGTAGTTATCCTGCGGATAGAACTCCTGCAGGTATTTCAACGCATCTTTTGCCTTTTGTTTCTGGCGTGTTTTTACGTATAAATCGGCAAGTGTGAGCCTTGCCTGCAGGTAATCGGGGTCCAGCCGTATGGCCTGCAACAGGGCGGATTCAGCCTCACCGTAATTGCCGTTTTGCAACTGCACGGCGCCGATATTCATCCAGGCTTTTTCGTAGTTGGGATTCTCATTGACGATAAATGCAAATACTGACTGCGCTGCCTCAAAGTTTTCAACCTTGTAATATGCCGAACCGAGTTTCAGGTTAAAATCGAGATTATAGGGCAACACATCGACCGCCTTCTTAAAATACGTAACTGCATTGGGAAAATCCTGCATCGAGAAATAACTCTCGCCGATGCGGTAATACGTCCAGGCATCCGGTATTTTCATCGTTTGTAACTGTACGGCGCTTTCAATAATCTGCGCAAAGTTCCCGGTGAGGTAATAATAGTGTATCAGCGCCTTGTAATAGGCTTCATCTTTTTGATTTGCCTTTTGCAGCCACATCCGGGCAGAGTCCAGCATCACCGGTTGATGGGTAAAAGCCTCAAAATATTTCATGTACCCTTTCGCCATCGTAACCGCTGAGGCATTGGAATCCGTCAGCGCTATCAAACGCACAAATGTGCCATCCTCCTTCAATGCATCTTTTCCGGGTATTTGTATTTTGTGGTCTGAGATGGAGACGTGCGGAATATCAATACTCCCGGATTTCGGTATATGGCATCCCGAACAATTATCCTGTTGCAGGTTTCTGGCAGCAATCGTTTCGGTACATCCGTTTGAACCGTTATGGCAGCCGATACAGGGCGCATTAAACTGAGATACCGGAGTCTCCTTAACCGTCAGGTGTGGGTTATGACAGGTGATGCACGACAATTGTTTTGTTTCGATATAGCACTTGCTCTGCAACAACCGGTCGGCTTGAGAAGCCATTAAAAACAAATCGTTTTTACCGTCGTAGCGGGGAAGAAAAATATTCCAGTGATCGCGGATGTGATCCCCGGGTTTAAAATCGAAATAACTCGCACCGTCGTTCAAAACATCCACGCCCTGCAAATGACAGCGAAAGCACAGGTTGTTCTGTAAGTCAACGGATAAGTTGGCCGGATTGACGATGGTGTAATCAATACCCTTTGCCGTATCTGCAAAAACTCCCTTGCTCACATTCGCCACATGCAGGCTTCCCGGCCCGTGGCAGCGCTCGCAATCAATACCTTGCGGAATTTTCACGTATTTGTTTACAGAGCCCGCCACGGGTTGAGGTAATCCGTTATGACAGGCGAGGCACTCGCTTTCTATGATACGTGAAAACCTCGAATTAAATCCGCCCTCCATTCCGGGAGCGAGATCCCATTTCTGCTTTTGTGTGTAAAACGTTATCGGCGCCTGGAATAAATACCCGTTGACGAGCAGCATGTGCGAATTGGTATGCTGCCCGGAGCCGACGATGTAGTGAATGCGCTCGTTGCGCTCATACACCGTATCTCCATTGAAGAGGCGATACTCCTTGATGTACAGCGAATCATCTTTCCAGTAAGGCTTGTAATAAAAATTGCGAATGGAATCATACACTACATCATGTGGGCCAAAACGGGCTGCGGATTTCGTACGAGTCGCCAACCCGAACGACATACCCATGCCCGTGTGGATGTATGTCGCAAATTTGTCGGCATGACACATCCTGCACGTCTCCATACCGACGTATTGCACCGAATCATTTTGATTGAGATATGGACTCTCCGCAGTTTCAGTGGAGCGGTTGGTATTGCAAAACGTCAGGAAACCCAACAGCGCAATGATAATGGTTATGATCAGAAAATTTCTCAAAACGCAAGTATGCAGTGCTAAGTTACACACTGATACCTTTACAAGGTATCCATAAATTTATTTGCGGTTTCAGGCGACGGCATCATACAGCTCTCGCGGCGGCCAAACCATTTATACCTGCTTTTTGCCACCAGGCGGTACAAGGCATTGCGCAATGGCGCCGGTATAATTATACACACATACCACAGGTTTGAGGGGAATTGCAAGTGCCGTGCAATTTTCAATGCCGCCGTTGATTCGGTATAGAAAGCGTTGTCGTAATACAGGACGATGGAATCTGTTTTCGGCAGGAATTGCCTGTCGTTGAAAAAGCGTTTGGTAAATTCGGATTGCAATGCAGCAAAGCGAAATACATTTTTTTTATCTCTTTTCAATACATACTGAACCGAGGAGTTGCACAAATTACAGACGCCGTCAAAAAAAATTATCGCATGAACATCTTTCATTTAACGTGCTTTTCCTGCCACTTCAATATCCCTCCCTCCAGGTTGCGCACTTTGGTAAATCCCGCCTGGGTGAGAAGCATCTGCGCCGATGCGCTGCGCTTTCCCGAACGGCAAAACACCACGATCTCTGACTGCATATACTCGTCTAAATCCCAAAGCCTCTGAGGCAGTTGGCCGAGCGGAATATTCAGTTCCGCAATCGTAAATTCGGCGAACTCATCCGGTTCCCGCACATCGATGAGGAGCGGCGCCGTATTTTCATCCATTCTCGATTTTAACTCATCAACTGTGATATCCGATGCCATAACTTATCGCTTATTGTTTTATGAATTTTGTTATCCGCATGTTACCGGAATGCAAGTCGCTTACCCGAAGAATATACATCCCCGGGGCAAGATCTGCAACCGGCACCACATCGCTCTGTAAATTTTGCCGGGAGACAATTTGCCCGGTAAGTGAAATAATTTCCACCGACGAACCGGCCGGCAGATTATTTAAAATCCGCAGTTGGTCATTTACGGGATTGGGGGCTATTTGCAATGCGCTTTCCGCCGCTGTTTGTGCCACGGGTGTATATTTCGAATAGTTGCCTCCCACCTGCGGGCGAATCATGATAGCACCCGGCAATACGGACTGTTCCCAGTTGCCGCCGATATTAAAATACACGTTTTCATTTGCAACGGTATTTACGTCAAATCCCACGTTTAAAAAATCGGCCTGCGTTTGTAACCAGCCCACATAAAAATTGCCGTTCACTACCACTGGCGCCGGCTCTCCGAGGTAGTCTGTCAAAGAATACACATACCATCCGTTAATGCTGTCTGCGTATTTGGGCGTAAGAAAATCCGCCTGATACAGGATATTTTCCGCATTGCTGCTCAGTGTCGTGTCGATGTAATCCCAGATAATTAATGAAAAGAACTTATCGGACTTGTCACCGTCAAGATGCGCCCAGTGGATATACACTTCCTTCAGCGTGTCGGGTGTGTTTGCATAAAATTCAATGGCCAGTTTAGCGCCAACGCCGTTTAAGGCATAGGCCTTTTCGGCAGTGCCGTCATCGTATGCGTAATAATTGTAGAACTGCTGATCCCAATTCAGGGTGTCGTTCCAGCGCATCACATCGCCGGCGGGATTTAAGATGTATTTTAAAGTAATCCGCATGCTGTCCTGGTCGTATCCCGGAACGGAAGCGGGAATTTCAAACGTGGGATAAACGGCAAAGGTGGTGCTAAAGGGATCAAAATTGATGGAGATGGGCAGTGTCGGCTCCAGTATTTCCGTACCCGTCCATGTTTCATAGGCGGTAAACTGGTGGCTTGTATTGATAATGGTGTTGTAATTATTTATGAGTTGCACCAACATTTCATCTGCCAGTTCATCGGCCTGAAAGTCTTTGAACTGGTTCCACGGCATTTGCCTGTAACGCTTTAAGTATTTGCCGATATCGCCTGTAAAGGAGACGTCGCGGAACAGTGTATCGCCGAAATTTCTGTTATCATTGATGTACACCCAATCGATATTCCAATGATCGTTATTGCCTTTTACACTTGCCTTGTTGCGGAACCGGAATTGAAATCCGTCGTATAGATAATCGCTGCCGCCGATAGGTATCATGGCGATGCGGAAGCTCTGGTTTACATCGGCCAAAGTGTTGACGGCATGCCAGATTTTTTGCCAGTCGCCGTTCATCTTTTTAAATTCGAGAACTAATGAATCTTCGGGTTCCGGCGCATCGCCATATCCTTTGGGCTGGTAATAAAAGCTCAGGTAAACGGAATCTTCGAGGGTGCCTCCCAGGTACAGAAATCTCGAAGTCAGGGTATCGGCCGGTCCGTAATCAATTGCGATATTATGCGGCGCTCCGTTTTTGTCGAGGCCGTCCAGCGTCACCACACCGTAAGAAGGCGGCAAAATCGGATAGCTGCGGTTGACGAATGCCGAGCTGTCGAGCCAGTTTAACACACTGGGGTATATTAAATCCGGCGAGGGATTTATCACTGTATCTTCACAGGTAGTAGCCGATTGGTCCAGGAAATAATCGAGGTTGGAGAAGTCGTCAAAAAAGGGAAGGCAAATCGTGTCCTTAGTAAAAACGATATCGCGGGTGCTGCCGGAGCCATCATTCTGTTGGAACAATTGCGCATTGTACTTCAAGGGATGTAAGGATTCCTGGGCAAAGCCCCCGGATACCCAAAAGAGCCCTGTAACAACCAGGAAAAATTGCATCGCAGCTATCAACTTATAATTCATCGGGCATAGTTTCATCCGTCGCCGGAGGTTCATCACTGATCCACAGATCCATCATAGATCCGAGATTGATATAAGAATCGGGAGAATAGGCCGGATATTGCCTGACGACAAATGCATTGAGCGTATCGCTGATTGTGCCGGTACTGATAACCGTGCCGAGATTTAAATTTTTCAATTGAATCAAATTCACCGCTTCCACATAAGTGAAACCCACCAGGTCGGGTACTTCGATATTCGTTTCGCCCAGGCCGTTGCCGAGTATCAAATCCACGCTGGAGCCTTTGGGTATCTCCTGCCCTGCCTTCAGCCGTTTGCCTTTATACCGCATTTCGAGCAGCACATCTTTATACTGAAAGGGTTTATACGAGATTTCGCCCACCTTCAATCCGCGGCTGGCCAGCACTTCACGCACGCTGATAAAACTGGTTCCGGTTTCAATATGGGGGATGGCAACGGGCATTGCCTCTGTCATGTTGAGCACCACGTACACGGTGCGTCCGGATTTTACTTTTGAGTTGGGCAAAGGATCCTGGTTTAAAACGGTGGAAGGCAGCGCATCCGGGTTAAACGTCGAATCCATGACCGCAAATTCTAAACTGGCGTTTTGCAATTGCGCCACAGCTTCCTCGCGGGTCATGCCCGTAATATCCGGAACGGTGCGGCTGTCGCCATGGCGGCTGTACGCATTGATAAAGGTGAGCGTAAGGGCTATCAGCACACCTATCACAATCATGGACAACAGGATATTTACCAGGAAAATTCTGCTGAACAAAAATCGAAACAAGCCGGGCTTTTCTTTATTTTTCTTTTTCGTCAAAACCAAATCAGAAGCGCAAATTTACAAACTCTCATTTATGAGATTTGTGAAAAACTCCCGGAGCGGAATACCCGCTGCTGCAAGCATTTTGGGGACTATACTGCTTTCACTCATTCCGGGCACCGTGTTCACTTCCAGAAAATGCGGAATTTCCCCTTTTAGTATATAGTCGATGCGAATTACGCCCTTACACCCCAGGTGGGCATATATGCTTTCGGAATAGGCAGCCACCTTCGCTGCTATTTCGGCGGGTATTCTCGCGGGAACAATTTCTTCGGATTCCCCGCTGGTATATTTTGCCGTATAATCAAAAAAGTCGTGTCCCGTGCTTACAATCTCGCAAATCGGCAGGCTGCGGATAATGCCATTGTGCTTATATACACCGCAGGTAACTTCCGTACCCACAACGCCCTCCTCTACCAGGACTTCATCGTCATAGGTAAATGCGTGTAACAAAGCGCCTTCTGTTTCTTCATGCGTTTTTATCTTGCTGACGCCATAACTGCTGCCGTTGTTATTGGGTTTTACAAATACCGGGAACTGCATTGCCTGGATTTCCTTTACCCGCTCGCTGAGCATATCGCTCTTTCTCACCAACACGCCCCTGGCCATCGGAATATTCAAACTTCGGATAGCCTCCTTACAAAAAAACTTATTGGCGGTAACAGCCGAGGCAAACATGCCCGAATTATTATAGGGGATACCCTTCATATCCAAATACCCCTGCAGCTTGCCGTCTTCTCCGGGCGAGCCGTGGATAGCGATAAATACCACATCGAAGCGCACGATTTCCGCCCCCATCAGGAAGCTGAAATCCTGCATGTACACCGGTGTATTAAAAGGTTCCACGAACCACCCCTGTTTTGAGACTACCACTTTATAGGGATTGAATAAATCCGGATCAATATGTTTATACACCAGCTCGCCGCTGAGTACAGAAATATTTTGTTCGGCGGAGAACCCGCCGCACATAACTGCCACATTGAGTTTTTGCATTTGGAATTATTTTCCGAAAAATAAGGCGATGGCAGCTAATGGCATATCCTGCCATACACATACATCGGTGAAAATGTATAAAAAAAACGCCTTTGCGGGGCAAAGGCGTTTACGGGAGTTATGCGTAATTTTTAAATATGCAGCATAGCCTTCTTGGCTAACAGCACCTCTTCGGATTCCACGTGCTCGGGATCGGGCAGGCAGCAATCCACCGGGCAAACCGCTGCGCATTGCGGCTCTTCGTGAAAGCCCATACATTCGGTACATTTATCCGGCACTATGTAATATATATCCTCGGCAATAGGCGGCATCCGCTGATCGGCATCTATCTCACTGCCGTCCAGGCGCTTCACCATGCCTTTTACCGTGGTGCCATCGGTAAATGCCCATTCAACCCCGCCCTCGTATATTGCATTATTCGGGCACTCGGGTTCACAGGCTCCGCAATTGATGCAATCTTCAGTAATATGTATGGCCATAATTTTATGTATTTAATTTTACGGTTCAAATATGTGCTGTTCTTTTCATATTTTCAAGAACACGCTAAAATAAGTAAAATTAATATGTCATTGCAGCAGAGAATTGATACGCTGGCAGCATTCGGAACGGTACTGTTGCACAGAGGCCATGGGCTGGAACAGTTGATGGGCGAAATAGAAATCCACAACCGGTGGTTTACAAGACATAACCAGGAAAATGCTCTGGATGCCATCGGCAATTATTTCCTCAATGCCGATAAATTAAACACCTGGGTTTCACGCTACTCCTTCGGTAAAAGTGCGCCTAAAACAATCGGCCTCATCCTGGCGGGGAACATCCCCTTCACCGGTATGCACGACATATTAAGTGTGCTGATCAGCGGCAATACCGCTCTGATAAAACAATCGTCCAAAGACGCATTGTTCTTCCCATGGATGCGCAACACATTGAACGCCCTATCGCCGGTATTTCAAGATAAAATGGTTTTTAATGAACAACTGAAAGGCTTCGATGCTGTAATCACCACCGGCAGCAATAACGCCGGTAAATACTTCGAATATTACTTCGGCAAATACCCGCATATAATCCGCAAGAACAGAACTTCAGCAGCCGTCATTTCGGACGGCGACAGCGACGAGGCGTTGCATGCATTGGGCAAAGATGTATTTATGTATTACGGGCTGGGTTGCCGCAATGTGAGTAAACTATTTTTACCGCGGGGATTTGAACCGGAAAGGCTCTTCCGTATTTGGGAAGATTACAGGCCGGTGATGGACAACGATAAATACAAAAACAATTACGACTACAACCGCACCCTGTTATTGCTCAACAAGACATCGCATCTGGCCAATGATTTTTTTATGATGGTAGAAACTGACGATTTATTTTCGCCGCTGGCAACCCTGCATTACGCATGGTACGATACGCCGCAACAGTTACATCACTTCTTCGAGTCGCATGCGGAAAACCTGCAATGTATTGTTTCTAACCAGCCGGGCAATATCCCCTACGGCAAATCCCAGCAACCGGAACTATGGGACTACGCCGACAAAGTGGACACGCTGCAATTTTTAACGGCGCTGTAACTCGCTCACCTTCTCAATCGGCTTTGTATTCCTCTTTGGTGAGTTCGGGGAACAGCGATTCAAACCTGGCCACCTTTTTTGCCACCACGTAGGTGCAGTAAGGCGCATTCCTGTTATTGGCATAGTAGTCCTGATGGTAGTTCTCTGCTTTATAAAACGTCGTTGCAGGCACTATTTCAGTAACTATCTCACGGCCGAAGTACTTTTCCGCATTTTTTTCGGCGATATAGGATTCCGCAATAGCTTTTTGGTCTGCATTGTGATAAAAAATGACTGACCGGTACTGCGGACCTTCATCATTGCCTTGCCTGTCTTTGGTGGTGGGATCGTGGGTGCGCATAAAAATATCCACCAGTGTTTTGTAATCGGTAATTCCGGGATCGAAGGTAATTTGAATACTCTCCGCATGGCCGGTGGTACCCTCGCACACCTGTTCATAAGTAGGATTTTCCACTGTGCCGCCCGAATAGCCGGAGACAACTGTGTGAACGCCTTTCACCTCTTCAAACACCGCTTCTGTACACCAAAAGCACCCTCCGGCAAAAGTGGCGGTCTCCAACCCTGCCTTGCCATTGTTGGTCGCAATTACTGCCGCATTCTTCGATTTATCGCCTTCCATATGATTATTTTTTTCTGTTGAGGAACATCCGCCTATCAGTACGCCTAACGCCAATACCGTTATCCATTTCATGATGCCGTTTTTTATACGCATAAAACTACTTTAAAACCCTTTTAATTCATTTCTCGTCTGCATAAATGTATATAACGCACTCATGCGGACTCATTAATAATTGCAATATTTGCCGAAATGACTACACCATGAAACCAAAAATAGCGGTACATGGCGGCGCCGGTACCATGCCCCGGGCGCTGATGACGCCTGACTTCGAAAAGCAGTGCAAAGACGCATTAAAGCAAGCCCTCAGCGACGGTTATCGCATCCTCAGCGCAGGCGGTTCCGCCCTGGACGCCGTGGAAGCCGCTGTTATCGCCCTGGAAAACTTCCCGTTGTTTAATGCCGGCAAAGGCAGCGTGTTTACCCACTGCGGCCGCCATGAAATGGATGCTGCCATTATGAACGGCAGCAACCTGGATGCGGGTGCCGTAGCCGGGGTGCATCAAATAAAGAATCCCGTTGCTCTCGCCAGGAAAGTATTGGAGAAGTCCGAGCACCTGTTATTAATCGGAAGCGGCGCCGAGGATTTTGCGCAGTTGCACAATCTCGAATTTGCGGATAGCACATATTTTTTTACGCAGTTCCGCCACGATCAGTTACTGCAGGCAAAGGAAAAAGATGTCGTCGTCCTCGACCATGTGGATTTTAAGAATTCAAAAGATAAAATTGGCACGGTGGGCGCCGTTGCAATCGATGCGCATCATAACCTGGCCGCAGCTACTTCCACCGGCGGTATGACGAATAAAAAATACGGCCGGGTCGGAGATACGCCCGTAATCGGCGCCGGAACTTATGCCAACAACAACTCGGTAGCCGTTTCCTGTACCGGCCACGGCGAGTATTTCATGCGGTACGTCGTCGCCTACGACCTGCATTGCCTCATCACTTATAAGGGCTTAACTCTCGAAGAGGCAGCTAATTATATCGTACATTCCACATTAAAAAACGCCAATGCGGAAGGCGGCTTAATTGCAATTGACAAGTGGGGAAATATTGCCTTACCCTTTAATTCCGAAGGTATGTACCGGGGTTATATGCTTTCGGAAAGTGCATTTATTACTGAAATTTATTGACGGCCTTCGGGAGAAAGATTGCATAAAAACAGGGAGTACAGAGAGTGTACCCTCCCGATGCAACATCCCCCGCATTTCAATGACGGGCACTAATGCACCATTTGCTCCTGCGGCATCATCTTTCCCTGCTCTAAATCGAATTGAATGCCTTTGGAGAACAAGTGAAAAATAATATGCTCGAGATTTATTGTCCGCTCTGTACGGAAAGCTGCGCTGTTGTACTTTAATGTGCTGCCATCCACCAGGATTACCTGGTTGGAACCGATGACTTCGAGAAACCTGTTTTCCCGGATGATAACGCCGGTATCTTCGCTGATACCAATTCCCGTCAAGGCAGGATGTTCGGCAACGGCTACCACCAGGCGTCCAAACCTCCCCCGGTTGATGAAATGCGAATCAATAATGGCCGTACTGATAAACCCGAGACCTTGTTTCAGTTGGGCTTTTCCCCTCTTTAATGTCTCAACGGGTGTGCCGCCGTTGATCATCAACTCGGATTGCGCCATGGCGCCGGCGCTGGTGCCCGCAATGACGAATCCCGGCTCGCCATGGAAACGCCGTTTCATTATATCCAGAATTTCGGTTCCGGTAAATACTTCGCTCAATTTCGACTGGTTGCCGCCGGAAAACATGATGCCATTGCAGTTTTCAATGCGGGCAATGAACTCTCTTTTCTCGGTATCGCGGCGATTGCGGATATTCATGTGCCTGGCATTGGGGCATCCCAGGTAGCTGAACGCCTCTTCGTATTCCCTGCCGATCTGGTTGGGAATACCCGATGCGGTAGTGATTATTTCAATATTTGAATTCTTCCCGGCTATTTCACGCAGTATTCTCCGCAACACCTCTAATTTACCTTTACTCACACGGTTGCTGCGCTCTTCGGCACCCCCTACTGCAATTAATTTTCCCTTTGGTATGGTCATGGATTAAGTTATTAAAGGCAAATTTAAAATCACCGGCATAATCGGTAAATAGAATTATTAACAAACCGGGTATTTCGGTAGATGATACTTTTGGGCCTGAGAAGACGAGCTCCGGTTTTCAGGTCTGCAATCAGCCGGCTGCCACCAGACATTCCGTCGCCGCCTGTAAACAGCGTTCAGTCTGTTTTTCGAAAACTGAGCAGGAAACAACCGCTGCATTTTTTTATACGCAGAGTTGTTAAAAAATTCTATATTCGAAACTCAAAAACTGTATATGAAGATTCTTGAGACAAGAGTAATGAAAGGCCCTAACTACTGGAGTATCCGCAGGCATAAACTGATAGTGATGCGATTGGACCTGGAGGATTTGGAGAATTGGCCTACCGATAAAATTGAAGGTTTTGCCGACAGGCTGGAAGAAGCGATACCCTCGTTATACGAGCATCGCTGTTCCGAAGATTTTCGCGGCGGTTTTTTTAAGCGGGTGCGCCAGGGCACATGGATGGGGCATGTGGTGGAACATATCGCACTGGAGCTTCAGACACTCGCCGGCCTGGATACCGGTTTCGGCAGGACAAGGGAGACCAAAATTCCCGGCGTGTACAACGTCGTTTACTCTTACCTCGAAGAAAAAACCGGGATTTATGCCGGCGAAGTAGCAGTGGCATTTTGTATGGCGCTGTTTAATAAAGAGCCGTTTGACCTGAGCCCCCATATCCAGCGGATGAAGGAAATCCGGGAGCGGGAGCGCCTGGGCCCATCTACCGGAAGCATCGTGGAGGAGGCAATAAAGAGAGACATTCCATATATCCGCCTGAATAAGAATTCATTAGTTCAACTCGGCTGGGGTATCAATCAAAGGCGTATCCAGGCTACTATCGCCTCCACCACTTCCAATATAGCCGTCGAAATTGCCTGCGATAAGGAAGAGACCAAGAACCTGTTGAACCAGCTCAATATCCCCTGCCCCAAAGGGGATTCCGCCTATGATGAAGAAGACTTGCAACGCATAATCCGCCGCATCGGCTTTCCGGTGGTAATTAAGCCCATCAACGGAAACCACGGCCGCGGCAGCACCATGAATATCAAGACATGGGAAGAGGCTGTTGCCGCCTTGCGCAAAGCAAAGGAGATCAGCCGATGGTGTATTGTCGAGCAATACGTGGAAGGCTATGACTACCGGCTGCTGGTGGTGAATTATAAATTCGTCGCTGCGGCAATGCGCAAACCGGCGGCAGTAACCGGCGACGGCGTCCACACGATCGCCCAGCTCGTCGAAATCGTAAACCGGGACCCCAGGCGGGGCTATGGCCATGAGAACGTGCTGACGACCATAAAAATTGACGACCACACCCTGCGCCTGCTCGAAATGATGGGATTGAACCCCAATTCCGTCCCGGAAGCCGGCAGGGAGATTTACCTGAAATCCACCGCCAACCTGAGTACCGGCGGTACGGCAACCGATGTAACTGAAATTGTCCATTCCTACAATATCTTCACTGCCGAGCGCATCGCCCGCCTCGTAGGGCTGGATATCTGCGGAATCGACATCATGAGCCCCGATATTTCCAAGGCGATGACCGACAACCGCGGCGTAGTGCTCGAAGTGAATGCCGCCCCGGGATTTCGCATGCACCTCGCTCCCTCTGAAGGCATCGCCCGCAACGTGGCCGAACCGGTTGTGGATATGCTGTTCCCCGCCGGCGCACAAGGCCGTATCCCCATTGTGGCCATTACGGGTACCAACGGAAAAACTACCACCACCCGCCTGTGTGCCCATATCGCCAAAATGATGGGTTACAAAGTAGGGTTCACCACCAGCGACGGAATCTATATTCACAACCGCATGCTGGAAAAAGGCGATTGCACCGGCCCCTTGTCCACTAAGTTTGTCCTGATGGATCCGACGGTGGACTACGCCGTGCTGGAATGCGCACGAGGCGGTATCCTGAAAGCAGGACTGGGCTTCGACCAATGTGATTACGCCATCGTCACCAACGTTACCGCCGACCACCTCGGCCTGAAGGACATCGATACGGTAGAGGAAATGGCCAAGGTAAAATCCGTGCTGCCGGAAACCGTTCACAAAAACGGCTATGCCATTTTAAATGCCGATGACGACCTGGTCTTTAACATGCAAAAAACACTGGATTGCAAGGTGGCGCTGTTCAGTATGGACGAACACAACCAGCGCATTATCGACCATTGCAACCGCGGGGGCATTGCCGCAGTGCTCGAAAACGGCTGGATTACCATCTTAAAGGGCAACTGGAAACTGAGAGTGGAAAAAGTAGTCAATATCCCGTTGACCTTTGACGGACGGGCGGTGTTCATGATTCAAAATATCCTGCCCGCCACCCTGTGCGGATTCCTTCAAAACTTCAGAATCGAGGATATGAAACTCGCCCTGCAGACATTCATCCCCGGACCGGTTACCACTCCCGGCAGAATGAATGTGTTTAAATTCAGAAACTTTGAAGTGCTGGTGGACTTTGCGCATAATCCCGATGGATTTAACGCCATTTCCAAATACCTGGAGAAAGTCACACTTTCGCCCAAGGTGGGCGTCATCGCTGCTGCCGGCGACAGACGGGACGACGACATCCGCGAACTCGGCAGAATCGCCGCAAAAAGCTTCGACGAGATCATTATCCGCCAAGATAAAAACCTCAGGGGCAGAACAGACCTCGAAATCATGAACCTGCTCAAAGACGGCATTAACGATATCAATCCCAATATTCCGACCATCTGCATCAATCCCGAGGCCGACAGCATTCAATACGTAATTGAAAATGCAAAGGCAGGAAGCCATATCACCATCCTGAGCGATGTGATTGCCGAAGCCTTAGACCTCGTGATGTTGTACAAGGAAAAGGATGATAAATTTGAGTTTAAACGGGATGAAATCCCAAATACTTACGGACAGGAATCAGCAGCTACCTGAGTTAATAAACAGTAATACATTCAGAGTGAATTACGCATAGAAATCCTGAGCCGGGGTATTACATTGGGAAACCCCATTATACTCCGTCTTTTTCATGTCATGATTCGTCATGTAATGCCACAATTAATGCGGTAATTCCGTAATTTTGGGCACTAAAATCATTTATTAATTACCTTTTTTTTGATGTCGTACAAATTTCGTGTTATTGTTGCGCTGATAGCATTGTGCTTTTTCCTGATTAACGCTTCTCCCCTTTCCGCTCAAAATTGCAGTAATGATTCCACCGGCTTAATCCCGATTACGGATTTGACCACCGGCGATTATAAAGGCTTCCAGGGGGGCTTGTATTTCGGCAGTAATACCAAACCGGTTCAGCAGGTCAACAATTTGAACAGCGCTATTTCAAAAATCCGGCCCATTAATGCATACGGTGAAGCAGATTCCGCCAATGGGCGCATCGTATTGCTCGCCATTGGGGCTTCCAATCCCAAAACCGAATTTCAAAGCTTCCAGGAAATAGCCGATACATTCAGTTTGATAAATCCCTATCTCACCATCGTCAACGGCTGTAAGGGCGGAAGTGGCATACAGAAGATTGTACACGCATCCGATTCCTATTGGTCATACGTAGATTATCAATTGGACTACAATAATGTCTATGCCGACCAGGTACAGGTGATATGGCTGGAAGAAGACAATACGAGTTCTAATAATTTTGAATTTCCATCGGCTCCGAATGAGCTCATGGAGGAATACAAAAAGTTGTTTGACCTGTTGTTAAAGACCTTCCCCAACCTCCAGGTATGTTATTTAAGCGGCAGAGGCTATGCAGGGTACATGGACACCCACGATCCTGCAGGTCCCGGCTTGCGCCAACCGCGGGACTACTACCACGGATGGGCGATAAAATGGTTAATTGAAAATCAAATTAAAGGTGACGAGTCACTGTCTTTCAGTGACTTAAATAAAAAAGCGCCGGTGTTGGACTGGAGCGCTTACCTGTGGACCGACGGCAATAATCAACGCTCAGACGGCCTGTTTTGGGAATGTCCGGGAGACATTCAGTGGAATGACGGGTTGCATTGGTCAGAAGAAGGCAACGACAAGGCAGGTAAGAAAATATTCGATAAATTCTATTCAGACAATGAATCCAGGCTCTGGTTTTTCAAACAGGGCACTTTTTCCGCAATTGAACAACCGGGAAAGGCCGACATTACAATCTACCCAAACCCGGCGCAGGATCACTTATATGTGAATACCGGAGACGGTCAACCCTTTGATTTATCAATTTATTCCACTGCCGGCAGCCTGGTGTTTTATCAGAAGGGCCTGTTGCAGCATGAGATGATTCAGCCGCAACTCACCCCGGGATTCTACCTGGTTCGCATTCAGACCGCCGATGCAAAGACGCACACCGCCAAGCTGATAATCGGGCATTGATTATTCCGGGCAGGTAACTCGCATTTATCTGAAGGCCGCATCGCTGCTCTTGGGGCCGTGCCGCATAGACAACAGAACTGCAAAGATGGCGGCACCCATTCAACCGTTCCCGCACGTCGTCATTTTGAGCGCTTTCCCGATTATTTTGCATCCTTGCACCGATGTGGTCAGGCAGAATTTTCAGGGGTTGTACGTCTCCCTTGCACCAACTATTTTTATGATTCCAAAACCCATCTATGAGCATCATTAAAACCCCGGATCAAAAAATACGAGTCTTTATCAGTTCTACAATCAACGAATTATCCGACGAACGCAAAGCGGCCAGAAAGGCCATTTCCAACCTGCGCCTCATCCCGGTATATTTTGAAGCGGGCGCCAGGCCTCACCCGCCGCGGGATTTGTATTCGGCATACCTGGAACAAAGCCATATTTTCCTCGGCATTTACTGGAACAGCTACGGATGGACAGCGCCGGGCGCAGAAATATCGGGGCTGGAAGACGAATACCGGCTCTGCGGAAATAAGAAACCTAAACTCATCTACGTAAAAGAGTCCGGCGAGCGCCAACCTCAACTGGACGCACTGCTCCGCGATATCGAGAACAGCGAAACTGCGTGCTACCAAAAATTCACTGATGCCGCCGAATTAACAAGGCTGATTGAAAACGATTTGTCGGTATTAATGAGCGAAATTTTTGAAACTGCACTCTTTGAACAACAACATGCCCGGGCAGAGCGCATTGAAGAATTAACGACTGCACCACAAAGAAAATGGGTTGTACCTCCCATCCTCTCCGAAATAATCGGGAGAGAATCCGATATGCGGGCAATTGAAGAGTTGCTGATGCAGCCGCATACCCGGGTTGTAAATGTTTTGGGCAGCGGCGGTACGGGTAAAACCACCTTAGCCATACATCTCGCACACCGGCTTAAGGCCAAATTTGACGACGGAGTAGTATTTGTGGACCTGGCAGCCATAACAGATGCAAACCAGGTTGGTGCCATTGTCGCCGAGCATCTCGAACTGCAGGACAGCGGAAAACAATCGATCGGGAAAACGGTAACCGATTACCTGAAAGATAAAAACCTGTTGCTCATACTCGATAATTTTGAACAAATACTGGATGCGGCACAACTGGTGAACGATATTGCAGCGAATTGCACAGATGTCAAAGTGTTGGTCACCAGTCGCTCGGCATTAAACCTGCGCACCGAACATATTTATCACCTTATGCCGCTGAGCGTGCCGGGAGAACAACAGGCGATGTCTGACGGTGATTTTATGCATGTGCCTGCCGTTGCACTATTCCTTAACAGGGCTAAAGCGGTAAATCAATTCCTGCAACTCGACGACATCAACAAACGGGCAATCGGCACTATTTGCAATAAACTGGATGGCCTTCCCCTCGCCATAGAACTCGCCGCCAGCCGCACCAAATTATACACTCCGGCTGCCCTGCTGCAACGCATGCACAAACTGCTCGACTTAGCTTCCAGAGGTCAAAAGGACTTGCCTCTTCGCCAGCAAACGCTGTACAACACCATTGATTGGAGTTATAATCTGCTGGACCCTCAGAGCAGGGATGTCTTTCAGCTACTCGGCATTTTTAAGCGCAGTTGGACCTTGGAAGCCGCTGATGCCATATTACAGGAAACCCCTTTGCACGCTGTCGATATCGAAGATATCACTGAAAAATTATTAAACGTAAGCCTTATCAAACCGGATACATTCCATACGGGCTTAACGCCCCGGTTCAATATGCTCCAAACCGTTTCCGAATTTGCTGAAGACGCATTAAAGAAATCCGAATTACACCTCCCCGCCCGGAATGCCTATTGCGCTTATTATCTGCAAAGGCTCAATGAAACGGAAGACAAACTCTGGAGTACGCTCAACGAAACTTTACTGGACTGGATCGAAGTGGAATACCAAAACATACGCACCGTGTTTTTGTATTACATCGAAGAAGCCAATTATGAAAATGCATGGCGCCTCATTTACCTGATGGCGCCCTATTGGACGCTGCGGGGTGGATTTACGGATGCCCTGGAATGGATTGAAAAAGCCGGCATATCGGGTGGCTTGAGCGCAGATGCCCTTTCCCGAATCTCAGTAAAGCAACAGGCACAGACATATAACTGGGTTGGATTTATTTACCTCTACATGGTAAATCTTGAGCCTGCCTTTGCACTGTTGTCAAAGGCGGAGACCTGTGCCGAAACCTGCAATGATACAATAAACCTGGCCTTAGCCTTGACAATGAACGGCGCATACGGCATTTATATGCAGGCCCCCAATGCCGCAGAGAAAATCGAGAAAGCAAAAACATTATTAGATCAAATACACCATCCTTTCGTGCGTTGCACTTTCCTGACATGGACTTTTGAATATTTTATCTCTTCCGGCAACCGGGATTTGACGACAAAAAATATCCGGGAAGCAAAAGAAATTGCACAGCGGGAAAGCAATGCTTACATTTTATCAATTATTTACATAATAGAATTTCATTTTATTATGATGCAGGGAGATGATTTTGATGCCGAAACATTTTATAATCAGTCGCTGGCATTTTATTCACAACTTCCCGCGAAGGGATACACCTCCCAAAAGGGCGGCGCTTTAGGCGGAGCATGTCATGCCCTGTTGCAAATGGAACGGTATGAAGAGGCCTGGCCGATATTATCAAGGGGCCTGGAATGCGCCAGGAAAGGCGGAGAAAAAGAGAGCTTGTATCACTCAGTTATGCAGGCATCTTATTATTGCGGTTGTATAGGTGAAACGGAAACAGCCTGCAAGCTTTTTGGCGCCGCCGACAATTTTATTGAAACCACTCAATTTCCATTGTTCGGAGGCATAGAGATAGTTTATAACAAAACGAAACAAAAAATCTTCAACCCTCCCGACAGCCCTGTACTTGAGAATTGGCGGCGAGAGGGTATGAAATTACCCTTGGAAGACGCTATACTGCTGGCAATTAACCATAAGTAGCTACCCAAACCACAAAAGCAGATACGGGCTAACCCGGCAATTTTTTAATTTATTGCAACTCATTTAACCGAAAAGATGTTGCTTGCGATAATTACAACCGCTTCCGGAAGCCGCTTTCCGCTGTGGATTATATGGCGCCTTGGCTTTTAATCCGGGAGATCAATACGGCAATTGAATTTTAATTTTAATATTACAGAATATGCAATTTGGAATAGGAATGTTTGGCGATGCGGGCTGGGATGCAAAGAATAACATGTACCGCCGCCCGGAACTACGGCTGAAAGAATTGATAGAAGAAGTTAAATTGGCCGACGCACTGGGAATAGATATGTTTGCCATGGGCGAACATCACCGCGAAGATTATGTCGTGTCGGCCCCTGAAATCGTACTGGCGGCATTAGCCACGGTAACGCAAAACATTATACTTTCCAGCGGTGTCAACGTAATCAGTTCTGCCGATCCGGTGAAATTGTACCAGGATTTCGCAATGATCGACCTGATCTCCGGTCAACGGGCGGAGATAATGGCCGGCAGGGGCAGTTTCATCGAATCATTTCCGCTGTTCGGTCAAAACTTAGGCGACTACAACGAGCTGTTTATTGAGAAACTGGACTTATTGCTGCGCCTGAGATCAGAAGAAAAAATTACCTGGGAAGGCGAATTCCGCCCCTCCCTAAAAGATCAGACCATATATCCCCGCCCC
Source organism: uncultured Chitinophagales bacterium (assembly GCA_964492065.1). Taxonomy (GTDB): domain Bacteria; phylum Bacteroidota; class Bacteroidia; order Chitinophagales; family BACL12; genus JADKAC01. The sequence goes on along the minus strand of CAZBHH010000024.1, from coordinate 1,302 downwards.
GGCCGGGAAATTCCGGTATGGATAGCCGTTGGCGGCACACCCGAATCGGTGTATCGGGCGGCGGTGTTAAACCTGCCGATTATGTTTGCCATTATCGGAGGCAGCCCCGAAAGGTTTTTGCCGCTGGTGGAATACTACAAAGGCCACTACCTGGAAGCGGGGCACAACCCCGCAGCGATGGAAATTGGCCTGCATGCACATACCTATATCGCCGATTCCAAAACCACCGTGCTAAATGAGTATTTTACCGCCTACAGCAAACAAATGGACAAAATCGGCCGTGAGAGACACTGGCCCGGCGGCTATACCCGGCCGCAGTTTGAAACCGGTATGTCGCCAAAGGGCGCCCTGTTCATGGGCAACCCGGAGGAGGTGGCCGAAAAGATCATCCACTCGATAGAAATGTTTGGACTTACCCGCTTTATCGCTCATTTAGACGTCGGCGGCCCATCGCATAAGGAGCTGATGCGCTCCATCGAGCTGTTCGGCACCCGGGTAATTCCAATGGTAAAACGCCATCTCGAAATACCGCCTGCAACACATAACGAGAATACATCATTGCACATCGAAAAATAACCGGTGATCCACCGTCCAACATCACATCCACACGACAACGTGTTGTATTTCTCATAAAACCCGGATATATTGGGTTAAATTGTTATTTTCAATTTGTCCGGCCTAATGCGGATAAGACGCATTCGGCCATCTTGGACATGTAAAAGCACGTATTTACATTTGAAATACCTACGCTCTGGAGGCGTGCGTGTACATGTAGTTGGCCAGGCAAAAAAAGATTGAACAACAATTTTACTATTGTTCTAAAAAACGCATTTTTAAAAAAATTAAACTCAATTGTATGAAAACTAATCTTGCGGACTTCACAGGTAAATACCAACTCAGTAAAACGCTGCGGTTTGAATTGAAGCCGGTGGGCAAAACCCTTGAACATATCCAAGCGAAAGGCTTAATCAGCGAGGATGAACAGCGAGCCGATAGCTACCAGAAAATGAAGAAAACCATTGATGGTTTTCACAAATATTTTATTGAGTTGGCCATGAGCACTGTAAAGCTGACAAAACTGGAAGCTTTTCATGAATTGTTTAATGCAAATCCTGAACGCAAAAAAGAAGAAAGTTATAAAAAGGAATTAGATGAAAAGTGCTAAATTCTTTACAAAGAAATTGAAGCAGACCTCAAAATTAATGCTATTGATGAAGCCTTTGAATTGGAATATTATAATGAGAGCAAAATTAGAGTTGAATAAAAGCAATAAGGATTGGTTGCAATTTGTGCAGAATAAAA
>CAZBHH010000023.1:0-41705 GCA_964492065.1 uncultured Chitinophagales bacterium | reverse complement strand
TTGGTGGAGGAAATCATCGAGCGATATGTCAAATATTCTGACAATATCGAGCAGCGCCTTATGGTCCGGATTGGCGAAGCCGGTTTCGTAATTCGCAATGGCGCTGCGCCCAACGTTGAGCATATCCGCCAGCTCCTGCTGGCTTATCCGGCGCTGATTGCGCAAGTATTTCAAATTGGATGCGAGGTAACTCATGCTGTTGGTTTAATGCGCTTTAGAATTTGTCAATTATTATGACAAATACGTCATAATTAATGACTTTTTCTAAAAATGCAATAGCTCATGAAAAAAAGTGCCGCGGCGCTCCAGGCTACAGACTCGCTCCGAAACCTGCCAAACCGCTGTTCGATGCGGGGCACACGGTTGACTCACCGGGGATTACTGATTTTCTGAGAACTCCAAAAGCGTTATCTACGGGCTCCTGGCTTAATATTTTATTTTGAGAAACCGCTTTACATTGTACTGAACAAAACGGAAAGCGATGCAAATCCGTCCCATAAATTCAGAAGGTATAGTGCGCTTCCGCAATCCGTTTGCGATGCGCCCATCGCTTGCAAATTAAAAAATACCGGTAGCAGCAATGAACGCCTGATTCACAAAAGAATATTCGAAATCCGCACACCGGTTACCGGCTTTTTACCACCCTGAAGATTCGCACATCGGCCTGTTCAACAATTTTCAATAAATACACGGAGCCCGGATAGTGGCGCATGGGAATCTCCAAAACAGCATCGCCCGGCAGCATCTCAAAATCGCCCAGCAACCGGCCATCTATCGAATATAATTGTACGGCGGCGAGTTGAATGTCTGTACTGCGTTTAACGAACAGGGTATTATTCACCGGATTGGGATACACATTAAATAAGGTGGCATCAGCAGGCGCTTCATACGCACCGACTCCATGTGGTACGGGATTATGGTGCCGCATCTCATCACAACCCCCTGCGTATTTCAATTTGACGAACACAACGGAATCTGTGCCCGCAACGCTGGTTAAATTAACGGTGTATTTCCCCGGTGTTTCAACCACGCTGCCATCGGGCAATACATAACTCGCTCCCTCGCAGAATGTATCATTTACATACCGGATATAAACCGTCTTTTGGTTCTGCACGACACAACCGTTTCCATAATTGACTGTCTGCACAATCGGGAAATCACCTGCGCCGGAATAAATATGTGTAAGCGGATTAAATAAGGTACTCGTTGTGCCATCGCCTAAATCCCATTGCACACTTTGGTAAGCTCCCGTAACCTCCACATCGTTTACGCTTAATTCCAGCCCGTTTAAGTCCGGTGTAAAATCCATTGCGGGCACATTGTCCGGATTAATGGCTACCTCAATGGTTTTGAACGCCACAATTTCGCCGGTCGCCTGATCGGTAACTTTCAGGTAGATGCGCAAGCTGCTGTTTGACGTGTAATAATCCATGGGAATGGAAGACAGTTTGAAGGTAAATTTATTGCCGTGCTTTATCAAACCGGTAGCGGAATTTGTCCAGGTAAAATTGTAATCGCCCATGAGTGCGGAAGGGATTAATTCACCGCTTGTCGCATACAGCTTTGCCTTCATCTTTAACTTTCCGGTATGTGATAAATAGCAGGGCATACTTCCCTGAATCAATATATCTGCTTTCATGCTTTCCTCCAGGTAATTGGAATTGCCGGGCAGGAAGGAAGACAGATATTCAATAATAGGTGCATTCTTGGGGTCGCCGGCCAGGTTATTCCACTCATTGGGATCTACTTGGCGGTTGACGCCTATATAGTAAAGTTCTTCATCGTAATGCGTATTTCCCTCTTCACAGGGAGAAACTTCGCCGGCCTCATTGTTATAGTGATACCGAATGTAGTGATAGCCGTCGTGATAGACTGAATAATGCGGGTAACAGGACCCTTCGCCCCCATGCTTTCTATAGGAGCAGATTGCTGGCTTATTGAAGAATGCATTGGGATTTTCCAACAATTTTTTAAATGACACACCATCTTCATACCGGCTGCCGTCCGGCATATCGGGTATGGTTACACCGGCAATATCGCAGATGGTAGGCATTAAATCAATTTGTGAAACCGTGGTATTCACCACACCGTTTTCAAATATGCCCGGTCCTGAAAAAATCATAGGCACACGCACATCCGTATCCCACAATGCCCATTTGGTGTAATGCCTTTTTTCGCTCAGGCTATACCCGTGATCGCTGACTAAAATGATCACCGTGTTATTATAGATCTCGGGAAACTGCTGTAAGGTATCCATCAGCCGCCCGATTTGTGCATCCAAAAATTTCACTGCGGCCAGGTACCCGAGAACGTATTTGGCTCTTTCATTCTGCATTAGCAATTCAAAATTCTGTTCCGGACTCGCGGCGGGGTCCAGTACCGGCAATTCCGGCAACCCATTCAGATATGCGTTAAAGAACTCCTCCTGGTCGCCTTTATACGCCAACATCTGCGCTATGCCGTTTTCCGGTAATGCGTAAAAATCGCCAAATAACTCTTCGGGCTGGGGCGGCATCACCACGCCGTTATATCCGCTGTCAACAGTTGAGGTATTGAATGCAATCTCGTGGTCCAGGCCTTTTGCGTAATAGGGAAGAAAATATTTTTCAGGTATTAATCGCGGCGTATGGGGTTTATGAATTCCAAAGGCCAGGAAAAACGACTTATCGCAGATATCCGCAGTGCCCGCCGCCACTTCGCTGATAAACTGAATTGCTGTATCCGTTATCTGTACGTCATCAATATACGATTCAAGGCTGTCGGGAATCATCGCCCAGGAATAACCGGCATATTGAAAGTAAGATGTGCCTATTGCCGTAAATTCAGGAGTTTCAATATAACTGGACTGGCGGTTCCAGGACTTTTCCTTTTCGCACATCGGTATTGGACGTGTATCGAAATCATTTGACGATTCGGAATGAAAAATCTTACCGATGGAATAGGTAAAGTACTCATTGGAACTTTTTAATATTTCGGGAATGGAATACACTGTTTCGTTGCCGTACATTGCATTAAACCCCTGGCGAAAAGAGCCGTGATAATCCTCATTATTATAGACGCGGGTGTATAAACAATCCTTACCTGAAAGCATACTCGTCCGGCTGGGGCCGCACCCCGGCGAACTGCAAAACGCATTGGTAAACGCAACACCGCTCTGTGCCAGAGTAGTGATATGCGGCGTTTCCACCTGGGGGTGCCCGCCTAAATACTCGACATAATCATTCAGGTCGTCAATATAAATCATAATAATATTGGGATGATCGGGCGTCTGGGAATTTACACTGCTAAAGCAGCATACACCGAAAACCACCTGGCAAACGGCGAGCATCTGAATGGGAAATTTCATTTGTAATCATTTAGGTATGAAAGATACAATTTTGTCGCAAGGGTCACAAATTGCAATACCTGCCGATGCGTTGTATCCGGCGCCCCTGCCGGTAAACCAAACACAAAAGCGCAAAAGAGTTAATTGGTTTTATTTCAAATGTGACAAGCTAAGCCCGCCCCAGTATTTTGCCGAGCAGTTGCAGATCCATCTGCTTTCTCGCTGCATAGTCATGCAACTGGTCTTCGCCGATTTTCCCCACGCCGAAATATTTGGATTCGGGATGTGCAAAATACCATCCGCTTACACTGGCCGCCGGATGCATTGCCATGGTTTCGGTGAGTTGAATACCCGTATGCCGGGTCACTTCCAATAACCTGAACAGGGTTTCTTTTTCGGTGTGCTCCGGGCAGGCCGGATACCCCGGCGCCGGCCGTATTCCCCTATATTTTTCGGCAATAATTTCCTCGGCATTCAATGATTCCCCTTGCGAATAACCCCAGATTTCGGTGCGCACTTTATAGTGCAACAGCTCGGCCAACGCTTCGGCGAGCCTGTCTGCAAGGGATTTAATCAAAATACTGCCGTAATCGTCATGGCGGTCTGCAAATTCCTTTAGCGTATCCTCAATGCCAATGCCGGCGGTAACTGCAAAAGCGCCGATGTAATCCGTCGGCTTATCCGAGCCCGGTTCCCCCGGCTTAATGAAATCGGCGAGGCAATAGTTGTACAAACCATTTGCCTTTTTGGATTGCTGGCGCAGATGATGGAGTGTGGCTACCACCTGATCGCCTTCCGCATCATAGACTTTGATATCATCACCGTCACCCGCACATGGGAATATGCCGACGATGGCATTTGCCCTGACCCATTGCCCTGCAATAAGGCTGTCCAAAAGCGCCTGTGCATCTTCAAATAATTTTCCCGCAGCTTGCCCAACAACGCTGTCCTCCAGTATTTCCGGGTATTTACCGTGCAATTCCCATGTGCTGAAAAATGGGGTCCAGTCAATAAAATCGGCAACTTCCTGCAGATTTATATCTTTAAAGACACGTATTCCCACATGTGCGGGAGCCGGTGCGGTGTAATTATCCCAATCGATGCGGTATTTGTTCTCCCGTGCGGCGGCAATTGGAATTAATGCCTTTGCACCCTGGCGCTGCACATGCTCCTTGAGCAATGTGTCGTAAGCGCTGCGCATCTCTTCAAAAAATGCCTTCCTGCCTTCACCTAAAACGCTATTGGCTATTTGCACACTGCGTGATGCGTCGGGCACATGGATGACTGGCTGCGCATATTTCGGCGCAATTTTAACGGCGGTGTGAATGCGGGATGTGGTAGCCCCGCCGATTAACAGCGGCGTTTGCATATTGCGGCGCTGCATCTCCTCCGCCACATACACCATTTCATCCAGCGAGGGCGTAATTAAACCGCTGACGCCAATAATATCCGCACCTATTGCATCGGCGGTGTCCAGGATTTTTTCCGGTGGAACCATCACTCCAAGGTCCACAATTTTGTAGTTGTTGCACGCCAGCACCACGCCGACAATATTTTTGCCGATATCGTGAACATCGCCTTTTACGGTTGCCAGAACAATGGTTGGCCGGGATGTGTCGTTACCCTCGTCTGCGCTTTCACCCGGGCTCATGAATGGTTCCAGGTAGGCTACGGCTTTTTTCATCACCCTTGCGCTTTTCACTACCTGGGGTAAAAACATTTTGCCGGCGCCAAACATATCGCCCACCGTTTGCATTCCCTGCATCAAGGGGCCTTCGATGATGTCTAATGGTTTGGGATACAATTCCCTCGCCTCTTCTAAATCGGTTTCAATAAAATCGGTAATTCCCTTGATCAATGCGTAGCGCAGCCGCTCTTCAAGCGGTTCATTTCTCCATGCATCGGCATTTTCTTTTGCACTGTGTTGCGGCGATTTTAACTGCTGGGCAAATGCCACCAATTGCTCTGTTGCTTCCGCATGGCGGTTGAACAACACATCCTCGATTTTTTCCAACAGGTCTTTCGGGATGTTTTCGTAAATATCTATCATACCCGCATTCACAATGCCCATATCCATCCCCGCCCGGATGGCGTGATATAAAAATGCGGCATGCATCGCCTCCCGCACCTTGTCGTTACCCTGGAATGCAAAGGAGATATTGCTGACACCGCCGCTTACCAGCGATCCGGGTAAATGTTGTTTGATCCATTCTGTGGCACGGATATAATCCAGCGCATAGCCGTTGTGGGCTTCAATGCCGGTGGCGACGGTCAGTATATTCGGGTCAAAAATGATATCGGTTGCCGGGAAATCCAGTCGTTCTCTGAGCAGGCGGTAGGCCCTTTCGCAAATTGAAATCCGCTGTGCAAAATCCGTTGCCTGACCGGTTTCATCAAAGGCCATGACTATCACGGCAGCGCCCAATTTCCTGGCGAGCGCAGCGTGTTCCAAAAACACCGCTTCGCCCTCTTTCAGCGATATGGAGTTGACGATGGACTTGCCTTGCAGGCATTTTAATCCCGCGACAATCACCTCCCATTTGCTGGAATCCACCATTACCGGAACCTTGGCAATTTCCGGCTCACTCATAACCGCATTCAGGAACTGCACCATTGTTTTTTCCGAATCCAGCATGCCCTCGTCCATGTTCACATCGATAATCTGCGCACCGTTTTCCACCTGCTGCCTGGCGATACGCACCGCTTCATCCATCTTGTCCTCGAGAATAAAACGCTTAAACTTTTTTGAACCCGTGATATTTGTCCGCTCACCGACGTTCACAAAATTGCTGCCTTCAAAAATTGTAAAAGCCTCTAACCCGCTGAACTGCGGCAGTTGCGGCAGCACCGGCGGTTTGCGGGGCGGATAGTTGGCAGCTCTTTCGGCCAAAACTTTTATATGTTTGGGCGTGGTGCCGCAGCAACCGCCTATAATATTTACCCAACCGTTTTTTAAATACACTTCCACATCGTCGCCATTCGTCTCCGGCGATTCGGTGTATTCTCCGAATGCATTGGGCAGCCCCGCATTGGGATAAGCGCTGATAAACACATCCGTCTTGTGGGCGATGGTTTGAATATGCGGCGTCAATTGCTTTGCTCCCAGGGCGCAGTTGAATCCGATGCTCAACACGGGCGCATGCGACACCGAAATTAAAAACGCTTCAGGCGTCTGTCCGCTCAGGGTTCTGCCGCTCGCATCGGTAATGGTCCCCGAAATCATAATCGGCAACTCCTTCCCCGTATCTTCGAACAATTGCATACAGGCGAAGATTGCCGCCTTCGCATTGAGGGTGTCAAAGATCGTTTCGATCAACAGGATATCCGCTCCACCGTCCATCAGTCCTTTCGCCTGCTCGTAATAGACCTCCGCCATTGTATCGAAAGTTACCGCCCGGTAGGCAGGGTCTTCCACATTCGGCGAAATGGATAAGGTCTTATTGGTTGGACCTAAGGCGCCGGCCACAAACCGCGGCTTGCCGGGTGTCCTTGTATTAAACGCATCGGCTGCTTCACGGGCAATTTCGGCCGCCCGCACATTTAATGCATATACCTCTGCTTCCAGGCTATAATCTGCCTGGGAAATGCGATTGGCATTAAAGGTGTTTGTCTCAATAATATCGGCGCCCGCTTCCAGGTATGCATCGTGAATCTGCCGGATAACAGCGGGTTGCGTCAGGCATAGTATATCATTATTGCCCTTTAAATCTCTCGGGTGATCGGCAAACTGCGCTCCGCGAAAATCCGCTTCTGCGAGTTGGTGTTGTTGTATCATCGTACCCATGGCACCATCGAGTACGAGTATTCTTTCGTTGAGTAGCTCTTTAATATGTTTCATCGGCAAGCGGACAAATATAGTTCTATCGCATTTGAACCGTCAGTTAATACCTCCAACGTAAAAAATTTTTAAAAGAATCTGAAAAAAAATTTTCAACTCCGCTCGAATTGTTAAAATTATAACAAACAAAATAATGATTGGGGCAAAAAATTATCATACTGATTAATGATACATTTTCATAGGGTTAAGATTTACCATTCTGGCAATTATTACCTGTGGGGCAATCGGGGTGACAGAGCCGTAGAACGCATTCGGAAATACAGGTGGCGCCTCCGCCTAAGTGGGAGTACAACCACCTTGCTTACAGATAGTTATATCCTTATCTGCCGTGACATTGCCCGCTGTAATCTAGTTTGCATAGTTGAAAAAAATCTGCTCTCTTTGTCTATGGACTTGTAAGGGATGCAACTCGAAAGTAAGGCCTTGCATCTGACATTCATTTCCGACTGTTCTCATATTCTTATCTAACTATTAATTTAAAGTAACATGCTAAAAAATTCACTACTACTATTTGCAATGCTGATCACCTTCGGTATTGCATTTGGCCAGGAAGCACAACGCACATGCGGCACCATGGATTTAGATGCCGAATTAAAACTCAGCGACCCGAATTACCTGCATAACCGGCAGCAAATCGAGGAGTTTACCGCCAAATTCGTCTCCGAAAATGCGGGATCTACCCGCAGCGTTATTACCATTCCGGTGGTAGTACACGTAGTGTATAATACCGGCGCTGAAAACATTTCCGACGCCGCTATCAATTCGCAGATCGAAATCCTGAATGAAGATTTCAGAAGGATGAATGCAGATGCCGTTAATACGCCCGATCATTTTACCGATGAAGCCGCTGATCCTGAAATCGAATTTTGCCTCGCCTCGGTTGACCCCGACGGATATCCTACCACAGGCATCACCCGGACATCCACAACCAAAACTTCATTTGGCACCAGCGGCGATCCGGTTAAATACTCCACCTATGGACATGCCGCCTGGGACCGCGACTCCTACCTGAATATTTGGGTTTGCGATTTAGGCAGCGGATTATTGGGCTATGCGCAATTCCCCGGTGGGCCGGCAGCTACTGACGGCGTTGTTATCGATTACCAATATTTCGGCGGGCCGGATTACGCTACGGCTCCCTATAACTTAGGTCGTTCGGCTACGCATGAAGTCGGACATTGGTTAAACCTCTATCATATTTGGGGCGATGACGGTTCTTCCTGCTCGGGATCGGATTATGTGGGCGATACGCCGAATCAGGCGGATGAAACCTACGGTTGCCCTTCCGGAACCCGAGTTTCCTGTTCCAACGGCCCGGACGGCGACATGTACCAAAACTATATGGACTACACCGATGACGCATGTATGAATTTATTCACCACCGGCCAAAAAACACGTATGCACGCCTTATTTGCTCCGGGAGGCGCCAGGGAAAGCATATTGAGTTCTGAAGGTTGCGGCGGCGGAGGCACTCCATCGTGCACCGTGCCGTCCGGATTGTCCACTACCGATATTACAGAGACTTCTGCCATACTGAACTGGAATGCAGTAGCCGGCGCTGTGGGGTATAATGTGCGTGGCCGCCAGGTAGGCGAGGCGACCTGGACAGAAGGTTCTACCTCCGGATTGAACATCAGCTTTACGGGATTAACCGCCGGTACCGATTACGAGTGGCAGGTACAAACCGATTGCGGCGGCGGCTCGCTGAGCGCTTACTCCGCTTCTGCATACTTTACCACTTCCGGCGGCGGTGGCGGCGGCGATTGTTCTGACCTCGGCGAACCCAATAATACCATTTCCACACCTTACGCAATTTCTACCGGAACGACGTATCACGCATTGATATCCAGCAGCTCAGATAATGATTATTATCAATTCACCACCACATCTCCGAATACCCGGATTAAGGTGACCGTTTCATCGCTGCCCGCCGATTACGATGTGAGATTGTACAATAACAAGAAAAAACAAAAGGGAATATCTCAAAACTCAGGTACTGCCGATGAAACCATTATCTGGAATACCAGCTCCCAAGGTACACGCTATGTGTATGTTTATGGTTACAGCGGCGCCTACGATGCTTCCGATTGCTACGACCTGACCATTGAAGTGAGCAATACGAGCTGGCGTACCGATGGTTCTGAAATATTTGACCTGGATGCATGGGATAACGCAATACTGTCAATTTTCCCGAATCCGGCATCTGAAACTGTAAACATCAATTATTATTCAGTACAGGAAACCGGGGTAACAATGAAGATATACGACTTGCTCGGCAATCTCGTAAATACCGTTAACGAAGATGTTGTAGAAGGTGAAAATCAGATTAAAGCCGACGTACATCTTTTGTCTGCCGGCATTTATATTGTCGAAATCAGCAACGGTAAATCTACTTACACAGATAAGTTTATAGTAGAATAGTAATTATTAGTGTTGACGAAAAAGCGGCTGTACAAGCCGCTTTTTTTTTGCCGATATATGAGATGACAGGTTCACCGCTTCATTCCGACACTTCACTTCCAAAGAATCTACCTGGTGTTAGCGGGTTGCTCAATACTTGTATGCGCAATAACTTTCACTTCGGAAAATAACGATTGCATTGCGCAGCACATTGAAAGTCAATAAGTGACTTTAAAAAAAATTGCAATACTCCCCCGCAATTTGCTCTCAATTATAGTAACGCCCAAAAAAAAATTAATTAACCCGGATATATTATTCCACTATGTGACAATTTTGCGTATTCTGCCGTTGAACTGTTAAAAAAAAATTGCAACTTGCAATTGTCAAACGGGTTCAAACCGCATTTAATGGAGTACAGCATTAAATAACCGCATCCGCTTCTATCGGATATTTTAATTTATTTATTAATTAAAACTTGAAAAAATGCTAAGAAACAATTTACTCGCCATCGCATTATTATTCTTATGCGCCAGCAGTGGCTTAGGGCAGGAAATGCGCAATTGCGGCACCATGGCTATAGATGCCGAATTAAAACTCAGCGATCCGAATTACCTGCATAACCGGCAGCAAATCGAGGAGTTTACCGCCAAATTCGTCTCCGAAAATGCGGGATCTACCCGCAGCGTTATTACCATTCCGGTGGTAGTACACGTAGTGTATAATACCGGCGCTGAAAACATTTCCGACGCCGCTATCAATTCGCAGATCGAAATCCTGAATGAAGATTTCAGAAGGATGAATGCAGATGCCGTTAATACGCCCGATCATTTTACCGATGAAGCCGCTGATCCTGAAATCGAATTTTGCCTCGCCTCGGTTGACCCCGACGGATATCCTACCACAGGCATCACCCGGACATCCACAACCAAAACTTCATTTGGCACCAGCGGCGATCCGGTTAAATACTCCACCTATGGACATGCCGCCTGGGACCGCGACTCCTACCTGAATATTTGGGTTTGCGATTTAGGCAGCGGATTATTGGGCTATGCGCAATTCCCCGGTGGGCCGGCAGCTACTGACGGCGTTGTTATCGATTACCAATATTTCGGCGGGCCGGATTACGCTACGGCTCCCTATAACTTAGGTCGTTCGGCTACGCATGAAGTCGGACATTGGTTAAACCTCTATCATATTTGGGGCGATGACGGTTCTTCCTGCTCGGGATCGGATTATGTGGGCGATACGCCGAATCAGGCGGATGAAACCTACGGTTGCCCTTCCGGAACCCGAGTTTCCTGTTCCAACGGCCCGGACGGCGACATGTACCAAAACTATATGGACTACACCGATGACGCATGTATGAATTTATTCACCACCGGCCAAAAAACACGTATGCACGCCTTATTTGCTCCGGGAGGCGCCAGGGAAAGCATATTGAGTTCTGAAGGTTGCGGCGGCGGAGGCACTCCATCGTGCACCGTGCCGTCCGGATTGTCCACTACCGATATTACAGAGACTTCTGCCATACTGAACTGGAATGCAGTAGCCGGCGCTGTGGGGTATAATGTGCGTGGCCGCCAGGTAGGCGAGGCGACCTGGACAGAAGGTTCTACCTCCGGATTGAACATCAGCTTTACGGGATTAACCGCCGGTACCGATTACGAGTGGCAGGTACAAGCCGATTGCGGCGGCGGCGATGTGAGTGCGTATTCATCTTCTGCATACTTTACCACTTCCGGCGGTGAAACGTGTTCCGATATCCAGGAATCCAACAATAGCAGAGGATCCGCTGGTACCATTGCAACCGGCGTGACTTATAGCGCAATGATTGCTTACTCCGGCGATAAGGATTATTACAAGTTTACCACTGCATCGCCCAATACAAAAATCAAAGTTACACTGACGAACTTGCCCGCCGATTACGATATGCGTTTATTAAATCACAAGGGCAAGAAAAAAGGCTCTTCACAGAATGCGGGCACCGCCGATGAAACCATCATTTGGAATACCAACGGTTCGGGAGACAGATATGTGTATGTATATGGCTACAGCGGCGCCTACGATGCCGACGATTGTTATGAACTGCTGGTGGAAGTGAGCGGCTCCAGTTGGAGAACCGACGGCACCGAAATACACATGGAACAAATTTGGGATAACGCCATCGTCAATATCTTCCCCAACCCGGCAAACGGTATCATGCAGGTAGATTATTTCAGCGTGCAGCAAACCGAAGTAACGCTCAATGTGTACGACCTGCTCGGCAATAAATTGCAGTCGATGCATACATCAGTAGTGGAAGGTGAGAATACCGTAAAGTTGGATGTATCCACTATGGCTGCGGGTTTATATATCGTAGAAATCAGCAACGGTAAATCCAGCTATACCGAAAAGTTTATGGTTGAATAGTGCAAATTCAAAATACCCTACAAGGGCTGCCAAAAACGGTAGCCCTTTTTCTTTGTATTTTTGAGCGGCGAGGTGCAAAGATGTATGTTTGATAATTTAAAAGCCTTACAGGGCGAAATAGAGAATTTCCCGATTGGTACTACCGCAGAACTCGAGCTATTCCGCATCCGGTTTCTCGGTTCAAAAAATATTCTGAAACATGCGTTTGCCGCAATTAAAGACGTCCCCGCAGATCAGAAAAAAATATACGGGCAGCAGGTAAATGCATTAAAGGAAATCGCGGAAAAAAAATTTGAATTATTTCAAACCCAATTCCGGGCGCAACAACAGGATGACGCTGCTCCCATTGACCTTTCATTGCCGGTAGCAGTAAAAAACCCAGGCGCACGTCACCCGATTACTATAGTCAGAAATGAATTGGTAGATATATTTTCCCGCATCGGCTACGTTGTGGTTGAAGGGCCGGAAATAGAAGACGACTGGCACAACTTCACCGCACTGAACACACCCGAAGACCATCCCGCCCGGGATATGCAGGATACGTTTTACATTCAGACAAATCCCGATATCGTATTGCGCACCCACACCTCCAACGTGCAGATTCACGTGATGGAAACCATGCGACCTCCCCTGCGGGTAATGGCGCCGGGGCGATGCTACCGCAACGAAACCATTTCGGCACGGGCGCACGTGATATTTCACCAGTTGGAATTGTTTTACGTCGATGAGGGCATTTCATTCGCCGACTTAAAACAAACCCTCTCCTACCTGGCGAAAGAACTCTTCGGCGAGAACACAAGTATCCGGCTGCGGCCGAGTTATTTCCCGTTTACCGAACCAAGCGCCGAATTAGACGTTAGTTGTTTTGTGTGCAATCAGGCGGGATGCGCCATCTGCAAATACAGCGGATGGGTGGAGATCGGAGGGGCAGGCATGATAGACCCGCAGGTTTTGGAGAATTGCGGTATCGACCCGGAAAAATATACAGGCTTTGCCTTTGGAATGGGTATAGAACGCATGGCGATGTTGAAATTCCGCATCAACGATATCCGCTTATTTTCCGAAAATGATTTGCGCTTTCTCAAACAGTTTGAAGGGCTATGATTTCAATGCGTTGTCGTAATTACCGACGGTGTGCTGCCGATGCCTGTGCTGCCCGTGCAAATCAAGAATTTACCCATGCCGTTTAATCTCACCGACTCACTGAACTACGCTTCACGGCTGACACCACGCCGGCTGATGAATATGGGGAAAGTGGTTGCCTCGTATTACTACAGCAAATACCGGCGCAAGGCAGTGCAGTGGGGATTGCCGATTTCAATTTCGATAGAGCCTACTACATCCTGCAATTTGCGCTGCCCGGAATGCCCCAGCGGCTTGCGGGCATTTACCCGGCCCACCGGTATGTTGCAACAGGATTTTTTCAGGAAAACCATTGACGAACTGTATAAAGACCTGACTTATCTTATCTTTTATTTTCAGGGCGAACCCTACCTGAATCCCGCCTTCTTAGAGATGGTATCCTATGCATCTTCAAAGGGAATTTATACTGCCACCAGCACCAATGCTCATTACCTGAATGACGACAACGCCCGCCGTACAATCGAAAGTGGTATGGACCGGTTAATCATTTCCATCGACGGCACTACCCAGGAAGTGTACCAGCAGTACCGCCGAGGGGGAAAGCTGGAAAAGGTCTTGGAGGGCACAAAAAATATTATCCGCTGGAAACGGGAGTTGAAGTCGAAAACGCCGCATATCATCTTTCAATTCCTGGTGGTAAAACCCAATGAACACCAGATAGGCGATGTCTATAAACTCGCTGCGGAATTAGGCGTGGATGAAGTGCGCCTTAAAACAGCTCAGATTTACGATTTTGAAAATGGCAGTGATCTGCTTCCCACCATAGATAAATACGCCCGGTACAAAAAGGGCAAGGACGGCAAGTACTTCATCAAAAACAACATGACAAATCACTGCTGGAAATTATGGCATAGCTGTGTGATCACCTGGGATGGCGCCGTTGTGCCCTGTTGCTTCGATAAAGATGCCAAACATAAACTCGGCGATCTAAAACAAACTTCTTTCAAAGAACTGTGGCAAGGCAAGCGATACCACGCTTTTCGCAGCGCCATACTGAGGAGCAGAAGCGAAATCGACATCTGTAAAAACTGTACGGAAGGCACCAAAGTGTGGGCGTAATGACAGGCGGATACAAATCGGCAACCCATCTCAATGCCGCCAATCAGCACCCGGTAAAAACTTTAACCCATTGTTTTGTCATATTTCCCCGCAGGTGAATAGGATTGTGATATAATTCAGTTTAATTTTAGGGTATTAAATATTTTAAAATGAAACAATACGCCCTCCTCTCGCTGCTCTCTCTGCTTTTCATTTTTGGTTGCAATAAGATAACACCCGAAACAGTCAGCAGCGAAGCGCTACCCGTTCAAACCGATTATGCATTAATGACGCTTGCCTATTACACCGATGCGCCTGATGACGATGCCATCTGGCTGCGCTTTTATGAAACGCCTCGCATCATTCCGTTCAAGAAAAATACGGAAGGCTATTCTGCCATGAAAGCCCTTCTGGATGCAAATACAAAGAACAATATCCCGCTGCGTGTAACACTCAACGCCGATTTTCAAATGACTGCCGTGCAGCCCGCCAGTGCAGAGGAGAAAAGCGAATTTGCAAAGCGCTATATCCGCGAAGGATCGACCCGAACCGATCTGCAGCCGGTGATACCCGATATCGAAGACCTGCACATCATCTTCAATTACATGCAGGACCAGGGCTGCGCTACGGGATTATCCGAATTGGATTACTGTATCCCCTTTCAATATGTGGTGGACGGATGTTATGCGAGAGCGCATAAGATGCGGCAGGTATTAGACGTGAAATACGGATTCGATTGCGAAAAAGTGTTCAGCTATGAAGACCCTTCTGCTTTCCTGGCAGTAAACACCGGCGAATGTTGCGTTTACTGGTGGTACCACGTGGCGCCGCTGGTTACCGTGTGGAATGTGCAAAAGCAACGGCTCGAAAAATACGTGATGGATCCGAGTATGTTCGACACCTGGGTGACTATCGAAGAATGGACCGGCGCTCAGGAAGATCCCACCTGCTCCGACGATGCCGATTTCGGGTATTACGAAATCACACCTTCCGAAATTTACAGCCCCGGCGGCGGTACAGATCCGTATTATTATTCCACCAACTGGACGCTCTCCTATTACGCAGATTTAGAAACTTGTGATTGAAAAATCACGGTTACTGCACAACGGAAGCACAACTGAGTCATAACTCAAAAATATATAAAATGCGAACACACGGAAATACCCGTGTTACACCCTGTTGTATCGCAAGGGAAATAATATGCCGGCGACTGGCAGGAAAATGCAGTGCCGTGCAGGCAGATATTTACTGCACGTTCACCGCCATTGCATTTCCACCGGAGGCGGCTCGGCCTTTTTTCACAACTAATTCTATAAAATGAAAAATATCTCCACTGCACTACTGCTGTGTATTGCTATCTCTCCCGCCTTTGCCATATCGGTATGCGAAGCGGATTTTACCGTCGAAACCAGCGGACTTACAATTACTGTCGCCGATGCCAGCGCAGCCGGCGCCGGCGACTCCATCCTCGCCTGGTACTATACCATTGACGGCGGCATATCAGTAAATACGCCCGGATTCACATACACCTTCGACAGCCCCGGGTGGCATGTGATATGCCTGATGATCGAAACGGCAGGCGATTGTACGGATGAGAAGTGCGAGGAGGTATTTATTGACGCAGACAGCACGGATTGCTTTGTCGACTTCGATTACTTCACCGATGGATTGACAGCGGAATTTGTTGCAGAAACCGACCCGGAGGAATATCTGGAAATTACCTGGTATTTCGGCGATGGTTCAACGAGTACTGCCCCTCTTCCACTACATATCTACGGTGCGGAAGGCACCTACGAAGTGTGTGTCTCCGTACTCTTTGCAGACAGTTGCAGCGCCTCCGTATGTTATCCGGTAGTGATAGATACCGGCGAGGCGGATTGTACGGCCTCTCTCGAAGTGTGGTCGGCAGATGGTTTGGATATTCATTTTTTCGGTTGGGTGGAACCCGAATCCGATGAGGTGACCTATTACTTTGATTACGGCGATGGTATATCAGAAGTAATTGAGGGCGGCGATAGCGGCGCTGACCCCTGGCATTCCTATGCCGGTGAGGGCATGTACGTCGTTTGCCTCAGTATTGAAACGGAAAGCGGGTGTACCGATACAACTTGCATTGAACTTTTCGTGAACGACAGCACCGCAATGGATTGTTCAGCTTCGTTCGATTTCGAAACCGTTGGCAGTATTGTATTCTTCGAATCAACTACAACACCCGGCCCCGGCGATGTGGAATCGTATTTCTGGGAATTTGGCGATGGCGCTACCGCCGATGGCGCCAACCCCGACCACGTCTATGAGCCGGGTGTGTATCTCGCATGCCTTACAGTTACTTTTGCCTCCGGTTGTACTGCCGAATACTGCGCAGAAATCAGCATCGGCGATACCGGTGTTATTTGCGAGTCATTTTTTACCATCACCTCCATTATCCCGGAAGCCGGCGGATGGATGGTAAATTTTAATAATGCATCCGTCGTTGTGGGCGGCGATATCGGTACAACATTTTGGGATTTCGGCGACGGCACCGTTTCCGACAGCTTTGACGCCGAACATCTGTTTACTGCCGACAGCGCTTACGCAGTATGTCTGACGATTACTTCTGCCGATAGTGCGTGCACCGACACCTATTGTTTTGAATTGTCCTTAGGCGATGTCGGCAGTGGAGACTGTGAAGCTTACTTTGAATATGAAATTGCCGGCACCGCTGTCAATTTTATTTCCACCTCCGATGCCGATTCTGATATCATTGCATGGGGCTGGGATTTTGGCGATGGCGACTATGGCTTTGGCGAAGAAGTAACACATACATTTGAGGCGGGAATTTATGCGGTGTGCCTCGCTATCGTTACCGCCGACAGTTGCGTGGACACCTACTGTGCCTCTGTTGCAATTGGCGATTCGGCAACGGCCTGCGAAGCGCATTTTGAATTCGAAGGTTTCACACCGGCAGAAGACGGATGGGTGGCAATATTTTCAAATACCTCCGGCGGCGATTTCGATTTGACGCATTGGGAATTTGGCGACGGCGGTGAATCGTTCGGTATGGATGCCGATCATCTCTATACCGCAGAGGGATTTTATACTGTTTGTTTAACTATTGGCGCAGCGGGTACCGATTGTTATGACACGTATTGCGCAGATATTTTTATCGGTGATTGTATTGACGAGAGCTTAATTGACTCTGCCTATGGCTGTACCGAAGAATACGACCCGGTATGCGGTTGCGATGGCGTGACTTATGCCAACGCCTGCCATGCGACCTATTACGGCGGCGTATTGAGCTGGTTGCCCGGCGAATGCGAGGTGTCGATAATACCGCCTGCCGCGGATAAATGCACACTGTCGGTTATTCCAAATCCCGCACACTATATGTTCAATGTATCACTTACGCTGGTGGAAGCGCAATGGATGGACATTGCACTTGCCGATATCAACGGGCGGATTATTCAAAACCTGTTTGTGGGAACACTGCCGGCGGGTACACAATCCATTGCTGCCATTGTCGGAGATTTGCCTTCAGGCATTTACGTTTTAAAAATTAACACCCGCAACATCGTGCGCACCGAAAAAATACTGATTCTGAATTAACGGGTAAACCAGTTATATGTAATCGCAATAAATGGCAACGTGAAAATTATTCTTCGGGGCGGCCTTTCATTGTTTCGCCGCTGCCGTATGCCTTGTCAATCAACTCCATTTCCTGTAGTTCCGCTGCGGTGAATGGCGTGGCAACAATACCCGTCAGGTCGGGTTTTCCGGCATCGATCCACGCCGTCAGTATAAAACTGCCTAAGTTGATTATCGCATCCCGCATTCGCCGTTCCACCATGTGATTAGTAATCTCGTTATACGCCAATGTATAGGCACGGCTGTACACACGCACTGTCGAGTTTCCCCTCGTCTCATAGCTGTATTTCCGGTCGGTTGGGAAGGTTTGGTTCAATGTGCTTTCAAGCGTCAGGACACTATCGCTCAGCAGGTGGCTTTGAAGTACGATATTCCATATATACTCGTTGATATCCGGAATATACTGCGCCTTACCGGTGAAGTAATCGAAATTTTCGCCGATTAATTCCGGAATCCTCGACTCCCAGAAACCGTGAATGCCGTTTTGGTCGGTCAGTTGGCCGTTATAATTTTCGGTGCAGTGCAGCGGCACATGCGCATCTGCGATGTAGTGGCCGATTTCCGCAGTAGTGCGCAGAATATTTTTCACATCCTTTGCTTTAAACGCATCCGTGAGCCAATACATCATGCGCTCCACATGCCAGGGGAGGATGCCATACGCCTGCAGGCTGTCCTCCGAGAATTTTTCGACCGCCTCAAACCAGTTGCGTGGTAAATTTTCAAATGGATGTTTTCCGTAATGGTCTATATCCAGGTAATGCCTTGCGCCTTCCTCTGCCACCGCATACCTGCGTTTGTCGGGATCCACCGAATGCTCACGTATATATGTGATATGCGGTTTATAAAAGGCAAACAATGTTTCGGGCAAGGTAAACATCGCCATTGCATTGATGCGCTGATGTCCCCAGAATCCCCAGGGGTAAGTAGCGCTCTGCGAAGTGCACAACAGCAAGAAAAGGCTCAGTATGCCGATCATGCGTTTCATAACACCCGGGTGACAGCGTTTAAAATCACGGCGCATGCTTCCCGGATTTCGCTGTCGCTGATGATGAGCGGCGGGGCAATGCGCATACAGTGGTCTGCAAACAAAAACCAATCGGTAATTACGCCGTTGTCAATACACTGCCGCACTACTTTTAAATTCAACTCGGCATCGCCGAAATCAACGGCTATTAATAATCCGCAGTTGCGCACCTGTTTGATTCCGGGATGTATCAACAGCGATTTAAACAGCTCTGCTTTTCTTTCTACCTGTTGAACGATCTGCTCTTCAACAATCGTCTGCAATGCGGCAAGCCCGGCGGCACAGGAAACGGGATGCCCTCCGAATGTATTGATATGCCCCAAAACGGGATTATGCGTAAACGCCTGCATCGCGGCGTGCGAAGCGATAAATGCGCCTAATGGCATACCACCGCCGAAGGCCTTTGCCAATACTAAAATATCGGGCACAATATCGAACGTCTCGAAAGCAAACAGTTTTCCTGTGCGGCCGCAACCGGTTTGAATCTCATCGAGAATCAACAGGGCGCCGGTGGCATCGCATCGTTCCCGTACGGCTTTCAAATACTGCTCCTGCGGCAGGATGACGCCGGCCTCCGCCTGTACCGGTTCAATGACGACACATGCTGTTTTTTCAGTGATGGATTGCAATTGCTCCGGTGCATTATAATCCAATATCCGGTTATCGGGAATCAGCGGGCGGAAGGCTTGTTTTCTCTCTTCGGTATTTCCCAGGCTCAAAGCGCCGGCTGTCGATCCGTGATAGGATTTCTTAAATGAGACAACTTCACTGCGTCCCGTTAGTCGCTTTGCGAGTTTCAGCGCCCCCTCAATGGCTTCGCTGCCGGAGTTTACAAAATACACCGACGATAAACTTTCCGGCAACAGCTCCGCCAAATACGCTGCCAATAATACTTGCGGCGACTGCACCAATTCACCGTACACCAGCAGGTGTGTGTATCTTTCCAGTTGCCGGTGTATTGCCTCCTGCACCGCCGGATGGTTATGGCCGAGATTGGATACCGATATGCCGGCTATCAGGTCCACATACGTCTTGCCACCGGCTTCATAAAATCTGCATCCCTCAGCCTTTACGATCTCAATCGCCAACGGTGCCGGACTGGTTTGTGCTACATGCCGCAAAAAAAGTGTCCGCAGATTCATATTGTAAAACTGCAAAAGAAATTGTTAGCCCTGGTATGTTTTAATCAAAATTTCAAAAACCGGGGGGCCCGTCACCAAAAAAAAGGGCTTACCTTTTGATAAGCCCTTTACCTTTTACGTTCGTGAAACACGCATGCTTTTGCGTTGCAATTATCCATTATGCGCCGGCCTCGCATTTACACAATCAAACCACCCGGTTATGATTCCATTATTCCGAAACTGCGTTTCACAAATGCGGTGAGTTCATTGCCCTTTAACATGCCTTGGGAGAGCAATGCCAGATCGTGCAGTTGCTTTACGGCATCGTCCTGAGCTGTGCCTTCCAGCTTTAACACTTTGCCTATCAGCGGGTGATTTGTATTCACTACCAAATTGTACTGATCGGGCATCTGGGATGCAAACTCCATTCCGTTGTACATGCTCATTTCCTTCATCCTGCGCATCCATTCGCTCTTCGTAATGGAAACGGGATTGTCTTCCGGCGACTGCGGCGTGATTACCACCGTTGCCGCATTTGCGTCGGTAAATTTCCCAAACAACTCCTTTACCTTGCTTTGCTCCTCTTCGGAAAGTACGGATTCAATTTTTTCATCCTTGTCGATCAGCTTATCGGGCGTATCGGAATCCACCCGCTTAAAGTGGATGTTTTTTAACTTGTCTTCAATAAAGCTTATGAAGTGGTTATCGATAATCGTATCCACTTTCAGCACATCGTATCCCCTGTTAATTGCAGCATCTATATACACGTGATGTTCTGACTCGTTTGCGGAATACAGTGCGACGAGCGTGTTGTTCTTATCGGTTTGATTTGCCTTGATATGCTCTTTGTATTCCTCAAATGTAAAATACCTGTTTTCGGTATTTTGCAACAGGCAGAATTTCTCGGCTTTTTCAAAAAACTTTTCATCAGTCAGCATTCCGTATTTCACAATCACACTGATATTTTCCCATTGCTTTTCAAACTCTGCCCTGTCCTTTTTAAACAGCGATTCCAACTTCTCACCCACTTTTTTGGTGATATAATTATTTATCTTCTTTACGTATGGATCGCTTTGCAGGTAACTGCGGGAAACGTTCAGCGGAATGTCCGGCGAATCGATGACACCGTGGAGCAGCGTGAGCCATTCGGGCACGATTTCTTTTACTTCGTCGGTTACAAACACCTGGTTGCTGTAGAGCTGTATTTTATTTTTCTGTACTTCGAAATTCTTTTTAATCCGCGGGAAATACAAAATGCCCGTCAGGTGAAACGGGTAGTCCACATTCAGATGTATCCAAAACAAAGGCGGTTCGCTGAACGGGTACAACTCATTGTAAAACGATTTATAGTCTTCATCTTTCAATTCGGCGGGCTTGCGGGTCCATGCCGGCTGGGTATTATTGATGATGTTATCCCGGCTTACCTTTTTTTCCTTTTCGCTGCCCTCTTCCTGCACGGTTTCTTCCCTGGTACCGAATTTTATGGGTATCGGCAGGAATTTGCAGTATTTATTCAACAGCGCATCAATGCGTCCATCCTCCAGAAATTCCTTTGAATCCGCATTGATATGCAGAATCACTTCCGTGCCTCTATCCTGTTTCCCGATTTCCTCTAACGTAAATTCGGGATTGCCGTCGCATTCCCATTGCACCGCCGGTTCATCCCGGTAGGATTTAGTTTTCAGCGTCACCTTATCCGCCACCATGAAGGCGCTGTAAAACCCAAGCCCGAAATGCCCGATAATGGATTTGCCGTCTTCCAGGCCTTTGAATTTTTCCAAAAACTCGTTGGCGCTGGAGAACGCCACCTGGTTGATATAACGCTTCACTTCATCGGCAGTCATACCGATACCTCTGTCGGAAATGGTAATGGTTTTTTTCTTCTTATCCACCTTCACCTCAATGGCCAGGTCGCCCAACTCGCCCGGCACCTCGCCCAAAGAAGAGAGCTTCAGCAACTTCTGCGTGGCATCTGTCGCATTGGAAATCAATTCCCTGAGAAATATTTCGTGATCGCTGTAAAGAAATTTTTTAATAATAGGAAAGATATTTTCCGCCTGGACGGCGATAGAGCCTTTTTCTACTGACATATTTTAAATTTTTAAACATTCTTTTCACAAAGCCCTTGCCACGGGGCATCTTGCTGACAAATTGTCGGCGATTAATACACTGAACCATTACCTTTGCACAAAATAAAAATTCATATTTTTAGCTGCATGGCATCTCCGCTCTCCGAAATACAACAAACTAAAATCGAGCGCATTCAATTGCTGTTGAATCGGATAAAGCGCAATTACACCCTCGATGTGCTCAGTATTGATAAAGACGCCCGGGAGGCCGGCAAGATCGCCAGGGAAATCGGCGACAAGAACTACGAAGGGCTCGCCAAAATCGAACAGGCCTTCTTCGAGTGTACGTCTTCCAATGATTACCAGAAATCCATTAAGCTGTGCGAGAGCGGCTTTAAATTGATGAAGGGCGATTTTAAAGCCCACTACCGCCCGTATTTTCACTTAAATATCGGCCGCAATTACCAGATGATGGGCGACCAGGTGAAAGCGCAACACGAATACCTGCGGACGATTGCCTTATTGGATAAAAAGGAAGATAACGACGGGGAAGAAAAGCGCTGGCTCGCCGCTGCGCTCTATAACGCCTTTATATTATTTAACCAGGAGGGCGTGGAATTTAACCAGGAGGAATTCCTGGAACGGGCGTATCACATTTACAAGGAGATCGGTGAAAAATCGGGATTGGCCAATTGTTATAACTCCTTTGCGGTAAAACATTTTAAAAACAACAATTTAGAAAAGTCGCTCGAGTATTTGTTAAAATCCTACGCTCTCGCCGAAGAGGCAAACGCCAATACCCATTTGTCAATCTACAGTTCCAATATTGGATTATTGTATGCCAAATTGGGAAATAAAGAAAAGTCGGATGAGTATTTCGCAACGGCGGGAAATTTAAATAAGTTGCTGAAAAGCAAGTACCACACCGGCCACATGTACAACCAGATGGGAGCTGCTGCCCACTACCTGGGGCAAAATAATGCAGCTATTGAACTGCTGTTGAAGGCGGAGCGTATATTTTTGGAATTGGGCGTCGTGCACTCCCTCGGCGGCGTGTATCAATTGCTCGGCGAAACCTATGCAAAGGTGAGCGAATTTCAAAAAGCGTATCAGTATTCGGAGAAATACTGCACCGTAATCAAGCAGCATTTCAACGATGAAAAATTAGCTGCTATCGCCAAAGCACGCAACTTATTCGATATGGAGAAGAAGGAGCGGGAAGCGGAACTGCTCAAACAAAAAAGCGATCAGATTGAAATCTACGCCAAACAACTGGAGACATCCAATTACGAGCTGCAGCATTTTGCGTATGTCATCTCCCACGACTTGCGGGAACCGCTGCGCATGGTGAGCTCTTACGTCAATCTGTTGGAACGCAAGTTGAAAGATACTCTCGGCGCCGATGAAACGGAATTCATGGGTTTTATTCTCGACGGCGCCAAAACGATGAACCAATTGTTGAGCGATATCCTCGCCTACTCCAAGATAAATCATATCAGCGAACGGAAAGAAGTGGACTTAAACGAGGTGTTGGAGAAAGTCAAAAAAACACTGCAAACCCATAACCACGAGAGAAACAGCCAAATTCACTGCATGCGTTTACCCGTGGTGTCTGCCGACGAAACCCAGATGTTCCAACTGCTGATGAACCTGTTGAGCAATGCGATGAAATACAACAAACAAAAAAAACCGGAGATATGGATAAGCCATAAATCCGATAAGCAACAGCATCATATCATTGTCTCTGACAACGGGATTGGCATTGCCAAAGAATTCCGGGAGCGGATATTTTTAATTTTCCAGCGCCTGCACGCAAAGAACGAATATTCAGGAACCGGAATAGGCCTGGCTATCTGCAAGAAAATAGTTGAACAACTGGGCGGTGAAATCTGGGCAGAGGACGGCACGCATGGAGGGTCTGATTTTCATTTTACATTGCCCGTTACTGCCGAAATAAATGGATAACAGATCCCATGCATTAAAAACCCACCGGCGATGAAACGCTTGCGCATTACTATAATTTGTATTTCTGTTTTCGCCGTATCCTGCGCCGGTATAAAACCATTGGAATACCGCGGCCATTCGGATTTCAGCATCGATAATATTTCGGGCAACCCCACCGTCAACACAGACCTCCGGCTGTATAACCCGAACCGCATCGGCGTGAAGCTGAAAACCACCGAGTTAATTGTCTTCGTCAATAAAAAGGAACTGGGCGACGCCATGCTGACCAGCCCGGTGAAAATAAAAGGGCGCAGCGATTTCTCACTGCCGTTTGCATTTACCACCAGCTATCCCAAACTCGCCGCCGTCGCAGTCTCCGACCTCGGCGGATTTTTGAAAGGCGATGCCGTCCCCTATCACATTGAGGGGCAGTTCAGCATTCAAAAATTTTTTATTACCAGGAAAATATCCTTTACCTACCGGGATACGTTGCAAAAAACGGATCTAAAATACTAAAGCGCCGCATGGCAAGTGGCGCTTAAATTCTCCCCGATCAAATTGCATTTCTACAATCATAGATTCAACTAAAAAACAACCCGTCAACACAAAATGCGAAGTCGTGCAACAGCACGTATGTCAGCTATTGAAAGTATGTGCAGAATTCTGCATGTATCATTTCGCACCATGCACGTCCTACTGAAAAAACTTGGGTATATTAATGTATTTTCCGCAGGTAGCTTGCGGGTACAGACACCTTTAAAATTTGATTGATCGCATCGATACGCACCACAAAATACTTTTCGTTGCGCACATCCAATAATTCGCCTTCGCAATCTTTTAAAGGTCCGAAAGTAATCTGCACTCTTTCGCCGGGAGCAAAATCGCCCTCCACAGACTCCATAAAATATCCTGTTTCGATAAAGGTGCGAATCGTATCGATCTGTTCCTTGCGGATAGTCGCATATTTCCCCTCTACACTCACAAAATTTACCACGCCCTCCACCATACGCACTTCGGTAAATGCACCGGGAGATATGCGCACAAAAATATAGCCGTTAAATAGCGGTACCTGCACCTGCTTGCGCCTGTCGCTCCACTGCCGCATTGTCTTAATGAGCGGCAGATACACTTCGAAATTCAATTTCTCCAGGCGTTCATTTACTTTTTTTTCGGTGCGTGACTTAACGTAGAGCACATACCATTGTTTTTCGGAGCTGTATTTGGTAACAGCGGGATTATTCTTGCTGATAACAACCATAATAATCAGAGAATTCTGGTAACACGACCGTTTTCCAGTTTATAGCGCTGTTTGCTTTCGGCACATTCGGCTATTCCGTCACCATCAAAGTGCAAGCGATGCCCAAACTCGCTGATCCACCCGGTTTGCCTGGCGGGATTGCCCACCACCAGCGCATAGGGCAACACTTCCTTTGTCACCACGGCGCCGGCGCCGATAAAGGCAAAAGCGCCGATATCGTTGCCGCAAACAATAGTGGCATTGGCGCCGATACTCGCCCCGCGATGCACATGCGTCTTCGCATATTGATCCCTGCGGTTTACGGCGCTGCGTGGATTTATCACATTGGTAAACACCATCCCCGGGCCGAGGAAAACATCGTCATCGCAGGTTACGCCGGAATAGATGGAAATATTATTCTGCACCTTTACATTATCGCCTAACACCACTCCCGGGGAAACGACGACATTCTGCCCGAGATTGCAGTTCTTACCGATGGTGCAATCCTGCATTATATGACTGAAATGCCAGATTTTTGTCCCGGCGCCAATGGTACATCCCGCATCTATCACCGCCGTTGGATGTGCAAAATACTTCTCTTCTTCCATGCTACATGTTGAATGCAATTTCAAAAATACATAATTGCATCAAGACGCTTACCTTCGCAACAATACAAGCGCCATCTGTTCTATGGGATTACCACCGCAAGCAAAAACGAGAATAGCAATTTTCGCATCGGGCAACGGCACCAATGCCGAGAGTTGTATGCGCTATTTTTCGGAACATCCCGCCATTGCCGTTGCGCTCATCGTTACGAACAATCCGCAGGCGGGCGTCATTCAACGGGCTGCAAAGTTCAGTGTGGCGGTGCATGTCCTCGACAAGGCGGAATTACACGATCCGCAAAAGATCGTCGGGCTCATGCAGGTGAATCGCATCCAATGGATAGTGCTGGCGGGTTACCTGAAACTGATTCCCGCAGCGCTCATCGACTTGTACCCGCGGCGTATCGTAAATATTCATCCCGCACTGTTGCCGAAATACGGCGGCAAGGGCATGTATGGCCAGAAGGTGCACGCTGCGGTGTTTGCCAATGGTGAAAAAAAATCCGGCATAACGATTCACATTGTGGATGCGCATTACGATACCGGCGATATCCTGTTTCAAAAATCATTTGCAATTACCGATTCGGATACGCCCGAAACCATTGAAAAAAAAGTGCGGCGCCTCGAATTGAAATATCTGCCCAAAGTGGTGGAAACGCTTATCCTTCCTTCCGGATAAATGCCGGTTCGGATACCCGTTCCCGGCGTTACAATCGCCTCTTGCGCCACGTGCAATCTGTACATCATTCTTCGGGGTATGTCCTTGACTGAGCCTTAATTAATTGCCCGTTGCCGCTTAGTTTTGTAGCTTTGAAAGCGGTATGCTGAAAGACACGTTTAATCGCAATCACAATTACCTGAGAATTTCCCTTACCGACAACTGTAACTTCCGGTGTACGTACTGTATGCCCGACACCGACATGCATTTCCACCCGGAAGACCACCTGATGCAGCCGGATGAAATTTATGCCCTCGCAAAAATTTTTACCGGTTTGGGCGTAAATAAAATCAGGCTCACCGGCGGTGAACCCCTGGTGAGAAAAGATGCCAAAAAAATTATTGCAATGCTGGGTTCCCTGGGAACCGAGTTGTCCATTACGACGAATGCGCTGCTGGTTGACAGGTATATTGACACGCTGCATCAGGCGCACATCCATTCCCTCAATATCAGCTTAGACACATTGGATGCGGATAAGTTTGCGATGATAACCCGGCGCAACGGGTTTAAAACCGTCTGGCGCAATATGCACCTGCTGCTCGATGCGGGCTTTCACGTGAAAGTAAACTGCGTGGTGATGCGGGGTGTGAATGACTGTGAATTACAGGATTTCGTGCGGCTTACCAAGGACCTTCCCCTGCATATCCGCTTTATCGAATTTATGCCGTTTGCAGGCAATCACTGGCAGGACAACAAAGTTTTTACCTACGGGGAAATGCTGGATGCAATCGCGGCGGAATTTGAATTTATAAAAATCAAAGATGCGGCACACGACACCGCCCGCAAATACAAGGTACTTAACTACAGCGGCACCTTTGCCGTCATCAGTACGATGAGCGCTCCGTTTTGCGGCTCCTGCAACCGCATGCGATTGACCGCCGACGGCAAGATGAAAAATTGCCTGTTCTCCACCACCGAAACCGATTTATTGTCGGCATTGCGCAAGGGAGAAGACGTGGTGCAGTTAATCAGGCAAAATATCCTCGATAAGAAAGAAATGCTCGGCGGGCAGTTTACGCCGCAATATCACGAGATTGACACAGGAGAAATTAAAAACCGCAGTATGATTTCCATCGGCGGATAATGAAAAACAGAGACATGATATCAGTAGAGGAAGCATTGCAGATTATTCGAAGCAATACCCATGCACCGGTTGTTGAAACCCTACCCACCCACAAAAGTGTATTGCACGTGCTGGCGGAAGATATTATCGCCCCGATAGACATTCCGCCGTTTGACAACTCCGCAATGGATGGCTATGCGTTCCGCTATGCGGATTACTTTCACCGGCACCTCAATATCGGCGGTGAAATTGCCGCCGGCGATGCTGCCGGCATCCCGTTGCAGGCCGGCGAAGCACGGCGCATTTTTACGGGTGCCAAAATGCCGCCGGGCGCCGATACGGTTGTAATGCAGGAGCATGTAAAAGCCGACGGCAATAAGCTCTTCATCGAAAACAGGGAATTACAACAAGGCTACAATGTGCGCCTGCGTGGATCGCAGATACGCAGCGGCGAACCGGCGATTCCCAAAGGCACTTACCTGAATGCCGCCGCAATCGGATTTATCGCCACCATGGGTTACGATAAAATTGCCGTCTGCCGCAAACCGAAAATTCACGTAATCGTCACGGGCAACGAATTGATGGCGCCGGGTGAACAATTAACCGATGGGAAAATATACGAGTCTAACTCGGCGATGTTATACGCCGCTTTACACACCATGCACTATGGCGATGTGCAATTGCACTACGTAAAAGATGAAACCAAAGCGTTGACCGGATTGCTGGAAACACTTCACGCCCATTGCGATTTAATTTTAATCACCGGGGGCGTATCGGTGGGAGATCACGATATCGTGACACGCTCCAAAGAAAATCCGCATTTTGAAATTCTCTTTCACAAAGTAAAACAGAAGCCGGGGAAGCCGGTGCTGTTCGGCAAATACAAGGGTACAGCGCTCTTTGGGCTGCCGGGGAATCCCGCTTCGGTGCTCACCTGTTTTTATATGTACGTCGTCCCCTGGTTGTACCGCTTTTGCAACCGGAAACTGCAATCTCTACCCGCCTCACAAATGCGATTGAAAAACGACGTTTCGAAAAAAGCAGGGCTCACCTTCTTTCTCAAGGGTAAAATCGCCGGCGATAGCGTCGAAATTTTACCCAGGCAGGAATCGTATATCCTGCGTTCCTTTGCCGATGCGGATTGCCTGGTCATTGCGGAAGAGGGAAAGTCTGCTTACCTTGCCGGCGATCTCATTACAGTGTACCGCTTACCGAACGCCGATTAGAATGGATTTTTTAGTGTTTTACCTGTTGTTGTTTGCCGTTGCATTTTTGTATGCCTCTGTGGGGCATGGCGGTGCGAGCGGTTACCTGGCGCTGATGGCTTTGTTTTCGTTTGCACCGGACACCATGCGGCCCACCGCACTGGTCTTGAATATTTTCGTCGCCTCCGTCGGCGCATTTCAATATTACCGGCACGGGCATTTCAACTGGAAACTGCTGTGGCCTTTTGCAATTGCCTCCATTCCCGCTTCTTTTATCGGCGGGATGATAACGCTGGATGCCGACCTCTATAAAAAAATCCTCGGCGTTTTCTTATTGATCGCCATCGTGCGTATGGTGTATTCCATTCAAAAACGGGATGCGACACTGAAGAATATCCCCATATTCCCCGCATTGATTATCGGCGCAGTAATCGGCATATTTTCGGGGATGATAGGCATCGGCGGCGGCATTATCTTATCGCCGGTCATCCTGCTGATGCATTGGGGAAATATGAAGCAAACTGCAGCCGCCTCTGCATCGTTTATCCTCGTAAATTCAATTTCGGGACTCACCGGCCAGTTGGTCAGCGGCATCGCATTTTCAGATTACATGTGGGGAATGGTTGCCGTTGCATTTGCCGGAGGCGCCACAGGCGCTTACATCGGCGCCCGCCACGCAACGCCAAAGATGCTCTCCTACCTGTTGTCGTTTGTACTGCTGATAGCTGCGATAAAATTATTATTCGGCGTGTAATGGATTTTATGGAGGAGCAACCCGAAGCCGTATTTGCCATCAAAGGCAATTTTACAATTGCCTTGACATTCCGAACCCGAAATCAGCAAAGAGTTCTTTAATATTGCCGGGAGGTTTCACAGACCAAACCCGTAATTATATGCGCATCAACCTGCTGTCCGGCCCCCGCAATATTTCCACCGCAATGATGTACAGTTTTGCACAGCGCAGCGATACCCTTGTAATTGATGAACCCCTGTATGCGCATTACCTGGTCGCAACCGGATTAAATCATCCGGGCAGGGAAGAAGTATTGCAGACACAGGATGCGGATGCCGGCCGTGTGATTCAGTTTCTGTTAGCGCCACACACACGGCACGTTTTTGTAAAACACATGGCGCATCATCTCATTCAAACCGATTGGAATTTTCTGCTCGGCGCAAAAAATATCCTCCTGCTGCGCCATCCCGCCAAAGTGTATCAATCGTACGACAAGGTTATTTCCAGCCCCTCCATTGACGATCTCGGCATCAAGCAGAGTTTTGCGCTGTATCACTACCTCCATACGCATGATGCGCATTGCGTGATTGTGGATTCGGATTCCATTTTGAAACACCCCGAAGGGATGTTGCGCAAAATCTGCAGCAGTTGTGAAATCCCTTTCGACGGCCACATGTTGCATTGGGAACCCGGCCCCAGGAAAGAAGACGGCGCCTGGGCAAAATACTGGTACGAAAATGTACATCGCTCTACGGGATTTGCAGCTTATGCACCGTCAACAATTTTTGCAGAAACTGAAAATGCACCCGCGGTAATTGAGTCGATGAAATATTACAATATACTTTTGCAGCACGCAATAAATTAACCAGGTATGCAACAACAATACAATCCGAAAAATGAAAATATTTATGTGTGGATTGGCGATAAGTTATACCCACGCCATGAAGCCAAAGTGTCCGTGTTCGACAGCGCAGTGCAGGGCGGTGATGCCGTATGGGAAGGGCTGCGGGTTTATAACGGCAAGGTATTTTCGCTGAACGAACACCTCACCCGGCTGCACGATTCCGCACATGCCATGATGTTCCAGAATATCCCGTCCAAAGAATTTATAGCGCATGCCATCGCAGAGACCTTACTCGCCAATGGCATGCGCAATGATGCGCATATCCGGTTGACATTGACCAGGGGTGAAAAAATCACCTCCGGCATGGATCCGAGGCTCAATCAAAAAGGCTGCACCTTAATTGTCCTTGCCGAATGGAAACGGCCTGTATATGACAACAGCGGCATTACACTCATTACCGCTTCCGTGCGCCGGAATAACCCGCAGAACCTGGATTCAAAAATTCATCACAATAACCTGATCAATAATATCCTCGCAAAAATTGAAGCCAACTGTGCGGGCGCCGATGATGCGCTGATGCTGGACAACTTTGGATTTGTGGCAGAAACCAATGCGTGCAATATTTTCATGATTCGCAACGGCAAAGTATTTACCCCTTGTGCCGACGCCTGCCTGCCGGGAATTACCCGGAAAACCGTCATGCAGATCGCCCGGGAGGAGAACCTGTGCGTTGCCGAAAAAAATATTTCACTTACCGAAATTTACAATGCCGACGAAGTGTTTACCACCGGGACGATGGGCGAATTAGTGCCCGTAACCGAAATAGACGGAAGAAAGATTATCAACAAAAGCGGCACTCTCGTCTTACAGCACCTGCAGGAAGCCTTCCGCAAAAAAGTGATGAGCGACGCATAAACCGGCGGTAATTCACTTTTTGAAAAACACGGAAAAGCGGCTGCTGTTTTTAATGTATTTCTCAAATGTACGGGTATTGCACTCCTGTGAGAAATAAGGCGTGTGCCGGAGCCGAAAGCGCTTTTTTAAACCTGCGGCCGTTGCGAATGCCGGCTTCGAATTCTTCTAATGACATGCGCCCTTCACCCACTTGCAACATCGCCCCGACAATCAGGCGCACCATGCCCCTTAAAAACCTGTCGGCGCTGATGGTGAATATCCAGTCTGTATCATTTGTAAAAATCCATTGCGCTTCCGAAATATGGACAATAGTGGTCTTTGACCCGGCCTTACTCTTACAGAAACTGGGAAAGTCGTCGTACTTCAATAATATTTTCGCAGCCTGTTGCATGTAATCGGGGTTCAGCTTGTAAAACGGTTTGTAGTAATACATCCCGTAGTCAAAGACATCCTTTCTCGAACTCAGCCGGTATTCGTAGCTGCGCCGGATGGCATCAAACCGGGCATGGGCATTTTCAGCTACTTCTATGCAACGCAATACGGCGATATCGTGCGGTAACAATGCATTCATGCGCAATAGAAAATGATCCGGGAACTCTGCCTTTGTATCGAAATGCAAAAAAAACTGCGAAGCGTGTACGCCCGCATCCGTCCGCCCGCAGCCGATACAGTGAATCGCATCTCGCAATATTGTCTGCAGCGCCTCATCCATCTTTTGCTGTACGGTGATGCCGTTGGGCTGCACCTGCCACCCGTTGTACTGCGTGCCGTTGTATTGTATTTCCAGAAAATAGCGCAAGGCTTAAAGATAATTATATGCTTGTTGTAAATACTGGTTTATTTTTGCAATACATTCGTTTAACCTAATCATTGAAAATGATACAAAGAATTCAGTCTGTATTTTTGCTGCTCACCACCCTGTTGTTAATCGTTTTTATTATTTCCGCCGCAGCGGCAAATGATTTTCTGTTGTATTACCCCAAAGAAAATATCCTGGTATTGGCATTGACATTTATTGCCGGAGGAATTACCCTCCTCAATATTTTTCAATTTAAAAACCGCAGGCGCCAAATTCGCATTTGCCAGTTATTAATTCTCCTGGTATTGGTTCTATTGGTATTTACGTTTTTGCGGATTGAAAAAAATATTCCCGGCTTCACCCTGCTTTTGGGGTTTTATATGTTGCCGGCGGCAATCGTCAGCCTGTTCCTCGCCATGCGCTCCATTCAACGGGATGAAAAAATTGTGCGTGACATGGACCGTCTGAGATAAATCCCATGTCACAAGCTAAAAATATTTTTACAGCATTTATCCCTCGACTGTTATCTGCTCCGGGATACATTTTCACCCATTTTGAGTATCTGTTCTCCGGAACAGCCGGGCTCGCAGCTTATTAGTCACGCAGATTCCGCCGCATGGAACCTCTATTTGATTTTCTTTTAATGTACGTTTGCAATTCCTGCCGATTATCTATTTAATTTTACAATTGTCACTTATAACTGTTAATTAAATCCGCCAAATACTTATTTTTTTTTAGATTTGTTAATTCATACGGCATAAAAATAGAACACAAATTAGAATTTATTTAATCCAAAAACTATGAAGAAGTTTTTTACCGCAATAACCATCGCATCCTGTATTTTCCATTCCGTTTCGCTCTTAGGCGCCGGCGAAACTGTAGGCGATTTCATTTCAGTAGCCAATGGCAATTGGAGTGACTTCTCCTCATGGAATAGGTGGGATGGCACTGCCTATGTGGCAACCAGCGAATACCCAGGGCAATCTTATACTCCGGCAAGAGTGATTATAAAATCGGGAACTTCCATTATCATTGATGTATCACCCACCTATTCCATAGGAAACTTGGTGATAAATAAGAATCTGACTTTCGATGGTAATTCAAACAATACACTCGTGATAGATGGTCTAATCAGGTTAAATACAAACGGCACCCTAAGTGTCGGAAATGGAACAGGAAGCGCAAATACAATCTACATAGGTGACTTTTTAAATGATTTTGGTACAGTGGAATTTTTTAAAAACGACTCTCTCTTCTGCGATGTGGTATTTGACGGCACTTCAAACAGCAGGATTCGCGGCAATGATCCTCAATTCCATAATATTACGGTTGCCAAGGCTTCCAATGCATCATGTAGCATTGATACTGTAGTGACAATTCACGGACATGTGGAGGTTACCTCGGGCATCTTGTCAAACGGCGGACACGAAATTACCTTAGCTGCAGGAAAAAACTTAAAAGTTTACGACGGCGCTACGTTACAGTTAACCGACACTACCACCATGTTTGGGGTTTCAGGCGGCGGGAACAAAATCTTCGAAGCGACGAGTACCGTGGACTATTCAGGAACAAATCAGATCGTAACAGCTGAATCCTATGGCCACTTGGTATTAAGGGGAAGCGGCACGAAGACACTGCCGGCGGCTACACTGGATATTGCCGGCGACTTTTCATGTACCGGCGCTGCCTCCACCACCGCTGCCACAAACCCGATTAATATCGATGGCAATGTGACCTTATCGGGCTCGGGCGCATTTAATGCAGGCTCGGCAACCATTACCGTTGGCGGCGGGTGGTCAAAAAGCGGTTCATCGTTTACACCCTCCACCAGCACTGTTGTTTTCTCCGGTTCAACGGATGCTTACGAAGATGTGGGCGGTAACTCCAACACATTTTATAACCTTACCATTGATGGCTCAACAATCAGCCTCGGCAATGCTGTAGCGGTGTCCAATACACTGACACTTACTTCCGAAAACATCTATCTGAACAACTACGATTTAACGCTCAGCATTTCCAATGGTTTGTCGGGGGGAAGTACCAGCTCTTATATCGTAACCAACGGTACAGGCCGTGTAGTCCGTACCATTGGCGGCGCCGCAGCTTACCTGTTTCCGCTGGGAGGTTTTGAAACCGGCGGCAGCGTTATTGGCACCGATGCCACCTATTACAATCCGGCCACCATTACCTGGTCTTCCTCGCCCGGCTCCACCGAGGTTTCCGGCAGATTCGTCAACTCGCAATTGACAGATCCCACAGGCCTGACTTCGGATGTATATGGAGGCACTACTCCTACGCCCATCGTTACTTTCCTGGATAACGGTTATTGGGATTTAAACAGAACGGGTGCGCCAAACGCCTTTGATCTCGACTTAGAGTCAAACGGCGTTACCAACATGGGCGTTGCGCTGTTACAACATTCTATTTTTCATAACACAACGACCGGCCCCACCGGCTGGGGGGATGCAGGTAGTACCCATAATGCGATTTCTTTTACTTCGAATTATATCAACCTTTCGAGTGAAGGGGTGAATGACTTCGGTTATTTCGGTATCGGAAGATCGGAAGATGACTATGTGCTGCCGATTGAACTGGTAACCTTTGCAGGTTCCAATGTGGGCAACGCCAATATTCTGAACTGGACTACCGCCACCGAATTAAACAACGACTATTTCACTATCGAGCGCAGCGCCGACGGTAAACAATTCGAAGCCATCGGAACAGTGGCAGGCGCCGGTCAAAGCAGTGGGTTGAAGGATTATACATTTACCGATAAGCAGCCATTGTTGGGTACTAACTATTATCGCCTGAGGCAAACCGATTTCAATGGACTCTATGAATTCAGCGATATCATTTCGGTTAAAGTAAACGGCAATTTCGACCTGGGAACCATCTATCCCAATCCGGCGGTAAACAGCGTCATCCTGCCGGTGATGAGTGCCAACAGCGGTAATACTACGCTGCGTATTTTGGATATGTCCGGCAGGGTAGTGTACGCAGAAGTGGTTACCATCAGCGAAGGTATTCAAACTATTTCGTTAAATATGAACGGCCTTACATCCGGTATGTACCTGTGCGAAATCGAAATTGACGGCGTTGCACATCGCCAGCCGATTCTCAAACAATAACACATTCAAACAATCACTAAAAAAGCCGCTCGTTTTGCAACAGCGGCTTTTTTCTTTTGTCAGATTCGGCTACACTTTCATATTCAGTTGGCTATCCGTTCTCCGGGCGCATCAGCGGGAATAATAATACCTCCTGGATGGATTTGCTGTTGGTCATCAACATGGTCAGACGGTCAATGCCGATTCCCAGCCCCGAAGTCGGCGGCAGGCCGTATTCGAGCGAGCGCAGGAAGTCCTCGTCCAACACCATCGCCTCCTCATCGCCCCGCCTGCCCAGTTCCAGTTGTTCTTCAAAGCGGAAGCGCTGGTCCATCGGATCGTTCAATTCCGAAAAGGCATTGCACAACTCCTTGCCGTTGACAATGGCTTCGAAGCGCTCTACCAATCCCTCTTTGCTGCGGTGCTTTTTAGCCAGCGGGCTCATCTCGACGGGGTAGTCGGTAATAAAGGTCGGCTGGATGAGATACGGCTCGCACTTCTCACCAAAAATCTCGTCAATCAACTTGCCCTTGCCCATGGTTGCATCAATGGGTACCCGCATTTTCTTTGCCGCATCGTAAATTTCATTTTCGCTCATCGCCGAAATGTCCACGCTCGTAAATTCACGTATTGCTTCGAACATGGTATAGCGCTTCCAGGGGCGTTTGAAATCGATTGTATGTTCGCCTACCACCACTTTGGTATCGCCTGTTGCCGCAACGGCCACCAGTTCTACCAGCTCTTCCACCAACTGCATCATCCATTCGTAATCCTTATAGGCTACGTATAATTCCACCTGGGTGAACTCGGGGTTGTGAAAGCGGTCCATGCCCTCATTGCGGAAGTCCTTGGCAAATTCAAATACGCCGTCGTACCCGCCGACAATCAGGCGCTTCAGGTAGAGTTCGTTGGCGATGCGCAGGTATAGCGGCATATCCAGTGCGTTGTGATGTGTCTTAAACGGCCGGGCGGCGGCGCCGCCATAGACAGGTTGCAAAATAGGCGTCTCTACCTCCAGGTAATCCCTGTCCATAAAATACCGGCGTATGGTGTTCACGATTTTCGCACGGGTAATAAAAATCTCACGCACATGGGGGTTGACGATTAAATCCACATAGCGCATCCGGTAGCGCTGCTCCGGGTCAGCAAATGCATCGAACACATTGCCTTCGGCATCTGTCTTCACGATAGGCAGCGGCTTCAATGATTTACAAAGCAGCCGGAGTTCGGTTACGTGAATGGTCGTCTCACCCGTTTTGGTGGTGAATACATATCCTTTTACGCCGATAATATCGCCGATATCCAGGTGTTTTTTGAAAACTTCATCGTACCACAGCGCATCTCCATCCCTGGCAATTGCATCCCTGCTGATGTACAACTGTATGCGCCCTGCCTGATCCTGAATCACCGCAAAAGAGGCTTTGCCCATTATCCGTTTGCTCATCAACCTGCCCGCAATGGATACATTTTCAAAACCCGTAGCGCCAGTCTGGTAAGTATCCAAAATGGTCTTGCTGGAAGTGTTCACATCAAAGCCCTCGGCGGGATAGGGGTCTATACCCATCAACCGCAACTGGTGTAAACTCTCTCTGCGTATTAATTCTAATTCGTTCAACGGCATGCTGTAAATCTTTAAGCCGACAAAATTACACAAACATGCATACGATACTGATGCGCTATTGACATAAAAACCCCTCAAAAGCGATACCTTTACGTCCTTTCAAAAAAGTATATGATTTCGGAAGAACAAAAAATAATTATAACTACCAAAGAGGGAACGCCCATTGAGGTGCCGCCCGAAGGCTCTCTCGGATTGCTCGCACTGGGGTATAAGGGTTTAATTGCCTGGCGCAATGCAAGAGCTGCATTTAATCGGGCGCAGAAGTCGAAAAAAGCAGGCGCCGGAGCAAAGGCCGGAAAGAAACAAAAAAATAAGTAAGCAAACGTGCAATGGGAAAGAGATTAGCAAAAAAAGTATTGTTAATAGGATGGGATGCCGCCGACTGGAAGGTGATAAATCCACTGATGGACGCAGGACACATGCCGACACTCGAAAAACTGGTGAACGGCGGCATTATGGGCAACCTGGCGACGTTGGACCCTCCGTTGTCGCCCATGCTGTGGACCTCCATCAGTACGGGTAAACGGCCTTATAAACACGGCATTCACGGATTTACCGAACCCGATCCATCGGGGAAAGGCATCCGCCCTGCCTTTATCACCTCACGCAAGGTGAAGGCTATTTGGAATATCCTCAACCAACACGGGCTGAAAAGTCACGTAATCGGCTGGTGGCCGAGTCATCCCGCCGAACCCATCAACGGCACGATGATTTCAAATCTATACCAACGGGCGACAAAGCCCATTACCGAAAAGTGGCCGATGGCGCCGGGAACGGTGCACCCGTTCGAGAAGTCAGAACTCTACGCACGGATGCGCATTCACCCTGCCGAGTTGACGCCTGCCCACATCCTGCCCTTTGTGCCTTCAGCGGCAAAGATCGACCAGGAAAAGGATAAGCGCCTGACGATGCTGGCGAAGGTAATTGCCGATTGCAGTACTATCCAGGCCGCAGCCACCTATATTTTGGAACACGAAGAATGGGACTTCGTGGGCGTGTACTTCGACGCCATCGATCATTTCTGCCATGGCTTCATGAAATTTCACCCGCCCAAACTGCCGGGACTGCCCGAAGATTTATTTGAAACGTACAAAGATGTGGTGATCAGCGGATATAAATTCCACGATATGATGTTGGAACGGCTCCTGCAATTAGCAGGCGATGACGTTACGGTGATGCTGATTTCGGACCACGGATTTCACCCCGACCACCTGCGCCCGATTTCACTGCCAAAAGAACCCGCCGCACCGGCCCACGAACACAGCCCTTACGGCATAGTCGTAATGCATGGCCCGCATATTAAAAAGGATGAACGGTTGTACGGAGCGAGCATTCTGGACGTGACGCCCACCCTGCTCACCCTCTTCGGCCTTCCCGTCGGGGCGGATATGGACGGCAATGTGCTGGTAAATGCCTTCGAAGAACCAATTCAGCTGGAACAAATCCCCAGTTGGGAGGAGATTCCGGGCAATAGCGGCGAACATCCGGAAGAAAAACAGGAAGACCCCTATGCAGCCCAGGAGGCGATGGAACAACTCATTGAGTTGGGCTATATCGAAAAACCGGATGAAAATATTGAGAAGGCGATTCAGAAAACGGTAAATGAAAATAACTACTACCTCGCCCGTGCCTATATCAACGGCAGACAATACAAACCGGCCATTGAAATTCTCAGCAAACTGTTTGAAGAAAATCCCGAAATCTCCCGCTATGGGATGCGACTGGCCTCCTGTTATCAGAGCTTGAATATGGTTGCCGAGTGCAGGGAGGTGTTGGCTAAAGTCAAAAGTGCATCCGGCAAGGATGTGGCTATCAGCTTACAATTGATGGAAGGCTCACTGCTGATGATCGAAAACAAACCGAAAGAGGCGCTTGCGATTTTTGAGAAGATAGAAAAAGAATTTCCCCATGCGAGGATAAATATGTCGCTGGGCCGCTCCTATCTGCTGTTGAAGCGCTGGGCAAAAGCCGAAAAGGCATTCCGCAAGGAACTGGAGTTTGATCCCGGCAATGCACCGGCAATGCACAGCCTGGGCATCTCCATGTTGCGGCGGGGCAAATACGAGGAAGCCTTAGACCAGTTTTTAAATTGCGTGGGGCTGATGTACCATTTCCCGGTAGCGCATTACCATATCGGCGAAACACTGTATTACATGCAGTTGTACAAACAATCTGCAGAAGCTTTTGAAGTGTGCCTGAAAATGGCGCCGGGTATTAACAAGGCCAGAGCCTGGCTCAACAAAATTTACCAGGAGCATTTAAAGCAACCGGAACAGGCAAACACACACGCAGAAAAATTCAAGAATATTCTGAAGGGCAGCATCACCATAGTCAGCGGCCTGCCGCGATCGGGAACCAGCCTGATGATGCAGATGCTGGAGAAGGGCGGCCTCGAAATATTTACCGACAAACTGCGCAAGGCAGATGCAAACAACCCCAAAGGCTATTACGAACACGAATTGGTAAAAGCCATAGCGAAGAACAAAACCTGGCTCAGCGAGGCTAACGGAAAAGCGGTAAAA
Source organism: uncultured Chitinophagales bacterium (assembly GCA_964492065.1). Taxonomy (GTDB): domain Bacteria; phylum Bacteroidota; class Bacteroidia; order Chitinophagales; family BACL12; genus JADKAC01. The sequence goes on along the minus strand of CAZBHH010000023.1, from coordinate 2,401 downwards.
GTCATTTCGCACCTGTTATTTGAACTCCCCTCGCAATACGAATACAGGATACTTTTCATGGAGCGCAACCTCGACGAGGTATTGATGAGCCAGGCTAATATGCTGGTGCGCTCCGGCAAGGCAAAAGACCCTGTTATTAACCTAAAATTGGTGCAGGCCTTTAAACAAAATCTGGCAAGGGTAAAAAAATGGGCGCCGATGCAGGGCAATGTGCAAATACTCTATGTATCGCACAAAGCGCTCATTGAAAACACCCACGCCGAATTAGAAAAAATAAATGCATTTTTAGGCGGTAATTTAGATATCCACGCAATGGCAGGCGTGGTTGACAAAAACCTGTACCGCGAAAAAGTATCCAAATAAATGAATGAGCGCAATATCCAATTAGTAAACAGGCTGGCCGCCTATTCCTTCGCTTCCCTGGCATTCGTCGCCATCCGCGATGACGCACAGGCCTCTGTCGTCTATAGCGATCTGGAACCGGATTCGCTGATAATGGGTAACGATACCATGTACCTGGATATCGACGGCGACGGCGCCGATGATATGTGGTTTTGGATAGAGAGCAAAACGGGCTCCATCGAAAGTTCGGGTGGCGCATTAGTGCCGTATCAATACCGGTTTGCCTATGCACAGGGGCTGGGTGTAAATGCAATCATGGGAAAACAAGCCACCTTCAGCGGATACATTATCAACTCAGCCTATAGGTTCGAGTCGGGGGAATTAATCGCCGATACGGTGCCGAAATTTACAGCCAAAGCGAGATTGGCGGGTTTTCTTTCGGTGGATGGCTCGGTCATTTACGAAGGCGGCCCCTGGTCGGGAGCTGACAACGCCTTCCTCGGACTGCGGTTTAAAATCTCCGGCGCCACTCATTTTGCCTGGCTGCGGCTCAGCGTTGCCACCGATGGCAGCAGCATACAAATAACGGAACTCGCATGGGACAACCAGGTGGATGCCGCCATTGTCGCAGGTTCCACCGTAGCTATACCGGGTAATCCGGGCTCCCCGGACTTCATCGTGTATAGCGATTGCGGCGCCATCGTCATTCAATCTCCCGTTTTCCTGGAAGATGCCTCCTGCAAAATTTTCGATATGCAGGGCAGGCAGGTGTACGACGCACACTTTAGCGGCACCAATCACACGATTGCCATGCAATCCTTTGCCGGCGGGATATATATCATCGCCATTGTTAACCGGGGAACCGTCTTTACAAAAAAAATAGCCCTGGGAAAATAAGGGCTGTGTAAAAAAAAGAGATATCAATAGGTTGTATGCAAAAAAAAGTAGTCCAAAATCGTTAGCGGTTAAAAATTTGATTATTTTAGTCCCTGAAATTTCATTTAAACAATTCAATAGATATCTATGCGAAAAAACTACACTAAAACACAAAAGACAAGCTTGAAATTAGCCGGATATTCGGCAATGGCAGGTGCATTTGCACTCACTGGTTCAGTTGCCGACGCTCAGACCGCTGTCATCTATACCGATATTGATGATATTACTCTGGCCTTTGGCGAGTACACTGTACTGGATCTGGATAATAACGGCACCCTGGATTATTACTTCGAAGCCTATGGCAACACGGCCACCACAGCGCCTGAATGGTCATGGGTTAAATTATTCGGGTACTTGCCTACTGCCAGCTACGGCAATGCAAACAACCAGTTTATCGGTTATCTTGGTGTGTTACCTTATGGCTCAGCACTAAACGAAGGCTCTGCTATTGATTCCGGAGCATCATTTATTGGAACAAATGCCTATGGCAACGTCGGTTTCCTCGGTTCTGTATATTCGGGTGGCACTTATGGCCCCTTTGCCAATACCACCGATAAATACCTCGGCGTTCGCTTTGACATCGATGGCGAATTGCACTACGGCTGGATAAGAATGGACGTGAGTGTGAGTCCCGTTTCAATTACGATTAAAGATTACGCTTACCGCGAAGGTGCCGACGAAGGAATAGAAGCCGGCCAAACCGAAATGGAAGTAAGTATCCCGACAATTGATGCGGAAAAATTAAACGTGTACAGTTTCGGCAATACAGTGAACATCACTGTTAAAGATTTGAATGCAGCCGATGCCAGCGTTAGAATTGTAAATGCCGTAGGCCAGACCGTGTACACCAATGCCCTGAATCAATCCGGTATGCGCATTACCCTGGACAATGCCGCCGAAGGTATGTATATGGTAACTATTGTCGCTGATGGTGCAGTTTATAACAAACAACTGTTTATCAATCAGTAATTTGACTTTTTCATAAACTTTGAGGCCGCCTTAGCCTGAGGCGGCCTTTTTATTTTCACCGACGGCAAGTGACAGAGGTGACAGAGGTTTGGCGGGGATGCCAACCTCGGAGATGCTTTGCGGTGGATGTGTGTAGTGTTGTGTCGCCCCTACG
>CAZBHH010000022.1:0-43953 GCA_964492065.1 uncultured Chitinophagales bacterium | reverse complement strand
GCTTTAGGATATGTTCAAAAAAAAGGCAGTCATTATGCCTTTACAAAAAGAGGTTTCAAAAATCTTTCACCGGAATCGCCTCAAAATTTCCGATATTTTATTCTATTCTGCGATTACTTGTATAAAGGGTATATCCATTTAGACGAAACCATTCGGCTTGGGAAAAGAGCGAATTCCAATATGCTTGAAGAAATGACGGATTATGAGTGGGAATTGTTTTCAAGAGCCATGATAGATATTTCAAGCACCAATTATAAAGAAGTTGCCGGAAAAATACCTGTTTCAAAAAATGCTCAAAAAATGTTAGACCTCGGTGGCTCACATGGGTTATACAGCATTGAACTCTGCAAACGTAATCCAAATTTAAAAGCCGCCATTGTTGACTTACCTCCGGTGAAGAAATATGCAGATGAATGTATCAATAAACATAATGCAGGCAATAGCGTTTCATTTCTCCCTGCCGATTTCATGAAGGACGAACTACCAAAAAATATTGATGTCATTCTTGCATTCAATATTATTCATGGACTAAATCCGTCAGAGAACGAAGCTCTCGCTCAAAAAGTTTACAAGTCGCTAAACAGCGGTGGAATTTATGTGATACTTGACCAGATAAAAGGCATAGGCGGAAGCTCACAAATGTCGAAAGCCACCACTTCCTATATGGCTCTGAATTTACTACATCAGGCCGGTGGTAAGACCTATTCTAAAAATGAAGTGGATACATTCACTCAAAAGGCAGGTTTCAAAAATACAATTCTCAAAAAATTGAATGCTCCGGGTTTTGGTGTAATTATTTGCACTAAATAATGCAGATTACTTTCAATTAATTAGCTTTTGACGAATCAGAATACGAGTCGGGTTGGTAATGGAGAATTTCACTTCTAAGCCACTCACAGAACCGTGCTTAAACCTCTCGTTCACTCATTCGTTATTTAATTTTAATGGTATTCGCAATTACTTAGTGGTTAGCGGGAGGTACAATTTGCCTCTAATCTTTATCGCCCGTAGCTGAAGTGATTCAGCATCCTGCCCTATCCTTTTGTTTACCCGGAATGTGGTTAGGACTTAAATACAAAGAGCAGAGTCTCGCTCCGCTCTTTAGTGACCCCGCCAGGATTCAAACCTGGAACCTTCTGATCCGTAGTCAGATACTCTATTCAGTTGAGCTACGGGGCCGGTATCCGCTGCAAAATTAACGACTATATCTTATTTTGTATCATCCTTTTTTTGGCCTTTGCTCAGGGCGTCACGCATATCCGTATCGGATTGTATATTTTTTATGCGGTAATAATCCATGACCCCCAGGTTTCCGGAGCGGAACGCCTCGGCGATAGCCATCGGTATTTCGGCTTCCATCAATATCACTTTCGCCCTTGCCTCCTGCGCTTTAGCCTTCATCTCCTGCTCCAGCGCCACTGCCATTGCCCGCCGTTCTTCGGCTTTTGCCTGGGCGATATTCTTATCCGCATTCGCCTGGTCGATTTGCAATTCGGCGCCGATGTTTTTTCCGATGTCGATATCTGCGATATCTATGGAGAGTATTTCGAATGCCGTTCCCGAATCCAACCCTTTGGCAAGCACCACCTTTGAAATCGTATCCGGATTTTCCAAAACCGCCTTGTGATTGGCGGCCGAACCGATGGTGGTGACAATGCCCTCGCCCACCCTTGCGAGGATGGTTTCTTCGCCGGCGCCGCCCACCAGTTTCTGAATATTGGCCCGCACGGTTACTCTCGCCTTGGAGATCAACTGGATTCCGTCTTTTGCCACTGCGGTTACCGGCGGCGATTCGATCACTTTCGGATTGACGCTCATCTGTACGGCTTCCAGCACATCCCTGCCGGCGAGGTCAATTGCGGTACACGATTTAAAGTCCAGCGGAATATTGGCCTTATCGGCGCTCACCAACGCATTTACCACACGTTTCACATTGCCACCCGCCAGGTAATGCGCTTCCATCTGGTCGCGGGTGAGAACCAACCCTGCCTTATGGCCGGTTACTAATGTTTCGACAATAATGGAAGGATTCACCCTGCGCCAGGGCATTATAATGAGTTGCAATAAACTGATGCGCACTCCCGACAGTTGTGCAGACAACCATAAACGGAACATGCGCAACAATGCAAAAACAAAAATCAGGGCGATGATGCCGATAATTACAAATACAATCAAAAGAATCTGGCTACTTTCCATAGTTAGCATTTACTGGTTTAACGAATAGTTTATTCTGTTCAATTTTTATTATTTCCACCTCTGTATCCTTTTCAATGAATTCACCCTGGGAAAAGACTGTCTGGCGCTCGCCTTCACCAAAAACCGCAAACCCCTCAGGGCGCAGCGCCGTAACACTGACACCTTTGTCGCCGACCTTGAATGCGGTGAGATCTTCATTGTTTACCCTGCTGTCTATGGTGGTGTACAGCGCCCATTTCTTTGACTGTATCCGACGGTAGCCGATGTACAACATAATGCCCGTTCCGATAATACTGGTGACAAACAAGATATGGCCCGTAGTGCTCCCGTATTCCGTATAGCCGAGGAATACCCCCGTTCCCACCACTGCCAAACCGAGGACAGTGAGCACTGATGTGCCAGGAATCAGGAATATTTCAATAAAAATAAACAGGAGCCCGATTGCGATTATCAAAATGAGCAGCAGGATATTCATATCCAAACAAAGATAAGCCAATGCGCCGGATATATTCAGGAACCCATTGGAATAAAGGTAACTTCGTAACGCAATTGCACATCAGTCTCACCATTAACGCGAATGCCGGAAACCGCCACGTGGTAGGTTACCGCATCGGTCAGCCAGTAGTCGATGTCGGGTACTTGAAATACGACGGTCGGCAACCCGTACCCGTTTTCTATCGGCAATACGGTAACTGGAATATTTTTTTTACCCTGTGTCACGGTAATTGTTACATCGCTGAAATCGGCATTGGGCAATGATACCGACCAGCGGCTGCAGGTAAAATCGGCGGGCACGTATCCCTGTGGCGGCCACAACACGTACTGATAGGCATAAGCGTCGGTAATTTCCCGGCTGTAATTGCAGTTTGCGCTGCCCAATGCCCAGAGGGCCATCGCCTCCGGTGTACTGCCATGTCCGAACACTCTGCGGTACGGATTCAATATCCATCGGCGATGCCCTACGGAAGTATTGCCGCCGCCGCTATCTTCTATCTGTCCGTACAAGGCGCTAACACTGTGATATCCCCAGGATAAGTTCGAATTCGATGCGCCATTGCCTGCATTTGCAGTAAAGCACTGCCAACTGTTGTTGATACTATGCGACAAATCGTCGTTTACATCCATGACGAATGCCGCACTCTGGCACAACCTGTTCAGCGAATCATCTAAAACACAACTGTCCGGCAAACCCGCCAACCGCCTGAAATAATTCAGCGCATCGATAAATCGCTGCTGTGCCTCCGGGCTGATATCACCGGGATCACAAGCTGCATACGAGCCCGTCCACCCGAGAATTTCATCCGTTATTTGCAGATTCAAAAAGGTGTTTTTATAATCGGCAATTACCCATTCCTTTTGCAATTGGCGGGTTGCCGGATCGTCGGGGTTTTGTAGCATCAATTGCCGGATTATCGCACCCGCTGCACTCCACTTTTTTTCTCGTATATAGCGCAGCGCCAACTCCTGGTCTGACGTATAATTCTGCAATTTAATTTCCGGATCTCCTTCAAATAGAAACAATAATTTGCGCAGTTCCGCATCGTATCCCACCTGGTCCATTTGCCGATGCAACTCCTCCACTACTGCATTGCGCCACCGCTCCCAAACCGCTCTTTCAATGGCTCCCGACTCAAATGCGTACAATAAAATGGATGCGGTATGCAAATCGTTTGCACGCCATGCTGCCTCAACGGCTGCGGATAATGTTTCGGCGAGTGCAGGCTCCGCTTTCTCCAATTGCTCCAGGGCGTATAAATAACAGGTGTCCATTGCGACGGAACCCTCTCCGAATTTAAACTGCACAATTGTTGTTTCGACGATTTTCTGATTGAGAAATGCAATCAGCGAATCGCCGATAGTAGCATCGTACATTGCATACAGCGCATTGATATCTGCCGTCGCTTCACAGAACCCAATACCATTTGCTTCAAATGCCGTTAACCTGTTGCTCAGCAACTCCCATCGCAGTTGATCGCACTGTAACTTTCCGGCAGCCTCCAGCGAATCGAGTTTATTCAATAAGGTGATGTACACGGCGTCAGCCGCATTGTCTTCTATTGTATCGGCGATAAATTGAATAAATCCGATATACGCATCGCGGCTTCCCGCATCCGGAAAGACCCGAAGGCAGCGGTCCATTATGGTGATTGCCGAATTCAAATCGCCGGTGCGGTATAATTCAACTGCCAGTTCGGGATAAATGGGGAGCAATTGGCTGTCGATTGTATTGCCGTTTTTATAATCGAAATACAACGTTCGGGCGGCGTAGTTTAATTGCATAATGGCATTGTACTTGTCGCCCTGCTGCATGAGTATTTTACTGAATAAATAATAATCTTCGGCGCCGGGATCAAATTGCATTAACGATTCAATAATGCGGCCGGCATGCCATAAATCATTTTCATCGTAAAAACGGGATGCCGCCGTTCTGGTAAGTGTCAGCACGGAGTCCACCTGTAATGCATGCGCCCGTATAAACGAAGTATCCTTATCTCTCAGAAAAATTAATTGCAAGGCACTCAGCGATTTTTCCGCCGCCGATTTATGTGTTTCACGTGTTGTGGCGCCTGCGCCCAATTGCGCATAGGCAAGGGATTTATACAGGTAAACCTGCAGATCGGACTTATCCTTTTCGAGAATTTTTTCACAGGCTGCTATCGCCTTCTGATAGTCTCCTGTATTATACAAGGCCAGGTATTTCTGTCCAAAACCGGTAAGCGTTACAGACAGGAGGCATGCAAGGCAGTATGTGCTGTTCATGGCGATACTAACGGAAAGTGGTTTCAGTTTATTTTTGCAGCATGTCGTTTCGCAACAGTCAACTCGGTGTGGTATTGCGTTTAAAATGCCCCAGATGTAAAACCGGTAGTCTATTTACGGAGCCCAATACCTATAAGTTAAAGACCATCGCCCGGATGCCACGCCGGTGTCCAGATTGTAAATTAAACTTCGAACCCGAAACGGGATTTTATTACGGGGCCATGTGGGTGAGTTACGCCTTCGGTGTATTGTTAAGTATTGTAATTATCTGCCTTTTTATTTTTATTTTTAAGATACCCCTGCTATGGGCTTTTATCGGTATGGCAATCATTCATCTGGCGGCATCGCCCTACCTGTTTCGCATTTCGAGAGCTATGTGGCTGAGTTTTTTTGTAAATAATCACAAGGACCGGTAACGCTGATGCAGGCGATTCTCTTCCTGTACAATGCCGATTCGGGCGCAATTTCCGGCCTGGTGGATTTGATGCATAAAACATTTTCGCCACATACGTATCCCTGTCGATTATGCGCTATTACTTATGGCATTGCGGGTATGCGCCGGAAGTGGAAGGACTTCACCGCATCGCTGCCCTACCACGTCGTATTCCTGCATAACAATGAGTTGTCAAATGCTTACCCCGCACTGCATGTGGCGCTCCCCTCCATTGTATGGACCGACGGTAGAGATTTCAAAGAGTTGATTTCAAGCACCGACTTTACAGACCTACATACTCTCGAATCATTAATCGAAACATTGAAAGCCGCCTTGCAATCCCTCACTCCAACCCCGCCATCAGGATCATAAGCTTTTCCAATTTTGCCTTTAACTCAGTGGATGAACAAGTGTAGTTATTTACGATTACACTAAATACGTAGTACTTTCCCGACTTCCCTTCCACGAAACCGGTATAGGAGCGCACTTTCGACATCGTTCCGCTCTTTGCATACACCTTACCCTCAGCGGCCGTACCTTTACCCACGGTTTCTAATGTCCCCGAAACCCCGGCCACCGCCATGGTATTTTTATAATCTGAAAAATATTTACTCCTGGAGGCATACATCATAAACGACGCCATTTGGTAAGCGCTCATAGTGTTTAATCTCGACAGCCCGCTGCCGTCTTCCATCGCAAACCCCCGCAGGCTATACCCGGCGGCAGTCCAAAAATCCCGTATTGCCCGAATACCCGCCTGCCGGCTCCCCGCTCCCAATTTTTCTTTACCGATAGTCTTTAAAATAGCTTCTGCATACAGGTTTATGCTCATGCGATTCGTCTCGGCAATAATATCTATCAACCTGGCCGAAGTGTGTGTGTATATCACCTTTCTCGCCGCATTGCCGAAGGCGGTGTCGGGTGTTCGGTGATTGAGGACGGCAGCGCCCTGCGACACGGGTATGCCGGTTTGTGCAAGCGCTTGCACAAATGTCTCGGCAGTAAATAGTGCAGGATCGGGCATGGCGCCCTTTACTGCATAAGCTTTCACACCTGCCGGAATGGTACCCCTGATCACTTTTTTGTCGCTGAACGGGCCGCCGAAAATATAGGCGTTATTTCCGGCATTGGCGACAGTCACCCGGTTGTCAAAAGTCATTTTTTGTAATTTGGGAAATGTACTGTCGATTTGGGTGGAACTCTTGCCGCTGCTGTAATATAATATATAGCTGTTTTCAAAGATATTCAGACCTGTGGCGCCGCTGCCGTAATACTGATCGATATCGTCCCAATTCCAACTGCCGGTAACCGCTTCATCGTCAAACACACGGGTATCGGCAACGACATATCCCCTGATTTCTTTTATCCCGTACTGCGCAATTACAGCAGCCCACTGATGCAGCAACGTGTCGAAGCGGTGATAACCCGGCATGCGGTTACTGCCTAACGTGGGATCGCCGCTGCCGTGGATATAGAGGTTGCCGTTTAATACGCCGCCGGTTATTTCTCCGTCGTATTCCAACGTTGTGTTGTACGTGTAATCGGCTCCTAATAATTCCAGCGCCGAAAGTGTGGTAATTGCCTTAACGCCACTTGCCGGTATCAAACTCATCTCTTTGGAATACGCACTTAACACGGAGCCCTTTGACGGGTCCATCAGGCAAAATCCCCAGCCGGCATTGGCCAGGTCGGGATCTCCGCTCAATGCAGCGATATAATTCTCTACCGCTGCGAGACCTTTTACCGTTGTCTGACCTTGAACGCTAAAGGCAAATAGCGTTGTGAAAAATACGATGACCAATATTCTGAAAGTATGCTGCATTTCGCTGATTTAATTATTGAATTTCGAGAATTACAAATTTCAAAGTTTTAACTGCGCAATTTAAACCGGTTATTCCAGGTTTTCTGTTAGAAATTCATTTTAGAAAACATGCGATTGTATTTGCGCAGCAATAAAGAGTAATAACGTTTTGATTTCAACTTATTACTCGAAAGGCGGAAAACGATCTTACAGTTTTAATACGTCACGCATGGTATAAACACCAGCGGGTTGACGCATCAGCCAGGCGGCGGCTGCCACGGCGCCTTTTGCAAAGCCGTATCTCGACTTAGCCACATGTGTCAGCTCAATGGTATCTTCGGCGGAAGCGTAGGTAATGCGGTGCGTGCCCGGCACATCGGCTTCACGGACAGAGGTAATGGATATTTCAGATGCATTTTCTGCCTTGCCGCTCACCCAGGAAGAATAAGCGGGATTGGATTGCACAATACCGTTTGCCAATTGAATCGCCGTACCGCTCGGCGCATCTTTTTTTTCGGTGTGATGAGTTTCGGTAATGGATAGTGCGTAGGCAGGATGATCTGCAAATAGAGAAGCTACCATTTGGTTAATCGTAAAAAACAAATTCACACCGATACTGAAATTGGGCGCATAGCAAAGTGAGCCGCTTTGCTTCCGGCAATAGGCGCTAACAGAAGGCAATGCATCATACCATCCCGTTGTACCACACACGACGGGCACACCGGCATCCACGCACAATTGAATATGGTCAACCGCTAAATGCGGTGCGGTAAATTCAATTGCCACGTCTGCCTTTCGCAAATTGCTTTGGGTAAGCAACTCCTTGTTGCCGCTTCCAATTTTCAGCACTGCTGTATCGCCCTGACCGAGGAGTATCTCTTCGATTGCTTTTCCCATTTTGCCATAACCGATTAATGCGACTTTCATTTGATTGCAAATTTTAAATGTAAACCAAAGGCCCCTGTATCATTGGCATAGCTGTTTGCATACAGCGGTAAATTATAATACGGCGTAACCCGCATACTGAGGTCGTCGGAGATATCAAAGGAGAACAGATGGGCATCCACAACGGCATCCACGATATTCAGGATATACACCGCAGAAAAAATAACGACGGACATATCCAGGTTCTTCTTATAAAATTGTGCATATTGCAACAGCGAGGCCTCGGAGGGGATTATGTACTGATACGCATCGGTGGTAGAAGTATCTCCGTCGGTGCGGATTAAATAGGCGTCTTTTATCTCGTTGTAATAATGCGCATTAAACCATATCGCATAACCGGCAACGCCAAGTCCGGCATAAACAATGGGTATTTTCCAGTATTTTTCATTGTACGCCTGGCCGAGGCCGGGTACCAGGCTCAACAGGGCCGCTTTTTTCGGCGAGTGGGGTTGGCTATTCCAAAAATTGGCAATTGCCTGTTGTCCGGTGATTTCGGTGGCAGCCGTAACGGTATCTGCTATGGTTACATGCAGCGAATCGGACTCCTGCCCGATTACACCCAGCGGGAGTATTAAGAACAACACAATTAAAATCCGAATCATGTATGGAAGTAAAACTAATCCATTAGATCTTTAATGCGAAACAGGTCGTCGTCGGAGAAGAATGCAATGCGGATTTCGCCTTTGCCGCTCATGCTGCGCCTGACAATGACACGGGTTCCCAATTGCGAGGCGAGTTCGTCCTGTAATTTCTTTATCGCATAGGGCAAATTCCCGGCGGCGGTTTTTTGATGTTTAATTTTTCTCTTTTGATAGGAGCGCACTAAGTCTTCCGTTTCGCGAACTGACAAACCCTTACTGATAATATCCCTGTAAATAGTTAACTGGCCGATGGGGTCTTCGAGATTTATCAGCGCCCTGGCATGTCCTACCGTAACTTCTTTCTTTTTTAAACCGGTTTGAATATCGGGCGGCAGTTTCAGCAGGCGCAAAAAATTGGTTACCGTGGTTCTGTTTTTACCCACACGCTCCGCTAACTGTTCATGTGTCAGGTTGCATTCATCCAATAGCCTGCGCAGGTGAATTGCTATTTCCACGGCATTTAAATCCTCCCGTTGGATATTTTCAATCAGCGCAATTTCGAGCATCTCCTGATCGTTGGCGCTGCGCACGTAAGCAGGTACTTCCCGCAACCCGGCGAGTTTTGCGGCACGCACACGTCGCTCACCGCTGATGAGTTGATATTTGCCGTCGTCGAGTTGGCGAACGGTAACCGGTTGAATGACGCCGTGAATTTTAATCGATGCAGACAACTCTTTCAACGCTTCCGCATCAAAATCGGCACGAGGCTGAAACGGGTTGATTTCAATCAGGTCCAGCGCAATGGAATTCGTATGGGCAACATCCGTTTTTTTTTGAACACCGGCATCCAGATTGGCTTCGGCATCCATATTTTCCAACAGCGCCCTGATACCTTTGCCTAAATCCGGTTTTTGTTTGCTCATGCTTTGAGTTATCATCAATTCTTACTGAAGTGCAACAGTGTATTTGCGTCATCGGCCACTTCCACCTTGCCGTTGTTTTGCAAAATCTCACGTGCCAGGTTCAAATAATTAATCGCTCCGGTGGACTCGGCATCGTACATTATCACCGGTTTGCCGAAACTCGGCGCTTCTCCCAAACGTGTGTTGCGGTGTATAATTGTATCGAACACCAGGTCCAGGAAATGGCGTTTCACTTCTGTTACCACCTGGTTTGACAATCGCAGGCGCACATCGTACATGGTCAGGAGGATTCCCTCTATCTGCAATGCATTGTTGAGGCGGTTTTGCACAATCTTTATCGTATTGAGCAGTTTGCCTAAACCTTCCAGCGCAAAGTACTCACACTGTACCGGTATCAGTACGGCATCCGCCGCCGCCAGTGCATTGACGGTTATCAGGCCGAGTGAAGGCGAACAATCGATGAGAATAAAATCGAATTCTTCCTTTACTTCTTCCAGGACTTTCTTCATGATGCGCTCGCGGTTGGGGTGATTGATCAGTTCTATTTCTGCGCCTACCAGGTCAAGATGGGCTGGCAGCAGGTATAAATGCGGCGTCGCGGTTTCAATTATGGCATCTTTGGCAATTTTTTCATTGATCATGCAATCGTAGATATTCGAGCGGTTCTCTTTGGGATCAAAGCCAATTCCCGAAGTGGAATTTGCCTGCGGGTCGGCATCCACCAAAAGTGTTTTGAATTCTAAAACTGCAAGGCTCGCTGCCAGGTTAATAGCGGTGGTAGTTTTTCCCACACCGCCTTTTTGATTTGCTATAGCAATTATTTTTCCCATATCAGGTGTTAAAAGATTCTCCTATTTTGATTAAGTGCAATTCCATGCCTTCACTGCTGAAGGCATGCTTTGCTTTTTTATGATCGATTTCGATATATCCAAACGTATCGTAATGCATTCCGATAATTGTCTTGCACTTCAACCATTTGGATGCAGTTACCGCATCGGCATATCCCATGGTGAAATTATCGCCGACGGGTAGAAATGCAACATCTATTTTTTGGTTATCGCCGAACATTTGCATGACCGGCGTGAGCGCCGTATCTCCCGCATAATACAAGGTGCCATCAGCGGTACTGATAATAAATCCCGCCGGATTGCCGCCGTAAGAACCATCGGGCATGGAGCTCGAATGGTCGGCATATACCATCTTCACAACGCCAAAATCAAAGGCGTGTTTCCCGCCGGTATTCATCGGGTGAAACGACTCTATACCCCGGTTCTGAAACCATGTTACCACTTCAAAATTACCGATCAGCGTCGCCCCGGTATTCTTTTGAATCGCCGCCACATCGGCCACGTGATCCAGATGCCCGTGGCTGAGCAGTATATAATCCGCCTGTATGGTTTGGATATCAATTGATTTTGCAAGCGGATTCGGCGTAATAAACGGATCAAACAACAAATGCTTTCCCGACACTTCAACTAAAAAACACGAATGGCCGTAATAGGTAATTTTCATTAATCCGGTTATTTGTTTCGACAGGGTAAAATTAAATGTTTGCATTACCGCAGACTATACCGGGCGAATAAACTTTTAAACAGCATTTTTCTTCAGTGTGGATAATTTTCAACGCATTGGATCAGTAGCGATTTTTTTTGTATAGATATGTTATTTTCATTTTCGGAAATGCGAATGACTATCTTTATTTCACTATTTAAAACAATATCAAAAGCCAAATCTTTTGTCTGAGAACATATTCAAAGCGCTGATTGCAGTTGTGCTCCTCAGTTGCTGTTTACCGGCGTGCAGGCATACCGGCGGCGTATCGGATAAAACCGTTTTTCAACTGAATCTGTCCAACCCGGTAACCTCGCTCGATCCCGCTTTCGCCAGCGATCAGCCAAATTCATGGGCCGTGAGTCAACTGTTTAACGGACTGGTACAATTGGATTCTTCGCTGCGGGTGATACCCTGCATCGCAAAATCCTGGACGCTGAGTGCAGACCAGAAAACGTACACTTTTCACCTGCGCAACGACGTGTATTTTCACGACAACAGTTGTTTTGATAACAACCGGGGCAGACGAGTCACCGCCGCCGATTTTGTTTTTTCCTTCTCCCGCCTGCTCGATCCGAAGACAGCCGCAAGAGGCAATTGGGTGTTTCAGAATATTGTCGATAGCATTCAACCGTTCACCGCAACGGATGACACCACGCTGATCATCGCATTGCGCAGCCCCTTTTCGCCATTTCTGCAGCGGTTATGCATTCCCTACTGCAGCGTAGTTCCACGTGAAGGCGTTGCAAAATACGGCAAGGACTTCAGGAGTAATCCGGTAGGTACCGGCCCGTTTGTACTCGTAAAATGGAAGGAAGGCGATTTACTCATTCTGCACAAGAATCCGAACTATTTCGAGACCGATTCTTTTGGAAACGCCCTGCCCTATCTCGATGCGGTCAATATGCAGTTCATTACCAATAAATCAACGGAGTTTTTGAAATTTATGAATGGCGAGCTGGATTTCGTAAGCGATATCGACGTGAGCATTCAGCGCTCCGTACTCACCGGCGACGGGCAGTTGCAGGATAAATACAAAGGGCAGTTTCAATTGCTCAAAGGTCCGTATTTAAACGTGGAATACCTCACCGTACTCATGGATACAACAGCCGATGTTATGCGGGCAAATCCATTATCCATTCAAAAAATAAGACAGGCGATAAACTATGCGATCAACCGGGAAGAGATCCTGTTGTTTTTGCGCAATGGCCGCGGCATCCCTGCAAAAGACGGCATAGTGCCGCCGGGATTATATCACCAATTTTTCACCTCGCATTTCGGATATACCTATAATCCGTCTAAAGCGGTGCAACTGCTGAAGGAAGCGGGTTTTGAAAACGGCATCGGGTTGCCGGTTATCGCCTTGCTGACCACCGCTCAATACCAGGACATCGCCGTTTTTATCAAAGAAAAACTGGAGTATATCGGCATTGCCATTAAGGTAGAAACGGTGGACCCGCGGATACTCCGCGAAATGCGGGTAAACCGGCAGGCCGCTTTTTTCCGCGGCAGTTGGATAGCCGATTACGGCGATGCGGAATCGTTTCTGCAATTATTTTATTCCAAATCAGGTGCGCCGCCTAACTATGCGAGATACAGCAACCCGCAGTTCGACAAATTATTTGAGAAGGCCGTGGCCGAAACGGATGTCGAACAACGCAACCTGCTGTACCGGCGCATGGATAGCGTCATGATGCAGGATGCGCCCATTGTTCCGCTGTACTACGACGAAGTGTACCGGTTTGTCAAGCCCGGAATCACCGGCATGAACCCCGATGCACTCAATATGTTGCATTTAAAACAAGTGAAAAAAGCCCTGCCGCATTAAAGCGCTAATTCTCCACTGCGAATGCGGCGCAGCACTTCCCTGTCTATTGGAAAATAAAAATCGCTCTCGCTTAATGAATCCATGGGTTTCCAGAAAAAACTTTGATTATTCTCCGGATTAAAGGGTAAGTTTTCTATATCCACAGCATCGCCGTGTTCGGCTTCCACGAGGTAATAAATACTTATCACCTGTTGGCGCTTGTTTAAAAATGAGGGCACAAAAAAATCGGTGGTATAAAGATGTCGAAGAATCCGGATATCGCAGCCGAGTTCTTCTTTAAATTCCCTGCGCAGGCAATCGATCGTTCCCTCGCCAAACTCAAGGCCGCCACCGGGAAATTTTATCACCTGCATTCCATGCACCGCCTCATTGGACAATAAGACACAATGATTGTGCAGCCAAAGACCGTAAACCCTGATGGTAAACACGGTTTATTCAATGGCTGATAACACTTTCCGTATGGCATCAAAATCGGGAAAATCGGCAGGCGTATCCCGCACCTGCGCATAGCGCACGATACCATTGCGGTCAATTACAAATTCCGACCGCTTGGCGACACCCCGCATACCCGGGTTAAATGTTTCATGTACACATCCGTACATCTCGATAACCTCTTTGTTAAAATCCGAGAGCAACGGGAAATTCAACTGTTCCAGTTCCTTAAATTTTGCAAGCGTATAAACCGAGTCAACCGATATCGCGAGCACCTTTGCGTCTAATTGTTCGTAGGCGCTGAGGCTGTCTCTTGTAGCGCACATTTCCTTAGTGCACACCCCCGTGAATGCCTGCGGGAAAAACAGCAGCAACACCTTACTGCCTTTAAAATCTTCCAGGTTTACCAACTGTTTATCGCTGGCGTACAGCGAAAATTTTGGAGCTACATCGTTTACTTTTACTTTCATATTGTATTTGAAAATTTGTTTTGGTTAACAATAACAAAATAATGACAAAACCATTCCCCCGGGTTTTGTAAATTTGAATTACCTGATCAATTCAACACAAAGATGCCCAACCGGTTTAGTATGCGGCGGAAAATTTATTCACATAAGATTTAATCAATTACATGCGAATGGTTTTACATTCCCTTATATTTGTGCTATTGAAAAACTTTAAAATTTGATATTATGAGAATTCGTGTACTTCTGTTTATTACCGCATTAGCCTGTCTGCCATTCTTAGGAAATGCCCAGCAAATCCCGAATGGAGACATGGAAAACTGGTCGCCGCTGTTGATCGGCACCGGTGAAAAGCCGGATGGATGGGATAGCCCTGACGTTATCGGCGCTGCATTAGGCCTGACCGACCGGGTGGTTGAAAAGGAAACGGCATCCGTACAATCGGGTGCAGCAGCGGCAAAACTCACTACCAAGACACTGGTAGCTACGGGATTACCCCCGCTTACAATTCCGGGTACCCTGGTTATTGGAACTATCTACTTCGACCCGCTGACGTTGGAAGCAGGTGTAATCGGCGGGATGGCTATTTCCGAAGTGGCAGATCAGTTAGTCGGGTATTACAAATATTTCCCCGCTGCGGGTGATACTTTGAGCATCGGTGTGCAACTGTTCCAGGGAGGCACCCTGGTGGGCGGCGGTGAGTTTAATGACCACACCGAGAAATCCGAATACACCCCATTCGAAATCGATATAGTGAACGGAGGCGCACCGGATTCCATGCAGGTAATTATTTTGTCTTCCAGCAGTTTTGAAGGCGCCGTAGAGGGAAGTATTCTCTATGTAGATAATATGTCGCTCACCGGATTATCTTCCATTGATTTTCTCGAAGGCAGCGGATTAAGACCGAATATCTACCCGAACCCCGCTTATGATGTAATCCATATTATCAATCCGCTCGACTACAATGTGGAGATGGAAGTTTACAACCTCAACGGATCACGGGTTGATTATACCACTCTGACTCCCGACATGAACGCAGTGGATGTAAGTAATTACGCCACCGGATTGTATATGTTCAGACTGATGTATAACGGCGAACAGATTTTTGCCGGCAAGTTCAAAGTGTCCAAATAACCATGTTTTAAATCAGATAAAAACCCCCGAACGGGGGTTTTTATTTTTTCAGAAACAGTGAAGTGAATATAGTACCGCCTGGTGTGATGCCCGCAAACAGATATACTCCCGGCATCAGGCCTTCTACGGAAACGGCATTACCCGGATCCGCGGTTTCAATGACTGTCCGCCCCTGCATATCCGAGATCGCAATGCTTTCCATCCCGGCACCGTCAAAATACAGTGTAGGCCCAACGGGATTCGGATACAACGACAACTTCTCTTTAGAAACATCCCGTATCGCAACACCGTAATTGCATTGCAACACCTCTGACTCTACTTCCCACAAACCATCAGTAACCGGCCAGATATCAAAATGCGTGGACGCATCGGGGCAGACAACGGTAAAGTTGGGGTAAAAAAGCGTATCGTATATTGCCTCAAAATCCTGGACAACATCAAATGCCCCGCCATCTACGCCAAAAAAATAGAAACCGTAGTCATTGTCCAGGCTGAACGCTGAAAGGTCGGCGGATTCATCCTGCTTGCTGATTACCCATATTTCCAGCCCGCCTCCCGAAGCAGCGCCATAGGCGTCTTCCAATGCCTGAAGATCCGGCAGGTAATAGGCGCACGGCTCGCACCCGAGAAAGAAAAAATTGATAATAACCGTATGCACGGTGTTGAGTGTTTCATATAAATTGTGTTCCACACCGTTTACGTCGGTAATCGTAAAATCGGGAGCCACCTGGGCGCTGTTGCGAAACGCCAGGCATAACAGGAGCAGAATTGCAAAAACGGATTGCATCACAGCAGACACTAAATAAATAAAAAAAGCCGGATTAACCGGCTTTGTGAAAACGCAATATTGCAATTACTCTTTACATATAGTATCGTAATCTTCCTGTGCCGAAGTATCACCCAATTCGATACACCTTTTCCAATCGGCACAAGCATTGGCATCGTCATATTGATAATAATAGGCAAGGCCCCTATTGTAAAGCGCATCAGTTGCATCGGGAGATAATTCCAAAACTTTGGTATAGGAAACCACTGCATCGGAATACAATTTCAAATTCACCTGATTAAATCCCAGGTTAAACCACGCATTTTCATCTTTTACATCCAACTCGGTGCACTTCTTGAAATCTTCAATCGCCTTTTCGAGACTGCCGAGTTTCTGATGACAGAGCCCCCGGTTATAGTAGGCGTCAATCTCGTTGCTGTCTAAGCGTATGACGACGTTAAAATCTTCCAGCGCCTCAGCATATCTGCCGAGCGTGTAACGGGTAAATCCCCTTTCGAGATAGGCACTTATGTAATTGGGATTGTAGTATATCGCACTGGTGTACGCCTGGATAGCTTCTTCCATTTTATTCATATCGTACAGCGCATAGCCTTTGTAGTAAAAAGCCTCATAATCGCCGGTGCTGAGTTTGGTCACCTTATCAAAATCGGCAACCGCCTCTTCGTACCTGGAGCTGTAATAATTGGCAAGACCGCGGTTAAAATACGCAGCGGCATCGTCAGGCGCCAGGGCAATACACTCCGTATAATCGGCGATAGCACCTGCATAATCCCCGTTTTTGTACTTATCATAGGCCGAATTGAACCAATCTGTTGCCGTTTTCTGGGCAAAAGTTGCCGTGGCGGCAAACAGTATTACTGTTAAAAATGTAAATGGCTTCATGTTTTTTCCATTTTTGTCGGTTAAAAAATTCATACTAATTAAAAGCTATGATGCGAATGATCCCAAATGGGTTGTAACCCGGGCGGTATTGCTTGCTGAAAATATTCCTATATTTGCACGCTCAAAATTTGACCTAAAACTATAAATAATCGCCAATTATGCAGGGAAAAGGTTTGATAAGGTTCTTCCTGGTCGTTCTCGCTTTAGTTTGTATATATCAGTTGTCGTTCACATGGGTTGCCAGCAACGTCGAAAGCGATGCGGCTGCTTACGCCGAACAGTCCGCCACCGCAGATCTGACGGGTGAAGCACGGGTAGAATTCATCTCGGATAAAAAACGGGAATACCTTGCCCGTAAAGCCAATGAAACGGTTTATAACCTCGGCATTGCCAAATACAACTACGATGAGGTAAAAGAAAGAGCGCTCAATCTCGGTTTGGACTTACAGGGCGGCATGAGCGTGGTGCTCGAGGTGTCGAAATACGACCTTGTAAAAAGCCTTTCCAATAATCCGAAAAATCCAAAACTGAACGAGGCGCTGGACAAGGCACTTACCGAAGCCAGTAAAGGCAATGGCGATATAATTGATTTTTTTGTCTCTTACTACGAGGAGGCCAACCCGGGTTCTCAATTAGTATCGCTGTTCAGCAGCCGGAACAATTCGGAGCGACTGGCAGCGACTGCCTCCAATAGCGAAGTAAAAGCCTTTCTCAAAGAAGAAGCCGATAACGGTGTAAACTCCACCTATACCAAACTGAAAGAGCGCATCGACAAATTCGGCGTTTCCCAGCCCTACATTACCTTACAGGAAAATACGGGTAGGATTATCGTGGAATTGCCCGGCGTGGACAACCCGAAGCAGGTGCGCAAACTGCTGCAATCCACCGCAAACCTCCAGTTCTGGCAAACCTATACGATTCAAGACCTTTCGGCCAATCTCACCGCTGCCAACGAGGCATTGCGTGTCGTATTGAGCGAAGGTGATACCTCTTTCGGTGCTGACAGCACCGCGGCAGATACCGCCGCTACTGCGACAACGCCATTTACCGAAGAAACTGCTTCCCCGGGCGACACGGTGACGGGAACCCCGGAAGATTCCAACACCCTGTTCAGCGATAACCCCGATACCGGCGCTGCCGGCCTCGATACGGCTTCTGCCGCAGCCGGCCCCTTGTTAAATACGGTGTTGATGCCACCCCAAAGCGCC
This sequence comes from uncultured Chitinophagales bacterium, assembly GCA_964492065.1. Taxonomy (GTDB): domain Bacteria; phylum Bacteroidota; class Bacteroidia; order Chitinophagales; family BACL12; genus JADKAC01. Next base: position 26,028 of record CAZBHH010000022.1, on the reverse strand, counting down.
GGCCCAGTAATCGGCTATGTGAATGTGCGGGACACTGCAAAGTTGATGGGTTACCTGGCAATGGACGTGGTAGCTGCCAATTTCCCGGGCGATATCCGATTCATGCTGAGCTCTGCACCTCTGCCTACCGACAGGAATATGTACGAATTGTACGCCATGAAAGGCAAAGTGGACGGCAATGGCCCCATCCTGGAAGGCGATGTAATCAGCAATGCTTTTCAGGACTTCAACCCCACCAACGGCCAGCCCGAAGTGAATATGACCATGAAAACCGAAGGCGCCAAAGCGTGGAGGCGCATCACTGCCGAAAACACCGGAAAATTTATTGCTATCACCCTGGACAACAGCGTGTATTCAGCGCCACGTGTCAATGAAGAGATTCCAAACGGCCGCTCCGTGATTTCCGGAAACTTTGAAGTGAAAGATGCCCAGGTATTGGCAAATATCCTCGAAGTGGGTAAACTGCCCGTGCCGAGCCGTATCGTTCAGGAAGACATCGTCGGCCCTTCCTTAGGCCGTGAGGCGATCAGCGCCGGTTTAATTTCCATGATTGCCGGCCTTGTACTCGTTATCATTTTCATGGCCATTTATTACAGTACTGCCGGGCTTATTGCCGACGTCGCCCTGTTCGCCAATTTATTCTTCATCTTCGGGATTCTCGCCTCTATCGGCGCCACTTTGACATTGCCCGGAATTGCCGGCCTCGTACTCACCATGGGTATGGCCGTTGATGCCAACGTAATTATCTACGAGCGCATCCGGGAAGAACTGGCTAAGGGCAAAACAATGGTGAAGGCAATTGCCGACGGATACTCCAATTCTTATTCGGCAATCATTGACTCCCAACTCACCACGTTAATTATCGGTATTATATTGACGCAATTCGGCGCCGGCCCCGTGAAGGGTTTTGCCGTTGTGCTCATCATCGGTATTTTAACATCTCTGTTCACCTCCATATTTATTTCCAGGCTGATACTGGACAATATGGTGCGCAAGGAAAAGCCCATTAAGTTCAATTCCTCATTCACAAAAAATGCGTTTAAAAATGTGAATTTTAACTTTATGGGAAAACGCCGTTTCGGTTATATTTTCTCCCTGTCATTAACTACTATTGGTATCGTTTTCATCATATTTTCCGGTTTTGACCTGGGTGTGGATTTTAAAGGCGGCAGAACCTATACCGTTAAATTTGATCAACCCGTGAAAGCCGGTGAGGTGCGGAATTACCTGTTCAGCAATTTCGACGACAAAATCCAGGTGAAATCGTTCAGCGGCGATGATAAATTAAAAATCACTACCAGCTATAAAATCGAAGAATCTTTTCCCGGAACAGACTCGGTGGTGGCTTCCACCCTGTATCAAAACCTGGTATCCTTCTATGCCAATGATCCCGGTTTTGCCAACTGGGATTCGGTGTATAAGGAAAGCCAGATGAAAGTAGAGCCTACTATTGCACAGGATATTAAGAAGAGCGCCCTTATCGCTATTGGCATTGCCCTCTTGGCAATTTTCATTTATATTACCATACGCTTCAGCCGATGGCAGTTTGCACTTGGCGGGGTTACTGCGTTGCTGCACGACGCCATCGTGGTACTATCCGTATTTGCAATATTTAAAAGTATCATGCCTTTTGCGCTCGAAATTAACGAAGCGTTTATTGCGGCGATTTTAACGGTTATCGGATACTCCATTAACGATACGGTGGTGGTGTTTGACCGGATAAGGGAATACCTGCGGGAGTCGAAGGCGGGAACGGTAAAGGAGGTGTTTAACCAGGCTATTAACCAGACATTGAGCCGGACTTTAATTACCAGTGGCACCACCTTGCTTTCTATATTTGTATTATTGATATTTGGAACGGAAAATATACAGGGATTTGCATTTGCCATTTTTATAGGTGTGGGTTTCGGAACGTATTCATCCGTGTTTATCGCTTCTGCAATTGCATTGGAACTTTACCGCAAGTCTTCGCATGATAAATCTGCCGAAGAGGTGATGCGCAAAAAGTAATTTGTTATAAAGTCCATTTACCCAACCCCTTTCCTAACCAGATAGGGGTTTTTTTATAATCGATAATTGCAGTTATGTTTAGGCGTTATAGGAAAAAAATTATGAAGGCTTTTCTCATTGCGGCATTACTGTGTTTTTCGCTGTTGCAGGGCTACAGCCAGGTAGTAACTCCGGAAACGGCGTCAAAAAAGTCCCGGAAATTTTTCGACAAGGGTATTCAAATGGCTATGGGCGGCAGTTTTGACCAGGCCATTGCTGCATTTAACCAGGCAATTGCCATTGAACCTGAATTTATAACTGCCTATATATATTGCGCCGATGCCTATCAACAGTCGGGTATGCATGCGGAAGCCGAATCCTACCTGGAAAAGGCAATTGAATTGGAGCCGGACTACAATATTGGTGTATATGCAAAAATTGCCCGGTCAGAACAAATGCTGATGCAGTACGAAGAGGCGTATGCGCATATCCAATATTTCATTGCCCATCCGGATATCACGGGCGAAACAAAGAGAAAAGCGGAATTATTGCTGAAGAGTATCGAATTTGCAATACAGGCCGTAAATCACCCGGTGGAGTTCAACCCCGTAAACCTGGGTCCGGAAATTAACAGCGCACATGCCGAATATTTTCCAAGTATATCTGCCGACAATACGCTGCTGGTTTTCACACGCAATGTCAAAGAAGAAATTAAGTTAACTACCGGCGAAACGGTTCCGCATTTCAACGAAGATTTTTTTATTACAGAAAACATCAACGGTACGTGGAGCGCCGCAATAAACATGGGCAAACCGGTAAACACCAAATTAAATGAGGGCGCTCAGAACATCTCGGCCGACGGCAAATGGCTGTATTTTACGCTGTGCAACAGCCCCGATGGATTTGGCAGTTGCGATATCTATTTTTCCGAAAAAATCGGCAATACATGGACACAACCCGAGAATGCCGGCCGCAATATCAATTCGGGCAACTGGGATTCACAGCCTTCAGTTTCCGCCGATGGCAAGTACTTATTTTTTACCAGCAACCGCCCGGGAGGATATGGCGGCGCAGATATATATATCAGCGTGCTCGGCGATGACGGTTATTGGGAAAAGCCGGTAAATGCAGGCCCGGTAATCAATACGCCCGAAGACGATAAGTCGCCGTTTATTCATCCCGACGGGCGCACCTTGTATTTCTCGAGCAATGGGCATCCCGGTATGGGAGGCAGCGATTTGTTTTTCACAAAGAAAGATGCCGGCGGCAACTGGCAAACGCCGGAAAATCTCGGGTACCCCATTAATACTTCGGGTGATGAAACTACCCTCAGCCTCTCGGCAGACGGAAAAACCGCCTATTTTGCCAGCGACAGGTTCGACGCCATTGGCATGCTGGACTTGTATAGTTTTGATGTGCCCAATACCATGAAACCCGAACCGGTAACCTATGTAAAAGCAATCGTAAAGGATGCACGCACCGGTAAACCGCTGCAGGCAGAAGTGCAGCTCATGCAGTTGGAAACCGGCACCCAGGTGCTGAAGACTTATAGCGATCCGACTACCGGCGAGTTCCTGGTTATCCTGCCAATCGGCGATGTGTATGGATTATACATTCAAAAGCAAGGTTATTTGTTTCATTCTGAAAATTTCAGCCTGGAAAATGCCCAACCCGATGAATCGTTTACACTCGAAATTTTTCTCCAGCCGGTCTCTGCCGGTGAAATCATCACGCTGCGCAACCTGTTCTTCAATACGGCCTCCGCAGAATTATTACCCGAATCGGTTACCGAATTAAATAAGGCGGTGGAATTGTTGCAATCCAATAAAAACATCAAGGTGCAGATTAACGGACATACCGATAATATCGGCAGTGAATCCGAAAATTTGCAACTGTCTGTCAACCGGGCGCTGGCAGTAGAAAACTACCTGGTGCAGGCGGGAATCGCCGCCGACAGATTATCGCACAAGGGCTTCGGTGAAAGCCAGCCCGTAGATACCAATGACACCGAAGCGGGCAGGGCAAATAACCGGCGCACCGAACTGGAAATAATCAGCATGTAATCATTAAATATTCGTTAATTGACGTAAATCATTATTCACCGAATTGTTACTGTATTAATTTTGTCATATAATAAAATCGGAAATGATTAATTATAATTCGCCTGTTCCTGTGGTGGACGCTACAAAGCTTAGCAAACAGGAATTTATGGAGCATTATCATAAGCCTCAGAAACCGGTAATATTACGTGGATTATGGAAACAATACCCCGCTTATGAAAAATGGACTATGGAATTTTTCAAGAACGCAATGGGAGATATTACCGTAGATTTATTCAGCACCACAAAAGCCGATCCCAGCGCTACCATCAAAGTGCCGCATGCCCGCATGAAATTCAGCGAATACTTAAACCTGATTGAAAGGGAGCCGACAGATTTGCGTTTGTTTTTGTTTCCCGTTTTCAAATACAAACCCGAATTGCTAAAGGACTTCGGATACCCCGATATCACCGGCGGTTATATTAAACTGCCGTTTATGTTTTTCGGCCCCAAAAATGCCATCACTCGCATTCACCAGGATATTGACATGAGCAATGTTTTTCTCACGCAGTTCAGCGGCAGAAAACGTGTCGTGTTGTTTTCACCCGATCAATCGAGATTACTGTATCGCCTGCCGTTTAATGTACACACTACGGTAGATATAGATCACCCCGACTACGAAAAATACCCGGGATTAAAATACGTAACCGGCTCTACTGCCATTTTGGAATTTGGCGATACACTGTTTATGCCAAGCGGCTATTGGCATCATATCGAATACCTGGAAGCGGGTTTCGGTTTAAGCGTGCGCACCGTCGCCCCTACTTTGATGCTAAAACTGAAAGGCGCATACAATCTCTCCATTCAGAGGAAACTGGACGATATCATGCGCAAAATGTTTAACAAAAAATGGTTTGCTTATAAAACCGCATTGGCACAAAAACGGGCCAACAGGGAAATTCGAAAAATGAACTCCGGCAACAACGGCAACCACCGGCACAATCCCGCTTATAACTAAATAAAGAATTATAAAGCCATAGAATCCCCGCGGTGCGGGGATTTTTTTTTGCGCTTCCTGCTTGCCGGTACCGAAGTGATTTTGGAAACTTGTAGTTAACACATCAGCATCCAAACAGTGCACCTCAATACCGGGAAACCCTATTGAAGTTCTTAACAATAAATACAGTAAGACAGCCGGAAATTCAGTTGGAAGGTTTACCCGCAATGCAAACAAAAACCCCGCTGTAAAATAAAATTCTACAAGCGGGGATTCCCCATACTATGAAAACAAAAACTACTATCGGTGTAAAAACCTGCTAATTTCCTGCTCAATTGCGTGCGCAGGCATAACCCCGCTCTTTCTCCATTGTACTTCACCGTTCCTGAATAATATTAAAGTAGGCACACCCTGAATTTGGTATGCATTGGAAACCGCCGGATTCTTATCCACGTCCACTTTAATTATGCGCAACGCCTTGCCGAGCTTTTGGGATAATTCCCGCAAAATCGGGGGCATCATTTTACACGGCCCGCACCATTCAGCGGAAAAATCAACCAATACAGGTGTCTCGCTATGAATTAATTCCGAAAAGCTTTTTCTTCTTTCTGCCATAAATGATGCATGTAAAGTAAATCGCCTGACTATTCGCAAATGGTGACAAAAATCACGTGTACCCGCACAGCGATACAAAAAAACAAATTAATGACATTTTAATAAGTGGAGCTGGTGGGATTTGAACCCACGTCCAGACAAGGCATTTACAAGATTTCTCCATGCTTAGGCAATTCTTAATTTTCGAGAGATACCGGGTGTCTTGCCAAACCCATGATATCCCCTTAGTTCCTCAATCTCATGTTGCATCGGAACGCTGCAACACCAGCCCGGTTTCATTATGCCCGTATGGGATGTGACCAGGCGTACACCCCAAAGGACAAAGGCCAACTAATTCCTTGAATTAGGCGGCCAAGGCGTAGTTATACTCGCCAGATAAAAATTGTGTAGTGCATTGAGATTAACGAGTTAATTCACAACACTCGGCATGCTTACTTGTCAATGAACGATGCTGTCAATTCCTGTCAGCCCCAGGATTGTTTACGCAAAAGTACAATGAAAATCCTTAGCGCATAGTTCCCTCAAACGGTATATTTGTCGCCGGAATGAAGGAAGAACAGAAACACATCGGCAATATTTTCCCGGATATAGAACCCGATCACCAGCAATGGCCTATCGTTAAAATCAGTAAGGCGAGAAAACAGGTAATTGCGGAGGTTACTGAATCTACATTGCAGGCCATCCTGAAGAAACACCCCGCCAAAGCAGATATTCAGGAGGTACTGGCGAAGGCGGTGTATTTGGAAAAGGCCCGCATCAATGGAAGAGTGTGGAGTACCGATCCGAAAGACGACCCGCAATTCTGGAATTCCATCAAACAGGGATTAGTAAAAGCGGAGCGGGAGAAAGAAACAGACATCACCGAGGAAACCGACCTGCTGAAATCCATCATTTCCAGATATGCCGAAGAGATTGCAGGACATTTCGATATCCGCACTTACCGGTTTGCCCAACGACTTGTGCCCTTTGTCTTCAACCGCCTGTTAAACGGCTCCCGCAGCAAGGAATTCATACGGTTGTTCGGCAACCAGAAAGGCCTGTTAAAACGCATCAACCTGGTCGGTGAAACCGAACAAGTGCGTGAACTCGCCAAACAGGGCACTGTAATTATGGTGCCCACCCATGTGAGCAATATCGACAGCATTACCATCGGCTGGGCTATCAGCGCTACCGGCCTCCCGCCATTCCTCTATGGCGCCGGGTTAAACCTGTTCAGCGTAAAACTGCTCGCCTTTTTCATGAACCGCCTCGGCGCTTATAAAGTGGACAGGCGCAAAAAAAATTCGGTGTACCTGGAGACGCTGAAGCAATACAGCACCAATGTGATCTGCAAGGGCGGACACAGCCTGTTTTTCCCCGGCGGCACCCGTTCGCGGAGCGGAGAACTGGAATCCCATTTAAAACTGGGCCTGCTGGGTACTGCCCTGGAAGCCCAACGCATCAATATTCTCAGTGCAAATGGCGGCGACTATAAAAAGATATTTGTCGCTCCCGTTACCCTGAATTACAGCTTTGTGCTGGAAGCGCCGGAACTAATTGATGAACACCTGCACAACGTAGGTAAGGAGCGGTACTTTATTCAGGCAGATAAGTACTCCTCATCTTATAAAATCTTAAAACTGCTGGTGAAATTTTTTACTGCCAGCGCCGATTTTACCATCGCCTTCGGCAAGTGTATGGACATTTTCGGCAATGAGGTAAATGCCCGGGGAGAAAGCATAGATAATACCGGCCGCAAAATAGATATCACGGATTACTTTAAAAGCAATGGCGTTTTGTCCGATGATACGCAACGGGACTCGGAATACGCACGCATGCTCAGCGAAAAAATCGTCAACGCCTTTCACATTAACAACGTTGCCATGGCCGGCCATATAGTCGCCTTCGCCGCTTTTCATTACCTGCAGAACAAACATCAAAACAGCGATTTATACTCCGTCCTGCGCATGCCGGAAGAATTCAGGCGCATACCTGCCGCCGATCTGCTCCATTCGGTAACTATTTTGCAACAGGAAATTTTGAAAATGGAAAAGAACGGTAAAATTCGCTTAGGGCCGATATCGCACGGTCCCGCCTCGGAATTTATGCATTACGGCATTAAAACCCTGGGGATTTACCATACAAAACGGCCATTGATAATCGATAAAAAAACCGGTGATATTCAATGTACCGATATGAAATTATTATTGTACTATCACAACCACCTGGTGGGATACGGATTGGAAAAATATGTCGGGGAATAAAACAGTAGGCGTAATAGGAGCCGGAAGTTTCGGTACGGTGGTGGCAAATCTGCTGGCTCCGAACAATCCCGTGTATCTATATGTCCGCAAGTCGGATCAGGCAGAAGAAATGCGCCGTACGGGAATCAGTTCAGGGCAAACACTGCACGACAATATTACACCGGTAGATGATATTGCACTGGTGGCCGGACAATGTAAACTCATTTTTCCGGTGATACCTTCCCAGGGTTTCCAGGAAATGATACGCAGTATAGCGCCCTACTTAAAACCCGATCACATTGTCATTCACGGTACAAAAGGCCTGGCTTTATCCGAAAATGGGAACAGGAGCCTCAGTGAAGGGGGAAAAATCGCCAAGGAAGATGTGTTGACGATGAGTCAATTGATAGCAAATGAAAGTGTGGTTGTACGCATAGGCTGCCTGGCAGGCCCGAATCTCTCAAAAGAAATGGCTAAGGGGTTACCCGCTGCTACGGTGTTGGCGAGCCGGTTCGAAGAAGTGATATCCATCGGGCAGGCAGCCTTGAAAAGCGATAGATTCCAGGTGTACGGCAGCCGCGATATTTTTGGGGTGGAGCTGGCGGGAGTTCTCAAAAATATCCTGGCAATCGGCAGTGGTGTAGTCAGCGGATTAGCCTTAGGCGAAAATGCAAGGGCGCTGTTAATCACGAAGGGATTAGCCGAAATCATTAACCTGGCAAAAGCCATGGGCGCCGAATTGAAATCGTTTCTCGGCCTGGCGGGAATCGGCGATATCATCGCTACCTGTATCTCGCCGACCAGCAGAAACTACACTGTTGGATATCGACTGGCACAAGGCGAGCGCATTGAACATATCATGGAGAGTATGGAAGAAATCGCCGAAGGCGTAAACACCCTGAAGATTGCAAATGCACTTGCAAATAATTACACCATCAATTGCCCGATCCTGACAACGCTGCACAAGGGCGTATTTGAAAGTTTGAGTATTGAAGCCGGCATGGCGTACCTCATGAAATACAACTTTAGTATGGACGTGGAATTCATTTAATTCGGATCCACCCTTCCGGCAAGCAGGTATAATACGGCCATGCGTATGGCAACGCCGTTCTCTACCTGTTGCAGAATGATCGACTGGCCGCTGTCAGCAACATCGCTGGTAATTTCCACACCGCGGTTAATCGGGCCGGGATGCATGATGATAATTTCCTTTTTCAGCGAATCCAGCAACCGGCGGTTTATACCGAAATACAGCGCATACTCCCGCAGGCTTGGAAAAAATTTAATGTCCTGCCTCTCCAGTTGAATGCGCAGCACATTTGCAACATCACACCATTGCAGCGCTTCTTTCACGCTGTAAGTCACCCGCACTCCCAACGTTTCGATATATGCGGGAATCAGAGTGGGCGGGCCACAGACCGTAACATGGGCGCCCAGTTTTTTCAAAGCGTAAATATTGCTGAGCGCCACCCGGCTGTGTGTAATATCACCGATGATGGCAACATTCAATCCCTTAAAATCGGATGGAACTGCACCATGTCTCTTGCCGAGTTGTTCCCGTATGGAAAACACATCCAATAGCGCCTGGGTGGGATGTTCGTGGGTGCCGTCACCGGCATTAATAATATTTGCATCGATATGCCTGCTGAGAAACACGGGAGCGCCGGGGCTTTGATGGCGCATTACCACCATATCCACCTTCATAGCGAGAATATTGTTTACCGTATCCAGCAATGATTCGCCCTTCTTGACGCTGGAAGCAGAGGCGGAAAAATTTATAATATCGGCTGAGAGCCTTTTTTCTGCCAGCTCAAAGGAAATTCTCGTGCGAGTACTATTCTCGAAGAAAATATTCGCAATGGTAATATCCCGCAGTGAGGGGACTTTTTTAATCGGCCTTTCCAGTACTTCTTTAAAATTGTCGGCTGTCTGAATGATGAGCCGGAGATCTTCGGTATGCAGATCTTTAATGGCTATGAGATGTTTTATACTCAGGCTGCTCATTTTACTATTTTAAAGGGAACAATCCACACTTCATCCCGCCCGCCGTTTTCCTTCCACTCTACCCTGACTTTCTCTGAGGTAACCGAATCGACGGTTTTGCCGACATAATCCGGGCTGATTGGCACATGCCTGCTCAATCTGCGGTCTATCAGTACCATCAATTCTATTTTGGCGGGGCGCCCGAAATCAAGTAAGGCATCTAATCCCGCCCGCACAGTCCGCCCGGTATAAAAAACGTCGTCGATTAAAACGACTTCTTTATTTTCAATTGAAAAATCCAGGTGCGTCTGATTGGGGATCAGCGGTTTTTCCTGATGCCGGAAATCATCGCGGTAAAATGTGGTATCTAATACGCCGTATTGAATGGGAATGCCGGGTAATAGTCGGGTTAAGGTCTGCACAATGCGCTGTGAAAGAAAAATCCCCCGGGGTTGCAGGCCGATGATACAGGTATGTGTAAAGTCCTGGTGGTTCTCAATCAATTGATGGCAAAGCCTCTCGATGGTAAGAGCAAACTTTTGGTTGTCGAGAATGACCCTGCTTTGCATTAAAAATCAAAGTTCCGAAATTTTTGTGAATTTTTTAAAGTAAATAGCTTGACTTAGCGCAACTCAAATGTATTACTGCCGACATTAAACCCGTTATGGAACATCTCCACCCCATACGTACCCGGCAGGAAGGTATAATTCTGTTCCCAGTACACGGTATGTCTCTCCGGGGCATTGCCCTCGTAATCCACGCTCACCATGGCCGAAAATTCTCCGCCCATTTCTTCGGAGGCCTTCATTAAGATTGCATTGGGATCGGTGAGTTTGATATAAAAAATTTGCTTCCTGCCCGCCGACAGCAGATTGGGAACTACCTCAAAATCAATTTGCAGCTTGTTGGTTTTTTTTGCCTTTTCGGTTTCTTTGTCTCCCGATTGTTTCACCTGTAAAGGAATAACATGAATTCCGGCAGTCATGATCGTACTGCCAATCAAAAAAATGGAGTCCCTTTCGTCATACAACTGCTTATTACTCGCAGCAAGTATGTCGTATGCGCTTTGCAATTTGTTGTAATCGCTTTGCAATACCTGGTATTGCATATTGATTTCCTCGAATTTTAATTTGTATAATTCCAAATCCGATTCCAGTTGCGCTATTTGCTCTTTGGCTTCCTGCAATTGCCCACTGCTTGCAGGGGGCGTATTATTACCTCCCGATTGCAGCAGGGAATTAATGCGGTTGCGCTTTAGCTGCAAATCTTCCTGCAAATGAGATATCAACGAATCTTTCGTTGCCGCTTCGCCCTTTTCAGTATTGAACTCCTGCATCAATTTATCATACCGCACTTCCAGTGCTTTATTCAGGCTGTCCACTTCGCGATATTGATCCCGGAATTGAATAGTCGCCTTTTTATTTTGTTGCGCATTGAAAAACAGCCAGGCATTTAAAGCGAGCAATACAATGACCATTGCGATGTAAATCGACTTGCCGTTTTTTGTTTCCGCCATCCGTGGTTTTCAAAAATATTTCCGATAAAGCTAAGGAGGCAACCCTACAGAAATCCCGGTCACAAGGCTTAATAATTAACAATTAATTTCTCAATGCCCACAATTTAAAACAATGGCACCTCTTCTTACCGGTTATATTTCATTTTTTTTGAACCGCTGTACATATCAAATCTCAGAAACCTGCATTCCAAAGGGCCGTTAAACAACTGTATTTTTTCAGAAGGTTTCAAGCCGATTGATTTTACCGCATCTGCACTGTAGGTCAGAAGCCAAACGGTTTTACCGGTATATTTTGACTTGAATGTATTTCCTATATTGCGATAAAATTCTGCGATTGCGTCAACACCGATTCTCTGTCCATAGGGCGGGTTCATAATTATCAATGCGCTGGAAGGCGGAGGATCGCAAATTTCAAACGGCTTGACAAAGAAATTGATTTTGTCGTCCACAAGTGCACGCATTGCATTTTCTCTTGCAGCGGCTATATAAGTCTTGTCGATATCGGAGCCGTCGATAAATACTTTGGCGTTATGAATTTTCGTATTGGCCTCCATTAACAACTGCCGGTACAAAGCCCGGTTAAATCCTGGCCAGTTTTTAAATGCGTAGTTTTTTCGAATCAGGCCGGGCGCTATATTATAGGCTATCAATGCCGCTTCGACAGGCAGGGTACCGGATCCGCACATCGGGTCAAAAAAGCCGCTGCGCCTATCCCAGCCGCTCATCAAGATCATTCCGGCTGCCAATACTTCATTTAAGGGCGCTGCGTGTTTTGAGCTGCGATACCCTCTTTTAAATAACGGCTCTCCCGAGCTGTCGAGCGCTATTTGAACATGCCGGTTTACGATGTGCAGGTTCAATTGAATCTGCGGACTTTTCACATCAATGGAAGGCCGATTGTTTCCTACATGCCGGAAGCGATCGACGATGGCATCTTTCATTTTTAATGCGGCAAACCGGGTATTGGTAAACTGAGGCGAATGCACGGTGAAATCGATTGCAAATGTCTGGTCGGCGCAGAAATAACGCTCCCAGGGGAATGCGAAAATAGCGTCGTAATAATCCTGCAGATCATTGAAATCAAATTGCAACACCGGTTTTAATATGCGCAGCGCCGTGCGCAGGTATATGTTTCCCGCATATAATAAGGCATCATCGCCCGCAAACGATACCGCCCTGTTTGCAACCCGGATATCTCCGGCACCCAATTGATACAGTTCATCCGCCAGGATTTGTTCCAGGCCATTAAAAGTGGTTGCTATAATCGGATACGTCACTATGTAAAGTTAATGGAATGCGACAGGCATAAAAAACCCCGCATCGTTCGATGCAGGGTTAAATATTGCATTATGACAGGTTATTTCACATAACATTCCAACATGATATTCTTATCCATCTGGGTAAGTGTATTGTTCAGCAATTTTTCAAAATCGTCCACTTTCTCATACCTTGTCCAAACGGTAGGAGTCAGGTAAGAACAATTTTCATGCGGCGAATATTTTACCCGCGACCAGCGCAAATCCTTTTTGAAAATCATTGCAAACACCTTTGTGATGCCATCCTTTTCCATACTTACGTCGAGGTAATACGTCCAGGTGAGATTGCGCATCAGCACCGGAAAACTTACGTAGGGCGTTTTCATTCCCGCATCTTTATAAAAATTCAGAGTGTAATAAATCCGGTTGCGGTCCGTATTCTTATACTCGAATTTATAGTACAACGGTTTCCCGTTGTTGTTTTTTGAATTGGCTATCACGCCTTCATGATTCACGTTGAGATATTCTTTCATCACCACCTGTGACTGTGCAGCCGAGGCGATACCGATGAAAGTGAGAATCAACAGAGTTTTAAATATTTTTTTCATTCTTAAGAGCTTTAGAGTTTTGATTACATTTCAGATTTAGTACCTTCCGAACCGGCGGCATTGGCCTGTTTTTCTTTTCCGCCCACATTCTGCCTTTTCGCATTGATAACCACATCGTTTAAGACTGCATTGGCTGTGCATTTGCCCTGCTCAAGTCCGTCGAGAATCTCGCAGGTATAATGGATACCGCCGTACATCCTTGAAAATGCGGCTTCTTTTGCGGCTTCATTAAACGATTTCATATTTTTTGGCAATAACCCGATATCCAAATGGACGCTGTCAACAAATGGCTTATTATCGCCGATTAAAGCGGTGAGTACTGTAGCTGCAGCACCTGAAAAGCCGGAGTGCCCGGATGTATATCCCGGGAAGGAAGGAGTTTCCACATAAGGTTCCCATCCTTTTTCAAACAATTCATTCACCATTGTCTTGGGCCTTACAAGGTTCACCCTGTATTTGGTCTGCCAAACGGCAATACAGGCATCTGCCATGGAAATGGAGGTCAGTGCATATACTTCTGCTGCTCTGCTCAGATTCATGTGTTCGGTTTTCACAAAATTACCTACGATTTCCAGCCAGTGTCCCGGAGGACCTGCTGTTTCTCCCACGTCATCTGCCCAATACTGCGCAATGATTCTCTGTTCTTCGGTCAGATTCTTATCCACGGTATAGATTTCCAATACCTGGTTGTACATTTCAGAAGCGCTGTCTGTAGAGAAGGGAAATTTCATATTGGAATCACAGGATTTTGCCTCTTTTATGGCAAACGGCTTTACGGTACCCCAAAATGGTTCACCGGCGACACCATTGAAATCCGTGGGCTCCCAATATTCGGGATGACCTTCCCTGGACGGCGATTTGTACTGCATATACCTCGTCTGCTCATAATTATCGGTTTCGCTCCATGCAATAATGGCATCGGCAAGTTCTTTACCATATTTTTTAGACCTCTCAATTACATCAGCAGGCGATTTTTGAGCGCACTCTTCCATTTTTTTTGCGTGTAAATCATTGATAGCAGATACTCCGGCAGGTAAAAACCGGCCGATCATTTCATCTTGTACGTAGTAGATCGCCTCGTTGGTTACGGCAGTCCAATCATACACTTCGTCTTTCGATGGCCTGGGAAGTTCCGTCAAACCGTTTAACTGGCCGGCCATGGTGAGATAATCCGGATTACCGCACAATTGTGCCTCGTAAATTGCAATCGAGATGTAGGCATACATGCGTGAAGCTTCGGGCGGACCGATTCTCTCACTGGCAATAAATGCAAACAACTGATTCCACCAGTCATTTAAAAATTCGCCCGACAACTCGCTGCTGGGTGTTGAAACGGAGTTGTAGTAAGGGTTTACCGCATCACCGGATGCGGATTTCTTACATCCAGATCCCACAGCGGCTAAGCCTGCAATTACGAGAAAAAGATAGAGTTTGATTTTCATTTTTGAGTGTTTTAATAACTTGTTGAATAAAATATATTCCGGCCGCAAAAGTAAGTGAAAATAGCCATTGACATTTAATTTACATTAATAAATATTTAATCGGTTAACAAAACATTTACAAATTTCCGCAAAGGTGTTTTTTAACATCTGACTACTTTTGTAAAAAACTTAAAGACATGAAATTGACACCGATTATTGTTTCTACGTGTATCGTATTCACCTTATTGAGCTGTTCATCCAACAAAAACAGCAAGGACAGGCTAAACGAATGGAAGTTTACCGAGAATATAGATCAGAATAAAGTTGAGCCCCTGGATACAGAAACCGGAAAATTGTTCGACATCCTTACCGGCGCTTCCACCGGGGTTGACTTCAATAATGAAATAAAGGAGACCTTTGAACTAAACTATTACCGTTACGGCTATTCCTATAACGGCGCCGGCGTCGGAATCTGCGATCTGAATAACGACGGGCTGATGGACCTGTTCTTTACCGGTAACGTGGTCAAGGACAAACTGTTCCTGAATAAAGGCAATCTGCAATTTGAAGATATTTCCGATAAGGCACAGATTAATACAATTCCCGGATGGAGTACAGGTGTCACTTTTGTGGACATCAATGCAGACGGATTTATGGATATTTATGTATGCCGTGCCCGCTATGATAATGCCGAAAAGCGCAAAAACCTGCTTTGGGTAAATAATGGCGATATGACCTATACTGAAAAGGCAAAGGAATACGGTATTGACGATGACAGCTTTTCTACCCAGGCAAATTTCTTCGATGCGGATAACGATGGCGATCTCGACCTGTATATCGTGTCCCATCCCACCGATTTCAAGGATAAAAACAAGCAAAAGAATTATCAGAAAGTAGAAGACGGTACCAACTCGAGCGACCGTTTTTACCGCAATGAAGGCAACAGTAAATACGTGGAAAGCCATATGGCAGCCGGTATCAACAACCACGGATTCGGCCTATCGGTTACAGCCGGTGATATTAACAATGACGGCTGGCAGGACCTGTTTGTCGGCAATGACTATATCATGCACGACTATACCTATATCAATCAAAAGGACGGCACATTCAAGGAAATGTCCAGGGAGTTATTGTATAAAACCTCCTATTACGGCATGGGTACCGATGTTGCCGACATTAATAACGACGGATTGCTGGATATGATGACCGTGGATATGGCCATCGAAGGCAATTACGGCACCAAGACCTTCATGCAGTCCAACAAACAGACCTTCCTGCGCACCCTGGTGAATGCGGGATACCTGCAACAATACGGCAGAAATGCACTGCAACTGAACAACGGCGAGGGAAAATTCAGTGAAATCGCCTATTTTGCAGGAGTAAGTACAACCGGATGGAGCTGGTCGCCACTGTTTGTCGATTTTGATAACGACGGGTTTAAAGATTTATACGTTTCCAACGGATTCCTGAAAGACAGCCACATGGATGTAATGGAAACCTACATTAAACTGGTGCGTGCCAATCGCTTGTCAGACTCTACCGATTACTACAATCTCAGGGCGCAATTACCCGAAAACTCCGTATTGACATTCCCCAACGCCATGTTTAAGAACAACGGCGACTTATCTTTTGATGACGTGCGTGAAGAGTGGGGGCTCTATCATCCTTCGATGTCCTATGGCGCTGCTTATGGCGACCTGGATAATGATGGCGACGTGGATATTGTTTGCAACAATGCTAACTACCCCGCATTTGTAATTCGCAACAATTCAGACAAGCGAAGCACCAATAATTACCTGCGTGTAGCCCTGAAAGGCGAAAGCGCTAACCCATACGGCCTGGGCGCAAAAATCTATGTGACCGTAAAAGATCAGACACAATATATTCAAATGGAAATAGTAAAAGGCTATATGTCAAGTTCTGAGCCTTTTGCGCATTTCGGTGTCGGCAATGCGGAAACCGTAGATAAACTGGTAGTGCGCTGGTTGAATGGCAAAGAAAATGTAATGACAAATGTCCCGGTTAACCAGGTGGTGACACTGGATATCAAAGATGCGACCATTGCGCCGAAACCGGATGCAGCTCCCTCTAACCTGTTCTTTGCATCTGCGGCTAACAACCTCGATATCAATTACAATTACGAAAAAAATGCATTTGACGACTTCGACCGGGAATTTATGATTCCGCATGAGTTGAATAATATGGGCCCCGGAATTGCCTCCGGCGATATCAACGGCGATGGCCTGGAAGACCTGTTCTTCGGCGGCGCTAAAAATGCCAGCGGTGTTATTTATACTCAAAATGCAGACGGCACCTTCAGCCCCAGCGATACCTATGCAGCGGTGGGCGAAGATAAAGTCTCGGAGGATATGGCTGCGCTGTTCCTGGATGTGGACGGCGATAAGGATTTAGACCTGTACGTGGTGAGCGGCGGTAGCGATTTCCCGAAAGACGATGTGCATTTGCAGGATAGGTTATACATTAACAACAACGGTAGTTTCACCTGGCAAAAGGATGCACTGCCTTCCATGATAACCAGCGGTTCAGTTGCTGTAGCCGGCGACTATGACAACGATGGTGACCCCGATATATTTGTGGGCGGACGGGTGGTTCCGGGAAGTTATCCCATAGCCGCAAGAAGTTATATACTCAAAAACGACGGCGGTAAATTCAGCGATGTTACAGGTAGTATTGCACCCGATCTGGTGAGCCCCGGATTGGTTTCCGCCGCTCTTTGGACAGACTTTGATAACGACGGCAAACTCGACCTGATAATTAACGGCGAATGGATGCCTATCTCCGTATTCCAAAACCAAAACGGGAAATTTGCAAACATCACTGCCAATGCGGGATTAGAGCAAACTACGGGATGGTGGAACAGCCTGGCGGCAGGGGATTTTGACAATGACGGCGACATGGACTACCTGGCCGGTAACTTCGGTCTAAACTGCCGCTACAAACCGAATGGCAAGCCCATCGAATTGTTCTATGACGATTACGATAAAAACGGTATTTACGATATTATCATGGGTTATTATCAGGGCGATAAATTATATCCGATTAAAACCCGCGAAAGAATGATGGAACAGATTCCTGAAATCGGAGAAATATTCCCCAATTGGGATGCTTACGGACGGGCAGAAATCTGGGATTTCTACGGCAAAAAGCGCATGGAGGAATCTAAATACCGCTTCAAAGCCAATACATTCCAGAGCAGTTTCATTAAAAACCTGGGTAACGGTAAGTTTTCTATACATCCGTTAAATAATGAAATGCAGATATCTTCCGTATTCGGTATCGTGCCGATAGACATCAATAACGATGGCAACCTGGACTTCGTAAGCCATGGCAACTGGTATGAAATGGAAATTGAAACCAATATCCAGGATGCGAGCAACGGAAACGTCATGTTAGGTAACGGGGATGGAACATTTACCCCAATTCCCGCTCGCTTCAGCGGTTTCTACTCTGCAGGTAATACCAAAGCGCTGTCAGTTATAACCACTGGCAAATCCAACAAACCGGTTATAATTACTACCAATAGCAGTGGCCCGGTACAGGCATTTAATTTTACCCAGCCCACCCAGGTACTTAAATTGGGCGCCGATGACAGGTATGCAATGATTACCTTAAAAAATGGCGCTGTACGCCGTATGGAGTTTTATAACGGCGCCGGTTACTTGTCTCAAAGCAGTAAAGTAATTATTATCACTGACGAAATGCAGGAAATTGCCATTTATAATAACAAAGGCGAAGAGAGAAAAGTAGTAAACGACAGAGCATTAGTCTCAATAAAATAAAAGTTTCATTTATTGAAACAAATCCATTACTAATGAAAATTGGCGTGTATCAGACATCGCCAATTTTCATTAGTTTTTTTATCGCTTATCCGACAGGATAATCGCTTCCCATCTCCGGGCGGGTACTGGTGAATCGCCCTGAGAAATAATATAAAATACGGCGGTTTAATAAATGAGCGCCAAATTCAACTTGACCGGTTATTAACAATCTCACCGGAAATTCGCCGTCAATTGCAACGGTACTTTAATAGCAATCCGGCAAGAGAAACTCCCGGCGCTATTTCAACTGAAGCCGGCAACTGACAACGCCGAAATGTCTCTTTAATCAAAGCGGGTAACAAATGCCGGCGACTCCTGATGCAAGGCAGTAATAATAATGCGAGGATGCCGGTATTTTCAAGGCGGCTTACCCGCCATACTTCCGGCAATCAATATTGTTCGATTGATTTAGAAACTCACCGTCCCTTTCTGCCCGGTACTGATTTATAGCGTATCCGGAGGATTTTCCAGATAAAATTGACCGTTTTGTTTCGCCCGTTCCCTGATAGCCGCATATTTTCTGATATCGGGTAAAATCTTTTTTAAGTGCTCGACAATAATCTTTTGTCTCACGGATTCCCGGTTGTGTTTTAATAATTCAAATTTTTCGAGGAGGCTGAGGCCGATATAATGCGCAACCGGAAACGAATGCGACCTCACTCCCCTATCGACCAAAACTTCCTTAATCTCCAGCAATTGAAACAGCTCATCGATATACTGTTCAAACTCGCGGTAGGTTTTTCCGTGAATATCGTATATGTTATTCACAACGCTGACAATGGCACCGCTATAGAGCTTGTCGGGGATTTCCTTGACTATATCCAGAATCCGGAAGGCATTTATACCGCAGATCAATATATCGGATTCGCCGCCCGGATATTCCTTGATAATTTTTACAACCTGCATTTCGGTGCCGTATTCTAAGATTTCATTCTTATTGACTACCGGTATGCCGAAGGATTTTTTTTCGCGAAAACATTCACCGATTAATTGCCTGTACCTCGGTTCAAAAATATGCAGCGTTAATTCTTCACCGGGGAAAGCCACGATAGCCAATGGGAATATAGGCAGGAATTTAGGCATTCACTAATCTAAAGATTTTTTTTAAAAGAGTGTATCCGGTAAACGGATAAAAAAAAGCCCGGCAAATTGAATTTCCGGGTTTAAAGCGGGTGACCGATGGGTCTCGAACCCACGACCACCAGAACCACAATCTGGTGCTCTACCAACTGAGCTACGGTCACCGTTTTATCAGACGGCAAATTTATAAAATAGAATGCAGAACCGCTGTACTAAAATTATTCGGCAAACCGCTGAGAAACCGTATCCCAATTAATGATATTCCAGAAGGCCGACAGGTAGTCGGAGCGCCTGTTTTGGTACTTCAGGTAGTACGCATGCTCCCAAACGTCCACTCCGAGTAAGGGTTTGCCGTTTTTCTCACTGATATCCATCAGCGGATTATCCTGGTTTGGCGTACCGATGATATCGAGGTTGCCCTTTGCATCCTTTACCAACCAAGCCCATCCCGATCCGAAAACGCCGGCAGCAGCCTTATTGAATTCTTCCTGGAAATTCTCCATCGAATTGTATTTACTCATAAGCGCCGTGCGCAGGTCGTCACGGGTAATAGTTTTGGCAGAACCCGGGGTAAGCGTCTCCCAGAAAAACGAGTGGTTCCAATGCCCGCCCGCATTGTTGCGCACTTTGGCACGCATTGCATCGGGTAAGGTGGAGATATGCATTAAAATATCAGACAGGGATTTCCCCTGTAATTCCGGGGTTGCGGCAACTGCTTCATTCAATTTTTTAACATAACCGGCATGGTGTTTCGTATAGTGAATCTCCATGGTCATTTTGTCAATATACGGCTCCAGCGCCCCGAAATCATAAGGCAGCGGCTTCTGCGTAAATGCATCCCCTTTTCCCAGGTACATATCCAAAACCGCGGGTGAAGTGGTTTCGCTGTTTGCAAATATTTCCTTGTTAATGAAGGCTAACCCGATGGCCGAAAGTGCAGATTTCCTAATGAAGTCCCTTCTGCTTGTTTTTAAATTTTCCAATTTTGTCTTTTTTAAGTTTGGTTAAAAATAATACTGTAAAAACCATTGATACCCGTTAAATGTTCAATGCGCATGCCCTATGCTTATGCAATGTTACACCAAAAGTTGTTCTATTGAAAATGAAGGAGTACCGGCACCGGCAGGATGGCCTTTACCACGGCACCGATGCTGTCAAAGTATCCTTGGGTTTGACCTTACCGCATTGTGGCCATAATCCTGCAATTTCGCTTCCGTTGCAGGGAAACACACCTGCCCGGTATCTATCGCGGGCAGGATAAAGGCATGGTGGCCGGCTGAGCGATGATTGGAAATTCATTACGTTTGCGGAGTTAAAATACGGTAGTCTGTCTTTCTTGCATCGCATATCAGATCACAACAGCGCATTTCAACTCTTCCAGGTTGCCAGGTATGCCGGCCTGCTTTTAATCGGTATTATCCTGTCGAAGACAGGCATTTCCCAGTCGGATATCGGAAATTATGAGACCCTGGTTTTACTATCGGGGCTGCTTAGTTTTTTTTGGGTGAATGCCGTGTTAACCGTTTATATACAACGCTTTGGCAAATCCGAAAACAATAAGGCATTTATCGATTCTACGCTTTTCATTTTTATTGCTCTTTCTGTATTGTTGTCCCTTTGCATTTTAATATTCGGCCAGTTAATTCACCGCACCTTTGACATTTCTTCACAGTTGATTTTACAATTAGCTGTCTTACTTCCCGCTCAAAATATTTCGCATTTTTCGGAACATTATTTTTTATCCGTTAAAAAGGGAAATGCACTATTATTTCTTTCATTTGCCCATCTGATCCTGCTTCCCGGCATTGTGGGAATTATTGCCGTCTATACCCATAATATTTCATTTATTGTCTGGGGTATCATAATATTTCACCTGGTGAAGTTTACTCTGACTTATATGTTCCGGATATTTGCCGGCAGACCGCAAATAATTACCGGCCATCTACAGTCGGTTTTAAAACATGCGCTGCCTCTGGCAATCAGCTTTATGCTGGGTGGGGCTTCCATCTATGTGGACGGCATAATTATCAATACCCGATTCGACAAGGCGACTTTTGCTGTGTATCAGTACGGCGCACGGGAATTCCCCCTGGCAATGGTTCTTGCCGGCGCTGTCAATCTTTCGATGATCGGAATGATAAGCGCCAACAGGGATACCGGAATTGCCGCATTAAGACAAAATACTCTGTCGCTCATGCACAAAGTATTTCCGGCTGGAATTGTATTAATGGCGATAAGTAATTATGTGTTCCCCGTAGTTTTTAATCCGCAGTTTTCCGGGAGTTTTATTTTTTTCAATATTTATTTATTGCTGATTATTCCCAGAACACTTTTACCCCAGTCAATTCTCATGGCGAGTGCCGAAAACAACTTTTTAATGCGCATCTCCATTATCGAGTTCATACTCAATATAGCGCTGAGCCTGTTATTTTTATACCTGGTGGGATTGCCCGGTGTAGCCTTTGGAACGGTGGCGGCCTATATCTTTGAAAAAATTGCCTTTGTCGTAAAGCTGAAGTCAATGGGAATTTCGCCATTGCGATATATTCCTTTACTGCCGTTTATCCTATACAGCATATTGCTGATAATTACCTTTATTTTTACAACATTCTCTTATTTATAATTGAAGAACATTAACCGGTGGATCTAAAAAAATTCGTTCAGGTTTCCATTTTCGTCCTGATTCTTTTTGCCGTCGTTTTCAGCATTGGCGGTTATGCGGTTAATCAGGGTTTTAACCCCTCCGACGAAGGCGTGGTTCTTTCGCAAAGCTGGCGCCTGCTAAACGGGGAAATACCCCATAAAGAATTCATCAGTATCCGCCCGGTCGGCTCCGGTTTACTCCACCAGTTGGACTTAATCCTTCCATTTCCACTCATTCCCACATCCAGGATAATAGCTGCATTTGAATATATTCTACTGACAATACTTTGGGCATTTATTGTATTGAGTGCTGTAAAGGATACAATCGCACCAGGCAAGAAGTACCTGGTTTACGGAGCGGTTATCATTTCGACAATAGTATTAAACTTAAACAACGGGCCGGTATTTACATGGACTACTACGGATGCATTGTTGCTCGACACTGTCGGTTTTTATTTTATTATGCGCTTCTTCGAACCGCCGCATACGACAGCCCACTATTACAGGTTTGCAATTCCGGCTCTATTTTTTACCGCATGTGCCGCCCTCTGCAGGCAGTCCTTTGCATTGCCTTTTATCTTAACCGCAACAACAGTTTTGTTTTATAATTTTCAATGGAAAAAGACAGGCTTCAGGATTCTCATCTGCATTGCCGGGAGCCTGCCGCTGTTATTGTACTTTTTTTATCTCTACCTCCAGGGTGCGCTGCAATTATTTATTGATCAAATGACAGGGCGTACCGAATTAGTGGAAACCGGGATATTTACTTATGCAAAATCGCTTGTTAAATATCCATGGATGCTATTGCCTGGAATTGGACTCTTAATTTTATTTTGGAAACAGTACATGCACCCATCGGGGAAGGGCTTCGCATATATTGCAAATGCGTATTTCCCGGCACTTATATGTGCCACCGCCTGGTTTACCTTTCACTTATTTTTAGGCAATTATTCAACTGCATATTCCTTTTATTTTTTCTGGCTTGCCGCCGTTCTGTTGTTGTACGGCATTTTCATATGGAAATTAAATAAGGCGCTGTTGCTTTCAGTATTAATCACATTATGTATTGCCTGGACCAGCAGTATTTCAATTGGCGACAATTCGCCCCGCCCGTATTTAGGCGGGCTGGCTATGTCTGGTTGGATACTCCTGTGTATGCGATTGGCACAATACCGGTTTATTCAACGGCATTTGCTCAAAGCATATCGCCTTCTTGCCGTAGCGGCAATATTGCTATTTACTGTTTCGCAGATAAGTATGCCGAAAGTCAATTACCGCGATCATGCAAGTTCTAAATTAAACTACACATTAGAGGATATCTTCCCGGAAATGGGAAAGACCAAGGTAAATGAAACAACACGTAATTACTTTGTGGAATTTAACCGCATATACAGGCTGCTCAACGCACCCAGGGATCACTTTACCATGATTCCAAATAATGCATTTATTTATGCTGTTATGCATAGCCGGAATCCCCTTCCATTAGACTGGATGCAACACCACGAATATATAGGAGCTGAAGCGCAGTTCTTTCATATGGTGGAAATGAAAATGCATTCCGAAGAAATTTTCCTGTTTGTCGATAAGACCGACAGCAAATTGTTTTACAAGGGAAGCGTACCGTTTGAACCGGATTTGGAATTTAACCACAGCTATCTCCCACAACTCCTCTCCCTGGGTGAAAAACTACCAATCGAGAGTGCCTATTTTGAAATTTACAAAAGCGTAAATCAGAATTTGGGACATTGATAGCTACGGTTCTTCATGCGTTTAGCTGAATTAAATTTTTTGTCGAGTACATAAATCAAATTCAGTTCCAGGCCCCCTCTGCCATAGCTGGCAGCTGACAGGGAGCTGGTGTTGATATCATAGCTCAGGCCTGCAATGACATTGTTGTAATCAAACCGGACGGAAGCAACTACTGCATCTTTATTCCTGTACCAGACACCTGCATACATAGCAGTTTCCCGGCGCACCGTCACGTGGCTCAGTTTGTATTTGAAATAGGTTCCGATTACAAATTCGCGGTGCGGCCCCTGTTCATTGTATATCAAACTGGGCAACAGGTTCAAATTATCTGTTATGGGAAACTGCATGCCGCCCTGCAGTGAATAGCGCTTCTCCAGCACATCGCTTTCATCTTGCAAAAAACTTTGATTGGGCTCATTTAAATGAAATATAGACCCGCCCAGGTACACGTAGATTTCATCGCTGGGCAGAAAGTACCAGGTAACACCGGTTGACAAATCGGCAAAGTTAAAGGCGTTATCTACTGAAGTGGCATAGGGTTCCGGATCAAATGCCACCATATTGGTATAATCCACATACCGGCGATTGATACCCGCTTCAAAACCCAATGTGAGAAAATGATTGCCGTAACCGCTCAGCGATTTGCTGTATGCAAAGTTTACGGCAGTTTTTAAGGTAGTAAAATTCAGGTCACCCGCTCTGTCGGCCAATACCTGAAGCCCACCGCTGGCAAAGTCGCCATTTTTAAGAATGGCAAAAGCCCCATCGGCGGAAAATGAAAAAGTGCGGTAAGGAGCGGCAAAACTCCACTGATCTTTATAATTTGTGATAAAGCGCACATCGCCGTTAAACAGGCCTGTAAATCCGGGATTTACCATGATTGGTGACGCATGAAACTGGGAATAATGCCAATCCTGCGCCTTGCTGATTTGAAAGAGCAATAGCAGTGAAAATAAAGTCGTTTGGGTAAAAAATCTTTTCATCTGTCTGAATATCCCTTAAAAGTATGGTATAACCACCCGAATAAATTGAACGTAAAAGTAGAATTTGTAACAGGATTAATCAGCGCCCTGCAACAAATTACTGCACTTGACTGACAACAAATAAACTCAAAATTCAGCACAATCCAATAGATTCTGTACGTAATTTGCCAATTTTTCAGCCTTTCCCTGTTAAATCTTCAAATCCCTTTCTTATTTTACCAGGGTAATATTACCTGAAATCAGCGAAAGTGTGCCATCGCTGCAAATAAAATCTACGGTATAGATATAAACTCCCGGGTTACAGAGCTTACCGTTAAAAGTACCATCCCAATGTTGTGCTAAGTCCTTCGTTTCGAACATAACTTCTCCCCAACGGTTATACAAAGTCAGTTTCTTAATTGCCAGACCGCCTTCGTAGTTTATATAAAAGTCGTCATTAAATCCATCGCCATTCGGGCTGATAATATTTGGAATCTCAAACAGCGATTCATCACAAGGCAGTAATCGCAGTATAATTTCATCGGATGACTTACATCCCAGGGTATCTGTAGCCGTAAAAGTCAAAATGATGGTCTGATTTACAATAGTATTGGTAGTCAGACAAGTTGGACATTCGACCATCTCCGCCGGTTCCCACTGGAAACTCAACGGTGTTAAGCCGCCGTAAACATTTGCATACAATTCCACCTGCTCTCCCAAATAAACAAATAATGTATCATTCGCAATGTCCACAACAGGCTGACTATCTAGGCTATCACAGTTTATGCCATTCAGGTTTGGCAATGAATCAACACCAACTTCCGTTTGGTCGTATAACTCGGTTTCATCACAATCGGGATCAATGGAAACAGTAACTGTTACAGTGCTGTCGCAACCCATCGTATTAGAAAAAACAAATACATATTCTCCCGGAGAACCGGTACTGCTACCATCAGGTAGTAAATACTCTTCGCCAAAACAAATTTCAACAAATACTTCAACCTGATCTACCGGGTGCACCGTTAAGTTGGTGGTAATGATAGAGTCGCAACCGTCGATGCTCGACAGGTTTGTGATATACACGCCACTCGTAGTAACTATTGAACCGT
>CAZBHH010000021.1:0-45414 GCA_964492065.1 uncultured Chitinophagales bacterium | reverse complement strand
CCAACTCCCAGGCTGTTACAATCTGCTTCGACGATGGGGCAGGTGGTTATTATGAAGTAACCGCTACGTGGACAAGCCACAAGTACTATGTGCTTTCCGGTGAGATATACCTCGGTTCAACTTATACCATTTCAGGATATTACGACCTGAAGACCAATGATTTCTATATGTATTGGGAAAATACTGCACCGGATGGTTGTACATATTATGTGGATGCGATTGAATTTACAGCTACTACCGGTTATCCGGGATATTTAGAATGGTACTACACCCAAATATGTGGAGAGACCTATTATGGGCCGTATTATTACCCGGTTTACCATTATACAGGTCATTGCCCTGTGGTTGCATTAACCGGTTCCGAAAGTTCCATTGCAAAAGTGGGTTACACTCCATCCGGTATGAGTACCAGCCGCTTAATTGCCAGCGACAACCGCACCTTAGCTGAAATACTGATGGAAAGCGAACTTACCGCCAACCCGATGGGCGACGGGTTTGCATTCACCAGCAGCCTGATGGAAGCCGGTGATTTCGATATCAGCATCTACAACCACGCCGGACAGCAGGTAGCAGTATTGGCCGGTAACAGCAGTACCAATACAGTGGTATGGGACGGCAAAACCGCAAATGGCGAAAACGCAGTGAGCGGCATGTACATCGCCGTATTGCGCAACAGCGAAGAAACCGTTTCAGTGAAACTGATTAAATAATTCGCAGAGCAGTTGGTGAAGATGCCAACCGCAGAATGTTTATCTTAAAAAGCAGGGCTTCGGCTCTGCTTTTTTTTGTACGAGCGCAGGGCGTGAGACGGCGGCTGGATAGTGGATGCGGTTGATGAATACACCAACCGCGGACAGGGGATAACACAAGCCCCGTAGGGGCGCAATACCAATAGCGCCGCACGCAGTGCGGTGTAAACACAACGAAACACGCAGAGCCCCGTAGGGGCGGCACAGCCGAGTGGACGGAGGGGGATGGTTTGCAACGTTCTGCTCACTTGTCCGAGGTTGGCGCCTTCGCCAAACCTCATTCGGTATTAGATCTTAGTTCGTAATTTATGATTTCTTAACCTTTGACCGGTGGTAAAGGGAGATAGATGCGGTTGGTGAGGACACCAACCGCGGACAGGATTCGTGGAGCAGTTGGTGAGGACACCCACCACGGACAAGGGGTTTGGGGACGCACAGCCGCAATAACGGGGCAATGGCATGAAATCCTAAAAATAAAAAAGGCAGTAACCAAAAAGTAACTGCCTGGTAAGAAATTGCTCCCCGAGCTGGACTTGAACCAGCGACCCTCTGATTAACAGTCAGATGCTCTAACCAACTGAGCTATCGAGGAATGCATTTGTTGAAATTCGGACTGCAAAGGTACTCGGGGCGCCTTGAAAATCCAATTTTAAAGAAAAATAAATTATGTGGCGAGACGGGCTAAATTCAATACAGGCACCCATTTAGCACTGCAACGACAGTGAAGAGACTGGCGGGGGAAGTCATGTTCGGGATAAATCCACGATGGTGTGCATGTAATTAGCAGATAAATTATTCAATATTTGCAAAAAAAAATTGCGATGAGTTTATTAGTAGCAGGGACAGTAGCATTTGACGCTATTGAGACGCCCTTTGGAAAGACAGATAAAGTAGTTGGCGGTTCGGGTTTATACATCGGATTATCGAGCTCCTTTTTTCATGCGCCCGTAAACCTGGTATCGATAGTGGGTGACGATTTCCCCGAGATAATGTTTAAAAATCTCCATAAGCGTGGCGTGGACACCGAAGGCGTAGAAATAAAGCCGGGTAAAAAATCATTCTTCTGGTCGGGCAAATACCACTTGGATATGAATTCACGGGATACATTGGCAACGGAGCTGAACGTGTTGACGGAGTTTAAACCCAATCTGCCGAAGACCTATCGCAACAGTGATTTTGTCATGTTGGGGAATATTGATCCGGGGATACAAATACGCATTATCCGCCAGTTGAAGAAACAGCCGAAGCTGATTGCCATGGATACGATGAACTTCTGGATGGAACACACCCGTAAGGATTTGAAGAAGGCCATAGCGATGGCGGACATGCTGATAATTAACGACGAGGAAGCCCGGGCGCTGTCGGGGGAATATGCGCTGGCAAAGGCAGCCCGCACCATATTAAAAATGGGCCCCCGGTTTTTAGTTATCAAAAAAGGCGAACACGGGGCGCTACTGTTTTCGGGCAGCGAAATTTTCTTCGCACCGGCGCTGCCAATGGAAGAGGTGTTTGATCCCACCGGAGCCGGCGATGTCTTTGCCGGGGGATTTATAGGCTATATCGCCAAGACAAAAAATCTCTCGTTTACCAACATGAAACGGGCAATAATCTACGGGTCGGCGATGGCTTCTTTTTGCGTCGAAAAGTTCGGACCGCAGCGCCTGTTGGAAATAAATCAACGACAGATTCAAAAGCGGGTAGGCGCATTCGTTGACCTGGTGAAATTCAGGATTAAGTAATCAACCTGCCGACTATTTTCAGCCTTTGAAAAACCGCAGCGGTATGCGGTGCATCCGGCAATTCGCCGGTGAGGTCCTGCCCTGCCCAATGCGCATAATGCATTCCATTGCGCCATAAGGTGCTATGGGTTACATCGTAAATCATGCCGTTATAGGCAATCCACACTTCTTCCCTATCCTGCCCGTTGCGCAGGGCCAGTTGAAATTTTGAGTATTCGGGAAGTTGCATGAATGGGCTGTGCAAGATGTGTTTATTTACTTCAACAGTGTTCCATCATTCGGAGATATCTTCCATTAAGGTGCGGAATGCAAAGACGTCGTTGCCGAATTTTTCAGTATGTGTGCGCTGTAAAGCAGGTGCAAATTTTTGTTTGTAAACGAGAA
This sequence comes from uncultured Chitinophagales bacterium, assembly GCA_964492065.1. GTDB lineage: Bacteria > Bacteroidota > Bacteroidia > Chitinophagales > BACL12 > JADKAC01. The sequence continues at coordinate 42,542 of CAZBHH010000021.1, read as the reverse complement.
AGTCGTCAATCGTCGCCAGGGTGTATTGCACGACGAAGGTAACGCCTTCGAGGTCGCCGTCATCGAGCAGCCGGTGCAACCTGTGGCCGGTGAACAGCCCGGTGGCGATTACATCGGGAATATGCACTGTGCGCATCCAATGCAGCCATTCGTCGGCTCGTTCTATCGCCACTTTCAACGTAACATTATACACGTACATCACACATGGTTTCGCTGCAAAAGTACGCACTAATTTATCTTATCGCCCCGCAATACCCTGAATCGCCGCCTGGCTTCGTTGACAAACAGGGAATCCTTGTATTGCACAATCAGCTCTTCGTAACATGCCATCGCCTTCGCCGTATCGTTGTAATAGTTTTGGTAGAGGTCGCCGAGATAGAATAAGGCGTCATCCGACAACAAATCAAACGCATAATTGCTGCGGATGAATTCCAGGTATTGCCGAGCGGAATCCATCTCCCGGTTTTTAAATGCAATCTGGTATTTCATAAAATACACATCGTCGGTCAGTTTATGGGCGGGGAATAATTGCAGCAACGAGTCGAGGATTATTTTTGCGGAGTCGGTTTTATTTTGAAACACATATAAGTCGGCATTGGCAAACAACCACATCGGCTCCATCACTGAATCCAAACCCAGGTTATCCGAAATAAATACGGAGAGCTTTAACGCATCGTTGGCTACCAGTTCAGAAGTAGAAGCTTTCAGCACATCCAACTGTCCCTGAGCGAGGTTGAAATCGCCGCGGTAATACGCCAGTTTCGCATTTTTAAACCTGGCCATTTCGCCGATGGGTTCATCCTTCATCGCCTTATCCACCTGGGAGTACAACAGGGTTGCTTCCCAGATATCGCCACTTATCAGGTACAGGTCGCCGAGTGTGATTTTAAATTCGGATTTCTGGGCTGTACTCAAGGCCGGCCAGGTCAACACATTTTCCAGCAGTATAATACCCGCTTCCACATTGTAATTATAAAAAGCCTCTAAAGTTGCCAGCGATTGAGTTACCGAAGCGGCCCGGTAATCGTTGCGATTGTATTCATTTAAAAAATTTTGGTAGTTGTATTTTAAATCGTCGATATCATCCTGGGTATAGTAATTTGTCTCTTTGATTTTTGCCCAGCGGCAATCCAAAATGCCGTTGCGGGCCATAAAGTAGAACGGCGATGCGGTTCCCAATTCCACAATGTAGTTATAACATGCGATAGCGGCATCGTATTCTTTTTCATTTGTCGCACTTTGCGCCAGTTCATAAACACGCCGCCCGTTTTCTTTTAATCGCTTGTCGAGTGCTTTCGTCTGTATTAATGCGCTTTCAAAATCTTTCGACTGAATAAAGTCCCAAACCAGGAGTTCTATTAATACGGGTTCTTCCTTTTGCTGAATGCGGTTGTAGAGTTTTTCGCGAAAGGTGAGATGATCGGATTCTTCGTCGAGTATTTTCTGCAGCGCAGCGGTGACGCTGTTGAGGTGATTGGCATCTTCCAATGCAAAACCGATATAGTAATCCATAGCACGGTCTATATCTCCGCTGCGGTAATAGAGCAAGGCCAATTCGCTGTTGAAACTGTAGTCATTCACTTTTTTCTGACCGGCGGAATACACTTCAATAGCCCGTTGCAATGCGTTTAAACCGATAAAAGCATTTGCCAGTTGAATTACTTGTGATTTTTGATTTGAAATTTTTGAAATGGCGAGGTCGTAATACGTATCCCGGCCGGCAATATCGTTTCGCTTTTCAAAACTATATCCCAGGTCCACGTAATAGGCGAGATTTTCGGGATATTTTTTTAGTTGTTTTTCAATTATCTTTTCAATCTCCTTATAATCTTCCAGTATCAGCAAACAGTCGTAATAGTTTTTATAATATGCATACGAAGCGGGATTTTCATTATAAATATCTTTATAAACGTCGGCGGCTTTATCGTACTCCCCGTTTTTCATATACTCCCGGCCCAGTTTAATTTGTTCGGAAATATTTTGGCTATAGGCAGTTGCGAAAGCAAAGCAGATAAGCGGGATGCAGACAATTTTTCTCAGCATAGACAACACAGATAACGTCTTTTCAAATAAAGTGTTTCGATAAGCGGGAAATAAACGGGGCGTCAATAAAAAGAGCCCGCAGGGAATGCAGGCTCTTTCAAATATTCATCGCTCTGGTTATTGCAATTTAAAATAAACGGGAAGGGTGTACCACACCTTCACGGTTTTACCGCGTTGTTTTCCGGGTTTCCATTTCGGCATTTCTTTCACCACACGCATCGCTTCTTCATCGCAACCGCCGCCGATGCCGCGGGCGAGTTGTACCTGTGACACCGATCCGTCTTCATTAACGACAAACTTGATGTACACCTTACCTTCGATGCCGTTGTCTTTGGCCACTGCGGGGTATTTGATATTCTTTGCCAGGTATTCGTACAGCGCTTTGTCGCCTCCGGGGAAAGAGGGCATTTCTTCCACCACCACAAATATTTCCTTCTCGGCAGGTTCCTCTTTTTTCACAACGGGTTCATCCACCGGTACATACTTGGTTTCTATCACCGTCTCCACATCCATTTCCTGGTCGAAGAGTTCCGGGGTATTTTCCACTTCCACATCGTCTTCAACTTCCAGCACTTCGGGTGCGGGCGGAGGCGGCGGAGGAGGAGGTGGTTTGTACTGGCTGGTTTGTGGTATTACTTCGATTTCCTCCTCGGCAACATTGTTTGTCGCCAGGGCAGAAACGGCTTCCTCCTTGGGGTGGTAATTAAAGGCGAGCAGGACAATGCCCAATGCCACAGCTAAACCCACCTGGATAAATACACCGCGATGGCGGTAAATATCCACTTTACCGTATTTTTTTACGAATACGGATTTCTCCTCGTCAGTACCCGCATATTCCTTTTGAATATCCTCCGGTTTATGTCTTGAAAAAACAAACATGAAGAATGCCACCGGAACTACGAGCAGCGCTAAAACGAGCCAAATTGTTAACGGTCCCATAATGTGTTGGTTTAAGATGGTTTAAAAATAATTATAATTCCCGTTACGCCAAGTATGCAACCCATAAAGTTTGCCACGAGATCGTAAAGATCAAAGGACCTGCTCTCGAGAAAAGCCCCTTGTACTATCTCGATGCACAAACCGTACAAAATGCATAAACCCACACCATACATTATGCAAGTATAACGCAGTGGCAATTGGGGGTATTGTTTTTTAATGGCGAGAATAGCGGCAAAACTGAGCACGCAGTAGAAGATTGCGTGCACGATTTTATCTATCTCCCAAAACGTTATGGAAGGCAGGTCTTCGCCGGGGATTACGGAGAGCAACAGGATAAGCGATGCCCAGCCAAGGGCAATCCATTTCCAATTTATTTTCAGCAACATCGGATGTGTTGTCAGGCGGACACCATCTGGCGGTATGCATCTGCATCCATTAAGGCGTCCAGTTCCGATGGATCGGTAAGCTCAATTTTCACCATCCATCCTTTTCCATAGGGATCCTGGTTAACAGCTTCCGGGTTGGTATCCAGTTCTTTATTCAATTCAATAATTTTTCCCGAAACCGGCATAAGCAGATCGGAAACGGTCTTCACTGCCTCCACGGTGCCAAATACAGATTCCTTATCCAGCGTATCGCCGGCGGTACCGATATCCACATACACGATATCACCCAATTCCCGTTGTGCAAAATCGGTGATGCCCACAGTGCCGACATTACCAGATATACTCACCCATTCATGGTCTTTTGAATACTTTAAATTTTCCGGAAAATTCATATCAATTTATTTTGCGGCTAAAATAAATGATTTCGCTGAATGCAGGCATAGATTATTCGGCGAGGCTGAATCTTATTTTAATGCCCGCATCGGTAGTCGTAATCGGGAATGCGGTAGATATTTTCGGGATAGTTTGCTGGCGGTTAAAGAACAACTGGACATTAAACCTTTCGTTAATCACGTAATCGAGGGTGGGTGAAATGGTAATTGCCGTCATACCTCCGGTTGGCTCATTTAAATTCTGGTCGAGCCGGAAATTTGTGGTGATGTCATCGCGGTAGGAAATATCCAGCTTAAAAGTCAGATCGTTTTCGAGAGTAGGCCGCTGACCGCCGATTTTAAACGGCAGTGTAAATCCGGAAAAGCGATAGCCCACCCCGAGAGTAACTTCCTGGGAGCGGATTTCGGTCAGGCGGTAGTCCACAAAGCTCATGGTGAGGGTACGGGTCTTCTTAAAGCTGAATTTTGTGGTCAGGCTGTTCACCCAGGAGGCATCGATGCCTATCAGGGGCGATAATTGTTCGCTGAGTACCAGGTTCGGTATATTGTACAGGGTGATGAAGTTGCCGGAAAGAGTGTCTATGGTATTGGCGTAGATATAGTAGTTGCCGTTAAAATTCAGGTTGGTGACATAGCTGCCCACCGCCAGAGTGGATGTGTAGGCGGAGCTGATAGTGAGCGAAGTAAATATGCGCTTCAAAGCGGGTATTTTTGCAAGCCCTGTATAGGTAAGTCGCCAGTTGGGCTTTGGCGTCTGTTCAAACACATTGAGTTTTACTTTCGACGGGTCCTCGTCGCGGTAGGCTGCAAGAAAGGCGGGAATAAGCACATCCTGGGAATAGGGGCCATATCCCTGCGCATAATCGGCATTGAAGGAGCTGTCCAACGGGTTGTAAAAAATGCCTTCCGAATACAGGTTGAGTTCCTGGTACCTTTGCGTAATGGTGACCCGGTTTTCTTCGAATTGGCGGAATGTCTCGGTAACAACTTTCGTATCGAGCTTATCGAAAATGGTGCCCATAATATTGTAGGTCATCATTAGACTTCCCGACCCCAACGGGTTAAGATGCTCAAAATACGGATCATCCAGCGTATTGGTATTCTTGTAGTATTCGGAGTTATTTTCGGAATACGTCTTGGTGAGGTTCATATCGAGGCGCAGGTCGGGCAGGGGTTCGATATTCGCCCGCACGTCGAGACTCTGAGAGAAGTTTTGCAGGTACAGGCTGTTCAGCGAGGTAGCCGGGCTGATCCAACCGGAAGCCGATGCCTCGGCGAGATCATTGTCGTGTAACTGCTGACCAAAGACAAAGCCGAGGCCGGGAGCATCCGAGTCGAGGTTTAGGCCAAACAATTGCGGTTTGGGGAAGAATCCCGGCAGGGTGGTGCCGTAGTTTTCGGAGTAGTTGATGGTCACCCGTTTCAGGCTGATCAATAAGCGTGTGAGTATTTCGCCGCCGATGCCGACTTTGGGCACATCTTTGTCGGCCTTGGCCTTATCATCGCCTTCCACCATTTCATCCTCTCCGGGTTCCTCCTGGCGCTTCGCATTTTTTTCCTTTGATTTGGTCACCAGTACGGCGGAGTTGTATTGCTTTAAAAATTTCGATTTATTGTACAGGTTACGGAAATTCAACTCGCCGTTAATGGTTTTTGCCTGGGTATTGCTGATGGTGTTTCCCAGGGTGTCTGCAATCCCCAGGGATCCGGCAACCCACGAGAAGGTGGCATTATAAGAAGAGCGCAGCGTAACCCAATTAAGTGCGGGAATTTTATTGATCGGCACATTATAACTGACATTTACATTCTGGCGATAGGTAATGGTACGCCCGAAGGATTTGATGTTTCGCCAAAGGGTATCCTTTTCCTCGGGGGTATCTATAGTGCCGTAAGGTTCGTCTATCCTGCTGTTGTTGGTGGCCGAGAAATCTACCTTGAGGTTGCGTGCCGGCTCGAACTTAATGCCGTAAAACCTGTCCCAGTTAAAGTATTTATTATAGGTGGGGTCAATTAATCCGTCGCCATAAATATCACGCATTAAGGTTTCGCCGAATTGTCGGTTCATCTCCGTTCGGAAACTGTAACCCGTAGGCAAGAGGTTAAAATTAAAATCGCGGACTAAGGCGAGATAAGTTTTGTCTTTGGGTATTGCTTTTTCAAACGGGGTTATAAATTTTCCTTTTGAGCTGAAGGTGTATCCGAGTGCACCTTTATACCGTTTGATGATATCGTATTCCAGCACCGGATTACTGAGATAATCTTCGCTATATGCAAGGGTGAGGTCTAAATTTTCGACGTCCCAGGGCTGGGGAGTCACCCGGCCGCGGTCACGCTGAATGCGCATATTGGTGAGGTTAATGGATTTTATGGAGGTGTATTCGATGGCCTGCCTTCGGTACACGTTGGCGGAGTCCTGTCCATACACTTCGGTGATGTCGTCCACCTTGTCGTCGAGGGTGACATCGAAGGCGTAGGGGTCGAATTCGGGGTTGCTGAAGGACTGTGAAATGCTGACGTAAAACGGCAATTGCAGGCCGAGTTTGGGGTTGAAGAATTTGCCGAGTTGCAAACTTAAACTGGCTGCATACTGGTAGAAATTGTCTTTATACCTGTCGTTAATCTGCTGTTCCAACTGGCCAAAGCCAATGGTGTGCATATTTCCCGAAACGGTAAGATTACCGAGGTCGGCGAGTTTTGCATCCATACGAGCCAGGGCTGCGAATCCGCCATCTTCGTCGATATTGGTCAGGCGGAATTCATTCACCCATATTTCGGCGCAGTAGGCCTGCCCGCTGCCGTCAGCGGTTTTAGGGTTGCGGATACCGATCATCACCTCTTCGACGAATCCCAAATCCGGGTTTCCAATAATGGTGTAAGTGGGTTTGCCTTCACCGCCCAAACTAAATGGCACCAGGGGCGAGGCCTCCATTTTATCTCTCATTTTTTTCACTTCCACCAACGAGTCCAGCGGGAAGTCGATCAAGGTAGCCCAAATTGCCTCGCGGACGAAGTCATCTTCGGTGGTACCGGCGGGCAGCGGAAACTTGGTGAGAATCAGCGGCACTTCGAATTCATAGTAGTTATTGGTGAAGTCGGAACCCATCCGGATAAATACGGTGAGGTCGCCGTCCTGGATATTGGTATATTCGGGAGAGGCATCGAATAACGGTTCGCCGTGCACGTTCAATATCAAGCGGCCGTAACGCCTCAAATCCAGGTCTAAGGATTTAAAAATTGCCCTTGCATCGCCATCGTTCAATGGGCATATCTCCATACTCAGGGCTTGTTCATTTTGCTGGTAAGTGGACACCGAACCGCCACTGCCGATAGTCTGCTCGCGGCTGACACCCGGGGGCAACACATAGGGAACGGGCTGCTTGCCGGAGTTTTCTTCGATGCTCACGCTGGATACATTGAAAGAGGTTTCGCCCGAATTGTCGTTGGGGATATACTCGCCCGGGCTTTGCAGAGAGAAGTTATACCGCCGCCACTGATTGCGCACCAATTCCAGTTTTGCAAAGCGGAAGATGATAGGCTGTTCAAATCCGGTCAGGTACATGCGCATGAAACGAATGGAGCGGAAATCGCTGATTGTGCCGACCTTGGCATCATACCCATCCACGGGAATTTTAAACTGGTACCACTTAATGCTGTCCACCGTACCGTTTTCAAACTGGTGGGCAGCCATCACCACATCGGTGATATAGGGATTTGTCAGCTCCATATTCGGTTCCATTTTTATCCGGTACTGATAGTACGACTCGGTTTCGTTGAGCGAGAAATCCTGGTTGAGATCTTCGGTTTCAGGCAGGTTGGTCGCGGCGGTGGGATATGCTTCGGTAGAGTTTTCGGTAGTAGGAGAATTGCCCTGGGGATTGTTGTAATTTTTATAGCGCTCCAGCACGCCGAGCTCCTGGTTATCGTAATCTGTCCCCCTGAAAAAATGGTAATTGTCCGAGGCGGGGTCATTGGCGGCGGTGGTATATGCCGAGCCGCTCACGATGGCCTGCAGATCGTTGAGGTATTGGGCGTAAAAGGACGCTTCCTGGGTATCGCCCATTCCGTCGAATCCCTTGTCCTGGTTTTCCCGTGTGGACGGGTCGTTGTCGAAGGCCTGGTTGATGGGGATTGTTTTCGGCATCATACCCCAGATGGTTTCATCGAGGGTAAGCGTGCTGCCGTCTTTGGGCAATCCATTTTCGAAAAACATCCGGGAATCCTTCAAAATATCTTCAGACACATTCCCAAGGTTAATATACAATTCACCCGGCGAGGTCACCGGCGAACCAAAGGGGCCGAGGTTGTCGTAGGGGTCCATCACCCAAAACTCGATAAACTCGATATTTGCGGATTCGAAATCGGTGGTTTGCAGGCTGCGCATAATACCTCCCCACCGCGAGGCGGGGTCATTTAACTGGTTGCTGCTGTTTACCCCGGCAGAAAAGGCCGTGGGGCTGGTTTCATAATTATAAGGTCCTTTTTCAGTGGGGTAATAGGCCATATCAAAGGTGGACAGGTTGCTCAGACCGGTAATCTGCACATCGGATGCGGGGAAAATTTCCTGTTGTTGAATCTCCACCAGGTAGTGATTTGAGACATCGTCAGCAGTAAGGTGGGAAGGCCGGGCAGTATTATCCTTTCTTACAAACAATGGGTCTAGGGTGTACCAGGCGAGTTTTGCACGGTTATACCCATAGGCGAGTGTATCGAACAGTGTGGCTTCGGGGAATAATACCTGTCCGTTCTCGTCGATACCGTTCTGGGGCGTACTCCCCAGCACCCAACTGGAGAACGGGAATTTGAGATCGTAGGAGCTGCGACTCCCCTCGAAATCATCGATATAAATAGTACCCTCCTCGCCCTTACCGATGGCATCGCTGTGACCGGGGATAAATTTGGCGATTTCACCGGCGAAGGTAATGGTAGATGTCTCCTTGGTGCCGTAAAACGGCAGTTTGTCCAGGGCACGTGTCAGCCACGGAGCATCCTGGGTAAGGTTCATATCGAAACCCAGCATGGTGTTGGAGATAGGATCTTCGCCGATATTCACTTTTTGGGTATATGGCCGTTCGGACAGGCGCAACCAGGTGGCGCCGAGGGTGAAGTTGTCGTTAATCCAATAGTCAAACCGGTTGCCCAGCAGGGATTTCACCTGGAAACCGTAGAAGGCATTATTTTCAAACGACACGTTGATCGGCAGACCGGAGTTGAGAATAGATTCATTGATAATCTTCAGCCGGCCGAGGGAATAATCAATGGTGTAATCGTAATTTTCAGTGAGCAACTGGCCGCCGGCGGTGACTTTCACGGATCCGGCAGGCAGGTTAAAGGCGCCGAGATAAATTTCAGAACTGACGCTGCTCTTATAGCTTCCCTTTATGAAAAACCGGTTGTATTGCGGGTATTGTTCTGCAATGGTCTTGGTTTCGGAATACAACTCGTCGTAGGCGAATTTTTCAGCTTCAATATCGCCGTTAAAGACCGCTTCCGAGCGCATGTGCGAGCCGAAGGGCTCCAGAACGGGGAAGTACACACGTCCGTTGACGGTGTTGATGGTTACGCCATTCACAAAGTCAAAGATGCCATCGGGTGTCGGGTCATTATTTGTATTGAGTTGATCCAGGTTAAACAGTTTAATCAAGGGTTTGCCATTCACGTTGGCGTTTTGAGCCGGCATATAGCGTTTGAAACCGCCACCCGGATCCTGGTAAAGGACATCCAGTTGAAATTCGGTACTGCTCACCTGGAAGGCGCCGAGTGAATACACGTTTTTCATCATCAGGTCCCATATCGGCAGTGCGGTTTGGGCCGAGGTGCTCTTCAGCATTTTCAGGAACATCACATTGGTGGAATCCACGCCGGGCGGGAGGTTGTTGGCAAATTCACCTACCTGAAACACCTCGCCCTGGTAGGTGTATTCAATGGCTATCGCCAGCACATCGTCGGGTTGCAGGGTGGAATTCACCGAGATATATCCCAGTTGTGCATTAATGGTGTAATCGGAGGGGGTCAATTTCCGCATCCTGATTTTTTCAAAATCCCGCACCGCCTGCAAGCGGAACTGCCCGCCGGGATCGGTAAGCAGCGCCACCACGTCGTTCAGGCTCCTGTTTGCCGGGTTGGAGTTCAGTTTTTGGTACAAGTCATTACCGTAATTGGAGGGGACGCCTCCGGGGGTGAGAATATTGATGGTACCTCCGCGGGACGGATTCCAGTACGTCGAGTCCGATTCGCCGAGGTCGGCTAATGCGACAATGTCGCGGGTATCCTCGGTAGCGCCGGTGCGGTTGGTAACCCAAACTTCGACACGTGTGATATTCACGGGCGAATTAATAAATGGCAGCGTTGAAAGCCAGGATTCGTAGTTATTTCTGAAAAAATGGCCCATGAAGAAGTGCCTGTTTTCATCGTATTGGTCGGCCTTCAGTTCGAATTCACGGCGTTGTGCGCCGCCTTCTATCTGGATGCTTTGCGTTTGAGAGCGCTGCTGCGAGAGTATGCTCGTCCAGGTGAGCCGGCCGAACTGCATCTGGGTTTTAATACCCCACAGGCTTTGAGTTCCAGGTATCAGTTGGGTGGTAAGGGGAAGGCTCACATTGCCCGCTTCAATTTTTTTAATGATCTCATCATCGTAACCGGTGTATTCCAATTTCACCTGGTTTTCAAAATCAAAAGTGGCGGAGGTATTGTAATTGAAAGTGAGTTTTAACTTTTCGCCGATTTGGCCTAGGACATTGGCGTTGATATCCATATCGAAATCGAAGCCGCCCTGCTTGCGCTGATCTTCGGTGAGGATAGGGTTGAGTACGTTCTGAAAGCTTGCGCCAAAGGTCAGCTCGATATTTCCCTGGGGCCGGATGTCCACATTACTGCCGCCAAACATGCGATCGAACAATTCGCTGCCGGTGTACAGGGTAGGGATACTGCCATCGCCGCCCAGCAGCCCCGCCGCCTGCGACCTCTCGATCCAGTAGTCCGTCAGCGATTTGTTCATTTGGGCATCGAGGAAATCCTCGAAGGAGATATACTGCGGGTCGCGGTAATAGGTATCGCCGATTTTCTCCATATACATATACTCACCTGTTTCGGGATCGTATTCAACCACCGGCTCGATACCGGACGGCAATTCCAGGTCAAAGGCATTGGGATTGGTATAAAAGAAATCGCTGGTGGACTGGTCGGTAATCGGGTATTGCAGGGAGTCGGTAGAGTCCACTGCCACCACCGAAAGCAGCCCGGTTGAATTGGCGGCATTCAGATGCAGCGTAGGCGTTTGCTTCAAAAGGGATGCGCTAAGCGCAACACTCAATGTACCTGCAAGAATAAAATGAGGGAAAAGTCTCTCTCCTGCCAAAGCTTACACCGTTTATAAATTTTTTAATGCTGTTTTCACCAGCTCCTCGGAGGAACCAATATTGCTATTGCTTTGGAGCGCCAGAGCTATAGCTTTCTCGGCAGCCTGGCGGTTAAAGCCGAGCATGGCCAGAGCACTAAACGCCTCTTCGCGGATAGTATTGTGAGATGTGGAAAATGTTCCGGGAACCGGCGTGGCGGACTTACCGATTTTATCCTTCAATTCGATGACGATTTTCTTGGCGGTTTTTGGCCCCACGCCTTTAATCTTTTGAATCAGCTTATCGTTTTCCACCAGGATGGCCTGCTCCAGTTCGGCGACGCTCAGGCTGGACAGCATCATGCGGGCAGTATTGGCGCCCACGCCGTTTACCGATATCAGGTGAATGAACATATTGCGCTCGCCCTCTTCCGAGAACCCGTATAATACCGGGATGCTGCTCTGTCCATCCACCCGGAGATAGTGATAGCAGTGCAGCATACAGGATTCTTTATCCGCCAGGGCGGTATAGGTTTGCAGGCTGATATTTATAAAATAGCCGATATCGTTCACCTCCAGTACGACCGAGGCGGGATTTTTAGCGATGATTTTACCTTTCAGATATGTAATCATTTTACCTGGGATTTTACTTGTGCATCTGTCACGGCGATGGCGACCATATTTACGATTTCGCGAACCGAACTTCCCAACTGCAACACGTGAACGGGTTTGCGCATGCCGAGTAATACCGGCCCGATGGCCTCTGCATTGCCGAGTACCTGCATCAGTTTGTAGGAGATATTTGCCGCATCCAGATTTGGAAAAATCAGAGTATTAACGCCCTTGTCCACCAGTTCGCTGAACGGGTAATTCTCCTTCAGCAGTTCATTGTCGAAAGGCAGGTTAGCCTGCATCTCGCCATCCACTACCATACCGGGGTACTGCGATTTTAATATTTCTACTGTCCGGCGAATGCGCAGGGTGTCTTCGCTCTTTACCGAACCGAAATTCGAGTAAGAGAGAAAGGCGATGCGAGGCTGGATATTCAGTTGCCGCACGGCGTTGGCGGTGAGGACGGCGATAGCTACCAGCGCATTGGTATCGGGGTAGAAATTAATGGTGGTATCTGCAAAAAATATAGGTCCCCGTTTGGTGAGCATGATATACATGCCGGCAACGGTATTTCCGTCCCGGCCGGCGCCGATAATCTGCAGTGCCGGGCGGATAGTTTCGGGATATTGCCTGGTCAGCCCGGAGATAAAAGCATCGGCCTCCCCGTTTTCCACCATCATGGCGCCGAAATAATTGCGCTCCCGCATTTTCTTTTTGGCTTCGTAAAAATTCAATCCCTTGCGCTTGCGCTTTTCAAAGAGCAAAGCGCCGTAGGCAGAGCGCTTTTCTTCCAGTTCGGGCAAATGCGGGTCTATCACCGGGATGCCTTTCAGGTCCAGTTGATTTTCTTTACTCAGTTGTTGAATGCGCTCCTTATTGCCCAACAGGATTGGCCTGGCAATGCCTTCATCTTTTACAATCTGCGCCGCCTTGAGGATTTTGTAATTATCGGCTTCGGCAAAGACAATGCGCTTGGGATTTTGTTTCGCTTTATTGGTAATGGCCCGAATCAGTTGATCTTCAATGCCGAGCCGCAAGGACAGCTCGCTTTCATAGGCGGCCCAATCGGCGATGATTTTTTTGGCGACACCCGTTTCAATGGCCGCTTTAGCCACGGCAGGCGCTACTGTGGAGAGCAGCCGCGGGTCAACGGGTTTAGGGATGATATAATTACGGCCGAAATGGATATTCTTTTCATTGTAGGCCATATTGACAAATTCGGGAACGCTTTCTTTGGTGAGGGCGGCGAGTGCTTTAACGGCGGCGATTTTCATGGCATCGTTGATACAGGTAGCCTGCACGTCCAATGCCCCGCGGAAGATATAGGGAAAGCCCAACACATTGTTCACCTGGTTGGGGAAATCGCTTCTTCCGGTAGCCACAATCACATCGGGGCGGGTGCGCATGGCGAGGCTGTAGTCAATTTCGGGGTCGGGATTTGCCAGGGCAAAAACGATGGGGTTGTCGTTCATGCTCAACAGCATTTCGGGGGTGAAAATATTTCCCTTTGAAAGCCCGACAAAAACATCCGTTCCACGCACGGCTTCGGCAAGGGTGTGCACATTTTTATCGGTAATAAATTGCGATTTATACTTATCGAATTCGCCTTCGCGGCTGCGGTGCAATACGCCGTGGCTATCGAGCATCACAATATTTTCCCGCCTGGCCCCGAGCTGCATGAATAAATTGGCACAACTCATTGCCGAAGCGCCGGCACCTGAAACTACAATTTGCACCTCTTGCATTTTTTTACCGACAATTTCCAGCGCATTGATCAGGGCGGCGGAAGAAATAACCGCTGTGCCGTGCTGGTCGTCGTGCATTACCGGAATATGCAATTCTTCTTTCAGCCTGCGTTCAATTTCAAAACACTCCGGCGCTTTAATATCCTCCAGGTTAATACCGCCGAAGGTGGGTTCCAGGGCCTTCACCACACCGACAAAGGATTCGATATCGGTGCAGTTCAATTCGAGGTCAAACACGTCGATATCCGCATAGATTTTAAACAGCAGCCCCTTGCCTTCCATCACCGGTTTGGAGGCTTCCGGCCCGATATCGCCCAGGCCTAACACCGCCGAGCCGTTGGTGATTACAGCGACGAGATTTCCCTTCGCTGTATATTTGAATACATTACTCCTGTCGGCAGCAATTTCCAAACACGGCTCTGCAACGCCGGGCGAATAGGCTAATGATAAATCCCGCTGTGTCTTTGTCGATTTTGTAGGGACTACTTCAATTTTGCCTGGCCTGCCCAACTCGTGATATTCCAGCGCATCTTTTTTTCGCATCATTGTATCCAAACCGGATTCTAAATAAACGGCGAAAATACACAAATCAATAGTAGAGACCAGCGCACTATGCACTTCGCCCGTTAATAGTTGAACAATGTCATCTGAAAAGGGGCACAGACTGCCCGGGAAGACTTTTGCCAACGGGCAATGTAATTGGCTTTTTCTGATTAAACCAGAGATTCGGAATCAGCGGTATAATCCATTACCAACCGCTTCCTGCGCCGCCGCCACCGGAGCTGCCGCCGCCCCAACTGCTGCCACCGCCGCCGCCGCCGGAGCTGCCTCCACCCCAACTGCTTCCTCCTCCGCCGCCGGATGAAGAACTGCTCGAAGCAACTTTTTTGGGGATGGTGTATGTTTTCTCTTCCCTGTGCGCACAGTGCTTACAGCTATAGATCTTTTTCCCTAAACCGGAACTGGTATATGTGGCGCTTTGCACAATTTCGTTTTTTTCCAGGCTGAAGGTCTTGCCGCCGCAATTTGCACATGTCTTGTACTTACTGTAAAAATTTTCGTAGCGTATAATTTCTATATTATCATTTACATCGCTTTTCCACACATCGTAATCCACGGATTTAAGTTTCTCTTCCGCCAATTGAAAGGCCTCCAGGAATGCATTATCCGCTTTTTCGGAAAGTTTGTGCATGGGCAGGCCGCTGAATGCATCAATGGGAGGCGTATTGCGCAAACGCCGCATCTGCACACGATGCCATATCCAATACAAGAGAAACGGGAGCGGAAATAAAAATACGGTTGCCAGCCATCCCTTGCTGTGTGAACGGGACAGGTAATTATAGGTTTTATACGGTTCGTCCGGTAGCTTGTCAGTTTCGCGAATGATATAACTGTTTAAGCGAAACCTCTTTTCTACGAGTAAAACGGTGGCAAATAAATACACAAATAGCCAAAATTCTATAATTCTCAAATTGCCGGCAGCGATCTGCGAACCCAAAAATGCAGCGGGTAAAGCAACACCTATCAAACTGTTTTTAATATTGTTGTAGCCGGGATTGAAAAAATGTTGTACATAGATGGGTTTCTTCTTTATGTTTTTCGCGGATGTATTCCAGGCGATAATTAAAACGATTACATACACGAAACACACGAAATAGACAAAGGGGAGAAAAATATTTCTTCTGAAAAAAGGTCTTGCCACACTGTCGGCGGTCCCGGCATACACTTCCTGACGGTAGTTTGGATTTAACAAAATCCTGCTAACCTCTGTTACGCCGTCGGTAACGGCGGCATTGTAATCGCCCTCTTTAGCACGGGGCACCATGTATTCCACCTGGATGCGCTTACATATACCATCGGTTAAAATACCCTCGAGGCCATAGCCCACTTCGAACTCCATGCGGCGCTGATCCATCACCAATAATATCAGCAATCCGTTATTATTCTCCGCCTGGCCTATTCCCCAATAGCGAAATAATTCCGTTGCAAATTCACGTGGAACGGCATCGCCGATGGAGTTTACCACCGCCACTGCCACCTGAACTGAAGTGGAATCTTCGAGGCTGCCCAGGATGGTATTGATATTGTCCACAGTACCTGCATCTAAAACATGATCCGGGTTGCTTACATACCCATAGGGCGCACTTTTCTTTGGATCGGGAAGCGACTCTACCGTATATGCATTTTGAGCAAATGCAAAATGTCCGACTAATAATATGCAAGATAAGAGAAGTAAACGCATAGATAAGTTTACACTAAAATACGGGAAATTTATTGCAGTACACTTCGGTACATGTGTATTTTAATGCCTGAGTGTGGAGAAGATGCATTGCACTCCTTTGCCCGGATACAAGGAGATTTCATCCTGCAATAACACAATGATTTTATTCAATCACCAACACAACGCCAGCACTGTAACCGGCCGATTGCACTTCGAGGAAATACAATCCTTTGGGCATTGCATCCAGATGCATTTCAGAGACCGGGACGTACAGGTCAGCGGCGTACACGAGTTGGCCGATGCTATTTGAAATCCGCAACCGGTATGCATCGGAAATACCATTGACCGCCAAAGTAAAAATACCATTACCCGGATTGGGAAATAGCTGGATGCCGGGAACTGCCGCTGTGTTTTCCAGCCCGGTATTTTCCTCCACATACACCGTGAGGGAAGCTTTACTTTTACAGTTGAATACATTGCCGGCAGTCACCGTGTATTCCGTTGTCACTTCAGGGCTCGCAACAGGATTTGCAATATTCGGATCGCTGAGGCCTGTCGCCGGCGACCAATTGTAATACATTCCCCCGCTCGCCGACAGCATTGTCGAATCGCCGGACACAATCGTCACATCGCCACTTGTTGTAACGGTTGGTAGCGGATTGACAAATACACTTGCAACGGCACGTTGACTCACACATGCGGGCTCTCTCACCTTCCAGTCGAAAAAGAAATAGTAATACTCCAATTCTTCGCCATCCACATTGGAGCCCGTTAAAGAAATAATATCATCCAGGGTGTAGGGATAATCGGGAGAACCATCGTTGATGCGAAACAAATCCACCAGTTCGCCCGACACTTTCATAAAATAATCATCTTGTGGTTCCAGTGCAAAATTCAACGTCACCACCGATTCGCCCTCCGGAATAAAAACATCTGTGGATGCGACGACAAATCCGGCCTCACCTTTCAGTACTGCAATGGTCCGTTCGCCCGGCGAACCGGCATATACTTTTACGCTTTCGATAATTAAGGGCTCTTCCACATCGAAAAATACTCCCCTCGTATCGTTGGCATCGAAGTAGCTGCCGCTGCCGAATGTATTATCCTCCGGTCCGACGGATAACAGCGGCGACTCTACGATTTCTTCGGCATAAAAATTTGCAGTTGCACCGGGGGCGACATAAAGCTCCGCACCGACGGAGAGAACCGTATCGGCGTATGGTGCATCGTACCATTGAATTGTTCCGCCGGCAAACGGTGTTGCGGATAATACGGCTGTGTCGCCGGCGCAAATTGTAACGTTGGCAACCCCCGGCGGTTCCGGTTTGCTTACTTCGATATATGCGGTATGTACTTCCGAATCAGTTCCGGCGGGATTGGCGACGCTGAGTTCAACGGTGTAAATGCCATTAGCCAGGTAAGTGTGCAAGGGATCTTTTTCGGTAGAATGAGTGCCATCGCCAAAATCCCACAACCACTCTTCGGGGAAGCCGGCGGAGAGATCGGTAAATTGAATTACACCTGTACATGTCGTTGTTTGATCTGCGGTAAACGCCGCTGCCGGCGGATAATACACGAAATCGCCTGAGCTGAACAGCAGGTCGGAGATAAGAACAGCCCCCGAAGATATTTTATCAAATGCAAATCGCACATTGGTAATTGCGCTCAGATTGACTCCGGAGAAATCCGCCAATGGCAGTTTAATGGTGTTGTGCATAATCCGCGGCAGAACCGAAGCCATATCGCCGGGCGGGTAGTACAAGGCATTGGTGTAATCGCTCACTTGTACTGCGCCGGTATTGCCATCGGCATCGGTCAATTGCACAGAGAAATCCAAAGCCGAATCCACTGCGCTGAAATTAACGGCTGCACGGAATTGCAGGGCATCAAACTGCGACAGATCCTGGTAGTCGCCGGGTAACGCATTATTATACCAGCTTGTATCTGAATCCCATTCGATACCCAGTTGAGCCAGGCCGTTGTAGAAACTGCAATGCGGTTCTTGTGCAGATCCCATGTCCAGGCAATAAGTTTCGCCTGCGCCATCGCCACAAATATCGAAGTCCGCCAATCCGCCCGAAGTGACATCCGCACCGAGGTCATTGGTCGATTCCGCACTTTCTGCCAACTGGGCATTCAGATTTAATTTTTTTTTGTTGGAGGGTTGATACGAAACAAATACCGCATCGGCATCCAATCCGGAAGAAGCCGGCGGCATCACATCGTCCACTTCCAGGATAGGGGCAAATTCTGTTTCGCCGCCGATATAGTACCTGAAAAAAGCGCTGGCATAAGCCACCAGAGCATTGCGTTGCACATCGCTTTCAATTCTGCCGTTTCCGTCGGCTGCGGTTCCGCAGAATACATCGCTCTGATACCAATCCATATACATCCAGTCGTCCTCGGCGCCGGCAGGAAATAGGCCCGGCGTCCATGTCGTATTGAAATAGTTGTGATTGGCACCGAGCAATAACACGCCGTGTTTCGGCGCTTCGTCATCCGCTTCCAAATACCTGGCATCGTCATAAAAATGCACGCCTTGCAAATCATACACATCGCCATCGCAATACGGCGCAATATTCAATATCGGAATGCCGGTCAACACATGGCGGTTAAAATCGACGGGCGCAAGAGTCAGCACTGCATTGATGCCGTAAGGGCTGCCCAGTTCGCGGTTGTACAGCGCATTGACGATAACGCCTTCGCCGCCCCGCGAATGGCCCATCGTACCAATATTCTCCATGTTTAATTTTCCGACAAAGGTGCTGTCAAACGGCTCGCCGCCGGTGGTATTCCAGGTGTTCCATAAATCGAGATGGTATTGAATTAATTCGCCGCGGGCGTGCATGCCGCTGTCATACACTGCATTGTCGGTTGAACTGATGCTGTTGGCAGAGATTGAAATCACGATATACCCCAAGCTGGCAAAATGTTCCGCCAGATAATCGTATCCCGTATAACTCGGAATGGGAATATAACTGCCCGAACAAGGCCAATCAATATTTGTATTGCCGGTTCCCGGGTTAAAACAGGTGGAATGCCTGCCGTGAAGGAATAACAATACGGGAAACGGCCCTCCCGTCAGATCGGCGGGGTAATGAACCGACCCGATCACCTCTACCGGTTCGGGAAACGAAGGCGGCGTATATGCCTCTTCTCCCAAATTATATTCGAGCGAAGCTACAGCATAAGGCCCGTCCAGCCCGGGGTCCGGCGTTTGGGCATGCAGCGGAATAACGGGAGCGCACAATAGACAGCATACCAGAGAAGTAATAAGTGTTGATCGCATGAGTCAGCGTTTCAATTTTCCGAGAAAGAATACCTGTGCGCCCGGCCTCTGCTTGTCGCCGGGTTCGTATGCACCATAGGATAAGACCACTTCTTCATCCGCATGCAACATCCGGTATTCCTGTACCGGAATAAAAAAAGTAATTTTTGTTTCATCACCGCCGGGATGTGTACTGCGCATGAATGATTTTTCACCTACGTATAACATATAGCGGTTATCGCCGATGATGAAATGCGCATCGGACTGAATCCGTATTTCGACATTTCCATCGTTTTCGGATATAGATACTATTTGCACATGCGTCGGAGTGCTTTGTGCATTTACAACGGCAGGTGAGAGTAGAACAGTACAACCGCAAAGAAATAACAGGAGGCGTTTCGCATAATGCATCCCCGAAATTACGGAATATTGCAACAATGCAACTGTGCGGTATTATTTACCCGGCACATCCACATGTATTCTTCGCTCCATATTGGCAAGCGACCACAGGTCGTGGTACACCAGCCGCACCCGCTCTGCGAGGAGTGGAAATACAATTTTTTCGGTATCGTCCGTCGGTTGATGGTAATCGGCATGGGTGCCGTTAAAGAAAAATATGATTGGGATATTGTGTTTGGCAAAGTTGTAGTGGTCGCTGCGGTAATAAAATCTGTTCGGGTCGCCGGTGCTATTATACAGGTAATCGAGTTTGAGATTTGTATATGTCTTTGCATTGTACGCATTAATCTCGTGCAATTCGGTACTTAAAAAATCGGAGCCGATAATATAAATGTAATTGGAATCGGCTGCATGCCTGTCATCCACTCTGCCGATCATATCGATATTTAAATCGGCCACGGTATTTTCGAGTGGAAACACGGGGTGATCTGCATAGTATTCGGAGCCGAGCAACCCGATTTCTTCACCGCTGAACGACAGCAGTAACACGCTGCGCTTTAAGGGATAACCGGCGAGTTTTGCCTGCATTACGGCATCTGCTATTTCCAGCAGCCCCACCGTCCCCGACCCATCGTCGTCGGCGCCATTGAACACTGTACTATCCTGTATGCCGAGGTGGTCGTAATGTGCCGAGACAACCACCAATTCATCTTTCAATTCTCCGCCCGGAATATATCCCAACACATTTTCCGAAGTTTTTTTCTGCACCTTCTTCTCGACTAAAAAATGCAGTTCCGTTTTTACAGTATAAGAAACAGGGCGCCCCTGTTGTTGTATTTTGACTTTTGCCTTTTCAAGTTTTTTAGTATTCACTAAGCGGGCTGCCACATCGGGCGCAATAAAAGCATAGGCACAGTTGTCTGCCACTTCGTAATCCTGTTCCAATTGCAGAGTGGGTGAAGTCAAATACTCGGTGAAATACTTGTTATATACGATGCGGTCAATGCCTTCATCTATGATAAAGAGACACTTCACTCCGTGCCGGGATGCGGTTGTCAATTTTTTACCCTGTTCGGTACTCCATCCCGAAAGCATCTCTGTTCCCGTAATGAGTGATATTTCATTTTGCTTCGGCTCGCCCTGGAGTATTACCACCACCTTCCCCGCAACGTCTGCATTTGCGTAATCGCTGTAAGTCGAATCATCGATACCATAACCGAGGAATACGACTTCATTTGCATCGATACTTGTGCTCACACTGGAATTCACAAAGGCATAGAAATCGCGGATGAACTGGTAGTGCGTATCACCGATCTGTAATTGCAAATCGCCAAAGGATGTTTCCAATAGTGTAAATTCCTGGTAATAGGAATTGGTGCCCGGCAGCGGTGCAATTCCGATGCTGCGGTAGTAGTCGCTGATATATGCAGCGGCCATTTGTTGTCCTTTGGTGGCTGTACCCCTGCCTTCATAGGCGTCGGAAGCCAGAATATCGAGATGTGTTTTCAGTGCATCAGCAGTAATTGTATTGGCAAATTGTACCCGCGGATCGGCGATGCGGTTCTGTGCTGATACGCAAAGCAATGCAATCCAAAGAGCACAGGCCAAAGAGGTAAATTTCTTCATAGGCCTATCCGATATGGGGTATTTTTTCCACCCGGCGTTGATGTCGTCCGCCTTCAAATGCGGTGTTTAAAAAGGTATGCGTAAACTGCAGTGCTTCTTCGGCAGAAATAAACCGTGCGGGCAGGCAAATCACATTGGCGTCATTGTGTTGCCTCGCCAGCGATGCCAGTACATCCTGCCACACCACCGCCGCCCGGATTGCCTTGTGTTTATTGGCGGTAATGGCCACGCCGTTGGCGCTGCCGCAGATCAGGATGCCGCAAGATGCTTCACCGCTTTCGATACATCGTGCGACGGGATGCACAAAATCGGGGTAGTCCACCGACTCTTCAGAAAAGGTACCGAAATCAATTACGGTATAACCCGCATTTTTCAAAAAGGGCAACAGTGATTCCCGCACCCGGTAGCCCGCATGGTCGCAGCCGATGGCTATCGCTTTTGCATTCATACGACAAAGTTAGAATTATTCTTCTTCCGCTTCGCGATTGCGATTGCGTTTTTCCACACGGATGACGACGAGGATGCTCACCTCGTAAAGCACCCACAGCGGGGTAGCTACCAGGAACAAACTGAACACGTCGCCGGAAGGCGTAATGATGGCAGCCAGCACCAGGGAAAAAACAAAGGCGAACTTGCGCTGAGCCGCCATAAAACTGCCGGTGAGCAACCCCACTTTTGCCAGGAAATAGGCAATTACCGGAATTTCGAAAATGACGCCAGTCCACAGCACCATCCCGGTCAGGATGCCGAGATAGGAATCGAAAGTAAACTGATTCTGAATGGCGCTGCTCAATTGAAAATTGGCGAGAAAATTTATCGAGAAGGGCGCCAGGATAAAATAGCCGAAGAAGGCGCCGATGTAAAAGAGCAGCGTGGCAATCAGGATTATGCCGCCCAGGTTTTTCATTTCCCGCTCGTAGAGCGCCGGTTTTACAAAGCGCCATATCTCCCACAGAATATAGGGGAATGCGAGAATGGCGCCGCCCATGATGGCAATGCGCAGGTATAACAGAAACGGCGAAGACAGATTGAGATAAAACAGTTCATAGTCGAATTGGGTAAAACACAACCCATCCACGTGCAAATAATCGCCGATTGCGCAAAACAACTCATAGGTCGGGAAATCGGGATTCTTGGGAGCGAGGATGACGTAGTCAAAAATATACTTCGGATAGATGAGAAAGAAAATTGCCAGTGCGGTAATTACCAGCAAAGTGCGTATAATATGCCAGCGCAAATCTTCCAGATGTTCCATAAAGGACATCTCATTTCTCGCTTTGCGCATTGGCGACATCAGTCCGGCTTATTGATCGTCCATTTTGCCTAAAATGTCTGCGATAACCGAAAGATCGGGCATAATGATAATTTCAGTTCTCCTGTTTAGGGAGCGCCCTGCCGCATCGCTGTTGGAGGCAACGGGTTTATACTCACCCGATCCTGCCGCCTGCAGAATTTTGGCATCTACGCCGTAGTCATTGGTCAAAATTTTGACGATTGTTGTTGCACGCAATACGCTTAAATCCCAGTTGTCTTTCGGATAGTTTGCGCTCTTTAGCGGTACATTATCCGTATGGCCTTCCACCATGATATGGACATCCTTCTGATTGCGCAACGCATCGGCTACCTGTTTTAATGCCTGCTTGCCTTTGGCGTCGATAGTGGTGCTGCCCGAGGCAAACAATAATTTCTCCGAGATATTAATATATATTCTGCCGTCTTTCTGCTCGATGGTGAGGTCGTTTGCATTAAATCCTGCCAATGCCTGTTCCAAAGATGTCATCACACTTGCCAGTTTTTCATTCAATGCATTGATTGCCGTTTCCAATTCCGCAATGCGTTGTTCTTTGGCGGCAATACTCGCCTGTAAAGAATCAATATTTTTCCGTTCTGCCGCCAATAGTAATTCTTTTTGCAACAGGGCGGTTTCCTTTTCGGCCAATAATTTTTCTTTGGCGGTGATGTCCTCCGTCAGTTTTACATTTTCAGAAGTAGAAATTGCCAGCAACTGATTAATGCGATCGTTCAAGATCTGTTCGGTTTCCCGCAATTGGTTATTGGTAAGCACCATACTGTTATAGCGGTTCTGCAAATCTTCCAGATCGTTTGACTTTCTGCGGATGGTATCAGACTGCCCTTTTATCACCTCCTTTAAGCTCAGGATCTCCGCATTCAAATCATCTATTCTGGTATTTAACGACTTCACTTCGGCCTCTGCTTTTTCTTTTGCCGAGAGCGTATCATTGTATTGCCGCGAGGGCACACAGGAAATAATGGTAGCGGCAATGGCTATGGTAACGATTATTTGCTTGCTCATAAGTATCAATTCGCTTCAAAGTTCTATAAAATCCGCAATATCCTTTCACCTTATTTCTTTACGAGAATATTAAACACCCCCCGTAAAACGGTATTAAAGGCGGAACTGGTAACCACCCGTTCGACTAAAGAGCGCTGTCTGCGGCGGCTTCCGCGGCGGTTTGCCGTTTCATCTTTTTCATCCTGGCGGCGCCGTTCTTCGCGGTCGGTTTCCTCTTCCGCCATCTTGCGGCTGCGGTTTAATTTAGCTTCCAAAATTTCATAGGCGCTTTCCCTGTCGACGGTATTGTATTTGGAAAATAACGCCGAAGATGCGTTTACCGCCTGAATCTCGGCATCTGTCAGCACATCCATCCGCGATTGCGGCGCACGCAGCAACGTATGCACCAAAGGCGTCGGGACACCCTTTTCATTCAATGCGGTGATGATTGCTTCGCCGATGCCGAGTTTGGTGAGCAACACATCGGTTTGGTAATAATCCGTCAATGGATAATTTTCGGCGGTGAGTTTTATCGCCTTGCGGTCGTTAGCGGTAAAGGCACGCAGCGCATGTTGCACTTTTAATCCCAACTGGCTGAGCACTTCGGGCGGCACATCGGTCGGGAGTTGGGTGCAGAAAAATATGCCGACGCCCTTGGAGCGTATCAGTTTAATAATGGTTTCTATCTGATTGAGCAGGGTGCGGGAGGCTTCATTAAAAATGAGATGCGCTTCATCGATTACCATGACGAGTTTGGGCGCTGCCTTATCGCCGAGTTCGGGAAAGGAGGAGTACACTTCGGCCAGCAGACTCAGCATAAACGTGGAAAACAGTTTAGGCCGGCTCTGGATATCATTCAGCCGCAGTATGGAGATAAATCCCTGGCCTTTGTCGTTGGTGCGCACCAAATCACTGACATCGAATGAGCGCTCTCCAAAAAATCTATCGGCGCCCTGCTCTTCAATTTCCACCACTTTGCGCAAAATGGCGCCGGCGGAGGAAGGGCTGATTTTTCCGTACTCTTCTGCTATTTCGTCTTTGCCTTCATTGGTGAGATAGTGCAAGGTCTTGCGGAAATCCTTTAAATCCAACAGCGGGTACCCCTTATCGTCGCAGTACTTAAACACCAGGGCTACGGCGCCCTGTTGTATATCGTTCAGCTCCAGGATTTTTGAAAACAATACCGGCCCGAACTCGGAGACGGTGGCACGCAACATGACGTTGCGGTCATTGGAAATACTCATCAACTCGACGGGATACCCGGTGGGTTTCCACGCCATGCCAATTTTCTGCATGCGCTCATCGATCTTTGGATTCGGGGCGCCCGGCTGTGCCATCCCGCTGACGTCGCCCTTGATGTCCATAATCAACACACTCACTCCCTTATCGCTCAACTGTTCGCATAACACCTGTAAAGTTTTTGTTTTTCCCGAACCCGTGGCGCCTGCCACCAGGCCGTGCCGGTTGATGGTGGATAACGGAATTGAAACGGGCGTTGCCGGCAAGGCATTGCCATCCAAAACCGCCGTGCCCAATGTAATATAATCGCCTTTAAAAGAATATCCCTTCGTAATTTCGTCGATAAATGTTTCGGTATTGCCCATGTTGCAATATTATTGAATTTGAATTTAGTTATTTCGCAGTAAAGATAATAGCCATTTTTTTTGAAAACGGGAAAGACCAAAACAGCTTTTTTTTGCCAGAACTGCGGATACGAATCTCCCAAGTGGAATGGGAAATGCCCGAACTGCCATGCATGGAATACATTCGTGGAAGAGGTGTTGGTTAGCGGAGGGGAAAAAGAAGTGTGGAAGGAGGATACAAAAAAGAAAGGCAATGCGCCTCAATTGCTGGACGATATCAGCGCTGCCGAAAACGATCGCATCATTACTGCCGACAGCGAATTCAACCGGGTACTGGGCGGCGGCGTAGTACCGGGCTCTATCGTACTCATCGGCGGCGAGCCGGGCATCGGCAAGTCCACATTGTTGTTACAACTCGCATTGGGGCTTTCGGGGATTAAGGTATTATACGTCAGCGGTGAGGAAAGCGAGCAGCAAATAAAAATGCGTGCCGACAGAATTGCGGGCAATAATCCCGAATTGTATATCAGCACGGAGATAGCGCTGTCCGTATTGTTTAAGCAGATAAAACAACTGCAGCCGGAAATGCTCATTGTGGATTCCATTCAAACGCTGAGCAGTGATTTTGTCGATGCGGCAGCCGGCAGTATTTCGCAGATCAAGGAATGCGCAGCGCAATTACAGCGTTTCGCCAAAGAGAGCAATACGCCCGTCATCATCATCGGGCATATCAATAAGGAGGGATATATCGCCGGGCCGAAAATATTAGAGCACATGGTGGATACGGTATTGCAGTTCGAGGGCGATCATCACTATACGCATCGCATCTTGCGCACGGTAAAAAACCGCTTTGGCGCCGCCAGTGAAATCGGTATTTACACGATGGAAGGCGACGGGTTGAAACAGGTAAATAACCCGAGTGAGCTGTTGATCACGCAAAAAGACGAGCCGGTGAGCGGTGTGGCCATCGGTGCGACCATGGAGGGCTTGCGCACCATGTTAATTGAAGTACAGGCGCTTGTAACACCGGCGGTCTATGGCAATCCCCAGCGAACGGTTACCGGCTTTGACCTGCGGCGCCTGCACATGCTGCTGGCCGTATTGGAAAAGAGAGGCGGGCTGCAATTCGGTACAAAAGATGTATTTTTAAATATTGCCGGCGGGTTCAGAGTGGACGATCCCGCCATGGACCTGGCAATTGCCTGTGCGCTGATTTCTTCATTCGAAGACGTGCCCATTCCACAGCAATATTGTTTTGCCGCCGAAGTGGGGTTGTCGGGCGAATTGCGTGCAGTAAACCGCATCGAACAACGCATTACCGAAGCGGAGAAACTGGGAATGCAATCCATTGTTATTTCAAAACACAATATGCGCAGCATACGGGCCGATAAATATCAAATCGAGGTGCGGGCGCCGGGGAAAATGGAAGAAGTGTACCGCGAATTGTTTTAGCGCAATTGCGATATGCACCCATTTATTTTCAGATGCCCGGGCTAATTGAATATTTAAAATACGCAATACCGGAATAAAAAAAATGCGACAGCAGGTGTCTGCTGTCGCATTACGGTGAAGAAAGTTAATAATCACTGCTGCCACTTATCTGCGCCAATACATCGCCGATATAGGAAATTGCCTGAGTCCATACCTCCCGGGTAGCCGCATCCTGCGCATCAATATTTTCCGTGTAGTAAGTATTTAGTCCCGTCAGGTAACTCGTGGAGAAAAATGCGAGCCAACCGGCCGAATCATCCATTGAGATACCGGCTAAATAATCGACGCCGTTTTTGATTATTTCAAAATTATGTATCCTCTCGAGGTAAGCACTGTAGGAATCGAGAATATAATATCTCTCCCATCCCGAGAAATTTTTAGCAGAGGATTCAAACAGGTGACTGTCGCTTTCATCGCCTCTTTCGGCAATAATCTGCCAGACGATATACAGGATATTAATGCTTGTTTCATTGCCGAATTTTCTCGCCTCTTCCAATCCATCTTCGGGATTTAGCTCATATAATTGCCGTAAAGCGGAACCCACTACGCTATATGCACTGTCGTTCAGTGCAGAGCGAATAATCTCTTCGGCATTTGGGAGATTTAATTCCGTTAACCGGTCAATTGCAGCCGAGCGCACACTACTGTTTTTATCTGCGGAGGCCATCATTACAATTTTATCTTTTAATGACTGTGGCGTATTGACGTCTATTTGAATCGTATCGATTGCAAAGCGGCGAATCTCTGCAGAGGGGTCATCCAGCGCACGGGTGACGGCGTCAATTGCTTCGTCGTAATAGCCCTGTGAATAGGCAATTTGCGTCAAAGCATTGTACCTGTCGAGATATAACGGGCTCAAGCGGTACTGCGCCAACTGTTCTTCAAAGGCCATATTATCGGTAATCTCTGCCAGCAGCATATTTTCCGCATCAAAATTTATAAAATCCGGCTGGGCTTCCACATCGAAGAAGAATGTTTCTGAAGGCCTCTCTATCACTATGCGGTGCCGGGTAGCGACGCCATTCACGTAAACATCCACATCGACGGGCAAGGTGTAAATCGGGGCGGGATCGGATTGCAGTTGTTCCACGCTCACGCTTGCCTTACCGGTTACTTCGTCGTAGCCATAAGCTACGTATAAAACCGGGTGGCCGGAGTTGAAAAACCACTCATTGAAAAACCAGTTCAGGTCTTCGCCGGTAACCGCTTCAAAAGCCAGGCGCAGGTTGTGGATTTCAACGCTCTGGTATGCATTGTCGGTGAGGTATTTATTCAGCGCAGTGAAGAACGCATCGTCGCCGACGTACTTGCGCAACATGTGTAAAATACAACCGCCTTTTGAGTAACTGTGCGAATCGAACATATCTTCCCTGCTTGCATAATCGAAGCGTATCATATTCTCCATTTTGGATTGCGATTCGCTCATATAGCTGTCGTAATCCTGCTGCAAATGTTCGTCTGCATAGTCGCGGCCATATTTATATTCACGCCATAAATACTCGCCATAGGTGGCAAACGATTCGTTCAGCGGGATGTTACTCCAGGATTCTGTAGTAACCAAATCGCCAAACCACTGGTGGAACAATTCGTGAGAGATCACATCTTCGTTATCGCCATCCAGCAATTCGCGGTCGGTTTGCTGCACGAATTCGCCGTGTACGGTTGCAGTAGTATTCTCCATCGCTCCCGACACGTAATCCCGCACTATCACCTGGGCGTATTTGGGCCAGGGAAATGTGTAATTGAGAATCTTGCTGTAGAAGGTCATCATCTCCGGCGTGTTGCCAAAAATGTCTTTTGCGTATTGTGCATATTCGGGTTCCACATAATAATCGACAGCCAGGCCATTCCACGAATCTTTGACTACGGCGTATTCGCCGATTGCCATCATAAATAAATACGGCGCATGCGGCTTATCCATTTTCCAGTAATCCGTCCTGGTGCCGTCGGCATTCTTTTTTGAAGACATCAATAGGCCGTTGGACAACGTCCTGTATTTATCTTCTATGGTGATATAGATTTCTTCCGTTGTTCTTTCATTGGGTTTATCAATAGTGGGAAACCATGCGGAATTGGATTCGGTTTCGCCCTGTGTCCATATTTGCATAGGCTTATTGGGGTCGCTGCCATCGTTATTGATAAAATACAAACCCTTGTCTGAAGTGATTGCCAGGCTGCCGCCTTCGGGAAGTTCATTGGGTTTGGCCGTGTAATCAATCGCAATGGTATAGGTCTCTTCCCTCTTGTATTTCCTGCCCAAATCAATGGTAATTTGCAAGCTGTCGTAGGAGTATTGCAGTGGCGTATTGCCATTGGCAGTAACCATTGCTATAGAATGCAAATCCATTCCCTTTGCATCCAAAACCAATTGGGAAGTGGGGTAGAAATACGGTTTAAACGTCAACGTTGCCTTGCCGAACAAGTACGCCTTTGCCCAATCGAAGCGCACTTCGAGTTTTGTGTGCAGCAGGTCGTTGATGCGTGTATGGCTCGCCCGATAGACGACATCGCTGAAGGGGCTGATGGTGTCAGCCTCCCAATAGTCGGTATCGTCGTAAGTGTAATCGCTTCCCTCATCGTAATATTCATCTTCACTTTCGTACCAATCCGTGTAGCTGGTATCAACATCACCCTGATAGTCCTCCGACTTATACAGTTTTTTGGTTTCATCGCATTGAGTCAATAGCGGAATAATTGCGGCGAGTAAAACGATATTTCTGAATTTCATTACGAAAAGTTTAGTTTTGAATTTTATAACAGACCGGCAAAGATACCGATTAGATGTATTGGTATTGCGAATTTACCACGACGGGAAATTAAAATGTGTTAATATGGCAAAAGCGATAGTGAACGAAAACACCTCATTTGAAATAGAAAGCGGAACTATTGACGGCGAATCGGTAATTGCGGAGATAATTCAAACCGGCGACCGGTTTTACCATGTGCTGGACAAGGGGCGGTCCTACAATGCGGAAGTGGTGCGCATCGATGCGGCGCAAAAGACAATTATACTGCGCATCAATCAGAACACTTACGAAGTCCGCTTAAAAGAAAAACTGGATTTGCTTTTGGAGCAAATGGGGTTTGACGCCGCTCACAGTGCGAAAGCCAGTGACTTAAAAGCGCCCATGCCGGGATCGGTGTTGGATATCCGGGTGCAGGCGGGACAGAGCGTACAGAAAGGCGACGGGTTAATTGTGCTGGAAGCTATGAAGATGGAAAACGTGTTAAAAGCGCCGGGCGATGCCGTCATCAAGAGTATAGAAGTACAGAAGGGACAGAATGTAGATAAAAATCACGTGTTAATCCTGTTTGAATAGGCTATTTCTGATACACGTCGTGGATGCGTATCAGCCCCATCAATTTCCCAGCGTCAATTACCGGCAGGACAGACAATTGCGAAGAGCGGTTTTCCATCAGATCAACGGCAACTTTTAAAGGCGCATCGGGAGCGACAGTCACCGGGTTGGCAGTCATCATCGACTGGGCGGATATCGAATTAATGTCCGTTGTGTGAATGAGGATGCGGCGCACATCGCCATCCGTTATTATCCCGGCAAAACTGCCGTCGGCATCGACGACACAGGCGGCGCCCAAATTGTGTTTTGTCATGGCAATAATCACATCGCGAAGGCTTGTGGTCGTATCGACGGTGGCGATATGTTGGGTAGGATGCATCACATCGGACACTTTCAGCAGGAGGTTTTTACCCAGTTGACCGCCGGGGTGCAGGCGAGCAAAATCCCGTTCGCCAAACCCGCGGGCATGCATCAGCGCCACCGCCAGGGCATCGCCCAATGCCAGCGCCACTGTTGATGATGCCGTCGGCGCCAGGTTGAGCGTGTCTGCCTCTCGTTCCACCGATGCGTTGATGATAAAATCCGATTGCCTGGCAACCGGCGAATGCATATTGCCGGTGACGGCGATAATCTTCGATTCCCGCTCCTTAAAAAACGGGATGAGCTGCAGCATCTCGGCGGTAGTGCCGCTCTTGGTAAAAAAAACGACTATATCGCCGCGGCGGTATATGCCTATATCGCCGTGGATGGCTTCGGCGGCGTGCAAAAAAACCGCTTCCGTTCCCGTACTGCACAGCGTGGCCGTTACTTTTTGTGCGACGCTCCCCGATTTGCCGATTCCGCATACTACCACTTTACCCTTGCATTCGAGGATAGAGTCGACCGCATTGTCAAACTGCGCATCCAACAGAGCGATGGAGCGCTGTATTTGCAGTGATTCAAATTCCAATACACGCCTGGCGGCTTCGACATGTCGCATGTTGCAAATTTAGAGTAATTGCGATTCATGTATTTCATTGTGGCCCCCTACCGGACAGTGAGCGTGGAAAACCGCAGGGTACAAGCAATCGTTACCATGAAATCGCCAGGGCCGAAAACCGGCGCATTGCCGTTTTAATGCATCGGGAATACTGCAACCCCGGAAACAACCTACTATATTAAGTAGGTAACATCCTTTCCCAAATTTCAACTTTTCGGATACTTTTGAATAAATAAAATAAATAGAATCAAATAAATACTTTATTTTAGTTTTTCTAATCTTGAATTTATGAAGAAACTGTTACCTGTTATCCTTATAGTTGCAGGGCTTGCGCTTGTCGCATCCGCCCTGTTTTTCCCGATATCGCTCGGCGGCGGCAAAGGGGACCTGGATCTCGAAATTGTAAAAACGAGTTTCATTATGCCGGCAGCGCACAACGTGTATTCCAACAAGGATGCGTTAAACGGCAAGTATTACCTGTTTAAAGTGAAACTCACCAACACGTCCAAAGCCAAGCTGGAAGATGTAACTGTCAGATACCAGGTGCCGGGATATATCGAGTGGACTGAGTTAGAGGTGATCGGCGAGATGTATCCCGATCAATCCGCTGTAGTGGTTTGTTATCCGAAGTTCAATGACGATATTACGAAAAAGACCAATGAAACCACTGAAAATGCGGAAATAGAGGTTTCCTGGGATGGCGCATCGGACGATGATATTATTGAAGAAAGTTTTGCATTCAAGATTACCGATCGCAATAAATACGTGTTTACCAATATACCCGCAGAAGAGATATTGGGATGGGGTGATGTATTCAGCAACGATGCGTTACTGGCTTGTTACGTAACCCCCAATGACCCGATTGTCGGTTATTACACGCAAATACTGCAGGAAAAAGTGTTGAAAGGCGAAAAGGCATCGGTAACAAATGACCCGAAGGAAGCTGTGCGTTTTCTCGCCGGCATTTATCAGGCTACACTGATGACGCATATGGTATATAGCGGAACCAAGGGAGTTCCATCTTCCCTTGACGATGTGCAGTCGTTCTCACAGCAGAACCGGCTGCCCCGCGAAGTAATTACCGGCAACACCGGATTATGCCTGGAACTGAGTATTCTCTACGCCAGCATTTTGTCGCATGCAGGTATAGACCCGATTATATTTTTAATTCCGGGACATGCCTATCCGGGTTTCAGAATGGCAAATCAATACTACGCCATTGAGGCGACCGGTATCGGCGGCGAGGGATTAGGCCAAATCGCCGACGTTGAGAGTGCATTTAATACAGGGATGAAAGAATTAGAAGAATTTTTTCAAAAAGCTTCTGCCGGCGACCCGCGGTACACAATGGTAGATATTCACGCTTTAAACCAGCAGGGCGCCGTACCCATGACCTTACCCGACGATCAGTTTCTGCGTGAAAAGGTAGATCAACTCGCAGCGAATTTCGGCGTGATGAATGCCAATCTAAACCAGGGTCCTGTTCAATATAATCAAGGAGGCGGCGGCGGCAATACCGGCGGAGGCGGTGGCGGCAATAACGGCGGAGGCGGCGGCGGCAATAACGGCGGAGGCGGCGGTGGCAATACCAGTCAACAACGAACCCCGGGACCTCTTTCAGCCATGATACCCTCCGGCTGGCAATACTACAGCCATCCGTATCCCGAATTACCTATTCTGACAGGCACTGCTGTTGCACCCGACCAAAGCACCAACATCGGCATTTACGATCTGCCCGCCGGAAATATGCAAGATGCGCTGAACTTACTCGCACAGTATTTCAGCTCCTATGGCAGCACATTGAGTTATAATTTCAGTGGTAATACTGCCTACGGACAAACCTTGTCCGATTATGGGGTATTTGTCTGGAAGGCCAAGGGCAAGGCTACCGGCAACGGCTACCGGATTGTAGCCGTGGGTTGTAATCAAAATATTTACAACCAGATGTCCTCAATAATTGACGCTATTTACCAATCAATACAATAAAGAAACAATGAAACTCACAATTGCTTGTTTAACGTTTTGTATTGCTTCACTGGCATATGGCCAGCAAATTATGAAGCAAAAAATTGAAATGGATTTGGATGCCTTCGGCAATGCAAATATCACCGTATCGATGACCATGGATGCCACTTCCTGGCAAAACTGGGTTGCCGTTTACGGCAATAACCCCGCAATATTAAAAAGGCAAATGGAAAGGGAAATGCCGGCTTACTTCCTGGGCGATTTTTCCCTGGAAAAAAATGAAATGGAGCGCAGTTGGCAATTGAAACTGAAAGCCTACGGCGTGTGTAAGGTAGATAAGCGGGGCAACTGGATCATTGAAACCGATGACAAAAATATTGACCTCACCGAATTGAATGAAAAGGAGTATATGTATATCGCCTCGCCATTGGAATACGGCGGCCAGTTACAGCAAACCACGTACTTGCGCTTCCCTGCCGAATCGGCCAATATCGAAGTGGATAAAGACGCTTTGGGAAAAGCCATTTTCAAATTTGATATGAAAGGTCAGAAAGCGGGTTTCGGTATCCCGGGATATATAGGCATCGGTTTAGTGCTTGCCGGTCTCGCCCTGTTTTTTGCCCGGCGCAAAAAATCGTCTAAGGCTTAATTTCCACTTTCCGGAGCGGCGTTGCCGATGTGGTTTTTACAACTGTTATAACTGTTGGTATAACAATTCTTGCGGCAGGCTCTTGAAGTAGTCATAGGTAATTTTCAGGCCTTCTTTTCTGGTGACCTTAGGCTCCCAATCCAGGATTTGTTTTGCGAGGGAAATATCCGGTCTGCGCTGTTTCGGATCATCTTCGGGCAGAGGGCGGTACACTATACTTAGATGCGTCTGCGTAAGTGAAATAATTTCTTCGGCAAATTCTTTAATGGTAATTTCATCCGGGTTTCCTATATTCAAAGGCTGTGTGTAATCGGCAAGCAACAGGCGGTAAACGCCTTCGACCAAATCGTCCACATAGCAAAATGAGCGAGTCTGGCTGCCATCGCCAAAAACAGTGATGTTTTCGCCCCGGATTGCCTGGCCGATAAAGGCCGGCAGCGCACGGCCATCGTTGAGGCGCATACGGGGGCCGTAAGTATTAAAAATGCGCACTATACGTGTTTCCAATCCGTGAAAAGTATGGTATGCCATGGTTATCGCTTCCTGAAACCGCTTGGCCTCATCGTAAACTCCCCGCGGGCCGACGGGATTTACATTTCCCCAGTACGCTTCGTTCTGCGGATGCACCAGCGGATCGCCATACACCTCGCTGGTGGATGCAATCAATATCCTGCTGCTCTTTGACTTTGCCAGACCTAAGAGATTATGGGTACCCAGCGAACCCACTTTCAATGTCTGAATAGGCATTCTTAAATAGTCAATAGGGCTGGCAGGAGAGGCAAAATGCAAAATGTAATCGAGATTGCCCGGCACATGTACAAACTTGGAAACATCGTGGTGGTAAAATTCAAAATGCTCCAGCTTAAACAAGTGTTCAATATTGCGCAATGAACCCGTTATCAGGTTATCCATGCCGATTACATGATACTGCTCTTTTATGAAACGATCGCAAAGATGGGATCCTAAGAAACCCGCAGCGCCGGTGATGAGAATGCGTTTCACGTTGTCGGTATATTAGATATTAATTCAATTATTTCACAACTTTTCTGCCTATACTTTCATAGTAAAATCCCTGTGATTGCATCAGGTGCAAATCGAAAACGTTGCGCCCGTCGTAAATTACGGGTTGACGCATCAGGCTGCGCATCATTTCAAAATCCGGCGAGCGGAACACATTCCATTCGGTCATTATCACCAGGGCATCGGCATCCTGCAAAACATCATAAGCATTAGCTGCAAACTGTATCGTATCGCCATAGATTTTGCGCACATTATGCATGGCTTCGGGGTCAAATACCCGAATGGTTGCGCCCTGTTTCAACAATGCATCAATTAAATAAATGGCGGGCGCTTCGCGGATATCATCGGTATTCGGTTTAAATGCCAGGCCCCAGACGGCAATAGTCATACCGCTCAGATCGACGCCGAATTTATTGACAATTTTTTCGACGAGAATTGTGCGTTGCCGTTCGTTAACTTTAATCACACTTTTCAGAACATGAAAATCATAGGCTTGCTGATCGGCGATGTGATTGAGCGCCTTCACATCTTTGGGGAAGCAACTGCCGCCATAGCCCACACCGGGGAACAAGAAGCGCTTGCCGATCCGCGAGTCGGCGCCGATACCCCTGCGCACCATATCCACATCGGCGCCCAACAGTTCACAAAGGTTTGCAATTTCATTCATGAAGGTAATTTTCGTCGCCAGGAAGGCATTGGCAGCGTACTTGGTGAGTTCTGCCGAGCGCTCATCCATAAAGATTACCGGGTTTCCCTGCCGCACAAAAGGCGCATACAGCCGGCTCAAAATTTCCTTCGCCCGTTCGCTTTCTGTGCCGATTATCACCCGTTCGGGTTTCATAAAGTCCTCTACGGCCACCCCTTCACGCAAAAATTCCGGATTGGAGACCACATCAAACGGCGCCTTGCAATGCCCCGCAATCACCGCTCTCACTTTTTCGGCGGTGCCCACGGGAACCGTACTTTTATCGATAATAATTTTGTAGTCTTTAATCAGTTTTCCCAACTGTTCGGATACTTGTAAAACGTATTGCAAATCTGCCGAGCCATCTTCGTTGGGAGGTGTCGGCAAGGCGAGAAAAACGATTTCGCTGTTTTCAACGGCATAGGCCAGGTCGGTGGTAAAATGCAAATTGCCCTGTTCAATATTGCGGGAGAAAATAGTTTCCAATCCCGGTTCATAAATCGGTATTTCCCCATTGCGCATGCGCTCTACTTTTTGTGCGTCGATATCCACGCAAATCACGTGATTGCCGGTTTCGGCAAAGCAGGTGCC
The DNA here is from genome assembly GCA_964492065.1 of uncultured Chitinophagales bacterium. Classification (GTDB taxonomy): domain Bacteria; phylum Bacteroidota; class Bacteroidia; order Chitinophagales; family BACL12; genus JADKAC01. The sequence continues at coordinate 7,023 of CAZBHH010000021.1, read as the reverse complement.
TGTTACGAGGCCTACATACCCGGTACCTACAACAGCTAACTTCATTTAATTTCCGTTTTTTTACAAGCAGGCGCAAAGTTAGTTTAATTTTGACGGAACATTTCCGGATGAGCGACGAACTGAACTCTTTACTAGAATTTTCCGGCAATCCGTCAAAGCCATTTCTGCACGAGTTGTTAAAGCGGGATTCCGACTTCAACAAGGCCTTGCAATCGTGGATAATTTCCGACAGGTATGCGGATATAAAGCAGATGTTTTACCAATACTTTATCCTGCATGACGACACCGGCATCAACGACATCTTCGAGCGCCGCCACAACAATGCCAGCAATAGTATCCGCATCACTTATACGCCGGCGTATTTTGAAGGCGGGGAATTCCGGATGATTGCCGATGCGTGGAAGTGGGAAATACTGACGCACAACTATAAGACCTACGTATCCGATGTCCGCCATTTTTTGCGCAAAGACTACGTGGAAATCATTGAGCGGCATTACCTGAAACCCAAACTGCATCCCGACACCGCATTGCCCGAACAACAATACGGCAATATCATCATCGAATCCCGGATAATTGATGAAACTTCTTTTGACCTGCAACTGCAGGTGCATTATTATACGGGTAGAAATTATACAACAGCGTTTGACTTCGAAGCGTTGTTATCCATTCTGTTCCGGTGAAAGTATCTCCTTCCTTTTAATTTCGGTATGTAACTTTACGAGGATGCGTGGAGCGATTGCACATTATCCCTTAGGCGGGAAATTACTGATTCTTCTGGGGCTGTATCTGCTGGGCGAATCTCTGCTCAGCTATGGGGCATTATTTCTCACTTCCCTGATTCTGCCCCGGGGCGACATTCAACACTTAGTTACCGAAATCGACTCCTATACATCTGCCGCCGAGTTTTCTGCGGTACAGATACAATCGTTGAAATTATTTCAACTGCTTTCCTCTGTCGGCAGGTTTATCGTTATCCCCGTATTTTTTTTATACCTGCAGGACAAGCCCGTTATCGCTTCAACGGGATTAAACAAAGGGTTGGGCTGGCGCCAGATGCTATTGATGATTGCGCTCATGTTTTCCTCGACGGCGCTCATCAGTTTTTTGCAGGAGTGGAATGCCTCGCTGAGCCTGCCGGGTGTATTTGCCGAAACCGAAGCACTCATGAAAAAACTCGAAACCCAGGCGCAGTTGCAAACGGATGCTTTTTTGGGAACGAGTACCATCGGCGGATTGCTTATCAATATTTTTATCATCGGCATTGTCGCCGCCGTCGGCGAGGAGTTGTTATTCCGGGGCGTATTGCAGCGCACCATTTACGAACACAGCGGCAAACTCCACCTCGCCGTATGGAGCAGCGCCTTTGTATTCAGCTTTATCCACCTGCAATTTTTCGGCTTTTTCCCCAGGCTGTTATTAGGCGCCGTCATGGGATATTTATATGGGTGGAGCGGAAGTTTAAGAGCCCCTGTATTCGCCCATTTCATCAATAATACAGGTGCGGTAATCACCTTTTACCTGATCAACATCGAGGTGATACCCAAACATTGGGAAGAACCGTCGGGCTGGCAGCAGGCGGCAATGACACTTCCTCTGTTCCTGTTTTTTCTTTTACTTTATTACAAGGTCAGCGACTATGGAAAAGGATTGGATAGCCGTCTTCACAACCGACGAACAACCAAAAGCATGGATAATGAAAACAGCACTGGAAAGTGAAGGCATTAACGTGGTGATGCTGGATAAAACCAGTACGCCCTACGTCAATTTTGTCCCCGGCGAGATCGAGCTGCTGGTACACACCTCGCAAGCCGAGCACGCACTGGAAATTGTATTCAAGAATGACGACACTTTGGAATAACTATTTTTCAACCGGAATTAACTATAACCAGCGGAATACACATATGCGATTATCAAATTTAGGGCAGCGGTTCATTACGGCACTTTTGGGCGCAGCGGTAATTATCGGTTGCACACTTATCAGCCCGTATTCTTTTTCTGCCTGTTTCTACCTGCTGGCAATGCTGACACAATACGAATACCTGCGCATACTTACGCCCTTAAAAGGGGAAACGCCTCAGCAACAATTGCATATTGCGGGCAATCTCACGCTGGGTACCATCGTCTATTTTCTGATTGCACTGATTGCCTATGGGGTAATAGACACATCGTATTACAGCCTGTTTTTTGTTTTGTTTGCGGGCATTGTCATCCTGGAGTTGTATAAAAACCGGCCAAATCCGTTTCAATATATCGGCCTCAGAATTATCGGGCTGGTATATGTGGTTATACCCTTCGCACTGCTCAACACCATTTCCATCTCGGCAGATAATTTTTACCCGCTCATCACGCTGGGCATTCTGTGCATCATTTGGGCAAACGACGTCTTTGCCTATTTTGCGGGGCGGGCGTTTGGCAAACACAAGCTCTTTGAGCGCATATCGCCGAAAAAAACCTGGGAGGGCTTTGCGGGCGGGTTTGTCGCTGCACTGGCCTGTGCGGCCGTTTTATCACATTATTCTACCGCTCTCACCCTCCCTCAATGGGTCATCACGGGCGCCCTGGTGAGCATTGCCGGCACCTTCGGCGACCTGGCGGAGAGCATGTTTAAACGCAGCCTGCACATAAAGGACAGCAGCCAGATATTGCCCGGCCACGGGGGGTTCCTGGACCGTTTCGACGCTCTGCTGATCGCCGTACCCTTTGTCTATGCATGGCTCAGCCTGATCTGAACCGAAAAGAGAACCGAATTGTATTAACTTTGCCAATCGGAATCATAGCAGAAATGGTAAAATTCATTCACAAAGAAGGCAGAAAACTCATAGTTGTGTTTTTGTTTGTCCTGGTGGCTTTAAATGTCTTTTTTCATACGGCATTTCCCGATAATTCATCGCTGCACCTCGTTACCCTTATTGTATCGCTGGGCGGCATATTATTTACGATGATGTTTTTCCGCAACCCCAAACGCATTTTATTCCAGGAAGAGGGCGCCATCATTGCTCCGGCCGACGGCAAAATTGTGGTAATAGAAGAGACCTATGAAAGCGAATACTTTTGCGATAAGCGCCTCCAGGTCTCCATTTTTATGAGTGTAAAAAATGTCCATATTAACCGCACACCCATCAGCGGCCAGGTAAAATATTTTAAATACCACCCGGGGAAATACCTGCTGGCCTGGAACCCGAAATCATCCACCGCCAACGAGCGCACTACTTTTGTTATCGAAGACGAGGATGACAACGTCGAAATATTAATGCGGCAGATTGCGGGAACCGTTGCCAGGCGCATTAAGTTTTACGTGGAGGAAGGTGATGATGTAACCCAGGGCGCCGAATTCGGATTTATTAAATTTGGTTCGCGGGTAGATTTATTTTTACCGGTGAATGCACAATTAAATGTAAAAATCGGCGATAAGGTAAAAGGCGGCCAGACAATTATCGCCAGAGTAAACAAAACAAAAGATCAATCCATTTTTTAAAACGACAATTATGAAAAAACTATTCACAACACTTGCGCTGATAGTTGCCATGAGTGCAATAGCAATGGCTCAAAGCAATTCGACAACTACGGAAACTACAAAGGCAAATATCACCGTTAATGCGGCAGATCAATCGCAAAATGCAAACCCGGCAGATTGCAGCCCGGAAATGATGAAGGAATGCAAAGCGGGCAACAGCGGTAAAAAGTCGTGTTGCAGCAGCAAGGGCAATACCTCTGCCAGCAGCGCCGCCGGTTCTTTGGGCAATGAGGGCGACAAGGCAAAGACCGTTTCAATCGGCATGAGCGCAAAAAAACCGGCTAAAACGGAATAAATCATTAGTACACTAAAAAAAAGATACTGTGGCGCAGTATCTTTTTTTTTGCCCTATTGCGATGCGAAAACTTCAAATCGCCGCTACAAGCAATTATAGCGCTATCATTGCAATTCACAATAATTCCCGCAATTGGGAAATGTTGGAAATCGCCGTTTCGAAACCGTACGTATTTTCATTCTGAAGGTAATTGAACCATACGAATCCCATCCCCGCATTCATGGCGCCCACGCCGTCCACTTCGGGCGAGTCGCCGATGTAAATACTCTCCTGTACCGAAGCACGGGCATTGCTCAATGCCGTATCAAAAATTTTTCTGTCGGGTTTTAAGGATTGAGCGGATTCGGCAGTGGTGACAGTTTTAAAAAATTCCTGCAATCCGCAATTTTTAATTTTATAACACTGCACTTCTTCAAATCCATTGGTAATGATGTGCAGCAAATATTTCTTGTGCAAATATTGCAGGGTATCCACCGTTCCGGGCAACAAGTCTTTCAAATGCCTTGTCTGTTTGATGTAATAATCGGCCATCTGCATGGCGATGTGGCGATTGTCAATACCGAAATCGAACAACGTGGTATAAAATCGCTCGAACCGCACTTCTTCTTTACTCTTGCGGCCGTGGCGATAGGCGTCCCATAAAAACTCGTTGCGCTGTTTATAGTCGATAAAGAATTGATCAAAATTTGGTATCCCCCTGCCGGGCAAATCAAAATCGAAATACAACTTTTCTACTATGACTTTTGAGTTGGTACTAAAATCCCAAAGTGTATTATCGAGATCGAAGAATATGTGTTTGATATTTGTGCGCATCAGTTGAACGGTACGGGGTGATACACTCCCGATTTTTTTTCTGTTAAAAATGCAGCGGCAGTATCGGCAATGGCATTGCTTACCGGGTTAAACGTGTAATTCAGTTGTCTCTGAATTTTACCGCTGTCGAAGTACACACGTTTATTGGCAATTCTCGCAGTCGTCTTCGTTACGGAAGGTGTATGCGCAGAGAACAAACTGCGGATAGCGTCTGCCCGCCATGCCAGTTCAGACATACATTGATTTGCCTTGAGAGGAGGGCGCTTTACCTGCAGTGCATCGGCAACCATCCATAAAAAATTTTTATACACTATATTTTCGCCGTTCAGGATAAACCGCTCGGCTTCGACATCGCTTTGCATCAGGCGATAGGCAATTGCAACTACATCCCGCACATCCACATAACCGGTAACGCCTTCGGTATAAAATTTAAATCCGTTGTACACGGTTGTAAACAACCGGCAGGAGCCGCTGTTCCAGTTTCCAGAACCGACAATAACCGAAGGGTTGACAATTACCGCATGCAGGCCTTCGGCGATACCCCTCCACACTTCACGCTCAGCGAGGTATTTACTCAGGCTGTAATCGCTGTTGCTGTTGGATTTCTCCCAGCGGTTCGCCTCGTTCACCCACTCATCTGCAACTCCCGTTCGGCCAATTGCGGCAATGGAACTCACATGTAATAATTTTTTTACCGGCAGTTCCAGGCAGACATTCACCACGTTGGCGGTACCTTCCACATTGACATGCATCAGTTTATTGTAATCCCGCTTCACGTAGGAGATAACTGCTGCCGTATGATACACATAATCGGCGCCTTCCAAGGCGTCGGCCAAAGCGTCCACATCGGTAATATCGCCGGTTCGCCATTCGATGGCGTCGGCAATATCGGCCACTAATCTCATATCGCTGGTTTCCCTGCGCAAGGCACGCACCGCCTCGCCTTTTGACAATAAATACCTGGCGAGGTAACTGCCTACCAATCCGTTTGCTCCCGTAATACAATGTATCTGTCGCATGCTATTGGGTTATCACTCCTCCGCACACTGCAGTGCGTGCGCCCGTTACCGAAGGAAAAAAGTTGGGTATATGTCTCCATCGCAAAACTGCCATCAACGCTATCGCCAATGCCTCTTTGTATTGAATAATCACATCGGAAGGTAAATCGATTTGTGTGTTGCACAATGCGGCAATCCTGTTAATTAACGCAGTATTATAGGCGCCGCCGCCGGTAATTAATATTTTCAATTCGCTGCCATTGCCGGTCGCAGAGCGTATCGCTTTGCCGATTTGCTGAGCAATATGTTCCGTTGCTGTTGCCATCTGGTCGGGCAAGGATACATCAAATTTTTCAAGTAGGTCGATAAAATGTTTTTTAACATAGGCATTATCCAGCGATTTTGGGAATGGCTTCATCAAAAAAGCATCCGTGTCAAAGGCTTCGAGCAGTTCCTGATTTACATTTCCGGATGCGGCAATTTTCCCTCCCTCGTCAAAGGGCATATTGCATTTGCGGGCAATTGCATTTAATATCTGATTTGCAGCGCACACATCGTAACCATAGCGCACACCGTTTATATCAAATGAAATATTTGCAATACCGCCGACATTCAGGCAAACGGAATAGCTTTTGAACAACAACGCATCGCATACCGGTACGAGTGGTGCGCCCTGCCCGCCCGCCTGAATATCCGCATTGCGAAAGTCGGATATTACCGGAACGGGTACATATCGCCTGATACTTTGCGCATTGCCGATTTGCAGAGAGAACCCTCTTTCGGGGTGATGTGCGATAGTGTGGCCATGCGATCCGATAAAATCCGGGAAGGGAGAGGCATTATCTTGTAAAAATTGCAACACTGCGCTGCCGCAAAATGCACCAAACGTCAGGTCGGCTTGTGAGATGCAACTGCTATCGGTAGCTGCAAGCCTCAGGTCATTTAAAATGTTTTCGGAAAGCGGAACGGTAGCTGCATGTATAATCTCGAAATCATACCTATCTCCTCGCGGGATAAAATGACAGTAAGCGATGTCCAGACCGTCCAACGAACTTCCCGACATTAATCCCAACACCCGGTATGATTCCGTTTGGCTCAATCCCCTTGTTTTAAACTGTCCAAATAGCCGGCTACGACTTGAATTTCAGTAGGGTTCAATACGGTATCAAATGCCTGCATCCGGTTGCGCCCAAACGAAATGACTTCAATGCGCTGCTCCAGGCTGAGTTCCGATTTTTTCAGATTGGTCGCTCCGGCAAATCCGAGTTTACCATCCTTGCCATGACATTGAATACAATTCTGCAAATACACTTCTTCACCCGGACTTACCTGTTTCCCCATTTGCGGGTATCCGGTATAATCCTTCGATTCCGATGCAGTACAAGCCAGGAGTACAAAACCGA
>CAZBHH010000020.1:0-47362 GCA_964492065.1 uncultured Chitinophagales bacterium | reverse complement strand
AATATTTTTTATACATTTGAAACCTAAAGTTATTTTATATGGAAGCAATTTACAATTTTTTTTTTTAAATTCCCCTGATAAGTGCAACACAAGAGGTTAAAGGAAAACAGGCTATTAACATCCACTTACATTTAAATATGCGATAGGCGCCACCGATTCCGGAGCGCATCAATGTTTCACCAACAGGGCCCTTATTTAAGTTAATTTCAATTCCGTTAAAACGGTGATTTTATTTGAACTGAATACAAGTGCCAATTACAATAATAAAATGATTTCCGGGCAAACATTCAGGTCTTAACCGGCCATGCACATTATTCTGCTCCGGGAAAACTGAACTCTTCGATTGTATCCATAGAGTCGGTGCGCATAAAATTGCGAATGTCGTGTAATATGCGTTTAAAGAAATTCAATGAGTCAACCGGGATGGTATCTGGTATCCAGAGCGGGCAGTCGTATTGCGCCATAACCGAATCCGGCAATGTATTAAAACTACCCCACAGGTATTTTTTAGTAGCCGGCTCCCTTGCCGTTTTATAAATAAATTTTCCAAAAACCGGTAATGCTGTTGCGGCGCCCTGCCCTAAAGCAGTGCTTCTGAAGCGTACAGTAGGATCTTCACCGCCCACCCATACGCCGGCGACTAACCGCGGCGTAAAGCCGATAAACCATCCATCGGTATTGTTTTGCGTTGTACCGGTTTTTCCTGCCAGCGGGATACTTCCCAATCCGTAGTTGCCTCTTAATCGCGATGCCGTACCCATATTCACCACGTTGCGCATCATGTCAACCAACAGAGCCGCATTTGTCGGACTCAATACCTGTCGTTTATCTGGTTTTTCACTGAGATAAATAGTATCGCCGGCGGAGTTTTCAATCCTGGAAATAAAAACGGGTTCCGTCCATACGCCGCGGTTATCAATGGCGCTGTACACCTGTATCATTTCATATAAGGAAATATCGGTAGTACCCAGGGCAATAGCCGGAACTGAAGGGATGGAAGCCGTTATCCCCATTGCCCTGGCGAGTTGTATCACTCGTTCGATACCGGCTTGCATGGCGAGTTGTACGGCAATGGTGTTTATCGAAAAGGTGAGGCCTCCTTTCATCGAATACGCTCCGCCATATTCACCGCCCGCATTCTCCGGCTTCCAGTTGTCGTACTCCGGGTAAGTGCGCAGCACATTGGGAATCATCGTACACGGATTGATACCCGCCTCCAGCGCAGCGGCATACACAATGGGTTTAAATGTGGATCCCACCTGTCGTTTCGCTTTTACATGATCGTATTTATACGTGCTGAAATCAATACCGCCCACCCATGCCTTCACATTGCCGTTGTACGGATCCATTGCCAGAAAACCCGCACGCAATAACTTCAGTGAATATTTTACCGAATCAATAGGCGTTATCGCCGTATCAATATCGCCATTCCAGGAAAAAAGTGTCGTCTTTACTTTTTCTTCTTCAAAAAATTTAAAAATTGATTTTTCGCTGTATCCGGCGTTTTTCATGTGCCGGTAGCGATCCGATCGTTTAATTGCATCGGTGACAACTCGCTCGTGCTTTCCCCAGGGTTCGCTCTTTGCCCAATGGGAGATAAACTGTTGTTGTAAATAGGCCATGTGTTCCCGCATGGCTTCCTCCGCCATCTTCTGTAACCGGGAGTCTATCGTGGTGTAAATTCGCAGACCGTCGGTATAGATATTTATCGGCGATCCGTCGGGATACGATTGTCCCTTACTCCACGATTCCAGGTAGATGCGCAGAAATTCGCGGAAATAGGAAGCGATACCATCTGCGCCGGTATCGTTATTATAATTCAGTTGCAGCGGGAGCGATTGCAGCGAATCGGCTACTGCATTAGTGAGATAGCCATGCGATGCCATAAGCGCAATTACCGTGTTTCTTCTGCTCAGCGAATTTTCGGGATGCAACCGTGGATTGTAAGTAGTGTTGGCCTTTAATAACCCGACGAGTACGGCGCATTCCTCCACCGTAAGCTGACTCGGTTTTTTATTAAAAAAGCGCAATGCGCCGGCTTCAATACCGAAGCAATTCTCGCCAAAGGGTACCGTGTTGAAATAGAGCGTCAATATTTCTTCCTTGGTATAGATATTTTCGAGCATACCGGCGATCATCATTTCCCGCATCTTATTCACCGGCATGCCGATTAAAAAAATATCTTTTCGTTGAAACAGGTTTTTTGCGAGTTGTTGCGAAATGGTACTTCCACCGCCGGAACTTTCATCATTCAATAAAATTGAGTAAACCATCACCCGTAAAAAACTCAAAAAGTCAATGCCGCCGTGTTCGTAAAACCGTGCATCCTCGGTGGCGATGAGGGCTTCGATTAAATGGACGGGCAGTTGATCGTAGGTGGCATTGGTGCGGTTTTCAATAAAATATTTGCCGAGCAATACGCTGTCGGCAGAATAAATTGCAGATGCGGTGTAATTTTTAATGTCCCGCAAGTCGGCATTGCCCGGCATGAAACCGAAAACGCCGGCGAGAATCAGCACGTAAAATACAACCAGAGCAACCGCCATCAGGGCAATTAGCCGCAACCCGTTTACCAGTACTTTCACCGGGAAGGGATAGGCGCTGGCGAATGGATACATACACCTGTCGTAAAAGTTCCTGAAAAAGTCTGTTAACATACGCTCTTTAACTGCAAATACAATATTAGGAAGACAATTTTACTTTCAGCGGATTTCGGTGCACAAGATGTTAACCGGGTTAATACTGCCGGCCGCCGATTTTAAAATCGCGGACGATATTAAACCCGAAGCGGACATTTAAATCGAACCTGCCTGCAGCGTCCTTATCGAAAATTTTGCCTATGGTGTTGCCGACCAGGTAGGTGGGTGTCAGATAGGGCGAGTTGGTAATCTGCAATTGAAACACATGCCCTTTGGTGATGAAGTCGAATCCGATACCTGCGTAGTTTGCGTATCCATCCGGCAACTGTCCCGGAAACGTATAATAGTATTCGCCGTTCAGTGCGACGTTTTTTGCAAATTGCCACTTTGCGGAAATGCCGACGGCAAACACATCATTATTTTCGTCACGAGTAGCCACCAGATTCCTGTGTACCAGTGTAGGCGATATCTGCACAGAAAGAGCATCATTAAATTTGCGTGCAATCAATAGCTGGTAAGCGTAGTTCAGCCGGTCGGCAAAATAGGTGTCCATTATCGCATTGCCCGTATCGGTGATTACAGAGCAGTCCACATAGCCGCTAATGCTGACGGGCATGTGTTTTTCTCCTTTGCTTTGTTTCAGGATTTTGCCTTTCAGATAAACATCATAAGTCTTTCCAAAACTGCTGCGGCCGATACCGGCCATTAAAAACCCGGTAGGTGCATAGTCCATTGCGATACGCATATTGGCACCGCCGTCAAAGCCGAAGAAATTATAGAGAATACTGCCCGCATTATCCTGGTAAATATCGCCAAAGCGATGGGAAATGACGAAGGTGGCCACACCCTGTGGTTTTGTCTCCACCGAATAGCCGTTGATTATCCGCGGTCCGTTAAATGTCTGGTAAGCGTAATCGGTTTGTGCCGCTCCGCCGAGTGCCGCACAACAAAGCGCTATTATAACAACAGGTTTCATATTTTAATTATTAGGTGCGCCCTGATTTACCCAGTTGCGGATTTTGGCACGTTCACAATCGGGTAATTGTGCGCCATTCTTCGGCATGAGGGCAAAACTGCCGGACCAATCTATCGCCCCGACCAACTGGCCGGTGCCGATTACATCAACAATGTATCCATACCCTTCCAATACATAACCGCTGCCCTCTGTGGGCGCATTTGCCTGGCTATGGCATTCATAGCAATTCGCCTCTAAAATCGGAACGATATCCAATGTGTATGACACTGCTGCAGTATCACACGCCTGATCGCCCATCAGGTCTTCCGCATTATCGTAATAACAGGATTGGTAAAATATTGATACCGCAAATAACAGCGCTGCCGGAGCCAGGGAAAATACCCTGCGTGTCGTTCTTTCCATTCTTTGAATTGCTCTTCAAAAATACAAATTACAGTATAGAATAAAATACTCAATTGTTGAATTACTGTCAATTGATTGCCGGTTGTGGCAGAAAGGTAACACTGTTATTAAAGTGAATGATTTGTAGTATGTAACCGGGCGTGCAGGAAACATGTAAGGTAACTGCGCCGGAAGAATTTGATCATTTACCAATCGCCTCAATTATTCGGGTATCCGTTTTCTATTATGATTTCGATTTTCACAAGCTTACATTCATATAGTTTATCACTGCCTTTGGGCATGGCGGGATAGCCCGGCTCGTAATTGAATACGCCGGATAATTTTCCAACGGCGGCGACAGCAGCCACACCTGCGTATGTGGTGAGATCGAGGCCGGCAGCAGGCGAAGTCGCTTTATGACAACCGGTGCAGTAACTGTTGAACACCGGCTCAATGCTTACCGACCAGGTTACATAGGAGGTATCACAATTCTCTCCGCAACTGTTATTTAATGCACCCTGTTCAATCCATTGAGTCAGTATAGCTATCTCCCGGTCACTCAGTGGAATTGCGGGAACAGGCGGCATCCTGTAATCCACATCCGTTTCGTTTATTAATTCAATGATATCACTGTTGGTCGCATCGCCCGGTTTCAATACATCGCTCGCCATAATTTGCGCATAGGTACTTAAAATGACATTCTTTTGATGCGTTTCATTGTCATGGCATCCCGAAATGGCGCAATTGCCAACAAATATGGGAAGCACATCATTCGCAAAGTAGCTCGTATCGGGGTCGCAGGGGATTCCTTCCGATAACACGCTCGAATTGTCCCCAGGGATGATGGGCTGTTCACCCGAGAGTACTAACGGGTCGTGGGTGCAAATGCTATAACGCCAATCCACAGGGCAATGGCACTTAGTGCGGTCACTCGTATTTTACCGGTATGCATTGTTTGCTAAGGCTGTCAGGTAGTTAAATTGCGTCGCCGTTGTATCGCTGGTCAAAAGTAATGAGTTGACAATTATTTTTTTTTAAATCAATATTTCTGGCATAATATTCTATTTTCGTAATGCAATTAAAATTTGTATTATGTTCCATTCCGGCAGAGTATTATTTTCCGCAATCAGCCTTTGCGCCGTATTGGCTTCGTGCGATAATCTGAATCTGGGCGACCTGAACCCGGAACTCACCGAAGCCGAGGTGGTGGCTGGGTTGAAGGAAGCATTAAACGTCAGCACGGATACAGCCGTAGCAAACGGCTCAATGCCAAACGGTTATTTTTTAAACCCGCAAATAAAAATCCCGTTTCCCGAGGAGGCCTCTGTCGTGATGTCGGTAGTGAATGCACTGCCCGGCGGCAGTATTCTAATAGATGCATTTGTACAAAAACTAAACAGTGCCGCCGAAGATGCGGCGGTGAAAGCAACGCCCATATTCAGGGACGCCATTTTGAACATAACCATCGATGATGCGTTTGGCATTTTAAATGGCGCCGATACGGCAGCAACCAATTACCTGCGGGTGAATACCTTCTCCGCATTATATACCGCATTTAAACCCGATATCCAGGAATCATTGGAATCCGTGGGGGCGCAACAGGCATGGGAAGATGTGATTGACCTGTACAACTCCGTACCCTTCACCGACCCGGTGGATACCGACCTGGCAAATTATACGACCAATAAGGGATTAAACGGTTTGTTTATCCTGGTAGGCGAGGAGGAGATAAAAATCAGGAATGATATTTCGCACAGGGTAACCGATTTGCTGCAACAGGTGTTCGGAAATTAATAACTCGCGAATATTTTGATGCGGGAAGGTAATTTTACCTTCCTTTTTTATTTGTAAATTGCCGGACATAAAAGAAATTGTATTAAGTATTTGGATTGAGGGCATCGCCGCTTTTACCGGCGTGCTGAGCGTTTGGTTTGCCAAAAAGGAGCATATCCTCGTGTATCCCATCGGCATTATCAGTGTAGGTTTGTATGTGTTGATTTGTTTCTATGCAAAAATTTATGCCGATGCATTTATCAACCTGTATTATCTGGTCATCAGCCTTTATGGATGGTATTTCTGGCTGTTCGGCGGCAATATGCAATCCGGACGGCGGAGAGATGCGGGCACAAAGGCAGTGATAGTTACTTCGACAGTGCGGCAAATTGCGGTCATGTCGTTCATTACCGCATCTATGTATCTGATTTTGGGCTATCTGTTGCAACGCTACACCGACTCCAATGTGCCCTGGGCCGATGCATTTAATTCCTCCCTGTTTATTGTAGCCATGTACCTCATGGCGAGAAAAAATATCTCGCATTGGGTTTTCTGGATAATCGGCGATCTCGCCTCCATTCCGCTGTATATTTATAAACATCTGTACGTAACTGCTTTGCAGTACGGCATATTTTTGTTGATTGCCGTAGCCGGTTATATGGCGTGGCGGAAAAAACTCGACGTATATATCGATGAAATCCAATAAGATCATAATTACCGGGCCTGAATCCAGCGGAAAGACCACGCTGGCAGAGGCGCTTGCCCGGGCGTTGTGTTTGCCGCTTCAACCGGAATACGCACGCAAATACCTGGCAAGTCTCTGCAGAAAATATACGTTGGAAGACGTGATGCATATCGGGTGGCAACAGTTGGACACATATTCAAAAATTCCGCTTGCACAACCCATCATCCTGGATACCGATATACTGACAACGATTATCTGGTTATCGGATAAGTTCAGCTATGAAGAACCCCGCTTTAATGCATTTTGGGAACAGGCAGGCGATGGCTTGTACCTGTTGTGCAAACCGGAGTTGGAATGGGAAGAGGATCCGCTGCGGGAAGATCCGGGAAGAAGAGATTTGCTGTATGCAATATATAAATCACACCTGGTTCGGAAGGGTAAACAATTTTTTGAAATTTCCGGCAATTTACATCAGCGCTTAGAAATTGCCACCGCACTTATTCGAAATTGCTGCCGGATTATTTGATTTGCGGCGCCGGGGAATTATCTTTGCGCCATATCTCATGGGGTGCTGCGCCTGCGGCTGAGATTATACCCATCGAACCTGCCCGGGTAATACCGGGAAGGGATTGTTGATCCGCTTCTTGTAAAAGCCTCATTTGCAATAAGTACAATGAGCGCTGATTATGAAAATAACCGTCTTTTTACTGTGTGCCGCATTATTATCCTTTGATGCTCCGGGACAATGCATTTTAACCGGAAAAATTGTTGACTCAGACCACAGGGCTATTGCCAATGCGCATGTTTTCCCCGGCAATGCGGATACTATTTTGGTCTCGGATACTTCGGGAAAGTTTCAATTAGCTTTGAACTGCGGAAATCTGTCCATAACAATTACGCATATCGAATACGATACCCTGTTCGATTTACTCGAACTCGACGGCGATACCTCATTAATTTTTGTATTGAAACACAGGAATATTGAGTTTGATGCGGTGACCATATACGGCATTAAATCCACCGCAACAACGCCGCTGGCCTATACCGAAATCGACGGCGAGGCGCTGAATGAAAACAACTACGGACAGGATATGCCGGTATTGTTGCAGAATACGGTTTCAGCCGTTGCTACTTCGGATGCCGGCAACGGGGTGGGCTATACGGGTATCCGCATCCGCGGCAGCGATGCGACGAGAATAAATATTACGATCAACGGCGTGCCGTTTAACGATGCGGAATCGGCGCAGTCGTATTGGGTGGATATTCCGGATATTGCCCTGGCGGCAGATGCAGTGCAGGTACAACGCGGTATCGGATTCAGCACCAACGGATCGGGTGTGTTTGGCGCATCGGTGAATCTGTTTACCAACCGCTTGCAGGAAGAAGCCGGTGCAACGCTCAGCACTTCATTCGGCTCGTTTGAGCTGTTTCGCACCAGCCTGCAGTTCGCTACCGGGCGCATGAAGAATCACTGGTTTTTGGAAGGCTCTGCTTCTTATATCGACGCAAATGGCTTTATCGAGAGGTCTTTTGCCAACCTCAGATCCGGTTTTCTTACCGCAGGCTACCAATCGGATAATTATAAGAGTGTGCTCAATATTATCGGCGGCAAAGAGAAAACGTATCAAAGTTGGGGAGGGGTGCCTAAAGATTCACTGGAGACAAACAGGAACTTCAACCCTTACACCTATGCAAATCAAACCGACAATTACACGCAAACGCACGTGCAATGGCATCACCATTTCTTTTTCAACAATAACGGCAACTGGAATATTACCTTTAATTACACTGCGGGGAACGGATATTACGAGCAACTGGAACAACAACAGGATTTATTGAGTTACGGTATCAATCCCGTGGAAGTAAATGATTCGGTCATGTATTTGTCGGATATGATTACTCAAAAATGGCTGTCAAATGATTTTTACGGGATAATTACGGATTACAACTGGTTGGCTGACGCAAAAAATAAAATCGTACTGGGAGGTGCGTATTTTAAATACTTCGGCAGGCATTTCGATGAGATTATATGGACAGACTATGGCGCTGTCGGTGTGCCGCCGTTCCGCTATTCGGACAACGATGCCGTAAAACAAGACGGGAATACTTTTGTACAATGGCATGTTTATCCCTCCGATAAGTTGGAAATCATATCCGATGTGCAATGGAGGTATGTCAGCTACCGGTTTACCGGATTTGATGCCGAACTGCAGGAGGTTCCTCAGACACAACTCTACAATTTTATCAATCCTAAAATCGGCATATTCTGGACGGTTAACCGCAATCTGAACGCATATACTTATTGGGGCTACACTTCGAAAGAACCCAACCGCGACGACTTTGTGAATTCCTCTGTCAATTCGAGACCACAACCCGAACATTTGATGAATATAGAACTCGGAATTAAAGCGCAAATTGACGGATGGCGGTTACAGCCGAATATTTACTACATGTATTACAGGGATCAGTTGGTGCTGGACGGTCGCATTAATGATGTGGGCGAATACACACGGGTAAATGTCCCGGTCAGCTATCGGGCGGGGTTGGAATTGAGCGTATCTAAGCAATTTGGCAGGCTGTTGGAGATAGCGCTGCACGGCTCTTTCGGCGAAAGCCGCATACGGGACTACACGCACTATATCGATGACTGGGATTCTGGCAATCAAATTGCCGAAACGTATAAAAACACGAGCATTGCATTTTCACCTCGTGTTACCGGCGGCCTGGTTGCGGAGTATAAAATGGTACCGGCGTTTATGTATCTCAATGCGGAGTGGAACCTGTATTTGGATCTCACATCGCGATATGTCGGCAGGCAGTATATCGATAATACGCAGACCTCGGAAAGAAGCCTGGATCCATACCCGGTGAGTGATTTAGGTTTCCGCATCAATTGTATTACACCAGGTAACACGGCCATAGACATGCGTTTTTTAGTTTCGAATCTCTTCGACGCATCCTATGAATCCAATGCGTGGGTATATCCCTATTATTACGAGGGCAGCTACCGTGAAATGAACGGTTATTTCCCGCAGGCGGGCAGGGCTTATTACGTGAAGTTGAGCTTGTCAATCTGACATTGAATTACCCTCTGAAAAGGATATCGTGCATATTGCAATACCATTATTTGAAAACACGGTTTAATTTTGATATACAGTGTTCAGCGATGCCGGTTACGAATGCAATTATCAATGAGTTTGAATTTAAGACCTCCCGCAGTGCCGGTAAGGGTGGTCAACATGTAAACAAGGTGGAGACGAGGGTAGAGGCAATTTTTCATATATCGGGAAGCGACCTGTTATCGGAAGAGGAGAAGTCGCTATTGCAGGTGAAATTAAAGAATAAAATTTCGGCAGAAGGCAAGGTGCGGGTGGTATGCGAAAGCAGCAGGTCGCAGTCGAAGAATAAGGAGATTGCCACTCAAAAATTATTGGAGCTACTCCGGCAGGGATTGCACAAACCCAGGAAAAGAAAGGCCACGGCGCTGCCGAAGTCCGTTAAGGAAAAGCGGTTGGCAGATAAAAAAATTGCCGGTGAAAAAAAGCGGTTGCGCAAAAAGCCCGGCCTGTAAATTATACCGCTGCCGTTTTAAATTCGGTGGTGGTGTGAAATGTTATTCCCGGGTTATTTTCAATTGCGACATTGAGCGCCCAGGAGGTCTCGGCCATAAAAACGGGATTGCCGTCCTTATCCAAATAGATAAAGTCGGATTTTAAACGGGAAAACTCATTTAATTTCTTTTTGTCCTCTGCCGTTATCCAGCATGCTTTGTGCATGGCAATGGGCTGAAAGCGGCATTTGGCGCCGTATTCATTTTCCAGGCGGTACTGGATCACATCGAATTGCAAATCGCCGACGGCGCCGACCACCTTCTTATTACCCATTGCAAGCGTGAACAACTGCGCCACCCCTTCCTCCGTGAGTTGCGAAATGCCCTTATCCAGTTGTTTGGATTTCATCGGATCCAGGTTGATGAGCTCCCTGAATATTTCGGGAGAAAAATTCGGGATACCGCGGAAATACAGTGCTTCGCCTTCGGTAAAAGAATCGGCGATTTTAATATTTCCCGTATCGTATAACCCGATGACATCTCCCGGATAAGCGGTTTCAACAATGTCTTTACTGGCTGCCATAAATGTGTAGGGATTGTTGAACCTGAACTCCCGGTTCAATCGGGGATGGTAGTAGAATGTGTTGCGCTCAAAAGTGCCGGACACCACTCTTAAGAATGCAATCCGGTCGCGGTGCCGGGGATCAATATTGGCGTGAATTTTAAAAATAAACCCGCTGAATGACTTTTCGTTTGCGTGAACAAAGCGGCTTTCGGCTTCCCTGCCCTGCGGGTGGGGCGCTATCTGAATAAACGTGTTCAACAATTCCTGTACGCCGAAATTGTTGATGGCGCTGCCGAAGAATACCGGCGCTATGTCCGCCTGTAGATATGCTTGTTTGTCAAACGGGCCATAAACGCCTGTTATCAGTTCGACATCTTCACGCAGTTGCTCCGAGTCTCTCGTGCCGATGCGTGTATCGAGTTGCGGGTCGTTGAGATCTTCAATAGTGATAATATCCGCATCTAATGTCTGTGATCCCGGTCTGAAAAGATTCAACTGCTGCATGTGGATGGAGTACACGCCTTTAAAGTGCGTTCCCATATTCACCGGCCAACTCAGCGGGTGCACTTTTATTCTGAGTTTAGATTCCAGTTCGTCTAACAGGTCAAACGGATCCTTCCCGTCGCGGTCCATCTTGTTAATAAAAATGATTACAGGCGTATTGCGCATTCTGCATACCTGCATCAGCCTCTCGGTTTGCTCCTCGACGCCTTTCACGCAATCCACCACCAGGATTACACTGTCAACGGCCGTCAGTGTGCGATAGGTATCTTCCGCAAAATCCTTATGGCCGGGAGTGTCGAGCAAATTTATCTGGGTACCGCCATATTCAAACGACATGACCGAAGTAGCCACAGAAATGCCCCGTTGCCGTTCAATGTCCATGAAGTCAGAAGTGGCGCTCTTTTTAATCTTATTGCTTTTTACCGCTCCCGCCACCTGGATAGCCCCGCCGTATAGCAAAAATTTTTCGGTGAGTGTGGTCTTGCCGGCGTCGGGATGGCTGATGATGGCGAAGGTGCGCCGCCGCTGTATTTCTGTTTCTAAACTCATAATGCGGGTGCAAATTTAGGACAATAATCCGCCTCAAAAATGAAATTTCTAAATTCGCATTTGTTAACCACATGCCGCAGCCAAAGAAAAAGGATATACTTCTGGTACTTATACAATTTGTATTGCTGTGCGGATATGGCATTGTATTCTTTTTGACGCCGCAAAACACCCCGACCTGGCTGGCATTTACAGGACTGATTCTTTCTATTGCCGGAATCGTCTTCGCCCTGGTAGCGATGCGGACTCTCAGCAGTAACTTGCGGGCTGTTCCCACACCTGCAGCAAAGGGCAGGCTCATTACGCACGGTGTATTTAAAATTGTCCGCCACCCGATTTACTCCGGAATAATCCTGACGGCAACCGGCGGATTGTGCATCCATTTTAGTGTTGCATTGTTATGCCTGGCGCTTGGGCTGATAGTATTATTTTGGATAAAGAGCAGTTATGAGGAGCAGATGCTTCTTGAAAAATACGGGGAATATAAAAGTTATACATTGACAACCGGCAAACTTTTTCCTAAATTTCACAAGTGATACAATGTCAAAACCTGAAAAGTTAAATCATTTACCCACACGCAACAAGGCATCTATACTCATGCTGGTATTAGCGGCGTTTTTTATTACCAATGCAATCATCGCAGAGTTTTTGGGGGTGAAAATCTTTGCCTTGGAATCCACACTCGGGATGAAGCCCTGGAACTGGAACCTGTTCGGTCAACAGGGTACCCTGAACTTTACTGTGGGAAATTTGCTGTGGCCGTTTATATTTATTCTCACCGATATTATCAATGAATATTTCGGGATTAAAGGAGTGCGCAAACTCTCCTTGCTGACGGTGTTGCTGATCGGCTACGCTTTCCTGATGGTGTATTTAGCCATTCACATGGAACCGGCTGCTTTCTGGACGGGTTCCATGCAGGAGGCAGGCGTACCCGATATGCAGGCGGCCTACAATGCAATCTTCGGCCAGGGAATGTGGATTATAGTGGGTTCGATGACTGCCTTTTTAATCGGGCAGTTGGTGGATGTGGTGATATTTCACCGCATCAAAATCTTTACCGGCGAAAGGAGAATCTGGTTGCGTGCAACGGGCAGCACGGTGGTCTCCCAACTGATTGACAGCGTCGTCGTGTTATACATCGCCTTTGTCATCGGCCCCCAGCATTGGAGCATTGGGCTGTGGCTTGCCGTGGCAACAGTAAACTATTGTTATAAAATTGCCGCCGCGGTAATACTGACACCTGTGTTGTACTGGATACATCATTTGATTGATAATTTCCTGGGAGAGGAACTGAGCGCCCAAATGCGGGAAGAGGCGATGAAAAACAATTAATCCACTTCAAATTCCAATTTCACTGTAACATTGGCGGTTTTTCGTTTTGAAGACGTATTGAAAGCGCCGCCCCAGGAGTATTCCTCGTTGGAGTTTTGGGCGATTATCTGGAAGACGCCGAGGCTTGCCGATTTGAGCGCACCCAAATGCGCATCTGCATTCTCCGCAATATTGGTTGCCCGTTTAGTCGCATCATCTGTTGCCGCTGCTATCAAATTCAATTTTAATGAGTCCAGCTTCGTGTAATAGTAATCCGGTGCGTTGCTGTAAAACTCCACGCCTTTGTTCAGCAATTCGGTTACCTCTCTGGAAATATTCTCGACACGTTCCACATCGTTGGATTCGATGGTTACATTCTGGCTTAAACTATAACCGGTAAACCTGCTGATGTACTTGCCCTTTTCATCGTAGTAACTCTCGTAATCGCGGTTGATTTCCACCGATGAGAATACGATGGACTCAGGCGTCAATCCCTTGTCGGCAAGGTATTGTTTTATCGTTTCCCTGTCCTGGTTTAACAGCGTATAACCCGAGGCAATCGCATCGCTCTTGCGGGTGAAATAACCCGTCCATACCACCAGGTCGCTGGTGAAATTCTGTTTGCCAAGGCCCGTAACCGTAATGGTGTCCTGGTAGGCATATCTGTCTTTAAATGAGTTGCCGAGGACTAAAGCAGTGATAATAACTGCTACGCCGATTACCAGTGATGATGCTATATGTTTCATTTGCGATAAAACGCTCTTTGCAGTGATTTATTTAAACTTTAAAATTAATAATTCAAAACCGCAATTTTGCCATTGCTGCCGCCGAGAACAACCAGGCCATGCGAAAAATTACAGGCAATCGTGTTATACACCTCCCCGGAAATTTTCTCAAACCGGAACTCTTCCGTATTAGCAATAGCCACTCCGTTGGTGCCGCAGGTGATTACTTTATCTCCGGGGATACGTTTCACGCACGACATATATCCTTGCGGGGGAATGGTAGCTGCTTTCCATTTGCCGTTGCGCCTTCTGAAATAGAAATTATGGAATGCCTGATCGGCTTTGGCGTAATCGCCACCCGTGATACAGGCATATTTCGCATCCGAAATATCCACCGAGAATATTCCTGTACTCGCAGTACCGGAGAGCATGGGAGTCTGTTCGTGTTTCCATGTTGTTCCATAGTCGGTGGAGCTGTATAGCAATGCCTCCTTGCCGCCGGTTCCAAAAAACACCTCGCCGTCAGCAATGCACTGCATGGCGGAACCGCTGGCGGCAAAAGCATACGTGCTGTCGGGAACTATAGGTCGGTTTTCAATAGCTGCCTCCCGCCATGTGTCGCCGCTATCGGTGGTGGAAAGAATTAAAAATGCATTGGATACCGGATCGCCGAGGCAAATGCCCCTTCCATTACTCCAAAAATCAAAGTCATCCAAAAACACATTGGAGTCCGCTGATGCGTAACAAATCTTCCAGTGTTGACCGCCGTCGTAGGTTTTTAATATGGCAGCCGGTCGAGTGCAACTGAGTGCGATAGCCCGCAGCGAATCAAAGGCGTGAATGTCTCTGAGTTCAGCGGTTTCAAAGGAGGGTATGTGAAAGAAGTGCCATTGGGAATGCGGAGAAGCAGCCCGGCCGATATAACCGTTACTGCCGCTCACCCAGATGCTTTGGTCCGGGGCAATAGACACTCCACGCAGGTTGGAAGGTATGCCCGATGCGAGTAATCGCAGTGAATCTCCCTGGGCAGGCAAGGCATTGCACGCCAGGACAATCGCTATCAGTGCACACCAATTACCTGACTTCATAATCCGGTGGCAGCGTAAAAAGAGAATCCGGCAATTGCACTTGTTGCATTTCGGTAATTTCATAGGTTACCCGCATACTGTCGGCAGTATAGGTCAAACGCATAACCGTGCCGTTCGGATACCCGATTAAAAATGGGACAGGCGTTATTACCCGGTTATCCGCAGTAGTTACATCATAGCGTGCCGGTGGAAATACAATGGAATCCGTAACCCAGATAAATGTCTCTGTGTCTGCCCGCACATAGCCGGAGCGCACTACTTTAAGTTTCTTACAGCGAAGTCCTAATATTTCATCAGTTTCACCGGTTTCGGCCACCGTAGGCGCATAGTAATCGGGCATTAATTCTTTTACTTTGGCGTTGGTGACGGACAAATCGGAAAATTCGCCCGTATAAGCGATTTTATCCAGGGTGTCCAATTGGTAAACAAATAAAGTGCGCTTGTCTAAAATGATATTGCCCTTGCTCAGTCCTCCGTGTTCAATATACCTGAATTTATCGCCCTTGTAAAACAATTCCGTTTTATGGGGGTTGAACTCGTAAAATGTCTCAATATCATTCGAATCGTTTGAAGTGACCAGTGCGCTGCAAACAACCCGGCCTTCGCTGTACCGGGTTGAATCTGTATTGTGCGCTACCGGTTGTGTCGCAGCCTGCTGTCGTTCATTTTTACAAGAGAATACAAATAAAAAGAATATGGGTATGATTGCGTATTTCATATGCGGGGTTAAATTAATCAAATACAATTACTTCTCCTGGAAGGTTATAAAGGAAGCATAAAAATCCCGTTTAACGGCATTCTTTACCGCATCGGTAGTCCACGCCAGCAATTGATAATAGGCATTTTCCGACTCCACTACCGAAAAAATATAGTAGAGCGTATGGTCGGAATAGGTGCCGTTAATCTCGCAGGTCATTGCGGGTAGCCCGTTGATCTTAGTTGTTTTTTCGGATACAATTGCGAAATTTTCAATGCTGGAAGAAATACTTTCCAGGATATAGGCGTAGTACTCCCTGGCGGAGGGTGTAATGCCGTTGCGCTGCAATTCCGACTTGTCTTCTTCAATTACGAGCAGGAAGACTTCATTGCTGAAATCCGAGAACTTTAAAGTGGCTTGGGCGCTGAGGCTGTCGTCGGGCAACAGGTAAGGCGGAACTAAGATTTCAAATCGGTTTTTGTATTTGTAGAGAATGAAATTCGAATAGTCGTACTCTTTTTCAATCAACAGATTGCTGATCAGGTACCCGGTCATAACCAATATGATACCGATACTTGCCCAAAAAAATTTATCACGCAGCGTCAATGGTAGTTTCCCATTCATAAAACCGTTTATTGCAAAGCATGTTAGGCGCTATACTGCCGCCTTGCCCGAAATTTTCGAATGAAGTTATCAATTTCCCGCAGTTTGTTAATTATTTACAATCCTGCATCGTATTTTACCGTTTGGGAAAATACCGGATTTCTGTACCTGTTACAAATCAACCTTACCGGTATCAAATAAAAAATTTTTCAACCCAATGGGAATTATCGTCCTGTCAAGTGCAAAAAAAGGAAAATACACCGGGATACTTAGTAACTTTGAAGTTAAATAAGAATTTACTGCTGATGTTGAAGCAAGAGAATGAATATTCGAGGCAATTGAAGAAGATGGATACCGAAGACCTGGTAAAAATGTTGAACGCCCATGAAAAATACGTGGATGGCATGTTGCAGGCGTTGGTGTGGGAACTCGGTGTGAGGGGAGTGCATGCGCCTCTTATGGTGACAATACAAGAGCAGATTAACAGGCGCAATGCCGAAGAATCGGCAATGCAGCTACCCATGCCGGATAGTGAAACAGTTTCAGAGAGCGATGGAATACAACCATTGCCCTCGTTGTATTCCCAAACGGCAATCCTGGGATTTACCCTGTTTTTTTCTCCAATCACCGGCGGCATCCTGTTATCCATTAACCTGGCAAGGCTGCATAAGAAGGGCATCGTGCCGGTTTTGATTTTTGCTGTGATTTACAGCGTATTCCAGGGATATGTCAGTATGCGGCTCGAGCCGGGAAGCGTGATACCCATCCTGCTGAATGTGGCCGGCGGCATAATTTTATCGGAATTTATCTGGAATAATTTTATCGGCAAGGGCACCAAATATGAACGGCGCAGTATTATCATCCCGCTATTAATCGTTTTGGCGATATTTGCACCCCTGGCCTGGATAATTTATCAAAACCCTGAACTGTTAAACTTTAAACCACAATGAAACAAATATTAGTCGTACTGACATCGCTGTATTCAATTGCGGCAGCCGCCGATTCGCCGGTTACCTCCTGTATATTTTATGCCGAATACATGGAATATCCCATTGTCGCCCATGCGGAACAGGTGAAGACAATGGATGCGGAAATTATCGCCTTTCTGTTAGATGATAAGGCGTTGACGGATGTAAAGGCCGCCGTGATTAACGCAATCGGGTGGGCATCGGATTATGAATCATCGAATTCCAAAGCATTGCTCGCCGCCATTCAGGCTAAATATAAGTCAGAGGCGGACATCACCGACATACCGGGTATCCGTGCCGATGAATTGATGTGCTACGGATATATGTTGGCAATGGATGACTACTTTGATGTCTTTTACGCAGCGACCGTTACGCAGTTGGCCGCCTCTAAATCCGACAGCTATACCATCCACATCATAAATGCCGTTGTTACGGCGCAGCGTGAATTCGATAATAGCTGGTGCCAGGTCTGGCAACAGGCACGCAATGTATTAAACAATAAATCGCTGAAGCGGGATATGAAGACAAGGGCAATTCAAAATATTATTGATTACCTGATCCTGTACAAGTCCTATTGTTAAGGCCGTAATCCGTTATTTTTTAAACTCCAGGGACGCCGAGTTGATGCAATACCGCATACCGGTGGTTTCCTTTGGGCCGTCGTTAAATACGTGTCCTAAGTGGCCGCCGCAGTTGGCACACAGCACTTCCACACGGGTTCTGCCGTGCGACAAGTCTTCCATTTCATCAATGTGTGCCTTATCTACCGGCGCATCAAAGGCGGGCCAGCCGCATCCGGAATTGTATTTGGCATCGCTGCTGAACAGCAGAGCGCCACATCCGGCGCAGAAGTACGAGCCCTCTTCAAAAAAAGTATCGTACTTGCCGGTAAACGGCTGCTCGGTATCCTTCAGGCGCAAAATGCGGAACTGTTCGGGCGTCAGGCGCTGCTTCCACTCGTTATCGGTCAGTGAAAAGGTATATTTTTTATCGGTCATTGCAATATGTGTTTAAACAAAAATACAAGCGGATGGTTCGCCATTGCTTTATGATCAATTGGCGGGATGTATATTTTCATATTCGTGTAAAAAACCCAGCACCTGTTCGGCGGCCAGCTTCTTTGCAATAATTTTTTTATTCTCGTCGAGTATAAAAATGATCGGTGTTTGATCTACGTTGTACCTGACCTGAAAATCGCTCTTCAGGTTCATATTGCCCACATTGATCCAGGGATATTTTTCTACCCGTAGAAACTCTATCCATTTATCCCACTCTTCCTGGGAATACACAGCGTAAATCTCACCGCCCATCGCTTTAAATCCGGGGTACATTTCAACGACTTTGGGCAGTTCTTTTTTGCAGTGGGAGCAATCCACATCCCAGAACAGTACCATGGTGTACTTACTTTTGACAGAATAGAGGGGTATATCCATTTTATTGGTATCCTGCAACATGATTTGCGGCGCCTGCTTGCCGATTAATGTCGGCCGTATCCTGTCGGCCTGGTTTACAATCCGGAACAGCGCAGCATCGTCCAGCCAGGGCGCTTTTCCCGTTTTGTAATAGGTGTCCACAATATGAACGTACACCGCATCCATTCCCATGATTTTGGAGTTGGCGTAATCGTTAAGCAACGTAACAATTATAAACTTATAAATCTCCGGATTTACCATGGCCTTGGCTGCGATAAAATCTATGGCTGCACTGATGGAATCCGGTGTGCGTGGTACATATGCGTTGATGTATTTGTTCACCTTAGTCGTGTAAAGCGATGTGCGCAAAAACCGCTCGTCGCTGAAATCGACATTGTCAAAATAGTGCGCCCGGATCCAGCGATATGCAAATGTGGAATCTTTGCTGCCATCTGCATTAACCGGGGCAGGGGGAATAATCGGATCCTGGAATGATTGAATAAACTTCACGTAAAATGTATTGGGGTATTTTTCAATTAATTTTTCCCGGAAAGCAATCACATCGTTGTTAATACTCTCTAATTCTGCCTTTAGTTTAAGCGCTTCCTCAGAATCGGGCGTTGCATTTTTCAGTTGTTCTTTAATCGGCTCGGCGAGTTTTCTCTCTGCACTCAGGAAATTCAGGTCTTCGTAGAAAATCGTGTTTTCAATGGAATTGACTACTTGCATGTGGCCGGCAAAATCCGAAGTGTCTGTCGTCAGCGTAAAGGAAGGTTCATTGACTATAATCTCAAAGAACCTGTTTTGCAGTTTGGGCATGACGACCAGGTATATGCCTCCGGGCAGCGGAGCGTCTCCCTTAGCAATGGCTACGCCCTTGTCGTCTGTAGGCAGGGTATCGATGACGTATTGCCGGTCGCCGTAATGATGGCCAAAGTAAATTACGGTATCCTCCATACCCTTGATTTGAATTTTGTATTCATATCCGCCTGTCTGACCATAAACAGAAACCGTGAGCGCTGTGAGGAGAACAAAGAAAAATTGACGCAACATGTTGTTATTTATCGTGATTATAAAAAATGGTTAATGCTTCAGCTACTACAAAAATACTACCACATATTAATATCAGATCCTTATCGACAGCAGATGCTTTGGCGGCTGCGTACGCATCGGCTACCGAACGATACGCATTGCCGCTTAATCCGTACTCCAATGCGGCTGCCCGCAGTCTCATGGCTTCCAGGCCCCTGGGTATATCCGGTTTGGCAAAATAATACATCGCCGACTTTGGAAACCGGGATAAGCTTTTGTCCAAATCCTTATCATTCACTGCTCCCGTAACTATATGCAATCGATCATACGTCAATTGCCTCAGCGATTCGAATAATACTTGCAAGCCATCCGCATTATGTGCACAATCGCAATACGTCAGCGGCGCATCGGCTAGTTTTTGAAACCTGCCTTTAAACCCGGTATGCTGTAAGACGTTTTTCAATCCTTCATAAACGGCGTCTTCAGGTATGGCGTATCCCGCATTGTTCAGCACTTCAATACTCTCAATAACAGTTGCAATGTTTTTTTGTTGATACACACCGGTTAATGCGGACAAAATATTGGGATATATCAATTGGTTGCGGTACAGAATATTCAGGCGCATGCCCTCCGGTACGTGTTCCAGCACATCGATGTGCACCAACTGTTCTGCAAAGGTGATTGGAGAATGTGTCGTGGCGGCTTTCTCCTGAAACACCCCTGCAGTTTCGGGTTGGAATTCGCCGACGACCACCGGTGTGCCGGGTTTAATAATGCCCGCTTTTTCGAATGCTATTTCCGGAAGTGTCTTACCCAGGTATTGCTGGTGGTCCAACCCGATATTCGTAATTATGGAGAGGGCCGGTTGAATAATATTTGTCGAATCCAGTCGCCCGCCCATACCCACTTCTACCACTGCAATATCAACTTCCGAGCGGGCAAAATAATCAAAAGCCATGGCAACCGTAATTTCAAAAAAAGAGGGATGGATGTGTTCGATCAGAGATTTCATTTTTTCGGTAAACCCGACCACAAATTCTTCGGTACACAATTGGCCGTTCACCCGGATGCGCTCTCTGAAATCCAACAGGTGCGGAGAGGTGTATAGGCCTGTGGTATATCCCGACTCAAAAAATACCGATGCTAACATATTGGAAACCGACCCCTTGCCGTTTGTTCCGGCAACATGTACAGATACAAATTTGTTTTGTGGGTTATCCAGCGCATTGCAGAGTGCAGTAATATTGGTGAGATCTTTTTTAAATGCCATTGCGCCAATGCGCTGGTACATCGGCAAGTGCTCCATCAAATACCTGATAGTCTCGGGGTAATTCATCGGGTGCAAAAATACAGATGCCATTGCTTTAATAAACGAATGCGCCGCAAAGCGCATTCGTTTGGCCTGTTCATACTTACCGGACCCTACTTTAACGTATAATTAATCGTCAGTGTGCCTTCCTGGATAGCGGGCGCATCCGATTTTACATTAAATAACTTTTTGCCCTTAATGGAACGGATAGCGTCGCTGATCACTTTCTGATCGACGATAGTAGAACCCTTGCGCTCATAACTCGCTTCCGTTACGACACCGTCGCGGTTGACTTTGATATTTAAAACCACCTTGCCCGATTCAGTCGGGTTGCCGGCAATATTGGGTTTCTTGGTCATACTGCGTCCCGACAGGCTGTAGCCGATTCCCGAGTCGCCGTTATCGCCGATACCATCGCCTTTGCCCTGGTTGCCTTCCGGATTACCGGAAGGATCTCCCATATTGCCCGAACCGGGTTTATTGCCCTCGCTGTCGTTTTGATTTTCAAAACTGTGATTATTGGGATTATACACCTGGCTATTATCAATTACCGGCTCGTTATTGGTTTCAACAGGCTTATCGGTTTGGTTTTTATTATGCGTTACCTGCGTTTCATTTTTTTTGTTTTTCGGAATGGCAATGGTTTGCTCCATATCCTGGGTAGCCACTTCTTTTTCAACGACAGCATTATCCGATTCCACCGGCGGAACGGGCACCTGGTTTACCAATCTGGGCTCTTTGCTGCCCATGCCGGAAACATCCTGGCCGAAATCTATCAACAGGCCTTCGGGTTCAATGGGAGGGTAGGGCGGTCGAAATGCCAACAGAAACAATAATGCGATTACGCATATCGCAACAAGCACAGTGATGATAGCGCTTTTGAGTTTTGCAGATTTCTCGTAACTATATACAGTAGCCATAATTATTGTTTTGATTGAGATGAAAAAACAAATCCCATTCCACAACTATTGCTTCTCGGGTACCGTTGCCAACACGACTTTTATTTTCATCTTGTTCGCAATATTCAATACCTGCACCACATATTCTATCGGCACCGATTTATCTGCATACAGGACAATACCCTGTTCTTCCTTGCCGGTTAACGCTGTATTTAAAGCAGACTCCAGCACATCGATGCCGGTGGTCTTCCCGTTTAAAAAATAGTTTAAATCCTCATCGATACTCACCGAAACCGTCTCAGTGGCCTGTACCTGTGAATTGGAATTGGGCAACAACATGGGAATGGCATTGGGAGCCACCAGCGTAGATGTCAACAGGAAAAAAATGAGCAGCAGAAAAATAATATCCGTCAGCGATGACATGCTGAATTCTGCGGTGCGCTTATTTCTGGTGCGTAAACTCATTATGCCGGTTCTTGAAGTAAATCCATAAATTCAACGGAGGTGGCTTCCATTTTGTATATCACCTTTTCAATCAACGAGAGCAGCGAGTTATAGGCGAGATTTGCCAAAATGCCCACAATCAATCCGGCAACGGTGGTTACCATCGCCTCATAAATACCGGAAGAAAGCAGTTTGGGCGACACCTGGTCGCTGGCGCTCATGTCGTAAAACGCCCTGATCATTCCCGTTACTGTACCCAAAAAACCCAGCATAGGGCCGACACCGGCCATCATTGCCAAAACGGCGAGATTCTTTTCCATGCGGTAGAGTTCGAGTTTGCCGACATTTTCAATGGCCACTTCGATATTTTTCAATGGAGTACCGATCCTGCGTATGCCCTTTTCAATCATGCGTGCGTAAGGCGTCTCGGTATTCTTACACAGCATCTTAGCCGCTTCAATATTCCCATTGGAGATATAGTCGCGGATATTCAACATAAAATGATTGTCGCCTCTTGCGGCTCTTCGTATCGTGAAGTATCTTTCAAAAAAAATAAATATGGTGAGCAGAAACAATACACCGATGGGAATCATAATGATACCGCCCTTCAACATAAGGGATATGAGCGATAATTTTTCCTGGTCGGCGGTCTCTATTCCTGTATTGGTTACAGTTTCGGTTGTAATTTGAAGAAGGGTGCTGAACATAATGACTATAAATTTTATTGAAAACGCACTTATTTAATGGAATTATATGCGATATCAAACAAAAATAGAGAGATTGACAGGCGCAGATTGTGAATATGCCAACGTAAAGACCGAACTTTGTATTATATTTTAGACGAGTAATTCGACATTAAAAAGGAATAAAAAGAGAAAATATGTTTAGGAAATTATGGATGACAGGGGCGGATGGCGCTTTGGGGAAATACGTAACCGACCGGCTAATCGCCGATGGCTGGGAAATTCATGCTGCCGTTCACAATACAAAAACAGAAGAAGAACTGCTGCAGTGTTTTCATCACCATATCAATCGCCGGGTATTTCCCTACCTGTGTGATCTCACCAGCCAGGATTCGGTTGAAAGATTTTTTCAAAACAGCGGATTGGCAGACGGCCTGGTGCATATTGCGGGCGGATTTGTGGCAAATGAAGATATCGGGTCAACCACCCAGCGGGATTTTGAATATATTTTTCAATTGAACACATTCTCTACTTTCCTGCTCTTGAAATACGCCATGCCGTTATTAAAAATGCAGGGCAGGGGAACGGTAGTGACAATGGGTGCAAAACCCGCCGTGCATCCTACCGCCTCCAACGCCGTATATGCTGCGTCCAAGGCCGGCGTAATCGCCCTTTCACAAACGGCAGCCGAAGAGGGCAGGCCATTTAATGTGCGTGTCAACTGCATCGTGCCGGCTGTTATAAATACACCGGCCAATTTGAAATGGGGAAACCCCGAAGCGGCAAAAAAATGGACCCCGCCGGAAGATATCGCCGACCTGATATCCTATCTCGCTTCAACAAAATCTTCAGGCCTTACCGGCGCAATAATCCCCATGTACGGGAAGTTGCATAGCTGATACTAATAACGATGAATAACAAAAAATAATTATGAGAAAATATCTTTTGATGATTGTGGCATGCGCAATGCTGCACAATGTATTTGCACAGCAAGTGATGACTCCTGAATTATTGTGGAAACTGGGCAGAGTGTATGCCGAATGCCTGACACCGGACAAATCACAGGTAATTTACAGTGTAAAATATTACGATGAGGCATCTAATACCGGCGAAAGTAATTTGTATGCGGTAAGCCTCACCGGTGGGGAAGTCAGGCAGTTGACACAAACAACCGGCACAGAGTACAACGTTTTGCCGTTGCCAAACGGGAAAATGGGCTACCTGTTAAAAGGCCAGCTATGGCAGGCAGAATGGGATGGCAGCCAGGCCAGGCAACTGACGAATTACGCACCCGGTTTGGACAATGTCAAATTCTCTCAAGACGGAAAGCGCATACTGTTTTCCGGCGAGGTGAAAACCGGAAAAACACTGGCCGACAGATACCCCGAATATCCAAAAGCCGAAGCGTATATTATCGACGATTTGATGTTTCGCCACTGGGATGTATGGGAAGATGAAAACAGCTCTCATGTGTTTCTCGCCTCATGGAATAACGGCGACATAACAGATGTGGTGGACATCATGCAAGATGAGCCGTTTGACTGTCCCACCAAACCCTGGGGCGGCGCTGAAGACTTCATCTGGGGTAAGGACGATCAATCGATAATTTACGTCACTAAAAAATTGACGGGAAAAGAATATGCAGTAAGTACAAATACCGATCTGTATTTATATGATATTGCAACCGGTACTACTAAAACGCTGACTCCCGATTTTAAAGGCTATGATACCAAACCGGTACTCAGCCCCGATGGAAATTGGCTGGCTTTTTTAAGTATGGAGAAGGCGGGTAATGAAGCGGATAAGAACCGCATGATGCTGCTAAATACCGCCACCAATGAAATCATTAACCTTTCGGGACTGCTGGATGAAACCGTGGATGCTTTGTATTGGAGCCCGGATTCAAAACACCTGTATATGCAACTGCCTAATGCCGGAACTATAAGTTTGTATGTCTTCGACTGGGACGGGTATCGCAGAGGGCTGAAAAAAGTGCCGGTTACCCCGGATATAACCGGTCAATACGACATTACCGGCCTCGTGGGATTTACGGATACCGAAGTGATAGTAACCCGCATGGATATGAACCATGCAACCGAGATATACGGATATAATATTTCCGAAGGCTCTTCGAGGCAAATAACTCATGTAAATGATGCATTATACAACAACATTGCCTTGAGCAAAGTAGAACCGCATTGGATTACGACTACCGACAACAAAAAAATGCTCGTTTGGGTAATACTCCCACCGAATTTCAATCCGGAGAAAAAGTATCCCACCCTGTTGTATTGCCAGGGCGGACCACAAAGTCCGGTGAGCCAGTTTTATTCTTTCCGATGGAATTTTCAACTGATGGCGGCAAACGGTTATGTGGTGATAGCCCCCAACCGCAGGGGGATGCAGGGGCTTGGTGTCGAATGGAATGCCGCTATCAGCAAAGACTGGGGCGGGCAGCCCATCCGCGATTACCTGAGCGCTATCGATTGGGCTAAACGGGATTTGCCCTATGTAGATGACGAGCGCTGTGGAGCAGTAGGAGCCAGTTATGGAGGTTATTCGATATTTATGCTGGAAGGCGTTCACCAGGGCAGGTTTAAAACCTTTATCGCACATGACGGCGTGTTTAACCTTCAGAGTATGTACGGTTCTACCGAGGAACTGTGGTTTACCAATTGGGAAATGGATGGCCCGTATTGGGAAAACAGCCCTGCCAACGAGAAGTCGTATTCCGAGTTTAACCCCATTGAACATGTGGCTGAATGGAATACGCCAATTCTAATCTTCCAGGGAGGAAAAGATTACCGCGTAACCGAAGATCAGGCTTTCCAGGCATTTACCGCTGCCCGCATGTTGGGAATTAAGAGCAGACTGGTGTACTTCCCGGAGGAAAACCACTGGATACTGTCGCAACAAAATGCAATGGTGTGGCAACACGAGTTTTACCGCTGGCTTAAGGAAACACTATAGCTTGGATTTCTTCCGTTCGACGGCCCCGGCGGCAGCGCTTTTCGACCTGTAACCCACCGATGGGCAGCATGTTGAAAACTTGCATAAAATAAGGCGTTTCGGGCTATGACTTCCACTGCCGTTTCAGTAAATTTGCAGGCTTTATTATTTGGATGAAATTATGACTGAAGGAGAGAGAATTATTCCCATAAATATCGAAGAGGAAATGAAAACCGCCTACATTGATTACTCAATGTCGGTTATCGTATCACGGGCTATTCCAGATGTCAGGGATGGCCTAAAACCTGTACATCGCCGGGTGTTGTTCGGTATGCACGAGTTAGGCGTGAATTTTAACAAGCCGTATAAAAAATCGGCACGGATCGTGGGGGAGGTGCTCGGTAAATACCATCCCCACGGCGATGCCTCGGTGTACGATGCTATGGTGCGCATGGCCCAGGATTGGAGCATGCGCTATCCGCTGGTGGATGGGCAGGGTAATTTCGGCTCCGTCGATGGCGACTCGCCGGCGGCAATGCGTTATACGGAAGCCCGCTTTCAACGCATCACCGAGGAAATTATCAGCGATATTGAGAAGGATACAGTTGATTTTAACAACAACTTCGACGACACCTTAAAGGAGCCTTCTGTTATGCCTTCCCGGATTCCGAACCTGCTGGTTAACGGCAGCAATGGTATAGCCGTGGGAATGGCGACGAATATACTGCCCCATAATCTCAGCGAAATTTGCGACGGCATCGTCGCATTCATTAAAAACCGGGAAATTACTACCAAAGAGCTGATGACTTACGTCAAAGGTCCCGATTTTCCCACCGGCGGCCAGATTTACGGCGTGGACGGTATTTTGGAGAGTTTTGAAACCGGCCGTGGCCGCATCGTGGTGCGTGGAATTGCTGAAATAGAAACGCTGTCCAATAACCGCGAACAAATTATCATCACTGAAATTCCCTACCAGGTGAATAAATCCATCCTGATTTCCAAAATAGCCGAACTGGTTAATGAGAAAAAAATTGAAGGTATTGCCGACATTCGGGATGAAAGCAACCGGGAGGGATTCCGCATAGTAATCGAACTGAAGAGGGATGCGGTAGCTGCCGTAATCCTGAACCAACTGTATAAATACACCCAGTTGCAATCATCTTACGGCGTCAATAATATCTGCCTGGTAAATGGACGCCCCAGGTTGCTTGGGCTGCGGCAGATGATAGAACAATTCGTGTTGTTTCGCCACGAGGTGGTTGTCCGTCGCACCCGGTTCGAATTGAACAAGGCAGAGGAGAGGGCACATATTCTCGAAGGTCTGATGATTGCGCTGGACCATCTCGACGCAGTCATTGCACTGATAAGGGGTTCGGCGACACCGGACGATGCCAGAGACGGGTTGATGACGCAGTTCGCTCTGTCCGAAATTCAGGCCAAAGCAATCCTGGAAATGCGCTTACAGCGTTTGACCGGGCTGGAGCGGGATAAAATCAAACAGGAGTACGACGAAGTACTGGCCCAGATACAGCGCCTGAAGGAGATATTGGCAAACGAAGATATCCGCATGCAGATCATTATCGATGAAGTGGCCGAGGTAAAGGAAAAATTCGGCGATAAGCGGCGCACAAGTATCACGGTGGCCGAAGGCGAATTGTCTATTGAAGATCTGATTAATGAAGAAGATGTGGTAATCACCATATCGCATCTCGGTTATATTAAGAGAACCGCCGCTACGGAGTACCGCAGACAGGGCAGGGGCGGCAAAGGATTCAAGGGCAGTGAAACACGGGATGAGGATTTCATCGAGCATATTTTTATCGCATCCACGCATGATACGATGCTGTTCTTTACCCAACTCGGCAAGTGTTTCTGGCTGCCGGTGTACCAGATTCCAGAGGGTAGCCGCACCTCTAAAGGCAGGGCAATGCAAAACCTGATTAACCTGCCGCCCGGCGATAAGGTGATGGCCACCATCGATATACACGATTTAAACGATGAGGCATTTGTCAATACCCATTATTTGATTTTCTGCACCAAAAAAGGAGTGATAAAGAAAACCACGGTGGAAGCATTTTCAAGACCAAGGGCAAATGGCATTATCGCAATCAATATCAAGGAAGACGACCAACTGCTGGAGGTAAAACTCACCAATGGCAGCCTGGATATTATGCTGGCAGTGAAATCGGGCAGGGCAATTCGATTTCCGGAAGAAAAGGTGCGACCTATGGGTAGGAATTCTACCGGCGTCAGAGGTATTCAGTTAGCCGATGATGCAGATGAAGTAGTCGGTATGATTTGCGTCGATAAGGAAAATATGGACACCACGGTACTGGTTGTCAGCGAAAAAGGATATGGCAAACGCACCAACCTGGTAGATCCCGTGGACGGCGAAGATAATTACCGGGTAACCAACAGGGGGGGGAAAGGCGTTTCTACAATAAAGATTACCGAAAAAACTGGCAAGCTGATTGCTATTAAGGCGGTGACTGATCTGAATGACCTGATAATAATTACGGAAAACGGTATTGCAATACGGATGGGAGTGGACAGCCTGAGAAAAATGGGCAGATCGACTCAGGGTGTCCGGCTGATAAGTCTGAAAGAAAACGACAATATTGCCTCTGTAACCAGAATCGATCGTGAAGAAGAATCCCATGAGGATGAAGAACAGGAAAAAACAGGAGAGGAATAAAAAATTTCATAATTATATTTATTTCTAAATTAACTACTTATAAAAAATAATACAATGAAAAGAATAGGTTTAGCCGCCATCGTAGTCTTGTTTGTAGCGCAGTTGGCATCTGCTCAGTCGAGCAAAGTTTCATCGGCAATTACTTACCTGTCGAATGGAGAGCTCGATAGGGCACTCGATGCCATTGAACTGGCCGCCGTAAATGAAAAGACCGCCGTACAGGCAAAAACCTGGTTTTACAGGGGTAAGGTGTATTCTGCAATTGCAATGGATCAGACAGGGGAATATACCAGCCTGTCAGATAGGCCGCTCGAAATAGCGATGGAGTCTTTCAAAAAAGCGATGACTATGCCCGATGTAAAAAATTTGAAAAAACAAATTGTCGTTGAGTATCAGATTTTACAAATGGGTTTTTTCAATAAAGGCGCACAGGCATACGGCGCTAAGGATTTTGAAACAGCCTATACCGCATTTTCAAAATCCGCCGAAGCCAACACATTGCAATTGGAAATAGATCCTAAAATGGCGATAGATACCGGCGTCATTTTCAATACTGCTCTGACAGCCGAAAAAATTGGTAAGATAGATGAAGCGATTGCCACCTATCAGCGACTCATAGATATGCAATACAGTGAACCCTATATTTACCAGGCCTTGTCGGGATTGTATTCCGAAAAAGGATCAGACGATAAAGCCTTGGCAATTTTAGAACTAGGTCGTAATAAATTTCCTAAAAATGAAGCACTTATAATTAGCGAATTAAACTATTACCTGAGCAGAGGTATCGTTGGAAATATCGTGAGTAAACTGGAAGAAGCCATAAAAATAGATCCGGATAATCTGCAATTGTATTTTGCATTGGGCAATGCCTACAGCGAGCTCATCAAGACTGCCAGCCTGGAGTCCGGGACACCTTCCAGCGCCGTCCGTGCCTGCGCCGGCGAACCGCTTTCTATTGAAAAAGACGAATCCAACACTTCCAGGATCGTGGAAATATGGAATTACGATGGAATTGCGATTGCGATTGTTGGCGGTAAAGTGGAATCCATTGATGGAGATTCAAAAAAAATAACCGACTTGGTTAATAAATGCAGCGATCCCGAAAAAGCACAATCGTATTTCGATGAGGCCGTTAAAGCCTACCAAAAAGCGATTGAAATTGAACCGGGAAATTTCGATGCCAATCTCAACCTCGGCGCATTGTACTATAATAAGGCAATTGAAATCAATAAATTTATGATTAACCTTCCGCTGAATGAAGAGGCGACTTATTTGGCAAAGGAAAAAGAGCGCAATGCGCTATACAAACTCGCTTTGCCGTATTTTGAAGCAGCCCATAACAGTAACCCGTCCGATATTCCTACCATTCAGGCTCTTAAAGAAATCTATGCAAAAACCAATAATCTGGAAAAAGTAAAGGAAATGAAACTTCTGTTAGGAGAGTAAGCAAAAAAAGAGGATTATACATCCTCTTTTTTTGCGATATCCTACTTAACATAATATTAATTATGGTTAAAAAGATTAAGCGGCACACATAAGAAAGTGCAAAACGCATAGGCAAGGCGACCACGAGTATAAACAATGGCGTGTGATTCATACCGCAAACAATTCATTAAATTTCACCGTTTCAAAAAAAGATTTGGATTTAAGGTGTGAAATGCAGAACGAATTATGGTTAAATCGAAAGAAAGCAATAAGACCAAACAGCCCAACGGAATCCGCGAATTTTTTTCGGGCCCATTATCGCGGTTTAATGAATTAAAGACAGCCATCGACATTTTTAAAGAGTTTATTAAAGGATATCGGGCATTGCATTTTGTGGGGCCTTGTATTACGGTGTTCGGTTCGGCACGGTTTGAAGAATCGCATCCTTATTATCAAAAGGCAATGGAATTGGGTAAGCAATTGAGCAATATCGGATTTACGGTATTGACAGGCGGTGGTCCGGGAATAATGGAAGCCGCTAACCGCGGAGCCTTCGAATCGGGCGGGGTATCTGTGGGATGCAATATCGTATTGCCGCACGAGCAAAAGAGCAACCCGTACATGCACAAATGGGTCACCATGAAGTATTTCTTCGTGCGCAAAGTCTTGCTCACCAAATATTCTTACGGCTTCGTGGTAATGCCCGGCGGCGTGGGCACTATGGATGAATTTTTCGAAACGCTGACGCTCATCCAGACCGGTACCATCAACGATTTTCCCATAGTGGTAATCGGCAGGGAATTTTACAAGGATCTCTTGGAACTTTTGGAAAATATGAAGGTTAATAAAACTATATCGCCCGAAGACCTGCGGTATGTATTATTCACCGATGATGTTTCGGAAGCGGTAGAGCATATTCAGCAATACATTGGAGAAAATTACCAGATTAAGAAATTAAAACCCCGGAAAATTCTCAGGGAGAAATTCTGATTATTTATCTTTGTGCTATGAAAATTTCGCCAAAATTCAAACTGTTTCTGAAGCGCTTCGGGCTGGTGGGATTTTTATTCTTCTTAATTAAGGGTATTCTTTGGCTGGTGGCCGGTAAGTTCTTTTACGATATTATCTTCAATTAGATGGCGGCATCTGAAAACTCCCCATTGCGGTTCCTTTTTTCCACCACACTCGTTAGCGCATTGCTGCCCGTCGAATCGCTGCGGCGGCGGATCGTTGCGAATTACATCATCATAGGTTTTGTTGCGGTAGCCGGTTTTGCCCTGGAAGCCGTCACCTGGATGTCGATAGGTGTTGCTATCGTCATCATATTTGTACTTGCCTATACCAGCAGATTCGGGGTTTCGGTTACTGACTTTATAAACGCATATAAGTCCACCACCGGTAAAATAATTTCCCAAACCGTTATTCCGGGCGCTTCCTATGATTACGACGGATATCACAAATTGCGGCGCCTAAACGAAGCATTCCTTATCAACGGGTTCCCCGAACAGTTCGGCGGCATGCATTTATTGACTTTTACGGAAAATGATGTGCAATGCGCCATTTCCGAAATTCAAAGTCGCCCGGACAAAAACCACCGGGGTGACACACAAAGAATTAATATCGGGTTTAATGGATTAGTCGGTTTTGCCGCGGTGAACACGCCAATGGCAGAGCCTATCATCATCATCTCGAACAGCCTGCTCAATAACCCTTTAAACGCAATTGGTACGCATACATTCACTTGTAAAGAGAGCGATGGCTTATTCATGTATAGTACCCATGCCGGAGAAATCGAAAAGATTTTTCCAAAGGAGGCCAGGCATTATCTCGACAAAAGTTTGCAGTCGGGTGCGAGAGATGTTTTTATCAGTATTTACAGTACGGGTATCTGTGTGGCAGTTCAATCCCCCGTTTATTTAAAGCCGTCTGTCTTTAAATCCGTTTTCAATTACCGGTTTGCAGAATCTTATTTTAAGGATCTGCAATTCATATACAACATGTTGCGCCTGTGCAGCAAACGCAATACTGAAGAGGTGCAGGTGTTTTAGGATTACTTCCGGAGGCAATATCCGCCGAGGGAGTCGTATTTTGAAGCCCATTCCTTTTCAAAATCATTCACCTGTTTGCCATCGCCGCAATACTCCTCTACGATCTCCTCCCCTGTACTTACATCAAATTTTGTACACACCGTACATTTGGTACATGCGCCGAACGCCATGGCAAAACAGAGCAATACGGGGAATATAATTTCCGCTTTTTTCATCCTGTGTATTTTATACAAAGAAACTTAACTCCCCAGTATTTTGCAAACCAATGCCTTGGCGCTGCAATTTTTGACACAATCGGCCATTTTATCTGGCAGGATTGTTGCACCTTTATGTAAACTTCAAACTATTCCAATGCGCACCCTGTTTTTCCGTATGTCGGCCGCCCCTCTCCTGTGGTTGTTCATTGTTGCCTTTAATGCAAACGCTTACCCGGCCCATGACGGGAGGCTTCCCGGAGACGGGAATACGAAACCGGATCTCAAATCGTTCTTTACCGCTGCCAACTCCTTTTTTGGGAAATACACCTCAAACGGTAAAGTGGCCTACGGGCAAATCGCAAAAAATAAAACGGAAATTGAATCATTGATAGTCATGATTGCCGAGGCAGATCTTTCAAACAGCGATAGTAACACCAAAACCGCATTTTATCTCAACGCCTATAATTTGATTACCATTCACTCCGTGGTATTGAGTATGCCCATTACTTCTCCATTGGATGTAAAGGGCTTTTTCGACACCAGGGAACACCGGGTTGCCGGTAAACTGATGACGCTGAACGCTCTTGAAAACAATCTCCTGCGCCCTGATCCCCGGGTGCATTTCGCCCTCGTATGCGCCGCCAATGGTTGTCCGAAAATTTTAAGCCAGGCGTATTTGCCAGATAAAGTGCAAGCACAACTGCTTACTCAAACCAAAAAGGCGCTGAATGACAATGCATTTATTCAAGTGGATGCCGCATCGAAAACAGTGGCTGTTTCTCAAATATTCGAATGGTATAAAGACGACTTTGTCAAAAGCGGCGGAACGGTGATAAACTTTATCAATAAGTTTCGCAGTAACGCCATTCCGGCGGATTACACGATCAGCTACTATCCTTACGATTGGTCGTTAAACAACCAATAATGCCACTTCCCATAGGTGGAGGTCATAGCGCATACCTCCGGGAGTAGCACAGCACTTTTCAATAACAGTGATGTGTACAAGTATCGCCTCAAACCCTCACAATGATTTTATCTTAGCAACCGATGGAAAATGCTATTCCAATCCGTGACGAAAAAGTAATTGACTTTAAGGCGGTAAATATTTACCAGGGCAACTCTTTGATTTTGCACGACGTAAGTTTCTCGATTGACTACGGCGCATTCACCTACCTGATTGGTAAAACCGGAAGCGGTAAAAGCAGCCTGTTAAAGACAATGTATGCCGACCTGTCCCTGCACAGCGGGGCCGCATTTGTCTGTGGATTTAACCTCGCCCAGGCAAATTGGAAAAACATCCCCTATCTGCGGCGCAAGCTGGGCATTGTCTTCCAGGACTTTCAATTGCTGATGGACCGGAATGTGGAGGCAAACCTGGAATTTGTATTGCGTGCGACGGGTACCACGGATAAAGCTCTCATCCGTATTAAGATTGACGAAGCGCTGCGCCGTGTCGGATTGCAGACCAAAGGCTTTAAAATGCCGTTCGAACTGTCCGGCGGCGAGCAGCAGCGGGTGGTAATTGCCCGTGCAATTATCAACGACCCCGAAATTATTATCGCCGACGAACCTACCGGAAACCTGGACCCCGACACGAGCGAGGATATTATGCAATTGCTCATTTATTTGAATAAGGAATACAATACGGCAATCCTGATGGCTACGCATAATTACGGCATTCTGGAAAAATACCCATCTACCATTTTACAATGCGCCAATGGCAGCATCATCGAATTGCCGAAGGATACTCCAGTTGAATAATTGACCTCGCCCCCGTCTTATCGGAATACTCCGACTCAATTTGACGCCTGAATTCCAAATCCGACTGAGTAAATTCGGTTTCCATAAGGCGGTAGAGTTCCGTTTTCATTTCATGGGGCGTATCGGCAATTATACAATATTTTTCCAGGCCGGTTTGATGCAACATCATGCGGTTTGCCAGGCAAAACCTGCCATTAAACAGGCTGTTTATCAGTTTCAGTTTTACTCCGGTTTGTTGAAACGACGGCAATATGTTTACGTGCGCATTCGAAATCAGGTCGCGGAGTCGGACATCTGCAGGCGAATCGATGAGCGTGATATTTGATTTGCGGTAAACGCTCTTCTTCAACAATTCACCCGGATTGAGTCCCGCTATAATCAACTGCAAATCCATATCGTTAAACACTTGCTCAACCAGGTACATTGCCGCTTCCCTGTTTTCGCTGATCGCCAGGTTTCCGTGGTAGAGGGCATACTTCCCCAAGCCCGGTTTGGCGGTTACTTCAGGGTTCCCGTGAAACGGACCTACATAGATAGTATTTTTAAACAGTTTACTGTAGTATTCGGTCTCGTGATGTGCAATGGTGAGCACATAGTCTGCTCCTTTTAACTGCTTCTCGAACAATTTGAGCCTCTTGTACTCCTCGTAATAATACAGGCTGTTAAAAAAGGATTTTTCCCGCTTGGCGAGCGAAAAGTAATACGCCGCTTCATTGTTGTGCATGCGCACCATCTTCAGCCGGTTTGCAAGTTGCGGTTCGTTTAAATAATAACAGGCGTGCAGCCCTTCAAACAAAATGGGGTGATTGTCTTTCCGCAAATTCTGCAGCAACAGCCGTGACCTGCGTGAATCTACTATCATCGGTTTGTTTGAAAATATTCCCTGCCACATGGGTTTGCGCCGGTAATAATGCACTTCGGCACACAGCGACTCCAGTTCCCGGCTCTCTTTGCGCCCGTATGCAAAGGTGTGCAAAGATATCTTTACCCCTTCGGCATGCAGCGCCTTTATTTTATAAAACACATCAATTACTCCACCGTAGTCGGGCGGATAGGGTACATTAAATGATATGATATGTAAATCACTGAACATGGCTGTAAAAATCCAATAATTTTTGTTGCTCCGCATTCCAGTTGAATTCCAGCATTGCGGATTTTGTGTTTTCCGCCAGCGTCTTGTACAGGCTTTCGTCGTTGAGCAATGCATTTATGGCTTCTGCAATTTTTTCTTTCGTCAATGCGCTTATTAAAATTGCAATGTGAAAACGGTCGTTAATTAACTTGTATTCGGGGAAATCCATCGCTATCTGGGGAATGCCGGCATGGATGTAATCAAAGAACTTATTGGAAAGCGAATAATAATAACTCAAACCCATCGGTGCGATGAGATTTATACCCACATTAGCCTGTAATGTCATTTTCTTAAGTTCGGCAGGTTCTAACAGCCCGGTAAAGTGAATGCGATCAGTATATGTCTTGGTTGCTGCAAGCCTGCGGATATCTTCAGAGAGGTCGCCTTCTCCCGCTATTATCAACCGGGCATTGACCATTTCCATTGCATCGATGAGCGCCTCCAGCCCCCTACCCTTGTTGAGTGCGCCCTGGTAAATAATTTGATTGTGCTCTCCCCTACTGAAATTACTAACCGGCCTCAATCGCGGCACATTGCGAATTACCGCATACGGCTGCCTGTATTTTTTTGTAAGCGCATCGGCGATGGATTGACTCACCGTATAATTATACTTTATATGTGGCAAACATATTCTCGCTACGCATTTCCAAAACGCTTTAATTGCAGGGCGGCCTTCCAGTTCCGGCAGTTCCTCATAAAATTCATGCGCATCGTAAACACAAGGCTTTCTTTTTAACCGGGCATTAAAAAGAACGGGCATTACCGTATCGAGATCAATGGCGCAATACACATCGTACCTGCGCATCAACAACCGGAAAAACAACCGGATATTGTACTCGATAAAAAACAGTTTTCCCTTTTTGAAAAACACCTGAATGCGCTCCTGGTGAAAGTTTTTTTGCGCCGTTGGCAATGAGTGTTTTTTGACAAACCCCACCAGGGTGGCTGTATATCCGCTTTCTGTCAGGGTGGAGCATATGCGTTGCATCCGCTGATCGTAGTTCAAATCGTTGGTCACTGTGAATACAATATGTTTCATCCTCTCCATCTCAACAGGTTGTCGGCAGTAAGCGAAATGATGCGGTTGTCGGTCATATAGGCGAGCGCCTCCATAAACTTTTCTTTCCTGACCGGCAATTCCAGCGAATAGATTTGTTCCGGTTTTAACGGCGACTGCAACAGGTGTTGTTTAATCCATTGGTACACCGCATTGAACTCCATATCGGAAAGTTCCAGTTTGTTTTTTTCCTTGCAGATATCACAGCGGTTACAACGGGTGTAGGTCTCATCGAAGTAATTGAGGATTGTCTTCATCCTGCATTCCGTTTTGTTTAGAGCATATTGTGCAATTGCATCGAAACGCTTTTCACTTTGAATGCGCAATGTGTTTAAACGCTCCAAATTCATATCGATATTTTCCTCGTGCAACCGCTCGGTGATAAATGTGATTTGCGATTTGCCTGAAACCGGTTGGTAATCCAATATATCGCTTTGTCGCAAAAACAGTAATTCACTGACT
The DNA here is from genome assembly GCA_964492065.1 of uncultured Chitinophagales bacterium. Classification (GTDB taxonomy): domain Bacteria; phylum Bacteroidota; class Bacteroidia; order Chitinophagales; family BACL12; genus JADKAC01. The sequence goes on along the minus strand of CAZBHH010000020.1, from coordinate 10,843 downwards.
AAATCCTGCCGGCTATACGACAACTGAAAGGCGATTTCAGATTCGTGCAAAGGCACATAATCTTCCAATATGCCCGGGCACATTCTAAACAGCATTTTAATCACCGGCTCTTTCTTCACATGTTCGACCTGGTACCTGTACAGCGTTTCATAATCTACCGTAAAGCGAATGGTAGATATCCTGTCCGGCGGTTCGCTGAAGTACAGGTATCCGTTTTGTTGTAATACCCGTATAGCCTTAAATACAACAGACGCCGGCATTTGTATTGCATTTGCAAATTCGGATATATCAAAATCAAAAGATTCGCCCTCGCCTGCCCCATAGGCGAGCCTGAGATAAGAGCCAATTTGCCTGTAAATTTTTTTAATGTTGGCCGGGTCCGGGTTTTGTTCCGACTGCAACCGCGAGAGTTCTTCCATATCATGGCGGTTGTAAAACAAACCGGCAAAGGCGCTGCGCCCGTCTCTTCCCGCCCGGCCGGCTTCCTGGTAATACGCTTCCAGGCTCTCGGGAATATCCCAATGAATGACAATGCGCACATCGGCCTTATTAATTCCCATGCCAAATGCATTGGTACAAACCATTATGCGGCATTTACCCTGGATCCACGCATCCTGCTTTTGCGCTCTTTCCGCTATTTCCAGTCCGGCGTGATAAAAATCTGCGGCTATTGACTGGCGGTTCAAAAAGCCGGCTATTTCTTTTGTCTTTCGGCGATTGCGGACATAGATAATCCCCGACCCGTTCACACTGCGCAGCGTATCTACCAGCTTTTGATATTTATTTTCTTCTTCTCTTACGATAAAGTGAATATTCTCCCGCTCAAAACTGGACTTAAAAATTGCCGGCGTTCTCAGTTGCAGTTTTTCGCTGATGTCTGCCAATACCTGTGAAGTAGCCGTAGCGGTGAGAGCCATTACCGGCGTATCCGGAATTATGGATTGCACCGAGGCGATTTCCAGATACGGCGGCCGGAAATCGTAACCCCATTGTGAAATACAATGCGCTTCATCTACGGCGAGCAGGTTCACCTGCATATTGCGGAGGCGCTCTTTAAAGAGTGTGGTAGTCAGCCGTTCGGGTGATACGTATAATAGTTTATACTTTCCATAAGCCGCATTGTCGAGTTCCACGTCGATTTGTTTTTTGGTCAGACCCGAATATACGGCTACTGCCGGAATGCGCTTCGCTTTCAACTGCTCTACCTGGTCTTTCATCAGTGCGATAAGCGGTGAAATAACAATACATATTCCGGGGCGCATGAGTGCCGGCAATTGGTAGCAAAGCGACTTTCCGCCACCTGTCGGCAATAATACCAATGCATCTTTTCCCGAAACAACCGTTTCAATTATTTCCCGTTGCTTTGGCCGAAACGTATCATATCCCCAAAATTCCTTCAGAATATCGCTTGCACTTTTCATACGATCTTTTACACATGTGGAGTGCCTCCGAACGCAAAGTGCGATTTAAACTCTTCTAACTCCTCTTCCAGGCTTCGGCTTTGTAGTGAAATGTATTTGTCAAGGGCTGTTTCGCTGCTGACTGTCAGGCTGCCCATTTCCATGTGCTGATTAATAAAAATGCGCTCAAGCCCCGGGTAGAGCAATTCTATTGCATCAGCAATTGCATTGACGGACAGCGTTTTTGTTACCCGGTTATAGATCCCCGAAGGCACTTGTGTATGAATTAATTGCGCAAGTGTCTCTCCGATATCATTCACATGAATAAAAGACCGTTGCTGCATACCGCTGCCATGAATGGAAATGCGATTTTCAAAGTGCGCCTGTAACATGAAATTATTGATTACGGCGTCGAACCGGATGCCATTGTTGATGCCATATACATTGCCGCAGCGGATAATGATGGTGTTCATTTTGTCGAACAACCGTTTTATGTGTTCCTCTCCCCTTTTCTTGGAGATGCCGTAGTAGGTATTCGGGCTGGTTGGCGATTGTTCGGTGACAAGTGTTTTTGTGCGATCGTACACCGAGGTGCTGCTCACGTAAATACATGTTTTCACACTGGATTCCTCAATGGCATATACGAGCTCGGCAGTTCCCCAGTGATTAATTTGTTCAAAAAAATGAGGGTCCTGATTGGCGAAGGGCGTCAGCACTTTTGCGGCAAGGTGAAAAACGACATCGATATTTTTCAGGCTTTGGCGCAGCTTCCTGGAATCCAGAATGTCTGCACGTATCAGCCTGATTTTTTCGGGATTTGCCAGTTTGCCGAATAATACTGTTTCGTTATTGCGGCTGAGATTATCGTAAATTACAATTGTATTTACCGCTGCCGATGCGCTGAGTTTTCGTATAAGCGTGGTGCCGATATAACCGGCCCCCCCGGTAACCAGTATATTCATTTTTCCTTTATTAGTTCAGTGTGCAGTCCGCACTCCGTTTTGTTCATGCCGAACCAGCGAGCAGACCGTTCATCTTGTAATTGATTCACATCGATTTTGCGGGTACAGGGTTCACATCCGATACTGATATAACCTTTCGCATCCAGGGGATGTTTCGGGATATCGTACTCGCGGATGTAGTCGAATATCATCTTGCTCGTCCAGTCGAGCATCGGGTGGTAGCGCAGCGCTTTTTTATTTGTTTTCTGCTCTGTTTCAAAAGTGGCCCGGTTTGCATTTTGATCGGCACGAACGCCATTGATCCAGATATCATTACTCTCCAACAGGGGCTCCATCGGTTGTATCTTGTTGAGATAACAACAATAGTCGGGATCCGATGTAAATAAAAAACGACCTTCCCGGTTCAATTGCATGGATTTGGGTGTTGACGAAAATAAATCTGTCACCTGTAATCCGAATAATGCGGCAATTTCTTGCTTATAGGTAATAGTCTCGGGGAAATGGAACCCGGTATTTAAAAAATAAACGGGAATTGACTTGTCGATACGGCTGAGGATATGCAATAATACCGTGCTGTGTGTCTGAAACGAAGAACTGGTAAACAGAGACAAGCCCCGTGCCTGGTAACTGCGTATTTGTTTTTCAATTTCCGGAAACGTCGCCATAATTAGTTCAAACTTTTTGCAAGCAGATCGGCCAGGTGCATTACCTTAATGGACAATTTTTGTTTATCGATATATGCCTTCAGGTGCATCAGGCAGGAGTAGTCGGTTGAAACGATATATTCCGCACCCGTTTCTAATGCCTTTTCGATTTTAAGATCGGCCATACTCGTACTTATCGGTTCGTATTTGACGGCAAAGGTGCCCCCAAATCCGCAACAGGTTTCTACCAAATCCATTTCGATTAATTCCACACCGCGGATGTTTTTAACCAATTGGCGGGGAGCGGATTTAATTTTGCATTCTCGCAGTGCGGAACAGGCATCGTGATAGGTTACTCTCGCATCCAGTTTCCCGCCGATATCTTCCACTTTTAGCACATCCACCATGAATTCGCTGAATTCAAACAGGTTTTTGCGCAATTGCTTGTAATAATTGTGAAACGGTCCGTTTTCGTATAGTTCGCCGTAAAAATTGCGGACAAATCCCACGCAGGAACCCGAAGGCGCAACGACTACTCTTTCATTGGCCGAGAAATCTTTAATAAATTTTTTGCCCACTTCATCCATTTCCTTCCATTGGCCCGCATTGAATGCCGGTTGGCCACAGCAGGTTTGTTCGGGATTATAATGCACGGTACAGCCGGCTTTTTCCAAAACCTTCACCATATTAAATCCCGTTTCAGGAAATAATTGATCGATAAAACAGGGAATAAATATTTCTACATCCATAAATTAACAGCTACAAATGTAGTAAAACAATAGACAGCATTCCCCGAATTACATGTGCGGAACTACAATGGTCTTGGAGTCTTCAATCGGCACGCCGCGGATTACAAAATCGTCGTGATTATTGCTGTTCAGGGTAACCGTGATTTCATAAGTACCGGGCGGCAGGGCTCCCAGGTAGTACCACTCGCCGTATATGCGCCCTACTTTTTCGCCATTGATATGCAGGTGGGCATGACCTTCATTGTACAGGGTATTTTTATTTACGTTTTCCGGTGTAAACTTAAAATTGTGCAAAATAAAGTGCAGGTTGTATCCTCCCATTTTATCCTTGAAAATTTCCATCGAGATACTCGGCAATTCCTGAATGGGATTTCCGGCCAAATCAATTTGCGCATGCGCATGTTCCGGTTTATTGGACAAAAAGTCCTGTTTATTGTGGTATTTATTGTCTGCCATTTGGTAATAGGCATACAGCAGCAGAAAGAAAAAACCGATGAAAAATAGCGCATTCACTAAGATGCGTTTCCCAATAGATTTTAACCACTTGGTTAACCGGTGATAGAAAGGAGACGGACCTTCCAATAAAAAGACAATAAGCGAAGCGTGAATGATGGTATGGCCGATTACTTCGATTTTTCCGAAGACGGTGGTGGTCAGGAAAAACACAATTGTAATCAGCACAGCCAGCGGTCGCTGTAATAAGTTGACTAACAACAAATATCCCAAACCAAATTCGACAAAGGCGGCCGAGATAATAAAGAAGTCGTAATTCAGGCCCATTGCCAGTTGTGGGTGTTCCTTCAGCAAATACAAGGACCAGTCCTTATAAACAAATTTTTCCAGCGCCACCCAACACAGTGCAAAACCCAGAGTAATATAAAGCATGGTCAAACCCACCGATCTTATTTTTTCCTTTGGGTGATAACAGGTGAGCAGGTACGCCCCCACCCCGAGAAACAGGGAGTAATCCAACATGTGAAAGGGGTGGAAAATAAAATTGCCGATGACATACAACGCCATACAGCCAAGACCGGCTATGGGCACCGTTTTTTCAAACAACAGTAAGAAGGCGAGAATAAATTGCATCCACGCCACCCAAACAAAATTTGTGGGCACCAGCAAAGTTGGAGCCAGCATGGCATTAGACTGCCAGGAGAGGATGAACAGCATGGCGGCGGCCACCCGCATTACCAGGGGGCTGTAGGTTTTGCGCTTTACCAGCCAATTGTTAATTTGAATGTATTTTGGCGCACGGGTTAACAGGTAATCCAGCAGCACACCCGCCGAAATAACCAGTACACAGAGTGCAAAAATTGACCAAAATACCGGGGTGGTAATCTCCCCAATCGTCAGAGGCCTGTCGGCATAACTGCCATCCGTAAACCATTTAACATGCGCCCAGGCCGAATTTGTGAATGCCAGACACAATATACCGGTTAAAAAAACTTTTGTTCGAATGGTTAGGTTCTTAATCATTAATTTTATATGCCTGGCTTAGATACAATGGCAAAAATGCTAACAATATCTTAAAATTGGAATATATTAATTTTTGTAAAAGTTTTGTAAATGGTGGGTTGGGGATATAAAGACGAGGAATGAAAAATATAAAAATTAAACTGCTGATTGCCTTTTTCCTGAGTGCGGCATCTATTGCCGTAGCGTTTTATTTCAGCTACCGCAGTTTTAATGTATTGGAGAAATCGGTGTATTCCCTTGCAACGCCCAATAACTCCGCACTGATTTTCAGCAACATCATCCGCCTGTTGTCAGAGGGCGACAAGGATATGCGCAGTTACAGCATGACGGAGTCCGAAACGGCATTAAAAAATTACTTGTTGCATATGGACGAGGTCAATACCAACCTGGATTCCATTGTGCGCATTTTCAGTTCGGATGCCAATAATATCCTGGAGTCGGTAAACGAATTGAAAAATATGTTGCAGACAAAGGCGGATTTGATGTACGCACTTGTGGAATTGAAGAACCTGCCGGAATATCAGTCCATCGCCGACATGACCATGAAAAATATTGCGAGCAAATTGCAGGATACGGCGATTATCACACCAGAACCGGTTGTAAAAACCGCGGAACCCGGCCTTAAAGCGAGTTCTACGGCAGATGCAATTAAAAATTACGATAAAGAGAAAAAGAAATTGAGAAACCTGTTCTCCAATAAAGACAAGGAAAGGACTCCCCGCCCGCCGGCTATCGTACTGCAAACAGACACCGTAGAGGAAAGCGCCAGCCAAAGCAATTATATCCTGGACCCCAATATCTCAATTGACCCCGAAACGGTGTACGAAATCCTATCGGAAATTAATAAGGAAGAGAAAAATTACAATGCGCAACTCACCCGACAAGAACTGGAGATAATGGCCAGCGACCGCCTGATCATGAGTAAAATCACGGGGCTGTTGGAGCATATACAAAATGATTACCTGGAATCGCTGAATATTGAAAAACAGGCGGCGCAGACTACCGCCAGCCGGTCCTCAAAACAGATTTTCATACTCAATTTCATTTTCTTCATCATCGGTATTGTGTTAATGCTGGTAATCTTCAAGGACATCAACGTCAATATCAGGTATAAAAACCAATTGTTGCTCGCAAAGCAGCAGGCCGAGTTATCGGCTAAGGCAAAAGAGCAATTCCTGGCCAATATGAGCCATGAAATCCGCACACCGCTCAATGCAATTTTAGGCTTTACCGAAATACTGAATACTTCTGATGCTCCACCATCTCAGCGGGAGTCGGTAAGATCCCTGCAGTCGGCTTCAGAACATTTACTGCATATCGTAAACGATATCCTCGATGTATCAAAAATCGAAGCCGGGAAAATCAACCTGCAAACGGAAATGTTCTCGGTGGAAAGAATAATTGATGAGGTGTACGGTTTAATGCGGCTGGAGGCGAATACCAAACAAATTGACTTCCTGAAACGGGTGGATGAAAATGCGGGTATCGTGGTAAAAGGCGACCCGTTCCGGCTGAAGCAGATAATTCTCAACCTGGTGAGCAATGCCATTAAATTCACAGATACCGGCAAGGTGGAAATCATCTGCGATACCCACGTAAGAGAGCGCTTTGCCGATTTTAAAGTACAAGTGTCCGACACCGGAATCGGCATTCCCGCCAATAAGCTCAAAGAAATATTTGACGAATTCAGCCAGGCGGAAGCGGGCACGGCACGTAAGTTTGGCGGCACCGGTTTGGGGTTATCCATTTCAAAAAAATTAGTCGAAATTCAAAAGGGCACCATCGACGTACAGAGTGAAACCGGTAAGGGTTCGATATTCACATTTCAACTCACTTATCCGGTGGCCTCCAAAAAAGAAATAGAAGAAAAAAATAAAAATGATAATACCCCGCTGAGCATAGCGCAGGGAATCCGCGTATTGATAATTGATGATGAAAAACTGAATCTGCAGCTCGCCAAAACAATTTTAAATAAATACGATATCCGGGTGGATGCATTCCATGCGGCATCAGATGCAATGGACGCTGTGAAAGATCGGGTGTATTCCATCGGGTTCATTGATTTACATATGCCCGTCATGGATGGATACGCCTTTGTATCAACATTGCGGGCAGAGGGGTTAAAGTCGTTCCCATGCATTGCATTAACAGCCGATGCGATGGCGAACAAAGCATTGTTGCAGTCGGAATTCCATTTTGACGACCTGTTGTTAAAACCCTATTCAGAGCAGGCATTAATTCACTGTATTTCGAAATGGTGTCAAACCGCTGCGCTGGAAACCTCCGGGCCGGAAAGCGATACATCTCCTGTCGTTGAGGTCACAGGAAAAGTGTATTCACTTGGCGAAATTCAGCAATTTACAAATAACGATACCGATATCATCTGCGAGATTATCAGGTCGTTTATAGATGAACATAAAATGAATATTGCCGCACTGTATAATTTTTATATTTCCGGTGATGTGGATGGCGTAAATTCAATAGCGCATAAAATGATACCGGCGTTTAGTCATTTTAAAATTGAGGATGCCGTATCGATACTTAAATTTTTAGAGCGCACCCGCGATTTAGACCCCGGCAAAATGGAAGCGCTGATGGTTCAATTACTCGATATTTCTAAAATTGCTTTTGATCAACTGGAATTGGAATATTCCGCTTTGCACAAGGTTGTGGCATAAGGCAAGTTAATCCAGGTGGATATTGTACAGTTTAATTTTATTGTACAATGTCTTCCGGTCGATATTCAGCAATAAAGCCGCTTTGCTTTTGTTGTAATTTACGCTCTCCAGTGTTTTGAGAATCATTTCCTTTTCGGTGCGTTCGGCAATTGCTTTTAAATCCGTATTTACCGCCGTGCTCTTAGCGGGAATTGGCGGCGCTGTCTCGTGCATGATTTCAGATGGCAATACGCCAATGGGAATCACATTTCCCCGGGTGAGCAAATTAGCTCTTCGGATAATATTGCGCAACTCCCGGAAATTCCCGGGCCAACTGTAACGCTTAAAAATTTCAATTACATCTTCACTGAAATTTGCAATGTTTTTACCGAGTTCTTTATTTGAAATTTCCAGAAAATGTTTTGCAAAAAAGGCAATATCTTCCGGGCGCTCTCTCAGTGGAGGTACAAGTATTTTAAATTCGTTCAACCTGTGATATAAGTCCTCGCGGAAATCGCCTTTTCTCACGGCTTCGACCAGGTCTTCATTGGTGGCTACCAACAGGCGCACATCCACTTCCGTATCGTTATTACTGCCTATTTTGCGGATCTTGCGCTCCTGAATCGCCCTTAATAATTGCACCTGGACTTCATAGGATAAATTGCCGATTTCATCTAAAAACAATGTGCCCTTATCTGCGGAGACGAATTGACCGGTTTTATCGGCAATAGCCCCCGTAAATGATCCTTTTATATGGCCAAACAATTCACTGGCTGCAAGTTCCTTGGACAATGCACCGCAATCAATGGACACAAAGGGTTTATTCCTTCGATTACTCTTTTCATGAATGCGCTTGGCAATAAATTCCTTACCTGTTCCGCTTTCGCCTTGTATGATTACCGAAATATTGGTAGGGGCAACAATATCAATTAATTCCAATAGTTTTTGCGCCTGAATACTCACCCCCTCCAGGAACATCGAAGAGATTTTTTTTGATTCCTCTGGTTTACCCGAATTATTTTCCACTTTGGCAGCGCCGTTATTTTTTTCCAATGCATTGGTAATTGTCAGCCAAATCTCATCCGGATTTACAGGCTTTGTCACATATTCGAAAGCCCCGTTTTTAATCGCCTTCACGGCAATGCGGATATCTGCATACGAAGTCATGATTATCACGGGTAAATGCGAGTATTGTTTGCGGATTCTTTGCAGTATTTCCATGCCATCCGTATCGGGGAGCCTGTAGTCTGAGAGTATGATATCGTATCGGTGATTTGCAATGTTAGACAATGCGTCTTCACCGGAAAATGAAGTGGTTACACTCATGCCTTTTTTCGATAGAAAACTTTTCAGCATCAGGCAAAAAGTCGGATCGTCGTCTATTATTAAAATTGTATGTGCCATTCAACTACAATACTAACAAACAATCCACAATTGGTGGTTTTATTTTTACCCATTAAAAAAAATAATTTTTGAGCCTGAACAATTACCAAATTGTAAAACTAAAATACTGTTGATTACTTTTACAGAATAAATTCATTCATTCAACAACTTAGACTATGAGCAATTTTTTACCTAAACTTAAAATTCCGGTAATGATGCTTTTTGCCTCCCTGCTGCTCTCGTGGCAGGTGCAAGCGCAATATTGCGAACCGATTTACACTACCGGTACTGATGACGACGATTATATCGATGGGGTAATTTTAGAGGATATTGAAAACACCTCCACAGGCGGCTCCACTTCCGATATTACCGGTTATTCAGATTATACCTCTCTTTCAACGGTGTTAAGCCCGGCTTTGGAATACACCATGGAATTGTATAACACTCCGAGTTGGGGCGAGACTTATGCCGCATGGATCGACTACAACCAGGATGAGGTATTTGATTCCGATGAGCTGTTGGGAATCGTTGGTCTATCTGCCGGCGCTTCAGGCACTATTACCTTCACTGTGCCGGCCACTGCCCTTCCGGGTGAAACCCGCATGCGTGTGCGGTGTGCCTACCCCTCCGGGCTCGCAGAAGTTGACCCTTGTAACTCCTATTCATTCGGCGAGGCGGAAGACTATACCATCATTTTCCCGGCTGCCGGTCCTTATGATTTAGCGCTCACCGATATTATCGGTTTGGCCACCGGTTGCGGGCTCACCACTAATGATATTACCGTTGAATTGTATAATGTAGGTACCGATGCTGCCAATGATTTCAGCATTTCCTATCAAATAACCGATCCGGTTTTGGGCTTGTTGCCGGCTGTAACTGAGGATTATACCGGAGCCGACATAGCCTCGTTTGAAGCCATTGAATATACGTTTTCCACTCCGGGCGATTTCTCTAATATCGGTGATTATTTAGTCGAAGCCTGGATTACATGGGATTTAGACGAAAGCGACTTGAATAATGCAAATGAAATCACCTTAACATCAATACCTGTTATAACCACCTTCCCGTATATCGAAGATTTCGAAGACGGTGAAAGCGGATGGTTGGCCGGCGGTGTTTCCAGCAGTTGGGAACTCGGTTACCCCGATGGCCCGGTAATCAGCGGTGCGCCGCCGACTACGCCTTCGAGCGAAAACTCCTGGGCGACCAGTTTGTACGATTATTACAATTTAAATGAAGACTCCTACGTTCTCGGCCCCTGTTTCGATTTCTCCACTTTAGAACAACCCTATGTAGAGTTTGATATCTGGTGGGATACTTACGAATTTTGGGATGGCGCACGCTTGGAATATTCGCTGGATGCCGGCGCTACCTGGCAGGCTTTGGGCGATATCGGTACCGGTGACAACTGGTACACGCCCGGCGGATGTTATTCATTCGGTTACGATCCGGTCACATTTGTTTATTTCCCGGCATGGGAAGGCCCGGGCGGCGGATGGAAAACCGCCCGCCATGAACTGGATATTTTAGCCGGTGAACCGCAGGTGCAGTTGAGAATTCACTTTAAATCCT
>CAZBHH010000019.1:0-50358 GCA_964492065.1 uncultured Chitinophagales bacterium | reverse complement strand
TCGTTGCAAAGCCTATGGCCATGGCAACGAGTACTGTAAAAAATTTTAAGTACATTTTGTTTCTCATTGCTGTAATTTGTTTTAAGTAAAAAAAATTGTTTTTTAACAAGGTTTAAAAATTCGTTTTAAGGTAGGCAATTATTTACTTAAGGAATGTTAATTTTTTATTAATGTCTTCTTTTTAACAATTTCCAGCGCTGCCGTTAATTGCTGTTTTTGGGTGAGACAGGTAGTATCAATCACCACTGCATCGGCTGCCTGCACCAATGGACTCTCCTTGCGCATGGTTTCTTCCCTGTCTCTTTTTACCAGATTTTGTCGAATTTCGACCGGTGTTACATCGATATTTTTTTCCGTTAATTCCCGGTATCGCCTTTGTACTCTCTCCTCCATGGAAGCGGTGATAAACAATTTCACCTCTGCATGTGGAAACACCACCGTTCCGATATCTCTCCCATCGAGCACAATTCCCTTTTGCTTTCCGATCTTGCGCTGTTGTGATACAAGAAATTCCCGAACAGCCTTTATCGACGATACTTCAGTTACTTTTTCTGCCACGTGCATCGCCCTGATTTCGTCTTCCACATCTGTATGGTTCAGGTAGGTGCGATATCCTGTTTCCGATTTTTTAAAATCGATGTGAATTGATTCTAACGCATGGGCCAGGTGTTCCGGGTTGTTCCAATCAATGTTATTTTGAAGCATATACAGCGTTACGGCCCGGTACATGGCGCCGGTATCCAGGTATAAATACTGCAATTTTTCAGCGAGTTGGCGGGCGAGTGTGCTTTTTCCGCAGCCCGCATATCCGTCAATGGCAATTACTATTTTTTTCACAGAGCGAATCTGCAAAAAAATAAGTAGAAAACGCACTGCCAATTATTTTTTATTCAATGTCTGCAGATTTGTGCTGATGGAAAGCATATGGCTGCCGCCGGCAACACTATATATATCGTAAGAATAATAAAAGGCGTATTTTTTTACCTGTAGCCCCATGCCCAAAGAGAACCCGGTGAGCCCCTTCCTGGTAGCGAGCGATAATTCCCTGCGTGTCATGTGGTCGTAACCCAACTGCACTGAAAAGTTTTTTCCGAAATAAAATTCACCGGCAATAATGATGTGATTGAAAATTTTATCGGCGATATATTTTTTCTGTTCAGCCGTCGTATCGCCGATAAAGGCGTTTTGATTGAGTGTCAGCAAAGGGTCGTCGTAGCGGATATCGCCCTGCTCCAGGTTATGCGCCGTAATACTGATGCGCAACGGCAGGTATCTCAAGCGCTGCGAAATACCCAGTTGAATTTCAAACGGCAGGGCTTCCCGGTTTTGGGGGATATAAGGTTTAAATTGCACGCCGATATTTTTCAATACCAGGCCTGCAGAAAACATGCGTGTGGTATCGTTATATGCCATTCCCAAATCCACTGCAGCGCCGATAGCGCTGTAGGATTCCAGTTGACTCCATAATAATTTCAAATTGGCGCCGTAAGAGAGCTTATTTGATTGATATCCCAGCCCGCCGACCAGGGCAAATTCATTGGCGTGAAACGATCCCATTTGTATGCCGTTGACATCGTACAAAGGCATGGTGCCGTAACTGCGGTACACCAGGCCGCTGTGCAACGCAATACCGATAGAGTCGAGGTAATGTCCGTAGGTTACATAGCCGTGGTGAATATTACCCGCCATGATCGCATGATTTACGGAAATTTCTCCGTCCATAGCGGAATTTGACAAAGCGGGATTGTAATATGCAAACACAATATCATCTGAAGGAGTAGAAATATTTGTACCGCCCAGGCCGGCAATCCGGGCGGCTACCGGGAAGTTCAGATATGTATAAGTGTTACTGCCACCCAATTGGGCGCATACAGAAATACTGCAAATGCATAAACAAGTAAAAACAACTGTCCGCATAGCCGATATGAAGCAAAACGAAGTATGCTGCCGCAAATTACTCACGCAGCGAAGTTATGATAAAAGCATTACAAGCGGGGAATGTCAATTTTTTCGCTTCAACAGGGCGAGGTCAATCACTTCCATCATCTGTTCCACGAAGTGAAATTTCACATCTTTAATGAAAGCGGTATTAACTTCCCTCACATCTTTTTCGTTGGCCTTGCTCATAATAATGTGTTTGATACCGGCACGTTTTGCCGCCAGCACTTTTTCCTTAATGCCTCCCACGGGTAACACCTTGCCACGCAGGGTAATTTCACCTGTCATGGCGTAATAAGGTCTCACCTTTCTTCCGGTGAGGGCAGATGTCAGCGCTGTGAGCATGGTGATACCTGCTGAAGGGCCGTCTTTTGGAATAGCGCCTTCGGGCACATGGATATGTATATTTATGTTATCGAAAGTATCTTTTGGAATTCCAATGTCATCCGCATGGGCTTTGATAAAACTCAATGCGGTAGTGGCGCTTTCTTTCATCACATCACCCAAATTCCCGGTGAGTTGCAGATTGCCCCTGCCCTCGCTGGTAATTGCCTCCACGAATAAAATCTCACCGCCAACGGATGTCCATGCGAGTCCGACCACCACACCGGCAGGATTATTGGCAAAAATTTCATTCCGGTCGTATTTGCGGATTCCCAATAGTTTTTCCAACGCAGCGACCTTAACCGTTTTATCGTATTTCTCACCTGTGGCCACAAATTTTGCCACCTTGCGCATCACGCTCGCCAGGGTGCGCTCCAATTCCCTGACACCGCTTTCCAGGGTGTAATGGTCAATAATTTTTTCGAGTACGGCATCGGAGAGTTTTATGTCGCCGGCTTTTAGCCCATGCTCTTTGCGCTGTTTGGGCACCAGATGTCGCTTGGCAATTTCAATTTTCTCTTCCGTACTGTAACCGCTGACGTAAATAATTTCCATACGGTCACGCAGGGCAGGTTGAATTTTATTGATATTATTGGCAGTGGCGATAAACAACACTTTGCTCAGGTCGTATTCCACTTCGAGGTAGTTGTCGTAAAACGTGGTGTTCTGTTCGGGGTCCAACACTTCCAGCAATGCGCTGCCCGGATCGCCGCGGAAGTCGGCGCCCACCTTATCGACCTCGTCCAGGATAAATACCGGATTGGAAGATTTGGCACGTTTTAACGATTGCACAATGCGGCCGGGCATTGCGCCGATATAGGTTTTGCGATGGCCGCGGATTTCGCTCTCGTCGTGTAATCCACCTAAACTCATGCGCACGTATTTTCTTTCCAATGCCCTGGCTACGGATTGACCCAATGAGGTCTTACCGACACCCGGAGGGCCAACCAGGCAGAGAATCGGCGATTTTAAATCGCCTTTTAATTTCAATACGGCGAGGTACTCCAACAAGCGGTCTTTAATTTTATTTAATCCGTAATGATCTTCATCGAGCACCTTTTTTGCACGTTTCAAGTCGAAGTTGTCCTCAGTGTACTCCTGCCACGGCAATTCGAGCAGCAGTTCGATATAGTTGGTAATCACACTGTATTCCGCTGCATTTGGATTGATGCGCTGCAATTTTTCAATTTCCTTTTCAAAGACATCGGCTGCCTGCTTCGGCCACTTTTTTTCTTTTGCCTTGGCTAAATACCGGTTTACCTCTGCATCATTCGGCGCACCGCCTAACTCTTCCTGTATTTGTTTCAACTGCTGGTTGAGAAAATAATCCCGCTGTTGTTTTTCGATATCGGTGCGCACCTTACTCTGAATCTGATTTTTTAATTCAAGCATCTGCATTTCACTTTGCATATACTTAAAAATTAATTGCGCCCTGGCATTCAAATCCAGCGTCTCGAGAATTTTCTGTTTATCGGCTACCTCAATTTGTAAATTCGATGAAATAAAATGCATTAAAAAAACCGGGCTGTTGATATTTCGAAGCACGATACCTGCTTCGGCGGGAATATTGGGTGAAATTTTTATGATTCCCGAGGCCAGGTCTTTAATTGACGATATGACGGCGATAAATTCCCGTTGATGCACATCGCCCGTATCTTCCAATACTTTGACATGTGCTTTCATAAACGGGTCTTCCTGCACAATATCGCCTAAAATAAACCGCTTCTTCCCCTGGATAATAATCGTGGTACTGCCGTCGGGCATCTTGAGTTGCTTCACGATGCGTGCAATGGTTCCTATCTTATACACATGTTCAAACCCCGGATCTTCGATAGTCAAATCCTGCTGAGCGACGAGCCCGACCAACTTATTGGAGCGGTATGCCTCGTTTGCCGCTTTTAATGATTTATCTCTTCCGACGGTGATTGGCAATACAATACCCGGATACAACACGGTATTGCGCAGGGGAATAATAGGCATAACAGAGGGGTACTCCGACTTCACATCCGAATCTTCCTCCTCCTCTTCCAGAGTCATTAACGGCATAAATTCAACGTCCTCATCCATCGCCGAAGTAAATATTTCATCTTTAAATCCAAAATCCCGCATGCTGAAAGTTTTAAACCAAGCGGAGGTCTCAATGATAATGCCAATAGAAAATTACAGGTAAAAACGGTAACATATCGGCAGTATCGTCATAGTTGTTCTGACATTCTGCCCAAAGTAATTGCTCACGGTACTTTTTGAACCGTATAATTGCCGGTGCCTGCGGAAGTGTGGAGCACCAATGCGTACACCCCGGCCGGAAGATGTGAAATATCAAGGGAAACAATGTGTTTTCCGCCGGTATTTTGCAACTGATACATCCGGTTACCATCCATTGAATATAGCTGCAGTGCAATAATTTCAATTTGCTCGGGCGCTGATATGCGAACAATATCTTCTGCAGGGTTGGGATAGACTTTTACTTTGCTCAATTGCGGCACCACCAGGGCATCGGCAATGACTGTAAAAATATTGGAAAGAACGGTACATCCGTTTGCATAAGTTACCGCTACGGTATAATTACCCGAAGCGCTTCCCGGAATATAAGAAGAATCGGTGGCTCCCCCGATCGGATTGCCTTCGTAATACCATTGCCAGCTCATGCCTTCTCCAACCGATAACGCCGAGCCATCAAACGCAATTGTAGCGGGCGAGATAGTTGAATCATTTACGGTAACCGATTGGGTGCGAGTGCAGCCCAGGCTATCGATAACTGTGACTGTATAGATACCGGGCAATAAACCGGTTAATGCCGAATCGGTAGCCCCGGTATTCCATTCAAAGGCAAAGGGTGCCACGCCTTCGGTAATTTCCAGGCTGATAGTGCCCATATTTTCATCGCAGAAGTAATCGGTAGCCACAGCGGCGATATCGAAACCACCACATAATTCCGTAATGCGATACACAATGCCGCTGCTCATATCGGCGCAATACAGTTCACCGTTTGCATCTTCGCCGAAGGTGCTGATTCCCCCTTCAATATCACCTAACAGTGCCGTGACAAATCCGCCGGCGCCGTCAGCGATAGTGCACCACCAGTTGCCGGAGATGTAATCGGCAAACAGGTAATACCCGTATAAACCGGGAAATGCATCGCCCCGGTAAATAAAACCGCCGGTAACCGAATATCCTCCGGTGGAGTAATCGTGTGCATATTCGTACACCGGGAAGGCATAAAACGATTCGTCTTCGCATCCGCCGGGGCTGTATTCGTGGTTGCCCTCATAACATCGCCACCCGTAATTGATGCCGCCGGTTGCGGCAGCTTCGAAGTTCACTTCTTCCCATAAATCCTGGCCTACATCGGCAATCCACATATCGCCGGTCAGCCGGTCGAAACTGAAGCGCCAGGGGTTTCTCAATCCTAAATCCCAAATAGTTTCCAGCGTATCTGCTGCGCCGTAAAACGGGTTGTCTTCCGGGATGGCATAAGGCGCACCGCCATCCACATCCAGCCGGTGTATTTTTCCAAGCGCATTCAACGGGTTTTGCGCCCTCCCATCGGGGTCGCCCCCCGAACCGCCGTCGCCCAGAGCGATGTACAAATACCCGTCAGGCCCGAATTTTAAACACCCGCCGTTATGATTGGCATAGGGTTGCTCGGCGGTAAAAATGATGTATTCTGAACCTGCATCGGCGGCATTCGGGTCTGAAGGATCTACGCTATACCTGGCTACAACCGTATTGCCATCCACATCGATATAGTTCACATAAAAATATCCATTGGAAGGGTAATCGGGGTGAAAAGCCAGACCCAGCAAGCCCTGTTCGGAATACCCGGACTCCACCAGGGAGGAGATATCCAGGAAATCGCCGGGCAAAATGGTGCCGGCCGAATCAATGATGCGGATGGTGCCCGGGCGTTCAACGATAAACAATCGGCTATCACCGGCATGGGCGATATCCACCGGGTCGTCAAAGCCCGATGCAAACGCCTCAATCTGCACATTCGGCTGAGATTTCAGGGATGCGGCAATACACGACAACAGCAACAACACTAAGTAGTTCTTCATATACAAGTTATCAGAAAGCCCGAAATTAGGAAACCCGCATTTGTCATTTGTAAAAAGTGTGTCACTTAAGAGATAACAACACTTGCAATATGTATTGGTTTTAGTTACTTTTAATCCCAAATAGACAACTATGAAAAATATTTTACTTGCAGCGCTTATCCTCTCGGGCACTTTTTTCGTTTCCTCCTGTGCCGATGAGCGAATTGAGGGCTGTACAAATCCATACGCCTTAAATTTCAATCCCCAGGCCAGCGATGACGACGGCAATTGTTATACGCCGATTCAGGCAAAGAAAGTCTTAATGGCGGATTTCACGGCTACCTGGTGCGGCCCCTGCGGCGATTGGGGAGCCCCCAATTTTGAAGGTGCTATCCGCTTAACCGAGGGAATGGCTGAACCTATGGGTATTCACTCTTCTGATGAAATGTCTAACCCCCTCGCCGATGAATTTTTATCTTACTATAATATTACGGGAATTCCCACTCTGAAAGTATGGAATATTGCGAATGGATTCAACGACAGCCTCGCAATGGCCGGTGCTGTGGAGGATGCCATGGAAGAACCGCTTGCTGAAGCCGGTGCAATCGTGTTACTGACTGATAAAGGCGGCAGTTTTGAAGTAGGTGTCTCTGCAGGCACATTTGAACAGGTAGTAGGTGATTATTACATCGCCATCTATATTTTGGAAGACAATCTGAAATACCCGCAAAACGGCCATGCAGAAGATGGCGGATACGATACGAGCTTCGTGCATCAACACGTACTGAGAGGTTCCGCTACCGGCGATATGTTCGGTCAGCAATTCGTATTTGGCAGCGGATTCCCGGGGCTGATGTACACTAAGATTTATAATGTACCTAAAGAAACCGCATGGAAATCAGAAGATATTTACGCTTTGGGCGTAGTTTGGAAATACGCAAAAAACAAAGAGACATCCCAATTTGAATACAATGTAGTAAACGTTGTTGATTCAAGGGATATGCCTCAGTAAAGTTCTCAGTGACTCAAAAGGAGACCTCTCATTAGCGGGAGGTCTTTTTTTTTTATTGCAATTGCCGCTTATACAATTGAATGGTATTCTCGATGCCAAAATACAGTGCATCGCTGATTAGCGCATGGCCGATAGATACCTCATCGAGTTGCGGCAGATGTTGTTTGAAGAATTTCAGATTATCGAGGTTCAGGTCGTGGCCGGCGTTTAACCCCAGCCCGATTTCACTTGCAAGCGCAGCGGCTGCAGCGTAAGCGTTTACCACATTTTCCTTTCCCGCTGCAAACCCTTCGGCATAGGGCCCGGTGTACAACTCAATTCTGTCGGTACCCGAATACTTAGCTGCAAACACCTGTTCAGCAATGGGATTCAGAAATACCGAAACCCGTACGCCCAGTGACTGAATTTCGGCAATAATATCTTTCAACAGCGCCATATTGCGGATTACATCCCATCCCGTATCGGAGGTGATTACATCCGGCGGGTCGGGTACCAGTGTTGCCTGTGCGGGTTTTATCTCGCGGATGATTTGCATATACCTCGCATCGGGGTAACCTTCTATATTAAATTCGGTTGTTACCACACCGGCTAAAGCGTAAACATCCGATGTGGTAATATGCCGTTCATCCGGGCGTGGGTGTACGGTGATACCGTCGGCGCCAAAGCGTTCGCAGTCCACGGCAAAGCGCACCACATCGGGTAAGTTTCCTCCCCTTGCATTGCGTATCACCGCCACTTTATTAATATTGACTGAGAGCTTTGTCACGCATTAAAATTACAGTATCAGCCATCGCGGCCACCGTGAAAAAGGGAGTTGCATAATTCAACTCCCCGCATATATTCGCATTTTTAATACCGGTAATAGTCGGGCTTGTACGGACCGCTTTTTTCTACGCCGATGTATGCAGCCTGTTTATCCGTTAGTACTTCCAGTTGCACGCCGAGTTTACCCAGGTGTAATCTCGCCACTTTTTCATCCAGGTGTTTGGGCAGCGTATATACTTTATTTTCGTAATTTTTGTGATTCCGCCACAACTCCATCTGCGCTAGCACCTGGTTGCTGAACGAGTTGCTCATCACAAAGCTGGGATGGCCCATGGCGCAGCCCAGATTTACCAGCCTGCCCTCTGCCAACAGGATAATATCTTTTGCGCCTACGGTGTACTTGTCCACCTGCGGTTTAATCTCCACTTTGGAGGCGCCGCAGTTGGTATTGAGCCAGGCCACGTCAATTTCATTATCGAAATGGCCGATGTTGCACACAATTGCATTCGGCTTCATCGCATGAAAATGTTCGCCGGTAATTACGTCGCAATTTCCGGTAGCAGTAACGACGATATCCGCTTCCTTCACCGCATCTGCCATACGCTTTACTTCGAAGCCGTCCATTGCCGCCTGCAGGGCGCAGATGGGATCAATTTCGGTAATCAATACCCGTGCGCCGGCGCCACGCAGCGATTGTGCCGAGCCCTTGCCGACATCGCCATAACCGGCAACGACGGCCACTTTTCCCGCCATCATAATATCTGTTGCCCGGCGAATTGCGTCCACTAAGGATTCCTTACAACCGTACTTATTATCGAATTTGCTTTTGGTTACCGAGTCGTTGACGTTGATTGCCGGCACGGGCAGCGTGCCCTTTGCCATGCGCTCATATAAGCGATGTACACCGGTGGTGGTTTCTTCGCTCAGGCCTTTTATTCCGGGTATCAATTCGCGGTATTTATCCAGGACTATATTAGTGAGGTCGCCGCCGTCGTCCAGTATCAAGTTTAACGGCTGATTGTCTTTACCGAAAAACAGCGTTTGTTCGATACACCAGTCGTATTCTTCAATGGTCTCACCTTTCCAGGCAAACACCGGAATACCGGCTGCGGCAATAGCAGCGGCAGCATGATCCTGCGTGCTGAAAATATTACATGAACTCCACTGCACTTCGGCGCCGAGTTCTATCAGTGTCTCGATGAGAACGGCAGTTTGAATAGTCATGTGCAGGCAACCGGCGATACGAGCGCCCTTCAGCGGTTTTGACGGGCCGAACTCGGCACGTATAGCCATCAATCCCGGCATTTCAGCCTCTGCTAATTGTATCTCTTTTCTCCCCCATGCGGCGAGTGAAATATCTTTTACTTTATACGGTAATTTTTTGTCTGTTATCGTTTGCATGAATGTGATGTTGTTTTAACTGTTTGAAATCAATGTACGGCAGGATGCAAAGTTAGTAAAATCAAACCGGCAATAAAATGAACCAATTGGCGGTAAGGGAGGTTTGTGTTTACGATATCTGAATTTCGAATTGTAACTTTGTAAAAAATTATAACTATGTATCCAGCTGAGCTTGTAAAACCGATGAAAGCCGAACTCGTACAGGTTGGCTTTGAGGACCTCACCACTGCTGAAGAAGTACGTGATGCAATTGAGAACACCGAAGGCACGTTGCTTTTAGTCATAAATTCCGTATGCGGATGTGCGGCGGGAAATGCCCGTCCGGGTATATGCATGTCTTTACAAAATGAAAAGACACCCGATCGCTTAGCCACTGTATTTGCGGGTTTTGACCTGGAAGCCGTTGCAGAAGCACGGAAGTACACTTTGCCCTACCCGCCGTCATCGCCCTCTATTGCCATGTTTAAAAACGGCAAACTCATTTATTTCATGGAGCGCCACCAGATAGAAGGCGCCAATTCTGCGATGATTGCCAAGACGCTCGGAAAAGTTTACGATACACTTTGCGGTGTAACTGCCTGAGATTACATTAAGCTTTAACAAATATGCACATCCCGTTTCCGGCGAAGCGGGATGTGTTATTTTAGATTGGGCGTATTCCAGTTTTGCAGCATGGAGATATTTTTCAGAGAGTAATCCGCATTTTCGAATGTGTAGGGCATCGTATTTAAGAAATCCCAGGATTCCTGCTGATATGGGAGGTCCAGCATAAAATTGCCCGGGTGATATTGCATGTCCGTAATGGCGCAGGTATGACAGGCGCCATTTGCATTTGCCCCCGCAATCCTGGCATATACATTCATAATACCCGTATAATTGCCCGCCGTATAAGTCAGTTGAATCTCGATAACAGTGTTGTAAGATTCCTGCGGCAACACAATGATGTATGCCGTATCTGCAGCGATGAATGCCACGGGCAAATCAGCAGCATCTTTAATAGATGCCGATACTTTCCACGCATGGGAAGGCAATATTTTTTCACCGGCTGCATCGGTAACGGTAAAATACAACAACCCGTTTGTCTGTGCATGCAATTGCGATATAAAAAGCGACATAAAAACAACAAAAACCCGTATAATTGTAAATTCTCGCACGATATGCATTTTATTGAATGTTGTAATACTGCTCAAACGCTTATTCGTTTAGTTTGTTTATACCATTCTCTGTAATCAGAATTTTATTACCGGTTGGGAATACACCCCTGATTCGGTAGTAATTTTAGCAATATACATTCCCGGAACCAAATGGCTCAAATCTAACTCAGCCCGGTTGCTGCTGAGGTACTGCTGCAATACCATTTCACCACCCGTATGAATCAATGCAACCGACTGCATATATTCCCCGGATTGAATAATACATTCCCGGTTAACGGGATTGGGATACAGGGTAATACCCATATTGCCGTTATCGGGCAAAGCCAATACAGGGTCAAGAACAATATCTGAAGCATAGCGGGGCATGATAATATAACCATCCGTAAATGGCGCATCCGCATCGTCCTGGCTGCCGATTCCGGTAATATTCAAATAATAGGGGTCATCCATATGGGGAGCAGGCATTGAAGACAGGTCCACGCTGTTATCAATCCTGACGGTAATAATGTTGCTGCCAAAGTTTACCTGCACATCAAAGGTGGTTCCGTCGCCGGCCCATTCATCCATATTTACATAGTTTAAACCACCAATACATTCGATCAAAGTGCTTTCTGTCTCTTCGCTGAATAACGAAGTTAGAGTGGCCAGGTCAAGCGCATTTCCTGAACTGAGCAACGTAACAGATTGGGGAGTGATAATGGTTAATCCATTCTCCTGGCCAATAAGGCCCACCACCTCAATTTCATCCTTTTCGGTTACAGTGTAACTAAAATCAGCAGCCGGATGAACAACTCTGATGCCGCCGGTAGCATCCCGCATAGTAAAATTCAATCCAACATCATCTGCCAGGTTCACGCCATATACAATGCCGGTCAACTTAACAAATTCGCCGATTGAAACGGCGACGCCATTTGCATCTTCTTCCGTAACATCGGCAATATTCACTGCGATGGGATCGGTATCGTCGTTGTCCAATACGTGCAGAGTAAATACATCGCCACCCGAAACGAGTGTGCATCCTGCTGAGGCGTTATCCAGTTTAAACACAATAGTTTCAGATGGTTCAACGGCGGCATCGTCGATGGTAATGATATCAAACGAGAGAAAAGTGGAGCCGCCGGAGGTAAAATCGAGTATCAAAGGGTCAGTAAAAGAATAATCCGAGGCATCTGCCGTAGATGTGGGATCTACCGAAACTTCCACACTGCAGTCGGCAGATTCAGAAATCACGACGTAAGATGTAACGGAGTCCCCTTCTGTAGTGGTAAGTACAATACTGCTGAATTGAATTTCGGGCATTGCTTCCACCGCATAAGGGGTAATTATTATATCGTCGAGAGCAAATTCGTCCCGCGAACCGGAGCCTCCCACATCGTCACCTTCCCATTTCAGGTAATAAAAATCGCCGTCGGGAATATTCAAACCGGTGAGGGCAATGGACTTTGTTTCTGTCTCCGGCATATATGTCGCTGCCTCACCGGAGGTGTAATCGAGTGTCGGCTCGTCAGTATAAGTGCTGTTATCTATCGAGTGTGCGAAGTTAAAACTGCCGGAACGCCCCTGGTCATTGTAGGCATACACGGTGTATTGGATATCGAGTTGCCCGATGGCAGCGCCCGTATTATTCCAAATTTTCAGCCGAATGCTCCCCGGTGTAAAATCGTCATCCACCGGTTGAACCATTATCCCCTGGTTGCCCAAAATATCCACGCCATAGAGACCGCCGGTGGCAACGCCACCCATTGTGGTGCCCCGTGCGAAGTCGCCTGTAGTCGCCTCTTCTCCAAAGTCTTTATCGCCATCGCTGAAGCCGGTTACCGCCCAGGTATCGGCGTCTAAAAATCCTTCGGAGCCCGCCAGATCAAAACCCTCTCCCGCATAACCCGTAAAATCGATGGTGTATGTGGAACCGATGGCCGTTAATTCTAATTGTGCGGTAGCAATTGCCGTGTACATCGCTATCATTGCAAATGATACAACCTGTTTCATAATGCGTGTTTATTTAATTCAAAATTAGCAATTTGCTGAACAGATTACAATTGCAGGCGTGGGTAACCATGATACCGGCGCCAACTGACGATGCCGGAAATTAAAATCAGATTAACCAAAAAACAACTCCGACACAAATGACGTTTAAAAGGTGATAATAAATGCGAAATAAAATACAATCTCTATATTTATAGCGTATGATCCAGGAAAATGTAAAACCGCATTCGGGATGTTTATTGTTGTCGGAACCCTTTATGCTCGATCCTCACTTTAAGCGCACCGTTATTTTAATATGCGAACACGATGAGTCAAACGGCAGTGTCGGGTTTATTCTGAACCGAAAGATAGAGCGTATCAATGTCAGCGATGCGCTCGTTAATTTTGAAATGGTGCATGAACCTTTGTATTACGGCGGACCGGTAGCACAGGACACCCTGCATTACCTGCATTGTTACGGCTCGCAAATCGAAGACAGCATGCGCATTATGGACGGGGTGTACTGGGGCGGCAATTTTGAACAAATCACTGCGGAGTTGAAATCCGGTAAATTAGAACCGGGAGGATTTCGTTTCTTTATGGGATACAGCGGCTGGGACCCCGGTCAACTGATGGAGGAACTGGAAAGTGATTCATGGATAATAGCAAACGGCAAGGCCGCACATATTTTTGAGATGTCGCCGAATGCGCTTTGGGCAAATGTATTGGACAGCATGGGCGGTAAATTCAAAGAGATAAAAAATTACCCCGAACACCCCTCGCTCAATTAATTACTTCACCCGGATAACCTGGTCACCGGCAATGGCAAACACAGTATCTGCAGAAGCGGCACGAATGGTTTTCATCCCGGTAAAACCGCCGAATGCAGGTAAAACAGCATAGTGTTTTCCAAACCAATAGCAAGGGAGGCGCAAGCTTTGTTTCGCTTTCCCGCTGAGATGTACAGCGGGATGCAGGTGGCCGCAAATACCGTAGGTCCCCGTGGGAACAGTTTCGGGAAGATGTGTCAATACTATTTTGTTCTGCGCATATGTATCGCCCAGCAATTCTATCTGCAAAGCGGCATAGCTCTGCACCTCCATAATGTCGTGGTTGCCGCTGACCAGTTGAAACGCAATCTGCGGCCAATCCCGCTTCCAGTGACTGAACAATGCGAGAGAAGCATTTTCTTCGCTGTGAAACAAATCGCCAATCACAATAATCCGGGAGGGGTTATACTGCGCCACCAATTTTGTCAATCTGGCGAAATCACTCCGGGTAATGCCGTCGGGGACGGCGATGCCATGTTTGCGGAAATGCGTTTCTTTAGACAGGTGCATATCGGCGAGAAGCAATGCATTGGTATTTTCCCAATACATCGCTTTTTCCGCCGAGAGATGAAAAACCTGTTGCCGGAATTCAAAGCGCATCCGACAAAATTAAGTGGAATTGTTCCAGCGGTTATGCGGCTTTTTCCTCTGCCTTATTGGTAAACACTACTTCGCCGTCGAATGTATCGACATAGATGACATCATCGCCCTGAACTTCGCCGGCGAGAATCTTCTTGCTCAATGCATTGACAATTTCTCTCTGGATTACCCGCTTCAACGGCCGGGCGCCAAACTGGGGGTCGAAGCCCTCTTCAGCGAGCCATTCCAACAGTGCATCGCTGTAATGCATACGTATATTGCGCTCGAGCAACATGGAGTCGAGTTGGCGCAACTGCAGTGCGACAATTTCCTTTATCTCGCTGCGCAACAGCGGCTTGAACATGATTATTTCATCGATCCTGTTGAGGAACTCGGGGCGAATCGTCTTGCGCAACAGCTCCATCACTTCAATCTTTGTCGTCTCGGTCACCGCTAATAAATTCTCTTCGGTAACACCTTCAAACCGCTCCTGGATGATTGGCGACCCGATATTGGAAGTCATTATCACAATGGTGTTTTTAAAATCCACCGTACGCCCTTTATTGTCCGTCAACCTGCCATCGTCGAGTACCTGGAGTAAAATATTAAACACGTCGGGATGCGCCTTTTCAATTTCATCCAGCAATACCACGCTGTAAGGTTTTCTGCGCACGGCCTCTGTTAATTGCCCGCCTTCGTCATAACCCACATATCCCGGAGGGGCGCCAATTAATCTGGAAACGGAATGCCGCTCCTGAAACTCGCTCATATCAATGCGAGTCATGGCGTGTTCATCATTGAATAAGAATTCGGAAATCGCCTTTGCCAGTTCGGTTTTACCTACCCCGGTAGTTCCCAGGAAAATAAATGAGCCGATGGGTTTTTTAGGATCCTGTAAGCCTGCCCTCGCACGGCGGATGGCATCGGCGACAGCCGAGATTGCTTCATCCTGTCCTACCACTCTGTTGTGCAGCACTTCTTCCAGGTGCAACAATTTTATTTTCTCGCTCTCCAGCATTTTGCTCACCGGAATGCCGGTCCACTTGGCCACAATTTCGGCGATGTCTTCCGCATCCACTTCTTCTTTCATCAGGCGGCTGCCGGTTTCCATTTGCTGCAATTCCTTTTCCAAGGCAGCCAGGTTGTTTTCGGCTGTTTTTATTTTGCCGTAGCGCAGTTCGGCCACCCGGCCGTAGTCGCCTTCACGTTCGGCCTGCTCCGCCTGCAGTTTAAAGGTTTCGATTTCGGTCTTCTGCTGTTGCATGCGATCGACGATGTCCTTTTCCTGCTGCCATTTTGCCTTTATGGCATTGCGCTCTTCACTGCGATCGGCAATTTCCTTATTGAGTTCGTCCAGTTTTTTCTGGTCGTTTTCACGTTTAATCGCTTCCCGCTCAATTTCGAGTTGGCGAATCGCTCTTTCGATTTTATCCAACTCTTCGGGGACGCTGTTCATCTCCAGTCGCAGTTTGGCGGCAGCCTCATCGATTAAATCAATCGCCTTATCCGGCAATTTCCGATCGGCAATATAGCGGTTGCTCAATTCCACCGATGCAATAATTGCCTCGTCTTTAATGCGCACTTTATGGTGGGTTTCGTAGCGCTCTTTTAATCCACGCAAAATCGAAACGGTATCTTCTATTGAAGGTTCATCCACCATCACTTTCTGAAACCTGCGCTCCAGCGCTTTGTCTTTTTCGAAATACTTTTGGTATTCATTTAAAGTGGTGGCGCCGACGGCACGCAGTTCACCGCGGGCGAGTGCGGGCTTTAAGATATTGGCGGCATCCATGGCGCCTTCGCCTGCTCCTGCCCCGACAAGCGTATGAATTTCGTCGATAAACAAAATAATCTGGCCTTCGCTCTGCATCACCTCTTTGACCACTGCTTTCAGCCGTTCTTCAAATTCACCTTTATATTTTGCGCCTGCAATCAATGCACCCATGTCCAGGGAGTATATGACTTTTGTTTTTAAGTTTTCCGGCACATCGCCATTCACAATCCTGTGTGCCAAACCTTCTGCGATGGCCGTCTTACCTACACCGGGGTCGCCGACGAGGATCGGATTGTTTTTCGTGCGCCGCGACAGGATGTGCAATACCCTCCTGATTTCTTCATCCCGCCCGATCACCGGATCCAGCTTACCGCTGTTGGCACGTTCGTTTAAATTAATGGCGTACTTGTTCAACGCATTGAACTGCGCTTCTGCTGAGGCGCTGTTCACAGTAGAACCCTTGCGCAATTCGCGGATAGAAGCTTTTAAATCCTTCTCTACTACACCCTGTTCTTTTAATAACCTGCCGATTGAATCGTTACTCGCAAGTATGCCGAGTAACAAATGTTCCACCGAAATAAACGTATCGTTAAATTCTTTTAGATATCCCTGCGCCTTGGCAAGCGCCAGGTTGGTATCGCGGCTCAGATAGGTTCCGCCCTGTGATGGCACCCGCGGCAATTTCTGCAACTCTTCATCTAACTTTTGTTGCAGCAAACCCGTTTGCACATCCAGCTTTTTCAGCAGGTAGGTAATGACTTCTTCATCTGTCGCCAGCAACGCCTTCAGCAGGTGTGCATTGGTTATTTCCTGGTGATCCATTTGCAAGGCCATTTGCTGTGCCTGCTGGATGGCTTCCTGGGCTTTGATTGTATAATTATTCAAATTCATTGTAATCCGTTTGCCCTCTTCCCATCAAAAAATAATCCGATGCATTGCATACTGACAATGTGGCTATACAATAAGACAACCTGGTAATACACAAACGGCAATTCAACTATAGCAACAAATTTGCAAAGTCAAACTGTCTGAATTTAAGCGGCAGTTTATTCGAAACGGATATTCAACTGTTCGCCCACCGACTTAAACCGGAGCGCCCATTTCGCATAGCGGGTCTTCAGCAGGTTTTTAAACCGGGCATTGCCCAGGTAGTTATCGCCAATCCGGAAATAGGCATTCTGCACTTCGTAAATATCCGGTTGCAGTTTCATTTCGCTGAGGCGAATTAAAATTTTACTGAGTTCATCCATTGCGGATAAATCGTCCACGTTGCGTTCGAGAAACCGTACTTTCTGCAACAGCCATTCCGATGCTTTTTTATTGAGCGATTCCGCATCGAGATTTATTTTCCATTTACTTACTTCTTCACTCAATTTATCGAGGCGCACCGGGTTGGAATTTCCCGTTTCGAAAAATTTTCCGATTTCGTTGTTTATCACTATTTCCATATTTTTCAGCAGGATACCGGGTATCGGCAAATTGTTCTGCCGCATTACGTTTGCGAGGTTATAGGTGCTGTCGTAGATATTTTTATACCCCACCTGCGCATTTAATATATCCTGGTTGATGATATTCTGCAACACCTTGCTTTGTTCATCTTTAAACAAATCCCGGAAAGAGAACCGCGATTCGCCGAATGTCTGTTGCATAATATTGAACACTTCGCTCATTTGGGCATTGCGGAAGGCATCTCTTGCCCGGAGGTACATCTCTTCGAACACATCGGTTTCCATGCCGTCGGCGTAGTAACCCAAAATATGTTGCTGGCCGATATACACCGCTGTGAAGATGAAGGGTTTTTCGTAGAACGTGGCATTGGAGGCGATGCGGATCCGGCCGAAACACAAGCGCAGATTTCCCGCTTCGAGCCGCTCGAAGAAATCCACCTGTGACCGATAGTTGAACATGCTGAGTTTTTCGGGGAATTCTTCAAACAGGCTGGCGGCGGCCCAGTGCATGCCCACGCCATTTAAATCCAGGCGCATGGGGCGTATTTCCCGCTTGTACATCACCGCCGCATTGCCGTATTGTTCAATATTGGAAGGCGCCGACTGCAGCATGGTTAAAAATGCGTCGTACAGTTTGATTTTCGTTTCGCCTTCGGCAATCTGAATCACCCGGTCTGCATATTGCAGTATCTGCCTGGTCTCGATGCGGGTAACATCGTCAAAGAACCAGCCGCAACTGGTAAACATCAACATCGCATTGCGTTGCATTTCAAGCAACCGGACAATTTTCAATCTCTGTTCTTCAGTTATTTCCCGCAGTGAAAATTCACGGATGGTAGCCTTCAATTTTTCTTCGTCTTTATCCAACTGATAATCGATATACGCATTGCGCAATCCCCAGGGATCGACTTGCATGGCTGTCAATTCGGTTTCAAAAATGGCGGCTACTTCGTCACGCAGCCAGTTCAATGCATTGCGCAGCGGTTTGCGCCATTTCTGATGAAAATTTTTATTGGCGCCGTCATTGCAGCCGCA
The DNA here is from genome assembly GCA_964492065.1 of uncultured Chitinophagales bacterium. Taxonomy (GTDB): domain Bacteria; phylum Bacteroidota; class Bacteroidia; order Chitinophagales; family BACL12; genus JADKAC01. Next base: position 32,036 of record CAZBHH010000019.1, on the reverse strand, counting down.
ATCGCTGCGCCAGCGTTCCACGCCGTGCACACAGCTCCAGCTCGAATTTTCATGTATCGCCACCTCGTGCTTCGGCGGAAACAGGCTCAAAAATTCGCCGTAATTGGTCAATCGCACTTCCGGGTCATCTTTTAACAGCGACAGGCAAGTGGCCAGCGCCATTTCGCCGAATTTATGATGATGCCCGTATGATTCGCCATCTGTTGCGGCATGTACTAATTGCGCCTGTGCTTTTTTGGGTTGAAATTGCTGTTTCAGCGTTTCGGCAAATACATTTCCCGAATTGAGCAACCCGTTAAATGCCAATGCATGCGAAACGGTTTCATTATAAAAAAACAAGGCAATCCGGCGACCGGATGGCAGCTTACACCAATAAGGTTGTGAAGTATCCAGCGCATTGGCATCCTCAATCTCCACCCATTCGGCACTGCCCGCCATTTTTATGGCCTTGGCCTGCCGCGGCGCCAATATGGTAAAAGCGATATTGTGTTTCACCATCAACTCGAGCGTTTCGGTATCAACGGCGGTTTCCGCCAGCCACATACCTTCCGGCGCCCGCTTAAAACGGTATTTAAAATCGGCTATCCCCCACAGTATCTGCGTCTCCTTGTCTCTCGCATTTGCCAGCGGCATAATGACGTGGTTATACACTTGTGCTATCGCATTGCCGTGCCCATTATGCCTTGCACGGCTGACGAGATCCGCTTCGAGAATTTGCAGATAGGTATTGCCCTGATACTTCTCTATCCACGATAACAAGGTCGGCCCGAAATTGAAACTGATCTCGGAGTAATTATTGATAATGCGAATAATGCGTTTTTCGTCGTTTAAAATGCGGGCGGCGCTGTTTGGCCCGTAACATTCGGCGTGAATGCGTTCATTCCAATCGTGATAGGGGCGTGCGCTCTCCTGCAATTCTATTTCCCCGAGCCAGGGGTTTTCACGGGGCGGTTGATAAAAGTGCCCGTGAACACAAACAAATCTTTCCATCGGGGTTAAAATTAAATATCGCCCGCCATTATATGGCCTCCGCAAAAAGTATTTCGATGCATTTTATCCCTAAACCCTCACCCGGTATCAGAAATTATATTCATTCCAGTCCCGTTTGCGGCTCAGTTTCAGATCCTGAAGAACAGAAGCCTTCACATTGATGGTGAAAAAATAACTGCGTCTCGCACCGAATGGTATCCAATGGAAACTCATTTCCCAACAGTGCAGGTTGCGGTAAATATCAATAGCGGTGTAGGTAAATTGCAATAATTCAAAATCGTATCCCGTTGAAATACCAATTTTCCAATTGGGTGTGAAGTTCATATCGCCGCTGAAGTTCAGCGTTTGGGTAGTCACTAATGAATCACGTCCTTCCACCGGCATATTGGTAAAGTTCAGATTATAATTGATACTAAATTGCCAGGGCACTTCGAAGTCGATGTAATACTGCGGGTTATCCCATACCATGCTGCGTTCTGCCTCCGAGCCGCTCGTCGTTTCCAGCGAAGGGTTTTCCTTTCTCGCTGAGCGAAAGGAAGTGCTCACCGAAAAGTTACCGCCCGTCAGCCTGCCGATTCTGTTATTCTTTTCCCATTCCAGGGTGTTCATTCTGCGCCCGCTACTGTCCAGGATATAGGGATCGTAGGTAGAGGAAATATTCACACGGAATTTATTGAACAAGGTGGTGTAACCCGATAGGCCGATATAAGAAAAATTCAGAGAATCCACCGCATAATTATAGCCGCCGTTTACCGTGAAGCTCTCGATGAGTTTAATGTGCTTTTCATGCGTTACCGTATCTTTTTCAGAGTACACTTTCATTTCGAGGTTATTGCCGAGGCTCACGTTCAGCGTTCCGCTTTTCCCGGCGGCCGGCCCGCTGAAAATCCCACCTTCAAATATGGAATACTGCTGGGCTTCGGAACCCGGAGCCGACTGATAGGTGCCGTAATACCCGTACGACGGATCGGCGTAATCGGGTTTGTAACTGAAAGAAACCGTTGGCGTCAGCATATGCCGGAACCCCTTTAATTTGCCGGTTTTAAAATACAAATAGCCGTAAAGTTTTGTGCTGAGTGAAGCGCTCAGATTGTAAAATGCGGCATTTTCAAACCCGCGGACAGTATCGATACCGACGTAATTAATTACAGTGTCGCTCGTCAATTCTCCGGTTACCGGATCAATTATTTCAGTAATTACCGTATCGGGGTCAAACGATTTTCGAATGGTTTGAAAATACATATTGTCGGTAATCGCAACAGAAGGCGTAAAAGTGAAATACTTCAACAGTTTAACGGGCGCTGACATATTGAACTGATGTGAAAGGCCGTTTTGAAATTTGTCTAACACACCCGGCTCGAACAACAGGGAATCCTGTATGCTCAAATAATTCTTTGCAGCCATGCTATAAGAGATCCCAAACTGGTTCAGGGCGCTCTTGGGATTTTTTGCGATATTCTTAAACGGATAGATACGTGTCATATTCAGCGATACATCCGGCAGCGATACATTCATCAGGCCGGTAGAGGTGTTCTGGCTTTGGCGGAGAGCGGCATTTAATGAAAACGGCGAGCCGGAAAAGGTATGCGTATAAGAAATACTCGAGTTATAGGAATTGTTCAGATAGCTTTCATTATAGGAGTTGTTCTGCAGGTAGTTGGTAGAGCCGAAACTCACATTGGCGCCAAAGACGCTGTTTGGCCTCGCCTTGGGATCCTGCGAATGATTCCACCGGATAAAAAAGCCGGTATTCTCCGAGTAATCGGGCGCAAAGTCCAGTCCGTACTTATTCATGGCATATTCCACATTCATATTTCCCCTGAACTTATAGCGCCTGGCGTAATTGGAAGCGGCATTCAGCCGCCAGGAACCCTGGGAATACACGTCGCCGGTCAGTGCGAGATCCAGGTAATCATTGATGGCGAAATAATAGCCGCCGTCGCGGAGGAAATACCCCTGGGAGAAACTGTTGCCATAGGTCGGGATAATAATTCCCGAAGTTTGGCCGGTCTTGATCGGGAAGATACCGAAGGGCAGGAACAAGGGAGTGGGCACATCGGCAATCACCAGGTTTGCCGGGCCGGTCACTGCAATTTTCTTCGGCACTATCTTCGCCTTATTGGCAATGATATAAAAATGCGGATGGTCGAGTTCGCAGGTGGTGTAGCACACATGATAGCCGTAGTAGGCATTGTCTTCATTTTTCTTTCCCTCTGAGACAACGACAAATCCCTCGCCTTCTTTTCTCTTGAAATTGTAAATCTTACCTTTTTTTGAATCGAAATTATAACTCATGCGCTCGGCGGTAAACTCATCTTCTTCGTCTTTAAAATACACGGGCTCTTTTTTAATGCCCGCACTGTCCGCCACTTGCAGTGCGTGTAATGTTTTTTTATCCCAGTCGAACTCCACATAATCCGATTTGAGGTAAAAGGTCGTATAAGTTATTTCGCCGCCATTGTACAAAAAAGTTCTTCCCGAATCCAGGTCGTAAACGATGCTGTCGGTTGCCTTATAGAGAATAGGTGCATCCAATGCTGCGGGTGCAATGCTATACCACACAGAGTCGGTAGCGGCAGATGCCGAATCGGCCAATAAGGAATCCACGGCCAGGGTATCGGCTGAAAAATTTATTGACGTATCCACAACTGCCTCATTTGCTTGCTCAATAAAACCTACAAAAATTGCGTTATTATATGCCGAGGCATACTTACATGGAGTAAATGCAGCCAATACCAGGAATAGTATTATTGCCGGAAATTGAATTTCAGATAATTTTAATATGTAAAAAGAATATAACCGCAACTTATTGTAACTGGAATGAATAGCACTGTAAAGATACTATCTGTAATTATACTCCTGTTTACCTGTTCGTCTTTCAGCAACAGCGGGCCGGTAAAACAGCCCGAATCGCTGTATCAACTGAAGACCGTAGTTATTGACGCAGGCCATGGCGGCCACGACGGCGGATGCAGCGGCAGTTTTTCGAGAGAAAAGACGGTTACCCTGTCTATCGCCCTGAAATTGGGGAAACTGATCGAAAAAAATTATCCGGATGTGAAAGTCGTTTACACCCGCAAAACAGATGTGTTTATTGAACTGTATGAGAGAGCGGCAATTGCCAACCGCAACGATGCGGACTTGTTCATCAGCATTCACTGCAACGCAAACCAGTCTTCTTCGCCTTATGGAACAGAAACCTATGTAATGGGCCTGCACAAAACAGAAGCAAACCTTTCGGTCGCAAAGCGGGAAAACGAAGTGGTGCTGATGGAAGATAATTACGCCAAACACTACGAGGGTTTTAATCCGAACGACCCCACTGCACATATTATTTTCTCGTTGTTTCAGCACGCATATATGGAACAGAGCATTCTGTTTGCCTCTAAGGTAGAGGAAGAATTTACCAATACCGGCCAGCGCAAGAGCCGGGGCGTGAAACAAGCGGGATTCTTAGTGCTTTGGAAGACGAGTATGCCTTCGGTATTGATAGAAACGGGCTTTTTGACCAACAGTACCGAAGAAAAGTTCCTGGGTAAGGAAGACGGCCAGCAAAAGATTGCTGATTGTATTTACCGGGCATTCAAATCCTATAAGACCAAAATGGAAAACACCAACGGTTTGACGGAAAATATCTTTGCAGATGAATCGAGCGTACCGCCGACAATTACCAAAGAGAACCCGGGCGAAGGCGTGGAATTTAAAGTCCAGTTTTTAACAACGGGAAATCCACTGAAATCTACCGATGCGCAATTGAAAAAATTATCGGGAGAACCCATCAGTTTTGTAGAGGAATCGGGATTGTACAAATACCGCCTGGGGCCATTCGCAACATTGGAGGAGGCCGTTAAGAAACAAGGTGAAATCCGCACGCTCGGCTTCTCCGATGCCTTTGTAATTGCCTTAAAAGATAATGAGCGCATTTCGGTGGAAGAAGCGAAGACGTTACAACCGAAATAAAAGCGGCATTGTCTTTAATTGGTAATTTAGCACTTTAAAAGATCGTTAAACTTGAAGTTCAGCAAAGAAATAAAAGTAGGCATCCTCGCTATCGGCGCCGTAGTAATCCTATTATTCGGCGTCAATTTCCTGAAGGGTATCAACCTGTTTAACAAAGGCACTGACTACTATGTTGAATATAATTATATCCCCGGGCTGATGAAAGGCGATGTAATTCAAATCAACGGATTTCCAATAGGCCGGGTGAAGGATATCGGCATTGCCGACGTGCATTCCGGAAAAATATTTGTCATCCTGAATATCACCGAGCCCATACAGGTGCCTGCCGATTCAAAAGCTACAATCCGAAGCGCCGACTTGTTGGGCGAAAAGTACATTTCACTTATGATGGGAAACAGCGCAACATACCTGGCAGAGGGCGATACCATTTCGGGAGATATTGAAGCTGACCTCACCAACCAGATCCGGGAGGAGTTGCGCCCGCTGACCGAAAAAGTGCAGAGCATGATCGTATCGGCTGATACTGCCATCACGGTTATGAGCAGCCTGTTTACTCCCACATTCCGCGACGATTTCGGGACGAGCATCAGCAATATCAAACAGACGCTGGAGACATTTAATATCGCCGCAAAACGCATCGATGAATTATTGAAAAGACAGGAACCGCAAATTGAAAATATCCTGACCGGGATTTCGGATAATATCTCGGAGAATGAATCCGAAGTGCACAGTATAATCACCAACCTGAGCCTGATTACCGACAGCCTCGCCACTATTGACTGGAATACATTAATTACACAACTGGACAGCACAGTTACAACACTAAATCACGTAATTCAAAAAATTGACAGCGCCGAGGGCACGCTCGGAAAACTGGTAAATGATGCGGCGCTATATGAAAACCTGGTGAAAATAACTGAAAACCTGGATCAGATTTCGAGGGAATTAGAATCAAATCCACAAAAATACCTGCCGCCGCTGATCCAGATAGGCGGTAAAAACAGAAGCGATGATAAGTAAGTTGTACCGGCTGCTTTTCATTGTAACAGCGTTGTTGGGAGGAGTTGTGAATGCCCAACAGGAGATTACCATTAAGCAGGCAGGCGCATTGGAATTCAGCGATAAAAACGGCGAGCGCACCTATTACCTGTTAGACAATGTAATCCTGCAACAAAAGGAAATCACATTGTATTGCGACACCGCTTACCTGAACGCTTCTGCAAATTCTGCACTCGCAATCGGCAATGTACACATCAACCAGGCGGATTCGGTACATGCATACGGCGATTCGGTAACGTATAACGGCAACGCCAAAATTGCCGTTCTGCACAACAACGTCAGGCTCACCGACCGCACAATCGTTCTCACTACCAATCAACTCACCTACTACCTGGAATCAAAAACCGGAATTTACACCGACGGTGGACAACTCGTTAACGGCGAAACGACATTAGTAAGCGCATCGGGTTATTATTACTCCAACAGCAGTGATGCTTTCTTTCGCGATTCAGTGAAACTCACGCATCCCGAATACAGCCTGCAAGCGGATACACTGCAATACAATACGGCGATTGACAGGGCGTATTTTCACGGACCGACGACTATCTACAACGAAAACAGCACCGTATATTGCGAAGACGGCTATTACGATTCCAAACCGGGTATTGCAGTTTTCAATAAAAACGTCATCCTTACCAACCCGCCACAGGAGCTGAAAGCGGATAGTATTTTTTATAACCGCGAAACGGGAATCGGCAAGGCGTACTATAATATTGTCTTTACCGATACGGCGGAAAATATCTTACAGTACAGCCAGTTCGGCGAATACGATGAAATTGCCCAAACGCTGGTCTCTACTAAAGGCTCTGTCGCTGCCTATGTATTTCACGGCGACACATTATTTATTGCGGGCGACACGATTCGCATCGTGGAGGACAGCGCCGGCTTGAAGACATTGCGGGTATTTCATCACGTGCGCATTTTTAAAAGCGATTTGCAGGGTGTTTGCGATTCTTTAGTGTATGCGGATACGGATTCCGTTATTCACATGTTCGGCATACCTGTGCTTTGGAGCGATAGCACTCAATTCAGTGCAGATACGCTTATGCTATTCATTCGGAATTCTGAACTGGATGCAATTGCGATGCACACCAATGCGCTGATTGTTAATGAGGTGGACAGCCTGCTGTACAACCAGGTCGCGGGGCGTGATATCTACGGCTTATTCACCGACCAGGAACTCCGCAAAGTAGAGGTGCGGGGCAATGGCGAGAGCATTTACTGGGGAGTGGATGAGGCAAAGCAGCTTATCGGAGTCAACAGGGCAGTGTGCAGCGACATTGATTTATACATCCGCAATAATACATTCACCCGGATTACATTTAAAAATTTGCCCGAATCCAATTTTACGCCGATGCAGCAGGTCAACATCAGGGCGCAGCAGTTAGAGAAGTTTAATTGGGTACCCGAAAAACGGCCTGCATCGAAATGGGAATTGTTTCAACCGGCGGATGCAACGGAGAATCCCAGCGAAGAGATGTCATCCCAAAAAGACGGATAGGATTTTTTAACCACATTGTTATTGCAAATAATCAATGGCTGCAACAGGGCAAGAGGCGCAAAACACATTGCCATGCGGTGGTCCTCATAGGTTTCGATTTCGGTATTGGGTTTTCCGGCGATCCTGCCGTTCAATATCCAGGTGTCGCCATCGGGGTAAAAATGCACATCGTACTTTTTTAACTCCGTAGCCAGTGCAAGTGTGCGATCCGTCTCCTTGATTTTCAAACTCTCCAATCCGGAGAATTTACCGGGAATTCCCAATGCGGCACACGTCACCACAACAGTCTGCGCCAGGTCGGGGCAGTCGGAAAAATCATATGCAAATGATGTGCATACATCGCCGCCCTGCCGCAATTCGCAACCGCCCTGAATAAACGCTGTATGTACGCCCAGCTGCCTGTAAATATCGGGGAGCACCGCATCGCCCTGCAGGCTGTTTTCGTCAATACCCAAAATGCGCAGTTTACTATTTGCGGAAAGCGCCGCCATCGAAAAGTAATAGGAGGCAGCGCTCCAGTCGCCCTCCACATTTACGGACTCTGCGCTGTAACTGCCCCGTGCAATGCGGATGGTATTGCCGTCGATACTGCAGTCAATACCCAGGGATTGCATCAGCCTTAAGGTCATGCGTATATAGGGGAACGAGGCGTGTTTGCCGTCCAGGTGTATGGTCAATCCATGTTGCAATACCGGTGCAATCATCATGATTGCGGAAATATACTGCGAGCTCACATCAGCCCGGATGCGCACAGCGCTTGCCGTCAAACGGCACCCGGAGATCTTTAATGGCGGGAAGCCCTGTTCCTCCGCATATTCAATATCGGCGCCCATACTGCGGAGTGCATCCACCAGGATATGAATGGGCCGTTGTTTCATGCGCTGCGATCCGGTGAGTGTTCTTGCTCCGGGTTTGAGTGCGTAATAGGCCGTCAGAAAGCGCATTGTCGTGCCGGCGGCGCCCACATCGCATATTGTATTATCCGATTCAAGCAATGACAATAAGGTCTGCGTATCTTCGGAAGGCGACAGGTGCCGGATATCGAAATTGCGATGACTCAATGCACGCATGATGAGCAGCCTGTTGCTGATACTTTTCGAACCCTCCAATTCCACGGTTCCATTCAAAGCGCTTCCCGGATGTGATACCAATACTTTCATAACTGACTCGAATAAAATTGTAATGCGTCCAAAATATCCTGCGGTTGCACGGCGATATCATATCTGCATTCGCCGATGTGGTTCAACAGGCTGAACACAATATCCGCATTCCTGTTTTTCTTATCCTGCCGCATGTATGCGAGCAGAGCGCCGGTATCCGCACGTTGTAAATCATATGGCGGAAAAAACTGCAAGACGACGTCGGTGATCTCGGTTAATTCCCTTGCATGCAAATCCAGGTAAATGTGACTGAGAAACGCTTCGCAAATCATACCCACAGCAATGGATTCTCCGTGTAGCAAAGGCTCATCATCCCGTTGTAATGACCATGATTCAACGGCATGGCCGATAGTATGGCCGAAGTTTAAAATTTTGCGCAGGCCTGTTTCCGTATAATCTGATTCTACCACCTGTTTTTTAATTCGCACCGATGTTTCAATAACATCTGTCCAATCGGATATTGCAACGGGATTTAAGCTTTTAACTTTGTTCCAGTATTGTATATCGGCAATGAGTCCATGCTTCAGCACTTCTGCAAAACCATTAATCAATTGCTGTTCGGGCAGCGTAATCAAAAAATCCGATGCAATGCAAACGGCCACGGGATTATTGAATACGCCGATAATATTCTTCACATTATTGAAATCCACGCCTAATTTCCCGCCGACGGAGGCATCTACCTGGCTCAACAGGGTGGTTGGCATTTGCAGAAATCGAATGCCTCTTTTAAACGTACTCGCCACAAATCCGCCCATATCACCGATAACGCCGCCACCCAGGTTCAGCATCAGCGCATTTCTGTCTGCATTGTGCGAGGACAGTGCATTCCAAATATCCTTACAGGTATCTATTTGTTTGAACTGCTCACCTGCAGGAATGCGGATGAGCGCATGCTGCGGCAGCAAATCTTTGATTTTTGGGTAACATAACTCCGCGGTATTGGCATCGGCAAGGACAAACAATTGAGAGTAGTTACCTGCAGCAATGAGCGCTTGCAGTTGCGCTCCATCTGTTTGCGGGGAAATAAGTATCGGGTATTGAATTGATGCAACTGCATTTATCCCCGCATTACTGTTTGAATACTCCATGCCTGTGGTTTTTCATTGAATAATACTTTAGTTTTTGCCCATGTTTCTTCAAATAATGCCGATTGACGATATTTTTCCAAGGCCTCGGTACTCTCCCATTTACTATAGGTAAAAAATATATGGCTATGTAGAATATCCCTGTACAAAGTTACACCCGAACAACCGGGAAAGGAAGCTATTTTGGATTTTACATTTTCAAATATGCCGATAAAATCCTCTACTCCATCCGCTTTAAAAGACATTTTTACAATGCGTGTAATCATACGATCTCGATTTGAATTCTCGCATCCATCTGGATGCCGAGCAATAAATGCGCATTGCCTTTGTTCACGGCAATTTCCAGGTAGCCCGCCGAGTTAAAAAATATTAACCGCTCACCCGCCCTCACATCGCTGTAATTGTTTGAAATTTTTTCAAACACATCTTTCCTGCTGTAACTCACCCGTACTTCCCTGCCCTGTACCACCTCGTCAAACCGTGAGCGGGTAACATTCAAAACAATATTCCCAAACCTGTCAATATGCAAGACACCTGCAATAATGCCAGCGTTATTTACCGGAGGGGAAAGCGCCACTTTTGCGAGCATATGCTGTACGGGCAACCCGATATCCTTCAGGGATTTGCCTTGTAAAAGCTGAACTGATGCCCCAACTAATACATCTCTTGCAGCAAAGGAACTTTGCGTTTCGGGTTTCGGCAACTGTGCGATTTCATCCGCTTTATTATCGGTAACGAGGGATAAAATTCCATTGTCGGGACCGATAAAAAAATGCCCGTTACACCTCAGTGCAATGCAATCAGCCAATGCATTACCGGCGTCAACTGCCGCAATATGGATTGTATTCTCCGGGAAATACGCATAAGCGGATTTCAAAATATAAGCCCCCTGGCTGATATTGTACGGCGCAATTTCATGCGAAATATCTGCGATGACGGCATCGGGAATTGCACGCAATATTCCCGCTTTCAGAATAGCGACATACGGATCCCTGATTCCGAGATCAGAGGTAAGGGTAATGATGGCCATCCGGATGATTTAGAATTAAACTGCGAAATATAAATGTATTAAATTTGGACATACAAAAATAAGACATTTGATAGAAGTAAGTATTCCATTAGGCGTGATTAAACCCGTTGAGTTTTACGGCGTCCACAATTCGAGATTAGGCATTATCAAGAAGACATTTCCCTACCTGAACATCGCCGCAAGGGGTAGCGAAATAAAGGTGCGTGGCAGCGAAAAAGAGGTCGAAGATTTTCGCATAAAAATCGAACAGGTGGTTAATCACCTCGAAGACTACGGCAGTATTTCGGATGCCAATCTCCAGAGTTTGCTGTTCGGGCTGAAACCGAATGAGCTGACCGATACGCAGCATTTGGCGGAAGATGTAATCGTACACGGCCCCAATGGCTTGTTGGTAAAGGCACGGACGCCTAATCAAAAAGTATTAGTACACCTGGCCCAGGATAACGATATCGTTTTTGCAATCGGCCCCGCCGGAACTGGAAAGACCTATACCGCCGTAGCGCTGGCGGTGAAAGCTCTCAAGGAGAAAACCGTTAAACGCATCATTCTCACCAGGCCCGCCGTAGAAGCCGGTGAAAATCTCGGTTTCTTACCCGGCGACCTGAAAGAAAAAATTGACCCTTACCTGCGGCCGCTTTACGATGCGCTGGACGATATGATTCCCATGGAAAAATTAAACCTGTACATGGCGAACCGCGTTATTGAAATTGCACCGCTCGCCTTCATGCGGGGCCGCACACTCGACCACGCTTTTATCATCCTCGACGAGGCGCAAAATGCCACCGATGCACAGATAAAAATGTTCCTGACAAGGCTGGGGCCCAGCGCTAAATGCATTATCACCGGCGATCTCACCCAGATAGACCTGCCGAAAAACCAGTCGTCGGGATTGTTTACCAGTTTGAGAATTCTGAAAGAAATCGATGGTATAGGCACCGTCTTTCTCAATGAAAACGATGTAGTGCGCCACCGGCTGGTGAAACAAATTATTAAGGCCTACGATATCGAAAAGAGAAGGCAGGACGAAACGCAGGTCAACAATCACCCGACGTAATCCGGCGGCAGCAAACCATAGCGCTTCCATTCGTCTATCGGCAGCGGCAGGTCGATAATGGAGCCATTGTAAATATCCAAAACCCAGGCGTGAATTTTCGGGTATTTCCCCGATGCAAAGGCTTCGGTCATAATAGATGTTTTGCACAACTGCCGCACCTGGCGAATCGTATTTAACTCGCTCAACCTGTGCAGCCGGTCGCCCAGATCGGGAATTAATTCCAATTCTGCCTTCTTCTCGAGAGCGAGGTCGCGGATGGCCATCACCCAGTTTTTAGTCAGCCCTCTTGCATTGTCTAAATAGGCGGCCTCTACCCCGCCGCAATCGTAATGGCCACAGACGATGATGTGGTCCACATGCAACAATTTCACTGCATATTCCAGTACTGACAAAAAGTTCATGTCGTTCAGAAAAACCTGGTTGGCGATATTGCGGTGAATAAATATTTCCCCGGGTTTTGCCCCGGTAAATAAATCGATGGGCAGGCGGCTGTCGCTGCATCCCAAATATAAAAAAGGTGGATGCTGCGGACCTGACAATTCGCGGAAATAATCGGGATTGGATGTTTTCTCGGCTTCTCTCCAGTAGGTATTATTTTCAAGTAGTTTTTTGTATCTCGACATGTGAATCAGGTTTCAGGATTAAATAGTGTATCGATGGCATCGGTCATTTGTTTTGCAATAATTGTACTGTTGGGATCTTTTCTCTCTTCCAGGTTCTCAATTACTGCCATATAATTTTTCCGGTTTCTGTTTTGACTCAGCTTATTCATTGCGTGAATCGCCTCTATGGAAATTTCAAAGGCGACAATTCCCTTCAATTCAGCATTTAAAAATTTGTCGGAGAGATCGTTGAAATAAATGGGATGTTTCTCCCGGGATTCATGTCGTTTTACCAACCTGTCCAGCAATTGCCTCACCGCATCGCCTTCCAGCACCTTCACTTTTCCATAGACGTGCACCGCCTGGTAATTCCACGTGGATACATTTTCATGATCGTACCAGGAAGCGGAGATATACGCATGAGCACCGTGAAAAATTACCATCGCATCGGGACTTGACTCAAAAGCCTTCCACTGCGGGTTCGCTTTGGATATATGCGTGCGCAATACGTATTCTCCTTCGGCATTCTCTTCAAGTTCCACCGGGATATGCGTTGCCCAGGGCTTGCCGTCCAACATATTTACTACGATGGCAAACGGATGTTGCCGGATAAATGCATAGATCTCCGGGTCATGCCCGAAGCGGTTTATTTTAGGTATATACAAGGCGCAGTTTTTTCGATTAAAAATACACTACAAATATCTCTCTTTTATTATTGCCACATGGTGCAGCTCATGACCTGCTATTATCCTGCAGATGGCATTGACGGTGTGGCGATGGCCATTGGCAATGCCTGCCGCACCTATCATCGCCGGCGTAAAACTGCGCATCATTGCAATCGTTGACTTGCGCACCTGCACAAATTCCGCAATCAAATCCCCGGGCGATCTGTCGTTTGCATTGGAGGCTGCTGCGTATGCCTTATCATCGAACCCGGGAAGCGATTGGGTCTCTCCCCTTGCGATACATAAAGCCCTGTAGGCCATAATGCGCTCGGTATCGATGATATGTCCCAGCACCTCCCGTATCGTCCATTTGTCTTCGGCATACCTGTAGCTCAGCTTAGCTTCGGGAATGGAATTAAAAAACTGTTCAGCCTTGTGCATATTTTCTTCCAACACCGCCGGCACATTGCATTGCATTGGAATGCGGTCGATGTATTCTTTGTGATAGGCGACGTAGTCACCTGTATTAACTTCCGGCCACTGCATATTCTTTTTGTTTCAAAGATAAATGCAAATACATCGATTTTGTTTAAGCGAAGGTTGCCAATTGAATGTAACTGGAATGTTATAATCCATTATCCAATTCCCGCAGTCGCCCTCAGCTGATTAATTTTATCCCGAAATTATACGGATACATGTCGGTCATTTCGATTATCGTGCGCATGTCTATCATGCTGGTGTTCTACTTATTGCCGGATATCTTTATCCATAGCGGCATCAAGGCCGCATTCCGTAAAAATCGCAGAAAGGCATTGCGCATTTACTGGATATTTAATAGTATCATGTTGTTGGTCGCTTTTGCGGGTTTGTTGTTCAACCGAAGTGTTGATAATGCCGCCATTCGCCTGAACCTGTACTTGTTCGGCTTTTTTATCGCTTTCATGTTTGCGAAAATTGCGGTGGCATTGCTGTTATTCGGCGAAGACATTTTCCGCATTCCCATAAGTCTGTACAAGCGGTGGTTTCAACATGAAAAACCACAAACGAGTAGCGGGCTGCTCATCTCACGCCGCAGATTTTTGGCGAATGCCTTCCTGATTGCAGGAGCCGTGCCCTTCGGCGGATTTATTTACGGCATGGCACAGGGCCGCTACCGGTTTACTATTCACAGGGAGACACTGTATTTCCCCGACCTGCCCGATGCATTTGACGGCATTTCGATAACGCAACTCAGCGATTTACATATCGGCAGTTGGGATCACTTTGCAAAGCGTCAATTGGAATACGCAGTGCAACAGGTAAATAATCTGAAGTCTGAAATAATCTGTTTCACTGGCGACCTGGTAAACAGCAGGTCGGATGAGATGGACGGATGGTTTGATGTATTGAACAAACTGGAAGCTCCACTCGCAAAAATTTCGGTTCTCGGAAATCACGATTACGGCGACTATGTCAATTGGGAAACCGCGGAGGCTAAACAACAGAACCTGGAAGCAGTAAAGCGCCTGCACCCGCAGTTGGGTTTCGAATTATTGCTCAATGAGACAAAGACGATACAGCGCAACGGCCAGGCCCTGCACTTTACGGGTATTGAAAACTGGGGCGCCGGAAATTTTCCGAAACTGGGAGATTTGGACAAGGCGGCTGCCGGTCTTGGGGCAACGGATTTTATCGTTTTATTATCGCACGATCCCACGTTTTGGGAAAGCCATGCACTGCAGCACAGCAGTAAACCGCAAATCACATTGAGCGGGCACACACATGGCTTCCAGATGGGAGTGGAAATTCCGGGATTTCAATTTTCGCCGGCGCAATTGATTTATAAGCAGTGGGCAGGGTTGTACAAATCGGGTACACAATATATTTATGTAAACCGCGGTTTGGGTACTGTGGGCTATCCGGGCAGGCTGGGCATCTGGCCGGAGATAACACAACTCACACTCAGGAAGTCCAAAGCCAATACAGCGAATACGCCGGGATAAAACGTCCCGCGGGGTTACGCTGCCGAAAATACCTTCAGCGCCATGCGCACGCTTTCCCTGAAAGCTGCTTTATTTATTCCCGTTTTTGCATGTGTATGTTCGAAGTATTGCAGCATATTCTCGGTAGCCATATTTCCCGTCAGGTCATCGGCAGCCATCGGGCATCCGCCGTAACCTTTAATTGCGCCGTCGAAACGCCGGCATCCGTTTTTATACGCCGCATCGATTTTTTCCAGCCAGCTCTCCGGCGTGGTGTGCAGATGAGCGCCAAATTCCACGTGCGGGAATTTTTCTATCAGGTGAGAAAATAAGTAAGCAATTGTTTCGGGGGTCGCAATGCCGATTGTATCTGCCAGAGAAATAATCTCAATTCCCTTTTTTACCAGGGCTTCAACCCATTGTTCGGCCACTTCAGCGCTCCACGGATCGCCATAGGGATTTCCAAATCCCATCGACACGTAAACCACCGCTTGTTTGCCGTGGCGTGCAGCAACTTCGAGGATTTCGTCCAATCGCACGACAGAATCCGCAATTGTGGAGTTGAGATTGCGCATCTGAAACGTCTCTGAAATAGAAA
Source organism: uncultured Chitinophagales bacterium (assembly GCA_964492065.1). Classification (GTDB taxonomy): domain Bacteria; phylum Bacteroidota; class Bacteroidia; order Chitinophagales; family BACL12; genus JADKAC01. Next base: position 16,371 of record CAZBHH010000019.1, on the reverse strand, counting down.
ACGGATAGCCGAGATAGGTGATTTCGGGAAATGCCGAAGCCTGTTCTGCTCCCCGTTTGTTGCCGATAATTGCCAGCAATTTTGTCGCGGTATTTTCCATGCTTAACCTGCCCAATACTTCTGCGGTATCGGCCATTTGCGGAATTGCTTTCGGACTGACGAAACTTCCGAAATCCAGAGTATCGAATCCCACCCGCAACAGTGAATTGATATAGTCCGCCTTCACTTCTGTCGGAATAAAGGTGTGTATTCCCTGCATGGCATCGCGGGGACATTCAATGAGTTTGATCGGTTGTTTTTCTGAATGCAATCTTTACGGTTTTATAATCAAAAGAGTTATCACAAACTTTTTGTTCCTCACCTATGTGTTACATGTGTCAAATCACCACATTGACGATTTTACCCGGCACTACAATCACTTTTTTGGGCGTTTTGCCCTGCGTCCATTTTATAACTCCTTCCAGCAGCAACACATGAGCGCTGATTTCTTGCTGTGGCATCGACAAGGGCAATTCGACTGTGGTGCGGACTTTACCGTTTATTGAAACCGGGTAAACGCATGTATTTTCCTCGACATACGACGCATTAAATGCAGGCCAGGTTGCCGTGTGGATGCTGCCGGTTTCACCGCAGGCATGCCAGAGTTCCTCGGTAATGAACGGTGCAAACGGAGCCGTTATCACCAGAAATTCCTTCAACACCGATTTGTTGTTGCACTTCAATTCCTGAAACCCGTTAACGGCAATCATACATGCGGAAACAGCGGTATTGAAACTCAGGCGTTCGATGGAATCTTCTACTTTGCGAATACACTTATGGAGGATTTTTAATGCGTCTTTTCCCGGCGCATTTTCAGTCAATTTAAATCCGCCCTGCTCATCGTAAAACAGGCGCCATAACTTGCGCAGGAAACCGGCGACACCGCTGATGCCTTTCGTGTCCCAGGGCTTACTGGCGTCCAGGGGACCCAAAAACATTTCGTACATGCGAAAGCAATCGGCGCCGTATTCGGCAATCACATCATCCGGGTTAACTACATTGTGATAGCGCTTGCTCATTTTATCTATTTCCCAACCGCACCGGTACAATCCGTCTTCCAGCATAAATTCGGCATCCGCGAGGTCTTTGCGCCATAGCCTGAACGCATCGGTCTGCAACACATCGTCCTTTACCAGCTTAATATCCACGTGCATCGGCGTAGTGGTATATTTATCCTTCAGCCCGAAAGAGACAAACGTATTGGTGCCTGTAATCCGGTAAACCAAATTCGACCTGCCCTGTATCATTCCCTGGTTCACCAGCTTTTTAAACGGTTCATCCGTACTCACCCAATTGCGGTCGAATAAAAACTTCTGCCACATACGGCTGTACAACAAATGCCCGACGGCGTGTTCGGTACCGCCGACATACAGATCCACATTTTGCCAATATTTCTCGGCTGCTTCTCCGACAAACCTATCCGGGTTTCCGGGATCCATATAGCGCAGAAAATACCAACTGGAGCCGGCGTAGCCCGGCATTGTATCCGTTTCACGTTGGAAGGATGGGTCGGGATTCGCCCAATCCGTCAGCGCTGCCAATGGCGATTGGGCATTTCCACCGGTTTTGTAGGACACCACCTCGGGTAGTTCCAAGGGCAATTCTTCCTCATCCAACACATATGGAATATCATTTTTGTAAATCACCGGGAAAGGTTCACCCCAATAGCGCTGCCTGCTGAATCCCGCATCACGCAGGCGGTAGTTTATTTTGCGCTTCCCAATTCCCCGTTTTTCAATTGCGGAAATTGCGCTTTGAATGGCGTCATTTACTTCCAGTCCATTTAAAAAATCCGAATGTATCATCACACCAACCTTATCCTCCTTACCGGCTCCCGGAATGGCAGACTGGTCCACTACGTCCTTTACGGGCAGAGAAAATTTTCCGGCAAAGGCAAAGTCTCTTTCATCATTGGCGGGTACGGCCATGATAGCGCCGGTACCGTAACCCGCCAAAACGTATTCGGCGATATATACGGGCAACGGCTCGCCGGTAAACGGATGGATGGCGTAAGCGCCGGTAAATTGCCCTGTAACTTTGGTTACCTCGGCCTGGCGGTCTCTTTCACTGCGTGTCTTCACGTAGTTGACATAGTCGGTAACCTGTTGTCGCAATGCCGTACTTGTCAATGTATCCACTAATGCATGTTCGGGTGCGAGAACGATACAAGTTGCGCCGAAAATGGTATCCGGCCTCGTGGTAAATACTTCAATCACTTGCCGGGAATCCGCAACCCGGAACTGTACCAAAGCGCCTTCGCTCCTGCCTATCCAGTTGCGCTGCATTTCTTTCATGCTGTCGCTCCAGTCCAGCGCATTTAACCCTTCCAGCAGCCTGTCGGCATAAGCGGTGATCCTCAAGAACCACTGGCGCATGCGAATGCGTTCCACCGGGTGGCTGCCCCGTTCGCTAAGCCCATCTTTCACTTCGTCGTTGGCAAGCACAGTGCCCAGCGCCTCACACCACCAGATATCGGCATAATCCAAATACGCCAGTCTGAATTGCATTAAAACCGCCTGTTGTTCCTTTTCAGTTTTCTTTTTCCATTCGTCTGCCGAAAACGATGTTGTGTAATATCCATGTTCGACGAGTTGAGCGCTGCCTTCAGTTTCAAACTTGTGTATCAATGACTCAATTGCCTCGGCCCTGTTGGTAAAGGGATTGTACCAGGATTTGAACAATTGAATAAAAATCCATTGTGTCCATTTGTAATATGCGGGATCGGAAGTGATTACCTCGCGGTCCCAGTCGTAACTGAAACCGATTTTATACAACTGCTGCCTGTAGTATTCAATATTTTTTTTCGTAGTAATGGCCGGATGTGTACCCGTTTCAATGGCATACTGCTCGGCCGGCAAGCCAAATGCATCGAATCCCATCGCATGTAATACGTTAAAGCCCTTGAGTCGTTTGTACCTCGCATAAATATCCGTAGCCACATATCCCAGCGGGTGCCCGACATGGAGGCCGGCGCCGCTCGGATAGGGAAACATGTCCAGGACGTAGTATTTGGGTTTGGACGGATCTTCCTTTATTTTATATAAGGCCTCCGCTTCCCATTTCTGTTTCCACTTCGATTCTATTGCACTAAATACGTATTCCATTGTTTTGTTGATTACTGCTGCCGACTTTGACTGATAAGCGCTCAAAGTTAGCACACAGCGGCCTGTGGATGAAACGCTGGGGCTCCCATCCATTTCTTAATATATTTGCAGCGATGTCGCAAGCGGGGAAATCGTCACTGAAACGGAAATCAACACATTATCTGAATGCCATATTAGTTACGGGGCTCGCCCTGTTTCTGCTCGGCCTGATGGGCGTGTTGTTTTTATCGTTTGAACACGAGCAAAACCGCATTAAAGAGCGCATACGCATTTCGGCATTCTTAAACGACGACCTGAAACCGGCCGATATCGAAATTCTGCAAAAGAAGATAGAAGCGGAATCATACGTTAATTCGACGGAATTTATTTCGAAAGAGCGGGCTGCCCAACTGGTAAGGGAAAAATTTGATGAAGACATCAGCGAGTTGTTAGGCGATTACAACCCGCTGCCCGCATCCATCGAAATTTATCTCAAGGCGGAAATGGTAACCCCCGACAGCATAGCGGCGTACCAGGCAAGGCTGGCCACCTACCCGGGAATAAAATTTACCAAAACCGATGAAACGCTGGTGAGTTCGCTGGATGCCAGTTTCAGAATAATAGGCTATATCGCTTTGGGATTGTGCGTATTATTTTTATTTATCTCTATTGCCATCGTCGATAAGACCATACGCCTGAGCATGTATTCCAATCGCTTTTTAATCCGCAGTATGCAGTTGGTAGGCGCTACCCGTAAATTCGTCACCGGGCCCTATGTGCGGCGCAGCATCCTCAATGGTATTGCCAGCGCCATTATCGCCATTGCCGTAATCGGAGGGATTTTGCTGTTTGTCCAGCAAAAATTCCACTATTGGGATTTCTCGGACAAACGGCTGACTACGGGATTAGCGATATTAACTTTAATTTTACTGGTTCTGGGAATTGTCATAACATGGATAAGTACCCGGACAGCGGTACATAAATATATTAAAATGCGGCTGGATGACCTCTATTAAATTTAACTATGGACATTAAAAATCAACCTGTAAAAGAGCGGATACCGGATAACGGTATGGCGTTGGACAAGATAAATTACTACCTGATTGCATTGGGCGTTGTCGTGATTATCATCGGTTTTATCCTGATGAGCGGCGGAAAATACACCGACCCGAATGTCTTCAATGGCGAGGCGCTGTACAGCAGTCAGCGCATAACAGTTGCACCCATTGTCGTTTTACTCGGTTTTGCAATTGAAATTTTTGCCATCTTTTATAAGCGGAAAAAGTAAGCGCAGCACCCGATGAGTATTTTTCAAGCTGTAGTCCTCGCCATAGTGGAAGGCATTACCGAATTTTTACCGATATCCAGCACCGGCCACCTCATCATCACCTCTTCGCTGTTGGGCATTGCCGAAGAGGATTTTACCAAGACATTTACCGTTTCCATTCAACTGGGCGCCATACTTTCCGTCGTGGTGCTGTATTTTAAAAGATTTCTGCAATCGTTTAAATTCTATACCATACTGTTTGTCGCATTTCTTCCGGCAATGGCTGCGGGATTTTTATTTGGCGATTTTATCGATGCCCTGCTGGAAAATGTATTGGTAGTGGCAATAACCCTGGTGCTGGGAGGCATTGTCCTACTATTCATCGATAAGTGGTTTCCGGAAGATGCATCCACGCAGGATACCATTCAATTTAAAGATGCCCTGATAATCGGATTATATCAGTGTATTGCACTGCTGCCGGGTGTGAGCCGGTCGGGAGCAACTATTTTCGGCGGGTTGTCCAGAAAATTCAGCCGGCGCACAGCAGCCGAATTTTCATTTTTCCTGGCAGTGCCTACCATGTTTGCCGCCACTGTGTACACTTTATTTTTAAAGGAAAACGAGGCAGGAGAAAAGGCGTATACTTTGCTCTTTAATGCTCCTGAAAACATGACTGCTTTTATCGTGGGAAATATCGTCGCTTTTGTTATTGCCATGCTGGCAATGCGCAGTTTTGTATCCTATCTCACCCGGCACGGGTTTAAACTTTTCGGGTGGTATCGCATTATTATCGGGACACTGATACTCCTGCTGCTCGCAATGGATGTAAACCTGCAGGTGGTATAATGTTCCCGGCTTCCGCATATTTAGAAGGCAGGTTGATTCTGATTGACAAACCCATTCACTGGACCTCCCACGACGTTGTAAACAAGGTGCGCAACCGGCTTACCCGCTATTGCCAGGTAAAAAAGTTAAAGGTAGGCCATGCCGGCACATTGGACCCGCTGGCAACGGGGTTGTTAATCCTGGCAACCGGCAAATACACAAAACATCTCGAAACCTTAATTACGCAGAGTAAAGAGTACACCGGCAGTTTGCGCCTGGGCGCCGTTACCGAATCTTACGATGCGGAAACCGAAGTGAGCGGCAATTTTCCCACGGCACATATTACTCCGGAAATGATTTACGCCACAGCCAAACAGTTTGAAGGCAACATCGAGCAGGTGCCGCCTGCACACTCGGCGGTGAAAGTCGCAGGTAAACCGATGTATATACATGCCCGGAAGGGAATGGATCTACAAGCTGCGGCGAGAGCCGTTGAAATCAGCGCATTTGAAATTACGGGAATCGAAATGCCGCTGGTACATTTCAGGGTGGAATGCAGTAAAGGCACTTATATCCGCACACTTGCCAGCGATTTTGGCAAAGCATTAAACTCGGGAGCGTATCTGACAAGCCTGCGCAGAACCCGCATCGGCGAATACGCCATCGAAAACGCATCAACTCTCGAAGAATTCTTACAAACCTTAGAGCTAAATCAACGGTGAATTAATAAGCGCCTGGAATCATCCCATCCATAAGCGCAATAGAGCCTGTAATTGGTTTGCAAGGTTGCGGCTTCCGAATCTGTAATGTAATAAAAGTCGGCAGTGGATTCCAAATCGGTGCTTTTGTGAAACGGCGTAAGATGCAGCCATTCCAAATGCCGTTCGCTGATGTGAAAATTGAAAGATGGATAATACAGCCAATTGGTATTTAGCGACACTTCAGCGCCGGTTGCCATGTGGTATTGTTCCAACTGGTGCAGTACCTGAAACGTGTTTACATCAAACCACCATTCGTAGATATTGATCGCATTCATATTTTTTAAAAATATGCCCAATTGCAAACCCGCTCCAATCAAAAGAGGCAATTGCCGGAATCGCCAATGAGGTGGTAACCCAGCGGCGGTAAAGATGAGCGGCAGGGTGAGTATGGGAATAAACAGCAGAGCCGTGCGTGAAGTGAGAAACGGGGTACCCACAATATAAAACTGGCCGATATTCACACATACAGTTCCCGCTGCAAGCACGAGAAAAAATACAGATGGGTTTGCGATGCCGCGGTATTTCTGCACCGGCAATTTTTTGAATGCAATAACAGCGGCAATACAAAAAACCGCTGCAAATACCACGCACCATCCATGATAGCCCATGCCGAGAAAATTGTCGCCATACAACGAGCTCCTTGCCAGCGTAAGCATCGTGTCGTCGTAGAAGTTTTTATTGCCCCAATACACAAACTGATCGGTTTCCACCATGCGTTTAACCGGGATGGCGATCATCCCACCCAATAGGAAAGAGATAAGCAAACAATACGGGAGGTATTTCCCAACCCGGAGCGCCTGAGTGCCTTTGCGGCAGGCAATAACCACCAGCATCAATACGGCGGCAAGTGCCACAAAATAATTCAGGAAAGTAAAGCTCGTATAAACTGCCACTGCAGCCCATAGCAGTGATTTCACAAAATCAGCCCTGCCGAAACCGGATAAAAAACACAGTGCGTAATACGCCGAGAGCATACCAAAAGCGCAGGCAAGGGCATAACCTCTCGCCAGCGAAAAGAATTCGATGAAGAAGGGGTTACAAGTCATGACGAATACGCAGGCACATGCGGCGAGCGCAGGTAATTGCATTTTACGGATAATTCCCAACAAAGCGCCATAGTACAGAAGAAAGCCCAAAACATTCGGCAGCCTGACAACAAAACTGTGCAGGCCAAACAGCGACACCAGCGCTTTTATCAGCAGGGTATTGAGAATATGATTATTGGGGACGGGATCGGAATACAGCAAGATATCCCTGACCGGGTATGCCGCATAGGTCAGCACGGTATTGGACTCGTCGTGGGTTATGGGCAATGCAATAGCACGAAATACAATGTACCCAAACAACAGGATACCCGGCAGAAAGATAACCGGGTTTTGTTTGATGCGCACATCCATAGCGTGAAAATAAATACCAGGTTAATGCATTCAAAGTCTTAACTGTTTATTTTTGCCGGCATGCGTGTCTTTAAAAACCTGGACCGGCTGCCCAAATTTTCGAATGCCGTCATTACAATCGGCACCTTCGATGGCGTGCATAAGGGGCATAAAATGATTATCAGGAATATCGTGCAGTCGGCCCGGGCTATCGGGGGTGAGAGCATTATCATCACGTTCCATCCGCACCCCAGAAACATCATCCATCCGCAACAACAACTGCTGCATTTAAATACCATTGATGAAAAACTTGCCTTATTACAGGAAATGGAGGTGGATAATGTCGTCATGGTTCCATTCAGCCGAGAATTTTCCGAGATGCGGGCAGAGGATTATATCAGGGATTTTTTAATCGGGAAATTTCACCCTAAAATCATCGTGTTCGGCTATGATCATCGCTTCGGCAAAGACCGGCGGGGCGACATTCATTTATTAAAATCCATAGCCTCTTCCGACAATATCCAGGTGCATGAAGTGGACAAGCAGGCGATTGCCGATATTACGGTCAGCTCGACGAAAATCCGCAATTACCTGAAAGAAGGCAACCTGCAACTGGCGAATGAGCTGCTGGGATATCGCTATATGATGTCGGGCATCGTGGTACGTGGTGACCAGATTGGCAGGGAACTGGGCTACCCGACGGCTAACCTGCAAATCCAGGATTCCGAAAAGTTAATCCCGATGAATGGCATTTATGCGGTATTGGTTACACTGCGGCAAATATCCAAACCCCTGTACGGCATGATGAGTATCGGCACACGGCCTACTTTCGACGGCACGGATAAGCGGATCGAAGTATATATTTTTCAATGGGAAGCAGATATTTACGGCGAGATGCTGACGGTGGAATTTGCGGCGTTCATCCGCCATGAAAAAAAATTCGACGACCGCAATGCCCTGCAACAGGCCATGGCTCAGGATAAAGCGTTTTGTGAGTCACTGTTCGCCACTTCATTCTGATAGTGCAGAATTCTGAATACGAGTTCAATGGCCAGGTCTGCCGCCTGCGCCGAGTTGTTGTGCAGCCCCTTCGAACGCAGATCGTACTCCATCAGCAATTCGAAAACGTGTTCCACTTCTTCGAGGCTGTAAATTTCTTTTGCACGTTTGTAATCCCTCAACTGCGAAAAGTGAATGCCGAAGGTGCGGTACAAATCGCCGTCCTTTACATTTCGCGACCGCATGTATTGATACAACCTGATATATGCGCTGTGGAGGTTGGACAAGGTGAGTACAAAGGGATTGCTCTTTAAATTTTTATTCATGAAGACAATAATATGATATGCCTTCGCAAGGTCTTTTTGCAATAAAGCGCTTTGCAATTCATAGACATTATACTCCTTGCTGATACCGATATTATGCTCGATATCGCCAATGGTAATCGCCTTTCCAGGTTTTGAATTGATACAGAGTTTATCCAGTTCGTTGCTGATATTGGACAGGTTGTTACCGAGGTATTCCGTCAGTATATCTGCTGCCTTCGCATCGATGCTGCGGTCTTTCTGCCGGAGGTAATTGATGATAAACTTCGGTATCTGATCGTCTTTTGGCGCTTCGCTGAGAAAGATCACGCCATTGGACTGTATGGATTTAAAGAGCTTTTTCCGGGCGTCCAGTTTACCGCCTTTATAACAAATCACTAAAATAGTGGATGGTACGGGCTTTGAAGTATAAGCTTCCAATTCTTCAATACCCTTCAGTTGCTGTGCTTCCTTAAGAATCACTACCTGCAGATTGCTGAACATGGGAAAGCGCCTGCACGTGTCGGTGATATCCCGGATTTGCGCATCTTTACCGTAAAATACACTGAGGTTAAAGGATTTTTCATCGCCCGCAAGCAAATCATTCTCAAATGCCCCGGCAATACTATCGATATAATACGCCTCCTCGCCATGCAGCAGATACACCGCCGACAGTTTCTTATGTTTAATATTATTGAGTATATCGTCTGCTTGCACCATCCGGTTTCTCCGCCCTAATTTTAGCGTAAATTAGCGGCTTGTGCAACTACTTTTTGCAAAATATCCGTTCAACATAAAACACAGCGCCGGCAAGTCGCTGATTTTCGACCGCATCCGCAAGAAATATGTGGCGCTGACACCTGAAGAATGGGTGCGGCAACACCTGGCATGGTATTTCATCGAAACCCATGCATTTCCGGCCGCTTTAATAAATATTGAAAAAAAAATAACGCTGCACGGGTTGACAAAACGCACCGACATGGTACTGTTTAACCGGCAGGGAAGTCCCGTTATGCTGGTGGAATGCAAGGCGCCGTCGGTAAAAATTTCACAGGCAGTGATGGACCAGGCAGGCCGTTATAACCTGGCGTTACAGGTGCCTTTCCTGCTCATCAGCAACGGCAACGATACGATCTGTGCGGAAATACTACACGGCGACGGTACATTTAAAATGCTCGACCTGTTGCCGCCGGCTTCAAAATTATTGTCATGAAAATTAGCTGTTACCGGCAATTCTTCTAACTTAGCCCGGTATTTTTACATAGTTGATACCCAAAGTAGTCATAGTTCGAAAAGTATTTTCAATACTCAAAGAGGTAGCCCTTTTCGTAATTCCGTTTTTCAGTGTGGCAGCTACCCTGTTATTAATCTACGATGTGGGATTTCCCCAATCCGACCTGTTTAACCGCGAGATAAAACAATACTACAGCAAGTTTATTTTTATAGTGTATTTCTTCATCGTAATGCGCATTGATTTCAAAAAATTGCGCACAAAGAAATTTGCCTACCTGCGCTCCCAGTATTACCTGTTTCTCACTTTCACCTGTATCTGGGTGTACGAGTTTGTACTGCCGGTATTATTCCCCGACTACGTCTTTTTAAATCGCAGTTGGCAGTTCTATATCAATGCCTTGCTCATATTGTTTTTATTTTTTACCGAAGTATCCATCGGAACTCTGAGCGTGAGCCGGGTTAATAAAAATCCGGCGGCCATTTTCATTTTCAGTTTTGCCATCGTCATTCTCATCGGCGCAGGCTTACTGATGTTGCCCAACGCCACCACTACCAGCATCAGCATAATGGATGCGCTGTTCACCTCCACCAGCGCCGTTTGTGTTACCGGGTTGATAGTGGTGGATACGGCGCATCGCTTTACGGAAATGGGACAGAACATCCTGATTATTTTAATCCAAATCGGCGGGCTGGGCATTCTCACCTTCACCAGTTTCTTCGGCATGTACCTGCGCACATCCATATCATACCAGGATCAACTGATTATGAGCAGCATGAACAACGAAGCACAACTCAGCAATATTTTTAAAACCGTGATTCGCATCATCATTCTGACTGTTTCCCTGGAATTGCTGGCTTCGGTCTTTATTTATTTCACCCTGGAACCCGACCTGTTCAGCAACCGGTTTGAACAGGCGAGGTTTGCGGTGTTCCACGCAGTTTCCGCCTTTTGCAATGCGGGCTTCAGCCTGGTAACCGATAATCTGTACGATATTAATTACAGGTTTAATTACCCTATGCAGCTCATCCTGATGACATTAATTGTTGTCGGAGGGCTCGGATTTAATATTATTTTCAACTATTTGAAATATGTAAAGTATTACGTCGGGCAGGTCTTCCGCTCCCTGTTTTTTCATAAGATGCTCATGCACCGGCCCCGCCTGATAAATATCAATTCGAAAATTGTGATTATCACCACATTGAGCCTGCTTGTGTTTGGGTTTGTGATGAATTTGATCCTGGAGTGGGACAATACGCTGGCCGACAGGTCGCTCACAGGGAAAATTGTTACGGCGATGTTTGCTTCCGTCACGCCGCGGACGGCCGGGTTCAACACCGTGGATATGGCGGCATTGTTGCCATCCACCGTACTGATTTATTATTTACTGATGCTCATCGGCGGGTCGCCGGGTTCCACTGCCGGTGGAATTAAAACCACCACATTTGCCGTGGCGGTCATCAACACACTCAGCCTGGCAAAAGGTAAGGATCGGGTGGAAATCTACAGGCGGGAAATTACGGTGGGTTCAATACGGAGGGCGCTGTCGGTGTTTGCACTCGCCTTGCTGTTTATCGGCGCATCCGTATTCCTGATAGTTATGTTGCAACCCGAACTGGAACTGATGGCAGTTATCTTTGAGTGTATCTCCGCTTTCAGTACCGTCGGCCTGAGCCTGGGGATTACGCCTTATTTATCGGATGGCGTCAAATTCATTTTGATAATGCTCATGTTTATCGGCCGGGTCGGCACGCTTACACTCATTGTGGCGCTGTTTAAAAAAGTAAAAACATTAAATTATACTTATCCATCGGAATCCATTCTAATCAGTTAAAAATACGCTATGAAATTTATAATTATCGGACTGGGAAATTTTGGCGCCTGGCTGGCGCAAAGCCTGACTACCGCAGGTCATGACGTGATTGGCATCGATTTGAATATGAATCGTGTTGAGTCCCTGAAAGACAAAATCACCCATGTCGTAAAAATTGACTCTACGGATATTTCGGCATTGAATACCCTGCCGCTGAAAGATGCGAGCGCCGTAGTTGTCTGTATCGGCGAAGACGTGGGCGCCTCTATTCAAACCACTGCATTATTGAAACAATTGAAAATAAAACGCATCATTTGCAGGGTGATCTCCCCGTTGCACGAAACAGTCATTACCGCAATTGGAGTTGACGAAGTAGTGCATCCCGAGCAGGATGCGGCCGAACAACTCAGCAAGAAACTGGATCTGGTGGAGATTATCGAATCTTTCGAGATCAGCAATAACTATTACGTAGTTGAAGTAAAAGCAACGGCAAAAATGCACAATGTCAGTATTGGCGAGTCCAATATTTACAAGGATTACGAGTTACAGGTAGTCACCATTCTGCGCCCTGAAAGCCGTGAAAGCATTTTTGGATTCGAAAAGACGGTGAAGAACTCCATCGGATTGGTGGATAACTCCACCCTGATTAAGGCAGACGATATTCTCGTTATTTACGGCAATATCAGAAACATACGCCGCATGATAAACGACCTGGGTTAAGATCAGTCCTTAACAGACAGTTTAAAGCCGACAGAACGGATATTATCTATCGATATGTTGGGATCGTCCTGGAAATATTTGCGCAGCCTCGAAATGAAGACGTCCAGGCTGCGGCCGATATAATAATCATCTTCGCCCCATACCTGTTTTAAAATATCATCGCGTTTGATCACCTGGTTTTTATTCAGGTAAAACATGCGCAGCAATTCAGCTTCACGCAGCGTCAGGTTATATTCCTTTTTGCCGTACTTCAATTTCAATTCTTTAAAATTAAACTCAAAGTTGCGGATGTTGAGTATTGTCTTCAAATCCGAATTTTCCGAATACACTTTGCTGCGCTTGATAAATATCTCGATTTTGTAGAGCAGTTCCTCCATGCTGAACGGCTTGGTGATATAGTCATCGGCGCCGAGTTTAAACCCGTACATCTTGTCTTCCATCATCGATTTAGCCGTAAGAAAAATAATGGGGATATGGCTGTCTTTATCCCGTATTTTTTGAGCGATGGCAAAACCGTCGATTTTCGGGAGCATCACATCTAAAATACAGATATCGAATTTGTGAGTCTGAAACGCCTGGATTGCAGCCAAGCCATCGGAACACAAGGTGACATCGTAACCTCGCCGCTCCAGGTTATCCATTGTAACAAAACTCAAACTTTCATCGTCCTCCACATATAATATCTTCACATTTTTTGTGCTCATAGACTAATTTTTTGGAAATGTTATGGTAAATATACTTCCTTTATTCACTTCGCTATCCACATTTATATGCCATCCATGTGCATTGGCAACCATTTTCACGTAATTGAGCCCCAAACCATAGCCTTTCACATTATGGACATCGCCGGTCGGCACCCGATAAAACTTTTCAAATACCCGTTTAATATTTTCCTTTGCTATCCCGATACCGTTATCGCGGATTTTGACGTAGGCTTTTGATTCGGAACAATTGGCCTCAATATCAATAGCGGGCACCCGGTCGCAGTATTTCAGCGCATTGTCCAACAGGGTATTTATCACATTCATAAAATGCACTTTATCTGCATAAATAATACAGGATCGGGACAAAAACTTCCTGGTAACCACACCGTTGCGTTTCTGTACATTTATCTCAAACGCCATACTAATTTCATCCAATAACGCAATAATATCGAATTCCTCATGGCTCAGCGCCATTTCATTGCTCTCGATACTGGCTATTTCCAGGATTTTGTTCACCTGGGTTTTCAACCGGCTCACTTCATTTGAAATTACCGTCGCATAATTTTTTAAACGCTTCGGTTCATCCAGGATATCGTCTTCCTGTAACACCTGTGCCGAAATACTGATGGTGGAAATCGGCGTTTTAAATTCGTGTGCCAGGTTATTAATAAAGCTCTTCTGAAATTCACTCTGTCGCCGCTGCCTGAAAATTACGTACAGCGTGTAGGCAAAGAATATGATAACGGAAGTCAGTATGATGATGGCGGTAATCCAAATGGTCAGCATCACCGACGGAATAATCGGCCGGTCGGGGAAATTGACCATCACATAATACCTGGACTTATTCAAATTGGGCAGATATTTAAATTTCCGCAGTTGCCGGTCTTTGATAAAGATAGTATCGCTGAATACCAGCGTCTTGTCGCTGGATTGATAGATCTCATAAGAAAAATCTACGTTGTGGAATGGATTTGCAAATTCAGCCTGCAGGCGATCTGCCAAATAATTGACATCAATCGGAATCCTGATATTCAGCATATACGACCTCGGAGACAGGCGCAAAACCGGATCTTCCGTTTTTACTTCACCGATGGATTGTATCTCAAGATCATTGGAAATTTCAGTCAAAATCCGGGTAACGGCCTTATCAAAATTTGACTGATTGATCAGTAACCCCTTTCGAATCCAGAATGCCTGTGAGATAATAATGCCTGCTATGGCAATGGATGCCAGCAGAATTACCCCACGCATCATTAGCATATTCATCGCAGAACCTGTGAATTAAAAAATACATACAAAGTTACCGATAAGGCTACATATTAATGGCCGGAGTGGCGTTGATATTCACCCATCCGTTCTGAATGGCAAACAGCATTAATTCCCGGGTGGTCTTCAACCGGAGTTTCTTCATGATATTCTTGCGATGGGTAGCTATGGTGTGATAACTCCTGAAAAGCGCCTCTGCGATTTGTTGTGTGGTGAGGCCAGCGGCAATTAGTTGAATGATTTCCAACTCCCGGTCGGAAAGAATGGATGCATTGCAATCCGCATTTTCATTGTTTCCTTCTACAATGATTTCCAAAACCTTATGGCAGTACATCTTCTTACCACGTATCAGCGCACACATGGTATCGATAATTTCCTCCCGCTCGCAGGTCTTGGTGAGAAAGCCGCTTACTCCCTGCTCCATCACCTGCTTCACCAGATTGTGATCGGAAGTATCGGCGATAATCAATACGGCTACCTTACTGTGCAAAGTCCCTAACAGGGCAAAATCTTCCATTCCAAATTCATTCAGGTTGTTGTAATCCAAAATCAGGATATCCGGCTGCAATTGCTTCAACAGGTAAAAGGTTTCATGCTTATCCGCTGTTTCTCCTACTACCTTAAACTGCGGTTCCTGTTTGAATATACACTTCAGCCCCTCACGTACTAAATACTGAGAATCGGCAATGAGTATTTTGGCTACAGTCACTATTTGGAATAATTCTAAAGACAAAAATAGGCAGGCACAGTCAAAAAACCTAATATCGTCAATTATAAACCGGGAACAGATCTTAAAAAACGTCGAATAGTGCGCAAACAGCTCCGGTGTTGCTCGATAAAACAAAAATGTCCCGACTTGGCAAACAGTTGTAACCGGCTGCCGGGAACCAGGTTCTGCATCTGGCGTACAGCTTCTTCCGGCACGATATCGCAGGCGCCGTATAAAATAATCACCGGGCAGCGGATTGCCTGCAATTGTGCAGACAGATCGTAGTGGTTCATGACGGGTTTCCAGCCCTCGTAACTCAGCGCAGCCACGGTGTAGTTATCAGGTATTTCTAATTGCAGCTGGTCCAGGTAGCTTGTATCGCAGAAATTTATCTTGAAAGACAGATGCATTAATTGGCGGATAGCCTCGGATTCACCGCTTTTGAAGGCTTCCGTCAGCAGAATGCGGGATCTCTCCAGGCTATCAAAGGAAGAAGTGCGCTCGACGATTCTCTCGTGCATGCGGGTATTAAAATCCGAATTTGCAGGTACCGGGTCCAATAATATCAGCGAGGCGGTATGCCCCGGATACGAGGCAGCATAGGTGATCGCCGTCAGGCAGCCCCAGGAATGTGCGATAATATTGAGTTTGGCCAGGCCAAAATAGCTTCTGATACTGTCGATATCGGCAGCAAATGTTGCAAAATTCATCGTCGCCTTAACCGACAGCGCCGATTTCCCGGAAGAGCGCTGATCGTAGAAAATCAGCATATATTTTTTAGTAAGCGCATTGAAAGCGGGCAGCAGGTAGGATTGATTCAAACCCGGCCCGCCGTGCACAAACAGCAGCGGTTCGCCCTCACCCATAGTCCGGCAGTACAAGCGGCCTTTATCCACATCAATCCAGTGTTCCGCTGATTCCTGGGCCGTTACCCGGAAACAGGAACACAGCAAAACGAGACAAATCAGGTGGTTTTTCACGGCGTGAAATTAGGCAATCGCCCAACCAATACGATGGAAAAAATTAAAATGCGGCTCCTGCCGCCGTATTCAATTGCATCGGTGAAACAGACTGAGTTTTTGCCTGCCGATGATACGGGTAATACCGGTTTTAATTTGGCGGAAACTACCGGATCTTAACAGTATCCGTACCACAGCCAATCGCATATTACCGATTATATGAAAGCCAATATTCGCAGCCTTCTCGATGATTTGGATGTTAAATGACACTGGTGTATATTTGGTGTACTTACGCCATATGGCGTAAGTACAAATGT
>CAZBHH010000018.1:0-52015 GCA_964492065.1 uncultured Chitinophagales bacterium | reverse complement strand
TACTGCCATAATGTTTATTTTTGATCGGTATAAATGTAAAAAATTCTGTTGCAATCATTACCTGTTCTTAAAAAACACCAAAAATGGATTTGAGTTTAGACCAAAAAACTGCAATGGTATGCGGCAGCACCCGGGGAATCGGATTGGCCATTGCGACGGAATTAGCACATGCGGGCGCTCGACTTGTTTTAGTAGCCCGCAATGCGGAGAAACTGCGGGAGATAGCCGGCGGCTTGCCCACACCGCAAGGGCAGGAGCACCGGTATTTTGCAGCGGATTTTCATGCACCCGGGGAGCTCAAAACTTCGCTCGCTGAATTTTTGGAAACCCATCGTGCACCGATTCATATTTTGGTGAACAATACCGGCGGGCCGGCAGCAGGGCCACTCACAGATGCGCACGAAGAAGAGTTTCGCATCGCCTTCAATGCGCACCTGGTGTGCAATCATATTCTGGCTACGGCCTTAATCCCGGGAATGCGGGCAGGAGGTTACGGGCGTATAATCAACGTGATTTCCACTTCGGTAAAGCAACCATTGCACAACCTGGGAGTTTCCAATACGGTGCGGGCTGCGGTGGCTAACTGGGCGAAGACGCTGGCCAATGAATTGGGGAAAGACGGCATTACCGTAAATAACGTGTTGCCCGGCGCTACCCGCACGCAGCGATTGGAGTCCATTATCTCGGGTAAAGCCGAGAAGACAGGAGCTCAAGTGGAGGCAATCTCCGGTGAAATGCTGCGGGAAATACCGCTCGGCCGCTTCGCCGAAGCCGCAGAAATCGCCAATGCCGTGGCATTCCTCGCCTCGCCGGCCGCCGCCTATATCACCGGCATCAACCTGCCCGTAGATGGCGGCAGGACCGCTGCGCTGTAATTAATGGTGATGGTGCCCCCCCGGCCCATGCACATGGCCATGTTCAATTTCTTCGGTTGTCGCTTCCCGCACATCCAGAATTTCGCCGCTGAAAAACAAATTCTGGCCGGCCAGCGGATGATTAAAATCCAGCAAAACTTCCGATTCGCCGACATCCGAAATGCGGGCACGCACCAGGTTGCCTTCATTGTCGCGGAGATTAACGAACGTATCTACTACCAGTAAGTCTTCGGCGAGTTTCCCGTCGATGATGAAGATATCCTTGGGCACGTGCTGTAATGCCCTTTCATCCATTTCGCCATAGGCATTCTCTGCAAGTATGCCGAATTCGAAGTTCTGGCCCTTTGTCTTGGCTGCGATGTTGGCCTCGAACTCCGGCAACAAACTCCCTGACCCAAACAGGAATACAAAAGGGTTTTTATCGTCAACGGCTTCAATCAAATCGCCCTTTGAATTATCTTTGTGCAATTCATAGGTGAGTGTAACTACTTTGTTTTTTTCTATAATCATTATGATTGTATTGAAACACAAAGGTAAACAATCGAATAGGTTTTGCCGGTCGAGCGGAGATTTCTTTGTAATCCCCATACATTCTGCCTCCATAATAAATCGCCCAAAAGGTTGTTAAATATGGATTTTCATAGGGTTTGCATTGAAAAAATTATAGCTTTGCAGTCTCTTTTTTAAGCATTAAAATTTAGTGAGAATGAAAAATCGGATATTGGGAATCATTGCATTGGTAATTTTTCAATCCTTTGCTGTAACATCGTTCGGTCAGACTAACGGCGGCGATGAGGTGCTCTTCACCGTTGGAGGTACGCCGGTGACAAAATCGGAGTTCGTGTATATTTATACAAAGAACAACCTCAACAAGAAAAATGACTTCTCCAAAGAATCATTACAGGAATACCTGGAATTGTACATCAATTATAAACTGAAGGTAAAGGAGGCGGAAGCTGAGCAGATCGACACCATATTGAGTGTGCGAACCGAGTTGGAGAAATACGGCGATCAACTTATCAAATCCAATTTCGAAAAGGTTGCGCTTGAGCCGGAGATACAAAAAATTTATAAGCGCATGCAGACGGAGCGGCTGGTATTCCATATCATGTCGTCATTCCCCGCCAATCCAACCCCGGAAGACACCTTAAAAGCATATCAGACAATCATGCAGGCGCAGGACAGGCTATCAAAGGGAGAACCATTTGCGCAAGTAGCCTCAGAGCTCACCAGCGACCCGAACGGCCGTGCCAACGGTGGCCGGGTGGGATGGATAAATGGTTTCAGTATCCCCGATAAAAATTTTGAAGATGCCGCCTATACCACAAAAATCGGTGAGGTTTCGCCGGTAATCCGCAGCAAATACGGATACCATATCCTAAGGATAGATGCCGAACGCCCTGCTTCCGGCGAAGTAAAAGTTGAACACTTATTGTTGCGATTGAAAGAAAATAGCACCGCAAAGGACAGCGCACTTGTCAAGTCGCAAATAGATCACATCGCCGCCGATTTGAAAGCGGGTACCGTAACGTTCGAAGACATGGTGAAGCAGTACAGCGAGGACATTAACACCAAATCCCGAAACGGTGAGCTCGACTGGTTCGGTGTGGGAAAAATGACGGCGCCATTTGAAGAAGCGGCTTTCAACATTAAGAATATCGGCGAAATTTCCGACCCTGTCCGTACAGCCTTTGGCTGGCATCTCATTAAGCTGATCGACAGGCGAAGCCTGCCCCCGTACGAAGAAATGAAGGGCGAGATTAAGTCCCGCATCGAGCGTACTGCACAATATACAGATATTCGCAACGCCTATGTCCGAGAGGTGAAACAGGATAAGTCCTATATCGTTTATCCGGAGAATAAAGCTGCCGTACTGCAAATGCTGGACAGCACATTCCTCGCCGGCAACTGGAAACCGGTAAATATTGCAATGTTGAACAAACCGGTATTCTCTGTCGGCTCAATCGTTTACACCCAGGGGCAACTCGCCTCTTACCTCGAAATAAAACAAAAGACGCTCCGGGAGGAAGATATTAAAAACAAGTTTGAAAAACTTTACAACAACGCCGAAGAAAATGTGCTTATCGAATATCAATTGGGAAAAAATGATCCCGACTTTCAGAGGTTAATGCAGGAGTACCGTGCCGGCATCCCCCTGTTTGAACTGACAAACCAAAAAGTATGGGTGGCTGCGTCAAAGGATAGCGCAGGGTTGGAGGCGTATTACGAAAAACACAAAGGCGAATACATGTGGGACGAGCGTGTGGAAGCCACTATCTACGAGTGCTATAACGACTCCACCGCAACAGTCGTGCGCCAGATGCTGGAAAAGAAAAAAACGGATGACGAAATTTCCGCAGCGCTGAATACCGACTCTTCTGTTGCAGTGATTATTGAAAACGATTTATTTCTCCCCGGGCAAAATTCGAACGTGGACCAACTCAATAAGAAACCCGGCCTTGGCGAAAATATCCTAAACAGCGATGGATCCATCACCATTGTGAAACTAATCAAAATCGTACCCCCGATGCAAAAGACTTTAAAAGAAGCAAGGGGATATGTCATATCGGGATACCAGGACGAGCTGGAAAAGAAATGGCTGGCAGAGCTGCGGGAAAAGTATCCGGTGAAAGTAAACCAGCAAGTGTTTAATTCGCTTATAAAATAAATGTGCCATCCGCCGTATAGGTATCATAGGTGTTGTATGTCTTGTTACTGCGATAACCGCATGTAACAGAAGCGCAGAGGATCAACAATCTGAAGAACAACCGCTTGCCCGTGTGTACGACAAATACTTATACCCGTCGGAAGTGAAAGGTCTGCTGGGTGAAAATATTTCGCCCCAGGACAGTGCACAATTTGTAGAGGCCTATATCGATCATTGGATTCAGCAAAACATCATATTGCGCATTGCCGAGAATAATTTACAACAGGAACTGCCCGAAATCAACCGCCAGACAAAAGAGTACAAAGAGTCGCTCTTAATCTATGCCTACGAAAAATTCTGGCTTTCCCAAAACCTGGATACGATAATAAAAACCGACAGCCTGGAAGCGTATTACAATGCCCATTTGCAGGACTTTATCCTCCAGGCGGATATTTACAAACTCTCCTATGCGGTAATCCCGGTTACAAATTCAAAATACGATTCGCTCTATTTCTGGTTCAATAAGGATATTGAAAAATACCGCAACGAGTTGGAATCGTTTTGCCTGGTGAATTGCAGCAATTATTTATTTGAGAGCCAGCAATGGATGTTCGCAGAATCGCTGATCGGTATTTTGCCTGCCGAAATGTACGCCAACGAAAATTTGCGCAATACAAAAACGCTGACCGGTGAAGATGCTACAAACAGGTACCTCGTAAAAACACATGCATTTATGAAGGCCGGCGAGCAGGCGCCGTTTGAGTTTGTGCAGGAGGACATCCGCCGCATAATGATTAATCAGAAAAAAATAGCCTTGTTAAAACGCAATTACCAGAAAATTGTAACCGAATCATTGCGCATTAACGATGCCGAGATTTATAAATACGAATAATATGTCTATTAAAAATCTGTCCCTGATTTGTTTAGGATGGCTATCGTGCAGCGGGTTACTTGCGCAGCCGGTTACAGCCGACAAGATAATTGCGCAGGTCGGTGAAAAAATTATCCTGCGTTCCGAGGTGGAGACAATCTATTTACAAGAGGCATCAGCAGGCACAGCGCTGCCCGAAGATGTGCGCTGTTATATTTTAAAAGAGCTCATCACCCAGCAGTTGCTCATATTGCAGGCGGCGAAAGACAGCATAGTGGTTACCGACGATGAAGTGGAATACGAACTGGACAGGCGGCTGAACTACTACGAATCGCTGTTCGGATCGCGGGAGAAAATGGAAGCCTTCTACGGCAAGTCATTTCTGGAGATGAAAGAAGAATTCCGCGGCGACATCAGGGATATTTTGCTCTCCGACCGGATGAAAGCAGAGGTCACCGGCGATATCACCGTTTCGCCATCCGAGGTGAAAGCCTTTTTTAATAAAATACCCGCCGATTCGCTGCCGTACTTCAATGCGGAAGTGGAATTTGCACATATCGTCATCATGCCGCAGCCGACGGAAGAACAGAAGGATTACGCCAGGCAAAAAGCAGAAGAGTTGCGACAGCGCATTCTCAACGGCGAAGATTTTTCGCTGCTGGCATCCATTTATTCCGAAGATCCCGGCTCGAAAGAAGAGGGCGGCTATTTGGGATGCGTTAACCGGGGTACCTTCGTACCCGAGTTTGATGCGGCGGCATTTAAATTGAAACCGGGTGAGGTTTCCGAAGTGGTACAAACGCAATTCGGTTATCACATCATCAAACTGGAAGAGCGGCAAGGCGATAAAATCTGCCTGCGGCATATTCTCATCACGCCGCCGATTACCAACTCCAATTATATCAATGCATCAAAAAAATTAGACAGCATCCGCTCCATAATTATTGCCGGCAACATTTCGTTCCGGGATGCCGTTGCAAAATTCAGCATGGATGAAACGACAAAACGCAACGGCGGCGAAGTGCTGAACGCACAGACCGGATCCACCTTCTTCGAAATTGATCAGTTGGATCCCGACGTGTATTACGCTATCGAGAAATTAAAACCCGGCGAAATATCCGAGGTGATTTCTTACACCGATTACCAGGGAAAGAAAGGGTATCGCTGTATCCTGCTGAACAGCCAGAACCCGCCGCACCAGGCCAATCTTACAGACGATTACTACCGGCTGCAAACGGCGGCGAAAAATGAAAAACAACAGAAACTTATCGACGACTGGGTATTGCGCAAGGTAAAGGATGTCTATCTAAGCGTCGATACCACTTTTGACGACTGTGCCGAAATTAATGAACTGGTGCGGCGTTCTGTAGAAATGGGCAGCAAATGAGTTGAAGTGATTGAATAATAAAACGTTTTGAAAACATAGCATGAGAGAATTTAGCAATGACGTAGCGGCAATAGATGCATTAGCCGCAGACTATAAAAAATTGCGCACTGAAATCGGCAAGACAATTATCGGCCAGGACGAGGTCGTAAAATTTGTTTTGCTTTCGGTATTCAGCGATGGCCACAGCCTTCTGGTAGGCGTTCCCGGCCTGGCAAAAACTCTATTGATAAAAACAATCGCCGATGTTTTGGATTTGAGTTTCAAACGCATCCAGTTTACACCCGACCTGATGCCATCGGATATCACCGGAACGGAAATACTGGACGAGACCCGTAACTTTAAATTTTTGAAAGGCCCCGTCTTTGCCAATATTATTCTCGCAGACGAGATCAACCGGACGCCGCCGAAGACACAGGCCGCCCTGTTGGAAGCCATGCAGGAAAAGAATGTCACCGTCGGCGGGGTAGTACATCCGCTGGACCTCCCGTTTTTTGTATTGGCCACTCAAAACCCCATCGAACAGGAAGGCACCTATCCTTTACCCGAGGCGCAGCTGGACCGTTTTATGTTTAACATCACCCTCGACTATCCATCCGTGCAGGAGGAAATGCAGGTGGTAAAGAGTACTACGGCAGACCTAAAAACCAGCATGCAAAAAATTATGGGCAAATCGGAAATTATTGCTTACCAACACCTCATTCGCCGCATGCCGATTGCCGACAATGTCCTGGAATACGCCGTACAACTCGCCACAAAGACCCGGCCGGGCACCGCACATGCCCACGGCAGCGCTACCGACTACCTGAGCTGGGGCGCAGGGCCTCGGGCTTCGCAATACCTTGTCATGGGAGCGAAGAGCCATGCCGCCATCTCGGGAAAATATTCGCCGGACATGGAAGACGTGCGTGCCGTTGCCCTGCCCATCCTGAGACACCGCATAGTAAAAAATTACAAGGCGGAAGCCGAAGGTATCAGCGTGGATGATATTATCAGGGGTTTGTTGTAAACCTGTCAACGGTTAGTATCCTTCCTTTTATTGCCTACCTTTGAGCATTGATAACTGCAATCAGGATTGACACTATTTACAGCAACAAACCGTAAACAGCTTGAGCGATTTTATTACACATGAATGCGGCATCGCACTGATTCGACTCCGCAAACCATTAGAATATTACCGTGAGAAATACGGATCCACATTGTATGGCTTAAACAAGCTGTACCTGTTGATGGAAAAACAACACAACCGCGGTCAGGATGGAGCGGGTGTAGCCACACTCAAGTTAAATACGCCGCCCGGTCAGAAATATATCGATATCCATAAGTCGCCCGCATCGAATGCCATAAAGGAAGTGTTCGACAAAATCTTTTCGCATATCCGCGAAAAAAAAGCCGCCAACCCCGACGAGTCAAAGGATATTGACTGGCTGAAAAAAAATGTGCAATACACCGGCGAATTAATGATGGGGCACCTGCGTTACGGCACCCACGGACATAACAGTATGTTCAGCGTACATCCATTTATCCGGGAGAATAACTGGATTACCAGAAATCTCGTATTGGCCGGCAATTTTAATATGGTAAACAACAGCGATTTGTTTCAGCAGCTCGTCGCTATCGGCCAACATCCGAAAGAACATACGGATACTATTACGGTGCTGGAAAAAATCGGGCATTTTTTAGACACCGAGGTGCAGTCATTATTCGAACAATACAAAAAATATCACGACAACAAGACGATAACCGAACTTATCGCAAGCGATTTGGATGTTGGCAGAGTGCTGAGCCGGGCGGCTAAGGATTTTGAAGGCGGCTATGCCATTATCGGTATGATCGGCCATGGCGATGCATTCTTGTTGCGTGATCCCAACGGCATTCGCCCCGCTTATTGGTATGCAGACGAGGAAGTGGTGGTATGCGCCAGTGAACGGGCGGCAATCATGACTGTATTTGACGCTCCGTTCGAAGATGTGCATGAGGTGCAACCGGGCTATGCCCTCATCATCAAACGCAACGGCAAGGTAAATGAAGTGTATTGCCGCAAACCGCTGGAAAGAAAAAGTTGCAGTTTCGAGCGCATTTATTTTTCGAGAGGCAATGATAAAGAAATCTACCAGGAGCGGAAAATGCTGGGAAAACTGCTCACGCCCGATGTGTTGAAAGCGGTGAATTACGATTTGAATAATACAGTATTCTCATTTATTCCCAATACATCAGAAATTGCATTCTACGGTTTGATCAAGGGCGTGGAAGATTACCTGAATGACTATAAGCTGAAAATGATCCGCCAGGCAGGTGATGATGCGGAAGCGCAGAAAAAAATCCTCGATATACGGCCGCGGGTAGAAAAACTCGCATTGAAGGATGTGAAAATGCGCACATTTATTACCAATGATGACGAGCGCAGCGACATGGTGAGCCACGTGTACGATATCACCTACGGACAAGTAAATGACGGCGTGGACACCATCGTATTAATCGACGACAGCATCGTGCGAGGCACCACATTAAAGCAAAGTATTATAGCTATTCTCGATCGCTTATTGCCGAAAAAAATTGTGATTGTCTCTTCCGCACCTCAAATCCGCTATCCGGATTGTTACGGTATCGATATGAGCAAGATGGGCGATTTCGTCGCATTCCGGGCCATGGTGGAATTATTAAAGGAACAGGGAGAGGAAATTATTTTGCAGGAAGTATATGCAGAATGCAAACAACAACTGGCTTTGCCGGTAGAAAAAATGCACAACGTCGTTAAAAAATTATACGATCGCTTCTCCTATGATGCCATCTCAAAAAAGGTAAGTGAGATTGTAAAATCCAAAAATATCCGTGCGGAAGTGGAGGTGATTTACCAAACGGTGGAGAAACTGCACGAGGCAATACCGAATCACACCGGCGACTGGTATTTCACCGGCGACTATCCGACGCCCGGCGGCAACCGCATCGCCAACCGTGCCTTTTTAAACTTTATGGAGGGTAAAGATATCAGGGCGTATGACTGAAAAGCCATTGCAAAGCCATTGCAGTTTGCGGCGAATAAAAGAAAATTTGCAGCCTGTGGGTTTCGTTGGTTGGGATATGTATGACTGGCTAATTGAAAATTCCGGTACATCCCCTTTAGTATTTAAGTATTTTTGACTATGGATTCCAAACAGGTAATGCAACTGTACCATTCGATTACAGAGGCATTGGAAAAAATTCAGGCTGCATTTCCGGATAATTTCCGGGAGAAATTACAACCGTTTATGGATGCAATCGAGAGCGAGAATAACAAGACGGGCAAAGGTATTATCGCCACGACGGTTGAATTGGCCGGCAAGTCAAAAAAGAAGGGAACAGTAATCGGGCTGATGGCCGCATGTAAATTGCTGTTGATCGAAGCGGGGGAATAAATACCGGCAGGGGGTTTTCGAATTGGCAATATGCGTACCTGCTGCGATGTGGCGGTCCGGTTACAAGGTGCGTTTCGTCTCCACCTCTTCGTACCCTTCGATGATATCACCCACTTTAATGTCGTTGAAATTTTTTATGGTGATACCGCAGTCCATTCCGGCGGTAACTTCTTTCACATCGTCTTTGAACCGCTTCAGCGAATCCAACTGGCCTGAGAAAATAACGATACCATCGCGGATGAGGCGCAATTTCGTATTGCGAGTAATTTTACCCTCCTGCACGTTGCAACCGGCAACCGTGCCAATTTTACTGATCTTAAAAGTTTCTCTCACCTCAACGGTACAGATAATTTTCTCTTCGAGTTTTGGAGCGAGCATACCTTCCATGGCGCTCTTCACTTCCTCAATTGCATCGTAGATAATGCTGTAGAGCCGGATTTCCACGCCTTCTTTTTCGGCGAGATGGCGCACGGCGCTCGTCGGCCGCACCTGGAAGCCGACGATTACGGCATCGGAAGCCGATGCGAGCATAATATCGCTCTCGGTGATTTGTCCCACGCTTTTATAGATGACATTTACCTGTACTTCCTCGGTAGAGAGTTTCAGCAGGCTGTCGGTCAATGCTTCGGCAGAGCCGTCCACATCGGCTTTAATAATAATATTCAGTTCGCGGAATGTTCCAAGCGCCTTGCGACGGCCGATTTCTTCCAGCGTAATATGTTTTTTGGTCCGGATTCCCTGCTCCCGGATTATCTGGGTGCGCCGGTTGGCAATGGATTTCGCCTCGTTCTCATCTGCGTACACTTTAAACTTTTCACCGGCCTGGGGAGCGCCGTTGAGTCCCAATACCAAAACGGGAGTGGAAGGCCCTGCTTCTTTCACTTTTTGATTGCGCTCGTTGAACATCGCTTTCACCCTGCCGTAATACGGCCCGGCAACCATCATATCGCCGTTTCTTAAAGTACCTTCCTGCACCATAATATTACAGGTATAACCGCGGCCTTTGTCCAGCGCCGCTTCAATGGTGGTACCCACAGCCGGTTTATCGGGGTTGGCTTTCAGGTCGAGGAGTTCGGCTTCCAGCAGGATTTTCTCCAGCAACAAGTTTACGTTCAACCCTGTCTTTGCGGAGATTTCCTGGCTTTGGAATTTGCCGCCCCAGTCTTCTACCAGGATATTTAATTGCGCAAGTTGTTCTTTTATCCGCTCGGGATTGGCTCCCGGCTTATCAATTTTATTAATGGCAAAGACCATTGGCACACCGGCGGCCTGGGCATGGCTGATTGCCTCCCGCGTCTGTGGCATTATCTCATCATCGGCGGCAATCACAATTACGGCGATGTCGGTGAGCTTAGCGCCTCTGGCACGCATGGCGGTGAAGGCCTCGTGACCCGGCGTATCCAGAAATGCGATATGTTTGTCGCCATTCACCACCACATCGTAAGCGCCGATATGCTGGGTGATGCCTCCCTTTTCGCCGGCAACCACGTTTGCTTCCCGGATATAATCCAGCAGCGAGGTCTTTCCGTGGTCCACATGGCCCATTATCGTTACGATGGGCGCACGGTATTGTAATGAGGCAGGGTCATCGGCTTCTTCTATTTCCTCCTCTTCATTATCGGAGGCGTTGATGAATTTTAGTTTAAAATTAAATTCATCGGCGAGTAATTCTATGATTTCTGCATCCAGGCGCTGATTGATAGAAACCATCATCCCCAGTTCCACGCATTTAACGATGAGTTCCGTTGCCGGCACATTCATCAGGCTTGCGAGTTCAGATAAGGAGGTGAACTCCGCCACCTGCAACACATTGCTTTGTGCTGCTTGTATTTCTTCTTCTATTACTGCCTTTTCCCGGTTTTGCTGCCTGCGCAGTTTTGCTTTGGCTTTACTGCTCTTTCCCGTCTGTGATGTGCCGCTCATTTTCGCCAGTGTATTGCGCACCTGCTCCTGGATAATCCGCTCCTGTTCTTCGGGATCCACCACCACTGTCTTACGGGGGTCCCGGCGCTGTTGACGGCGTTCCTCTTCGCGGTGTTTATCTACATTTACGGGCTTTTGTGTTTTAATGCGTTTTCTTCTCTTCCTGGAGTCGCTGTCGGCGGGGTTCTTTTTGTCCGGTTTCTTTTCCGGTGATTCGGCGATGGTAATTTTGCCGAGCACTTTGGGCCCTGTGAGTATTACCTTTTTGGTTTCGATCATTTCCCCATCCTGATTGCCGGTATTCTCGTCGCCTTTCTTTTCCGCGGTATTTTCCCGGACAACCTCGTGCTGTTTTTCTTCCTGAGTATCTTCTGTTACAGTAATTTCGGCCTCAGGTACCGGTTCCAGTTGCGGCAATTCCGCTTCTGTTTTTTCCTGCTCCGCTTTTTGTTTTACCGCTTTCTTTACCGCCGGTTTTTTCTTGCCCTTTTCTCCGTCGATATCAATCTTGGCAATTACTTTTGGCTTCTCCAATTTTTCGGACTTCGCCTTTATGATTTCCTCCTGCGGAACTTCATCTGCTTTTGTTTTTTCGTCAACCGGTAGCGTTTCTTTTACCGGTGTAACATTTTCTTCTTTTTTAACCTTTGCCTGTTCGGACTTTTTGGCAACGATAACCTCTTCTTCGGGTTTTTCGGTTTTGCGTGCTAACCCGATATTTACCTGGTCGGCCTTTTCCTTCAGCACCTTATCCTTAGAGTATTCTTTCAATAAGGCGTAGTACATTTCCTCGTTGAGTTTGGTGGTTGGTTTATTGTCCACCGCATAGCCCTGCCGCTGCAGGAATTCAACGATATGTTGAACGCCTACATTAAACTCTTTTGAGGCTGCTGCTAACCTTATACTTTTTTCTTCGGCCATATAAAACTACCCGGCATCTCTACCGCAATTGGTTTAATAATCCTGTAAAGTTAATCACTATGTGCATCAATCGTAATTTTTGCACATAACGACTTTTCATTCTTCTTCAAACTCCTCTTTCAGAATGCGCATAATTTCACGGATAGTTTCCTCTTCCAAATCCGTGCGGCGCACTAAATCATCCACGCTTAATTCCAGAACGCTCTTCGCCGTATCGCATCCAATTAATTTTAATTCATCGATCATCCATTCTTCTATTTCATCTGCAAATTCATCCAGGTCCACATCGTAGTCTTCATCCTCGGTGTCGCGGAATACATCGATTTCGTAACCGGTGAGGGCGCCGGCGAGTTTGATATTCAGTCCGCCTTTGCCGATTGCAAGCGATACCTGGTCGGGCGAGAGAAACACTTTTGCTTTTTTGTTCTCATTGTCCAGGTCTATGCTATTGATTTTTGCAGGACTAAGCGCCCGTTGAATCAACAGCGACATATTGTTTGTAAAATTGATGATATCGATATTTTCGTTGCGCAGTTCTCTAACGATACCGTGAATCCTGCTGCCTTTCATGCCGACACAGGCGCCAACGGGGT
Organism: uncultured Chitinophagales bacterium; assembly: GCA_964492065.1. GTDB lineage: Bacteria > Bacteroidota > Bacteroidia > Chitinophagales > BACL12 > JADKAC01. The sequence goes on along the minus strand of CAZBHH010000018.1, from coordinate 39,406 downwards.
CAATGCGGTCGTCAAAGGATTCTACGGCAACCTTTGCTCTTTCTCCCGGGGCCCGCACGATGCGGCGTATCACAATCAGGCCATCGAACACTTCGGGGACTTCCTGTTCCATGAGTTTGGCGAGGAAAGAGCTGTGGGTACGACTTAAAATCACCAACGGATTGCCGTTGCGCAACTCTACGTTTTTTACTACGGCACGGATGGTATCGCCTTTTTTATAATTGTCGGAAGGAATCATTTCACTGCGGGGCAAGGTCAGTTCATTGCCGTCGTCGTCCAGCAGCAGCACTTCTTTTTTCCATACCTGGTAGACTTCGCCGGTTACGATATCGCCCACCCGGTCGTTGTATTTTTTGAATATTTCATCTTTTTCGAGTTCATTAATTTTTTGAGTCAGCGCCTGCCGGATAGCGAGTATCACCCTGCGGCCAAAACTCTCTATGCTCACTTCTTCATAAGTTTCTTCACCGACCTGAAAATCCGGTTCGATGAGCAGTGCATCGCTCAATGCAATTTCGGTAGCAGGATTCGTCACCTGGCCGTCCTCCACGATCATGCGGCGATGCCAGATTTCGAGGTCGCCCTTTTCGGTGTTTACAATAATATCGAAGTTCTCATCGCTTTCATATTTTTTGCGAATGATGGTGCGGAAAATATCTTCCAGCACTTTCATCAGTGTAGGACGGTCGATATTTTTTATGTCCTTAAACTCGCTGAATGACTCTATCAATTGTAAACTATTCATATGCTTTTCGTTTTATAGTTTTCCCTTTAAGCTGAATTAAAATGAAATTTTCTGTTTCGTACTTTTTATAACGTTTAATAATATTTCCTGGCTGACGATTTCCGGTTTGGCGCCTTTTGTTTTTGCCGGCAAAGCGATTTGCAGAGTCAGTTTTTCTGCATCGTATTGCTCCAGTATCCCTTCTTTTTTAATCCCGGAGTGCAGCACCACTTCGACGGTTTTACCGATGTTTTTCAAATACTGCCGCTCTACTCTAAAGGGGTTTTCCATGCCGGGCGAGCTGATATCCAGCAAATAATTGTTGCCGAATGCCGCATCTGCCTCCATATAAAATTGCAGGTAACGGCTCACCTCTTCGCATTGATTGATGGTAACCCCGGTGTCGGTATCAATAAACACTTCAAATTTACTATTGGAGGGATTGTGCCTGATGTCCACCAGGAAACCTCCCATTTCCTCTAATTTGGGCAATAGCCACTCTTGAATTTTTTCCTTTAAAATATCCATATACCGAAACAAAAGAGGGGACGCCAATGTGTCCCCTCTTTCGAAGTTGGTGCAAATATACGCCGGATAATTAAAAATTAAAAATCGCTGCCGTATTCTCCGGGCGGCACTTCGGGACATTTGAAGAAATCCGGTTACCGGCTGCCGGCGTGTGCCGCAGGAACCAGCTTGGGTTGGTTGCCCTTTCCGCCGTAATGCGGATTATTGTACTGCGATTTGTTTGGTGGCGGAATAGCCCTTCTGGGTGAAATTGACGAAGTAATTGCCTTTGGCTTGAGCGCCCGGGTGAATCACCTGCTCATTACTGCCTTCAACTCCATTCAGTGCTTCATCATATACTGTTGCACCCCGGATATCTTTTATGGTAATGCGGCATCCCCGTTTTCTTTCAGGTTAAATGGCAATGTCCACGGAGCCTGCGACAATATAAAATCAATTGCATCACACCCCTTGCGGTTTTTACATCTTCTTTACCAAGTAATGCAGTAAAAAAATAATTTGACTACAGGGGCTGGCCGGATTGCAGGAAATCATGGAAAAACTCAATAAGGTTACGGGCGGTGAAGGCGCCGACCGATGGTAGTAAAGCGAAACGGATATTTTCTCTACCGGTGAGCGGAGAAAAAAACCGATTGTTATACAGGCATAAAAAAAGCGGAATTTAAATTCCGCTTTTATAAAACTTGACTAACGATTATTGAATAACAATCTGCTTTGTAGCAGAAAATCCGTTTTGAGTAACATTTATTAAATAATTGCCTTTTGCCTGATCGCCCAGGGTTATCACTTTTTCATAACTGCCTTCAAATCCCTTTAATTCCTCCATATACACGGTGGCGCCCTGCATATCCTGTATGCTGATATAGGTATCGCCGTTTTGTTGCAGGTAAAAGGAAAGCGTAAAGGAGCCGTCATTGGGATTGGGATAGAACTGTATAGCGCCGGGGTCAATGATTTCGGGCGGTTGCGCATCACCGGTATTTTTTTCAACGGTTGCTGTACTGTCGGATTTAATAACCCGGATTTGCATATTCACCTGTTTGCCGGAGCTATCGCCCATACAATAGGCATAGGTATGAATCTGTCCCTGATAGGGTGGAGGCAGCGGCTGGAGGAATCCCGCATCGTTGTCCCACATAAAAATCTCGGATTTTTTGCTTTTAAGGACGGCATTTACCCGGTATTCCCGGCCATTGCGGAGATAGGTAATCTCAATGGTATCACCGGGCTTTTTGGCGTGGATTATCCCGACGATATCGTTATAACTCCCGGTAGCCACGCCGTCGAGCGCCGTAATAATATCGCCGTGTTGCAGGCCGGCCTCTTCTGCTGCAGAGCCCTGTTCAACATCTTTGATAAATACCCCGCCGTCGGCATCGCCGAGATATACACCTAAAAAAGCTGTTTCCCGGATATTGTCCAGGGTGGAGTCATTCCAACGCATTTCGAATTCCCTGCCCCAGTCTTCCCATTGCTTGCCGTATTCTTCCCACTCGTCCGATTCAAAATAATTTTTGTTCTCCTTCAATACCGTTTTGGTGCTTTGTGTTTCGCCATTTCGCAGGAAGGTGACTTCAATTTCCGTCCCCGGGTCAAATTCGCCAATTATTTCCACCAGGTTATTGGTGGATTCGACGGTCATTGCATCGATCTTTGTTATCACATCGCCCACGGACAGGCCGGCTTCGGCAGCGGCGGAGTTTTCTACCACTTCGGTAATGCGGACCCCTCCTTTTACCTTTTCGGTAACTACACCTAAAAACGCAGTGTTGCCCTTGAAAAACATCATATTGGCAGTACCCGGCAGCGGCGGGAGTTCCGGAATCGGCGGGACTTCGAAATGCTGCATTTGCATCTTCATCTCCTCCAGGGTGGAATCATCGAAATCAAAATATTTGTGGGGCGGCAGTGTGCCATCGTTAATATTAATATTCAATTCCCCAATTTCGTCGGCTAAACCGATATCGCTGAGAAAGCGGTGCAAGTCGAAATCGCTCATGGCGTCGATGGTGGTATCAATCGCAATGGAATTTCCATTCACATTGGCGTCAATTTTTATTTTCACCTGCTCCCGGTTCTGGGCGGATGCGGCAAGGCATGGAACAAATGCCATCATCATCACGGCTGCCTTAATTCTTGGTTGCATTTTCATATACCTGCAATTTAAAAATGATACTATTCATGTCATTGCAATGACAAATTTAACCCGGCGATTCCCCGTTAGTAGTTAATGCGCATCTAAATTCTGTTAAGGTTTAGTTAAACCCAAACGCTGCGATTTTAACAAATAGTAAATTTGTAGAGATGAAAAAAAGCCGTATCTGGATAATTATCGGGTTGATGAGCACTGCATTGCTCGGAATCATCCTGGTGCAGGCGTATTGGATCAACAGTACCATCTCGCAAAAGGAACAGATATTCAGTTACCAGGTGCAGGAGGCATTGAAGACTGTGACGGAGAAATCGGAAAAACACTGGATTGCCGTCATGTTTCAAAAGCAATTAGCCAAACCGGAATTTGACAGTTTATACGCTGCGGTATCGGTGAGCGAATTCACTGCCGATCAAATTCTCAACGACAGCATGATAATGCAGATCGTACAGTCTCCCGGTACGGGCGAAATACTTACCGAAGACCTGCGGAATTTGGAAGATGCTACCATCCCGCCGAGCATATCAGCTTCGGGACCCACCATGTTTCTCGCACCAATGGAATTTAACGGCAGTATTTCGGGCGATCCGTATTCTACAGGTGATTTGTTGGCAACAAGTATATTGAGCGAAATCGACAAACAGTTTCAGCGCAATGCCGGCAAGCTGAACGAGGTGATGCAACAGATGATGTTGGAAATGATGAGCCAGGGGATTGCGCCCGCCGAAAAAGTTGACTCCGCTTTTTTAAACCGGCTATTGAAAGAAGAACTCGCCGCAAGAGGTATCGAAACCGAATTTCAGTACGGCGTATTGGTGGACAACACGTATTTGTTTTCCAACCAGTCGCCCGATCAAATATCTGCGCTCATGCATGCGCCGTATAAGGCCAGCCTGTTTCCCGGCAATATATTTTCCAACTCCGATTTGTTGATGGTGGATTTTCCCAACCGCCAGTCGTATTTACTCGGCTCCGTAAAATTTTTGTTGTTTGGCTCGCTGTTGTTTACCGCCGTTATTATTCTCATGTTTGGATACACGGTTCAAATCATTTTCAGGCAGAAAAAATTATCCGAGATCAAGAGCGATTTTATCAATAACATGACGCATGAATTTAAAACGCCGTTAGCCACTATTTCACTGGCTGTGGATGCAATCAACAACCCGGCAATCGCAGGCAATTCGGAAAAAGTAAAATACTATTCGCACCTGATACGTGAAGAAAATAAACGGATGAACGGCCAGGTGGAAAAGGTGTTGCAAATGGCGCTGCTCGACAAGAATGAAATTGCCATCAGCGCCGACGAAGTGGACATGCACGACATCATCTACCGGGCGGTGGAAAATATCAGTTTGCGTGTGGCCGAATCCGGCGGGAGCATCACAACGGAATTACACGCCGTTAACTGCGAAATAATCGCCGACGAAGTCCACATGATGAACGTCATCTCCAACCTGCTGGATAATGCGGTAAAGTACTCCAATGGGAAAGTAGAGATAACAATTACTACCGACAGCGATGACAAAGGCATGCATATCTCCATACAGGACAATGGAATCGGGATGAGCGCCGAGCATCAGAAAATGATTTTCGAGAAGTTTTATCGAGTGCCTACCGGCAATCTGCACAATGTACAGGGCTTCGGACTCGGGCTCACATACGTAAAGGCGATTATTGAGGCGCACAAGGGATTGATAGCCGTGAAGAGCCATCCTGGCAAGGGCAGCAGATTCAGTATTTTTTTACCTTACAATATATAACCTAAAAAACCAAACTAGTAAAAATGGAAGATCAAAAGACAAGAATTCTTTTAGTGGAAGACGATCCGAATTTCGGCGCCGTGCTAAAAGACTACCTCACCATGAATGAGTTTAATGTGACTCTGGCCACCGATGGAGAAAAAGGCGTGGATATATTTAAAAAAGAGGATTTCAACCTCTGTATCCTGGATGTGATGATGCCGAAGAAAGACGGCTTCACAACAGCTATGGAATTGCGGCGTATGAACCCCGAAATTCCCGTAATTTTTTTAACGGCAAAAACACTGCAACAAGATATTATCGAAGGATTTAAACTGGGGGCTGACGATTATATCACCAAGCCGTTTAACAGCGAAGAACTATTGTATCGCATCAATGCGGTCTTAAAGCGTGGCAGGCTGAAACAAAACAATCAGCAAAAAGAATTCCAGGTAGGTAAATACCACTTTAACTATAAGACACGCATACTGACCCACGACGGCAAACAGGAGAAATTGTCGCCGAAGGAATCCGAATTAATGCGCATGCTCTGTATGCGGGTGAACGATATTTTGTACCGCGAAGAAGCGCTTAAACAAATCTGGGGAAGAGATGATTATTTTACGGCACGCAGCATGGATGTATTCGTAACGAAGTTGCGCAAGTACTTAAAAGATGATCCCACGCTCGAAATCGTAAATATTCACGGCAACGGTTTCCGATTGAACATGGAAGAAGAGGCGGTGAACAATTAGTGGCGCCGCCCCGGCTTGTATCCCTCATGCAGGCCGGAAGAAACTCGGTGGGATACATAAACAGTTGCGCAAGGGGAGATCGCCTTATTGTGTTGATAATTAATAAAACAATATGGCGTTATACCGTCAATTTTGCATTAATACAATTCACTGCAATGCGCTACATAATCATTCTTTTTTTCTGCCTGGTATGCGGCATAGCCTATTCACAAAGCGAAGGCACTGCATTTAATAATACGGGACGTGGAGGCACGGCCACCACCTTTGCATCCGATTATCAGGCACTGGGTATCAACCCGGCCAACATCGCTCATTTCGGCGAAAACACCTCGCTGACTTTTGGTTTTGGCGAATTGGGAATAGCCTTCTATTCGGATGCGCTCAGGAAAACGGATGTGCGCACCATGCTCTTAGGTCGCAATAATCCGATTACCCGCGATGAGGCTATCGAGTTGGGCAAGTCATTCGCCGATGCGGGGATGTCGTTGAATTACGATATGCGTGCATTCGGCATCGGTTTCGAAATCGGCAAAGCGGGTGCGCTGGCCTTTTCTGTAGATGCTCATGCCTCGTATTACTCCATTTTAGGTGAAACCGCATCATCCCTCATTTTTGAAGGCTACAACTTCGCCGATTACTTCGATACGATAATCTCAACGCCGGAAGATACTTTCGGCGTAGCCTATGACCCGCTTTCCTTTTATCAAATTGCCGAAGGCACCCGTATTAAAGGCTCGGCAAATGTGGCATTTAATGCCGGCTGGGGCATTCAGGCATATGCAGATGATTTTATCACCCTGCGATTGGGCGTTGGCGCCAAGTACGTGTTGAGTTATGCGTATTACGACCTCAACGCAACCGAAAACTCCGTCGAAGGATATACAGCCATTACCGATAACCCGTTTGATCTGACTGCAGTACAAACTCCCTCGGATATATACAACAATTTCAAACCCGTCGGCAAAGGTATCGGCGTGGACCTCGGCGTAAATGTTACACTCAATGAAAGGTTCGACATCGGAGTTTCAGTGGTAGATATCGGAACGATAAAGTACAACGCCAACCTGATTGCATTCGACGACTTTTTACTGGACACCGTGCGATTCTCGGGGTTAACCACTACCAATCCGACAGACATGATGACAGATATTATTGAAGATGAGTCACTGATAGAATTTAACGGCGCTCAAAAACTGAGCGCTTCGATGCCGACATCGCTGCGACTCGGGCTCGGATACCGCATTTTGGAATTCCTGGACTTGGGCGCCGACCTCGTTATGCCCTTGGTACAGGTGGCCAACAGTTACCCGGAACCCTTTCTCGGACTGGGCGCCGAGCTGCGGATATTGAATGTATTAAAAATCTCGTCCGGAGTGACGATGGGTGGTGGATATAAAACAGCCATTCCCTTTGGTGTGGGATTAGATTTCGATATCTGGGAATTTGGAGTCGCATCGAGAGATGCCACTACCTGGTTTGGGCAGAATTCGCCCTACGTGTCGCTCACTTGCGGGTTCCTGCGGTTTAAATTATAATGGATTATTCGATTAACCGGTAGCGTTGCGCCGCTTCCTCCCTGGTGCAGGCATTAAAATGCCACCATTCGGTATCGATGCCGGTAAAACCGGATGAGAACATCACGTATCGCAGCAGCTTTCTGTTTTCCACCTGTTGGGCAGTGAGTTTCCCTTCCTGCAACATTTGCGCTTCGAGGGTCGGATATGCCGGATGGCCGATAAAATCATAGGCAGTACCCATATCGAGCGGCTTACCTTCTAAGGTGGCAATTGTCAGGTCGATGGCGGCGCCGTAATTGTGCAGCGAATGAATGGAAGGGTCGCTGAGGAAATTCCGCTTTTCACTCAGCGGGATATCCAGGCTGTCCCACATAAATTGCTGGATGTGCAATGGCCGTACTGCATCGAATACCAGCAAGGTCAGCGATGAGTCCCGCTGTTGCAATAACTTTTCGGCATTCACCAGTTTCTCCGCTACTTCGGCGGGCATATAAGCCGCATCCAGATCGCCGTACATATCCCTGCCCATAAAATTGTCGGTTGTAGAATACCGCAGATCGACAAGTATTGCGGGGTTGACTTCCTGAATATTTACAAGTCCCGCCTCCCGCAGTGTGCGTTCGAGATTCGGGCTGGCGGAGCCGGAGTTGGTAGTTACTGCCGGTTGGGCGGTTTCCATTTCGGGCGTCTGCACTTCCCGGTTTTTGTCGATGCCGCATCCGGCGCTCAACAGGAGTGGGAGGCCGCACAAACTGCCGATAAAAATGATTTTATTTTTTTGCATCGCTGAAATCATTAAAGAATAATCCTGAAAATACCTTCCTTTTTTAGGCTTAAACATCTACCTTTGCAGCGGTTTTTAAAGCCCAATATGAACAAAGTTGCAAAAATCGCATTAACAGGGGCATTATTCCTGTTTTTTATTGGTGGAAATCATACGGCCAAAGCTGCGGAAGGATATGATGCCAAGGAATTTGCATTGCACCATATCGCCGATGCAAATCACTGGCATATCGTGGGAAATTTCACGATACCATTGCCCGTTATCGTCTATCATCCCGAGCGGGGTTTGAGTGTGTTTATGTCATCCAAATTACCGGAATCCCATGCCCAACCGGCAGCGGATGCCGGGCATAGCACAGCACATGCGGAAAGTGAAGAAGCTACAGGGACCACACATGCCGAAAGCGCAGACCATACTGAAACATCACATCCCGTACAGGATTACAAGGGATATGTAATGCTGCACGACCGGGTGGCCACCGCCGACGGATCCAAGTTTTACGATTTTTCAATTACCAAGAATGTGGGCACGCTGTTGCTCACCTCGGCATTGATGCTGCTGATTTTTGTTTCCGTAGCTAAAGCCTATAAGCGCAATGCGGGGAAAGCGCCTTCCGGCCTGCAAAGCCTGATGGAGCCGCTCATCCTGTTTGTGAGAGACGATGTGGTCAGACCGAATTTAGGCGACGAAACCGAGCGGTTTTTACCCTACATGCTCACGCTGTTCTTCTTCATCTGGATAGCAAATATCCTCGGGCTGGTGCCCTTTCTTTCCAATCCCAACCTGACAGGCAATATCACCGTTACGCTGGCACTGTCGCTGATGACATTTTTTATTACCAACATCAACGGTACAAAAGATTATTGGATGCATATTTTCTGGCCTCCGGGAGTGCCGTTTGGGGTGAAAGTTATCCTGGTGCCGATCGAAATATTGGGTATATTCATTAAGCCCTTTGCACTGATGATACGATTGTTCGCCAATATTACGGCAGGGCATATTATCGTATTGAGCCTGGTGGGATTGATATTCATCTTTGGAAATGCGGGTGAAAGCATGGGCGGCGGACTCATGGGGGCGGCTATCGCAGTGCCGTTTGCCATCTTTATGAGTTTCCTGGAATTGCTCGTCGGTTTTCTACAGGCATTTATTTTTACGATGCTCAGCGCCTTATTCATCGCCCTGGCGCTGGAGTCGCATTCACATCACGTGGAGCCGCATGAACCCGGCCCCATTATTTAACGGATACTATTTTTAACAATAAAAAACCAGTTACAATGGAATTAATGACAATTATGCAGGAAGCATCCATCAACGGGATCGCCGCCATCGGTGCAGGTATCGCCGCCATCGGCGCAGGTATCGGCGTTGGTCGTATCGGCGGTAGCGCCGTAGAGGCGATTGCCCGTCAACCCGAAGCAACCGGTGATATTCGTGCCAACATGATTATCGCTGCGGCGCTTGTGGAAGGTGTTGCTTTATTTGCAGTGGTGGTAGCGCTGTTGCAGGGCTAATCCACACAAAGTACATCCCCGGGAAGGCGGTTGGCCCTACCGGGGAATTTTTAAAACAATAACCCGATAAAATATATGTATCTTCTGATTGATGCTCTTGATTTAGTGAAACCGGATCCCGGATTATTTATCTGGACGGTTTTAGTTTTCCTGATCGTATTTTTCCTTCTCCTGAAATTCGCATTTAAGCCCATCGGAGCGGCTTTGCGTGAGCGTGAAAACAATATCGCCGATTCGCTGCGCAGCGCCGAGAAGGCACGGGAAGAAATGGCCAGCCTGAAAGTGGATAATGAGCGCATTTTGAACGAGGCGAGAGAAGAGCGCTCCAAAATGCTCCGCGAGGCAAAAGAATCGAAAGAGCAAATTATCAACGAAGCCAGGGAGAGAGCCAACAGCGAGTACAATCGCATTGTTTCAGAAGCTCAACAGCAAATCGACAATCAAAAAATGGCGGCGTTGATAGAAATAAAAAATAAAGTGGGCCAGGCAGTGCTGGAAGTCAGCGAGAAAGTATTGCGCCGCGAACTGAAAGACGCCAAAGACCAGGAGGAATTTGTGCGCCGGATGGTTGAGGAAATAAAAATAAAATAAGTGTATGTCAGTAACCCGTATCGCCACCCGTTATGCAAAATCGCTGTTAGACCTCGCAACAGCAGAGGGAATATTGGAAGAAGTGTATGCAGACATCCGCAAGCTGAATGCAGCTACCGATGAAAGCAGGGAATTTTACCTGATGCTCAAGAGCCCGATTGTAAATGCCGACGATAAGTATAAGGTAATAGATACTATTTTCCGCAATAAGATACACGCCGTTACCGAAAACTGGCTCTCCATTATGGTGCGCAAGAAAAGAGAGTCGTACCTGCCGGAGATCATCGATGCATTTATCGATCAGTACAACCAGAAAAAACAAATAACACCCGTTACAATCACGACTGCGCAACCCATATCGAAAGAGTTGCGCAATGAAATAAGCGAGCGGTTAAAAAAACAGGCCGGCCTCGTACATATCGAATTAACGGAAAAGATTGATGCGTCGCTGATAGGTGGATATATTTTGCGTTTCGACAATAAGCTGATCGACACCAGTATCAGCCGCGGACTGGCGATTTTAAAAGATGAATTCGACAACAACGATTATATACGTAAATTTTAAACTTAATACTAACTGATTATGGTTGATGTAAAACCCGATGAGATTTCAGCAATTCTCAGACAACAATTGTCCAATTTTAAAACTGCTTCCGACCTGGAAGAAGTCGGAACCGTATTGCAAGTGGGTGATGGTATTGCCCGTATTTACGGATTGAATAACGCAAAGAGCGGTGAGCTCGTCTTATTTGAAAACGGTGTGCGTGCAATCGTACTCAACCTCGAAGAAGACAATGTGGGCGCAGTATTGATGGGAGCATCCGACCAAATCAAAGAGGGGGATACCGTGCGGCGCACCGGCAAGATTGCCTCGATAAAAGTGGGAGAAAGCATGGTGGGCCGTGTGGTGAATACACTGGGAGAACCCATCGACGGCAAAGGGCCGCTCACCGGCGAAATGTATGAAATGCCGCTGGAGCGCAAAGCCCCCGGGGTAATTTTCCGCCAGCCGGTAAAAGAGCCCTTGCAAACCGGCATCAAGGCTATCGATGCCATGATTCCCATCGGCCGCGGTCAGCGTGAATTGATTATCGGCGACCGGCAAACGGGAAAGACTGCCATTGCCGTGGATACCATCATCAATCAAAGGGAATTTTTTGAAGCCGGCAACCCGGTGTATTGTATTTATGTCGCCTGCGGCCAGAAGAACTCTACCGTTGCACAAGTGGCCAAGACGCTGCAGGATAACGGCGCTATGGGTTATACGGTTATCGTTGCCGCTTCCGCCTCCGACCCCGCTCCGCTGCAATTCTATGCGCCGTTTGCCGGCGCTGCCATCGGCGAGTATTTCCGCGATACGGGAAGGTCTGCGCTGATCATCTACGACGACCTCTCCAAACAGGCCGTTTCCTACCGCGAAGTGTCGCTGTTATTGCGCCGCCCGCCCGGTCGGGAAGCATATCCCGGCGATGTGTTCTACCTGCACAGCCGCCTGCTGGAACGTGCTGCAAAAATTATTGAAAACGATGATATCGCCGCTCAGATGAATGACCTGCCCGAAGCGCTAAAAGGCAAAGTGAAAGGCGGCGGCTCATTGACGGCATTGCCCATTATCGAAACCCAGGCGGGCGACGTATCGGCATACATTCCCACCAACGTGATTTCGATTACCGACGGACAGATATTCCTCGAGTCCACACTATTCAACTCCGGGGTACGCCCTGCCATTAACGTGGGTATCTCCGTTTCACGGGTTGGTGGTAACGCACAGATTAAATCGATGAAAAAAGTCGCCGGTACGCTGAAACTCGACCAGGCGCAATACCGGGAGCTGGAAGCCTTCGCCAAGTTCGGCTCAGACCTCGACGCCGCTACCATGGCCGTATTGAACAAGGGTAAGCGCAATGTGGAAATTCTGAAGCAAAAACAGTATTCCCCGATGGCCGTAGAGAAACAAATTGCGATAATCTACCTGGGAACCCGCGGCTTGCTCAGCGATGTGCCGGTAGAGAAAATTCACGAATTCGAAACCACCTTTATCGCCAAAATGGAAACGCAGCATCAGGATGTCCTGAATGAATTAAAGGCGGGAAAAATGACGGATGAAATCATTCATATCCTCGAAAAAGTGGGTTCGGATATGGCTAAAAAATATGTTGCTGTTTAATTAATGTTATGTCGGGTAAATTAAAAGAAGTACGATTACGGATATCGAGCGTTATCAATACGCAGCAAATCACCAAGGCGATGAAAATGGTGAGTGCGGCAAAGCTGCGCCGTGCCCAGGACGCCATTCTGCAAATGCGGCCTTATGCCATTAAAATGGGCGATATGCTATCAAATATCGCCGCTGCAACACAGGGCGATATCACCATCGAATTTGCCAAAGAAAGAGAAGTAAATCATCCGTTAATCGTGATAATTACCTCCGACAAGGGGCTGTGCGGCGCCTTTAACACGAATGTGGTAAAAGCCGCCAAACGGTTGATTGAAGAGCGGTACAGCAAACTGCCTCCTCAAAATATCCATCTTCTGTGCATCGGCAAAAAGGGTTACGATCAATTGAAGCGGTCGCATTACAGTGTAAATACCCAATATGTGCAATTGCTGCAAAAGATGAGTTTCGAAACCGTAACAGCAGCCACGGAACATATCAAATCCGGATTTATAGGCGGCAGGTACGACGAGGTGATGGTCATCTATAATAAGTTTAAAAATGCCGCTACACAGATTTTAGAAACGGAACAATTTCTGCCGATTAAAAAGGTGGAATCCGGCACAGCGGGCAATGTCAATGTAGATTACATCTTCGACCCGGATAAATTCAAGCTGATTGAAGAACTGGTGCCCAAAATTTTAAATACCACCTTTTTCAGATACATTTTAGACAGCAATGCCTCGGAACACGGCGCCCGGATGACGGCAATGGATAAGGCCAGCGACAATGCCAATGAACTGTTGCGTGATCTGCGGATTCAATACAACCGTGCGAGACAGGCGGCGATCACTACCGAACTCACCGAAATCGTGAGCGGCGCAGCGGCGCTGGAAGGCAACTAACCGCCGGGAATTTTTCACCCGGAAGCACCGCCTTGCACCTTTGCAATTGTCTGATATTGCCGTGATTTTCAGTTATCATGAGTCATCCCCATTCGGGTAACGGCCCCGCCGGGTGGCAGGTAAAGTGAATTCTGATTGCGAAAAGTAGTATCTTCATACAAAATCCGCATATCATGAAGCGCCCTGTCAGTGTGATTCTTACATGGGTATTGGTATTTGTCGCATGCGATACTTCCGAAAAAATGCATGCCACTTCCCTGCGGAATTTCGGGAATAAATACGCCGAAGCGTGGAGCAGTAAAAACCCCGAAAACCTCGCCTCCTTTTACGCCGAAGACGGCTGGTTGTGCATTAATGACGGCGAGCCGGCCATCGGACAACGCTCCATTGCCGCACTGGTTCAAACATTCATGCTGGCATTCCCCGACATGAAAGTCACGATGGACAGCCTGGTGACAAGCGATACGGTAACCGCATTTCACTGGACTTTGTCCGGCACCTATTCAAAAAACGGCAACAAGGTTCAAATCAGCGGAGTAGAACGCTGGATACTCAATGCCCAGGGATATATCCAACAGTCCAATGGCAGCTTCGACAAGGCGGATTACTACAGTCAGTTAGGTGAGCAAGCCGAATGAGAATTCTCCGGGATGCGCATGGCAATTTCCGCATGTATCAGTGAAGAAAACAGGTGAGAACCTCTTTTTATCGATGTATGGCAGATTGCCACAGACCACAACGGATTTATTAAATTACCACTATTGCAAATACTTAAAGCCAAACAAAATGTGGAGTGTTCATTTCAGGCAAAGCCAATCGTTGCAAAGACATGCATTCGCCTTGATTCGGAATTATTGCGGAGGGCTTTACGTACCGCACTTATTTCAAACCGGCCACATTGTTTTGCTGTTTATAAGCGTCGAGGCCGCATTTCAGAAAATCGGCGTATTTATTTACATCCGGTTCGTAAGGCGACGGTTGATTCAGCAGTTTGCCATCGGGTGAAATGAGCACGTAATAGGGTTGTGAGTTCACACCGAAGTAACTGCTTTGAAAATCGCTCCACTTATTGCCCACCGTGCGGATTTTTTTGCCGCTGAACGCAGAAATATATTGCTCTTCTTCGGGCAGCATTTCCTTATCGTCCACATACAAGCTCACCAGCACAAATTCGGAGGAAATTAAATCGTACACTTCTTTTTCCGGCCAGACATGTTCTTCCATTTTCCGGCAGTTCACACAAGCCCATCCGGTGAAATCAATCATTATCGGCTTACCGGTTTCGCGGGCCACTTCCTTGGCCTCTTCAAAATCGTGATAGCAATCTAATCCCAGCGGGCAATGCGAATCCTGCGGATACACCGAGTAGAATAACGGGGGCGCAAAACCGCTCGCCAGTTTCGGGTTTGAGCCTTTTACGATGCCGTAACCGAAATACCCCGCTAACACCAGGAACACTACGGCGAGTAAGCCGCGAACTTTTGAAATCTTTATTTTTCCGGGACTATCGTGCGGGAACTTCAGCCATCCCATTAAGTAGATGAAAATGCCAAAACTGCACACCGCCCATATTGCGAAGAATATTTCACGCTTCAACAGACCCCAGTGGGAAACGAGGTCGGCATTGCTGAGAAATTTAAACGCCAGCGCCACTTCGATAAATCCCAGCACCACTTTCACGCTATTGAGCCAGCCGCCGGATTTCGGCAACTTATTCATCATCCGCGGGAAGGCCGCAAAAATGCCGAACGGTATGCCCAGTGCCACGCCGAATCCGAGCATGCCAATCAATAAATTGGTCTGTCCGCCTTCGGCAGTCAATGAACCTACCAACAGGCTGCCGAGAATGGGGCCGGTACATGAAAACGATACGAGTGCTAAGGTCAGCGCCATAAAGAAAATTCCCACCAACCCGCCGACGGATGAAGCATTATCCGCTTTATTCAGCCAGGAACTCGGCAGGGTGATTTCATAAAAACCGAAAAATGAAAAGGCGAAGACCATAAACACGACAAAGAATGCCACATTGAGATACACATTGGTAGAAATTGCATTGAGCGTATCCGGCGGCAGCTTGTAAATCACAAAGGGAAGTGATAGCAGTACGTAAATCAATACGATACAAAAACCGTAGAAAAACGCTTCAAAAACGCCCTTTGATTTGTTCTGCGACCGCTTCGTAAAAAAACTCACCGTCAGCGGTATCATCGGGAATACACAGGGCGTGAGCAAGGCGATGATGCCGCCGATAAATCCCAGGAAAAATATACCCAGGAAACCTTTATTGTTCTCTTCCGACTTAACGACTTCGCCGCCACATAAACTCAAAGGCGTATTGTCAATGTTGAACTGCAATGCGGTAGAATCTACCCGCAGTTGCGAATCGCCTTCGTCTTCGGATACGAGTCCACTGACCAGGTGCACCGAAAATTCTCTTGTTTCGGCGGGTAAACACTGGGTGGCATCGCAGGTCATAAATTCAAACGATCCCTTTACCGTGGCGCTCGTATCGGTGACGGTAACCTTTTGGCGGAAATGGGCTTCGTGTTTAAAATATTTCAAGAGCATATTGTCAAACAGCGGTTCCTTTTGTTGTTCGGGTTTTGTCACCTCTTCCACGCTGCCGTTCAAAACGTATGCACCTGTATTTGCATTCGCGAAACTAAAAGATGTCGGTATCGGACCGCCGGGAGCAATAAATTGCGAATACAATTTCCACCCCGCATCAATGGATGCTTTAAAATGAATATAATAGGCGGTGTCCGAAATTTTTTCTGTACTGATATTCCATTTGACCGGCGTCAGTATTCCATTGGACGGAATAGTGTTATTGGCGCTCCCGCTCTCATCGGCTTTCAGTTCAAAGGTAAAATCCACGGCGTCGGGCGGCAGGCATTGCCTGTCGTCGCAGGTCATAAATTCCACATATCCTTGCAGCGTCACGTCCTTGGTAATGGTAACCACCTTGCGCAGCGTCAGGCGCTTGTAGTAATAACTCAGGGTCATATTGTCAAACAAGGGCTCCTGCGCCACTTCTTTCCTTCCCAGCTCCACGAGTGGCTGCGACATATCCACGCCTTCGCCCACTTCTTCAAAATTGACAGAAGTAGGTACCGGGCCGCCGGGTTCAATATCTGTTCCATACACTTTCCACTTATCCTCAATTGTCGCCTTGAAAATCAGCGTATATTCGTTTGCACCTGTCTTTTCCGAACTGAATTCCCATTTTACGGGATTTAAAATCTGACTGCGGGCGCCTATGGCAAAAAATACCGGAATCAGCAATGCGATAACCTGAATAATAATGTGTTTCTTCATATGCTAAGAATATTCCATGCGTAAAAATAACCTATTCGGCCTTTAATTATGAGTAAAACGGGCTGTGCAGCCCGAATCCGACATGCCCAAAATAACAATTTTCACCGGGTTTAATTCAGTTGCAATAGAATTCTGCGGCAAAAACTTGGGGTAATCCTTAAAACGGATTATTCTGAAGCACTTCTCGCCGGGGATATTAGCGGAAATTCCATTCTTTTGTAATTTTTAACTCCGCAAGGACTGCCATGCCCTTCATTCCCTCGATATCTCAGCGAAAGCGGCTGCGA
The DNA here is from genome assembly GCA_964492065.1 of uncultured Chitinophagales bacterium. GTDB lineage: Bacteria > Bacteroidota > Bacteroidia > Chitinophagales > BACL12 > JADKAC01. The sequence continues at coordinate 22,437 of CAZBHH010000018.1, read as the reverse complement.
TGCCCTGTAAAACCGATATTTTTGGGCGCCGGCGGGCTCATGTCCGGCTTTTTGTTGATGTTGTTCGCATGCAATAACCCGGAAATGAAATTAACCATCCTGCACAAGACGGCAATCGCCAACCTGCCCAGCGGATCGGGATTGGTAAAATCAGGCAATACTTATTACGCCATCGGCGATGACTCCCCCTTTTTCTTCACATTAGACAGTACCTTCAGCGTGGTATCGGCAACTCCATTCCCCGGAATTGGCGCATACACGGGTGTCAGAATACCCAAGCCCGTCAAGCCCGACCTGGAGGCGATGGACTTGGCGGGCGAAAACGAAATCGCGGTGTTCGGGTCGGGATCCAGGTCGCCGCAGAGAGATGTATTCTACCGCATTCTGCTGCAAGATACACCCCGCATCGAAAGATACGACTTAACGCCGCTCTACAATTATCTCAAGAGCCTGGATGCCTTTGCCGACTCCGAGCTGAACATCGAAGCGGCAGCCTGTTACGGCGGCGATATATACCTGTTTAACCGGAATAAAAACATGGTTATTTGGTTTGGATATGCGGACTTGTTGGCCGGGCTGCAGCAGCGGATTCCGTTTCCCGAACCCGGGATTTCAGAATGTGCGCTGCCGGAATTCCATGGCGTGAAAGCGGGATTTTCAGGTGCAACCGCATTGCATCAACAGTCCAAAATTATTTTTACCGCTTCGCTTGAGCTTACGGACAATGCGTATGACGACGGTGCCATTTTGGGCAGTATCATCGGCGTGATGGATATTGCGGACAACGGTGCACCCGCCTCCATCACCTATTGCCGCATTGACGACGCAGGTGTGGAATTGAAAGCGGAGTCAGTAATTATTGATGAAGAAATCGCAGTGGGAAAAACCGGCGTTATCCTCATCACCGATGACGACAAGGGCAATTCGACGGCGATTAAAGGCATTCTGGAATGGTAGCAGGTGAAGTGAATGGCGGAAGGATTTTCTCATTGTTATTTTAACGGCAATTGATTGTCTGCGCAACCGACCATCCCTCTTGTGTAATGCAAAAGAAAAACGGTAATCATTTCAGATTATAAAATCTGTTCGCAAGCCATGCACATGTAAGTATCAGTTGTGCTTTCTGCATCCGGGAAAACATTTTTTATAGGTGTGACTCCAACCCCGGAACTCAATCAAAACTATTTGAAGCATTGCACCTCGCTTTATTACTTGAATCGGGCAAACACAAAATCGTGCAACAATTCCATTGCCGTGCCTATTTAAAGCCAACTAAATGCCTCATGTAAAAGCATATATTCATTTTGCCCGGAGTAAAAAACAGGTATCCTTCTTTCGATTCAAAAGCGCTCAGGCAAAAAGTGTGGAGGCATATGCGTGAAATTTAAAAGAAAAAAGATATGTGTGACATTGTGATTGGCTTCACGGATTATTGCCATTGTTTGATTTCAATGGGAACAGACCACGGCAAAGGAGATGCAACGCATCAAAGGCGAGGCTTCCTGTAGGATAAACAAACTTCAATTGACAAAGGAAAGAATTGGGTGGCAGGGTGCATATTTTTCCGCTTCTGTTTCCGAATCTGCCATAAACGAGGTGACGTATTTTAAAACCGGGAAATGCACCGTTCAAAAAAGACATTGCAACAGGAATAGAATGAATATATTAAACAATGGATTTGAAAAATTTAAAAATTCTTCTTCCAACTCAATTTTGAGTGAATGAAATATCCATTCCAAAAAATAGGAATAATAAAAAGGGTTAAGAATGGGTTTTAACCCAATCAACAAAATCTCAATAACAGCGAGGCGGTTGGCTATACCGTTTCGGGTACGCCTTTCAAAAATGATTGGAACAGCAGCTTGCCGTCGGTATTTTTAAGAATTTCTTCCGATGCCCGTTCGGGGTGAGGCATCATGCCGAACACATTGCGGCCGCTGTTGCAAATACCCGCAATATTGTACAACGAGCCGTTGGGATTAGCGTCTTCGGTAATATTGCCCTGTGCATCGCAGTACCTGAACAATACCTGGTCGTTTCCGATCAGTTGTTGCAATGTCTGTTCATCGGCAAAATACCTGCCCTCGCCGTGGGCCATTGGAATTTTCAACACTGCATCTTCAGGAATATTTGCGGTTAAGCGATTGCTGTCACTGGCCGCTTTCAGATAGATATTTTTACAGATAAACTGCTGGTTTGCGTTTTCAAGCAACACGCCCGGCAGCAGGCCGGCCTCACACAGAATTTGGAATCCGTTGCATATACCCCATGCATAGCCGCCGCTGTTGCAATGTGCAATCACCGCCTCCATGATAGGGCTGAAGCGGGCGATTGCCCCGGTGCGCAGTGCGTCGCCATAGGAAAAACCACCCGGCAGCAGCACGCAATCATCGGTGGTGAGTCCGCCGAGATGATTTTGCTTATGCCATAATTCCACTACTTCACAGTGCATTACATTGCGCATGACATGTACCAGGTCCTGATCGCAGTTGCTGCCCGGAAATGTTATTACTCCAAATCTCATGGTCGCATCGAATTATTATGCAAAGTTAACGTATTGAAAAGTGAAAACAATTCCCATAAAAGTCAGGTGGATGATCTCGGCCGTGTCCCGGTTCTTTATTCCGGAAAGGTAATAACCTATGAGAACAGCGATGGGAATGGCCACCGCGACATAGGCCGGCAGAGCCGCAGGGCTGTATAACAGGCCTGCCATTGCTGCAAAAACGACACATACCAGGATGGCGGAGAGGTATTTCCGGATTTGCACCAGTAAGCTCCCCGATCGCCGGTTGACAAAGGCGATAGCCGGCGCCAGAAAGCACAGTACCACGAAGGTTTTGATATACGCCAGGACACCCGCCGCAGGCAGCAGATTTTCAACAGTCGGCACCCTGACGGAATCCGTCAATAGGTCGGTGGCATCGTACCAGAAACAGGCGGTGAACACCAGAAACACAACGGCGATAAAGCCCGAAATAAAGACAAACAATTCCCGCAGTGTGGATGAGCGCAGAGCGTACAGTGTGTATATACTGAACAGGGAATACACCGCAGCCGGAAAATAGAAAACGCTCATACATCCGTTTAAAAAGCCGGAATTAAAAAATGCAGTATCGGCATTCTGCCGGTTGTACACGCCAAACAACAGTGCAAATAACAACAGCAGAAAAAAATTGAGCAACAATGCCGGCGTGAAGGTGATGCATTCTCCAAACAGATAAAACAGCAGGTAATACACTGCAGCGGGAACCAGGTTTAATTTGGGGGTGATTTTAAAAACCCGCAGCAGTATGGAGAGCAACAGCCCCTGGATAAAAATAACGGCGATGGTGGCATAGAACATTTGCTCCGGGTTAAGCGTGCCGGTTAGGAGGGCGTCGATAAACAGCAGGTCGAAAACTGGCGTGTGCAACGCAATGGGATGATAGGCATCAAACAGTATGGCATGCAGGTTTAACGCAATAAAATAGAGCAGCAAAAAGAGAAATGAAAAGGGGCCGGCAGACTGCAATATTTTTAGCACCGTGTGAAGTTAAAATTCTATACTGACAAAGGACAAGCTGCGCTTGTGAATGCTGGGGATAATGACCTCGTTAAATGCCACCTGTTTGCCCGCCTGCGGCCGCAGCTCCACTTCCTGCTTTGAGGGATTGAACAGGCTCTTGCGGTTCAGGGTGCCGTCGGCGAGCATCTCGTATTGCACCACGTTGGAATTCTGGGAAATATCTTCGTTATAAATAAAAAACAAGCGCTCGATACAATTTGCAAACACAAATGAGGAATAGGCGCCGCGGTCTTCTTTAGACACCTGCCGCTTGCGGATCATATTGGTCCAGTCAATCGTTCCCTGTGGTGAGATGCTTATCAGAAAGACATCGTTGTACTCGTAGTAATCCACCACACGGGTGGAGGTGCGGTAGCCGTAATACGGATCGTAATTGGTGAAGTCGTAATTCTCCGTTGTTTTCTCATAATATTCCGATACCATCAATGCGCCGCCGTCGGCACGTGGAATCACAAAGGAGGGTTTAAAAGCGGGGACGTATTTCTCCTGTTTCTCCGATTTTGCGGCAATGCTGTTCAGCAATTCATCGGAAAATGTACCCGCATGGCGTTGCAGTACTTCTCCGCTTTGCGGATTTATTTGCAGATACACATAACCCGTCATCGCATTTTTTGTGGCATCGCCGCTGAAACCGATAGCCGTCACGGTATGATGGGTATTATCTACGTTTAACTGGATTTCCAGCAGGCATTCCGGTTCATTGAGTGCACATAGTGTAAATCCCGACGGCAGCGCTCCGCAGGCGATGAGATGCGATGCGCTTTCCCTTTCTTTTTTGCAGGAATACGCATTGTTGCTAAACAAAAATACGGGCATGCCCTCATTGCTTATCATGGATTTCTCATCAATGGCGTCAAACCCATCGGTAGGAATGCTCACTTCTTTCACACTATTGATTTTGCCGGCGGCATTGATGACCACCGTCAACAGCCTGCTGATTTTTCCGCCGTTGAATGCATACTGATACGCCATAGCGTAGTCGCCGTTGCCCGAACGCACTATCTTGTAATCTGAAAAATTGTCGCCGATGCGCCGGCTCGTCGAGTCGATGATTATCGGATCGCCTTTTTTCTCGGCATCTTCACCGAATACCTGTGCATAGAGAAAAGTCTGCTTGTTGATTTTCCGGGTAAAAAAATGAAAGAGCTGATTGCCGATTTTCAGAACTTCCTTGCTCTCGTATGCAGATGCCTTGATGGTAATTTCCTTCTTTTTCAGCAGCGCCATCTGCGCATCGTAAAATTCAAGCACGTCCTCAAACCGGTATTTTTTATAAATGACGAGGTTGCCGCTGTTCATGCGGCCTACCACATCAAAGCCGACCAATTCGGAGTTGAGCTTTTCCTCGTTGGAAATATAGATATTCTGTGCCACAGTGCAGGGGGCATGGCACACGATAAAAGCGAATATCAGAAACGAAACACCACTTCTCATTGCACTGAATAACGCAGGGGGTTACTGCATGTTTTAATTGTAAATTTAGTATATCAATTTTTAAGTTTCGGATCAAAGGCATCCCGCATCCCTTCGCCGATCAGGTTATACACCGTCACGGTAATAAAAATTGCCATTCCCGGGAACACCACCAGCCACCATGCGTTGAAATTTGCTCTTCCTTCATTCACCAGCGACCCCCATGTCACCGACTCGGGCGGAACGCCTACGCCGAGGAACGACAATGACGACTCCACCAGTATAGCCGATGCGATGCCGAAGGCGATGGCGACGAGTGCGGGTGCAATGCCATTGGGCAGTGCGTGCTTCAGCAACATGCGGCGGCGGCTGTAGCCGAGCGATTGTGCGGCATCCATAAACTCCATGTTGCGTATGCGCAACATTTCCGCACGGGTAAAGCGGGCTATTCCCGTCCACGAAGTGAGTCCGATAATTACCATCACATTGACGAGAGAAGGTTTGGCTACAGCGGCAATCGTGATGATTAAAATAAAAATCGGCAGCGAATGAATTATTTCAATTAACCTGGAAACGATAGAATCTACGGGGATACGCATGGTCTTTTTTGCAAATGACAACCTGCCGATGCGCTTTCCCAGCAGTGAGAACAGAAAAGCGATGCCCAGGAAAATACAGAGGCTCAGCGCAACCTGCAGGACGGCTTCCAGGCCCGATTGCTGTAGCGCATCCGCCAGCGCAAAGCTGCGCAGATGCACTGCGTAGTACCAGGCGAAGCAACAGCCCACTATCGTCGTCCAGAACCGGCCCCTGCTGGTGCGCAGGGTATTGTCGCCAAAGAAACCGGCCAACATGCCGAGTACCAGGCCGATGACGGTGGCAATACTCATGGCTATCAATCCGATGCTGAGCGATATGCGTGTGCCGTGAATCAAGCCGGCGAGTACATCTTCACCGAGCGTATTGGTACCCATCCAATGGCGGAAGCGCAAGGGCATATCGCCGATTTTTCCGTCGGGGTCTTTGAAGAATTGCGGGCCGGCAGGGCTTTTGAAATTGCTGTTAGCGTAATCTTTTTTCCCGGGCGAATAGGGCACCGGCGCCCAGATCACCTGATCAAACGGCAATTGCTTCCAGTCGGCATACTGCGCATTTATTTGCAAGGTATTGCCATCGGCTCCCGTAAGCGTATAGTTTTTTTTAAAACTGAATGCCGGGAAAATGGCGGTGTTACCGTAGCGGGCATACAGCGGTTTCTCGTTGGCGATGAGCGGCGCCAAAACGGCGATAGCGATTAAGAACAATAACACATACAGGGCGACATAAGCAGGCCGGTGTTGTTTAAATCGCCGCCAGACCATCTTGTTGTAATCCCGATATGTCGAATTATCCTGCATTTATTTAGTAAATGTTATCCGCGGGTCTGCAATGCTGTATAATATGTCGGCCAACAGATAACCCAACAGCGTGAGAACGCCGGTAATGGTAAAAACACTCACGATAACCGGGTAATCCTGGTTGTAAATTGCCTGAATGATTTCACGGCCCATACCCGGAATCGTGAAAATAGTTTCGAGAATTACCGAACCGCCGATAGCTGCGGGAAATATATTGGAGAACACGGTGATAATGGGCAACAGGGCATTGCGAAACACGTGTTTATACAACACCCGAGTATCGCTCAGGCCTTTGGCATGTGCGGTGCGGATGTAATCCATCGCAATAATTTCGAGCGCCGATACCCGTGTGATGCGGCTGAGGAAAGCGAGTTGCGCATAGGTGTAACAAATTGTCGGCAGGACGAGATACGGCAACCGGATGCGCACCGTGTCGAAAAAACCCATACCGTCGGGAATTCCCTCTACCGGCTGCACACCGGAGGCGGGAAAGAGTTTTAATACGTCGGGATTGGCAAACGCCATCAACAGCAGTGTTGCCGTCCAGAAAACCGGCAGGCTGTACAGCACAAATAACAACACGGTACTGCTGCGGTCAAAGAGGCCATTTTTATTCCGTGCGGATTTCAACCCGATGGGAATACTGATTAAATAGGCGATGCACACGGATGTGAAAGTGAAAAACAAAGACCAGCCTATCCGCGATCGTATGATATCCGCAACGGGCAGTTTGGTAATATAGGAAATGCCCAGATCGCCGCGGATAATGCCTTTGGAATACACTGCTCCATTGCCCGTCAGCCAGTTGCCGTCGCCGAATATCCAACGGTGGTATTGGTTGTTGCCGTACCAATGCACCCGCGGGATATAATTCTTCCATGCAGTTTTATTTGTTTCCAGCGCCGCATAGCTGTCCCCAACTGCATTTGCCAGGGATGCAGCGGAGGCGAGGAACGGATATCCGTTCATGATTTTTATCAAGGTGTCAATGCGCAATGCGATAAAAACGGGGTCATGTGCAATCAGCAGGTTGCGCACTGCCGCAATGGCATCATTGGAAGCGCTAACTGCTTCCACCTGCGAAACAGGCGCTACCGATGCCGAGTCAAGGCGAATTGCGCCAAATGCATTATAAAGGGAGTGCAGGGCTGTATTGTATCTGCTGATTACCGGCCAGTTACCGTATTGGGCAATTAATCTCTTCAACGCATAGCGCTCCTCCCTGTCTGCAATTCTGTATAAGGTATCGGGAGTGGCTATACTGCTGACGGTGAAATAAAACACCGGGAGATCGAGTCCCAGTTGTTTGCGCACTTCCCGTTTTTGCTCCAGGAGATTCTGCGGTTCCAGTTGCAGGTCGCCGCCGGTTTGCGAAATGGAGACCATGCGGTCAACCGGATCGCCGGGAGCATTGATGCTGATGATAAATGCGAGCAGGGAGATGAGAATGAGCGTGGGGATAAAAAACAACATTCTTTTCAGAATATACCTGCTCATTCGCTTACATTTTCTTCAGTGTATGGGTTTATTGATTTTCAGATTGCTGCATCGCCGAAGGCAACAGTTTTAAATTGTTCAACAACACGCCCGGCCGTTCAAAGGTCATATACGTATTTCCAAACCGTTTATGCACCACCACTTTGCGTGTGGAAGAGAAAATCATAATATAGGGTTGCTGTTCGTAAATAGCCTTATGCAATCGCTCCACCATCGGCAATCGCACGCTGTCGTTGACAGTAGTTTTAATGGAGTCGATCAGCGCATCTGTCTGTGCATTGCCGAAGCCGGTATAATTGCTACCGCCGTTTGCCCATGAACTCGTATGCCACAGTTGGGTATAATCATCCGGCAGGAAACTGCCCGACCATGCGCCCATATACATATCGAAGTCGTGTTGCGTCACTTTATTCATAAGCGTAGATAAGTCCATTTGCGACAGTGTTGCTTCAAAACCCGCCTTGCGCAATTCGCCAACCACCATTTCCGCCATTTGCTCCACGAACTTTCCACCCATGCTTACGATAAGCTCCACCTGCAACTTCTGGCGCTTGCCGTCAATTACTTTATCTAAAATATTATCGCCGTCGGTATCCGTCCAACCCGCTTCCGTCAATAGCTGTTTGGCTTTTTGAAAATCGTATTTTATCAGCGGCAAGTTGTGGTTATAACCTGCTTTGAACGGTGGAATGGCAGAGTTCCACTGCTCCGCTTTGCCCGAATAAACAATCTGTATTATATCGTCAATCGGGATTAAATAGGACGCCGCCTGCCGCACCCGCACATCGTCAAATATTTTCTTGCGCTTCACGCCGTCGGGTTTCATATTCAAACCTATGTAATTGAAATTATAAGAGCGTGTATAGCGGTAGTTGTAATTTTTAGTGAAGTTGGAATCCCGCTCCAGGTCCAGGAGGTTCTGAGTGGATAACCATACGCTGACATCTATATCCTGCGATTTCAACTCCAGTATCTGCGCATTGGCATCGGTGACTATTTTAAAAATAATCTTATCGGGATACGCTGTTTGATAAGGTTGCTTATCCGGGATTGCCTCCATCCAGTGGTTTGATTTTTTTTCGAGTATCATGGATTGGCCTCTCGTCCAGCTCGTCACTTTATACGGCCCGGATCCGTTGAACATGCTCACATCATTGCCGTACTTGCCGCTGTTGAATTCGACACACCAGCTTTTAATGTCCTCCTGCGCCGTATTTACAAAATTGGCGTCGTCGAGTTGTTCAAACGTGTAATGAGAAAATACGCCGTTGGGATCGTAATATTTTTGTTGGATAATGGGCAGGTTGGTGGTAATGCCGACGCTTTGCACATAGGGGCGTTTCATCACCATGGTGAACCGCATCGGGTTTACCGCATCGACGGTTATCTCCTTTAGGTTTTCCATATAGGACTTCTGGGTTACGTTGTCAACCAACGGACATTTATTTACTTTATAGGTGAAGATTACATCATCGACAGTTATCGGTGAGCCATCGTCCCATTTGGCATCGGGGCGCAAGGTGTAGGTGAAAGACAACCCGTCTTCTGACACTTCGGGTAACGACACGGCGAGGTCGGGTGCGAGTTTGAGATGAATGGCATCGCTCGTTAATAAATAGTTATGCGTCAGACTCAATATCCATGTCCTGGAAGCTGTGCGTCCATTCGTGGGGTGCAGGTTGTCGGGATCGCTTATCCAGTGATTGACGATGGAATTATCGGTTTTCCATCCGGGTAAAAATGTTTTTGCATCTTCGATAAAAATATATGTCTGTCCGTCGGTGATACCCTGAACGTCTGACGAACTGCCGGGTTCGGTATTGTTGCACGCAGCGATTAACAACAAAAGACAACAAGCGCCGGCAATATGTATAGTGCGAAAAACTTGCATACGGATTGGTTAAGTTAAGTTTAAAAGTACTGCATTTTGAGCTACCCGCTTCCTGCAATTAACAAAATAATTGTTAGATTGAACAATTTTATACATTTGACACTATCGAAACTGCGAGGTGAAAAAGATTCTGATAGCGGGAGGAAGTGGGTTAATCGGCAGGCGATTAACGCAGGTGTTACAGCGATGCGGTTGTGCAGTGGCGTGGTTGAGCCGCGGTCATACAGCGGCGCCGGGAGTACAGGTATTTCAATGGGATATAGATGCACAACACATAGATGCCGAGGCGGTGTTATGGGCTGATGCCATCATTCACCTCGCCGGTGCAAGCCTCGCCGGCGGAAGATGGACAAAGCGGCACAAGCGGACAATTATCGATAGCAGGGTGCAGAGCCTGGCTTTGTTGAACGGCGCCATGATGCGACAACCACATGCGGTGCAATGTGTTATTGCCGCTTCGGCCGTTGGCTATTACGGCGACAGAGGCAGTGAACTGCTCACCGAAACATCGGGGCCCGGCAGCGGCTTTTTAAGCGAATCGGTGATGCGGTGGGAAGAGGCAACTCACGCATTGCAGCAAATAAAAGTGCGACTGGTAACACTGCGCTTCGGCATGGTACTGTCGGGAACCGGCGGCGCTTTGCCTAAGCTCATGCAGGCGTTGCCGTTTGGTATAGCTCCGCTGTTGGGCAACGGCAAACAATTATATCCGTGGATTCATATATCCGACCTGTCGGAGTTCATCGCATATACCTTGCAGCACGAACACATCGCTGGCGTGTATAATGTGTCGGCGCATGTACATTCTCAAAAGCAGATGATGCAATCGCTTCAGCGGGTGTTTAACAACTACTCGGTGCGCATTCCCGTACCGGTATTTATTCTCCGCATCCTGTTGGGAGAAATGGCCGATGCGGTATTAATCAGCCAGAATGTGTGCAATGAAAAAATGCGGGAAAGCGGATATGTATTGCAATACCCCGAATTGATTGCCGCATTGACTCAAATAAAAAACAGCCACACCTAAGCACGGCTGTTTTATTTACCCGGATGACAATTATTTTACCTGCGCCAGGGCGATATAGGATTGTACCATGGCGATAAATTCCGCACGATAGCCCTCCCTGTCTGCGCCTTTGGCATTTGTTGCGAGTTGCACTACCGATGCATATGTTGCACTGCCCTTGTATTCCGAGTTGCGCAACAACATGCCGAATTCGACAACGGCGGCGGCAAAGCGGAAGTTATCCGATGTACTTGCAAAAGGCATCTTCGAATCGATAACCGATTTTTCTATTAACCGGCTCACATCGCTATCCGGTTTTTTATAGCGCAGTTTCAACGTCATTATCTCATTGCTGTATTTCGCACTTTCATTTACCGTTGTCGATTGATATTTCAAATCCTCGCCATTTGATTGAGTGCCCTGCGGTGAAAAATCCGCATTGTCTTTGAGCTTCACTTCATACATCGCCGTTACACGATGACCTGCTCCCAATTCGCCGGCGTCTTTTGTGTCGTTGTCAAAATCTTCATTGTTCAATACCCTGTTTTCGTAACCGATCAAACGGTATTCCGCTACTTTTGCCGGGTTGAATTCCACCTGTATTTTCACATCTTTGGCGATGGTAAACAGGGTGCCCCGCATATCGGTGACAAACACTTTCTTCGCTTCCTTTTCATTGTCGATATAATAGTAGTTGCCGTTGCCGTTATTTGCGATGGCTTCCATTTTAGAATCTTTGTAATTGCCCATACCAAATCCGCAAATAGTGAGGAAGACGCCGTCTTTTCTTTTCTGTTCAATGAGCCGCACCATTTCCGCATTGCTGGAGACGCCGACGTTAAAATCGCCGTCGGTACATAAAATCACCCGGTTATTGCCGCCTTCGATAAAGTTATCGGCAGCGGTTTTATAGGCGAGTTCAATACCTGCGCCGCCGGCAGTGGAGCCTCCCGATTCCAGCCCATTCAGCGCATTCAGTATTTTTTGTTTCTGGGATGCCGGTGTCGAGGGCAGCACCAGGCCGGCGGCGCCGGCGTACACGACGATGGCTATGCGGTCGCGGTCGCCTAATTGCTCCACCAACTGAGTCAGCGATGACTTCACCAGCGGCAGTTTATTTGCCGGCATCATCGAACCTGAAACATCGATGAGGAACACGAGGTTGGAAGGGTCGGTCGCTGCATAATCGATATCCTTTCCCTGTAATCCGATCATGATGAGTTTGGTTTCCGCATTCCAGGGACAGTCGGAAATTTCAGTGTGAATATCAAAGGGATGTTCTCCGGTCGGCTGCGGGTATGCATAATCGAAATAATTGATCATCTCTTCAATGCGCACCGCATCTTTCGGCGGCGACTGGTTGTAAGAAATAAATCTGCGGATATTGGAATACGACGCATTGTCCACGTCGATGGAGAAGGTGGACAGCGGGTTGCCGATTACTTTTTTAAATCCGTTTTCATTGATAACATCGTATTCTTCAGTATTGAATTGTTCGTCGTAATTATCCTCAAAGAGGAGGTTGTCGCCGGAACTTAAAGAGTAAGATTTGTTGTAAACGGCATTGGGACTTTGGTTATAAAACACATTCTCCTGCGCTTTGGATTCGGACGCCTGAATACCCGGTGTATTGTCTATGGAGATTATTTCGTCCAATTCCGGATTGCTTTCCAACTGCAATTGAATTTCGAGGATAAGGTTTTGATTTTCCGCTAAGGTTATTGCCGTATCTCTTTCTCGATAGCCCTGGGATGAAATATGCAATGTATAGCTGCCCGCAGCCAGGTTGTCAAAACTGAAAACGCCGTTTGCATCGGTGCGTCGCTTCAATTGAGCTTCTTGAATTTCGATCAGCGCATTAATTAAAGGTGTGCCGTTATCGCTGATTGTGCCGTGAATTGACGCAGTGTGGACGGGGACGAATCCGGTCCGGTTTGTAAGTAGTGGCTGTACTGTAAACAGAGTTGTTGCAGATATCACTGCACCCAATACCACTGCATGGATTATTTTCATAATAGCGGATTTAAAGTAAAATTGAAATGTTGACGGTAGGGAGATGCGCAATGGAAATACATTCCATAAATGCGCAGGAAAATTTTACAATGCGGCTATTTTTTCTTTGGCAGTCAAAAATTCGCTCCACATTGTTTGGAGAATTTCTGCAGCGGGTAGAATACCATCAATGGTAGCGGAGATCTGTCCGATTTCGAGTTCGCCCTCGTCGATATCGCCTTCGAACATGCCTTTTTTTGCACGGGCACGGCCCAGGATTTTTTTGAGAGTTTCCACGTCGGCCTTTGCTGCATACGCCTGTTCGAGTTGTTCGAAGAATTTATTTTTAATCAGCCTGACGGGCGTCAGTTCTTTCAGTGTCAATTGAGTGCCGCCTTCGGGTGTTTGAGTGATGGCATGTTTAAAATTGGGATGTGCGCTGCTTTCTTCGCTCGCCGCAAACCGGGTACCCACCTGGACGCCTTCGGCGCCGAGAGCCATACATGCGAGCATCGCCCTGCCATCGCCGATACCGCCGGCTGCAATGACAGGGACGTCCACCGCATCTGCCACCATCGGAATTAAGCACAGCGTGGTAGTCTCTTCCCTGCCGTTGTGCCCGCCCGCTTCGAAGCCTTCCGCTACAATGGCATCGCACCCCGATTCCTGCGATTTTAATGCAAACTTTTTACTGCTCACCACGTGCACCACCACGATGCCTTTTTCCTTCAATACAGGCGTCCATGTCTTCGGGTTGCCGGCGCTGGTGAACACGATGGGCACGCCTTCATCGATAATTATTTGCATGTGTTTATCAATGTCGGGATAAAGCAGCGGCACATTGACGCCAAATGATTTTGCAGTTGCCGACTTACATTTTCGAATGTGGTCACGCAAAGTGTCGGGATACATGCTGCCCGAGCCGATAAGGCCTAAGCCGCCGGCATTGGCAACGGCGCTCGCCAGCCGCCATCCGCTGCACCAGATCATCCCCGCCTGAATTATCGGGTATTCGATATTAAATAGTTGTGTAATCCTGTTCTGCATAATTCAAAATTGTAAAATGATTTGTAGCACCTAACGGCAAAATTCAAACACAAAAGCCTTCAGTCAAACCGCTGCGATAAATCTATTTCCGCATTGTCGCCGATGTTTAAACTCTGGCTCAACCCTTTGACTGTCGCATCGCTCCCGATTACCGAATGGTGTAATACCACATCGTCAATAATAGCGAAATTGCCGATGATGGAATCCTTAACAATAGAATAACCGATGAAGGTATTTTCGCCGATGGTTACATTCGGTCCGATGATTGAATTTTTTATGGTGCAGCCCCGTGCGATACTCACCGGTTCTTTTATGATGGTGTTTTCTACCTGCATATCATCAGAAATATTGCCGCCGGTTTTGCGCAGTAGAATGGCATTGGTCTCCAGCAGGATTTCCTTCTTTCCGCAGTCGTACCAGTTCAACACTTTAAAGCCCTGAATTTTTATACCTTGTTTAATCAACAGCATGAGCGCATCCGTCAGGTGAAATTCGCCCTGAGTTTTATATCCCTTTTGAATATTGGAGTCCAGCGCTTCGAAGAGTTGTTCCGTTTCCACTATCTTATAAAAGCCCACTAAGGCGAGGTTGGATTTTGGAATGGAAGGTTTTTCGATGACACGTGCGATAAACCCGTCGTCATCCAGTTCCGCTACGCCGAAATCGCGGGGATCGTCCACCTTTTTTAATCCCAATGCGGAATAGGGCGAAGCGATTACACTTTCGATGTCCGCATCAAAAATTGTATCTCCCAGTGCGATGATAATTTTCTCATTTTCGCCGATGTAGGGTTTACACAACCAGATGGCATGACCTAAACCCTCGCGGGACTGCTGTAAGACGAAATTCGTTTTGATATCCGGGAAATGGCCGGTGACGTATTCCTCAATTTTTTCGCCGAGGTAACCAATGACAAATACAAATTCTGTAACGCCCGCTTTTCTTAATCTCTCGATGATAAAACCCAGTATCGGTTTTCCCGCTACCGGCATCAGCGGCTTGGGTTGAGAGTAGGTATGTGGCCGCAGCCTGGAGCCGACACCGGCCACCGGAATTATTGCCTTCATGGTTCAAAGATAACCCAAATGCAGAGGCTTTCACGCCGGGGGACTTCGCATTTGTTAAAATCCACCCAAGGCGTACCCCTCAAACAGAAAGAGACTGACAGACGGCTGACACTGAAAGGCGATTAATGCGTAACTTTATACATCGTTAGACTATGTACATAATGAAAAATTTGTCACTCCTCGCCGTTATATCTCTCGTACTCTTTGTTCATGCACTGCCTGCACAGGTAGTAATCAACGAGTTTTCCGCTGCGAATTATTCGGATGTAACCGATAACCACGGCGAATATGAAGACTGGATTGAATTGTACAACACAGGCGCCAGCGCTGTTGACCTTGCGGGGTATCACCTCAGCGACCGGCTGGACGAACCCGACAAGTGGAGTATCCCCGACGGCATTACCATTAATGCGGGCGGGTACCTGCGCTTCTGGTGTTCGGGCCGCGATGCAATAGAAGGCTCCAATTACCACACAAGTTTTAAAATTACGCAGACACGAGAGGTGGAAGCCGTCGTATTTTCTGACCCTTCGGGCACCGTGCTGGATTACAATGAAATTGAAATACCCAATCAGACGAATCACTCCTGGGGAAGAGCTACCGACGGCAGCGATAACTGGAAAATTTTTACCAATCCCACACCGAATGCCTCGAATACGACGACTTCGAAAACCGCTTATGCCGCCAAACCCGATATGGAACCCAATTCGGGTAACTATCCGGGCTCTGTTTCCGTAACGATTACATCGCCGGAAGAAGGCGTGACGATTCGCTATACTACCGACGGCTCCGAGCCGACGGCGTCATCTACCGTTTACAGCAGTGCAATCGACATTACCGAAACAACAGTGTTGCGCACGAAAGCTTTTTCCGACGACGATCAAATCCTGCCGAGTTTTACTTCTACCAATACGTATTTTGTCGATGAAGTTTCTACGGTTCCCGTATTATCGCTTGCCGGCGAGAGTATCGACGACCTGTTAAACGGCAACGGATGGATAGAGCCAGAAGGTTCTTTCGAATTGTTTAATGCCGCATTTGAATTACAGGATGAAGCCGAAGGCACGTTTAACGAACACGGCAACGACTCATGGGCATACGATCAGCGGGGTTTCGATTATATCACCCGGGATCAGTTTGGCTATGACGACGATATAGATCACAATTTTTTCAGCGACGTGACCGATCGCACCGGCTTTCAGCGATTAATCGTAAAAGCCGCCGCCAATGACAATTACCCTTACGAAGACGGAGCGCATCTGCGGGACGCCTATGTGCATCACCTCACCGAACGCAGCCACCTGGAGTTGGATGAGAGATCTACCTTCTTCGTCATCGTGTTCGTCAACGGCGAATACTGGGGTATCTACGATGTGCGGGAAAAAGTGGACGACGCCGATTTCACCGATTATTATTTCGACCAGGATGAATATGAAATTGACTTCATCAAATGCTGGGGCGGCACCTGGGCAGAATACGGCACCATGGACGAATGGCCTCCATTTGTAGATTTCATTACCACCAACGATATGACCGAACCGTTGAACTACGCCTATGTGGAAGATAACCTGAACACGCTGAGCCTGTGCGACTATTTCATCACCAATACGCTCACCGTTTGCAAAGACTGGCTGAACTGGAATACCGGTTGGTGGCGGGGATACGATCCCGATGGCGGCGCACTCAAATGGAGATATATTTTATGGGATGAAGATGCCACCTTCGGGCACTACATCAACTATACCGGCATACCCGACGATTCTCCGGAAGCGGACCCCTGCGATCCGCTCGATATTTATGTGGATGGCAACGGCCATGTGGACATCGTCAACGCATTGCTGGAAAATGAAACATTTCATTCCTTATACATCAACCGCTTTGCCGATTTAAATGCCACCACGTTTTCCTGCGAAAATATGCTGAGCGTGCTGGATAGTATGAAAAATGTAATTGACCCGGAAATGGAGCGGCAGACCGACCGCTGGGGCGGCACTTATTCCGGCTGGTTAGACAATTACGAAGATATGTATGCATTCATCGAAGACCGATGTGCGTATATGGTGGAAGGCATTGAAGATTGCTTTGATACACCCGCCTACCCGATATCACTGGTCGTTGAACCGGCGGGCAGCGCTAACCTCGTAACGGTGAACACCGTTACTCCGACGGTATATCCCTATAGCGCCACTTATTACGGCGGCGTAACATTTTCGCTCACCGCACTTCCCGCAATGGGATATTTTTTTGACCACTGGGAATTTTTACATCATACACCTGCACCCTCTGATACCGATCCGGCAGTCACCCTGAGCCTGACGTCTTCGGATACCATTATCGCCTATTTCAATGCATCCGAAATGCCGAGTTACAATTTTTCACTCGACATTATACCTGCGGGCTCGGGAAATGTCAGCGTCAATGCTTTCACACCAGCTTCTTACCCCTATGCATCTTCATTCCTGAGCGGTACAATCATCAATATGCTCGCATCGCCTGCAGACGGTTATGTCTTCGACTACTGGGAACTGGATAATCACATCGTCAATCCCGATCCGTTTACCACGGATGTGTTTTTTGCAATGAGTACATTCGATAATGTCATCGCACATTTCAGCGACGGCACCGCCGTGACAACGGCTGAAAACGGGTTGAATTTTTCGGTAGCGCCGCATTTCACATCGGGCAGTATTCAACTGACCGCTGCAATGGATAATGCGGCCATCGTCCATGCGGAATTATTTGGCCTGGACGGCCATCGCATTGCGGAGCTCATCCCGGCATCGCAAATGGCTGCCGGCACAACACAGACCTCTTTTAACCTGGCGGATTACGGCATCAGTTCGGGCATTTATTTTGTCCGCTTTACGTCAAACGGCGCCACTGTTGCAGAGAAAATAATTTACAACGCCGATTAAAGCAACACGGCCAAAGATGAAAACGGCTACCTTTACGGGAAGCCGTTTTTGTTTTTCTAATTTTACCGCATTAAATCAAATGTATGCAACGGGATACAACCATCTTTCAATTGATAGAAAAGGAATTACAGCGCCAGACTCATGGCATTGAACTGATAGCGAGTGAGAACTTTGTGAGCCGGCAGGTGCTGGAGGCGATGGGGAGTTGCCTCACGAATAAATATGCGGAGGGATATCCCGGCAAGCGGTATTACGGCGGATGCGAAATCGTGGACGAAGTGGAGCAAATCGCCATTGACAGGCTGAAGGAGTTATTTGGCGCAGAACATGCCAATGTACAACCGCACAGCGGTTCGCAGGCCAATGCGGCTGTGATGCTGGCGTGTTTAAAACCCGGCGACGCCATCCTGGGCTTCAACCTGTCGCACGGGGGACATTTAACCCACGGTTCGCCGGTAAATTTTTCAGGCAGAATTTACAGACCGTTTTTTTATGGTGTGGAAGCCGATACCGGTCGCATCGATATGGATAAGGTGGAGGCAACGGCCAGGGATGTGCAACCTAAGCTGATCATTTGCGGCGCTTCCGCCTATGCCCGCGATTGGGACTACAAGCGATTCCGCGAAATTGCCGATTCCGTAGGCGCTATTTTAATGGCCGATATCGCACACCCTTCCGGGTTAATCGCCAGCAAACTGTTGAACAACCCCATTCCCCACTGCCATATCATCACCTCCACCACACATAAGACATTGCGAGGCCCGCGGGGCGGAATGATTCTGGTAGGCAAAGATTTTGAAAACCCCTGGGGCGAGAGAACGCCGAAAGGCGATTTGAAAATGATGAGCGCCATTATTGACAGCGCCGTCTTCCCCGGAACCCAGGGCGGCCCGCTCGAGCATGTGATTGCCGCCAAAGCCATTGCATTTGGCGAAGCGCTGAGCGACGGATATAAAGCGTATTGCCAACAGGTAATCCGCAATGCACAGGCTATGGCCGATGCATTCGTGAAACGCAATTACACCATTATCTCCGGCGGTACCGACAATCATTTAATGCTGATTGACCTGCGCAATAAACATATCACCGGGAAAAAAGCAGATGCCCTGTTAGGCGAAGTACATATCACCGTAAATAAAAATATGGTGCCCTTCGACGATAAATCGCCGTTTATCACTTCCGGAATCCGTATCGGAACGGCTGCCTCCACCACCCGCGGCATGCAGGAAGCCGATATGGTGCAAATCGTCGAGTGGATTGATGCGCTCATTATGAACCCGGATAGCGAGTCGCTGAAAAAGGATTTGAAAAAACAAATTCAGGACTTTGCCGCCTCCTTCCCCTTGTTCTCGGAAATGCGCTAAAAAAATTCGGTCTTATAGGGATAGCGCACCTGGTAAGCCTCGATCACCCTGTCTAAAATCAGCGTGCGCAGCGCCTCCAGATTTCGCCGTTCGGTGGCGGAAATAAAAACGCAGTTATTGTTTGTCTTTGCAATCCACGACTGTTGCATCTCTTCTATCAGGTCTCTTTTTACCGCATCCTGCAAATACACATCAAAGTACTTTGCTTCGTAAAGATCCATTTTGTTGAAGATGAGTATTACCGGTTTATCGGCAATGCCGATATCCGCCAGCGTTTCATTTACCGTGCGTATCTGATCTTCAAATGCCGGGTGCGAAATATCCACCACGTGCAACAGCACATCTGCTTCCCGCACTTCGTCGAGCGTGGATTTAAAACTCTCAATTAAATGATGTGGCAGCTTGCGGATAAACCCGACCGTGTCCGATAGCAGAAAAGGCGTGCGTTCAAAGACGACTTTTCTCACTGTCGTATCCAGGGTGGCAAATAATTTATTTTCGGCAAACACATCGCTTTTGCTCAGTATGTTCATCAGCGTACTCTTGCCCACATTGGTATATCCCACCAGGGCGACACGAATCATTTCGCCGCGGCCTTTGCGCTGCGTTTCATTCTGCCTGTCGATTTTTTCCAGCCGGCTTTTTAACAGTGCAATTTTTTCTTTTGCCACCCTGCGGTCGGTTTCAATTTCCTTTTCACCGGTGCCTCGCATCCCGATACCGCCCTTAATGCGGTCGAGGTGAGTCCACATACCCTTTAGCCGCGGCAGTAAATACTGCAGTTGTGCCAGTTCCACCTGTGTCCTGGCCTGTTGCGTCTGCGCCCGGCTCGCAAAGATGTCGAGTATCAGCATACTGCGGTCCAGCACCTTCAATTGCAGGACGTCTTCGATATTGCGCAACTGCGAGGGGCTGAGTTCGTCGTCGAATATCACCAGGTCGGCGTCCATGTCTTCGGCCTGCTCTTTTATTTCCAGGAGTTTTCCCTTGCCTACATAGGTGCGGATATCGGGTTTTTCCAGCTTCTGATACACCTTATCCAGCGTAACGGCGCCGGCGGTCTCGGCGAGGAACTCCAGTTCATCCAGATACTCGTTCAAATGGCCGAGAGTCTGCTCCCGTGTAACTAAGCCGACGAGAATCGCCTTTTCAAATTGTCGCTGTTGTAAATCGTGCATTTTGTAGTATAACGAACTTTTACAGTGTGAAAATAACCCGAAGAGACGAAAGGTTCCTATTAACGGCGGGAAGTTCCTGCGAATTTCCCGTTTGGGAATAAACGGCGCTGTCAATAGGCGGCCACTTCGATAATTATCGTAAAATTGCGTTTTGGAGATTTGACACATTTTGTAACGCATAATCATATCGACAGGCAAAAGTGGGATAACTGTATTGGCAATTCCATTAATGCACTGCCCTACGCTTATAGCTGGTACCTGGATATTGTTACCGGCAATAAGTGGGATGCTTTTATTGCCGATGACTATGCGGCGGTATTCCCATTGCCCTACCACCGGAAGTATTTGATTAAGTCCTGTTACCAGCCGCTGTTTACCCAACAGTTGGGATTGTTCTCTACAAATCAGGAGTTACTGCAACAGACGGGACACTTTATCGGCCTGTTAAAAAAGAAATACCTCAGTTATTACCTGCACCTCAACACCGCCAACCGCATCAGGCCAGCAGCAACAAAAAGAATAACCCAACAAATAGATTTGAATAAACCGTATGAGGCGGTGTATGCGTCGTATAGCAGCGTTGTAAAAAACAATTTATACCGCTACGGCAAAGGCGCATTCGAAATTCGATACGACACGGATGTTTCCGATATCGTGGATTTTACCCGCATGCATGTCGGCGACAAGGTAAAAGGACTAAAGCAGCCAGACTACGTGCGACTGGAAACGCTGCTCCGGGCTATTGTGAGTAATGACAAGGGGTTTGTCGTACGGGTAAGTGGAGATCGACAATTACTCGCCGCCGCATTTTTTATTAAAAGCAATAAGAGGTTGATCTACCTGCTGGCGGCTTCCACTAAGGCGGGAAGAAAACTGAATTGCATGACAGCGCTGATTGACGATGTCATCAAGTCGTATATCGGGACGGATTACATCTTCGACTTCGAAGGGAGTATGATCCCCGGTATCTGGAAATTCTATAGAAATTTTGGTGCGGAAACAGTAGAATTTGATGTGGTTAAGAAATGATTTGCCGCATAACGCACAACCTTTTATCGCACACTAAGTACATGTTGGGTCTTGGGGTGAGGCGGCACATGGCCGGCTTTTTAGGAGATGTGATTTGGGGAGTGCGCAATATCATTCCCAATCGAAAACGGAATAAATGCCCCGGTTGATTGACGCTGTAAGATCCGGCCGGCATGGTAAAGAAAGATAGGGTGCACAAGCCCGTGCTCCTTGCAGCACGCAGCCCTGGACTGACCGCTCGCTTCTCATTGCATTACGTGCATGGTGAAATCTATCTTTTCTCTCATCTTGCAAAGTGAAATGACGCTTTTTGTTTTTACAAGACGAGGTTGGTCGGTGGATAACTTTGCGAATGCCATTAAAATTAAAAAACGAATGCGTAATCGAGAGGTTCACGTGCGCATCTGCAAGAGGCTTAGGGGTGAAACTCCCCTTTGCCTGCTCGGCTCTGCCGTCCGTGTCATGTTACGCTGTCTGCAAATGGACTTCACTGAATTGTCCAAGCGCTTGTCTGTGATGGCTTGTGAGTCGGGTGTTTTAATTTTTTTTGAAGGGCAGGAAAAATACTTTGAATTTTACTCACGTCATTTTTATTCTCAAAGGTGTTCGTGAATACTTCGTATTTGTCTTGCATTGGGGCAGGCATACTCTTTGGCAAGCTTTGGTCTGTGCATTGGCTTGAGCGGCTTGCCAATGTGTATGACTGCTGTGCGTTGGCTGTATGTGTTTGTTGTCCTGTCATTACGCTGCTTTCTGTTTGTAAAGATGTTCTTGAAATTCTATAAACAGTCTGCTGATATTTGCAACATCTCCCAAAATTTCTTTTGCGTCTTCCAAAGATTGATATTTGTTTGTCAGCAAGATTGGTAGTTTCTCCTGGTCGAGTTCGTCCACCCCTGTTTCAACGTATTTGCTCAATACAAAACTGATAAATTCTTTTTGTTGGTCGTTGAGTAAGGCGAAAATTGTCGCTTCGGCTGCTTTGGCTCTGGCTTCTCTTGTCATTGCGATATAGTCGCCATTGAAAACGTATTCTAACACATCATACAAGTCGCTTTTTTCCATATCTACCA
>CAZBHH010000017.1:0-56841 GCA_964492065.1 uncultured Chitinophagales bacterium | reverse complement strand
ACCTCCGCCAACGATACGGTAAGGGCCCTGTTGGTGAAACATTGATGCGCTCCGGCATCGGTGGCGCCTATCGCATATTTAAATGTAAGTGGATGTTAAAGCGCTTCCTGCTCCTGTGCAATAAATGTATAATTCCGGTTGCACACCATTGACCTGTACTATTAAAAATGCGAAGCAATGCGTTGTCTCGGTTAGCGCTTTCAGTAAACAGGCAATTTTTATTGATGCTCATTCCAATAATATTTATCGGGATATTTCCTGTTCCCAAATACAGCAGTCCCTACCCTTACCATAGTAGCTCCCTCCTCTATTGCCGCTTCAAGGTCATTGCTCATCCCCATCGAAAGTGTATGTGCTGCAAATCCATTATCCAGTAATTGTTCCTGTAAAATTTTTAACAGCCTGTAGCAGTAGCGGACTTTATCGATATCGGCTGCAAATAAGCCGATAGTCATCAGTCCCTTTATATGCAGGCGATCGAATTGCCTGACCTGTTTGGCAAATACAATTACATGCTCCGGCGCTATTCCAAATTTACTCGACTCACGGGATGTATTTACTTGCAGTAAAACATCTAAGGTTTTGTCTTCCGATTCGAGTCGTTTTTGCAGGCGTACGGCTAATTCCGGGCGGTCGAGTGATTGTAAGCAATCGGCATATTTGACAATCTCCTTTATCTTATTGGTCTGCAGGTGGCCGATACAATGCGTTTGGTGGGGTATGTCCCGTAATGCTTCGTATTTACTCACCAGTTCCTGCACTTTATTTTCACCAATAACCGATGCGCCGTCGTTCAGGGCTACACGTATTTTTTCCGGCGGAACCGTTTTCGTCGCCAATAACAGGGTTACATCCTGAGCACGCCGGCCGCAATTTTCACAGGCACGGCGAATTCTCTCACTCACCTTCCGGTAATTCTGCAATATTTCATTCATAACACCATCTGTTGGGGCATAGGGTTTGGGTTCAAAACAAATGCATTTGTGAACACAAAACAGCGCCCGGTAAAGGTAATGGATTAATTAAATGCTCAGGCGGTAAAATTGGAATGTATTAAAATAACATCACCCCCATAATTCCATGCGAATTATCGGCGCACCGTAAATACTATGCACGCAACAGTATTGCCTGAGCAAAAAGAGAAACCGGGATAAACGGCGTTTAGGGTTTAAAAAAAACCCATACAGGAATTTTGGTTTGATAAGACCTCACACCGACATGGTTAGAGGTGCCGAAGAGTTTTGTAATCCGGATTATTCGGCAAATACAGGTATTTGCTTTGTTACGGCACGCCATTACTTTTCGTGCATTGACTCGCTTAGATAATCATTGTTAGATCATCAAACAGTATTCCCGCATGAGTTATATCTTTAAGAACGATTTGGAATGTTAAATTACATCATGCAAGGCAAATTCGCAAGGTTTTTATTAAAAATGGGAATAAATTTATCCACAATGAAGATCGACCGGAAGATGTGTGCGGTGCATGCCGTTACCTGGTTGTTGCTGCAATGGGTATGTGCATCCTGTGGTTCAACGTTATACAATGAAACCGGCAATGTAACGACTACACGCAGCGATATGCGTACAGCGTTGCGCCATGCTGATACCATAGCGATTGTGTATTCGGGCAGCGACAAACAGGTGCAATCCGTTTTACTATTGCTGCAACAACAAATAGCAGGCGAAGGCGATAATACGGCGCTGTTGATATCCGAGGAAGCGGGAACCGAAATAAACCGGTTGTCGGATTACCCCTTATATCTCATCGGTACAACCCAACACCTCGAAATTTTGAAAGATTTTGCCAATGCCGCACCCTACCATATAGTGCCTGATGGTTTTGAGTTTAATGGAATTGTTTACGGCGACAAGACCGATTTACTGAAAATTGCACTCTATCCCAATCCGAAGAATAATAGCATGCCGCTGACGGCGATTATGGCCAACAGCGATTCGGTGTTGTCGGATTATCTCCGCGATGCACTCAACCGCGAGTACGGTTATTTTTTCTGGGACAATTGGGGATACCAGGTGTACAGAAATCACAATCGCATCGTCGTTGGAAATTTTTCTGAAGACACTCCGAACGCCTGGCAGATAGATAAAAAGGTGCATTGGGAATTCGATTACACGGGTAAGACCGTTGGCGCAAATGCCTATTGTCAATTCATTGCACATAATACCGAAATATCTAAAGTGCAGTTGGACAGTGTTTCATCCTATATCGCAACGTGTTTGCGGGAAATAGAAGATTTTACCGGCAGAAAAATTTCCGCTCCATTTACCTATCATATCTACCCGAGTACCGAAGTGAAAGGCCTGATGCTGAACAATACCGATCAAAGCAATGCCAGTCAGAAACTGCACTCGGTATATGCGGTTTGGGGAAATGAATTTCAGGAAAATTACAAAGGCGACGAAATGTTGCTGGCGGTGCGCAATATGCTTGGGAAGGCCCAATTGCAGTGCATCGAATCGGGGTTAGCCACCATGTTCAACCGCAAATGGTGTACGCATGGGTATAAATACTGGGCGATAAAACTCTTTCGTTCGGGGAATATGCCCACACTCGATCAATTGCTCGACGATACGGATTTTAAGGAAGGTTCGCCTTACCTGATGGAGTGCACGGCTGCCTTATTTGCCGAGTTTCTCATTCACACGGCAGGCAGAGCGCAATTTATTGCCCGGTATGGCACCTTCAGCCAGGAGGAGCTCATAACCTATGAGCAGGCATGGAATGCATTTGTCGATGCGGCATCCGAAACATACCCATCAATGCAGGAGCCCGAATGGCGCTCACCAACCACCTATCTCAACGGGTTCAACTTTGCGCACGAAGGCTACCAGATATTCAACGGGTACCTCGGCAGTACCTCAGATGCCTCCTTACAACAATTGCAATCGCTTGGCGCCAATGCGGTGAGCATCATTCCCTACGGGTTCTTACAGGAGATGGACAAACCCGCACCCTTCCATTTTGCAAGAGGACCCGGTTCTGAGAATGACGAGAGCATCATTAAATGCGCTTATACGGCAAAGAAATACGGCATGCAACCCATGCTAAAACCTCAATTGTGGACATGGAAAGGCTGGACCGGCGATTTGAAAATGCATTCCGAAGCCGAATGGCAACAATTCTTTACCTACTATTACAACTGGATAATCCATTATGCGTTCCTGGCCGAATTATACCATATCGACCTCTTCTGTATCGGAGTGGAATTCCGGGAGGCCACATTAACCCATGAAAACGAATGGATTGATATATTTACCAAAGTGCGGGGACTGTATTCCGGCAAAATAACCTATGCGGCAAACTGGGGCGATGAAATTGAAAATGTCGGCTTTTGGAAATCGTTAGATTATATCTCGGTAAACTTTTATTATCCGCTGTCGGATAAACAGGATGCGAGCGATGCAGAATTGCAACAACAGTTCGAAATATATTTAGACTCCCTGGAAGCAGTGCACAACAAGTACAACAAGCCGGTGCTCATCACCGAGATCGGCTATAAGAGCATCGACTTTCCCTGGCTCGAACCGCATGCGGATAATGACGAACAGAATTATAACGAGTCATCCCAACGCCGCTGCTACGAAGTGATGTTTCGTGCGTTGCAGGATGAAGACTGGATAGCGGGCATATATATCTGGCAATGGCCCAGCTATATGGATTACATCAGCGACAACCCCAAGGGGTTCACGCCGTGCGGCAAAGAGGCAGAGGCTGTCGTCAGGAAGTGGTTTGCGCAACGCTAATGCGTTTCCTGGTAAATCAAAAGCGGCGTGTTGCTGTGCTTAGCCATTTTCTGTGGTAATTTCCTGTCGAACAGGTCGAGAAAGGGCTTGCGGTGATGCGTCATACACAGCAGATCGATACGCCTGTTGGTCAGGTAATGATCTATGCCTTCAATAATTGTTTTTTCCTGGAGGATTTCCAATGTTAAAACGCCTTTCTCCACCCATTCGGGGAATTTATCCTGGATATCCGCCATTAAATCGTAATCGCTTTCGCTGTTGGTGTTATCTACGTGAAACACGAATAAGCGGGCCTGCAACTGGGCGCATAATTTGAGCAGTTTGCCTATGATATCGGCGTCATCCGATTCAAGACCTGCGGCATAGGCAATGTGTTTGATGCCGTTGTTCTTAATGCCGGCGGGTACCAGCAGCAATGGATAGTGCAGGCTTTTTATCAGGTGTGTCGTCGTACTGCCAAACAAAAACTTGATGATACCGCCTTCACCGGTGGTGCCGGCAACCACCAATTCGGGTTTCACCATTTCGGCGGCCTTTAAAATTTCTTCGGCGGGGAACCCGATGGATAATATGTGATCTACCGGAATTTCGACATTGTTTTTAAATGCGTATTCCGAGGTGCGAAATTTCAATGCGTTTAAAGCGGCAATCGCCTGTTGTTTTTTTTGATCCAGCACATCGGCAACCATGATATCCGCCATTTGCATTTCGGCTGGGTGCAATTGGCTGGAATGCATAAAGAACAATTTGCAGCGCAGGTAATCCGCCAGGGGTAATACAAATTCGAATGCATTATCGGCGCACTCTGAAAAATCGGTGGTGAACAGTATATTTCTCATACATTGTTATTCTTCAACTACAAAAGCCATCCTCGATTGGTCGGGGCTAATCGCAATCCTGTAAATATCCGTAATCCCAAACTCGCCGAAGTCGGCAAACAAAAACCAACGCATGGTACGGGTATAATCCAACACATAAATCCTACTTCCCCTTGCCATAAACAAACTGCCATTGCCGCCCCATGCCATATCCTCACAATCCGCCGGTATTTTCTTTATGGCGGTGATTTTGTTAAACTCGAGATCATAACGCTTTATGAGATTAAAAGTTGAATCTTTGCGGGAGATATAGGCGAGGGCATTTTCACCGGGAATCATTTTAATACTCCTGCCAATGCCGTTGTCAATCTCCCGAATGCCCGGCTCGTCGATTTGTGCCAATTGCAGAGTAAACGGCGGAGGCAATCTGAACAGCGCCACCCAACCGGGGTTTATCCTGCAATAATACCCGACTCCGTAAATGGTTTTAAATATGCATTTGAATTTTTTTCTTTTCAGGTTGTAATTCCACAATCGCTGGGACGAGTCCAACTCAATGCGCACGGTAGTAATATATCTCCCATCGGGGCTGTACTCGGGTGAAAATTCGCTTTCCGGCGAAGCTGTAACCCGGATGAGCGCCTGATTTGCAAATGCGTATTTATAAATATCCATTTGGTTATTCTCCCGGTTGCTGCTAAACAAAATATGGGTATTGTCCGGGCTGAAAGCCGGTTGATTATCATAGCCCGGATGATTGGAGATATTGAGCGGTTCGGTATAGTAAAAACCCGAGTCGATACTGCCGCCGAAATACAAGGTGTAGATTTCATAACCCTGGCTATGCACCAAAAATGGCGTACATATACATATGAGATAAAGCGCTTTCAACGCTAACAAATGTAAACAAAAAAGTATTAGAGGATATGCGTATGCCCGACAGAGGCATTTTCCCCCCGGTTTGTAATTTTATACCTTTACAGGAAAAAATTATGAGTTACGAATTACAAGGCAAATTGATAGAGGCATACGACACTGTCGAAATATCGCCCACATTTAAAAAGCGTGAGTTCGTGGTGGAGCGCAGTGAGTCCAACATCGGCAGGACATTTACAGATACCATTAAATTTCAATTAGTGCAGGACAAATGCCAGTTGCTCGATAAATTTAAGGTAGGCGATGAAATAAAGGTGAGTTTCAATATCAAGGGCTCGCGGTGGGAAAAGGAAGGCCGGGTCAGCTACTTCAATAACCTGGATGCCTGGCGTATCGAAAAAGTGTCGGAAGAATCGCCCATTGAGGACATCACGACGTTCAGCGCAGAAACCGAAGCGCCTTATACGGATGACCTCCCGTTCTGACACATGGAATTACGAGCTGTTGCAAGAAATAAACAAAAGGAATACCGCAGGTTATTTGCTAAATTGAGAGCACGCCGTTCTGCCGGGGACGATGCATTGTTTGAAACGGCACAAACCGGTGTTTTTGACGGCGTAAACTGCCTGGATTGCGCCAATTGTTGTAAAACCCACAGCCCGATACTGCTGGAGGCCGACATTCGCAGAATAGCCGCATACCTGGGCATTCGGCAGCACCGGTTCATGAGTAACTACCTGATGTGCGATGAGGATGGCGACTGGGTGTTTCACACACAGCCGTGCCCGTTTTTGGAAAATGACAACCGCTGCGCCATTTACGACGTGCGGCCGAAAGCCTGCAGCGAATATCCCCATACTAACAGAAAGAGAATGTATCAATTAGAAAAAATAACGTTGAAAAATGCAGAAATTTGTCCGGCGGTCAGCCGGATCCTGGATGCGGTAATCACAAAAATCAATCAGAAATGCGAATAATAGGCACGATACAAAACAAAGAATTTAAGATTACGGTATTTTCCTGGAACGAGCGCTACATAGCCAAGTTTGAAGCGGGTGCTTTCGAACAGGTATATAAATTTCCGGCCGGTTTATTTCAAAACTGGGAAGAGCTGAACCATCTGTTCGACGATGCTTTTCTCCAGAATGTCCGGCAGCGTTTCACGCAGATGGTAGCCGATTGCGAACATTCTTTCAAGCGGTATAGCGACCTGCAGTTAAACAAAAATGCACCTTCCTGAAGGCGCATTTTTGACGGTGATTTTTTAATGCAATTCTATTGGGGCAGCAAGACCTGGTCAATCACGTAGATAATACCGTTAGAAGCCGGCACTGAAGCAATAATGTTTGCGCCGTTTATCGCAATTTTACCTTCGGGATTTAACCCCAGGGTGGCATTGCCGCCGTTCACCATACCCAATACCCGGCCGTCGGTCAGCATGTCGTCTTTATACACGGCAACGGCCACATGGTATTGCAGTATATTTTTCAATGTTGCGATATTTTCTTTTTTCAACAGATCTTCCACCGTGCCGGCCGGCAATTTGTCGAAAGCCGCATTCGTGGGAGCAAAGACGGTAAACGGACCTGCATTGGCCAGCGCATCGGCTAATCCCGCCGCTTTAATGGCGGTCACCAGTGTCGTGTGATCGGCCGATCCCGATGCTATCTGGACAATGTTTTTCTGGGACACCCCATCTTCAACAGTAGATTGACCGCCATCTGCCTGGACAACGGTGGCGGTGGTTTGCATTTCGGAAGATTCGGATTTGCAGGCAAAGATTCCGAAGGTAACTATTGCAAGTAACGCAATGGCTGTAATATGTTTTTTCATATGAGCTGTTTTAAAAATGTAATCCAAAGGTGAGTTGAAAACACGGCTTCGTTAATGACTGAACTCAACCGGGTTTCTGATATTAATCACTGTAAATCACCGGTGAAAGTCACTAAAAAAAACGGGCAGTAATTTTCTGTTTTTCAACAGGAAAACTACTGCCCGCCGTGTTGGCGATTGCCCTGGTATTTAAGACATTACTGTGATTTGCTTTAGATTCATCGCCTTGCGCTCGGCGGCGTTATATTCGAAATTATAAAGCTGGTGGTAATAGGCATTCGCCATTCTGTCGCTGTCAAATTCGGGCGTAATATCGTGCATCGCCTGGTTGACAATCTGCTGCCAACGGGCCGGTTCAGTGTAGTACATCGGAATGACTTCATTTTCCAACACCTGCATGATGTTGCTGTGGTCGAAGTCATCAATTGCATTCACCGACATGGTTTTGTGATCGGCGGCCGGCGTGACAAATGCATTGACGCCGTGTTTTGCAAATTCCGGAATCCATCCGTCCGATATGGAAACATTTACTGAGCCGTTCATCGCTGCCGTCATGCCGCTGGTACCGGAAGCCTCGTGCGGCCGGCGGGGCGTATTCAACCAGACATCGGAACCCCGTTTTAACATGAAGGAGAGCTCCAATTCATAACCTACCAGTACGGCGCAATTCGGCCGGTCCTGGGTGAAGGATATAATATCGTTAAACATATTCACTGAGCCCATGTCGGTGGGATACGGTTTACCGGCCCAAATGATCTGCACGGGTTTTTCTGTATTGCCGATGAGTTCTAAAAATCTGTCTTTATTGCGCAGAATCAGGTTAGCCCTTTTGTAGGCGGCAAAACGGCGGGCCCAGACAATGGTCAGCACATTGGGGTCGAAGATTTTACCCGTTTGATTGGCGACAATTTCAAACAGCTCTTTCTTCATCTCCTTTTTTATCACCCGCATGGCGTTGAAGTCCTGATGGATATAGGCATGGTTAAAGTCCCGGTCGGCCCAAAATTTCTTGTTCTGCGCATTGGTGATTGCAATAATCGGGCATATTCCCTTTTCCCCTGCCCACATCTCCCGGGCCACCTCGCCGTGCAATTGAGAAACGCCATTTGCTATCTTGCTCATATTTAGCGTAGCCGGCGTATAACTCATCGCATCGCCCCGTGTGTTTGTAATATGCACTGCCAATTCACGGGGTACACCGTTAAAGAAGCCCATGCGATCGAGATATTCCACCGTTTGTTCTTCATTGCCCGCCTTTTCGGGTGTATGGGTGGTGAACACCAATCGCCTGCGCACTTCATCCAGATCTTTAAACCGGTTGAACAACTCAAACGCCAGAGGCAGACCATGGCCTTCATTGAGGTGGTATATTTCGGCGCCTCCCAACTTTTCCACCACCCTGGCGCCTCCGATTCCAAGGATGATTTGTTGGGCTACCCTGTTTTCCGCATGGTTATCGTACAGGCGATGGGTGTATTCCCGGATTTTCTCAGGGTTTTCAGGGAAGTCGGTACTCATCAGGAATAATGGTGCGGAGCCGAATATTTCGGGCGCTAAATAGAACGTCTTGATGCGCACCTGCTCTTTTTCTATTTCAATAGTAAAGTCAATATCGGTTTCTTTTAAAAACGTGTACAACTTCTTTTGAAACTGGGCAGCCATAAAGCCGAGGTCATCGCGGATCTGGTCGTAATATCCAAAGCGCCATAAAATGCCGATACCGATTAGGTTTTGTTTCAGATCGTAAGCGCTGCGCATGTGGGAGCCCGCCAGGAATCCCAAACCGCCACTGTAAATTTTTAATGCCTGGTTTATCGCAAACTCCATACTGAAGTAAGCGACTCTTTTACTGTATTCGGGTTTCGGTTGATACGGCAATTGCCAATTTTGACTGTGTAACATGCTATTTTTTTTAAAAACGGGTGCTAAAATAGTAAAAATGAATGCAGGGGGTATGCCACATATCCACCGGATTCAATTCCGGGTGCGCCGGAAATTTATTGTGTATTCCCACAGAGCAGACAATGAAACTCACAATACAGATCTCATTTATAATTATATGTTTTTTAGTATTTTATCCATGCATACCACTTCCTTTGATTGAGGTAATTCTCATTGCCGTCTTCGCTGTATGCCTCCCGCTCGAAAACAATATTGCGATAAGCGGAGTGGTGATTTCTGTAGCGCAACAGGTTGACGCAATAAAACAGCAGGTATAACACGTAAAACGGCAATACCAGCAATTCGGCCTGCTGCCTGATATGGATGCGCTCGTGATTTACAAAAACCTTATCGGCTATCAGTCCTTTGTGTTTCATGAATACAAAGGGGAACAGGGTAATACCGTTCACGTGTAATTTACTAAATACGACAAATCTCGTTATGCGCATACCCGGTGCAATAGATAATCAGAATTACAGGCGCAGCGTTCAAAAATCCTGCCTGAACCCATCAGGAGGCTTTGGCTATCGGCGAATTGTCAATAGACGAAATTGAATTGCGGAAATGCGATTCTTCCAACAGGCATTTCAGTTTTATGAGCGACTGCAGATTGTTGCGCATCATGGATTTCAGCAGTCGGCCATTGAATACCGGGATTCCGGAATAGCGCAATTCGTGCATTACGTGGACTCCATGATCGCCGGGCTCCATAAGCCTGCGGAAATGCAGGGTGGCCGTAAGCAGCGGTATGGTGTAGGCATAGCCGTAATCGGGTGTTACCCAGAGTATATTGAAGTTAAACTGCATGCGGTTGGCCAACATCAATTTGCCCTGCCCTCCGCTTTTAAAAACGCCGGACAGCCAGGCGCTGCGCAGGTTGAGATCCCACGCATTCCAGTTAGAAACATCCGTCCATTTGTCGAAAAACGTATCGATTGGTATTTTCATAAATTCGCAGTTCCTGATCAATAGCGTTTCCATACAAAAAGATTTTAAAGGGTGACCAATTGCGAACAATTAAAATTAGTGGAATATCCCATCCATTGCAGGTCAGTTCCCGGTCAATTGTAACATGGATAGGCCATTCGGGGCTTCGGATAGCCCAATACACCGGATGGCACCCGCATGCGTGAGAAGCAATCTCATTTTTTGGCGGGGAAAGCCCATTGTAGAAACTGCGGCATCATCGCCCCCCAGGTTTCCTGGTTGTGTTCTCCGTTCTTTACCAATACAAACTCAATTGCATCGTGTTCAACATAACCTTTGAGTTTCAACTCTTTAATCAGATCAATTGTATCATCAATTGAATCAATTACCCCGTTTTTGTTGCGGTCGCCGGTTTCGTCATTCGTACCTGCCTCAAACCAAAACCGCATGCCTTCCCGGATATCCGAATTGCGGATAACCTGGTGAATAATCCGGTCGCGGTCGTCTTTATACCAGCGGTTCAGCGCCCGCTTGCGCCACCACAGCGAACCGGAAAAGACGCCTACTTTCAAAAAGTATTCAGGGTAATTCCAAGCGATGTCAATGGCCGATAATCCGCCGAGCGAAAACCCGGCAATGCAGTTCTTTAACGAGGCGGCCGAGACGTTGTACTTAGAGCGGATAAACGGCAGCAACTCGGTAATGACAAATTCGGTATAGTAAGCCGCCTTATTACCCCGTTTATTAAAATCTGCCATCTCCAGGGTGCCGTATTCCTGAAGCCGCTGTTCATTGGCGTGAATACCCACGACAATATGCGGTGAAATGGAATGTTTCGCATACAACTTCTCCAGCGTGGGCAGTAATTGCAGCGAGGGAATATCCTGGCCGTCGTTCAACCATAAAACAGGATAGGGTTTTTGTTTATATCCCGGCGGTAAAATGATCGACAGGGTTACATCCCTTTTCAGATAGGTTGAATGAATCACTTCCGCCACAATTTCGGCCTTCCAAATTACTTCCATGCGGTGCAAAATAAGGCAAACCGTCTGAAAGTAAGGGAAAACACCCGGTTAGGAAATTTAAATGCGCACTACCGGCCGTGTTGATTTGCGCCGGGTCAAATCCCGTTTCAGCATTATTCCCCCTATTCATTCGGGAATTTTTATAAGTGAATGCCGATGGCAATTGCGTGACGTTCATTCAAATTGATTTAACTTTGCCGCCTACAAAATTTTAAAACTTTGAGTAACTACAGCGAGCAAAAACACAGTTGGCAATCGGGTGTATTAGGTATTGAAATGCATATGCTGACATTCGGCACCGAAGGATTCCCAATCGTATTATTCCCCACCTCAATGGGCATGTCCAATGAAAACAGGGATTTTAAGTTGATAGAAGCCATCGGTTGGTATATCGACCAGGGGATTATCAAGGTGTATTGCCCGGACGGCATCGACAAATACAGTTGGTACAATGAGGATGTACCGCCCGAACAGCGTGTGAAAAACCACATACTGTACGACAAAATGCTCGTCGAGGAGCTCTATCCCAGGATGAAGGAGGAAACGGGATTCAGCCGTATCGGAACGGCGGGATGCAGTTTTGGCGGCTATCACGCCATGAATTTCGGATTGCGCCACCCGGATATTACCGCTGCCATATTTTCGATGGCCGCCAAGTTTGACATCACCGGTCAGATGGACGGATTTTACAACGACGATGTGTATTTCAATAATCCGCCCGATTTCCTGCCGGACCTGAACGACCCCTGGGTATGGAAGCTGCAAATCTTCCTGGGCTCGGCGGAATACGATATGTGCCTGAATGCCAATTACCAGATGGCGCACATGCTCGGACTAAAACAAATACCGCATATTCTGGATGTAACCAGCGGCGAAAAGCACGACTGGCCGTGCTGGAGAAAGCAATTCCCCTATTACCTCTCCCTGTTGGATATTGAAAAAACAAAAGAAACTATATAAATAAAGCAAATCAAATGGAAGTAAAGAAAATCGGAATAATAACGGGAATGGAAGACACTTTTCCCACCGCCTTTGTAGAGCGCATTAACAGCAAAAATGTCCCCGGCATTTATGCGGAAAAAGTCTTGATAGACAAGGTTATGCAGGCAGAACACTGCGGTTACGATGTAATCCTGGACCGCATTTCCCACGATGCCCCGTTTTACCGTGCCTACCTGAAGAATGCGGCGATGAGCGGCACCCATGTGCTGAATAACCCCTTCTGGTGGAGCGCAGATGAAAAATTCTTCAACAATGCGCTGGCGGCAAAATTGGGAATTCCCGTTCCCAAGTCTGTGTTACTCCCCTCCCGCGACCTGCCTCCGAATACCAAGGAGACATCGTTCCGCAACCTCAAATACCCGCTGGACTGGGAGGCCATTTTCAATTACACCGGTTTCCCCGCTTATATGAAGCCACACGATGGCGGTGGCTGGAGAGGGGTTTCCAAAATCAATTCCATCCAGGAATTTTTTGAAAAATACAATGACTCAGGTACCGATGTGATGATGTTACAGGAAGAAATTCTGTTCGACTTTTATTTCCGTTGCTACTACCTGGGCGGCGACCGGGTGCATATTATGTATTACGAGCCCCGCAATCCGCATCATCTGCGCTATACCTGGAATGGCCCCCGGGCTTCGGCAGAATTGCTGGAGACAGTGCGCCGCTATACGATTATCCTCAACAGGGCTTTAGGCTACGACTTCAATACCGTTGAATGGGCGGTGCGGGATGGCGTGCCCTACGCCATCGATTTCTGTAACCCCGCACCCGATGCGGAAAAAGCTTCGGTGGGCGATGAGAATTTTGCATGGATTATTGAAAATGCCGCCGATATGGCTATCGAAAAGGCGCTGGCTCATAAACCGGGTGTTGTCAATCTCACGTGGGGTACGTTCATGAGAAATTCAATTGCGGGTAACCAGCACAGCCCGGAAACGCAATCCATACATCACTCCACAAGCTCTAATGCGTAAAATATGATAGACTACTCCCCTTTCTCGATCGGCATTGAGGAAGAATTTCAAATAATAGACCCTGAAACCAGGGACCTGGCAAAGCGCAAACACAACATCATCGAAATGGGCGCCGCCTCAGGCGATGATATCAAGGCGGAGATGCACCAAAGCGTTGTAGAAGTCGCATCGAAAATCTGCAGTAATATTTCAGAGGCAGAGGACGAGATGTACCGGTTGCGGCGCACCGTTGCCAACTATGCGGAACAAGATGGACTGCGCATCGCAGCGGCGGGCACTCATCCGTTTGCCCAATGGGAAGATCAATTGATTACCAACAACCCCAGGTATGAAGAAATCGTCAACGAAATGCAGGATGCCGCACGCAGCAACCTGATTTTTGGATTGCACGTACACGTGGGCATGCCGTCGAGGGACGTAGCGGTGTATATGATGAACTCGCTGCGCTACTTTTTACCGCATATTTTCGCACTCTCCACTAATTCGCCTTTCTGGGATGGGCGCAATACCGGGTTTAAGTCATTCCGCACTAAGGTCTTCGATAAGTTTCCCCGTACCGGATTGCCCGATGAATTCAACGATGCGAGCCACTTCGACAGCTTTGTGGCTATGCTGGTAAAGACCAATTGTATTGACAACGGCAAGAAAATCTGGTGGGATTTGCGGGTACACCCCTATTTCAACACCATAGAATTCCGCATTTGCGACGTGACAATGCGTACCGAGGAGACCATTGCACTCGCCGCCTTAATGCAATCGCTTACAGCCAAAATGTATAAACTGATGAAGAGCAATATCGGCTGGAGACGGTACGACAAAGCATTGATAAATGAAAATAAGTGGAGGGCCGCCCGTTTTGGAATCAGCTCCAAATTAATCGACTTTGGCAAACAACAGGAAATCCCCACCAAAGACCTTATCAATGAAATGTTAGACCTGGTGGACGATGTGGCCGATGCACTCGGCACCCGGAAACACCTGGACAAAATCAGTTGGATATTGGAAAACGGCACCGGGGCCGACAGACAACTGGAACATTATTTCGCCAATAATAACGACACAAAAAGCCTGGTTGACTTTATCATCCGGGAGAGTTATACGGGGTTGTAAACAAATGAACCGCCTTTGGGTTGATTCGGAACAGAGCGCTTGCAGATTTCTGTTGTAAATACCCAATACGCACACGGCTTGCTGCTGTTCTGGTTCATCGCTGTCGTGTAAGACCCCGGATGAGCGCCCCGTAATCCTCTGGGAATTTTATTTGTTGCCCTTGTTGTGATCCGCCAGAAACTGCGCCAGGCCAATATCGGTTAAAGGATGTTTGAATAATCCCATAATTGAGCTCAGCGGGCAGGTAACTACATCGGCGCCGACTTCCGCACAGCGTATAATATGCATCGGATTGCGGATAGATGCAGCCAATACCTGGGTATCGAATCCGTAGGTGTTGTATATCTGCACCACCTGGTCAACCAATTGAATACCGTCCCAGTTGATATCATCGAGCCTTCCGATAAATGGCGACAGGTAAGTAGCCCCCGCCTTGGCGGCGAGAATAGCTTGACCGGCGGAAAATACCAATGTGCAATTAGTGCGGATATTATTGTCGGTACACCACTTAATTGCCTTCACTCCTTCCTTGATCATCGGAATTTTCACAACGATGTTTTTGTGCAAACCGCTGAGTTCTTTCGCCTCGGCAATCATACCTTCAAAATCGGTGGATATCACCTCGGCGCTGATATCGCCATCCACAATTTCGCAGATGTCGATATAGTGTTGTAAAATATTTTGCTTGCCGGTAACGCCTACTTTCGCCATTAATGACGGGTTAGTGGTTACTCCGTCTAATATACCCAGCGCAGCCGCTTCTTTGATTTCATTGAGATCGGCAGTGTCGATAAAAAATTTCATACTGAATTGTTAGGTGTTTGTTGTTTAAGGATAATGAATATGCCTGTTGTCGTTGCCTGTTACATTAAAAAAAGGGCAAGTTACTTACATCGCACCGCTACAACCGCCTACCCTTGCTTCCGTCAGGACCTGGGGGATTCAGCAGGAGCTGGTCGTGTAAGACTTACCCCGTGCAAAGTTAAATAATCAATAGCGATTTATCATGACTGTTCAATAATTAATGCGGCGTTGTGTTGTGTTCTTCTATTTTTGCAAAAAAATCGGGGCAAACAGATGAATATGGAATTTAATAAAAATGAAGATGCGTTGAAATTATTGGTTTCCAAAATGCAGCAGCGGCAGGATAAAATAGAAGAAGGAGGCGGCAAGAAGCGGATAGAAAAACTGCATGCACAGGGCAAGCTGACGGCGAGAGAGCGCATTGATTTATTGCTGGACAAGGAAGCGCCACGCATCGAAATCGGCGCCTTTGCCGGATATGAAATGTACGAAGAACACGGTGGATGCCCTTCGGCGGGCGTGGTGGTCGTTATCGGTTACGTGGAAAAGCGCTTATGTGTGATTGTGGCCAATGATGCCACCGTAAAAGCCGGAGCCTGGTTCCCGATTACAGGCAAGAAAAACTTGAGAGCACAGGAAATCGCCATGGAAAATCATTTGCCCATCATTTACCTGGTGGACAGCGCCGGCGTGTTCCTTCCCATGCAGGACGAAATATTTCCCGATAAGGAGAATTTCGGCCGCATCTTCCGCAACAATGCGAAAATGAGCAGTATGGGCATCACGCAAATAGCGGCAATCATGGGGAGTTGTGTTGCCGGTGGGGCTTATTTGCCGATTATGAGCGATGAAGCGCTGATAGTAAAGAAAACGGGCAGTATATTTTTGGCAGGCCCCTACCTGGTAAAAGCTGCCATCGGCGAAGATGTGGATGCCGAAACCCTGGGAGGCGCCATCACCACCACCGAACTTTCGGGCATCTGCGACTACGCCGCCGAGGACGATGCGGACTGCATTGTAAAAATCCGCGAAATCATGAATAAACTCGGCGCTAAGCCTTTGGCCGGATTCGACAGGATTAAACCTGCAGCGCCGCAGCTTAACCCGGATGAATTGTACGGAATCATCCCCACCGAATCATCACGCCCCTACGATACGCATCTGCTCATTCAGAGGCTGGTGGACGACAGTCGGTTTGAAGAGTATAAAGCGAATTACGGAAAGACGATTATATGCGGATATGGTCGTATCGACGGATGGGCAGTGGGCATTGTTGCCAATCAGCGCAAAACGGTAAAAAACAAAAAGGGCGAAATGCAATTGGGCGGCGTCATATACAGCGACAGCGCCGATAAAGCAGCCCGCTTTATAATGAATTGCAACCAGAAAAAAATTCCACTGGTGTTTTTACAGGATGTCACCGGGTTTATGGTGGGCACCAAGTCCGAACATGGCGGCATCATTAAAGACGGCGCCAAGATGGTGAATGCCGTTTCCAATTCGGTAGTGCCCAAGTTTACAATCATTATCGGCAATAGTTTCGGGGCGGGCAACTACGCCATGTGCGGCAAGGCCTATGACCCCCGCCTGATAGTGGCCTGGCCAAATGCAAAAATTGCGGTAATGGGCGGCGCCCAGGCTGCCAGTACCCTTATGCAAATCCAGGTCTCATCGCTCAAAGCCGGCGGCAAAGAACTGAGTGCAGAAGATGAAAGCGCCATGTTGCAGGAAATTACCAAACGCTACGACAAGCAAATGAGCCCATATTACGCCGCGGCACGCCTGTGGGTGGATGCCATTATTGACCCGGCAGATACCCGGAAGTGGATCAGCCTCGGACTGGAGGCCGCCAACCAAAATCCGGATATCGCACCGTTTAATACCGGCGTGTTACAGGTGTAATTCCCGGATCATATTGAGATGTGCACCGGCAGCAGTGTTTCATTGCCCGACGATTACTGTATTTCTTCTACCATGAGCCGCTCGCATACCGTGTGAGAAAAAACTTCGGCGGGATGATTTTTATACTTCAGCGTCATACTCTTATCGAAGGCTTCGACGGCGAGCACTTTCAGCACCACACCCAATTGCAGATTGCGGGCAGTAAGGTATTTTAAGAATGCATCGGAAGTATGACCCAAAGCCACCAGTTTAATTTTTGCGCCGACAGCATATTCGCTGAGCGCCCGGTAAGTCCCCTGAATGACTTTTCCGTTGATATCCGGTATCGGCGAACCATGCGGGTCTATTTTCGGGAAGCCGAGCAATTTGTCCATGCGCTCAAAAAATTCAGGTGAATCGATGTGTTCAATCTGCTCCGCAATGGCGTGTACTTCGTCCCATCCAAACCCCATTTTTTCCGCTAAATACATTTCCGTAAGGCGGTGTTTGCGCAGTACCAGGGCGGCTTCCTTCTGGCCTTTTCTGGTCAACGACAGCGGCTTGTACTTCTCATAGTGAATCAACCCCTGCCGCTTCAGATTTTTTACCATACTGTTTACGGTAGGCAGGCTGACACCCAGCATCCTGCTCAATGCGGAGATCGTCGCATCGGTTTCGCCCTGCGTCAGGTGATATAAAGCCTTCAGGTAATTTTCCTCCGTATGCGATGCCATAGCAAGTGTAAATCTCTTAATTAAAATTAAATTATTCAAATGCTATTGTTAGATTAATCTAAGTTATTATTTTTGCAGTACTAATATTTAAAATGCTATTCCTTTGAGTTTACCACACAAATCGTTAAGTGAAGTACATGCCTCAGTCCGGACAGACAAGCAGGGGTGGCGCAGGGTGCTCGCCTTTCTGGGGCCTGCTTACCTGGTCAGCGTCGGCTATATGGACCCGGGCAACTGGGCAACCGACATCGCCGGGGGGTCACAATTCGGCTATAAGCTGATTTGGGTATTGCTGATGTCGAACATGATAGCGGTGTTATTGCAATCGCTCAGCGCCCGTTTGGGGATCGTGCGGGGTATGGACCTGGCGCAGGCATCGAAAAACGCCTATCCGCGATGGATCAATTTCCCGCTTTGGCTGCTGGCGGAGATAGCCATTGCCGCTTGCGATCTTGCAGAAATTGTCGGCATGGCAATCGGATTGAACCTGTTGTTCGGGCTGCCGCTGATATGGGGTATTGCAATTACCGCCCTTGACACATTGGTGCTGCTGTTGCTGTTGCGCAAAGGAGTGCGTATAATGGAGGCATTTATCGTTTCGATGGTATTCATTATCGGCATATCATTTCTTATAGAAATGTTTATCGTAACACCCGATTTCGGCGAGGTAGCTGCGGGATTTATACCCTCGCAGCTGAGCGGTGATGCGCTGTACATCGCAATAGGAATCATCGGCGCCACGGTTATGCCGCATAATTTATACCTGCATTCATCACTCGTGCAAACCCGGCGCATTGAACGCAGTGCCAAAGGTATCAAGAGTTCTCTCCGCATGAATTTTTTCGATACGGTTATCGCTTTAAACCTCGCCTTTTTCGTTAATGCGGCCATACTGGTACTCGCCGCGGCGGCGTTTTATGTAAACGGGCATTATAACGTCGCCGAAATACAGGATGCCTCGCATTTGCTCAACGACATTTTCGGAAAAACTGCGCCCACATTTTTTGCAATTGCCCTGGTTGCCTCCGGGCAGAGCTCTACTATCACCGGCACGCTGGCCGGCCAGATCGTAATGGAAGGCCATTTAAATTTGCGGATACAACCCTGGCTGCGCCGGTTGATAACGCGGTTAATCGCCATTATTCCGGCAATTTTCACAATTATTTATTTCGGTGAAGATGCATTGGGAAGCCTGTTGATCCTCAGCCAGGTGGTATTGAGCCTGCAACTGGGCTTTGCGGTAATACCCTTAATTCACTTTAATTCCGACAGGAAAATTATGGGTGAATTTACGATTAAACCCTGGGTAAAAATGTGCGCATGGCTGAGTGCCTCCATAATTGTGTATCTTAATATCCGTTTAGTGGCCGGCGAGATATTGGGATGGCTGGATAGCGGAGCCGTCAGCGAAATCGCAGTGTTCGCTCTTATCCTCCCCATCGTCATTGCCTGTATTGCCCTGTTGGTCTATGTATTCGTTTACCCGATGCTGAAAAAAGAAGATAAAAAACGCAAGCAGTTACCTCACGGTGAAGCTATCGATTTCTCGGCGGTGTCATCCATTACCTATGGACATATCGGTCTCACCATTGATTTTTCCGGCAATGACTTGCAGGTAATTAAGAATGCGATAATGCAGGGCGGAAAGTCTGCGTCTTACACCATTATCCATATCGTAGAAAGCGCTGCCGCATTTTATTTAGGGAAAAATACAATGGACTTTGAAACAAAGGCAGACAGGAGCAATCTCGAAAAATATCAAAGAGACCTGCAGGCGCTCGGCTATAAAGTAGATATTCAAATCGGGTTTGGCAATCCCGCCAAGGAAATTTCAAAGATCATCCAAACGCATCACATGGATTTACTGGTAATGGGCGGGCATGGCCACAAGGGCATCAAGGACATCATTTTCGGCACTACGGTGGATGCAGTGCGCCACCGGGTGAAGATACCGATACTGTTTGTTAATTGAGGCTGACATCCCCCGCCGGTGTGTGAACAATGTGCAAAAGAAATAATGCGGCAAGGTTTAAAATTGTTTTTTATATCGTAATATTGCAATATTATTTAAATTGGAATGGGCGCATCTAAGACCGATCAGTTTTCCGCCAGGCAAAACGCCATAGCCGTACTCGCCAAGGCATTGGGCCATCCCGCGAGGGTCGCCATTATCGAGTATCTGTTGAAAACCGATACCTGTATCTGCAATGATATTGTCAATGAATTGCCTCTCTCCCAGCCTACCATATCACAGCACCTCAGGGAATTGAAATCGGCGGGTTTGATTAAAGGCAGTATTGAGGGCAATGCCATTTGCTATTGTGTAGATACAAAGGCAATCGAAAAAATACTCGCCTATCTCAGCGGGGTGTCCCGCAAACTCAATAATCGAAAAAATACGTGTTGTTAAAAAATACCATTATGAAAAATGCAGAAGAAATCAAGGAGTTGGTCCGGAATAAGTACAGCGAGATCGCCACACAGGATAAGGCATTAAATACATCCTCCTGTTGTGGTTCCGGCGCCTGCTCTACGGAAGTGTATAACATCATGAATGAAGATTACACGCAATTACAGGGTTACAATCCCGATGCGGATCTCGGGCTGGGATGCGGCCTGCCGACAAAATTTGCAAAGATTCAGGAAGGCGATACCGTTATTGATTTGGGCAGCGGTGCCGGCAACGATTGTTTTATTGCCCGCAATGAAACCGGGCCGGGCGGCAAGGTTATCGGTATTGACTTTACTCCCGCCATGATTGAAAGGGCAAGAGCCAATGCGGAGAAACTGGGGTTTAACAATGTGGAATTTCGCCAGGGCGATATCGAGAAAATGCCGGTTACCTCGAACACGGCAGATGTGATTGTCAGCAATTGTGTTTTAAATCTCGTACCCGATAAGGCAAAGGTGATTCGGGAAATTTTCAGGGTATTGAAACCGGGCGGTCATTTCAGCATTTCGGATATAGTCCTGGTGGGAAAACTGCCGGAGAAATTACAGCGGGATGCGGAGATGTACGCAGGTTGTGTAGCCGGCGCCATACAGAAACAGGAGTACCTGGAATTGATTACGGCATGCGGTTTCACACAAGTCACTATTCAAAAAGACAAACCCGTTCACATACCGGACGATATTTTAAACCACTACCTGTCCGCCGAAGAACTGAACGCTTACAGGCGAGGCAATACAGGGATTTTCAGCATTACGGTTTACGCCGAAAAACCAAAGGTTTGCTGCGGTCCCGATTGTTGCTGACCTGACAGACGGCAGGCGTGGAATACGAAATGCAATATGCACCTGCGGAATTTTGAAATGCCCGATATTGGCATGCATTATCGAATGCCCCTGACTCAAAATTAGCCGGAAATGGCTGAGCTCCGTTTAGAAGTCGACAACCACGCCAAATGTGGAGAGCATGCGGCCCGAATCGCTGCTGATCAGTTGCAACTGGTATCTTGAAGGGTCTGTAATCATTACTCTCGGATTGCCGTTATCATCATTTACCGTTGTGAGATACGGCAATAATTCAATATCTGAGTGATACGCATTTTGAATATCCAGGAAGATATTCAAACTCCAGTGTTTAAACGTCCATAATTTATCCACCCGCAAGTCGAGGACGTGAAATGCGGACAGGCGGTTTGCATTCAGCGTGTTGTAATCAAAAATCCCCCGGTGGACCACATCCCAGTTTACAATTTTGGACGAGGCGACATCGTCGTACGAAGTATAGGGCGTACCGCTGGAATATCGCCAGCGAAGCCCTACCTGCCATCCTTTTTTCCAGCTCTTACCGGCGGACAAGCTGATAAAGTGCCTGCTGTCCCAAACCGAGGGCACATACATGCCGTGTTTGTCTTTGAATTCGCTGACGCTGTAGGTGTAAGCAGCCATCCACCAGTAATTGCGCTTTAATTTTTGCTGTACGTACAATTCGAGACCGTAGGAACGCCCCTGCGAACTGGAATTTGCCGGTTGATTTCCCACGATAACATAGTCGCCAATCGCATTGGCGAAGGAAATTGAATCCATAAGCAGGAAAGGATAATCGGTGTAGTATTTATAAAAGCCCTCCACACTCACCCGGTAATTATCCATATTGTGATATTCCGCACCGACGGCCACCTGTGGCGACCGGATGTATTGCAGCGCATCCCGGTAAGGGTAATCCGAGAATGCCAGTATCACTTCATTGGGTATTTGATAATAAATCCCGGTATTTGCATTCAGACTTAAATGCTGATTTTGCAACCAGGTAATTGC
The DNA here is from genome assembly GCA_964492065.1 of uncultured Chitinophagales bacterium. GTDB lineage: Bacteria > Bacteroidota > Bacteroidia > Chitinophagales > BACL12 > JADKAC01. Next base: position 34,885 of record CAZBHH010000017.1, on the reverse strand, counting down.
AAAGCGGGGCGAAAACTGCGACAGCGGGTTCTGCATTTGCGCATTATATGTATTCATATCAAACCGCACACCACCCGAAAGAATCAGCCTTTCGCTTATTACACTCTGGCTCACGTGTGCATAAGCGGCGAAGTTCCAGTTGTACAGGCTTCTGATTGTATCCATCGTGTCTATGGAGTTGGGACGCACATCGTACCCAAAGATGTCGAACACATTGTCGAACCTGCCGGCTTCCACTCCGTAGGATACTTCACCCCCGCCGATAAACAGCGTATGTTCCACACGCAGTTGCTCGTTGGTATTATCGGAGCGGTAGCGCAATAACCTGTCAGCTTCCAGCCCGGAATTGTCTTTAAACTTATCGGCGTCATTGCTGAAAGCGGTATGGCTGATTATTACATTGTAATAGGAGTTCGCCAGGTAGTGTTTGTAATTTATTCCTATTGTGTATTGATATTGCGTTCCCTCGGGGATATAACCGATATTGTACAACAGCGCATCGCTTTCTTCAGCTTGTGTATTTAATTCGTAGTGATCGTGTGCGGCGAGTGCAATAATCGCCAGTTCGTTCCTGGTGTCAAATTTTATTTTTTGCCTGTATTGCAAATCCGTATAAGTGGGTAAAACAGGTACATTAAATGCTTTTAATAAAAACTGGCTGAACGAATGGCGCATGGAGAGCAGGTAACTCGATTTTTTCCCCATCGGCCCTTCAATCGTGGCGCCGTAGTCGGTTGCGCCTAATGTCACTCTTGCGCCAAACCTGTCGCTGCGTCCGTCCCGCTGGTTAATCTCGAGAATCCCGCTCAGTGCATTGCCCCGTGAAACGGGAAATGCGCCGGTATATATGTCCACGTTCTTCACCAGGTCGAGGTTTATTAAGCCATTGGGGCCGCCGCTGGCGCCCTGCACGCTGAAATGCGTGATGGTGGGAATTTTAACGCCATCCAGATAGTAGCCGTTTTCCATTGGGCTGCCACCGCGAAAGACGATATTATAACCAAAGGTACCGCGGGGTAAAACGCCGGGGAAACTCTGGATTACTTTTGATAAGTCGAGTGTTGCTCCCGGAATTCGAAACGCCTCCGCATAGCTGATAGTTTGAATCGAAAGCGGCGTTTCTGCGGTCTTATAAAATCCCGTACTTTCGATCACCACGTCGGGCAATTCGTTTGGCTGGCTGTCGAGAATCACTTCCAGAGTTAATGGGCGCACGCCGGAGGTCTGCATTTCCTGTTGCACCCAGGTCTTGTAACCCACAAACCGGATTTCGAGGTTGTACAACCCCGGAGGCAACTCCAATGTAAAATGACCGGTGGAATCCGTAATCGTGGCATAATCGGTGGCCTGTGCCAATACCGTTGCGCCCACTAAAGGTTCATGGCCTACCCTGCTGAAAACATACCCGTTGATGGTGCTCGATTGTGCAGATACTACTGAAATGGATAGAATAACAACACATAAGAATAAAACCAATTGCCTCAGCACTTCCCTTGTAATTTAATTCGCAAAATGTACGGAGCGCAAATTTACGGATACGCCCGTATTTCAGAGAATTATTCGAGAAAATACCTAATGGTAATGAGTTTGGGATGAGCGCTATAAACTAATCGGCCGGTTACTTGTTTTTGCCTTAACTTTAAATGTTAAACTCTGTACGAATATGCGAACAATATTTAGAAATTGGTGGGCAATTTTAATCGAGGGCGTATTACTGGTAATATTAGGCGCCATTATTTTGAATAACCCCAATACCGTATTGACGACAATAGCCGTTTGGCTTGGCCTGATTGTGTTATTCGGCGGCATTACGGGAATACTCTCCTACCTGTTCACTTCCAAAGCCAGCCGGCAGAATTCATTTCTGATTACAAGTTTAATCATTGCTTTGGTCGGTGGCGCAATGGTCATTTACAGCAGCGCTACCGAACGGGTAATCACCCTGTTATTCGGCGTTGGCGTTGCGGCAATTGGCGCCGGCGTTATCAGCGATTCATGGAACGCAAAGGCGAAATGGCAAAACTGGTGGATTACCCTGCTTTTGGGAGTTGCAGCCCTGTTGGTCGGCGTAAGCAGTATTTTCAAAACTTCAGCAGGTGCATATACCATTTCCCTGCTCATCGGAATATCGGTTATCTGCTCCGGATTGGGCATGATTATCATCGCATTTGTCAAACGCAATATCGAGCGCTTCATTCAAGACAGGTTAGACGATAAACGACAATCCGGAGTTTGAGATAACACGCCGGATTGTCGCATGTTCAATGCATTTACCGCATTATCATCGCATTTTGGGTAAATACTTTTTCTTTGGTTATGAGCTTAATCAAATAAATTCCTTCGCTCATACCATTGGTAAATATCGTCATATTATCGGTAGCAGCGGCTCTATATATTAAGTCGCCGTTCACATGGAATATTTCAATATGCGCTTCGGTAATTCCGGGATGTAAATGCAATTGCATGACATCAGATGCGGGATTGGGAAAAACCTTGAACGATTCGCCGGCTTCCAATTGCGCAATACTGTTTAATACATCTACGGTTACGGACTGTACGGATATGCACCCGGCGGCATCCGTTACCGTTACGGTATAAGTTCCGGCCGTCAAACCGGTGATAGTGGACGTGGTTGCGCCGTTACTCCACAGATAGGTGAACGGGGTTAAGCCGCCGCTGACAACTTCTGCCGATGCGGTGCCGTTGGCTTCGGTACCCGTTGCTTCGGTGGATGTACAATTTAAAACGATGGGATCGAGCACCTGCACATGTACTACATCAATAATGGTATCAGAGGCATTGACGCCGGTGATGGTATAAGTGATATCATCATCCGGGCTGCAAATTACGGCAGCGCCGGTACTTGCAGACAGGTAGGTGGCGGGCTCCCATGTCCAGGTGTAATCTGCATATGTGGTTATTGCAAAATCGACAGTGCCGTTGTCGCACACCTGGTATGTGCCCTCGTCGGTAATATCCGTGGTATTGGCGATAATGGTGTAAGTCGTCAGTCCATGTTCAGTCACAGCCAGCGCTTCATCAATTGCCTCTTCGCCGAAAATGCGGGCAAACGAAAAATTCTGACACTCGCCGGCGGGGATATTCAGTTTAAATGACATTTGCACTGCACAATCGCAATAGAAGTCGCTGCCCTCTAAAGCAAATGTTCCCATACCCCATCCGCCGTATCCGATAGAATCGCCATTCCATATCTGTGCAGGTGTGTTAGGAGAAATATAGAAGGAGCCGAATGTGGCTCTTGCATCCGGGTGCACGGTAGCCATTGCAAAGTAACACCCGAATATATTGCCGATAGCTTCCACCATGGCAGTATCTGCTGCCGGCGGGTTACTGATGATGGAGTTGGTGGTCGTAAAATCCATTCCGAATGGCTGGTCCTGGTCGGGATCCACATTATGGGTAAAATAAAAATCGGTCAAATCCGAGGCTCCGTTATTGCAGATTTCAAACTCGGTGAGAAAGAACAACGAGGTGTCGAAAATCGTTGTCGTTTGTTTGAGGTTGATATCGATATACCCGTCGTCCACGGCGCCTTCCCATACGGCCTGGCGGATAGTACCCATATCTTCATAAGAGGTAATGGACCCGTCGATATCGGGTGATCCAAACCAGTCGTAGTAACCGCTACACGGCACGTAATGATTTTGATAAATACTGTCGCCGTACTGAATCGCCCAACCCTCTTCCGGGGAGCCCGGCGTAAAGTAGTCGCCGCAATACAGGGGCGAGCCCACATCCCATCCGTCCTTATCGGAATCGGCGACATAGCCCAGGCCGACGTATTCCACATTGGGATGATAGGGGCCGTATGGCCCTTCGGGCGTTTCACCCATCGTGCCGTAAACGCCGCATCCCGAAATGCCGACTTCCACGTATTGCCCCTGGAGGAATACGTTGTCGCCGTCGATTTGAGCATGTACAACGGTTGAACACAGTGCCATGGGAATGGCGAGGAGTAATTGCAGTTTCATTGTATTTAGCTTTAATCAAATTTACGCCTATTTACACAATCCACCAATTAAAATGTTTTTGTCTGCGCAATTCAATACTAACTTTGGCGCCATGTGTTTACGAAAAATTACCGGCACGTTATTTTGGATAGCGGTCTTAGCGACAATTGCAGCGGCACAGCAGCAAATCATACCCACCCCGGTTAAACAGGCTCCGGGCAACAGCTACTTCAGCATTACACCTGCCACTTACATCCTGGCGCATGACTTCGATGCGTTTAACGATGCCGTTGCATTTAAGGAAATTTTATATACCCATTTTAATATACCGCTTAAAACTGCCATCAAACCCCTGCCATCGTCAAGTGTGATCGAAGTGCGATACGACACTGCGCTCGCATTGCCGGAGTCGGGGTACATCCTGGATATTTCACCCGAAAAAATCAGCATTGCGGGGAAAAACAAGGGCGGTGTATTTTACGGGTTGATGAGTTTACTGCAGTTAATACCCGCTCAAAGTGATTACCCGTATAATATCCCGTCCACACACCTGGAAGACTATCCCGCTTTTCAATGGCGTGGAATGCACCTGGATGTGGTGCGCCATTTTTTTACTGTGGACGAAGTAAAGACCTATCTCGACATTCTCGCCATGTATAAAATCAATGTGTTTCACTGGCATTTAACCGATGACCAGGGTTGGCGCATCGAGATAAAACAATACCCTAAACTGACCGGTGTGGGTGCATGGCGCAGCGGGACGATGCAGGGCCATTACAATGAACAGACATACGACACCATACCCTACGGCGGGTTTTATACCCAGGAAGAAATACGGGAAGTTGTCAAATATGCCGCTAAGCGCAATATCACCGTCGTCCCCGAAATCGAAATGCCGGGGCATGTATTGGCATTGCTTGCATCCTATCCGGAATTATCCTGTACCGGCGGGCCGTTTGAAGTGGGTAGAGGCTGGGGCGTGTTCGACGATATCCTCTGCCCATACGATACAACGTTTCGATTTTTAGAAAATGTACTCGATGAGGTGATGGCATTATTTCCATCGGAGTATATTCATATCGGCGGCGATGAAGCGCCGAAAATGCGCTGGCGTGAAAGCGCCTTTTGCCAGCAATTAATTCAAGAAAAAAATCTCGGCGATGAGGCGGGATTACAGAGTTATTTCGTTGGGCAAATAGAAAAATACATTAACGGCAAAGGCAGGAAAATTATCGGTTGGGATGAAATTTTAGAGGGCGGCCTGGCGCCGAATGCGGCAGTGATGAGTTGGCGTGGCGAGGACGGCGGCATTGCGGCGGCAAAGCAACAGCATGCAGCGGTGATGTGCCCGGTATCGCATTGTTATTTCGACTATTACCAAAGCGATAACGCCGGCGAACCGCTCGCTATTGGCGGGTATTTGCCCATTGAAAAAGTGTATGCGTTTAATCCGCTGCCCGGGCAACTGAATGCCGAAGAGCGCAAGTATATCCTGGGCGGCCAGGCGAATATCTGGACGGAGTATATCCCCGATTTCAAACAGGTGGAATATATGTTGCTGCCGCGGCTGTGCGCATTGTCAGAAATACTGTGGAGTAATCCGCAACAAAAAGATTTTGATGTGTTTGCAACAAAGGTCATGACGCATTTTGCAATCTTTGACAAGGCGCATTTCAATTATTCCAAAGCGATGCTCGATGTGCGTGCCGAAATTGTACCCGATTATATCAACCACGGCATCAATGCCATCCTGAAAAGCCCGGACACGGAGGCTGAGATATTTTACAGCACCGATGGTTCGGTTCCGACGCAGGAATACAACCAGGTTATTTCCATCGACAGCAATACGGTACTTCAGGCCGTCAGTAAGTCTGGCGGAATCTTAGGGCCTGTACTTAAGAAAACATTTATTTTCAGCAAAATCACCGCATCAAAAATCATTTTAGCTACGCCTCCGAATCCAAAATACAATGAACACGGTGAATTTACCTTATGCGATGGGCTGCGGGGCAAACACCCCTGGAGAGGCAGCGAATGGTTGGGTTTCTGGGGTGATGCCATGGAAGCGCAAATAGATCCGGGCCGCAGCATTACCATCTCCCGTGTCGTTGCCGGCGTGTTGCAGGATCATGGCAATTGGATTTATTTCCCGGTGTCGATGGAAGTATATACTTCGACTGACGGAATAAATTATCATTTAATGGGATTTGCAGGCGCAGATCAGATATTGAAGTCTGACGGGACGATATTGGTGGAATTTAAAGAAACTACCGCCCGGTATATCAAAGTAATTCTCAAAAATGCCGGAACCATACCCGAAGGATCTCCCGGCGCCGGGTTTAAAGCCTGGTTATTTGTCGATGAATTGTCTGCGTATTGATTTGCGTTAATAAAACGTTAGCCGTATCTCAAAGGCACAATTTGTTGAGTGTATTGCCTTTGATTGCGGAGTTAGAGTTAAAAAAATTAGATTTGAAAAAATTTCAATGCCATGACGAGTCGCAGAAATTTTATCCGGCAGGCAGCCCTGGGCGGCGCCGGCGTATTCGCTTTACCGGAAGTATTATTTTCCAAACCGGTGAACACCACAGCACCGGTGGTTATTTCCACCTGGAATTTCGGATTGCAGACAAATGAGGCCGCATGGAAGGTGCTGAGCGCAAACGGCAGCGCATTAGATGCAATCGAACAAGGTATTCACGTGGCTGAAAACGATCTGCATTCCACATCGGTAGGACTTGCCGGCTATCCCGACCGGGAAGGGCATACGACGTTAGACGCCTGTATTATGGATGATAAATACAACTGCGGCTCGGTGATGTTTCTCGAAAAAATAAAGCATCCGATTTCCGTTGCGAGAAAAATCATGGAGACGACGCCGCATATTATTCTCGCCGGCAGCGGTGCGCAGCAATGGGCATTGCAAAACGGCTTTGAGTTGGACGACTATAAAAATCCGGAAGCGGAACAAGCTTACCGGGAATGGCTGAAGACATCGGAATACAAACCCAAAATTAACTTCGAGAACCACGATACAATCGGCATGGTGGCAATGGATGCGTTTCAAAATCTATCCGGCGGATGTTCCACCAGCGGCATGGCTTTTAAAATCCGGGGCCGTGTGGGCGATTCACCGGTTATCGGCGCCGGGTTATATGTGGACAACGAGGTGGGCGGATGTACAGCCACCGGTGTGGGAGAAGAGGTGATACGCATTGCGGGCTCACACCTCGTAGTCGAAAAGATGCGCAGCGGAATGACGCCGCTTGCCGCATGTAAATACGCCGTAGAGCGGATAATCAGGATAAAAAAGGATGCGGCAAAGGATTTACAGGTGGGCTTTATCGCTATAAGTAAAAACGGCGATTACGGCGGCTATGCGGTACAACCCGGATTTAATTACGCCGTTTACACGCAGTCAGACGGCAATCAACTGATACAAGCGTCTTCTTTTTTCTAAATACCTTTCAAAATATTTTTTACAAGTGCGGGGCCGGAATAAATTAAACCGGTATATACCTGCACGAGCGAGGCGCCACGGTCGAATTTTGATTGTGCCGAATCGCCGTCCAGTACACCGCCTGCTCCTATCAGCACGAGCTCGGGGCCGGCCGCCCGCCGCACATACCACAATACCTCATTGGATTCGTCGAGCAGGGGTTTACCGCTTAACCCGCCGGCACCTATGGCGTTAATTGTATCTTCAGCTGTCTGCAAACCGCTTCTGCCCACAGTGGTGTTTGAAATTATTAATCCCGTACATTGGGTTTCCTTTACCACCGAAATAATATCATTTAATGCGGCGTCGGTTACATCGGGAGCTATTTTTAAAAACAACGGCCGCTTCCCCATGGCGTTATTCCTTTCCTGCAACTGCGACAGTATGCGTTTCAACGGTTCTTTTTCCTGGAGTTCCCTCAGCCCCGGCGTATTGGGACTGCTGACATTCACGACAAAATAATCGACCTGCGGATGCAATTTTTCAAAACAAACCATGTAATCCTTCCACGCATCGGCATTGGGTGTCACTTTATTCTTGCCGATATTTCCGCCGATAATCAAATTGTACTTTTCCCTCGCCGCAATCACATGTGAATTATCCAGGTTTTTCGACATCGCCTCTACCCCATCGTTGTTAAATCCCATCCTGTTGATCAACGCCTTATCTTTTGGCAACCTGAACAAGCGGGGCGCCTCGTTGCCGGGTTGTGCTTTAGGCGTAACAGTGCCTACTTCAATGAATCCAAAACCCAGGTGGGCAATCAGCGGAATATATTCCGCATTTTTATCAAAACCCGCAGCCAATCCGATCGGATTCTTAAAATGCAGGCCTGCCACTTCCCGATTCCATTTCGGGTCCGACGGGGCAAGCAGGCGATCGCTCAGCGCCGCATAACCCGGGATGTAAAGCGCCATGTTAAAAAGCGAAAGCGCAAGGCGATGTGCCTTCTCCGGGCTGAGTTGAAACAACAATGGTTTTAGCAGCGAATACATCGGGCTTAAAGGTAAGCAGCACGCCCAACAGGACAAAGTGCACCTGTCCCACTGCGGAAGGCCAATTGAAATGAATCGCACCGGGTTGAGCTTTACCTGCCTCTGCACACGGATTCAATTAACTAAAATAACTGTTGATAACCTGTTGCACCAATCGTTTTTTTTCTCATTTTTGATGAAAATATCAAACATGCGAAAAAGTATCTTACTGCTTTTGATCCTGACAATCGGGTCATTGGCAATTGCCCAGAATTCCGTAGTGCTTTGTACCTCTTACACCGAAGAGGGAATTGCCGAAGGCATTTACGATCAATGGAACATTAAACCCGGTGGCGGATATATCTATATCATGTATAAACAGGAAAAGACAATTAAGGATGCGCTTACACTAAAAATAGATTCGCTCAATACAGCCACTGGCAACTACTCTAATTATGCGACTGCCGAAATGGCTCAGCCCGAGGGTAAGAACTGGGTGATTTACGATATGCTTTTTACACAGCCCGGAAAGTATTCAATTAAAGTGCTGAATGGTAAAAAAGAACTTGCCGTCACCAATGCGGAAGTTTTCCTGGTTGATGATTCCAGTAATTCGGTGGATACGAGCGACGGTGGTATTGATACGTACTACTATGAAAATTCAGAAATTGTTTTTGCAACAGATGTAACGGAAAACCTGGAGCCCATAGGCCAATCCACCGAATTTTCAATGGGCAACGATACGACCGTCCGGGTGGTGGTAATCATTACCAACGACAAAAGATTTGCAACCGATATGTTTTATGTAGATATCTACGATTCGGATGAAAACCTGTATGAGACATTTACCATAAATATAGACCCCGAATGGGATATCGTAAAATTCAACCAGAAATTTAATAAGAAAGGAAGTTTTTACGTCGATATTTACAATGGCAACGATATCTTTATCAATACGGGAATTGTAACTATCAATTAGTGACACAACCTGATTACGGCCGGGGGAGATATCTCCGGAAGCGGAATGTATGTATGTGGAAGCCGCCTGAACAAGGCGGCTTCTCTATTTCTTATAAAAAATTGCACTGCTGTTGAGTGAAAAAATTAACTTAAAATTATTCTAAACAAAGCCGCATTTTTTAAAATTTTTTTAGTTGTTACTTTGCTACCTTTAGGGTATTATGTTTACCCCTAAATCGAAAAAATACAAATCATGAAAAATGTAAAAATCCTCCTGCTTATCCCCCTGTTCTTATGCATCGCCGAGACACAGGCACAGATATTAAATGCCATAAAAAACAAGGCTGCCGATGCAATGACCGATGCCATCAACCGGAAAATAGACGAGGAGATTAATAAGGCTGCCGACCGGGTGGTAGATAAATATTGGGACCGGGTAATCGGCAAGTATTATGCGGGATTATACAGCGATGATGCCGGCGGCGGATTCCCGTTTATTTTAGATACCAATGTGGTGCTCGAAGACGAATACGTTTTCGACAGGGTTATTCGCATGCAAATTCAGACTTTTGACAAGAAGGGAAAACTGGAAGAGACCAGTTTCATGAATACGCACACCAGCAATAATTATAAATATATGGGTACGTCAATCGAGGATGCAGAAACCGAAAAGAACGATCAGGATATCATGCTCATCAACGACTTTAAGAATGGTGCTTTCGTAATGCTGATGCGTGACGGCTCCGAGCGCAGCCGCCTGGCCTATTCCATCCAGGTGGATACGGCAGCGCTGGACACCTTAGCAGACGCCTATGCGGATTCGGTTGAAGTTTATGATGCTGCCTATCCGGAATTTCAATCGTTGGGGACGAAGACGATAATGGGAAAGGTATGTAAGGGATACAAATACGAAAATACAGATGGCTCGATGGAGATGTGGCTTACCGACGAGAATATTTACGGCAACTACAGCATTTACAATTACGGCGCAGCGGGTTCTCCTGCGATGATCACCACTCCATACAACTATCCGAGCGGCTCCATCATGGAAGTGAGTACCATTGATAATAGCAGCATGGAAAAATCGGTTATGACCGTTGTGGACATAAATTCGAGTGCGCATGTGCGGTATAAAATTGCGGATTACCCGACGGCTTCCGAGGCGCAAAACCGGTAGTCACATGATCAACGCTCAACGATAAACGGCGTTTTCAGCAATTTCCCATTGTGTGCGAAAACCGCCACATATAAGCCCGGGGAATAGCCGGCGATGTCCAGTGCAACAGTTTGGGAGTCCTGCACTACTTGCGTTGCGCTGTAAACCAGTTTCCCGTCCACATTGTAGATGTACATTTCCAAAGGCAGTGATTCTATTAAGGAGAAAGCAAAAAACACCATGTCGCCAGCGGGATTCGGAAATGCGGTAATGCGTTCATCAGCTCCGTTTGTCGCTTCGATATCTACGTAATTGCCTACGGTAAACTGCTGGTAAATCAATCCGCCAAAATCGGGTTCGAAGTTTTTAATTACAGCATTTGTGCTTCCGTCACGCAGGCGGAAGTAACCCGAGCCATCCGAGTTGGCCCACCAGGAAATGCCATCGCCGTCGCTGTCCCACAGGTAGAGTTCATAGCAATCGTCTTCCAGCAGCAGCGTGTCCTTGTATGTAGTGCCTGCAGAAAATGAAGTTCTTGAGAATACTTCTTCACCTGCGGAGTTGTACAAAAACAATTCATTTTCATTGGGCTTACTATTGGTTCTGAATTCCAGTATTAATGAATTGGGCATCATCGCCGGCACTTCCACTGTCGAAATCATGGTGTTGTTATAGGGATACGGATCATCCACTCCGTTCGGATTGCTTATTTCCACTTTAAATTCTCCGGTGGTGCTCCACGCATAATCCGGCAGTTGTATCTCCTCCCATTCCATAAATGACAATGCACCCGTCCAGTTGTACACGGTGGAGGGAATGCTGCCCGTTGCATCCTGCAAGCCGTATGTTATCGTCAGGGATGTCAAGGGTTGTGTGCCCGTATTTTGAATTCTGATGATCGGGTTATTGCAAATGGGATTTTTACGGCTCCACATTTGATCTGTTCCCGGTGCGATAATATCCATAATGGCGGCATCTGTTTCGAAGGCAGGCGTATCATAGGTGATTAACTGTACTTCGGTCTGGTAATAGGGAAATGAACCAGCGCCATTCCAGGTATAATCCTGGGCCGCATAGTCAAAGGTGTAAGTTCCGCCCGGCTCCACAAAATCCGTAAGTTCAAAATCGTAGGTCTCGACTTCGGCGCCCGGACACCAGTTGGCCCGGTCATACACCCAGGTGCCGCCCTGTGGGTAGAGCGGATTGAGATCACAGTTGTCACGCCAAACGTTTTTTGTCCAGACAGTTGCGCCATTCACCTTCAAGTAATGATCCATAGCGCAGAATTCGGCGCAGTTTAAATTTCCGCCGAAACCATGGCCGGTGACACGGATTTTCACCCTGGCATTAACGGCATCGGCGGGGATAGTAATTTCAACCGGAGGCGTACTTTCATCGAATGCCTCATCGGTGTTGAAAGGCTTATAGCCCGTCCATACATTTGTTACAGAAAGCGGTTTGCGAGGAGGCGTTCCTTCGATAAACCAAAATTCCAGCGAGAGTAACTCCTGCCAGTTGCCGGCAACCAAATGCACGCTGTCGTGCAGCAAAGGGCGATAGTCGCTCACATCAAACGTCCAGGTAAACCCATCGCCCAGGTCCAGGCCGATTCCGTAAGGCGTAATGTATCTCGCCAGTTCATAGCGGTCAATAATCTCAAACGGCGGACTGTAATACGTATATAATTCCTTATACAACACATCGGTATTCGCCACATAGATCGAATCGAGTAAAGTACCATCCGAGTTGTAATTGTAATTCCAATAATCGCCCGGCCAAACCGCAAAAGTATCGATGCCCATTGTAGGTGCATCGGGATTGAACAACACCACCGTCATCGCATCATTTTCTATGGTGTCAATCACGAGAACGGAATCAATATGACTGGTAAAAACTCCCTGCTCCCAGACAATATCAGGGCGCAAGGTGCTTGTATTCACATTGCGGTATATGGATTGAGCGGGCATAAAGTGCAACCGGGTACCGAAATTCACCAGCGATGCATCGCCGCTGACATCGTCTTCCACTTCTATCCCCTCCGCATTATCAAAGCTGTAGTACAGCCGCAAATTTTCGTAATACGGATGCGTGCTATCGATGTCTTTAAACATGAATTCCTGTATGGTTAGGGCATCTAATGCGGTATCCCAAACTGCAAATTCATTCATATTGCCGTAATACGATTCCGAACCGCTCCACTGCCCTTTTCCGATGCGCATTTTCTCCGCATTTTCCATGGTGTAATATTTGCCGGTGCCGGAATGCCATTCGATGCCGTCTTTGTAAATTTTCATGATGCCGGCAGCGGCGTCTTTGGTAAAAGCCCAGTGCGTCCACCGGCCTTCGTAATCGGCGGCAGATGCATTTTTATAAATGCGGTCATAACTGCTGCCTGAAGCGCCGGCATCCCAATAAAAATTTCCATCACTCCAGGGGCTGTGTACATTTAAAAGCCTGTTGCCGGAAGCATTATACACTTCGAAGGCGGTGCCGTTCTGAGGCTGAAATTCCGGGTCGCCATAACTCCACCACGAAACGGTAACACCATCTGACAGCCCGCTTAACGGAAAGCCGTTAACGTCGGCATAATAGGGTTGTGCTACTTGCAAATATTTATCAGATCCCGCAGCATAGATACTTCTGTTGACGCCCAAATCCGAAGCTCTTAATATTGTATTTACGCCTGTAACCGCATTGTCAAATGTAATTTGCACGCAGATATTGGATGCGCCATCCCAGTAAAAGGCATTCAGGAAAGGAATTGTAACCCATCCGGCAGTTGCAGGTGTAAAATTATTGTGATACACTTCCGTAAATTCGGCTTCTTCAAATACAGTATCTACTTCGGTGAGTACAGTATTTGCAATTGCAATGCGCAGGTCGGCCAGTTGAGTGCCCGGCGATTCAACATAAAACCGCAAACCCGTCAGATTTCCTGCCGTCATACCTGCATCTGACATCTCCGCCGCAGTCCAGATACATTGTGTTCTGCTTACCGGTGCACTACTGCCCATAGGGAATTCCGCACTCAACAATCCATCGCCGATCTGAAAGGTGTCGAGACTCGTGATCGCATCGTAAACAATGGAATACAACCATTTGGGTTGGTAGGTAAATGTAGGTGTTGCCGAATATTCCAGCGTATCGGGAGTTGTGCCGTTTACCTCAAAACTGGAATGGGTGAGCATCGTGCTGTCCATAACTCCCGTATGGTCGTATAAATACGTATAGGTGAGATAATCCCACTCGCCACATGCAGGCGATTGAGCGGGATTGCATTTCAACGTGTATTTCATCAGTATCTTCTCAATGGCAATATCGGAGGATGGCAGTTCAAACCACGCATCCTGCGGTGAACCGAAGGTGAATGTCTGCACTTTGATGGTATCTCCGGGCCCTGCAAATACATGTGTCGAACCCAATAATAAACCGATAATAACTGACCGAATTAACTTTTGCATGTACATCCTGTTTCCTTCAAAGATAGACACATGTTTTTTTTTAACCGCGAGCCATGTATAATTAATTGCAATTGAGCAATTTTCGCCGCGGTCATCCAATTGACCGCAACCTATACCAAAAAATAAATAACCGCTGTGTACGGTAATTTTGAATACTTGATATAAAGGTGTTTATCTTGCAAAAAAAACACAACTGAAAAAAATCACAGCACTATACAGAGAAGCTTACAGCGGGTTATCCCGTGCGGCGTGGATGCTTGCGATAATTCAATTGATAAATCGCAGCGGCGCCATGGTATTGCCATTTCTCAGCGTGTATATTACCGTCGATCTCGGGATGGATGTGCAGCACGCCGGCATCATACTCAGTTGTTTTGGAATCGGATCCATGATCGGCTCCTATGCGGGTGGAATTCTCACGGATAAGATCGGCGCATTCAAAGTGCAGATGATCAGCCTGGTGGGCGGAGGCATTCTGATTATTATCCTCATGTTTTTAAAAACCTTCCCGACCTTATCTGTCGGCATTTTCCTGGCGGCAACGCTCACCGATATGTTGCGACCGGCAAACACGGCAGCCGTTTCGATGTATTCCCAGCCACAAAATTTTACCCGCTCGTTTTCATTAAACAGGATGGCGTTAAACCTCGGCTATTCTCTCGGCCCGGCGGCAGGTGGCTTCTTAGCTGCCTTCTCCTACAACCTGTTGTTTATTGTCAATGGACTTACCTGCATAGTGGCGGGGGGTATCTTTTACCTGTATTTTCACAACCGGAAACCGGATGGCCGTTCGTCTTCACAAGATATGTCCGCTGCCGGTGCGCCGTTTACCAATCCCTGGAAAGACCGATATTTTTTGAGCTTTGCCGTACTCTGCGGATTCTTTGCCATTGCCTTTCTTCAAATATTCAGCGGATTGCCCCTGTATTACCGCAATACATTTCAACTGCATGAAAACATGATCGGGTTGCTGATCGGGTTTAACGGGTTCATCGTCTTCCTGTTTGAAATGATCCTGGTATATTACATAGAGAAAAAATTCCGCCCAACCGCTCTCATTGTTTTCGGAACGTTTTTACTCGCCGCCTCATTTATGCTCATCCTCTTGTTTCCGGCAGTTGCGGTATTATTTGTCGCAATGGCTTTGCTGAGTTTTGCGGAGATGTTTGCCATGCCGTTTATGGTTTCATTTGCCGTACACCGGGGCACGGTCAAAACCCGCGGCACCTATGTGGGAATCTATACACTGGCATGGGCTGTTGCCTTTATCATTGCGCCTTCTGCAAGTACGACCATCATCAGCAAGTGGAATTACCCCACCCTGTGGTGGGCTATTGTCGTATTTACCATTATAACGGCATTGCTTTTCCTGCGCATTGACCGGTTGGAGCGCAAAGCACTCACATCCAAAACGGATTAAACGAGGAAAGTGCCCAAATCGACAGACTCTCCTTCCTGCATATTGAATGAGCCGTCTTCCAGCGCCTTGATATCCGTCGCTACCGGTGTAGTAAAGAGTATTTCACCCTGTGATTCAACCTCGATATACAAATCGGGAAATTTATCAACTAAACTGCGCAATTCGCCGTACTGCTCAGGGTCTATCGTAAAATGCACTTTCCCGCGGGCATTGGGGGTTGCGCTTCCCAGCAAATCGTCCTGTACCAGGTCTTTATCGTATAACCTGCAAATAATGTGTTCACCGTGCAGTGGATTGTGAGTGGCCTTTTCGAGAAAACAGGCATGCACGTGCAATAAAAACCGTAGCTTCATACCTGCGAAGATAAATACCCGCTGCCGATTCTTTTAAAAAAACTAAACTTAATTATTTTCTGTATGTTGTACTAAACGATTTCAGCCATGCTTAACAAACTGACAATTGGCATTCTCTCCATTAGCGTGTTGTTACTGGCCGCATGCGGTCAATCGCAGACAACAAACAACAACGGCTCGAATATTCCCGGTACCGCAACGACTTCAAAAGGGGACCCATCGGAAATATATGATGGAAATGCAATCACCAAATCAGATGCCGAATGGAAAGCCGAGCTCTCTCCGGAGGCGTATTTCGTCACCCGGCAACACGGAACAGAGCGCCCGTTCACCCATCCGTTAAACGCCAATAAAAAGAAGGGAACGTATTACTGCATCGCCTGCGGGCTGCCCTTGTTTTCATCCGACACAAAGTTTGAATCCGGCACCGGTTGGCCGAGTTTCTACACGCCAATTCACGAGGAGAACCTGGGCTCCGAAGTAGATTACGATATCGGATATATGCGCAAGGAAGTACATTGTGCACGTTGCGGGGCTCATTTGGGCCATGTATTTGAAGATGCCCCCGATCAACCCACCGGGTTAAGGTATTGCATCAACGGCGCTGCCCTGCGATTTGAGGAATAAGAAACCGCTGAGTACTAAAGGCATGGTCTTATTTGCGATTCAGAAAATATCCCCACTGCGCAAGTGGTATATCCAAACAGGTGGACGAAAACTCACTGAGAAAAAAATTCAGTTTTTTTTGCCACACCTGAAAGCGCAATCCAATATCATTGATATCGGCTCCGGCGGCGGCATGGTCACCGCTTCACTCAGGCAAAAGGGATTTACGGTTACGCCACTCGACATCAATAAGGGAAATTATCACCCCGAAACCGAACCGGTAATATACAATGGCTTACACATGCCTTTTGAGGATACATCCTTTGATTACGGCTTGTTATTAACCGTTCTCCACCATATCCAAAACAACGAAACCGTGCTGTTGGAAAGCGCCAGGATTTGCAAGCGGCTCGTCATAATTGAAGATGTCTATTCAAACCCGCTACAGGAATTAGCGACAAAGGCAACGGATACATTTATCAATTTGGGATATTCACCCTGCCCCTGCACCAATCGCACCGATGCGGAATGGCAATCGCTGTTTGCAAAACACCATCTCACCGTCGAGCACGTTGCCTTCAGAAACATAGCGGGCATTTTCAGGCAGGTGTTGTATATTGTAAAAACGAATGCGTAATTAAACCGGGATGCAGCGGTAAATCTTCCGGTGGATGGCGCCGGGCAATGCTTTGTGTAGCCCGAATAAAAAACGGAATGTCCGTTAACGCCCGGTATGTACTGCATTTAAAAAGAAAACTTAATGCGCATTACTGCATTTTGGATTTCGCTGTGCATCGTGTTATTGTTCAGCCAGAAGCTTTGCAGGAATGCCGCTATCTCCCACTTGTCATTAATGGAATATGTCGCAGACGGAAACAGATACATCCCGTTGATTTCAAAAAAGTAAATAAAAGAAATGCCCGCCGTAAACAGGGGACTCGAGATGCTGTTTATTTGAAGGAATACCGAATGGCGTGAAGGGCTCAGGCTCTTTGGGCTTAGCAACATACCGCTGTTTAAAATATCTTGAGTAACAGCCGATACAGAGCGCAGACCGCTGCTGTTGAACAAGTAAGATGTGTTGATGTACAGGATGCCGTTTATAGTGTAATCGAATTCCACCGATGCCGCAGCCATACCGCTGGTGTCGGCAGGTGTTTCCGTCGGATGGAAATAACTGCCTTCGCCCTTAAACCCGATATTGCCTATACTGCCCGCCCATCCGGCGCCCGCAATTATATCACCTTCATAAACGCCACCGAGAAACTGGTAATCGAAATTGGCGTAATTGAATTTATAAAGCCCGGCATACACATCATCGCCTTTCTGCTTTCCGGCTTTATAGGCAAATTCAACAGAAGACATTTCGGCAATGGGAATTCTCAGTTTAACGGCATCGCTACCCGGTCGCTCTTCGTAATCGAAATCCATAAATGAATAGGTATTGAAAATATCATTGGGATTCCATGCCAGATTTACACCCCAGTTAATGCGTTGTCGTCCGGCAATCACTTCAAACTTCTCCAGGTCAATTCTCGTCCACAGCCTTTCTACCGAGCTGACCATTTTTGCCGACCTGGTATCAAAGGGCAGAAACGTCAAATCGACAATACCCCTGTCGGCATCCAGAAATGCGGAAGGATAGGCATTTAATTTCACTGCCTCTCCGTATAAAATGCGGTTGCGCACTTCAAGTGCAGCACTGATCCGGCTGCCGGAGATCCACCGCATATTTATTCTGTTGTGAAACACCCCCCATTGCATAGATTCCTCATCGGGATACAGCATTAACCCGTTGAGGTTTTTAAGATATCCGTGTATGCTGAAAACAGATTGTTCATCTATACCATTCGCTGAGGACGAGGAGTCGCTTTGCGCAGAACAGTACATGGCGAAAATGCAAAGTGCGGCTATCCATACCGTGCGTTTCATTTTCTGACATCTGATTTTATATGGCCGTCTTCCAGTGTGACTACCCGTTTTGCCCGGTCGATTACCCGCTGATCGTGCGTTGAAAACAGGAAGGTCATTTTCTCATCCGCATTCAGCATTGCCATAATGTCCAGCAGATTATTGGTTGAAACGCCGTCCAGGTTGGCAGTGGGTTCGTCGGCCAATACAAACCGCGGATGCGACGCCAGCGCCCTCGCTACTGCAACACGCTGCTGTTGCCCGCCCGACAATTCTGAAGGTTTGCGATTTAATGTATCTTTTAAACCCACTGCATCGAGTAACTGAATGGCTCTCGCCTCCCGCTTTTTCTTTTCCCAGTTTTGCAACAACATGATAAATTCCACATTCTCTTTTGCCGTGAGTACCGGAATGAGGTTGTAGGCCTGGAAAACAAACCCAATATTTTTCAGTCGAAAATCAATGAGTTTGTTTCCCTTCAATTTCGAAATATTATTTCCGGCAATACACAATTCGCCATCTGTCGGGCTGTCCAAACCGCCGATAATATTAAGCAGCGTGGTTTTCCCCGAGCCCGAAGGCCCCACGATTGCGGTAAACTCTCCCTCCTCAACACTAAGCGTAACACCGTTTAACGCATTTACGGGAACGGTGGCCGGATTGTAAACCCTGGAGATATTTGTTACTTCTATTAATGCCATATACGTTTAGTTTTGACGCACTACCTCGGCCGGATTCATGCGAATTGCCCGCAGTGAAGGATAAACCGAAGCTAATACGGATGTTATTAAAACCGTTATTGTGATGATGATATACATTTCACTGTCAAGACGGGTGTAGATTACGCTGCCAACGCCCAGGCTGTCGAGGCCGCTGCCGATAGCCGACAGATCTATCCCTTCGATACCGAAATAGCGAATAGTAAAAAGAGCGCCGAGAATACCGGCAGGCCCGCCGATCAGTGATATAAATACCGATTCGCTTAAAATCATCGAAAATATTTTGGATTTATTCATGCCTACCGATAACAGCATTCCCAATTCACGCTGCCGCTCAAGTACTGCCATGAGCATGGTATTGATGATGCCGAACGACATGGCCAGGATAATAATAAATATGAATATCGAAAGCCCGATGGTCATCATCTCGTTTGCATAACCCAATTCAGGGCTGATTTCATCCCAACTGCGAACTGCCAGGTTGGGGAGTTGTTTTTTCAATGAAGCAACCGCTTTCGGTACATCTTTGACATCGTCGACAAAAAGTATGATTTCATTTACCCCTGCGGATGAACCGGTAATATTATTCAAATCAAGTTGCGAGACAAACACATTTGCCTCGTCAAACCGCGAAGATGATGTCTTGTAAATACCGGATATCTTGAATGCGGCAGAAACGATATTGTCGTTTTGATCCTGAAAGGTGATGACTACCTTATTGTTCAGTTTCACTTTCAGTTTGTTTGCCAGTTTTTCGCCGATTACAATTTGATTTTTTTTATCTGATCCAAAGTAGCTGCCTTCCCTTATACTTGTTGCTATTGAGGTGACATTTTCTTCATTTCGAGGTGTCACCCCGGTAATTGCAACACCAAAGCCACCCGTAGGCGATGCAATCATCCCGGTAAAATTTTGATGCAATGCCCAGCCCTTAATGTCAGGGATATTATGGATTGCATGCATCACTGCAACCGTATCTTCTATCCCGAATTTCGGGTTGTATTCGTTGATGTACTCCGGATTGTGCACCTGGATATGCCCCAACCCGGAATTGATGGCGTTGCCGATGCGCTGGGTATTCAATCCGGTTGTCATCGACATGAGAAACAAACCCGCCCAGATACCGAGGGCAATGGAGCAGATTAATACCGTACTTCTCAGCTTGTTTCTCCAAATGTTTTTCCAGGCAATTTTTTGTATCATAGCATTTATCGTTTAGCCGCTTTCACGGGATTGAGTTTATAAACTGAAACAACCGAATAGAGCGACAGCACCAAGGCTATTATTAAAACGGCGGAACCATGCGCAACGGGAATGGATAAATCGAGCAGTGTCGGCATGACCGGTTCAAAACCAAACTTCCGCAATGTGTCTGCTGCTCTCCCGGTTAATGTGATGGGATGTGCATTGAAATAATACGTAAATGGCCGGGAAATTAAAATGCCGCTCACCACGCCGATACATGAAATCATTAGTGATTCCAAAAGCAGCACGGCGCTCAGGCGCATCCGGCTCATGCCTATCGACAGCAACACACCGAACTCGTATTTTCTTTCGCTAACCATCATCAACAGCGTACCGAAAATGCCGAAGGATATAACCATATACAGAATAAACACCATGATTTCGCCACCGGCACTGTCAGCTTGTATCATCTGGACTAACTCCGGCAGCATTTCTTTCCAGTCCATTATTTCATAACTGCTATTATCCAGTGTCGCCATCAGTTTTTCAACAGTGCTGCCGAGGTCTTTACCCTCTTTCAGTTGTATGGCAAGTGTTGTCAACCGGTTGCCTGTGCCGTAAAAATCCTGTGCGGCGCTTAAGGGAAGAAATGCCGAACCATTATTCATCTGCGTGGAAACGAGTTTAACCATCCCGGCAACCACGTATTTGCCGGAAGCGGTAACGGCATTAAAACCCTGGCCTATCATCGGCAGCGTATCGCCGATGTGTATGTTGAGCTGATGTGCCAATCCCTCGGAAATGAGTATCTCATTGCCGGTCGCATGTATGTACCTGCCTGCAGTTATTTTATCTTTTAATCCTGACAGCGCATTTTCGATTTCCGGATCTATTCCCGTCAACTGGACTCCTCTCACGGTTTCGCCGAAGGCAAGCAGTGCGAATCCCTCCACCCGCGGTACGACGTTCAGGATATTTTCATTTTGTAAAATGGACTTTTCAACCGCTGAATCCCTTTCAAATGCATTATCCAGCGACTGTTCTTCCCAGTATCCTTTGGAGTGCACCTGAATATACCCGTACCAACTCCTGACGACAGCATCAATCATCTCGTCGTACATTCCGAGTTGCATCGAACGCAGGAAAACGGCGAAGAATACGGCAAACAAAACCGACCCGACAGTGATGAGACTGCGCCGTTTGTTTCTCCAGATATTTTTCCAGGCCAATTTAAAATATATCATATTACTGCAGTGTCTTCATTTTGTCGGGTGTGAAAAAATCGTCGGCAATAGGCTGGTCAAAAGTGAGTGTGTTGTAAATCAGCACCGTCTTGTTACCGGGTTTATCCACGGGCGTCATTTCAATTTTTGAGGCGAGCATTTTCCCGCCCAGCATTTTCACATCCGTACCCTTCAGTATATTTACCAGGACATCGTCTTCGTCGTAAAATTCCGCTTTGCGCTGAATGTATTCTTTTTTGTCGATGTAGGAAATAACCTTGCCCCAAACTACCGATGCATCGGGTTTCGGCGTCATAATTATTTTATAACAGGCGCTGCCGTCAACAGTCGCCTCGCCGGCGAGTTGATGGGTATAATCGTTGAGTACGGAGCTGTGTTTTACCAAATCGTCGTTGGTAAAATCAGTACCCATCCACGACTGCGACATCATGGAGGGCGGCAGTTTGATGATTTTTTCAATGCCGGGTACCCAATTCCAAACTTCTTTATTCCGTTTCAAAAACGCATTGCCCTTTTCTTTCACAGGGGCAGTAACGTAAATCATTGAATAGTCGGAACCCTTCGTCCATAACTTCAAGGTCATCTCCCTATCCCATTTCGGGCGAATGATTTTTACGGTAATGTCAGCATGCGTCGTTTTCCCTTTTACTTTCTCATCCATTTTGCGCACAATTTCATAGGCCGTGTCATCGGGAGAAGAGAACGACATGAAAAGCGGAATGACAAGTAGCGCTATAATGTTTAACATTTTCATATGTTTATTTTTGATTCATTTTATTTTTTGGGTTTGCAGAATTCTTTGATTGCATTTTCGAGCGTCTCTTCAAACTGCGCATATTGCGCTTCGCCGAGTAACAAGTAATGCATTGCCAACCCATCCATCAATGCGCCATACCGGTAAGCCGTGCTTTTGGGGTTTTCAAAACCCATTTCGGTGAAAATGTCAATCGCATTGGCAAACAACTGATTCCAGTAGCTGCCAATGATGGCAAAGGCTTTGCTTTCCCGGTCCAATTGAAGAGAGAGGGCGACGAACATCTTCCAAAATCCCGGATCCTTTTTAACGAGATCGAAATTTGTCCGAATCAGGAATTCGAGACGTTTCCCGGGGTCTTTAATTTCGGCAGCGGGAATAAACACCCCGAAGATTTTATCCAAAACCATCAAAAGCGTTTGCTCAAGTAATTCTTCTTTACTTTTAAAATAATTGTACATCAATCCTTTGGATATGCCGGCCTCTCCGGCAATGTCATTTATGGATGTGTTATTAAATCCCTTCTTGCTAAACAGCCTGAGCGCCGCCGATAAAATCTTAGACCGGCTCTGCTCGCGGATTACCTCTAATTTTTCCTGCTTTCTCGGTGCCACAAATTATTGACTGAACGTTCGGTCAAAGATAGAAACAGAACAGGAATACCTGCAAATTTTTTAACACTTTTCTTTTAAGGTGGGGGGAAGATTTAAATTATTTTAGTACTGAATTACTTCTAAATATTTGTTTTTGTGTGTGTTAAACAAACAATCACACTCTCGCCTCCCCTTTCAGACCATAAGCGATAAACTATGAAGTCTCAGAAGAATACGGCGGTTATATTTAATTTTTTTCAGATTGCCGGTAATAAGACTCTGGGGGAAAACTCAATAAAATATGACTTAACTGATTTCAAATACATTTTCCGTTTTTCTCCAGGAAAACACCATTGGATCACACTGCTATTTATAAAGAAGAATCTTACCCGGTAATTGCCCGGTGCATAGAGGTACACCATACACATGGACATGGTTATTTGGAAATAGTATATTAAAAGGCATTGAAATTGGCATTAACACGAAACGGAATAATTATAGAAAGTGAGAAACCGTATGAAGATTACTTTAGGAAGCATTTATTGTCGCTTAGATTTTATGCCGGCTTTGCCGCATTCGATACAATCATATTCAAGGTAAAATGCGATATGGACACGAAAATGTCGTGCCGGGTTTATAAATCATATATTCAGAATTGGAGGAGACAATACGCTCTGGAATATTATACCTGCAGTATTTTCCGGCCATTTACACATTTTCATCAGTAATACAACTGCCAGTCGATGCCGATTTTAAATGTGCGATCCTGCATCGGGTACCCGGGCGCTTCGAAGTAGCCACGGTCGAACAGGCCCATAGCGACATTGTCAAACTTGAGAAAGAACCGAAGTGTCCTGATATCGAAATTGACAAATACATCCACCACCGGTGAAAATTCGAGTTTGGTATCGTCCTGTAAATAGAATTGCCCGGTAGTAATATTATAGCCGTATCCGTAATAATCGGTGGCGTACCAAACATCCAATCCTGTTTGAATAATCAATGCAGACTTAAACAGGTTGCGCATGAAATAGAACGTATGATTGGATGCGTAGAATGGAAAATACTTTTTGTATTTGCTCAGAAATTGCAATTGAAATACGTTGTCCAAATAGAAATTGCCGAACTGCATATGTTGTTTCAACAGCAGTTGAACCGATTGAAATGCGCCCGGATCCTGGAAGGGCAACGCCACAGTATCGTAAAACACGTAATTGTCGAAATTGCAAACATTTACGCTGAGTGAAGAAACCCATTTTGGCACTTCCGCATATAGTCCGATACTCTGAAATTGAATATCATCCAATGCAGTATCCCAGCGATAAGCAAAACCGCTATAATGCTGCATCATCCAGTTGGGTTCAATCTTTTTATATACCGCATTCATCCCGGCGTTGAGATGTTTCAGCTCTTTTCTCAAAGCGGCGCTGCCCGATAAGTCGCTTTGAATTACATCGCTCCCCACTTTTCCGTACAGCGACAGCCCATCTGCGATATTCCAGTGCAGTGTCGCAGCGGGGATTAAAAAAAATTTGGTGTGCGATCCCGAGTTGTCGCTGAGGTTATACGTTTGTTGATCGACCGAAATTTCCCACAACAGCGGCAGTGAGTCGGGATTAAACAAATGCAGGTTGCCAATTGAAATGTAATTGTAAAAGCCATCCACATCCGACACATCCCGCAGGGTATCAGCCTCTGCGTAGATAACCGGGTAGTAACTGTTATCCCCATCTGCATCTTTAAAACTGTAATCAAAATCAGCAGCGCCCAGCCTGTGCAACAATTGAACAGCCGGCACAAACGTGCTGACGACGGTCGTATCGCCCGTAAGGCTATCTACCGTTTTTCCGAAGTCGTAGGTATGTGTGAATTGTCCCTGCATACTGTGCCATTCGGTAATGCTGTTGTCCCTGAACACTTCGGCTAAGTTGCGGGGCCCTGTATAAGAATCGAAAAGTGAATCAACTGCAACTCCACCGTTTTCCTCATTGGCAACTTCGTTATAGATGATTCCCAGGTAGGCCTTGTAACGATTGTTCCTTGTCCGCCAGGCAACGGTGAGGTCGGCATTGCTATACGATTTTCGCTCACGCAAATAATAGCCCGTGGCGACAGGTTTGTCGAAACCCAATGCAAAATTGAGTTGCGGCGAAATATTTTGAATGTGTTTAAACCAGATCCACTGTTCGCCCTTGGTGCCGAGCAAATAAAAAATTTCGGTAAAGGGGGCATTGGTGCGGTAATACGATAAGTCCGTCATATGATTTTGATACAGCGCAATAGTATTGCGCCCTATGTCAAAACCCAATTCCCTGTCGAACTGCAAGAGCCGGTTGTAGTACGGCGCTCCCAGGTTGGTAAGATACGCAAAGGGAATGTCCTGCCTGCGCACGGGATTATACTTTTGAATTTGCAACAAAGACGTATCTACCGCCACAAATGTGTTCCAATGCGATTGGGTAAAATATTCCGTTTTGCGCTGTATCGTATCTGCAAAATATGCGGAAACGGAATCCGCTGTTAATGTATCCAGTTGCGCAAAGCCTTTCGGGCGATTGGCCAAAAGCAATACAATAACGGAGATACACAATAATATCGGTTTGATCGTATGCGTTTGCGGTCGAATCAAAAGAAAAATATTATAGTGATGCAATTAATTCTCTCAGCAGCAATGTCATTTTCGGTTCGGCCTCCATTGCAACGGCTATTACGTCTTCGACGGTTACCGGTTCAATCTCATCCACCGGATATCCTTTATCGGTAATAACGGAAAGAGCAAATACGGGCAACCCCATGTGAACACAGGCGATCACTTCGGGAACGGTGCTCATGCCCACCGCATCGCCGCCGATGATATGCAGGTAATTGTATTCCGCCGGGGTTTCCAGCATGGGCCCCGGCACGCTGATATACACGCCCGCATGGCAGGTGATGCCATGTTTTGCCGCTATATCCAAAGCCTTTTGAATTAAACGGCGATCGTAGGCGTGCAATAAATCCGGGAACCGCGGTCCTAACTCCGGTACATTAATTCCAATTAATGGATTGGAGGGTTGCAAATTAATATGATCGCGGATTATCATCAGATCGCCCTTGTTGATATTTGCATTTAAACTTCCCGCCGCATTGGAGATAAAAACAGAAGAAATTCCCAGGCGCTTTAAAACCCGAACCGGAAAGACTACATCCGCCATCGAGTATCCTTCGTAAAAGTGAAACCTCCCCTGCATGGCTACTACCTTCTTGCCCTCCAGTTCCCCGAAAATAAGTTTACCCGTATGGCTTTCCACTGTTGAAACCCTGAAATGCGGAATAGCGCTATACGGTATTTCGCAGTGTATATCAATGTGCGAAACGAGGTTGCCCAGGCCGGTACCTAAAACAATGCCGTATTCCGGTTTAAATGCAGTTTGTCCTTTGATAAAATCAACGGCTTGGGATAATTGGCGCATGAGGTTATTAATAATTTCTTCCATTGCGGCAAAGTTAAACTTCGGCTCGTTAAACCGAAATAAATTCGCGGTGGATATACGCTTTCAATTCAGACGCCAACTCCGCTTCCGCATCAAACAGGCAGGCAACCCGCACCGGCAACACATAAAAATCCATTTTTAAATTGCGTATCTGCGATTCCTGTTCGGCGAGGCGAACGGCATCTTTCTCCGTGGTGATCAAAACGGCGTTGCCTTCGGACTTTTGCCGGATTGCCGTTAAATCCCGCTCTGTAAAGAAATGGTGATCGGCGAATGCCATCCGCTCCACAAAATGAAATCGGCTGCGGAGAAATTCTGTGATATGCGAATCACTGGCAATGCCTGAGACGAGCAGGCAGCGATTGGTTTCGGGAGTCTTTTTGTTTTGAGATCCGGGAAACAACGGCCGCAAGGGCTCGTATTCCAGCGTGGTAAAAAACAACTTGTGATGGGGGAGCAATTGCAGACGAGTGCGCAATTCGGCCGCTTCCCGTTTGAGCATGGACGGCGGGCATTTGGTAACTATCACGGTATCTGCCCGGTGCAGGGCTGTGGTGGGTTCACGCAAATTCCCCGCAGGTAAAACTCTGTCATCAATAAATAAATCGCTGTAAGCCGTCAATATAATATTGTACCCCGCCTTAACCCTGCGATGCTGAAATCCGTCATCCATCAGGATAAATGTCAGGCCTTCCACTTCCTGCAACAGGGTGCTGATACCGATAAAGCGGTTTTCGCATACAGCTACTTCCAAACCCGGCATTTTTTGTTTTATAAGTTTAGGTTCATCGCCGATATCTCTCACGAGAGACTTGGCCGTTGACACAATAAAACCGGAGGTGTTGCGGCGGTATCCCCTGCTGATCACGGCGCCGCGGTTACCTTCCTGCAATAAGCCGGCGATGAAAATTAAATGGGGGGTTTTGCCGGTACCGCCGGTATTTAAATTACCGATGCAAATCACCGGGAAGTCAAAACGGAAACTGCGCAGCCACCCTGCATCGTACAGAAAATTACGCAGAGTGACTATACCGGAATAAATCCATGACAACGGCAATAACAGTGTTCGCACTCCGCTAAGTTAAGAAATATGTACAGGTTGATACGGCAGTAAAGATTAAGATGTGATTAAGGAAAATAAAATGCACGACAAACCGCCTAAATTTCATTTCCGTTGCGGGGTTGCCATAAATTACATGCCGCCAGGCCCGGTATTTCCGCCGCCGCCATCAATGCGGTTTTTTTCATCGTCGATGCCCGTCTTGCGGTTTTTAAATTCCTTCACCTGTTCATTGCCGAACAGGTAAGAAAAACTCAGTCGCAACTGCCGGCTTTCCCATGAACCGTTAATGGTCATATAGAGCCCATCGATATCCTGAACGGCATCCCATGGCGCTGTATGAAATACATCGGTAAAGGCCAATTTAATATTGCCCCTATCTTTAAGCACTTTGTATTGAGCGCCCAAATCCAGGCTCCAGTTGGCCTTTGTCTGGAACACCGCACCCCAAACCGATGGCGAATTATACCAGCCCGAGAGTTCCAGCGAGAATTTATCTGATATACTAAAGGTAGATTGATGATACAGGTTGAATGAGGTCTGAGTCAATGCGATGGTGCGACCTTCGGAAATAACACCTGCGTTGTGCAGTGTGTACACGCCGGTATTTGTATAAGTGGACCACCATTTGGTTATGCTCAACGGATAACTCACATTTAAACCGATAACCTGTTGGTTGCCGATATTTAGCGTCTGGATATATCCGGCGCCGTCGGAAGCAGTGTCGGAAAGGCTGCTGAAGAAATCGCTGGTATAACTGTAGCGCAGGGTGGTGCTGAGCGAATAATTATAGGTGTGCGTCAGTTGTACGGATTGCGTGTATTGCGGCTGCAAAAACGGGTTGCCTTTTTGATAGCTCAACTCGTTTATCTTAAATTCAAACGGATTCAGATCCTGGTAATCCGGCCTTTGAATGCGGCGGCTGTAGTTTAACCGCAATGCGTTTTTCTGATTGATGTTGAACGCAATGCCACCGGATGGAAACAGGTCCAGGTAGCTTCTCGAAACCGTATTGTCTTCCGTTTCCTGCAAACTGGTTAGCGTACCGGTATTATTGGTTTGTTCGGCACGCAGGCCCAGTGTAATATTTACTTTATCAATTGCAAAAGCGTAATTGATATATGCGGCATTGATATTTTCTTCGTAAACAAAATGATTGGAACGGGATGCATCCAACACTTCAATGCCGTTTATCAATTCAAAAAAATCGTATGTATTATCGGTGGTGACATAGGAAAATTTTATCCCCGCTCCCAGTTTGCCGTTGCCGAGTTTGCGCTCGTGATCCACATTGGCGGTATAAAGCAGAATGGATGTTGGCGCTTCAGAGGTATATATATTAACATCCATAGTTGTATCCGCAATGGGATCGTAATAGGTGTTTGGCTGATAGGAATTGCTTAAATTATCGTACTTGCCGAAATCGCCATCGATACTCCAGGTGTTGCCTTCCAGGTTATCGAACCGGTAATTGATATTGGCGTGCAGGTTTACATTGTCGCCTAAGGCCTCTGAGCCGGCAACCAGGTCGGATAACGGCATATTCGTATTGGCATCAAATATTTGAGAAATACTATTGCTGTAATTCGACCAGTTATACAGCGAACCATCCGCTATGAAACCAATAGTACTCATCTTGTCAATAAAAAAATCTGCGCCGAGTTTAAAACTGTTATAGTTGCCCGAATATTTATTCATGCTGTTGGTAAATGTGTTAAAGGCATCCATATAACTGTCAAAATCCATGGTACTGCGCCAGGTGCCGCTATTCAGGCTGTACATACCAAACAGGTTTACCGATTTGTTGCGGTAGTTCATATTCACCGTACCGTTATATTTTGCGTAAAAGCCCTGGTTGTAGCCGAGATTGATATTTGCGTTAGCGCCTAAATTCTTGTCCTTTTTCAGCCGGATATTAATTATGCCCGCATCGCCTTCCGCATCGTATTTTGACGATGGGTTGGTAATGATTTCAATCGCATCTATCTCGGACGACTGCATACTGCGCAACAGTATTGCAAGATCCTCACCGCCCAGTGGCGAGGGCTTTCCGTCTATATATATCTTTGTGCCGCTCTTGCCGAGCAATATAATATTATCGTCATTGTCCACCATCACTCCGGGCGCTTTGCGCAGTAATTCCAATGCTGTATTGCCCGTTGCATTGACGCTCCCCTCCACGTTAAAAACGGTTTTATCGGGCTGCACTTCTATCAAGGCTCTCTCGGTAGTAATTTCAACGGCTTCCAATACGTTTTCATCCGGCTGCAACAGGATGCTGTCAAAGGTTTTAACCGCATTATCGCCCAGTGTAAATTCTCCGGACTCAAACGGCGCATATCCGACAAAACTCACTTTCAACCGATATGTGCCCCGTGATAATCCTGTCAAATTAAACAGTCCGTCCATGTCGGTAATTTCCGCTTTTACCATTTGGCTGTCAACGGCATTAAAGAGAATGGCATTGGCAAATGCTACTGCTTCCCCGCCGGAGTCCCGCACTGTCCCGGAGATGATAGATTGCGCCCTGGCGGAAAGTGCCAGGCAAAATAACAGGGTAATGAAAAGTGTGGCCTTCATTGCAATTTGGTTGTCACTGCAATGTTACAGTCATTACAATTGAAAATCCCAATTTGCAATTTACCTTTTAAACAGTTTAAGATACTTTAACCAATTTTCAGAAAATGACGGAGCATTCCGTTCAATGATGGGCTTATATCAGAATCGCTGAAAGACTTTTCAAGGTGATACTTCCCAAGAGTTAATTGCAATGATCCCCAACTGCAATTCTCATGGCTTTCTACTTTACCGGTTTCAACAACAGCATAGACAATGGCGGCACCATAAGTGTAATGTAATACGGGAGGGGTTGTTCTTTTTCCTCTTTCGCTATTGCATCTGTTCCGGCTTTTTCATCTCCTGCTTCTTCAGCGGCGTCATCAGGTTGAAGCTCCGGAGTAAGCGGATGTGGATTCAACAACCCCGATCCGCCATATTTTTCATCATCGGTATTGAGTATCTCTTCATAGACAGAACCGGCAGGTACTTTTATCTTCCGTTCCAGGTGAGTCTGCTGGTCGAAATTACACACGACAATGATATGGTTGTCTGCTGAGCTGCGCATATAACACAACAGGCTGTCATCGGGATTATCGATATCTGTCCACAAAAACCCGTCATCGGAAAAATCCAGAGCATGCAAAGCGCCCTGTTGGGTATAAAACGAATTCAAATCGGTTATCAATGCCTGAACTCCTTTGTATTTTTCGTCCTGTAATGCATCCCAGTCCAATTGCCCGTCGTGGTTCCATTCGTGAAACTGCGCAAATTCCTGTCCCATAAATAACAGTTTAGCGCCCGGATGTGTAAACATGTATCCATACAACAGGCGCAGGTTTGAAAATTTATGCCATTCGTCGCCACTCATTTTGTTTTGCAAACTGCCTTTACCATAAACTACCTCATCGTGAGAAATAGCGAGGACGTATTTTTCAGAACGGAAATACCACATGCCGAATGTCAGTTCATTCTGATGGTATTTGCGGTAGATCGGTTCCCTGCCGAAATAGCGCAGCGTATCGTGCATCCAGCCCATCATCCATTTATAGTGGAATCCCAGTCCGCCGTTTTCAGGCAAATCAGTCACCTTGGGCCAGGCGGTTGATTCTTCTGCAATGGTTATATAGCCCTTATTCTCATTGCGTACCGCCGAGTTCAGCGTTTTCAGGAACTGAATGGCTTCCAGGTTTTCATTGCCTCCGTATTCATTGGGCACCCACTCGCCTTCACGGCGTGAATAATCCAGGTACAGCATACTCGCAACGCCGTCCACCCGCAAACCATCGGCATGAAATTCTTCCAGCCAGTACAAGGCATTGCTGACTAGGAATGACAGCACTTCAAACCGGCCATAGTTAAAAATATAACTCTTCCAGTCGGGGTGAAACCCTTTGCGCTGATCGGCGTGTTCGAACAGGTGCGAGCCGTCAAATTCTTTCAGCGCATAATCGTCACCGGGAAAGTGAGAAGGTACCCAGTCGAGAATAACTGCAATGCCCGCCTGGTGAAACGAATCAATTAAAAATTTTAAATCATCGGGAGACCCGTAGCGTCCGGTAGGTGCAAAGTAATTCGTCACCTGATAACCCCATGAACCAAAAAACGGATGTTCCATTACGGGCAGGAACTCGACATGCGTAAACCCGCATGCCTTTACATAGGGAACCAATTGTTCGGCCAACTCCCTGTATGATAGCGAATTGCCGTCATCGGTGCGCCGCCAGGAACCCAGATGCACTTCGTAAGTGGACATCGGTTTGGTGAAATCGAAGTGCCTGCGGTTTGCCACCCATTTTTTGTCCCGCCATGTATAAGCGGATGAGAAAATAATGGATGCCGTTTGCATCGGCACTTCCACCTGCCTTGCAAATGGATCGGCTTTTTCCAACAGTTCCTCCCTCCCGGAGGGCTGAATCACGTATTTATATAAGGCTCCGGCCGAAATACCGGGGATAAACCCCTCCCAGATACCCGAAGAGTCCCAACGAGCCTCAAGCCGGTATTGCTCCTTATCCCAATCATTAAAAGAACCCATTACCCACACGCTCTCGGCGCTTGGCGCCCATACGGAAAACAAAACGCCGCTCTGCCCTGCGTGTTCAAACACATGAGCGCCGAATTTTTCCCATAGCCGAAAGTGTTTCCCCTCCCTGAACAAGTGAATATCGTAATCGCTGAACAGCGATATACCGTGGATTACTTTTGACTCCATTGCACAAATATACAAGTTACCTATCTTTGATATAACTCGATTTCGCATGCAACCCGTCAATTCAAAATCCACTTTGCCTTTTCTGCTGCTTTGCCTGTTTGCGGCGGTTATCACTGCGTGTAAAACCAAAGAACAACCGGCAGCCGTCGATTCAATTTCTTCGGTGGAAACACCTGCCTCCATTCCATTTGTACCGTTACAAACCGACAGCATTTCCATTGTAACATTCCTAGAATCATTCCCGCTGTTCAGTTATCACAAAGGCGATATACTCGCTTTTTACCGGAAGCACGATTACGCATTCGGATGGTTCGACTCCACCGGCATCAAACAGGCGGCTACAAATTTTGTCAATATACTCAATGCGCTGGGCAACGAAGGACTGCGGGATACGGTTATTTATATTTCCGATTTAAACAGTGCCATGCGTGCGTTTATCACGTCCGGCAAACCATTTGGAGGCAGAAATTCCACAACGGAGCAAATTGAGATGTTGCTCACAGCAGAATTTTTTGTCTATGCACAAAAGATATGGGGCGGAATCAGCGAAACCGAAAGCAGAAAACTGAGTTGGTATGTCAGGCGCAAGACAATTGCCTCCGATGCCTTGCTCGATTCGGTACTACAGGGCAGTTCCGCCGCTTTTGTATCCTTTCAGCCACGCTATAAACAATATGAATTACTGAAAGAGCAATTGAAATTCTACAAGGAGTTGGCGCAAACGTCAACATGGACACCCTTGCAACTGCCAAAGGATAAAAAATATATCGCTGCCGGCGACTCACTCCCCGTCGTTGTCGCAATAAAGAACCGCTTATTTCTTCTGGGCGACCTGCAAGTTGCCGACAGTTCCACATTGTTTGATTCGCTGACAACGCTTGCCGTTAAAAGATTTCAAAGGCGGTTTGGCCTGACCGCGGACGGCCGTGCCGGTCAGAAATTTCTGGATGCTTTAAATACGCCACCCGATTACCGCATTGCACAAATAGAAATCAACATGGAGCGCTGCCGATGGATACCGACGGATTACCATGGCGATTACGTGGTTGTGAATATCCCGGAATTTAAAGCGCATATCTATTCGGCAGATACGCTCAGTTGGAACATGCAGGTCATTGTCGGCAGCACCAGCACATCCACAACTATTTTTAATGACGAAATCGAATACATCGTTTTCAGCCCTTTTTGGAAAGTACCGGGCAGTATTATCCGCAATGAAATATTTCCGGCACTCGTAAAGGATGCGCAATATTTAGTGCGCAATCACATGGAGCTTTACAATTATTCAAATAATAAAAGCGTAGATTTTAATACTATAGATATGAGCAGGTTTACGGCTCAGAATTTTCCTTTCGGTGTCAGGCAAAAACCCGGTGCACATAATTCTTTGGGATGGGCAAAGTTTATCTTTCCCAATGCATACGATATCTATTTACACGACACACCCAACCGAAACCTGTTTGCCGAGACGCAGCGCAATTTCAGCCATGGTTGTATTCGCATCAGTGAACCGCAGCGATTTGCCGAATTTTTATTGCGCAATGATTCTACCTGGACGAAGTCGGCCATTGACTCGGTTATGCACGGCGGCATCGAAACAAAAGTGGTATTAGAAAAACCGGTACCTGTTATGATCGTGTATTTCACAGCCTGGGTGGATGCCGACGGCATACTCAATTTCCGCAAGGACATTTATGGTCATGATGCCGGAATGATGCGCAGCTACAACCCGACAAAACAGGTAAGTAAACCGGCAGACCGGCCTGTTACAGCCCAAGCCCCGGAGTAATGAATAATTGCATGAATCGGCGGGTTGCAATAAGGGAAATGAGCGCCGATTTTGTACTTCGCAAATGTTATATCCGCCACCGTCCTGCTGCAGTTGATCAATAAGAGCCGAATCTTCCAAAATAAGTTGTATTCATCACCTGCCCTAAAGCCGGCAGACGGGCGCATGTGCTTTAATAGTTAGTACAGCGGAATGCGGCATTGGGGGTATTTAACCATGTATAATGATGCACATGTATTCAAGGAAAGGTATAAGATATCAATTACGGCATTTCGGCCCTGTTTATCTTATTATTATTTTTTTACAGGCAAAAAATTATAAAGCAATAACTTACGCCAGGACAGGCATATTTAACGTAAGCCGGCATCGATCTTGACGCCATATACTGTAAATTTATAGCAGATTTGCTCTCTTAACATAAAACACTCAATCATGTCAAAGAAGATATTTATCAATTTACCGGTTCGGGATTTACAAAAATCAATGGCATTTTATTCGGCTATCGGATTCTCTAATAACCCGCAGTTTACAGACGAAACAGCAGCCTGCATGGTGCTGTCAGAAGAAATATTTCTCATGCTGCTCACGCATGAAAAATTCAGCAAGTTTATTACAAAATCCATTGCTGATACGTCAAAAACCACCTCGGTAATTAACTCCATATCGCTCGACAGCGTGACAGAAGTTGATGCAATGATGGATACCGTAATTGCGGCAGGCGGAAAGGAGCCCGTCGAAGCAAAGGATTACGGCTTCATGTTGCAGCGCAGTTTCGAAGATTTTGACGGCCATCTATGGGAGGTGTTTTATATGGATATGCATAAACTTCCGGCACAATAAATTGAATATTGATACAAATAATATGGCTGCTACAATCAAACAAATCATTCCGCATCTATGGTACGACACCCAGGCGGTGGAAGCTGCAAAATTTTATGTGTCGATATTCCCCGGCTCAAAGATCAATTACATCAAATCATTAGGAT
>CAZBHH010000016.1:0-58562 GCA_964492065.1 uncultured Chitinophagales bacterium | reverse complement strand
CAGGAAATTTTGATTAAGCGCCTGAAACGTTAATGTGTATTTAAACATGCATCCTCTATGTTGTAATAACTACATACAGTCATCTTCACCATTATCCCACACCTATCATTTCCTTAGGCAAATACAAGCTTCAGATGCGCATTGCAGAGATGTCTGGTTAAGGCAATCACATTCTTTCCGGGGCTTCAATTCCCAGCAGGCGGAGGCCGTGCTGCAGAATGGAGGCGGTGAGTGTCAGCAGCGCTATACGGAGGGCTTCTTTCCCGGCGGTTTCCGCTTTGAGCACCGGGTGTTCCGCATAAAATTTATTGAAGGTTTTTGCCAGTGCGTACAGGTAATTGGCGACGTCTGCCGGCGAATAGGTCTCCGCCGCTTTTTGAATGACGGATGGGTATTGATCGTGCAGTACAACCAGTTCTTTTTCCAGCGGCAGCAGGCTGTCGGTGGATATTTCCCCGGGCGCTTGTCCGCATTTTCTCAGGATGCTTTGTATCCGTGCATAGGTGTATTGAATAAACGGGCCGGTATTCCCCTGCAGGTCTATGGATTCTTTGGGGTTAAAGACAATGCGCTTCCGCGGGTCCACTTTCAGTATAAAATACTTGAGTGCGCCCAGCCCGATTTGCCTCGCCACTTCCCGCTTTTCGGCGGTGTTGAAATCTAAACCCTTCTCGGACTGATCCATGTATTCTCCGGCATTTCTGATGATCTCTTCTATCAGGTCGTCAGCATCCACAACGGTGCCTTCGCGGCTCTTCATTTTGCCTTCGGGCAGGTCCACCATGCCGTAACTCAGGTGATAGATGCCGTCGGCATAGGGCTCACCCAGTTTTTGCAATACGAGTTTTAATACTTTAAAGTGATAGTCTTGTTCGTTGGCTACAACATACACGGATGTATCCATTTTGAAATCCGCATAGCGCTGTTGAGCGACGCCGATATCCTGTGTGATATAAACCGAGGTGCCGTCGCTGCGCAGCAATACCTTTTCGTCTAATCCGTCGGTGGTCAGGTCAACCCAAACGGAGCCGTCGGGTTTTTTGAAAAATACGCCCTTGTGCAATCCCTGTAAAACGAGGTCCCGTCCTTTGGAGAAGTGTTCGGATTCCAGGTAGTGTTTTTCGAAGGCGACACCCAACCTGTCGTAGGTGGTATTAAACCCCGCATACACCCATCCATTCATGGTATTCCAGAGTTGGAGCACCCCGGCGTCGCCGCTTTCCCATTTGCGCAGCATATCCGTTGCCTCGAGATATACTGGTGCGGTTTTCTCGGCCTCTTCTTTTGTCTTGCCGCCGGCAATCAATGCGCTGACTTCACGCTCGAAGATCTTAGCATAAGCGACGTAATAATTGCCGACAAAATGATCGCCTTTAATGCCGGTACTTTCGGGGGTGGCGCCGTTTCCCTCACGCAGGTAAGCCACCATGCTCTTGCAGATGGCAATTCCCCTGTCGTTGTAAATATTCACCCGGTGTACCTCGCAGCCAGCAGCTTCGAGGATATTGGCGGTGGAATAGCCGAGCAACATATTGCGCACATGGCCGAGGTGCAGCGGTTTGTTGGTATTAGGTCCGCAATACTCTATTGTGATTTTTTGGGGATTAGCAATATGCGTATTCCAGTTGCGCATCGCCCGGTTCCGGAGGAGGATATCCATCCAGAATGCATCGGTAAGGGAAATGTTGAGAAATCCCTTTACCACATTCACGGCCCGGATATCGCTGCAATTCTGTTTCAGCGCTGAACCGATAGCTTCGGCGGTAGCGGCGGGGTTTTGCCCGGATAACTTCGTAAACGGGAACACCACGAGGGTGAAGTCGCCCTCGAAATCCGGCGGTGTGATGTCCAGGCGGATAGCGTCCGTATGCCTGTCTGTGTTGTAGAGTTGGATGAGCGTCTTTTCTATCTCGCTGCGCAAAAAATCAACGGCGTGCATCACAGTCGTTTTTCGATTTCCAATGTTGCTTGTTCCAGTATTTCCAGTGCAATTTCCGCCATCATGTTTTTCTTGTTGTCGAGGGTGGGGTTTACTTCGGTAATTTCGATACAACACACTTTCGGATTGCGCACCAGGCCGGTCATTAACTGAAATGCCTCGCTTTCGTACAACCCGCTTTTCACGGGTGTGCCGGTGCCTCTCGACACGTTGGCATCCATGCTGTCCACATCAAAGGAAATATAAATATGCGAGCAGTGTTCCAGTCGCTTCATGACATCGTCCACCACAAACTGTATCCCCGTTTCCCGCATTTTTTGCACGGTGTACACCTTTGCGTTGTTCTTTTTCAATAAAAATTTTTCTGCCTTTTCGGTATCTCGCAGTGCGATAAACACCAATTCCTTAAAGGTGATTTTTGGTGTGATACCGCCCACTTTTTTCAGTTTTTCCCAGGCCTCAATGGTCTGTTTTTCCGGTTGATTAATCTGGCATACCTTGTTGTCAATAGCCACAGCCGTTGCCAGGGGCATGCCGTGCAGGTTACCCGACGGCGTGGTGTAGGGCGAGTGAATATCCGCATGGGCATCAATCCATATAACGCCGATTTTTTCCCTGGGATAAGCCATTTTAATACCTGCAATCGTGCCGCCGGCATTGCTGTGGTCGCCGGAGATGATAATGGGGAAGTCTCCGGCCTGCAGCGACTGTTTCACCTCGTCGGCAATCCGGTGGTACATATCGAGGATATACTGGATTTTAATGGAATACGACGTCTCGATATCGTCGAGCACTTCGTCGTTGTTGCTGGGCACGATGGTGGGCGGGTGTTCCTTGAAATACTTGCTGCCCTTGGTCCATGCCGCTACCCGGATGGCGTCGAATCCCAGGCCTGCGCCCCGTGTGCCGGCGCCTAATTCTGAGTTTACTGAAATTATTTTTGCCTTCTTCATATATCTGCAAAGTTATTATTTTTACCCCGCTAAAAATATTCCGGTACAAAACGCCAAACCGCAGCAACAGGAAGTGAAAAATACCTATCTCGATCTCATCCAGCAAACGTTTTATTTTCCGCAGGAAGGTTTTGAAGTAAAAGATAATTATCTGCATTTTAACGGAATCCCGTTAAAAGAGCTTATCGAGCGCTTCGGCACGCCGCTGCGGCTCACCTATCTGCCTAAGATCAGCCAGCAGATACAGAAGGCTAAGCGCATGTTCAGCAATGCCATCGGGAAACACGAATACAAGGGGAAATACTACTATTGCTATTGTACCAAGAGCTCGCATTTTGCACATGTGCTGGACGAAGCGCTGAAAAACGATATTCATATCGAAACGTCTTCGGCATTTGATATAGATATTATCGAAAAGCTGTATCTCAACAAACGGATTACGAAAAATACATTTATAATCTGCAACGGTTTTAAGTCGAGAGAGTACACACAGCGCATCTGTAAGCTGGCAAATCTCGACTTCAGGATCATACCCGTACTGGATAATATCGATGAGTTGCAGGAGTACGAGAATATGATTATCAACGACTGTGAAATCGGCATACGTATTGCGGCCGAAGAACAGCCCGAATTCCAGTTATACACTTCCCGGCTCGGCATCAGGTATTCGCAGATCAAAGAATTTTATATCGAAAAGATAAAACCCAATCCGAAGTTCAAGTTGCGGATGCTGCACTTCTTCATCAACAGCGGTATCCGCGATAATATTTATTACTGGAATGAGTTGGGCAAATCGCTGAAGGTGTATTGCGAATTGAAAAAAGTATGCCCCGAGCTTTCGGCCTTAAACATCGGCGGCGGATTTCCGGTGC
Source organism: uncultured Chitinophagales bacterium (assembly GCA_964492065.1). Taxonomy (GTDB): domain Bacteria; phylum Bacteroidota; class Bacteroidia; order Chitinophagales; family BACL12; genus JADKAC01. The sequence continues at coordinate 54,798 of CAZBHH010000016.1, read as the reverse complement.
GCAATTCGCTGAGTTTTGATTACGACTTCCAGTACATGGTGGATGAGATCATCAATAAAGTTAAACTGACCTGTGAACTGGAGGGCGTGTCGGTTCCGGATATCTTTACCGAGTTCGGCAGTTTTACCGTTGCCGAGAGCGGTGCGCTGATCTTCCAGGTGCTCGCCGAAAAACAGCAAAACGACAGCGAGCGCTGGTATATGATCGATAACTCGCTGATGACAACCATGCCGGATGCATGGGGTATCAACCAGCGGTTCATTTTACTGCCGGTAAATAAATGGGGCAACGAAGTGCAGCGGGTAAACGTGGGCGGCCTGAGTTGTGATCAAATGGATTATTACAATTCCGAGATCCACGCCAATGAAGTGTATTTGCCGGTGATGGACAAGACCGAGCCGCTCTACATCGGGTTCTTTCACACCGGCGCATACCAGGAATCCATATCGGGGTACGGCGGTATAAAACATTGCCTGATACCTTCACCGCAGCATATTCTCATAGATAAAAACGGCGACGGTTCACTGCGTTACTCCGTCTTTGCCGGACAGCAAAAAGTGGACAGCATGATGCATATCCTCGGATACGACGGCATGGATTAATCGTACACTTTTTCGAAGCGGTAGTTGCTGAGCTTCAATACTGTTACACCGCGGTTTTCGTAGTACTCCACCGAATCGCCTCCATCGGTCACCGCTTTCAGTTGAATCGGCGCTAACAAATATTGAGTGGGTTTGGCCAGGTCAAAGCCCCTGCGTATATCAGGGCCGTTTGCGTATAATAAATATCCGGCATATAACGTGATGTCAAAACCGCGGGCGGCGTATTCGTCGGGGGCTGCATTATACCTGGCGATAAAATCATTCTTAAACCGCAGGGTTCTCGGCGCCAGCGGGTCGATGTAATAACTCTCCGGGAAGTGGAAGTGCAGCGACTCCAGGTAGTCGAGCGATACGGTTTCAAAATTCAGGATACTGCCCAGGCCCGAAACGGAAATAAAATCATTGCGGGATGCCAGCGACAGGTTGCGCAATACCTGGTTTACGAATAACTCATCCAGTGAAGCGATAAAAATAAAGTTTTCAGATCCCGTGCGCAGGCTGTCGTGCAGCGCCTCAATACTGGTAGCCACAGAAATATTTTTTGCGTAGGGATTTTGCGGATTTTTCATCAGCGCCTGTTTGAAATCGGCGGCGAGTTTCTGTTCCAATGGCATATCCGGCCGGCAAATGATTACCGTATTGACGGCAGTGTGGTTGCTTTTTAAACCGCTTGCCAGCGCCTGCAGTTGTGTGCCCAGCGACGGGTTCATCAAAATATAAAACGGGTTGTCATCGGTTATACTCGGCGAGGGCGACAATGGGGATATGAGAAATATTTCATGCTCTTTGGCGAAGCGTGCCGCAGGGATTAAGCATTCATTAAAGACGGGGCCTATCAATACATCCATGGAGTCCAGGCTGCCGCTGTGGATTAATTGCAACATCGCACTGCTGTCTTTTGCAATGTCGAATGTAAAAACTTGCAGATTCACCTGCATGCTGCGCAGTGTATCCAGCGCCTGTAGAGCGCCTTCGTAAAATGAAATAGCCGCTAAAGGCTGAAACGCAGTTACATTATCATTTTCCATCAGGTAGTATAACTCCTCCGCATCGATGCTGAAGGGGAGGATGAGGGCGATATTATAGCTGTGCCGCTTGTTCCATTTTGCATCGGAGATCTCATCGGCTATGGCATCAGTGACAACAGTATCTTCGACTGCCGGAACCGTATCCGTTACCGCAATTATTTCTTCCCGTTCAACGGCAGTATTCTCCTCTTTCTCTTCCACCACGGCCACAGGCGTTTTCGCCGGTTGAAACAGAGCGCAGGCGCTGAGCAATATACACAATGCGAAGATGCTTATATATTTATTCCCATTCAATTGTCGCAGGTGGTTTTGAAGATATATCGTAAACAACTCTGTTAATTCCTTTTACGTGATTAATAATATCGGATGCAATAACGGATAATAATTCGTGGGGCAGATGGCTCCAGTCTGCCGTCATTCCATCGCTTGAATTTACACAACGCAGCGCAACCACATTTTCATATGTGCGTTCATCGCCCATAACGCCCACCGTTTTTACGGGTAATAATATGGCGCCCGCCTGCCATACCTTATCGTACCATCCCGATTTTTTCAGGTGACCGATAAAAATATGATCGGCGTCCTGAACCATGCGCACCCGTTGGGGCGTAATGGCATCGATAATCCGGATTGCCAGGCCCGGACCGGGAAACGGATGGCGGTTTAATATTTCCTTTTTTATTTGCAGTGTGTTGCCGACTCTGCGCACCTCATCTTTAAACAGGGATCGCAAGGGTTCGATTACTTTCAGATGCAGGATATCCGGCAAGCCGCCGACATTGTGGTGCGATTTAATGGTCGCCGAGGGGCCGTGTACCGAAACGGATTCGATAACATCGGGATAAATAGTCCCCTGGCCGAGCCATTGAACGCCATCTATCGCAGAGGCTTCCGCCTGAAAGACTTCGACGAATACCCGGCCGATCGACTTGCGCTTTTCTTCCGGGTCCGTAATGCCATGCAGCGCCGCCAAAAAACGCTCGCCGGCATCGACGGCTCTCAAGTGCAATCCCATATCCTTATAGTTTGTCAATACCTCTTCAAATTCATGTTTGCGCAACAAGCCGTTGTTTACAAATATGCAGGTCAGATTTTTGCCGATTGCCTTGTGTAGCAGAACGGCAGCCACGGTGGAGTCAACGCCGCCCGACAGGCCGAGTACCACCTTATCCTGTTGCAGGGTAGCCCGCAGGTTGCGCACCGTTTCGTCCACGAAAGATTCGGGCGTCCAAATCTTTTGGCAACCGCAGATGGCGACGACAAAATTTTCGAGAATCTGCATGCCGGCAACGGAATGGGTTACCTCCGGATGAAACTGAATGCCGTATATGGGATAGTCAAACCGGCCGGGGATGCTTTGAAATGCCGCTATGTCAATACTCGCCGTGCGGGCGGTAATGGCAAATCCCTCCGGTGCTTTGGTTACCGTATCGCTGTGGCTCATCCATACCTGGCTCTCATTGTTTACGTTGAAAAACAATGCGCTCTCCCGGTCGAGGAGATGCAGAAAGGCTCGGCCGTACTCCCGTTTGGCAGAGGGCTGTACATCGCCCCGGAAATGGCTGGCGATAAATTGTGCGCCATAACAGATGCCGAGTATCGGGCGTTTATTGAAAACCTTGCTGAATTCAAATGCGGGTAAATCGGGGCTCTTTACCGAAAACGGACTGCCCGAAAGTATGACGCCCTTTATGTCTGCGGTTATTTCGGGGATTTTGGTACATGGGGCTATTTCGCAATACACATTTAATTCCCGGATTCTCCTCGCAATGAGTTGGGTATATTGAGAACCGAAATCAAGAATTAAGATTTTTTCATTCATGCGCAAAGATAACTACCCGCACATTTTTTACTGTGTAATTGTAATGGGGATTCTTTCTACAATTCCACAGTAATAATTCCTCATTCCACACAATTACATCCGCCGAAACCGGGGAGACTGTTACCAAAAACCGGGGGGAATACCTGTAACCGGTTAGGAACATCCCGAAAGAGAAATGCTGGAAAGGCTTGTACCACTAAGGCCGGGTGAAATATAGCCCGCTGAACAACGGACAAAAAAAAAGCAGAGCGAATCTTGAGATTCTCTCTGCTATCCCCATGAAAACACACACAATACTTTAAGGTGCAAATGAAATGCCAGGAGAAATATTGAAAAGATAAAACAGGAAATAATTAAAAAAAGCAGAGTTCACGGTAGGACACCGATCCCTCTGCTATCCCCATGAAAACACAATATTTTAACGGTTAAAACCGATAATTCTAATTGTATGCAGCAAATGTAAATGGCAATTAAATGAAAACAAAATTTTTTTCAAAAATTATTATTTATTTGCGTTATTATTTTTGATAATTTCCAAAACGAAACTGAAATATGCCTAAAATTAACATTCTTGCATTAATTGTCTTACTCATTGGTTCGCTGGGGATATTTAATAGTTTCAGGAATAACACATTAAATACCTGGACGCTTGACACCAAAGTGTTTGAGGCTTTGCACGAGATTGGGGAGCCATTGCCCGCATGGAATTTATCCCATCTGAGTCCGGAGATGATTAAGCGGGGTTACGAAATGGTACATCACGGCCGAACCACCGATAACCGCGGTAAGAAAACCGAATACATCAGCCGGTATTATATGTGTACCAATTGCCATAATACCCGGATTGAAGACCCGGTGTTAAGCGTCAGCGACCCGGAGGCAAGGTTAAAATACACCGATGCTCATCAAATACCCTTTTTACAGGGCACGACATTTTATGGTATCATCAACCGCGAAAGCTGGTATAACGGCGACTATTATAAAAAGTACGGCGACCTTGTGTTGCCGGCGAACAGGGATATCCGCGAAGCCATTCAATTATGTGCTACCGAGTGTTCGCAGGGCAGGCCATTGGAAACATGGGAGATAGAATCCATACTCGCCTATTATTACAGCATCGGCTATTCATTTGCCGATCTGGGTTTCAGTGAGGCCGATTTACAGGCGATGAATAATGCAAAGAACGACCCGGCACAACACGCCGGCATTATAAAACGCATCAAAGAGCGCTATAGCTTAAAATCGCCCGCCACATTTATCGAACCGCCTTACGACCGGAACTGGGAGACAACCCCTAAGGGGAATCCCGAAACCGGGAAACTGGTGTACGAGCGCAGTTGTCAGTCCTGTCATACCTTCATGGGGGTTTCGGAGGTAGTTTTCGACGATTCGAAGACTAATTTCAAGTACCTGAACAGAAAGTTCGAGAGGAACTACTGGTGGTTGTTTGAAATAGTGCGGCATGGCACACACCCCGAATCCGGGCATAAAGCGTATATGCCTTTATTTCCCGCCGAGCGGATGAGCGACGCCCAGGTAGATGATTTGAAGGCGTATATTGAAAAAATGGCCCAATAAGCGCTTAGCGCACCAGGGTGAGATTGCCTTGCCGGTAATAAACGGCGTTGTCTTTCCCCTTGCCGGAAACTACATATGCATAGGTGCCCAGTTCCTGCTCTTTCCCGTTAAAAGTGCCGTCCCATCCGAAGGTGGAATCATTGCTTTCGAACACCAATTGCCCCCAGCGGTTATAGATGCGAAACTCGAAATCCGACAACCCGTAATTCACCGGCAGGAAGATATCGTTGATACCGTCGCCGTTCGGGCTGAAAGCGTTGGGGATGTCGAGAATGGAAATTTCCAGTACTTCGATTTGTTTGCATATCGAATCCTTACAGCCGTTTGCATTGGTTACCGTTTGGCAAACGGTAAACGTCCCCGCCGCGGGGAAAATATGCGTGGGGTTTTGCAGTGTTGAAGTCGTGCCATCACCGAAGTTCCAGAACCAGGATTGTGCACCGCTGCTTTGATCGGCAAAATTTGCCTGTCCGAATACCGAAATGGTATCGGGTGAAAATATAAAGCCCGCTTCGGGCAAATCGTACACCGTTACTTCCAGGTAGGCGGTATCGTTGGGAATACACGCATCCGGGTCGGAGGCTATCAGCGATATAGTATAGGTGCCGGGAGTTTCATAGAGATGTGCGGGCTCTGCTTCTGTTCCCGTGTTGCCGTCGCCAAAGTCCCATTGATAATTTTCGGCGTGGGTACTCGAATTGGTAAAGGTGACGGTAAACGGCGAACAACCGGAGGAGGGAACAGCGCTTGCGGTTGCCGTCGGTCCGGAAAAGTTGAATTCAAATTTAAAAACGCCCAGGTTGCAATTGATGCTGTTGTTGGCATTGGACCATACGCCTTCGGTAGTGGGGAAATCGTCGAATCCGCCGCAACCGGCACATACCGCCTGATAGACGATACCCTTTTTATCGAATCTGCTGGTGCCGCCATCCACGTGGTCGGCTGCGTTGGGACTGCCAAAATAAGTGGCGTAGATAAGTTCATCCGCCTCATTGCCGAGTACGATAAAATAAAAATCGCTGCCATTGGTTGTCGCATCGTAGGCGTCACCTGTTAAGGGCATATCCATTACATTGCCGGTAAGCGGATTGAAGCCGCTGTTTACCGTCCCGCCCCAGCCGCTTACGTACAGTTGTTCGCATTCATCCACCAAAAAAGCTGTCGGGGAAATATTTACCACCGATGAACCCGAGCCGAAAACCGTCGAGAAGAGTATTGCGGATAATCCGGTGTCCAGTTTGGTGATAAACTGAGAACTGCCCGGGTTTGCATAGACGCCTTCAGTAACCGGGAAATCGCCGCTGGTTTGTCCGACGACATAGACATTGTTTTCGCTATCCTTGTCCAATAAAAATACCTGATCGTAACCGGCTGTCCCGATATATGTGGCATTAACCATCTCTGTTCCATCCGCAGCGAGGCGCATCACAAAACCATCTGTGGTGCCGCCGCCGTAACCCGTTTGCAATGCGCCGGGAGAGGTGGGAAAATCGGTACTCGCCGTACCGCCGCTGATGAGCAGGGTGCCGTCGTTTGCCGGTTTCATGGAATAGGCGCCGTCGTCCAGGGAACCACCCAGGTAACTGCACCAGATCAGTTCGGTTAAGTCTGCATTGAATTTAGCGGCAAATCCGTCTTGTCCGCCCGCCTTCGAAGGCTGGAAGGCACCTGCGGTAACGGGCAAATCATCGGAGGTGGTACTCGAAGCGAGAAAGCAGTAATTGTCGGCATCCACCACCACTTCACCCCGTGCGTGATCGCCGTAATTAAAGGCTGTCGAACCGCCGTTTTGACCGTCGTTACCCGAACCGCCCAGGTACGTAGAGCCGATTAATGCGGTTCCGTCGGCATTGAATTTTGTGATAAACGCATCCACGCCGAGAGGGAAATAGATCACATAGGTGACGGTATCGTTATAGCCTCCGTTAAACGTGTTGTCGTAAGCGGTTACGGTAACCGGGAAATCGTCAGAGCCCGTTGTGCCGAATGCAATCAGCGCATTTGTAGTGTCCACCACCAGGCTGTGGGGCAATTCGTTGGCAGTGCCGCCGAGATAGGTGCTGTATATCAAATCAGAGCCGGTGGGACTGAATTTTGAAATTGCGACATCGCAGGGGAAAAATGAAAATCCCCCCTGAAAATCTTCTTCAAAGGCGCCTATGGTTACCGGATATCCCGCATCGAAGACAATCCCCGCACCGTACAGATTGCCCTCGCTGTCATAGGTGGCGCTGTAACCCCAGTTGTCGGCAGTGGATCCCGAATACGACGAAAAAATTAAAGTGGTCGGGTCGATTACAATGGTCTGTGACCTGTCATACACTTCCTGTAGTTGGAATTGCACGGTGTGCCCCGCCACAAGGTAAGCACATGGAATTTGCTGCGCTGTTTTGCCGTTGCGGACATAGCAATACGGCGTTTGTTCCACGAGCGTATTCACCGAGTTATAGAGGAATAATTGCGTGCTGTGCAATTTCACCGAATCCAGGCCTGCATAGCGGATTTTAATCTGGCCCGGATCGGCGCCCGGATGGATGATGAAGTCGTATTTCAGATTGCCATTCCGGCTGTACACTTCCAGATCGATGCCGTCGTAAAGGTTCATATAGATAACGCTGTTATAAGCGCTCACCCGGCTTTGCCATGCGGAAGGATTGTTGCCCAGGTAATAATTATAATATTCCGTGCGGGTTGCAGTACCGGCGATACGCACATCGGCATTGCTGTTTTCAAAGAAAATTTTAAATGCGTGTGTTTTTAAATTAGCACTGGTGGGAGAGAGGGAATGGTCGCTGTGTAACAACTGGGCGGCATTTGAAAAATACCAGGTAAATGCATTTTTTTCCAGGAATAAATTCCCGTCCCTTACCGCCGCCTTAAACAGTATATGGCTGTTCCATTGCCCCTTGTTTTCGATGAATGCCAGCGCATTCTCCGAAAAGACTTTGCCTATTGAGATGCCGGTTAAACAAATCGCAATGAGAGTTATTTTAATCATTTTCAATTTTCGAATTTACATAAAACCCGTTACTTTACTACCCTAACAAATGGTAATAGTAATGATTGACGAATTCATTACAAAACTCAGGGAGCGGATAAGCAGGGGATTGCCCGGTCAAACGGCACATCGGCGCATGGCGCCGGCCGGCAGAATTACGGGGCCATTTCTGGCAGATGACTTTATGCAGGCCAAAAGAGCAAGCGTATTGCTGTTGATGTATCCCGGCGCCGGCGAAGTGGAGTTCGTCATGATTCAAAGGCCGGCATATAACGGCGCACATGGCGGGCAGGTGAGCCTGCCGGGAGGTAAAATTGAAACGGGCGATACTTCGCCCTGGCATGCAGCCATCCGGGAATCCGAAGAAGAGATTGGTATTGACTCCACACAAATTCAGTTTGCAGCCGAATTGTCTTCGCTGTATATCCCGGTGAGCAATTTTTTTGTCTATGCGTTTTTGGGTTTTATCAGCCAAAAACCCGTCTTCATTCCCGATGCGAAAGAGGTGGAATCCATTATCGAAACACCCGTTCGGATTTTACTGGATAATTCCATTAAAGGCGAAATGGATTTTGCCAGAGGCGGTACGGTGATGCACGTCCCCTGTTACCGCATTCAAAATGCAAATGTGTGGGGAGCCACTGCCATTATCCTGAGCGAGGTGGAAGAATTGCTGCGCACCATGTAGTTAATGCTTGCGGTTGTAAATATCCCGTGCAAAGGATTCTAAAATTATTTTTTTTGCAGTGTCTGTCTTTACTTCCTTCAATTGGCGTATGGCCTTGTCGAAATAGGTTTCCATTTCCCTTTCCGCCGCTTGCCGGACGCCCTTCTTCTCGTACAAAGCAGTAACCGCTTTAACCTTTTGTTCCGGAGCCAGGGCGTTGTTGTGTAAAATATTTCGGAGATGAGCGTATTCGTCGGTATCGCAGGCCTCTATCGCTTTGAGCAGCAGGTAGGTTTTCTTATTGCGGATAATATCGCCGCCCTGTTGCTTGCCGGTCACCTGTGAATCGCCCCATGTGTCGAGAATATCATCCTGCAGTTGAAAGCAGATGCCGAGCGATTCGCCGAAGGCGTATAAATGCGCCGCATCGCTTTGGGATGCGCCGCCCGCCAATGCGCCGGTATAGCAACAGCACCCGAGCAGTACGGATGTTTTTAACCGGATCATTTCAATGTATTCTGCCGGTGTAACCAGTTCCGATGTCTCAAAATCCATATCCAGTCGCTGGCCTTCACACACTTCCCGTGCGGTGCGGTTAAACCGGTTTAATACGTCGGCGAGGATTGCGGGATTGCAGTCGGCGAGCAGTTCGTATGCCTTTATCAACATGACATCGCCCGAGAGAATGGCGGTGGAGACATCCCATTTGTGATGAACGGTAGCCGCCCCTCTGCGCAGAGGCGCCGCATCCATAATGTCGTCGTGTACGAGTGTGAAGTTGTGAAATACTTCCATCGCAAGGGCAGGCCGGGCAGCCTGTTCAATGGCATCGGTAAACAGGTTGGCCGACATTATCGTCAGCAACGGGCGAATGCGTTTGCCGCCCAATTGCAGTATGTATTCCACCGGCTTGTACAAACCCGGAAATTCTGGCGGCAATGTATAGGCAGATAACTGTTGCTCTACGAATGATTTTATTACTTCTGTTGAATACATATCCCCTTTGGGCGGTAAAAATAATTCCGGAAAAGTTTATTTATTGCAGACAAATCAGAAATCTCGTAATTTGGAGCACAGCTTATGGTCGAAGACAATCAATTGATTACCCAGTTGCGGGAGTTAATCGCTTCCAGTTCCGTGTATCGCAAGCGTGTGGAGGTGGATTTATTCAGAAGCGAAGAAAAATACCGCCAGTTGCTCGACCAGTTGAGCGATGCCATCTACCTGAGTACCGTATCGGGTAAGTTTGAAACCTTTAATAAGGCCACTTCCGAACTGCTGGGGTATAGCGCCGAGGAATTAAAGACATTGGATGTTGTAAAAATTTACGCCAATCCCGCCGACAGAGAGGTGTTTACCAATCATATCCGCAATAAAAAAGAGGTGCGGGACTACGAAGTGCAATTGCGCCATAAAGATGGGCATCCCATCGACTGCCTGGTTTCCTCGACCGTAAAATACGGCGATGACGGTGCTATACTTGGGTTCCAGGGCATCATCCGCGATATCACGCTGCACAAAAAAAACGAAGAATTGGAACGGGCAAAATTATTGGCAGAGCGGGCCAATAAATTCAAAGCCGAATTCCTGGCAAATATGAGCCATGAGATACGCACACCGCTAAATGCCATTGTCGGCATGGTGCACTTGCTGGATCAAACCAGTTTAAATGAAAAACAAAAAGAGTTTCTAAAGGCCATCAAGACATCGAGCGGCTCCCTGCTCGAAATTATCAACGACATCCTGGATTTCTCGAAAATAGAATCGGGAAAAATTGAGTTGGAAGAAAAAACATTTTCAATACGCAACTCCGTGAAGGAATTAATTGGCACTATTCAGTATAAGGCCGAGGAGAAGGGTCTTGATTTAATCGTGAATATCGACGACAACATTCCATTGACCGTTGCCGGCGACCCGTTGCGATTAAATCAGATTCTGTTGAACCTGTTGAGCAATGCGATAAAATTTACGCAGGAGGGCGAAGTGCGCCTGACGATTAAACTCATTGAAGTGCTGGGCGATAAAGCACGCATTTTTTTCTCCGTGCGGGATACCGGTATTGGCATTGCCGCCGAGAAATTATCTACGATTTTTGAAAGCTTTACCCAGGCCACTTCCGATACTACCCGTCTGTATGGAGGTACCGGCCTGGGCCTATCAATTGTAAAGAAGCTGATAGATATGCTGAACGGCGCCATCATGGTGAAGAGCAAATTAAATGAAGGCTCTGAGTTTATTTTTGAAATAGATTTTAAAATCGTCGGCGACTCATCGTTCAAGGAAGAGAGCAATCACTTCAATACGGTTGAAATTCAGGAGTTGCGCAATTGCAGGTTTTTACTTGTGGAGGATCACCCGCTCAATCAATTGGTAACATCGGAGATGATAAAATCCCATTGGCCGGAATGCGTCGTTGAAATTGCGGGCAACGGGAAAATTGCGCTCGACATGTTTGAAAACAACGATTACGACCTGATATTTATGGACGTGCAGATGCCGGAGATGAACGGACATGAGGCCACACGCTTGATACGCAAAACGTTTGGCGAACCGAAGGCGAGTATCCCGATCCTGGCATTTACTGCCTATGCCACCACCGGCGAAGCGGAGAAGTGCCTGGAAGCGGGAATGAATGATTTTATTTCCAAACCGGTGGAGCCGGAGGCGCTGTTGCGCAAAGTGTTAAAATTATTGCGAAGGAGCCCGGGGTTCTCCAATGAAAATATGTCTGCACCGGTTCAAGATACCGCCGATAGCCAAAAAACAATCAACCTGGAGTACTTTAATACCGTGACGATGGATGATAATGAATTGCGCATAAAAATGCTGCGCATCATGCTGGACGAAACACCTCAGGAGTTGCTGAAGTTGCAGCAGTTTTGTTTCGAATCAAACTGGGAAGGGGTACGTGCCATTGCCCATAAAATGAAATCTACCATGCAATTTATCGGCCTGGCCGAGACCTTGCTGGCGGTAAAGGAAATTGAGATAAATGCCAGAGAAGGCAAGTCGCTGGATGCGATACCCGAAAAGATAAAAACAGTAGTCGCCGATACAAACTCCGCCATGAAGCAATTGGAGATTGAATTAGAAAGAATATCTTCGTAAGATAAATACAATATTATGGTCAATAAAATAAGTCAAAAGGAAAAGCGGTATAAAATATTTTTGGTGGACGATGATACCAAGCATCTGGTCATGCTGAAAAATCACCTCGAAAAAAAGTCGGAATATATGCTGGATATCCAGATATTTTCCAACGGCGAGAGCTGTATGGAAAAGCTGCACGAGATGCCGGATATTTTTATTTTGGACTACTACCTCGACGGCATCAAAACCGATGCGGCCAACGGATTGGAGATTATGAAGCGCATTTTGGAAAAAATGCCCGATGCCATGATCATTATGATGAGCGGTCAGGATAACCTGCAGGTGGCCATAGACACCATTGATCACGGGGCGTATGACTATATTATAAAAGGCGAAAGCGCCTACCTGCGGGCCCAGATGATTATTGACCATATTATCCGCAATATCAATATGGAAAAGTATTTTACAGACCAGAGCCGGAAGGAAAACTACCTGATTGCAACCATTGTAATACTCTTTGCATTACTCATTACCTTTGCGATTCTAAATCGCGGTTTTATATGACAGTATAAAGTATTTACCCTGGAATATTTTTTATCCGGAATTAAAACGGATACAAGTATTTTTTAAGCCGTAATGCAGTGGACAAAAAAAATGAAATACAGTAGTTGCCGTTATTAAAAGAAAATAATCAAATGCAAAAAACACCGAACGACCAACTTCCGAGATTGAATGTTGAGGAGTTTAGAGAATCGGAAAAGACACCCGTAGTAATTGTAATGGATAACGTGCGCAGTCTGAATAATATCGGGTCGGTGTTTCGAACGGCAGACGCATTTCTGCTCAAGGGGATTTGCCTCTGCGGGATCTCGCCGGTACCCCCGCACCGCGATATTGAAAAGACCGCCCTGGGCGCTACCGAAAGCGTTGAATGGGAGTACTTTGACAATACGACCGACGCCATACACAAACTGCGTGCAGCGGGATATCGCATTGTAGCGGTTGAACAAACCGACAAGAGTATAATGCTGCACGAATACCGGCCGCAGCCAAACGGTAAAACGGCGCTGGTTTTCGGCCATGAAATTATGGGTATCAGCGAAGAGGCTCTGGCCTTATGTGATGCCTGTATTGAGATTCCGCAATTCGGAACAAAACACAGCTTAAATATAGCCGTAAGTGCAGGTATCGTCCTTTGGGATTTTGTCTCGAAAATCCAGTTGAACCCCATGCCAAAACCGGAGGATAAACCCGCTTTTCCCGGCATGATTGATTAGAAGAACTACCACCCCGCATATTATATAAATATTTTAATTAATATGATTAATATCAATAGTTTGAAACAGGCTATTTTGTAACTTTGCACTCTGCAATCATTTAAGAATTAACAAAAAACGAAGTAATGAATAAAGCAGTGAATAAAAATCCGCAAGCCAGTCTCAGCGATTACGGTTTGCACCACAAGGCAGAAAGTTTCTGGAATTGTACACCGGCAGAATTGGTAGAGCACACCATTCTCAGGGGAATGGGAGAATTGGCAGACAGCGGTGCATTGGTGGTTGACACGGGTAAATTTAAAGGGCGGGCGCCAAAGGATAAATTCGTTGTTAAGGATGCCACCACCGAAAATACGGTGGATTGGGGCAATGTAAATTTCCCGATTGAGTCGAATATCTTCGACCGGTTGTACGATAAAGTAATGGCGTATCTTCAGGATAAGGATTTGTGGGTGCGGGATTGTCAGGCTTGCGCCGACCACGACTACAATATCAATATACGTGTTATCAACGAATATCCCTGGGGCAACCTGTTTTGTTATAATATGTTTATTCGCCCCGATGAAAAGGCCTTACAGACATTTCAGCCCGAGTGGCTTATCGTAAATGCCCCCGGCTTTTATGCCGACCCGGCAACCGATGGCGTGCGCTCGGCCAATTTTGCCATTTTAAACTTTACCAAAAAAATTATTCTCATCGGCGGCAGCGGCTATACCGGTGAGATTAAAAAAGGTATTTTCTCGGTGTTGAATTACGTGTTGCCGCAGGACCGGGGCGTACTGAGCATGCATTGCAGCGCAAATGTCGGCAAGGATGGAGATACAGCCGTATTCTTCGGTTTAAGCGGTACCGGCAAAACAACCTTAAGCGCCGACCCCGACAGGAAATTGATCGGCGACGATGAACACGGCTGGACGGAAACTACCGTATTCAATTTTGAGGGCGGATGTTATGCCAAATGCGTAAACCTCACCAAAGAGCACGAACCCCAGATTTTTAATGCCATTAAATTTGGCGCCATCCTCGAAAATATCGGTTACTACCCGGGTACGAGAACGGTGAATTTTGAGGATATCACCAAAACCGAGAATACCAGAGTGAGTTACCCGATTGAATTTATCGACAATATTATGGTGCCCAGCGTCGGCGGTATTCCAAAAAATATCTTCTTTCTCACCTGCGATGCCTTTGGCGTATTGCCACCCATCAGCAAACTGACACCCGGCCAGGCCATGTACCAGTTTTTGAGCGGATATACAGCAAAGGTTGCCGGAACGGAAGCGGGTATTACCGAGCCGCAGTTGACGTTTTCCACTTGTTTCGGTGCGCCGTTTTTACCGCTGCACCCAACCAAATACGCCGAGATGTTAGGCGAGAAAATCCGCAAACACCAGGTGAATGTCTGGCTGGTAAATACCGGTTGGACCGGCGGCCCCTACGGCGTTGGCAAACGGATGAAACTCAGCTATACCCGTGCGATGATTACCGCTGCTTTGGAGGGGAAACTGGATGGGATTACCTACACCACACACGAGGTGTTCGGCCTGCAAATGCCCGACCACTGTCCTAATGTACCCGACGAGGTGTTGAACCCACGCAATACCTGGGCAGATAAAAATCTGTACGACGAAAAAGCCAATAATCTCGCAACGCAATTTATCAGCAACTTCGCGAAATACGCAGATAAGGCGAATGCGGAAATCATGGCTGCGGCGCCGAAAGCTACTGCAAAGGCATAACGTATTGTATATATGATCTGTAACCCGCCGAAACCCGGCGGGTTTTTTTGTACAGTATCCTTTGCATTGTAACAATTGCTGTGAATATGCTGCGTCCGCAAAGGGCTAAATCGCATAATTTGCAGAAAATTTTTACAGCATGAAAAACATACCGGTACTCATCGTAGTATTAGTCGCTTTTCTCTTGCTCGGGTTCAGCAATAAGGGCAAAGAAAAATATATCGAAAACCTGGGCTTTGTGCATATTCCGTCCGGCACTATGCAGTATAAAGGCGAATCGGTAACGGTGCGGGATTTTTACATCTTTGAAACCGAAATCTCCAATAAGCAATACCAGGAATTCCTGTTTAAATTAAAGAAACAGAAGAACTGGGAGGCGCTCAGGGTTTGCGCTATTGACTCCGCCAATTGGAATACTGCCTTGTCTTTTGACAATAGCTATGCGGCCGAATATCACCTCACCGCCCAGTATGCGGAATACCCCGTTGTCAATATTTCCTATGAGGCGGCATTGTTATTTTGCAATTGGCTGCAACAGAAGATAGATGAAAAAGTAAGTGGCGCCATTGTGCGCTTACCTTCTGAAACCGAATGGATCTACGCAGCCAAAGGCGGCAACCCCAATGCGATGTATCCCTGGGAAGGACAACAGGTGAAGGCTAAAAAGGATACGGAATTTTGTAACTACAACTCTCCCGACGACGGCACCTGCCTGGCTACAAATTTTGCGAGATCTTATCACCCCAATGGTTATGGGCTCTACAACATGTGCGGCAATGTTTCCGAATGGACAAATGTCCCCGGTGAAACGATCGGCGGCAGTTGGAACAGCGATGCGCTTCAGATGCAATTAGAGTCAGACGATCCCAACTCGGGAAGCAAAAATCCTTCGGTGTATATCGGGTTCCGGCCGGTGGTAATAGTGAATTGATTTTAGCCTTTAACTTTGCCGGGTGCAACACTTTTTTGCTCCCGATCTGCTGGAAACCGGATTTCATGCATTGTCCGAAAGTGAATCGCATCACGCTGCGCATGTCATGCGATTGCAGGTAAATGATGCATTGCAAATCACAAATGGAAAAGGCGCCGTTGCCACTGCTCAAATTGCCGCCATAACAAAGCGCATCTGCCTGGTCGAGACGACGGGAATCACAAATGTTCCTAAGGAATTTCCCTGTAGCATCCACATAGCCATAGCGCCGGTAAAATCGATGGACCGGTTTGAATGGTTCCTTGAAAAGGCCTGTGAGTGGGGTGTGGACAGCATTACGCCGGTGATTGCGACAAACGGCGAACGCCTAAAACTGAACCGGGATAAATGCATACTTAAACTGATAGCTGCACTTAAACAGTGCGGTAGGGCCTGGTTGCCGGAGTTGCATGCGATGACACCTTTCGATGCATTCATTGGCAGCGAAGCAGCAGCGGAGCAACGCTATATCGCTACCTGCAATGCCGTAGAGAAGGTGCTGTTGCCGGGTGCGATACAACCCGGGAAGGATATGAAAATATTAATCGGGCCGGAGGGCGACTTTACAAAGATTGAGCTACAACGTGCAATTTCAAATAACTGGAAGCCGGTGACGTTAGGAGAGTACCGGCTGAGAACGGAAACCGCTGCGCTGGAAGCCCTTGTGCAATATAATATGATAAACAGGATGTGATGAAAAGTTATATTACCGGATTTTGCCTGGCGGTAGCGGTGGCTATCCAGGTGCAGGCGCAACAATCGACGCTCACAATAGCGCTGCTCAAATATAACGGGGGAGGCGATTGGTATGCCAATCCCACCTCACTGCCCAACCTGATCGATTTCTGCAACCGGAATTTACATGTACACATAAATCCCGAACCCGCAACGGTAGAAGTGGGCAGCCCGGATATATTTAATTACCCCTTTGTGCATATGACCGGCCACGGCAATGTGGTATTTTCCAATGACGAGGCGGAGAACCTGCGCAAATACCTGGTGTCAGGCGGGTTCCTGCACATCGACGACAATTACGGCATGGACCCCTTCGTGCGACCGGCGATGCAGCAGGTGTTCCCCGAGTTGGAATTTGTAGAGTTGCCGTTTGACCATCCCATATTCCATCAAAAATTTGACTTTAAAAACGGCCTTCCCAAGATCCACGAACACGATGGGAAACCGCCACAGGCATTCGGGTTATTCTGGGAGGGCAGATTGATTTGTCTTTATACTTATGAGTGCGATTTGGGCGACGGTTGGGAGGACCAGGACGTGCACAACGACCCCGAAGCTACGAGGCTCAAAGCGCTTCAAATGGGCGCCAATATCATTCAATACGTATTTATTGAAATATAAATCTGCTAAGAAAGAGGAAATATTTTTTCCTTTTCTATACATTTCAGCTAACTTTCCGATTTGATTCAAAATATTAACCCCAATTAATTTTTAAAAATGCCAAATAGCCAGAATGGATTGATGCAAATTCTGCTGGTAGAGGATAACCCCGGTGATATTCGACTGACTCAGGAAGCATTGAAGGAAGGTGATATCCAGAATGTATTACATGTGGTGAAAGATGGTGTAGAGGCGATGGATTTTTTGAGAAAAAAAGATAAATACGCCCGGGTACCTACGCCCGACATCATTTTACTCGATCTGAACCTGCCGAGAAAAGACGGGCGTGAAGTGCTGGCCGATATTAAAACTGATGAAAACTTAAAAATGATTCCGGTGATAGTGTTAACCACTTCAGATACCGACCAGGATATTATTAAGAGTTATAAATTGCATGCGAATTGTTTCATAACAAAACCGGTTGACCTGGAGTTGTTCATTTTTATTATTCAGCAAATTGAAACATTTTGGTTTAAGGTGATTAAATTGCCGCCGAAAAACAACAATCAATTTTAAGTATGGAAGAAAAAAATCCAATGAATATCCTGCTCGTAGAGGATAACCCTGCCGATGCGAGGCTGGTGGAAATCTATTTGAGCGAATCGACGATGATTGATCCCACCATTGTTAAAACAACGGAATTGGGCAAGGGGTTATTGATGCTTGAAGAACAGGATTTCGATGTGGTTTTGCTCGACCTGACACTGCCAGACAGCTCGGGGTTTTCAACCATCAAAACCATGCTGGACGAGTTTCCCGAGCAGACCGTAATCGTAATGACCGGTTTGGAGGACGAGACGGTGGCATTGAATTCCGTAAAGGCCGGCGCCCAGGATTTTATCGTAAAGGGTCAGTTCGACAGCAACTTATTATCGCGGACTATTACCTATGCCATCGAACGCCACCAATTGCAACGCCGCCTGGAAGATTACGCAAAAGCCATAAAGCTCAACGAGCAAAGACTTCTCGAAGCCCAGAAAATGGCTCGAATCGGCAACTGGGAGATGGACATAGTTAACAACAGCATGTTCTGGAGCGAAGAGGTGTTTAGAATACTGGGTGTAAAGGAAAACTCCATTGAACCGACGCTCAACGACTTCATGAAACAAGTGGTCAGTGAAGACAGGGATGCATTAAAGACTTCCATAAACCGGGCAATGGAAAAGGGAAAATCCTTTATGGTGGAGTATTCCATTGAGCAGAAAGACGGAAGTTCAAAGCGGCTGGCATGCCAGGGGCAGGTGCAGATGAGTAAAAAGTCCAGCGGCTTGTGCCTGGTGGGCACCATTCAGGATATTTCTTCCTTTGCGAACAGGAGTAATACGGCAATACCGACAACAGCCATCAAGACAAAGTTGGAAGATTCAATCGCCAAATTACAGAATGGCGGCGCCATACCCGAAGCGCTGACGCTGCTGCGTGAAGCCGTCCAAATGCTGGAACAGGGATAAAATGCCGCCCTGTGGTAATGCCCGGCAGGCGCATGCAATTGCAAGTGTTCTGACCTTAAGCCCGCATATTATTCGCCCGGTTTTTCAGCCTGTTGAGCACTTTATCCCAGAGAATTTCATAAGGCACAATTTCCCATTCGTACACGATGTTTTGGCCTTCTTCATTGCCTTCGGTCAGCTTTCTGTAGTATTTCATGGCGAGTTGTTTGGTGCGCTCGTAGCGGAAATCTTCTTTTTCCATGGTGAGCAGCATTTTAATGAAGCAGTTGCTGCGGTAGCTTTCATCTTTTCTGAGATACCTGCTGCAGTACACATTTAATGCTTCCGACCTGTTGATGATACCGGTATAATCGCCTTTTTCCAACATGTACAAAATCTGGATGATGAGGATGGCGATATTAAAGCCCCGTTTATCCTTGCTGTAATTGGGTACTTCGTTCAAAAATTTCAGAATTCTGAACTTGCGCTTTCCGTCGTTGAGAAAATCGCGGTTCAGGTTTTCCGTTTCAAAGATGTAGTTCAGGTAGGCTTCGAAAATTTTCCATTTTTCCTGCCGCTCCGCCGCCGTAAATTCATAACGTGGATGATTGACAACTTTCAAATAGATACCTGCGGCATTGATGTAGTTTTCGGTGTGGATAGCGAGAAGAAAATAGTATTCCAGGAATACAAACCAGTTGTTGCTGCCTTCGGTAAATAATTCGAGGCATTTCTCCGCATTTTTTCTCCCGTTCTCGTAGTCCCGCAATTGCAGGTAACAGGAGATTTTCTGCAGGGCGAGGCTGGCGAGTTTTATTTCCTGGCGAAACGGCGGATTGTCGATAAGAAATTTTTCGGCCAAATCGCATATTTCAATCATCTTCTCGTAATTGCCCATGAACTGGTACATCAGTATCCATATCTGATACATATTATAATGTACGTTATAAGAATCGCTTTGCTCGCAAAGCTGTTTGGCTTTTTCGAGGTATTCGGCGCTCAATTCCGCCAACTCGGCATTGACCATAGCCGCAGAAGAGGAGAAATGAATGGTTAAGCGCTGGTAGAGTTCCTCGGATTGTATCTCCGCATTCACATCCTGCATCGCCTTGTGGCAGATTTCCGAATAGGTTTCATAATCCTTGTGGTTGCCGCTCAGGCTGCTGCTGGTCATCAGTATCCGGGAGCAGTTAAAGAGAATATCTGCAAAGCGGTAATTCTGGGCAACGGTAATCGTCTTGGACGCCAACTTGGTTGCCGCGGTCCTGGCGCCGCTGCTCAATAAGATTCTGATCAGCGCCCAGTTCTTATTACATGTATAATAGGAACTGTGGTAATTGGAAAAAGAAGGGTCATTGGAGTCGAGAAAGAATAATGTGTTCAGTAAGCGCTTGGTAAACCTCGACTTTAATTGCCGGTACTTGTCGTCCAGCGGATTGGTGCCGTACAGGTATTCGGCGGCTTCTTCATCCGACCTGAACTTGTTGTTGACAAGCCCGTCGTAGAACTCATTGAACTTACTGTCCTTCTTGTTTAGCAAGCTTTTATCGAAAATTTCAATCTTTGAAACTCTCTTTTTGGTCACAATCTTGCTGATCTCAATAAGATTTTTCATACGTTTTTTGTTTAATCAATTGAATTACATTTGTTTAGATCGTAACAGTCGGTTCGGTTTCAATTGATTTTTTCACTTAGCTGTCACAAATATAACTATTGTTCGTATTCATGCAAATTTTTTTTTTGAACTACTTTTGCCTGGAATGATTATAAAATAAGGTTTTCACTGGAATAGAGGGATTTTTGCCTAAAAATTGCTAAATAAGTCACAAATAAAACTATTAAATCGCATTAATAATTTAGAATAATTACTTTATACACAATATTTTATACAATTTTTATCCAAATAAAAATAATATAACCAAAGTCACATTCACTTTAACGGTGTAATAGTTTGATAGGTAGGAGGGTATAATTTAGCCTTATCAAACAAATTGCTTAACCAAACAAATTGCTACCAAGATGAGAACATTTACTACAAAACCAGTATCTATAATAGTTATCATAGATCCTGACGAACTTTAACAGTTGGTTTGTTTCATAAATTAGGTTCACGACCAGAAAAGACCCGACCGGGTCTTTTCTGTTTTCAGGCGGTGGTGTTTGCGTTTGTATTTAGGGGCGGTCGGCGATTCCAAGCACGACCAGGGCAATGACCGGCAGGGGAATATTCCCGGTTATTTCCCATTCGTGTAGAGGATTGTAGTTCCACATCGGCCTTACCCGGTTATCTTCCAGTATCCAGGTTTGATCGGGTTGGGGCACCCAATAGTTGCGCAGGATGTTCTTTTCCCAGTGCCACTGCAATTCCGGGTTATTTTCCCAGGCGGGTTTTAAAATGGAGTTCTCCCACACCCATTCGTTGCGTGTGCCGATATTCCACGACTGCCGCAAATACTTGCCGTCGAATTCCCAAACGTCTTCCGGCCGGTTTCCGCTAACCGGCTCCAGAATTTTGCCGTCCCATTGCCACTCGAAGTACACATCGCCGGTATTGAGCAGCCGCATACTTCCGGCATTGACCGTATCTGCTGTTGCACTCAATGCCTCCATGCGGCGGATGAGTTGGCGGTCTAATTCAAAATAGGTGATATACAGATGCGCTGCAATTGCTAACCGCGGCGCATTGACGGCTGTGCCGGCAATTTTTCCCAACAGACTGTCGTCGATACCGCTTTTCACCAATATAACAGAATCGTTCTGCCGCTCCAGCGTCAGGAGTTTATCTAATTGCAGGTCAATCGGGTAGTCGCCGAAATAGAAAGTGCCCTTAATCGAGATGTACTGTACAGTCCTGGAATCCTTCTGATAAATTATCCCGGCTTTCTTACCCATAATGTCTTTCGCATTTACCATAAAGAGAATATCTGCGCTTTGCTTACTTTCGCCGATAAAGATGATATTGCCCTGCAATGTGTAATCGATTGAATTCTCTGAGGTCTGGACATGGTTGCCGCTGATCTTGCCGATGATGGTGCTGTCGTTTATTTGCAGGTAGAGGTCGCCGGTTGTTTGACCTGCTAACCGGAAACAAAGACAACAAGGAATCAGAAACAGAAAAGTTTTGTTCAATTTTTTCGGATGAAAATTAAAGATACACACTATACCAGTATATGGTTAAACCCCGCCGACCCGACTTGTGTTCAGATTATCGACCAGCGGCAATTGCCGCATACATTTGAAATCAGAGATTTGAAAACGGCCGCCGATGCAGGGCGGGCCATACGTGAAATGTGGGTGCGGGGAGCGCCGCTTATCGGCGCCACTGCTGCCTGGGGCATGTATCTGGGGATATTGGAATTGTCGTCTGACCGGCCGTTGCACGAAGGTATCGATTCCATTTATACCGCATTGGCGGATGCGAGACCTACTGCCGTTAATCTGCGCTGGGCGCTGGACAATATGCGGAATGTCCTTAAGGAGGTGCACACATTGGAAGATGCCGTCCGGCAATCAAAAATATTTGCCGGAAATCTCATGCAGGACGATATTCAGACCAATAGACAGATAGGGGATTGGGGGGTGGAAATTTTAGGGGAAATATACAGGCGCAACAAGCGGCCTGTACAGATACTCACCCACTGCAATGCGGGATGGCTGGCAACAGTGGATTGGGGAACGGCCACGGCGCCGGTGTATAAGGCGGTGGATGCGGGCATTGATGTCCACGTGTGGATTGATGAAACACGTCCCAGAAATCAGGGAGCCTCGCTGACTGCCTGGGAGATGTTGATGCAGGGTATCCCGCACACACTCATTGCCGATAATGCGGGAGGGCATCTGATGCAAAACGGACTCGTTGATATTGTCCTGGTGGGCACCGACCGCACCAGCCGCACCGGCGATGTGTGCAATAAGATCGGCACTTACCTGAAGGCACTTGCCGCCTACGACAACCAGGTTCCGTTTTATGTGGCAGCACCTTCGTCGAGCATTGACTGGAATATGACGGATGCATTCGCCGAACTGGAAATAGAAGAGCGGGATGCCGGCGAAGTGAAATACGTTAAGGGAAAACACCGCCAGGAGATTTTAGAAGTATTGATTTGTCCTGAAGACACACCCGTTTCAAATTTCAGCTTTGATATTACTCCTGCAAAATACATTACCGGGCTGATTACCGAAAGGGGTATTTGTGAGGCGAGCGCTGCGGGTTTGCAGGAATTATTTCCCGAAAAATTTTAACAAAATGCAAGTCGCAGGCGAAGGTTACATTAAGTATACAATCCAATGGAATGAGGTAAAGCTGGAATCCAGTGATTTGCTTCTGGAGCTCATGGAAGTGCGGGATAAACTGAAGGCGCAGAATTTAATAGGTGTTTACCCCGACGGTACCGGTTTTGGCAATATCAGCCTGCGCATTAACAACAGCACCGAGTTTTATATATCGGGGACACAGACAGGGGCTATTGTGCATTCCGCACTGTCGGATTATGCGAGAGTTACCGATTTTTCATTTACCCACAATACACTGCACTGTGAGGGCGAAGTAAAGGCCTCGTCGGAAGCGCTTACCCACGGCGCCTTCTATATTTTCGGTTACAAGGTGCATGCTGTCATTCACGTGCATAATAAAATGTTATGGGACGCACTGCTCGGTTTGGTACCCACCACGCCGGGACATATCGCTTACGGCACCCCGGAAATGGCGTTTGAAATCCAACGGTTGATTTCTTCCTCCGATTTGGCGGAGAAACAAATCCTGGTGATGGCTGGCCATGAAGAGGGGATCTTTACCTTTGGCGCTTCGCTACAGGAGGCCTATGAGGTGCTGATGCAATACATCGCAATCATTTCCTGAGCGGATATCAGATAAATACCGGCAGTTCCACATCGGGGATAATCTCTTTCTGCTGCCCGATTTTCAACAACTGCAATATGGCATCTCTGCCGCTTACCCCCAGGTCAACGGTAAATGCATTCACGTATAAAGCGATATGGCTGCGTATTATTTCGTCCTCTGTCTCCTGTGCATATTGCTTTACATAGGTCATTGCGGACTGCGGGTTGTTCAGTGCATATTCGACGCTCTTTCTGAGCAAGACATTTATCTCATGTTGCACTGCTTCCGGCAGGTTCCTGGCGACGGCGATCCCACCTAATGGAATGGGAAGGTGAAAGGTGTTTTCCCAATATTCGCCAAGGTCTAAAATTTTTTTTAATCCTTTGTCGAGATAGGTAAACCGGTTTTCGTGAATTATCACACCGGCATCTACCGTTTCGTCCAGCAGGGCGTGCTCAATTTCCGAGAAGACCATTTCCCGCTTATCACGCAATGCGGGGAAGGCGATACTCAGTAAAAAATTTGCGGTGGTCAGTCTGCCGGGGATTGCAATTTTTTTATCCGCCAGTTCAGAGGCAGGCAAGGGGTACTTTGAAATGAGAATCGGGCCGCATCCATTGCCAAAGGCAGCACCGGAGGTAAGCAGCCGGTAGTGCCTGCTCACATGGGCATAAGCGTGAAAGCTGAGTTTGGTAATTGCGTATTTACCCTTGAGGGCGCTGTTGTTCAACGATTCCACATCGGCATACACCGGTGTAAAGTTGAAAGTGCCCGTATCAATTTTTTTATTGATTAACGCATCGAAGATAAACGTGTCGTTCGGGCACGGCGAAAATGCAATTGTCATTTCCATTTGTCACTGAATTGATACAGGGTATTACACAACACGTTATTGAGATTTTCGACCGCCAGCGGAATATTCCAGTTCAGCGTATTCCGCGGTTCAATAAAATTTGAAACAGTTCGCACCTGGTAAAACGGCAGTTGGAAATACCGGCATCCATAAAAAAATGCGAATCCTTCCATCGTTTCTATATCCGGGTTCAGGCGTTGCCGTATTGCGTGGATACTCGACGCATTGCCATGAACCGTATTCACCGTAATGCCCGTTGTTTTTGGCAACGATTGCCACACTTCCAATGTAGGCGAAGTGTTTTCGATGGTATTTTCCACAACAACAGATGCGCCATCGCCATTGAATTGCAATGCAGAGGCCGGGATAAATTCGCCGTTGCTTTCGGCGCCGAATTCGGACAGCGTTTCACGTATCACTTCAACGGTAGCACCAATTGGCAATTGCTCGCTGAAGGAACCGCAGATACCCGCTTGTATAGCCATATCGTAGTTGTGTTGCATTAGAGTTCGGCCCAGGTGAAAGGCGGTGTGATGTATTCCCACGCCGCAAATCCCGATATGCAGTTCCAGGTTTGGGCTGAGTTGTTTTTGAAAAATATTAAAATTGCCGACATCGTATGTTATTTCAAATTCCTTGAGCAGGGGTTGTATTTCCATTGAAGTAGCTGCAACAAGTAGAATACGCATAAGCGGCGGTATTAAAAAAAACCACCAAACACTTGGTGGCTGGAGGTCGGAAGCGGATTCGAACCGCTGTACGAGCTTTTGCAGAGCTCTGCCTAGCCACTCGGCCATCCGACCACGGTGGGCAAAGATATGAGAATTTGCGCAGCTAAAAAATTATGGACTAATGCATTGGCGCATTCCATTCTATTTCCACTCCCGATGCTTCAACTACGCCGTCGAGAGGCGGGTTCATTTTCCGTATTGCGATATGAATAGTTTCCAGGTTGTTGATATAAGTCGCCGCTATCTCGTCGATAATATTTTGGGCCACGTATTCCATCAGATTTGCCGGTTGCATGACACACCGCTTCACAATGGCATAGATAACCGCATAATCAATAGTTTCCGAAAGGTGGTCGCTCTTGCCGGAAATTACCGCACCCGAGATCGCTACATTGACGATTAGGCGGCTGCCGAACAGCTTTTCCTTTTCCATCACCCCTACCGGCGCCCTGAATTCCATACCTTCGAGGATTATCTTTCCCATACGCCCGATTTTTTGCGAATGTAAATATTTTGAGGTAACGGGGTTAATTTTTACAAGAATAGTAATCTTATCTTTGCGGCCAAAAGACAGCGAATGGCAAATGATTTATTTGAAGGAGTGGATTATTTCCAGGTGGATGATTTGCTCACCATCGAACAAAAATTGGTGCGGGATACAGTCAGGCAATTTGTTAAAAAAGAAATAACGCCAATTATTGAAGAATATGCCCAGAAATCTGAAACTCCGAAGCATTTGATTAAAGGCCTTGCCGAGGTAGGCGCTTTTGGCCCTTCCATCCCGGCGGAATACGGCGGCGGCGGATTAGACGATATTTGTTACGGACTGATAATGCAGGAAATTGAAAGAGGAGACAGTGGCATTCGCTCATTGGTTTCTGTTCAGGGTTCGCTGGTGATGTATCCGATTTTTACATTTGGATCGGAGGAGCAAAAGCGGAAATATCTTCCCAGGTTAGGCGCCGGGGAGATAATCGGCTGTTTCGGACTTACCGAGCCGGATCACGGTTCCAATCCCGGTGGAATGCTCAGCACAATTAAAGACATGGGCGATTATTATTTGTTGAACGGTGCAAAAATGTGGATCTCCAATGCGCCCTTTGCCGATTTAGCCGTAGTATGGGCAAAAGATGACGAGGGCAAAATCCGCGGCGTTATCGTCGAGCGGGGCATGGAAGGTTTTACTACGCCGGAGACACACAACAAATGGTCGCTGCGTGCATCGGCTACCGGCGAACTGGTGTTCGACAATGTGAAGGTGCCAAAGGAGAATGTATTGCCGGGCGTAAAAGGGCTAAAGGGCCCGCTTTCCTGTTTGTCAACTGCACGCTACGGCATAGCATGGGGAGCAATCGGTGCGGCGATGGATTGCTACGATACGGCGCTGCGCTATGCCAAAGAACGCATTCAATTCGGTAAGCCAATCGCCGGATTTCAATTGCAACAAAAAAAGTTAGCCGAGATGGTAACGGAAATTACAAAAGCACAATTGCTGGCATGGCGGCTCGGCACCTTAAAAATTGAGGGGAAGGCCACTCCTGCACAGATTTCACTTGCAAAGCGCAATAATGTGGATATGGCGCTGCACATAGCTCGGGAAGCAAGGCAGATGTTGGGCGGCATGGGAATTACCGGCGAATACCCGATTATGCGGCACATGATGAACCTGGAAAGTGTAATCACTTATGAGGGAACGCATGATATTCACCTGCTGATAACCGGCGCTGACATTACCGGTATCGATGCCTTTAAATAATTCCGGTCTTTTAACGACATTTTTGAATAAAAAATACTTTTTCACATCCGTTTCACAATCACATTTTATTGTGGACAATTCGTTTATAAACTGCGCCGATTCTATGTAAATTGAACTCCTGTAAGCAAAGTGTATTGTGCGTATTTATTTATTGTAAAATCCTTGCATACCTATCGGGTGTACCGTTATTTTTGGACTTGCCTTTTTGGAGTAAAAATCAAAAAAAATACAGCAGGGATAAACAAGCACACAATACTTGTGCGGGCGGAGCTTTGTTGTATGAAAAGCCTTAACCTAAACGACGATGAGCACTGACGAAAAAACTACTTCCGGATCAAACCGCAGCGTGAAACGCATCAGCAAGCAAACAGATATGACGAGTTTTGCATTGGGGAAAGTGCCGCCTCAGGCGGTGGACCTGGAGGAAGCGGTGCTGGGTGCATTCATGATTGACAAGGATGCGGTGACTAATGCCATCGAGTTGCTGCGCATAGACAGTTTTTACGACGACAGGCATAAGCTGATTTTCGAGGCCATCCGCAAATTGTTTGAAAAAACGCAGCCGATTGATATTCTGACGGTAACGGAAATGTTGCGCAACATGGGCAAGCTGGAAGAAACCGGCGGGCCGTATTACATCAGCAGTTTGACAAATCGTGTCGCTTCCGCTGCTCACGTGGAACACCATTCACGCATTGTAACCCAAAAATTTATTCAAAGAGAATTAATTCGCATCAGCACTGAAATAATTAAGGAATCTTATGAAGATACTACCGATGTGTTTGAATTATTGGATAAAGCCGAACAATCGCTGTTTCAGATAGCCGATAACAACCTGCGCACGAGTTTTAACGATATCAGAAACCTGATCAGCAATACCATTGCCGAAATAGATGAAGCCCGCAAGCAGGGAGACTCCATTACCGGTTGCCCATCGGGATTTACCAAGCTCGACCGCCTGACCGGTGGTTGGCAAAACAGCGACCTGATTATTGTCGCAGCGAGGCCGTCTATGGGTAAAACCGCCTTTACACTTTCCATTGCCAGGAATGCGGCGGTAGCATTCGATAAACCAGTTGCCATATTTTCATTAGAGATGTCTTCCCAGCAATTGGTGAAAAGGCTGATCAGTGCCGAAGCGGAATTGCCTGCCGAAAAAATTATCAAAGGTCAATTAGCCGATCATGAAATGGTGCAGTTGGTGAAGAAGAGCGGCGCATTGGGCGATGCCCCGATTTTTATCGACGACACGCCGGCTATCAATATTTTTGAATTGCGTGCCAAATGCCGGCGGCTGAAAATGCAACACGACATCCAATTAGTGGTAATCGATTATCTGCAATTGATGACCTCTGCCGAGAACAGCAAATCGGGAAACAGGGAACAGGAAATCAGTTCCATCAGCCGTGCATTGAAGAGTATTGCCAAAGAGTTAAACATACCCATTATCGCACTGTCGCAATTGAGCAGGAAGGTGGAAGACCGCGGTGGCAATAAGCGACCGATACTCTCCGACCTCAGGGAGTCGGGCGCCATTGAACAGGACGCCGATTTGGTGTGCTTCTTATACCGGCCGGAATATTATGGGTTCGATGTGGATGAAGAGGGCAATTCCACCAAAGGTGTTGCCGAAGTTATCGTCGCAAAGCACCGCAACGGCGCATTGGACAGAGTGCGGGTGCGCTTTATCGATCAATTCATCAAATTTGTGGACATGGAAGAATTCCCACACCACAATGTATCGCCGTTATCCGATCACCTGAAAGAGACAAAAGTAACGGTAACACGCAAATCAAAAATGGATGATTTGCCCGACGACGATGTGCCGTTCTGAAACTAATTACTTGTTGCTGATGCGAATGAGGTAAAAGGTAATCAACAGATAAATCAGGTTTGGAATATTGGCGCCGATAACAGGCGGCAGACTTCCGTTGACAGAAAAGGAAGCGGAGAATTGCAGAAAGACGACATATAATGAGGCGAGTGCAAGTGCCACCACGATGTTCAAACCCATTCCGCCCCGCACTTTCCAGGAGCCGATTGCCGCTCCCATCACTATCATGATAATAACAGAAGCGGCAGCGGCGGTACGGCGATTTTGCTCTACCTGGAAATACTCAATGCCGCTGGCGCCTTTTAATTTTTCGGATTCCATGAATGCATTTATTTCCTTGTAGTTCAGCGTTTCCTTTATTATCACATCTATATCAAAACTTTCGGGCGACATTCTCAGGGTGGTATCCATTTGCCTGCCCTGAACAAAAGTTTCGCTGTTTTCGGAAATCTTCCAATACTTATAATTTGTCAATCGCCAGTTTTTTACACCGGGCATAAATTTCACCCGGTCGGCATTAATTTTATATACCATGCGTTTGTTATTCCCGCTGCCCTCAAATCGTTCCAATGCGAAGTTGGTGCCTTCGCCGGTCGAGTATTTAAACCGCTCCAGTGAAACCAATGTGTTGTTGTCCAGCCTCAGGTGAATATTATTGCCGTAACTCTTCGGCACACGGGTGTATTTATCTTCAAAGGCAATCCGGGTTTTATTTGCAACAGGCACCAGCCAGTGATTTGCAAACAACAACAGCAGAGCCGAAAACACACCGCAGATAATAAACGGTCGCAAATAGCGGGACATGGTGATGCCGCTGTTGCGCAGCGCAATAATTTCGCTGTTGTAAGCCATGCGGCTCGTAAAAAAAATGACTGCGAGAAAAATTAACAGCGGTGCGAGCAATGCCGCAATATGCGGAATAAAATTGAAGTAATAATCAAAAATTATCTGTTCTGCCGTCGGTTTATATTTTACAAAATTTTCAGTTTTTTCCGAATAGTCAATAATTACCGCTATGGCGATGATGATGCAAAAGGTAAAAAGCGTGGTACTCAGGTATTTGCGGATAATATACCTGTCGTAAATGGAAAGCCATTTGCGAAAGGGAAATAACAGTGCGTTCCAGAGGCTGTTTATCATAAGCGGTTGCTGACTTTTTTAACCATGCGGTTTTTCCACTCCGGAAAAGTGCCGGCTATTATTTGTTCGCGGGCAGTGTGTACGAGCCAAAGGTAAAAAGCGAGATTGTGCATGCTCGCCAGTTGCGGCCCCAACATTTCGCCGCTTACAAATAAATGTCTCAAATACGCTTTTGAGTGTTCGCGGCTCGTGGGAGCTATCGACGTAATGTCAATTGGCGAAAAATCCATTTCCCATTTTTTGTTGCGAATATTGATGATGCCTTCTGCGGTGAACAACATGCCGTTTCTGCCGTTGCGGGTCGGCATTACGCAATCGAACATATCGATACCCAATGCAATAGATTCCAGGATATTTGCCGGTGTGCCGACACCCATCAGGTAACGGGGTTTTTCTGCCGGCAGTATTCCGGTTACCAGTTCCGTAATGCGGTACATCTCTTCGGCGGGCTCGCCGACGCTCAACCCGCCAATAGCATTGCCCGGGCAATCCGTCGAAGCGATGTGTTCCGCCGATTGTTTGCGCAATTCCGCATAGGTGCTGCCCTGCACGATGGGAAACAAAAACTGGGGATAGCCGTATTTTGATTGAGTATCTCCAAAATGCGCAATGCATCGCTTCAGCCAGCGATGTGTTATGTCCATTGAGCGCCTCGCATAGCGCTCATCGCAGGGATAAGGCGTACATTCATCAAATGCCATGATTATATCTGCGCCGATACTGCGCTGTATTTCAATGGCGGACTCCGGTGTAAAATAATGGGTGGACCCGTCGATATGCGATTGAAACTTCACACCCGCTTCGGTGATCTTGCGCATTTGAGCAAGCGAATACACCTGGTAGCCTCCACTGTCGGTGAGTATGGGTTTATCCCATCCAATAAAGGGGTGCAGCCCTCCTGCCTGTTCGATGATGTGCGTGCCGGGCCGCAAATACAAATGATAGGTGTTGCCCAGAATAATTTCGGCATGTATGCTGTTATTCAGCTCGTTAAATAGTACCCCTTTTACGGTTCCCGCTGTGCCTACCGGCATAAAAATAGGCGTTGCGATTGAACCATGCGCCGTCCGGATGGTTCCCGCTCTCGCTCTTGTGCTTGCGTCAATATGCTCCAGGCTAAAAAACATTGCGCACAAAAGTAAAGAAATGTGTACAGCATGTTGATATGGCGGCAAGGCACAAAATGACATTATTGGCGCATTCTCCTAACTTTGACGCTGCAATGGAACCCACGTACCTGTTTATTCTCTTCCTGATTTTTTGCGTTGCCGCCGGAACCCAGATTTTATATTTGTTATTATTTCATTTGCGGATGGCATTGTATAAAAAACGCATTGAAGCAAAAACAAGTTACGAACCGGTTTCGGTTATCATTTGCGCACGCAATGAAGATGTAAATCTCAAAAATAACCTCCCTGCAATTTTAGCACAGGATTACCCGCAGTTTGAAGTAATTGTTGTGGACGATAATTCGGAAGACGGCACACCGGAATATTTACACTATTTATCACAAAAGGAACCCCGGTTAAAAAAGGTGAAGGTGGGAGATGTCAACCGGTTGATGGCGGGAAAAAAGTTTCCATTGACATTGGGAATAAAAGCCGCTCTATACGATATTGTTGTATTGACCGATGCGGATTGCAAACCGGCAGGCGACCAATGGCTGCGGTTGACGATTGATAATTACAGGGAGCGGGACGCCGTCGTTTTGGGTTACGGCGCTTATGAAAAACAGTTGGGATTTCTCAATAAGCTCATCCGCTTTGAAACCGCATTCACTGCCATGCAGTATTTTTCCTTTGCTCTTGCAGGGATGCCTTATATGGGCGTCGGCAGGAATTTGTCATATAAAAAAGAATTGTTTTTTAAATACGGCGGATTTACTGATCATCGCAATATACCCTCGGGCGACGATGATTTGTTTATTAATAAGGTTGCAAACAGGCGAAATTGCACTATCAATATTCAAAAAGGCGCTTTTACGTATTCGGCGCCGAAGCAGACCTATGCAGAGTGGAAAGAGCAAAAGAAACGGCATTTGTCCACTGCAAAATTTTATAAGCTGCGCCATAAAATATTATTGAGTTTATATCCGCTTACCCAGGTGTTGACCTGGATACTGTTTCCGGTATTAATGGCATTTTTGTTTAAATGGTATTACGTCCTGGGGTTGTTCATTTTGCGCTGGATTCTGCAGCGGCTGATATTTGCATCCTGCTTTAAAAAGCTGGATGAAAAGGACATCATTCCCATGATTGAACTTTTTGATTTATTACAGGTGTTTTATTATTTCGCATTTGCACGGGCAGCGATGGTGAAGACAAAATACAGATGGAATTAAATCCCAACTTATCCAACAGGGCCAGGGAAGACCTGGTACTTCTGGAACGTGCACGTAACGGCGATCAAAAGGCGTTTGCAGAACTGCTTTCCAAATACCGCGACGCCATCAATTACATGGTATTGAAGATGGTGCACAACCGCGATGATGCCGAAGATATCACCATTGAATCATTCGGGAAGGCATTCAGCAACCTTGACAGATATACACCTGAATATGCATTCAGCACCTGGCTGTTTAAAATTGCCACCAATAATGCCATTGACTTCATCCGCCGCAAACGCATTCAAACGCTCAGCCTCGATTACGAAAATGAAGACAATGTGAATTTATCGGATGTGGTTAAGTCCGACCTCCACGACCCGGAGGAAAAATTTATCAGGCATCAGCGATCCATCCTGCTGCGTGAAATTATTGATAAGCTCAATCCCAAGTACGGCAGACTGATTCAACTGCGCTATTTTGATGAATTGTCGTATGAAGAAATAGCGCTCGAATTAAACATACCGCTCGGCACCGTAAAAGCGCAGTTGTTCAGGGCAAAAAGTTTATTGTACAATATTCTGAAGAACGCAAAAGGGAAATATTGAACAACTTCCCCCGAAAATGAGTTTAATTGAAGTTGCATTTCGATAGAGTTGCATTACGCACATACTTCCATCAATGTTTACGCATTTTAACCGGATTGAAAGGGAAATTCATTTTCCCGATGACCGCAGGTTGTTTATCAAACTGAAGCCCGCTGTCTTATTGTGGTTCGGATGTATCCTCCTGCTCATTGTCGGCTTGGCGTGGATGCAATATGTATTGTTCGGATTGCCTGCGACACCAATTTATTCTGCCAATGAAAGTTCATCAGTGGCAGAGAAAGGTTTCCCGGTGTGGTTGATTTTCTGCCACTGGATAAATTTTTTCTTCCTGACGATCTTGATCCGTTCGGGTCTTTCCATTTTATTTGACCATCCGAGGCTGTATTTCAATGAGGGGTGCAAGCCCGGTTCCGAATGGTTGAAATTCACCCCTGTACAAGTGGGATCAAAAGGCCTTTGGACGGCGAAAGACGATGCGAGGTATATCAGTCCGCTGATTAGCTTGCCCGGTTACCGGCACACCGTCGGCATTGCCCGCGGCTGGCATTTTATCCATGTGCCTTTTTTTGTAATCAACGGAGCTGTGTACGTCGCTTTGTTGTTTATCGGCGGGCACTGGATGCGGATAGTTCCCACAACCTGGCAAATCATCCCCGATGCATGGAATGTGTTTGTGCACTATGCTACCTTTAATTTACCCGTTGAACCGAATGGCTTTTACCAATACAATGCATTGCAACAGCTCGCATATTTTGGAGTGATATTTATACTGGCGCCGCTCGCAATTCTGAGCGGTTTATCCATGTCGCCCGCCATCGAAAACAGGTTTCATTGGTTGCCAAAACTCTTCGGCAACCGGCAGGGCGCAAGATCTGTTCATTTCCTGGTTATGGTGGCGTACACCATATTTATTTTTATTCACGTCGCATTGGTAATTGTTACCGGCGTGGTTAGAAATTTGAATCATATCACACTCGGCACAGACAACGCCACAAGTATGACAGGTGTTTTTATCGCATTGGCCATTATCCTGTTTACCACAGGTTTCCTGGTATATGCGCATTGGCTTTCGTGGAACAGGGCGAGGCATATCCAAAAAATTGAAGCCGTTATCAATGGCAATTTATGGCATGCGACGATTAATAAATTAAAACCCAAATCTTTTTATTCAAAGGAAGATATTTCCGATTTTTTTTGGCCGAATGGAAAGCTCCCTGTTTCCGAAACGTGGAAGCAACTGGCAAAAGAAAATTTTAAAGACTACAAACTGAAGGTGGGTGGATTGGTCGAGAATCCGGTGGAATTATCGCTGGAGGAATTAAAGCAGATCGGATACGAGCAAAATATTACCATGCATCACTGCATTCAGGGATGGTCGGGTGTAGCCGAATGGGGCGGCGTACATTTACAGGGAATTGTCGATATGGTAAAACCGCATGCAGATGCCACCACGGTTGTTTTTTATTCCTTCGGCGAAGGCTTGTACGGCGGCGCTTATTACGATACGCATACACTGGATAATTGTCTGAAACCAAAATCTATTTTGGCCTGGGAGATGAATTATGCACCACTCACTGCCGTTTACGGCGCACCCTTGCGCTTGCGTATCGAAAATCAATTGGGATATAAAATGGTGAAGTGGATTGAGCGTATCGAGTTTGTAAAATCGCACCGCGATGTGGGCAAAGGATATGGCGGAAAAAATGAGGATGATGAGTATTTTGATCTAATCGCCAATACATAACGCCGGTTGTGGAAACTACCTGTCAAGGGCCGTATTGATATTATGTTAAGGCCGCATCGGCGGTGGACTCCATTTGCACTCACCGGATATTTCAACCTTCGGCATAATCCGCGAGGTACAGGTACGGCGTATTTAATTTGCCATCGGCGCAGATTGTCGCTTCATATATCATACGGCTGTCCGGATTCAGCAATTCGGCGATTACATTATCGATAAGCAGATTTCCAAATTCTTCGGAGGCATCTCTGGGCAGTTCATTCGGCAGATTATCGATGGCCATGATATCGATGGTATCGTTTTCGAACGGGGCGGTTGCCTGGTCGCTGTGCATATTGTAGCCGAACACCGGCTCATTGATAGTCGTGTTGCGAATGGTTGCCGGCACGCCGCCATTCACATCGCACGAGATGTCGGCAATCACCTGGATATTAAAATCCGGGTGGTGCATTTCGGATTTCTCAAATAATCTGGGAGCCTTTGGGTTCCAGTAAATCGCATTGATCAGCATGTCGCATTGTTTCGCATACGGCAAAAACGTACTCTTGTACAAGGTGGGGTCTGCATGGAATTCCTTCCTGTCATAACCGCCATCGCTCACCCTGTCGTAAAGCGCATTGGTATCCAAAACCGTATAAACGGGATGCGGATATTTGGCAGTTAAAAAATCGGCATTGGAAACCCGGGCAATTTTCAAAGCATTGAGAACCTCCATGCTGCCTTGAGCGACACGGCCGGTGCCTGTGAGTACAATTTTTATCGGCGGGAGGACTATTTTATTAAAAGACTGTTTCAGCGCCTTATAATCTTTGTGGTCTTTAGCTCTTTTTAAATTGAAGTCTCCGGTGCGTTTTCCCCAGGTATAGAATGCGTTAAAGGCGCCGACAATACCCGCCCACCTGCCGAAGGCGATCACCCGGTTGCCCGCATCATCACGCAGGCATTCGTAGTCTATCAATCGTATCTTTTTTTGAAGCAGCGCACGAATTAAGGGCTTGTTGTGCGGCTGCTTTTTAATGACATGCGCAAAAAATAAATACGTCTTCCCTGGTATCAGGAGTTCAACCGGCACTTCCTTGACGCCGATCAGGATATCGCAATCGTCTATTTGTTCCCGCACCGGTATCCCCGCCGCCTCAAATTCGGCATCTGTAAAACAACGCCCATGGCTGTGTTGTGCAATGATTTCTATTCCGGGGAAGCGTTGTTGAATAATCTTACATTGTGCCGGCGTAATCGCCACTCTGGAATCCGGCGGAAATTTTCCCTCCCGGATTAATCCCAGCTTCATATTCTTTTTCATACCGGGTAAAGATACTAAGCGCCATTTTCAATCCGGCAGGAAGACAAACAAAACAATAAAAAATGTATTAACACTTATGTTTTATTTTTGCCCGCACTGCACCATGCAAATTTCGAAGACATATAACCCCGCAGAAACCGAGAGCAAGTGGTATGCGCATTGGCTCTCGCAAAAGTATTTCCATTCCGAACCGGATTCACGGCAACCCTACACCATTGTGATACCGCCTCCTAATGTAACGGGGATGTTACACATGGGCCATGTATTGAATAATACACTGCAGGATGTATTTGTGCGCAGGGCCCGGATGATGGGAAAAAATACCTGTTGGGTGCCGGGAACCGACCACGCCTCCATTGCCACGGAAGCAAAAGTCGTCGCCATGTTGCGTGAGCGTGGCATCAAAAAGAGCGATCTGAGCAGGGAACAATTCCTGGAATACGCCTGGGAGTGGAAGGAAAAATACGGCGGTATTATCCTGAAACAATTGCAGCAACTCGGGTGCAGCTGCGATTGGGACCGCACCCGCTTTACCATGGATACCGATTATTATGCGGATGTGATCCAGGTGTTTATAGACCTGTTCAATAAAGGTCTTATTTACCGCGGTTTGCGGATGATTCATTGGGACCCCGAAGCGAAGACGGCATTGAGCAATGAAGAGGTAATTTACAAAGAAGTAAAATCGAAATTGTATTATGTAACCTATCGCATTAAGAATGAAGACGCCTCCATTACCATTGCCACTACGAGGCCGGAGACAATTCTGGGCGACACCGCTATCTGCGTACATCCCGGTGACGAGCGCTATAAATCGCTGGTGGGGAAAACGGCCCTGGTGCCGGCAATACACCGCGAAATTCCGATTATCGCAGATGACTATGTAGATACAACGTTTGGAACGGGCGCTTTGAAAATTACACCGGCACACGATCCCAACGATTACGAGTTGGGATTAAAGCACAACCTGCAGGTAATAAATATCATGCATGAAAACGGTACCCTGAATAGCAATGCACAACTATTGGTCGGCGAAGACAGATTTAGCGCACGCAAAAAACTGTTAACCATTTTGGAGGAAGCCGGCCAGTTGGTAAAGGTGGAGGAACTGATGAATAATGTGGGGTATTCCGAGCGCACCGATGTGGTGGTAGAGCCGAGATTGAGCGAGCAGTGGTTTTTAAACATGCAGGAGATTTCGAAACCGGCGCTGCAGTCAGTTCTGGATGGAGCCATTCAATTACACCCGGATAAATTCGTAAATACCTATCGCCACTGGATGGAAAATGTCAAAGACTGGTGTATCAGCCGCCAGCTTTGGTGGGGGCATCGAATTCCGGCATGGTTTAATGCAGACGGCGATTTTGCAGTATGTAAATCCGCCGAAGAGGCAATGGCGATCTTTGCCGAAAAAGGCTTGAGCACCGAAGGCATTCGCCAGGATGAAGATGTGTTGGATACCTGGGCGAGCAGTTGGCTGTGGCCGATTGCGGTGTTTAATGGCATCAAAGACCCCGGGAACAAGGATATACAATACTATTACCCGACAGATGTATTGGTGACAGCGCCTGAGATTTTGTTTTTCTGGGTGGCGAGGATGATCATTGCCGGGTATGTGTATAGAAATGAAAAACCGTTCAGCGATGTGTATCTCACCGGTATAGTACGGGATAAACAGCGCCGGAAAATGTCGAAGTCGCTCGGCAATTCGCCCGATCCACTCGACCTGATAGCCCAATATGGCGCAGACGGGGTGCGCATGGGTATGTTAATGATGGCGCCTGCCGGTAATGATATCCTGTTTGACGAGAAACAGGTGGAACAGGGTAGGAATTTCTGCAATAAAATCTGGAATGCCTTCCGGCTGGTTAGCGGCTGGGAACAAAGGCCGGGTACAAATGCCGATAATGAGGCGGCAATCACCTGGTTTCGCTCGAAGCTGAACTATACCATCGAAATTGTACAACAACAATTTGATGCGTTCCGGGTAAGCGATGCGCTGATGCAGATGTACAATTTTGTATGGGATGATTTCTGCGCCTGGTACCTCGAATTTATTAAGCCGGCATTCGGTGAGCCAATCGATAGTTACACCTATGAAAAAACGATTGATTTTTTTGAAGAAATTCTCAAAATGTTACATCCCGTAATGCCGTTTATTACCGAGGAACTTTACCACGCTTTGAGGGAGCGAAAGGCGGGTGATGATATCGTAATTGCCGCCTATCCTGAAGCCGAGGGAGAAGCATTGGAAAGTTTGAACGCCGGCGAGTTTGCCAAACAACTGATTTCGGCAGTGCGGGATGTGCGCTCAAAAAATCAATTGAGTCCCAAAGTTGAACTGCCGTTATACTATACATCAGAAAATAATTATCTGCAACAATTTGCGCCTTCTGTTATCAAACTTGCAAATATATCCGCACTTTCATTGCAAAAAACAGAGCCTGAAAACGCCTTTACATTTTTAATTGGCAAAGAAAAGTTTTTTGTTGTGGCAGAGAA
Organism: uncultured Chitinophagales bacterium; assembly: GCA_964492065.1. Taxonomy (GTDB): domain Bacteria; phylum Bacteroidota; class Bacteroidia; order Chitinophagales; family BACL12; genus JADKAC01. The sequence continues at coordinate 16,571 of CAZBHH010000016.1, read as the reverse complement.
TAAGCGGGTGGATGCAGAAACCGAGCGGGTAAATCTTACTGAGCAGTTAACATACCACCGGGGTTTTCTGCGCAGCGTGGAATCCAAGCTGCGCAACGAGAAATTTGTCGCAAATGCACCCGAAGCGGTTGTGGCCATGGAGCGGAAGAAAATGGAGGATACCCTGGAAAAGATCCGGCTCCTGGAACAAGCCCTAGACAAGCTAAAATAAATGCGCTAAAAAAAGCGTACATCATTTAAAACATGCGTACTTTTGGTGTCTAATTAAAAACCAAAAATATTAACAATGAAAATCAGATTTTTATTATTTACGGCTGTATTGGGTGCAACCGTATTAGTTGCCTGCGGCAAAAAGGGATTGAGTCCCGAAACCCAAAAGTCGATCACCGCATTTGAAACCGATTGGAAATCAACCGGCGAAGCAATCAAAGGCTGGGAAGCTACACTGAATACCGGAATCACCGATATAAAAGGTATGATTGAACAGTCAATGGCAACTGGTGGTGAACAACCGAAAGACGCCAAGAAAAAAGCAGATCCCGCCATGCAGGTTACGATGGATTCATTAAATGCCGTATGTACCGATATTCTCAGCAAAGCGGAGGAATTAAGAGCGACATTTGCAAGCACACTTTCCCGTTGGAGCGCCGATGAAAAAGCGTATAGCGACTGGAAGGCCGGCAGCAAAGATTTGAAAGAAGAACAGGTTGTAAGCGGTATCGGCGACTATACTGCAAAGCTCGCCGCTTTTAAAACCGAAATGGAAAATTGGAATACTACGCTGTCTGCCCTGCAATCGGAATGTAAAGGCACCTGCGATATGATTTCCGCACATATGGGCATGTAATCCCTTGCCATTAATACATTGAGAACCTCCTCGTTGCGGGAGGTTTTTTTTTAGAACTTTTTGAATTGGTAACTTTAAACCAAATGTATAAATCCATATTATATTCAATTGCCGACAGGAAATGTACCATTACCATCAATCGGGCGGAAAAGAGAAATGCGTTTAACGCCGAATTGGTAGAAGAACTAACCGCTGCATTCCGGGATGCGGGCAATGACGAAAATGTAAAAGTGATAATACTCACGGGTGCAGGCGAGGTGTTTTCAGCGGGCGCCGACCTGGCCTATCTGCAATCGCTGCAGAGTTTTTCGTTAGAGGAAAATACACGGGATTCAGAGCTGCTTGCGGCATTATATAAATTGATATATCAATTGCCCAAACCGGTCATTGCCAAAGTAAACGGCCACGCAATCGCAGGCGGTTGCGGTTTAGTGACGGTGTGCGATTTCGCAATCAGCACCGATCATGCACAGTTCGGATACACCGAAGTGAAAATAGGATTTGTCCCTGCAATTGTCATGGTGTATTTATTGCGGAAAATTTCCGAAACCAAGGCAAAAGAATTACTGCTTACCGGCAAGTTGATCGATGCAAGCACTGCATTGCAATACGCAATCATTAACCGGGTTGTCCCGGCAGAACACCTGGATGAAGCAGTGAATACTTTGGCAGATGAATTAATTCAGAATACCAGCCGAAGCGCAGTGCAGATAACCAAATTGATGATAGCCCAGGTACAGGAATTGAGTTTGGACAATGCCATGGTTTTGGCCGCCGAGATAAATGCCAAAGCCCGTGCTACCCGGGATTGCAAGTACGGTATCCGGAGCTTTTTGGAAAAGAAAAAACCCGAATGGGATTGAGTGCAGGGTTATGGCGCAATAAACTGCAATTAACTTAGTATTCAAATAACTGTTTGGTTCGTGTAATAATGTATTGATATGATAATTTACTGAGCAATTATTGCGGGAGCTGTGGGTAATTAAAGTGATAGTCTTATTATATTTGGCACCTATGCGCACCCGGAGCCATTACGGTGCTGATTTTAAAGAATAATGAAATTTTCTTCACGCAATTATGTCTTATCAAAAAAATTGGATGCTGCGTTCAGTTCGCTGACGCATACCTTCCTGTTTATGGGGCAGTATTTTCAACAGTTGTTTAACAGCCCGTTTGAATGGCGTGAATTGATGAGGCAATGCTACAATATCGGCGTGCGTTCGCTCCTGTTAATAACCCTGACAGGTTTTGTAACCGGTGTGGTATTTACAAAACAATCCAGGCCTTCTCTCATTGATTTCGGCGCTGCGAGCTGGCTTCCTTCGCTGATTGCCATAGCCGTTGTGCGTGCCCTTGCACCGCTGGTAACGGCGCTTATCTGCTCCGGGAAAGTCGGTTCAAATATCGGTGCCGAACTGGGCTCCATGCGTGTTACCGAGCAAATCGATGCCATGGAAGTATCGGGTACAAACCCGTTTAAATTCCTGGTAGTAACACGAGTAACCGCCACCACCTTAATGATACCCGTGCTGATGATGTATTTCGGTTTCGTCGCATTGATGGGATCATTTCTAAATGTACATCAGAATGAGGCGACGAGTTTCGTCACATTTTTTCAGGATGCATTTTCACCTATCACCTTCCTGGATATCTTCACCGGTTTGTTTAAATCCATTGTTTACGGATTTACAATCGGTATGGTCGGCTGTTTTAACGGGTACCATGCCAAAAAGGGTACAGAAGGTGTCGGCCTTGCCGCAAACCGTGCTGTTATCGTCAGTATGTTCCTGGTGTTTATCGAAGAGATGGTTATCGTACAAATTTCAAACTGGATACGCCTGGCATAACATGAAACACGAACACGTTGTTATAGATACCGGCAAAGTGGACATCTCTATTGAAGGATTGCATAAGTCATTCGGCAACCTGCATGTATTGCAGGGCATTACCATTGATATTTATAAGGGAGAAAATCTCGTCGTCCTCGGCAGGTCGGGAACCGGAAAATCCGTATTGATAAAAATTATAGCCGGCTTGCTGAAACCCGATAAGGGAAAAGTCGTTGTGTTGGGAAAAGACGTCGCCGCCATCAGCCCGAAAGAATTGCAGCAACTCAGGTTAAAACTGGGCTTCTCCTTTCAAAACAGCGCTTTGTACGACAGCATGACGGTAAAGGAAAACCTGGAGTTCCCCCTGGTGCGTAATGATAGGAATTTATCGCAATCACAAATTGATAAACGGGTAATTGAGGTGCTGGAGGCAGTGAATCTCGTCAAGGCAATTAATCAATTGCCATCAGAACTCTCGGGCGGGCAGCGCAAGCGCATCGGCATTGCCAGAACCCTTATCCTGAAACCGGAGATTATGTTGTACGATGAACCGACGGCAGGGTTAGATCCCATCACCTGTATCGAGATTAACAAACTGATAAATAAAGTGCAGCAGGTGTACCACACTACCAGCATTATTATTACGCACGACCTGACATGCGCCAAGGCCACCGGCGACAGAATTGCCATGCTCATCGACGGAAGGTTCTTACGCCGCGGCACTTTTGAGGAAATCCAGGAAACCGACGATGCAACGGTTAAGAAGTTTTTTGACTATAATTTTATAAACTGATTCTATGAGCTCTGAAAGAAATAAAAGAAATGTGAGCGTCGGTATTTTTATTACGATTGGACTTATTTTCTTTGTAGTGGGGGTCCTTGCCATTGGCAATATCAATAAGACCTTTACCAAGTCATTTCTTATCAGCACGGTTTTCGACGATGTCAACGGATTAAAACTCGGCAATAATATCTGGTATTCCGGTGTGAAAATCGGAACGGTAAAAGACATCAGTTTTTCGGGAACTTCACAGGTGAAGGTGGTGATGGAAATTGAAGAAAAATCGAGACCGTATATTAAAAAAGATGCGCAGGTGAAACTCGGTTCCGATGGATTTATCGGCAATAAGGTCATCGTGATTTTTGGGGGTACGGAACAATCCGCACCGGTGGATGACGGCGATGCGCTGGTTTCCGTACGGCTCATCAGTACCGAAGATATGATGACAACACTGCAGAAAAATAATACCAATGTTCTCGAAATTACCACCACTTTTAATGAGATATTAGATAAGATGGGGAATGGCGAAGGCACACTGGGCAAATTGCTGACGGACGATTTGGTGTATAATGATCTGCATCAGTCACTGGTTGCCCTGCAGAGCGCCATTCAAAATGTGGACCAACTAACTGCCGGTATCCGCAGCGTAACAGATAAACTGGATGATGATGGCAATGCGGTGAATGCCTTGCTCACAGACACCGTCTTGTATCCATCGTTAATCAATTCCGTAACCCACCTGGAAGAACTGACTGCCTCGGCAAAGACTATGGTAGAAAGTATGGTCGCCATTACGGGTAAACTGGAAACAAATACGGAGAGCGCTGCCGGCGTGGTGTTAAATGATCCAGAGGTGGCATCGCAACTTAAAGAGACAATTGTCAATTTACAGGAGGCATCCAAAAAACTCAATGAGAATATGGAGGCGTTGCAACACAGTTTTCTGCTGAAGGGATATTTTAAGGATAAGGAATAGTTTGTCCCCGTTTCTGTTTTAATGTCCGGTTGGATATTCTTCACACTATCGCATTGATGCAATTAAAAATGCCGGTAAAAGGTGCAAATGCCAATTTAGGCAGTGGGAAGGATATTGATACTTTTAATCGAAAACCACTGTTTACAAAAGACCTGAGGTGACAGCTTATTTTAATTTTTTGTACACAGAATTGTAAATCGTACTGACAAATTGTTCTAATTACCATTTTTACTGATAATTTTGAATTAAAACGGATAGCCATATGCGCAAGCTATTTACTTTCCTCCTGGTGTTGGCGGTAGTACACATCGCACAAGCTCAATTTATCTACTTTCAAAAGCCCGCTGCCTATCAAATCGCACAAGCTCCGCTGTGGGCGCAGGCCATGTATGCGGAAAACCCGAATGTGTATGAGGTGGATGCCTTGTACAATGCCTATTACAAGGAACATAAATTCGAAAAGAGCTATCACACGCAGTATTACAAGCGCTGGCGCCGGTTTGTTTCGGCATATATTGATGACAGCGGTTTTGTCGCTTTGCCGGACGTCGAAGTGTTTAATGCAAAACACGAGTTTATAAAGGAAAAATTAAATAGTAGCTCCGGAGCCCGGTCGTCAGCCAACTGGGAAAATATCGGTCCCTACCAGGTGTATAATTCCGATGGAGGTTATAGTAATGACCAGACAAATACCTATGCAATTGATCAATCATCCATCAATCCCGACATTTTATACTGCGGCACCGAGCCGGGCGAGATTTATAAAACGGTAAATGGCGGCCTGACCTGGGAAAGCGTAACCTATCCCTACTATTTTTCAGGAGTGGAAGCCATAGAAATTGATCCGCAGGATGATGCTATTGTCTATGCCGCCAATGGATGGAATGTCCATAAAACTACAGATGGCGGAGTAACATGGAATGCGGTGCTATCGGTGACTTCATTGTGGCCGCATGAAATTCTCGTAAATCCCTCCAATACAAATATTGTTTTAGTTGCCGGAGAAGCCGGTTTGTACCGCAGTGAAGATGCAGGCGCCAGTTGGGAAACTATTTATACGGATAAATGCTGGGATATGAAGCTGAAAGCCGATGATGACAATGTCGTTTACCTGTTAAAGAATAATCCCGCAGAAAAAAGATCTGAATTTTTAGTTTCCGATGATATGGGCGCCACGTTTACCCTGAAGGACAACGGATGGTACAGCAGCTCCGATCCATACCGCTATGACGGCGGTTCCAGACTCGCCGTTACACCCGCTGACCCCAATCGCATTTATGCCTATCTCATCGGCGATTCAAAAGATGAAGATTACGGTTATATAGGTATTTACCGCAGCGATGACGGTGGTGAAACCTGGTACCTGCCCAACGGACCGGTAGGTGCACCTTACGACGACTATCATCAGAATCTCGCCATCGGTTGGGTGGGGTGGAACTATCACCAGGGATTTTATAATTGTGCCCTGATGGCTAATAATGATGACCCGGATAAGCTGTTAATCGGCGGGTTAAACCTGTGGAAGAGCGATGATGGCGGATATACTTTTGAGCCGCTCGGCGGCTATGTCGGTGACGTACTGGATATGCATCCCGATATGCAGGATTTCCGGGCAACGGAAACCGGGTATTGGATAACAAGCGACGGCGGCGTGAATTTTTCTACCGATTTTTTTGTGAGCGACAACCAAAGAAGAACCACCGGCATACACGGAGCGGATTATTGGGGCTTCGGACAAGGGTGGAATGAAGATGTAACTGTTGGCGGTTTGTATCACAACGGCAATATTGCCCAATACGAAAACTACGGCGATGGAAATTACCTGCAACTCGGCGGTGCAGAACCTCCGAGCGGCTATGTTAATCCCGGCAACAACAGGAAAGTATATACTTCTGATCTCGGCGGTGTTATTATTCCGACTTCTATTGGCGAACCCATAGAATATTTCGGTGTCGGATTGTTTCCGAACGAAAGTTATTGGGCGGCGTATTCCAGCGAAATGGAATTTCACCCTGCAACGTACAACACCGTTTTCCTCGGTAATGAAAATAAACTCTGGAAGAGTACGGATGGGGCTACTTCATTTAATGTATTGTATGAATTTGGGGCAAATCCCAATCATGAAATCGGCTACTTTGAAATTGCGAGAAGCAATCATGATGTTATGTACGTTGCGCAGCGGCACAACTATGGCTCCGCAGGTAAACTTTGGAAAACTACGGATGGCGGAGCGAGTTTTTCCGAATTGACCATTCCCCCCGCATCGGGTTACAGAGACCGGATATTACTGGCGGTGAATCCTGAAGATGAGAATAATGTGTATCTCGCCTATCCGGGCGGTTACGATGGCGATAAAGTTTTCAGCAGCGATGATGGCGGTGTCAGCTGGACAAATATTACCGGCAGTACCTTCGACGGCGAAGAGATACGCAGTATATTTTACGCAGGCGGAACCGATGGCGGAGTGTATGCCTGTACCGATTATACCGTGTATTACCGCAATAATACTACCGATTGGTTTGCCTATAACGAAGGCTTGCCGTTTTATGCGAATACCGATATTGCAAAACCGTTTTACCGCGACGGAAAAATTCGACTGGCCACTTACGGCAAGGGCATCTGGCAAAGTGATCTGTACGAATTGCCCGCACATCCTGTAGCTCAGCCAATGGTCGATAAACTGAGTGTGTATTGTGAGGCAGATACCTTTTATTTTGAAGACCACTCCATACTAGTTCACGAAGGCGCAAGCTGGAGCTGGAGCTTCGAAGGGGGGAGCCCGGCAACATCATCGCTCAGGAACCCGAAGGTTACTTTCAGCGGAACGGGTACCCACGAAGTGACACTCACCGTTACGGATATAAATGGAAACTCTTCGACAAATGCCCTTACGGTAACAGTAGAAGGAATGGGCTCATCGGAAATTGCCGAGACGTTTGAAGCAGAATTTCCGCCTGCATTTTGGGCAACTACGGGGATTAATTCCGGGCTCAGCATCTGGAATAAAACTACCGATGCCGGCGGTTATTCGGCCAGTACAAGCAGCGCCGTGGCAAATAATTATTGGATGGATTTAGGAGGAAATTACAGCGACCTGAGGGCATTTATAAGCTTAATGGGATATACCGATTCCAGATTAACTTTTGATGTAGCGTATGCACAATACAGCGATTATTATTCCGATACGCTGGCAATCCTGGCTTCTGCAGATTGCGGTTTGACTTTTACAGAATTATACAGGCGGGGTGGTGATGATCTCGCATCCGCACCGGATTATACTGATGGTGTCTTTTATCCCGAGGCTGATGATTGGCGAACCGATACGATTGATATAAGCTCTATGGCCGGTGAGGAAAGTGTGCTGTTGGCTTTCCGAAATATCGGGCGATGGGGACAAGCGCTGTACATTGACAACGTAAATGTGGAGAGTTTGGTAATTTCTGTTGATGATTTACCCGCTGCGGGATCGGTAAATATCTATCCCAACCCGGTGGAGGCCGGCAGATCGGTTACAGTTTCGGGAAATATAAATGATGCGTTTTCGGTTGAAATATTCAATACAAACGGGGTAATGGTATTGAAAGAAACCTTGCACACCAACCAAACGCTGCTGCTCGACAAATCGCTGTTTGCTGCGGGCATATACAGTTTCAGACTAAAGGGAGAGAAGTTTATGCGTGTGGGCAAACTGGTGGTCATGTGAGAATTCCCATTCCGTTTCCCGGTATAAAAATGAGTTGACGGCCGACTCTGTCCCTGTAAGATTTGCCTTTAACGGATTGAAATGCGCAATGCATTATTCACCCTTGAGTACCTGTAAGATGGCATCGTACACCATTTGCAATTGCGATTCGGTAATGCAATACGGCGGCATGATATACACCGTATTGCCAAGCGGTCGCAACAACACGCCTTTTTTTAACAATGCGGTATATAAGTCGTTTTTTACATCGCTGAAATAATCGCTGGTATCCGATTCGATTTCAAAGGCGAGAATAGTTCCCGCACGCCGTGCATTTTTTACCGGAGCGTTTTGTTGCAATTGAATTATAAAATCGCTTTGCATTTGCAGGATGGTCTCGATTTGTTTTTTAAATGCGGGTTGTTCACACAGGTCGAGGCTTGCATTGGCGGCGGCGCAGGCAAGCGGGTTGCCCGTATAGGAATGGCCGTGATATAAAGCCTTCTTCGCATCATCGCTGTAAAATGCATCGAAAATTTCAGCGGTGCAGGTAGTTAATCCCAGCGCCATGGTGCCGCCGGTGATGCCTTTGCTCAGACACAGGATGTCGGGTTTATTAATACAGTAATCAGAGGCAAGCATTTTGCCTGTGCGGTAAAACCCGGTCATCACCTCATCGGCAATACATACAATGTGTTTGGATTTGCAAATGCCGGTAATCATATCCAAAGCATCCGGTGCATACATCTGCATGCCACCGGCGCCCTGAACCAAAGGCTCATAGATAATAGCTGCAATATCTTCATCGGAGTTTAGTAATTTCCGCAGCGCAGTAAAGCAATGTTGTTCCTGTCCGCTGTACGGCGCCGGAATGTGAACGACATGGAATAACAACTCTCCGAACGGCTGTGTAAATGCGCTGCGGGCGCTTGCACTCATGCTGCCGAATGTATCGCCGTGATAACTGTTTTCCAGTGCGATAATCTTCGTCTTAGGCTTTCCGGTATTATGCCAAAACTGTACTGCCATTTTAATGGCTACCTCAACGGCAGTAGAACCATTATCGCTGAAAAAAACTTTCTTATGGTTTTTCGGCAAATAATTTTTTAACAACCTCTCGGCTAAAGTTTCGGCCGGTGTATGCGTAAACCCTGCAAATATCACATGCTCGAGTTCGAGGTGTTGCTCGTATATTTTCCCGGCGATGTACGGATGTGCATGCCCGTGAATATTTGTCCACCAACTCGAGATAGCATCGATATAGCTGTTGTCGTCCTTATCCCACAGTACGGCGCCTTCGCCTTTGACGATGTGGATGGGCTGTCCGGCGGTTTTCATCTGCGTATAGGGATGCCATATATTCTGCATGTCGCTCAATTCAGTTTAAGTTGTGTTAAATATTTTTTTATCGTTGTTGAATCCCATGTGGGTTCTGTTTGTATTCTCAGCAAAACGGGTAGGCGGGTGTATTGGGTAATATAATCTTCTGTCATTGCATTGCCCGCATCGTTAATCACCAATCCCGCAATGGGTATATTGCGTAGTTTTAATATTTCGAAAGAAAGCAGTGTGTGGTTAATACTGCCGAGATAATTCCTGGTGACGAGTATTACGGGAAATGCGAGTTGTTTGAATAAATCCAAAATCATATAAGTATTATTTAGAGGCACCATTAAACCGCCGGCGCCTTCCACAATCAGTGTGTTTTTCGTTTCCGGGAGGCGAAAGTCTCCGGCGTGGATATTGATGCCTTGCGCTGCCGCCGCCGCATGTGGCGACACGGGTAACTTCAACCGCAGGGCTTCCGGATGAAAAACGGATTTGGAATTTGAAACGAGCGTTTTTACGATACCGGTATCGCTATTCTCCAGGTCGCCGCATTGTACCGGCTTCCAGTAATCCGCTTCCAGTGCTTCGGTGATTATTGCGGAAAACACTGTTTTGCCAACGCCCGTTCCGATTCCCGCTATACAATATCCCTGCGGCATTGAGTGGATTTTAATACAGCATCATTTTCATACAAAACACGCTGCCGCCGCTTTTCATAAATTCGGAAGTATCCACCTCAAGGACTTGACTGGCGCATTGTTGTAATAAATTCAAGGTTACAGGGTTGCCTCTCTGAATGATTGCGGCAGATTGGTCTTTTTGCGGTTGATAAATCATGTGTGCATTGGCGGCAAATCCTTCTAATGCCTCTTGTTCCGGTATTTCGTAAACGCCTTCAAACATTTTGCGAATAATTTGAAGTGCATCAAAGGAAAATGCTTCGGGTGCGATAATCACCTCCGTATTATTCAACGGCAGAAAACAGGTGTCCAGGTGATAATAATTTTCATTGATCAGTTCGAGTGTGATAATCGGCGCATCCAACATCCGGCAGACTTCGTCATACGCATTGCGCTCGCTTCGGAAGCCGTAGCCGCCGTATAGCAATTTCTTGCCAGGATGCGCAATCAGATCGCCCATACCTTCAAAATGATAGCGGCTCTGCATATTGAAAATTTTATAACCGTGATCTTTATAAAAATCTTCGAAATAAATAACTTCCGTCTGCCGCGATTCGTGCATCATATTACTCATGACCACTATTTTCTCACCGTTCCACATCACCCAGGGAAAGCTTTGATTTGCACAAAATACCATATCCTCGCACTCTTCAACTCCCGGCACTATCAATACGTCTTCGATAATATTCTGCTCTTTCAGCTTTTCATATGTTGCCTTCAGCGCTTCCCACTGTTGCTTTGCTTTTTCCTTATTTAAGGACTTGCCTTGCATGTGCACATTTTTCACATCCTTTATTTCAAAGTAATCGGGTGTACACATCATAATGCGGCGAGGTTCCTTGCGATTATCGCAATCGTCCAAAGTGAAATGCACGTCCTCAGGTCTGTATGCCTTGGCAAATACGGGAGTCATAAATAGATTATTTAAATCGTTCTGAAATAATTAATTCTTTGGTGCCACTGGCGTAGTTGTAAAATCCCTCACCGCTCTTTACGCCGAGATAGCCGGCTGTAACCATATTTACCAGCAATGGGCAGGGGGCGTATTTGGGATTGCCGAAGCCGTCGTGTAATACATGGAGTATGCTGAGGCAAACGTCCAGGCCGATAAAGTCGGCGAGTTGCAAAGGCCCCATCGGATGTGCCATGCCCAATTTCATCACCGTATCGATTTCATGCACACCGGCAACGTTTTCGTAGAGCGTGTAAATCGCCTCATTGATCATCGGCATGAGAATACGGTTGGCGACAAAGCCGGGATAATCATTAACCTCCACCGGGATTTTACCCAGGGTTTTACTCACCTCCATAATGTTTTGAGTCGTGGCATCACTCGTGGCATATCCGCGAATTATTTCAACCAGTTTCATTACGGGAACCGGGTTCATAAAATGCATGCCGATGACTTTGTCAGGGCGTTTGGTCGCCGATGCAATCTTTGTAATGGAAATGGATGATGTGTTGGAGGCGAGTATTGCATCGGGCTTACACATTTGATCCAGTTCGTTAAATATTTTAAGTTTTAATTCCAGCTTTTCGGTGGCGGCTTCAACCACGATATCGGAAGAGCTGACACAATCGGCTAAAGAGGTGTATGTCTTTAAATTGTTCAAGGTGCGCTCCTTTATTTCGGCATCGGCATTTCCCTTTGCAATTATCCTGTCTAAATTTTTCCCGATAGTGGCCACAGCTTTTTGTAATGCGGCGTCTGAAATATCCACGAGATTTACCCGGTAGTCGTTCATTGCAAACACGTGCGCAATTCCGTTCCCCATGGTGCCTGCGCCAATAACTGTAATATGTTTCATCTGTTTTTCTGTTTGCGCAAACTTAGCGAATAATGAGCAGCTTTTGGCCCATCGCATATTCCTGTGCAGGGGTTACGCACACATAATACAGGCCTTGTGGAAATTTTGATGTGTCTATTGCAATGCTGTTATCCTTTGCTGAAAGCGGTTGATAATGTATTTCTATTCCGCTGCTGTTATAGATATGAATTGCTTCCGGCGTGTAGTATTGCATATTCTCGATATACAGAGTATTGCCGGCGGGATTGGGGAAAATTTTAAATCTATGGTGTTGTCCGCTTTCCGGAATTTCAGACGACAGCAAAGCGCAATAATTTGTATCCGCTGCGGCGGTAGGAAGTGTGATATTATACATGCCTATGGCATATTCTCCCTGCGACAACCGGGAGAGTTCAAAGGCGCCTCTTTTGTCGTTGGAAATGCCCCATGTATTTAAAGAGTAATACGGATATATCATCCATTCTTCCTGTGGATTAGATCGGTATAACAGTACCAGGCTGTCATCTGAATTGGAAATAAATTCGTGATCTAAATATCCGCCGGAGGTGGAGGCCACGCCATTGAACTTGAATGTCGCGGAGATAGTTTCGCCGTCAAATCCGCCCAAAATTCTCCAATAGCGCTGCGAATTGACATGTAAACCCGGAACGGGCGTTCTGAAACCGTCGGCGCCCACCCAGTAATGTTCAATGCGCATCCATGCCGTATCGGTGTCCAAAGCGTTGACTGTGAAATTTATTTTACCGTAATCGGAAGTGTAAGCGCCGGTGGCGGTGATAAAAAATTCCTCTGCGGTAACTGCATCTGCAATTTTGTTTTGACGGTCTATTACCAGGTTGCAGGGCTCTGTCACTGTGGTGTTAATTAGAAAATCGGAGTATTCCCCATCTGCCATTACGGTTTCGGAATACAATGTAATACCCTCGTTGTTTACCCAGGAAATTTCAATTGGCACCCGGTTGAAAAATGCAGGTGCGTGATTTAATTTTTGCTGGATACATATTTCAGAGACATGGATATCCGTACTGTCTTCGGCTGTCTGAAACTCGAAAGCGGGCATTCCGGGGTTGAATACCCATCCTTCAAAAAACGGAGCCATATCCATGCCGCTGCAATCGCTTAAATAATCTCTGAATTGTTCACTCGTTACCGGTTGAAAGGCGTATGCATTTAAAAAAGCGGGAATACAATCAAAAAACAAGGAGTCGCCCATATAACCCCGTAAATTATGAGCCACCATTGCGCCTTTATTATAGGTGGTAAATCCGTAAGTATAATCATGTGGCATTTCCGCCAGTGTTAAATAATTGCCGCCGTCATTTGCAAATCCGTAGTTTACAATTTCCAAATGGTTTGCATTTACCGCATCCCGGTAAGCTTCTTCACCATACAGCGACTCTTTAAACAGGTGTACCGAGTATTCTGCCCATCCTTCGTTTAACCACATTTCCGTTGCGTCGGAGCACGTGATTAAATTTCCCCACCAGTGATGGGATAATTCATGTGCCATTAAATCTTCCCACGCCGTAGTCCCGGTAACGGCAAACAGGGGATAGGCGATATTCATCGCATGTTCCATCGCACCGCCATTAAACGGAACGACGGCATAGCCCACTCTGTCCCAGCGATAAGGGCCATAGGCATTCTCAAAAATGGATAATGCATCGAGGAGATGAATAAATGAATTTTTGAGTTTTGTCGTATCCACTTCTTTTGCCGCCAGTTCAATCGGGATGGATTCCAAGATACCTTCATAGGTCATATGTACAGTTTCATAAGGAGCGACAGCCACCGAAGCGAGATAAGAGGGAATGCTTTGATTGCAATTCCATATCCAGGAGGTCGTGCCGTCACCGTTATCCGTTTCACTTTCCAACAAGCCACCGCAGAAGGCTTTATAGCCATTGAGCACAGTAATTTCATACCGGAACGAACTGCGTTCGATAAAGTTGTCGAAACAGGGAAACCAGATGCGCCCGAAATTATGCGGGTCTGCATCGAAGCCCACGCCCAGCTGAAAGCTGTAGTCCCCGGTCCAGTACCAACCGCCCCAGCTCGCATCTTTATCGGGGTTGCCGTGGTAATAAACGGAAATTTGAATTGTATCGCCCGTATTTAATGCAGTAACGGGATACACCGACAGGACAGTGTCGTCATGGGTGAAAGTGAGAGACAATCCCGCGGATTTAACCGAATCCACGGTGAGTGTTTGCAGGTCAAATGGAATTACGGTAATATCATCCGCTGTTGCCGTCAACAAAATATCCGCATTGCCCGAAATGGTTTTCCCTACAAAATTTGTAATATTTAACCGCAGGGTGGTATGTAAAATGTCGAGAGAATCACTGATATCGGCAGTGGCAGTTTTCACCAGGCACAGGAAGAGCCCCGGCAATAGGAAATACAATTTGCGTTTAAACATAAGAATTAATTTTGTCGCCGCATGCAAGTTAAAAAAAATTGGTGGTCGTTGTTGTTATGCCTGGTGCAAATGGAAATAATTTTTTCACAAACCGACACGGTTTATATTTTTCCGGTAGTTCAGCTCGATTCGGTTGTGATTGCAGATTCCAAAAGCGGGTTTGACGTAGGGGAGTTTATATTAATGGTTCAGAATGATACCACATATTATCAGGCTTTTCGCAACCTGCGCACGGTGGAATACACCACTGTTGCCAATGTGCGCATGTTTGATAAACGCGGTTTGACACAAGCCGCCCTGAACAATACTTCCATTCAGCATGTGGAGCAGGCCTGCCGCTGGATGACTCCTTATTACCAGACTGTTACCGGCAATTTTTTCGACAAGCGAGGGGAGATGACCTATTACACCGCCAAAATGTTTTCCTACATTTTTTTGTATGGCGACACCATCTGTGCAGGCGATGCCCCGCGGTATCAAAACGATAAACAGGAATCCCAGCTCGAGAAGAGAAAAGAGCAACTGAAAATTTTGATATTTAATCCCGGCAAGCCAGTCGATGGTATTCCGTTTATCAACAGCAAGATGAGCATTTTCGACGAGGAGATGATGGCGTATTACGACTATACGATTTCGGCCCGGCGCAACGATGCCGGAACGGAGTGCTATGTGTTCGGCATCAGGGTGAAAGATGGTGTATCAGGCGATGATGTCGTATTAAAGGAAATGACAACCTGGTTTAAAAAAGCGGATTTCTCAATTATAGCACGGGATTACCGGCTGAGTACCGATAATTTGGTCTTTGACTTTGATGTGACCATGCGGGTTGACATGATTCAACTGCAGAACAAGGTTGTTCCGGGTACCATACAGTACAGCGGCACCTGGAATGTGCCGGGGAAGAAGCGGGAAACGGGAAGTGTATTTATAAAAATCAGCGGCTGATTAATACTGTTCCGAGTCGTTGGGGAAGTCCGTGGATTTAACATCGGCGACATACTTGCTCACGCCGAGTTTTATCTCGTCGTAAAGATTTAAGTAGCGGCGTAAAAATCTCGGTTTAAATTCCCTTGTCAGTCCGAGCATATCGTGCATTACCAAAACCTGGCCGTCGGTTCCGCCGCCGGCGCCAATGCCGATGGTGGGGATGTGGAGCGATTCGGAGACCTGTGTGCCCAGGTAGGCGGGAATTTTCTCCAGCACGATGGCGAAACAGCCCAGTTGCTCCAGCAGCAGGGCGTCTTGTTTTAATTTTTCCGCCTCCTGTTCTTCGGTGGCCCGCACTGTGTAGGTGCCAAATTTATATATCGACTGGGGTGTCAGGCCCAGGTGCCCCATCACGGGAATACCCGCCGAAAGGATGCGTTCTATTGACTCTTTAATTTCCTTGCCGCCCTCTAACTTCACGGCATGAGCGCCCGATTCTTTCATGATGCGGATCGTGGATTCCAGTGCCACTTTGGAGTTGCCCTGGTAAGAACCGAAGGGCAGGTCAACGACTACCAGAGACCGCTTTACACCCCGCACCACCGAGGCGGCATGATAAATCATCTGGTCTAAGGTAATCGGCAGTGTAGTCTCGTGGCCGGCCATCACATTTGAAGCCGAATCGCCTACCAGGATCACGTCGATACCCGCATCGTCGATGATGCGGGCCATGGAAAAGTCGTAAGCGGTCAGCATGCTGATTTTTACTTTATTGTGCTTCATTTCCTGAAGCGTATGGGTTGTTATGCGCTTTACTTTTGAAAAATCAGTGAGTTGAGTTGACATGATAAGCTAATTTTAGGTCGAAAAATACATAATCAGAAACTTATTCCCGGAAAGCAAAAATAAGATCGGTTTTAAACAGAAAGGTACACATTATTTTAATAGCAGTACCGGTATTAATTATAATCGCAGGTTTCCCGCTTAAAAACAATAGTCCATCAGTTATCACTCTTCTTAACGATTTGCAAACCGGTTACCTGCATGATTTGCAAGGTAATTCGGCGATGGCCAATTACCTTCCGGCTCCAAAGAATAACATCTCCCTCCCCGGACAATTGGTTCCGGCTACTCGGGAAACGGTAACCGGCCCGATAAAAATTCATGCCCTGATTACACCGATTTCGGAGCATTTAACCGGATCTCGAGTTTGGAACTTTTGGAAATAAATACGCAGATAATTGAGGCTCTTTTACTTTGCCATCGGGGATGAGCAGGGGAAAATCCACT
>CAZBHH010000015.1:41555-60182 GCA_964492065.1 uncultured Chitinophagales bacterium | reverse complement strand
AATACTGTCACTAAAATAGGGGGAGCCTACACTACTATTGTATATTAAAGTGATAGTAACTAAAGGGACAGGTCTAAACGACTTGAAAAATTTCTACTATTGTAGATCGTATAGTGATTTTAATGGCACTACTGTCTAAACGACTTGAAAAATTTCTACTATTGTAGATGTGCGCCTAATCGCACCTAAATACGGTCTAAACGACTTGAAAAATTTCTACTATTGTAGATACTTCAGGTCGTTAACCATGTAGCCGAGTCTAAACGACTTGAAAAATTTCTACTATTGTAGATATTTTTCTTGAGAAACTTCAAAATTTTTGTCTAAACGACTTGAAAAATTTCTACTATTGTAGATTCATCGATATAAATATCGACTTCAAAGTCTAAACGACTTGAAAAATTTCTACTATTGTAGATAATAGCAGCTAATTCGCTGCGTATTTGTCTAAACGACTTGAAAAATTTCTACTATTACAGATGCTTTGGCTTTAGCTTTAGCCTTAGCCTTAGCCGGCCCAAACAACTTGAAAAATTTCTACTATTACAGATGCTTTGGCTTTAGCTTTAGCCTTCGCCTTAGCCTTAGCCGGCCCAAACAACTTAAAAAATTTCTACTATTACAGATGCCTTCGCTTTAGCCTTCGCCTTAGCTTTAGCCTTCGCCTTAGCCTTAGCCTTCGCCTTAGCTTTAGCCTTCGCCTTGGCCTTAGCCCGCCCAAACAACTCTAAAAATTCCTGCTATTATAAATATTAATTTGTTTTTATTGTATTGAAAAGCAGCGGCAACAACGCATAGCGATGGTTGCGCATTTTATATAGCCCGGAACAGCGACACCGCATTATCACCGGTTACTTTCAGTGCAACTCCGGCAGTTTAACGGTTTTCGGATACTACATGCCAATCATATTCAAAAAGGCGTTGGGGTACACGCCGAGCCATAACAGCAACAGGAAGAAGGCTGCAACGAGAAGCTTCAGCACCCATGACCGGCTGCCGATATGCGGAGCGATGGGTGCGGCATTGCCGGACAGCATCACAGCTACGACCCGCAGGTAATAGAACAAACCGATCGTGCTGGAAGCAGCTAATGCGATGAGCAGGAACAAACCCCGGGCGTGCATACCGGAAGTAAACAGGAAGAATTTCCCCATGAACCCGGCGGTAAATGGAATGCCTGCCAGCGACAGCATCACCAGGGTAAGGAATGCGGCAAGCCACGGTTTGGTCCAGAATAGGCCCCGGTAATCTTCCAGCATAACCGGCTCGCCTTTTTTACCCGACATATAAATGATGATGCCGAAAGCGGCCAATATACCGGCAAAGTAGATGACAAAATAAAATGCGGTTGATCGAATGCCCGCTTCCGAAAAAGCGAGAAATCCAACCATCAAATAGCCGAGATGCGATATGGAAGAGTACGCCAACAGCCTCTTGATATTTTGTTGGCGCAAGCCGAGCCAGTTCCCGATAAACATGGATGCCGTGGCGATAACCGCAAAGGCGATCCAGATACCTGTATTGGCCAGGCCGCCGGTTGTGTAAAACAAGCGCAGCAGAAAAATAAATGCGGCGCCTTTACTCACGGTAGCCACAAAAGCGGCGACGGGTGAAGGCGCTGCGGAATACACATCCGGCGTCCACAGGTGGAAGGGAACCAAGGCCATCTTAAATCCAAAACCGACAATGGAAAGCGCCAGGCCTGCCAATACTAACATATTCAGGGGGGCGCCATTCAGTGCTTCGTAAAGACCCTGCAAGTCCATTTTACCTGTGGCTGTGTATATCAACGCAAATCCAAACAGCACGAAAGAAGTGGCCACTGCGGCCATGATGAGGTATTTCAGGCTCGCCTCAACGGATGTCTTTTCCTCCTTCAGATATCCTATCATGGAAAAAAGCGAAACGCTCAGCAATTCGAGCGACAAGGTGAAAGTGACAAAGTGATTGCTGATTGTCATGCATGCGGAGCCAAGTGTAGCCAGCAGCAACAGGACGTACAGTTCTTCCTTCACCACTTCCCAAATCCGGAAATAGGAAAAGGAAAAAAGAGCGATGACAAAGGAGGCGCATAGAATCAACCCGGTGAGAAAACGTCCCAGGGAATCGGAAATAAATAAATTGGAAACGATATGCTCTCCCGGCTCCCGGGAAATCAATGCCAAAAATGCAACGAGGAGAGTAAGCAGTGTCAATATATTGACGGCGAAATAATTTCTCTTCAGCGCTATCACCAGCATGACTAACACTGCACCGCCGGCGAGTACAATTTCGGGCAGAATTACTAACAGGTCATTGTTGGTCACCATTATTCAACTTCTTTTTCTATGTTTTCAGATAAATGATCCACCGGTAAAACAGTTTGTATTTGCTGCACTCCGGGTTGAGAAATATTTTCCGGGCCAGGTGCTGCGCTATTTACAATGCCGTCAAAAGCCCGTTGTGCAGCGTTCACAATCGGCTGCGGGAAAAAGCCCACCCAAAGGATGGCGATGGCAACACTTCCGATGGCAAGCCACTCCCGCGGATTGAGATCGGGCAACGCCCATTCCTGTTTTGCCTTTGCCTGGTGAAACACCTTCTGCAATATGCGCATCGAGTACGTAACGGAAGCTATCAATCCCAATGTTGCCAGCACGCAAAGTGCAATATTGAACTGCCATGCGCCCGCCAGCACCATAAATTCAGCGATGAAATTGGCCAGTCCGGGCAAGCCCAGAGATGCCATGATAAACACCAGGGTAAATCCGCCCATATTCGGCATCTTTTCCCAGAACCCGCCCATCTGTCTCATATCGGTGATACCGTTGCGTTCAAAAATAAACCCCGAGATAACAAACAATCCGGCGATGCTCAAACCGTGAGCGACCATCTGCATCAGTACGCCCTGGTAGGCGATCATGTTGAATGAAAATACGCCCACCAGTATGAAGCCCATGTGGCTGAAGCTGGAATAGGCAATTAATCTTTTTAAATTCTGTTGAGAGTAAGCCATTTTAGCGCCGTAAAGAATAGAAGCCGAACCGATGATGAGGCCCGCAATGGCAAAGTCGTGTGCAGCTTCGGGGAATAGCGGCACAACAAACCGAATCAGCCCGTAGGCGGCTGTTTTGGACATCAATGCGGCAATTAAGATACTGCCTGCCGCCGGCGATTCTGCATATGCATCCGGCAGCCAGCTATGAAAGGGCAATGCGGGCAGCTTAGTAAAAAAGGCCGCTAAAAATCCGCACATCAGCCAGAAGGCAACGGCGCCGCCCGGGATATTTCCGACCAGTTGAAAATAATCGAAAGTATAAACGCCGGTTGTACTGCCGTGATAGAAATACATGGCGACAATGGCAAGCAACATCATCAGGCCGCTGACCTGGGTAAACAGAAAAAATTTCCACCCGGCATATTTTGCATCTGCGTGCCCCCATATTGTCAGGACAAAATACATGGGCACCAACATGATCTCCCAGAAGAAATAAAAGAGCATCATATCCATGGCGATGAATACGCCGGTGATACCGGCCAACAACCACAGCACATTGAAATGAAAGAACCCCACATGCTTTTCCACTGATTTCCAGGAAACCAAAACGGAAATTATCCCCAGGAAAAAGACTAATGTAGTCATCACCAGGCTGATGCCATCCATTGCCAGGTGAAAGTTGATATTAAAATACGGTATCCATGCATACTGCACATCGGCCAGCCACGATGCGCCCTGCTCCAGTGAAAAGGTAGCGCCGTTGTTGACCCATACGGTAACGGCAATAATAAAATCGGCGAGCAGGGCTGCCAGCGAAACCCACCGTGCCGCTGTGTTGCTTATGGAAGAAAGCAGCCATGCAAGAATGCCTCCGCCCAATAATATCGCCAAAAGCAGAATCAGTATCATAATACCAGAATGATTGTGAGAATTATAAATGCCCCGAGTCCTATTCCAAACACGTAAAAGCGCAGCCTGCCGTTTTGTGTGCGGCTCAATGCAGCATGTAACTGCACATTGCATTTGCCCACGCCTGTATAAATGCTGTCCACAAAATCTTTGCTGTTGATGTTCGACAACCAGACTGCCGGCCTGACAAACAAGAAATCGTACAGCCTGTCGAACTCCCATCCGTTCTTCAGGAATTGCAACATTCTGAAAACCGGGGGAACGAGTTCCAGGTTATATTTCACTTCTTTTTTACCGTACATCAACCATGCGATATACAATCCGGACAAGGCGAGAAACGCAGCAAGCGCCTGAACGATAAATTCGCCGAGCAACGGCGTATCGACGGTTTCTGCTGCGGGCAGCACTGCATCGAGGAAATTGCTGAATGCGGCGAAGTGTCCGAAGTTATGCGGCAATTCGATAAAGCCGGCCACTAATGAGAGCAGGCCCAGTATTATAAGCGGTATTTTTATTATCCGGGAAGGAGGATGCGACACCGGTGTTTTTTCAGTGCCAAAGAAAGTCAGGAACACCATTCTGAACGTGTAAATGGCGGTAAGGAATGCCGAGACAATGGCGGCTAACCACAGCCACACGCCGCCCTTTGTCGCCGCCAGCGCATACCAGATGATGGCATCCTTACTGTAAAATCCCGCCGTAATTAAGGGAATGGAGGCCAGCGCTCCGGCACCGAACAAAAATGTCCAGAAAACTACCGGCAATTTTTTGCGCAGCCCGCCCATTTTAAACATATCCTGTTCATGGTGCAGCGCCAGGATGACAGCGCCGGCGCCCAGGAAGAGCAGCGCTTTAAAGAAGGCGTGAATCATAAAATGAAATATCGCCGCCGACCAGGCGCCCACACCGCAGGCCAGGAACATATAACCGATCTGGCTGATGGTGGAATATGCGAGCACTCTTTTTATGTCGCTTTGCACTAATGCGCTCAATGAAGCCATACACAAGGTAATGGCGCCGATAATGGCGACGAGCAATTGAATGGAAGGGGCAATTTCAAAGAGCACATGTGTTCTCGCCAATAGATAAACGCCCGCAGTAACCATAGTGGCGGCATGAATGAGTGCGCTCACCGGAGACGGGCCGGCCATGGCATCGGGCAGCCATGTCTGCAAGGGCAACTGCGCAGACTTACCGAGTGCGCCGCCCAACAACAGGAATGCGGCCCATTTTGCAAGCGAGCTGTCTTGTACCCATTGCTGCGGTGCCGCAGCGAGTATTTCCGAAATATTCAGTGTATTAAAACTTTTTACCAGCAGGAAAAACCCCAGTATCATGGCCGTATCGCCAATCCGGGTTATGAGAAAAGATTTGCGTGCGGCATACGCATTATAATCCGCTTTTTCCTTATCGCCATACGTAAACCCGATGAGTAAAAAACTGCACAGCCCCACTCCTTCCCAACCTAAGTAGAGCAATAACAGATCATTGGCCAATACCAATACCAGCATGCTGAAAACAAACAGGTTCATATACGCAAAAAACCTCGAATACCCCTCTTCGTTGCGCATGTATTCGGCGGAATACAAATGGATAAAAAATCCGACGAACGTGATAACAAATATGAAAGTCAGCGAGAGCGCATCGAGGTGCAATGTGATCTCCGGATGGAATCCGGCGATGCTGAACCATGTCCACAGGTGCTGTTCAACGACAGTACCGGGAGCTGTCGTCTGCAAAAACACGATGCCTGTAACCAGGGTTATTAAAGCAGACAGTCCCACGGAACCTGCGCCGATAAAAGGCACTGTCTTTCGGGGTATTTTGGCGCCAAACAGCCCAAGGATAAGAAATCCCGCCAAAGGCAAGACAAGTACAAGCCACAACACATTTGAAATATCCATCCGATTATTATTTCAATAATACATCAATCTTTTAACAGAGTCATCGCATCCGTATCTACCGTTTCTCTCAATCGGTGCATCTGCAGTATCAGCGCCAATCCGACAGAGACTTCCGCTGCCGCCATTGCAAGAATAAATATCAGCATTATCTGACCGTCGGGCTGCCCGTTTAAGGCGCCGCCCAATACAAAGGCAAGACCCGCAGCATTGAACATAATCTCCACGCCCATGAGCATGAATAAAATATTGCGGCGTGTGATGACGCAACACAGCCCGGTGAGAAACAACAGACCGGCGAGCAACAGACCTGAATAAATTGGAAACTCACTCATTTACTTCTTTATTTAATTGCAAATAGCGGTGATATTCACGCTTCTTTTCTTTTCCGATATGATAGGCGCCCACAATGCTCGACATCAGCAGCATGCCCGTCAACTCCACGGCCAGCACATATCCGCCAAACAGCGAAGTAGATACCTCTTCGGCTTCAATGATTCTGACACCGGAATTTTGCGCAGCGCTGTATTGAAAAATCACCCAGGCGATTTCACCTAATAAAATAAAACAGAAAACGGCCGGGAGCGCCCACACCCTGAAACTCATCAGCCTTTTTTCTCTTTCGACGCTGTCTTTTCCCAAATCGAGCATCATAATGGCAAATACAAACAACACCATAATGGCGCCGGCATAGACGATGACCTCCAATGCGGCGACGAAAGGCGCCCCGGAAATAAAGAAGATGACGCTTACCGCCAGCAGAGAAACCACCAGGTACAACAAAGCATGCACCGCATTCTTCCGGGTAACCACCATGACAGTGGAGGCAAAAGCGATGATGGCGGCTATGTAAAAAATGATATACATTGAATTAAAAATACGAGATTTAAAAGTCTGAAATTTTAAGGTAATAATGTCCTTACGTCCACCGGCGCATCTTCCATTGCACCTTCGCCTTTTCCTTTCACGCCCACCGACACCCCGGCCTGATCGTAAAAACTGTAGCCGTGGTATTTTCCCATTCCGTCAATCAACAGGTCCTGCTTTTCGTACACGAGATTTTGCCGGTTGTATTCCCCCATTTCAAAATCCGGCGTGAGTTGAATGGCAAATGTGGGACATGCATCTTCACAAAACCCGCAAAAGATACATCTCGAGAAATTGATTCTGAAAAACTCCGGATACCTCCTGCCGTTTTCATCTTCGGTGGCCTGCAGCGAAATACAGTCAACGGGACATGCAGCGGCACATAAGTAACACGCAACACATCTTTCGTTATGATCGGGATCCCGGGTGAGGACGATACGACCTCTCCAGCGAGGGGCGAGATACGCCTTCTTTTCGGGATACTGTACCGTTACATTTTTCTTAAACATTTTTAAGAAAACCAGCCACAGAGAACGAATACTACTAAACATATCGAAATTGTTTTATGCTGTTAAAAGAACAATGGCGCCTGTAATCATCACATTCAATAATGCCAATGGCAATAGAAGTTTCCACCCCCAGCTCATCAACTGATCGTACCTCGGCCTGGGCAGTGTTGCTCTCAGCAGGATGAAAAATAATATAAAGACGAACATTTTAATTAAAAACCAAACGATGGGCGGCAGGAATGCCGGACCTAACCAACCCCCAAAAAATAAAATGGTTATCAGGCATGACACCAGTGTGATACCCAGGTATTCGCCGACGAAAAACATCCCGAATTTCATCCCTGAATATTCGGAATGGTAGCCGGCAATCAATTCACTCTCGGCTTCGGGAATGTCAAAAGGCAGGCGATGTGTCTCGGCAATTCCGGCAATCAGAAAGATGACAAACCCGACAATCTGCGGAACGACGAACCACATTTCCCGCTGGGCATTTACAATGTCGGTCATATTAAACGAGCCGACTTGTATTACGACGCCCATTAAAGACAAGCCCATAAAAACCTCGTAAGAAATCATCTGGGCAGCGCCCCTTACACCGCCTAACAGCGCATATTTATTATTGGATGCCCACCCGGCTAAAATAATCGTATAGGCGCCGAGCGATGACATGGCGAGAAAGAATAACAGCCCGATATTCAAATCGGCTACCACGATTCCGGGAGCAAAGGGAATAATGGCAAAGCTCATCAGGATACTGAGCATGATGATGGTCGGCGCCACCACGAACACCTTCTTGTCCACGAAAGACGGAATCCAGTCTTCCTTGAAAAAGATTTTAATCATATCGGCCAATACCTGGAAAATTCCCCAGGGCCCGACGCGGTTTGGCCCCGATCGCTGTTGCCACTTTGCCAGCATCTTTCGCTCGACGTAAATCAATCCGGCGGCCACGGTGACCGTCCCGATGAGTACGGCTATGATAATTAAAATCTGAATCCCTATTGCGTTCATACCCTTAGTATCCGTTTTTCAATAAACCACTCAAATTAATGCCTTCATTTTCCCGCTACAATTTCACTATAAAATGGGAATTGTAGTCCGGCGGTTTCTTTTAGCCCATAGGGCAGCAACAGCACATTTTCCGGCAGGCTGTTATCAATCCGTACCGGGAGAGTCAGTTCTGTAGCGTTATAATGTATTGTTATTTCCCGAATACCGTTCAGATTCCTGTTGCTCAATGCCTGTTCCGAAACGGAAACCGAGGCTGCCGGAATTCTTTCGGCTACCGCCGGGCTCAAAGCGCTCAATTCACCGGAGCCGAAGATGTGCCATGCGGGTAATATTTCAAATCTTTTAGCGGGAGCAGGGTTTTGTGGATCTCCCACCCCGCTAATTCCGGTTGCATTGGGTTCAATCAGCCTTTTGCCCGGGTTGCCTCCGTGCAGTCCGCCGCCGACTTCAATCTGGTATTTATTGATGGATTGCACGGAGTTCCAGCCCGGCGCCCAATAGTACGGGATGTCTGCCGCCGGAGGGTTGCCGTGATATCCTTCCATGGTAAAGCTCAGCGGGGAGTCCACATCCTCAGGCGGTTTCGGCTCGTGAATACCGACGTTTGCATTCATCGCCGTGCGACCGCTGTAACGATGTGTCTGCCGGGGTATCTTTTGTGTGCCAATCCGGAAATCAGCCGTTGGCGCAAGGCCTTTAATAGCGGCAAATGCCGGAATAGTGTCCGCCATTTCCGACACTATCGCATCGAAGGGACGTGGGGTTTCGGACTGATGAATCATCATGTCCAGCCAAGCCCAACTGCTTTGCATATCTTCTTTGGGCATATATACCTGGTAAAAGCGCTGTGCCCTTCCTTCATTGTTCACCACTGTTCCGTCAGCTTCTGCAAAGGTGCCGGCAGGCAAAATGTAATCGGCTTTGCCGGTGGTTGCGTTCTCCAGTGCATCCATTAAAATAACCCTGCCGCAATTGTTAAAAAATTTCTCGGCACCGGCCCTGCCGGCTCTGAAAAACAAGTCGTTTTCCAAAACCACAACCGTCAAATCATTATCGGCAGCGACAGTTGCAGCCGCATCATCCAGCGCACCTGCAGCGCCCATCATGGCGAGTCCCATGGAATTCACTTCGGGAACTGCATACACAATACCCGCATCTTTGCCGGCGTCCTTCAAAGCCGCAGCAATATGCGCTGCCCCCAGGATAATTCCTTTGCTCATCATCCCCGTGCCGGAAACAATCAAGGGTTTTGCAGTAGATAACAGAGATGCGGCGACTCTCTCGGCAAAGTCTTCGCTCTGTATATTTATTGCGCCTTTGCGGATGTGGCCCGCTATAGTATCGGCCAGGGCAATTAATGTGTGGGTGTCTCCGTGCATCGCAGCGGTGGAGATATCGTCCAGGCGGGTAGCGTATGGAGTGGCAAGGAAAAACGGTCCTGTTTCGTCTTGTATCAATTCGCGAACGGCGGCGTCATTCCATTCGGGGATGCGCAGTGCAGCCGCTTTTTTCTTAGGCAGCGCAAGGGCTGTCTGCCGGAGGCTCAAGGCTACCATAGGCGCCGTATTGGTAATATCCTCTCCAAGAATAAATACCGATTCATACGCCTCAATTTCTTTCAGTGCCGGCGTTTTAACCTTGCCGTTGCGCAAGACGTGCAAGACCGTATTCACCACCTCCGACTCATTCTTTGGAATACCCGCATAGAAATTATCTGCCCCCACTAATTGCTTCAACAGGAAATTGGATTCCAGTGATGCCCTCGGCGAACCCAGTCCAATGATCTTTGGTTTGGTAGCGAGGTGTTCTTTAACGGCAGTAAACGGATCCTTTCCGGAAGCGCCGTCCTTTTGGGCAGCTCTGGTCAGCCGTTTCTCATCATTTACGTATTCATAGCCGAACCGCCCCCTGTCGCAAAGGAAATATCCGTTCACCTGATCATTATACCGGGACATAATTCTCCGGAGCCCGCCGTATCTCTCCGACGCCAGGATATTACATCCCACAGCGCATTGCTGGCAAACCGAAGGCGCACTTGTCAAGTCCCATTTGCGGGTGTAGTGCCTGCGCAATGTTTTGTCGGTAAAGACGCCGGTAGGACAGACTTCGACCAGGTTGCCGCTAAATTCATTTTCCAGCGTCCCCGGTTCGCTCCTGCCGAAATACACACGACCGGCGTTGGCAAAAACGCCGAAATCTTTTCCGCCTGCGTAATCGTTGTAAAAACGCACACAGCGGTAACATTGAATACACCGGTTCATTTCATGGGATAAAAACGGGCCTAATTCCTGGTTGACATGGGTGCGTTTATTAAACCTGTAACGCCGGTAATTATGACCGCTCATAACGGTCATATCCTGCAGATGACATTCGCCGCCTTCATCGCACACCGGGCAATCGTGCGGGTGATTAATCATCAGCGATTCAATATTGCCGGCTCTGAACTCTTTGGCTTTCGGGTCCTGAATGGAAACACGCAGGCCGCTTGTGGCTTCCATCATGCAGGCCATTGTAATTTTACCGCTGGTGTCGTTGGCATCCCGGTAATTGATAACCGCACATTGCCTGCAGGCGCCCACGGATTGCATAGCGGGGTGCCAGCAAAAGTATGGCAGGTCTATCCCGAGTGAAAGTACTACCTCCAGCAGATTTTTGCCGTCGGGCACTTCGTATTCTATATTGTCGATGATTATTTTAGCCATAAGGTGTATTTTTCATCGCATCGCTCAGTGTTTATGGTATTTGCAACTATGCGTGTCGATATGTTCTTCAAAATCTTCCCTGAAATATTTCAGTGCGCTTTGCAGGGGCTCCATTGCGCCGGGCGCCAATGCGCAGAATGTATTTCCGGGAGCGTTGTATTGCGTTTGGAAAAGCAGGTGATCAATATCCTCCGGCCGGCCCTTCCCCTCTTCCATATTTGCGAGAATTTTTGCCGTCCACGGCAGGCCTTCCCTGCACGGCGTACACCAGCCGCAAGACTCCTGGGCAAAGAACCTTTCAAGCGCCAGGCACATTCCGACGGGGCAGGTCTTGTCATCCAGCACGATCATCGTTCCGGTACCGAGCCGGCTTCCGGCCTGCGGCACCTCTTCAAAATCCATTTTAATTTCCATGTGCCGGGGCGTGAGGAACGTAGTGGATGCCCCTCCCGGCAGCAGTCCCCGCAGCGCAAACCCATCCTGCATACCGCCGGCGTGTTCTTCAATAATTTCGCCGAGAGTAGTACCTAAAGGAAGCTCCCAGATGGCGGGGCGCTTTACCCTGCCGCTTGCGCCGTACAATTTTGTACCGCCGCCGCCGGCCGATTTACTCAACCCGATATACCAACTGGCGCCTTTGGCGAGAATGTGCGGAATATTGCAAAAGGTTTCCACGTTGTTTACAATCGTAGGTTTGCCGAATAAACCGCTCACTTGCGGAAAAGGGGGTTTATGGCGGGGATTGGCACGTTTGCCTTCCAGTGCATTTAACAGAGCGGATTCCTCTCCGCAAATATAGCGTCCCACGCTGGTGTGCAAATCCATTTCCAGCGAGAAAGCACTTCCCAGGAGATTATTGCCGAGGTACCCCGCCCGCCGTGCTTCCGCCAGCGCATGCAGTACCCGGCGTGCAGCCTCATGATAGGCCCACCTCAGAAAGATATAACTGACACTTGCGCCGATTGCGTAGGCGCTGATGATCATCCCTTCAATGAGTTGGTGGGGATTGCTTTCTATCAACAACCGGTCTTTAAAAGTTCCCGGCTCCATTTCATCTCCGTTGGCAACGAGGTATTTCAGTTTGGGAGCATGGACGCCCATAGGTACAAAGCTCCACTTCATGCCTGTTGGGAATCCGGCGCCGCCTCTTCCCCGCAGTTTGGAGTCCTTCACTGCATTCATCACCTCCAGGGGAGTCATTTTCAGCGCATTCCGCAATCCCTGGTATCCACCTGCCGCTTCGTATTCTTTCAAAGTGAGTGCAGAGCCGTCTTTTTTATTATGTTCCGTTAATGGCCTTTCCATGTCTGTTTATGCGTATTTGGCAAGTATTTCATCCAACATATCCGGTTTTAAATCCCTGAACAAATCCTCATCGATAATCATGGCGGGAGCATGGTCGCAAGTACCTAAACAAGGTATGGGCAAAAAAGTAAACCGGTCATCCGCCGTCGTCATTCCAAAATCTATGCGGAGCTTTTCCTTGAGTGCCTTATAGATTTCTTCATAGCCCATTATCCAGCAACTCACGCTGTTGCACAGAAAAATCACATGGCGTCCTACAGGTTTTCTGAAAATAATATTGTAAAAGGTAGCCACGGCATCGATCTGGTGCACCGACATATCGAGAATCGGAGCTAATTCCTGCAGCGCTTCGTCGGAGACCCAGCGGTTGTATTTTTGCACGATCTTGAGGGCATCGATGCAAGCCGCCTGTTTGTGTGGCAGGTGATCAAACAGTTGTTCAATTTCCTGTTTAGCTTGCTGCGGAATAACTTGTTCTGTGGACACTCAATAATTTTTTATCTGTCAATATCTGATAATACGAAGTCAACGCTTCCCAATATCGCCATCAGGTCGGCAATGGTATAACCCTTACTGATGTAGGGAACAAACTGAATATGTGGGAAACTGGGGGTGCGAATGCGCATGCGATACGCCATGGTGCTGCCATCGCTCACCATGTAATAGCCATTGTTGCCTTTGCTCGATTCCACGCTGCAAAATCCTTCATTGGCCGGAATCACAGGCCCCCACGCCACGTTTACAAAATGATTTATCAATGTTTCAATATGATACATGGTGTGCCGCTTATCGGCAGGTGTGGTAAGCGGGTGATGCGATTTGTACGGCCCCGAAGGCATGCATTTCACACATTGCTCGATGATGCGAATGCTCTGCCGCATTTCTTCTACCCTTACTAACGCCCGGTCGTAGCAATCGCCATTGACGGCAGTGGGTATTTCAAATTCAAAGCGGTCATAACCGGCGTAAGGCATTTGCTTCCGGAAGTCGTAAGCCATACCCGTAGCTCTCAACCCGGCGCCGGTGACTCCCCATTCTATAGCTTCTTCCGTATTATACACTCCGATACCTTTTG
Source organism: uncultured Chitinophagales bacterium (assembly GCA_964492065.1). Taxonomy (GTDB): domain Bacteria; phylum Bacteroidota; class Bacteroidia; order Chitinophagales; family BACL12; genus JADKAC01. Next base: position 46,926 of record CAZBHH010000015.1, on the reverse strand, counting down.
TCCTCGCCTTGAAAATGCGGTTCTTCATAATCATTTTATCGTACTCGAGCAGTCGCGGGGGAAAGTACTTTACGAAATCCATAACCAAGGGCTCCCACCCTTGCGGTAAATCCTGGGCAACACCACCGATTCTGAACCAGTTAGGATGCATTCGGTCGCCGCAAATGGCCTCGATAATACCGAAGAGCTTTTCACGGTCGTAGAAAGTCAGAAATACCGGGGTCATCATACCCAGGTCTTGAGCAAATGTGCCATACCAAACCAGGTGGCTGGAAATGCGGAAGAGTTCGCAAAGCAGGATACGGATAATCTGCGCACGGTCGGGAATATCAATACCTCCCAATTTTTCAACCGTCATCACATACGGCAGGTTGTTCAGCACGCCGCTGAGGTATTCCACCCTGTCCGTGTAGGGAATATAGGTGTGCCACGACTGCCGTTCGCCCATCTTCTCGGCCCCCCTGTGATGAAAGCCGATATCGGGTACGATATTCACGATGTACTCGCCATCCATTTGTAAAACCAGTCTCAGGATTCCGTGAGTGCCCGGATGCTGCGGCCCCAGGTTCAGGAACATCATATCCTGGTTGTCGGCGGTAGTAGATTTTAATCCCCAGTCTTCCGGTTTGAATTGCAACAATTCCTGTTGTTCCAGCATTTGATCTTCGGGCAATTTAAATTTTCCCATTTCGGTGGCACGTGCCGGATGGCATTTTTGAAGCGGGTGGCCTTCCCAATACAATGGCATGAGGATGCGGGACAGGTGGGGATGTCCTTCGAAGTTGACCCCGAACATATCGAATACCTCCCGCTCGTAGAAGCTGGCAGCGGGCCACACGCCTGTCGCCGTTGGAATGGAAGGTTTCGAAGCATTTAGTGCGACCTTCAATCGCAGGAACTGATTTCTCGGATAGGAAAGCAATAAATAAACAACAGTAAAGGCGCTCGCCGGTTGTCCTTCCCGGTGATTCCTCGCCTGTTCATCAATAGCCGTCAGGTCGTATAAAAATTTAAACTGTAACTCACTGTCGTTTTTCAGGAAGGCAAGTGCCGGCACAATATAATCCTTACTTATCCAAATGGTCGGAAATGCGTCGCTGGTGGGTTGAAGATATTGCAGCGCCCCGGGGAATTTTTCCTGCATTTTGGCGATGACATCATCGAATCCGGGCCATGATGACAAAGACTGCACTTCAGTGGAATTATACACTCTTTCGTGTTCAGGAATATCGTCGTAACCCGGCATAATTATTTTTTCATCTTTCTGATAATTCTGTGGCGCAATACAATCATAAAAATCACACGTGATCCGGCGGTCTGATTTCGGTCATGCGCATTCTCTCATCCCGTTTCCTGTCACGCATGGACGGCATCCCGGGTTTTACAATTCCATTGGGTTCGATTATCCAGTTGAGCGGTCTTTTCTCCCGGCCTACCTGGTCGCGGAGTAAAACGATGCCCTCCAGGAAAGCGTCCGGTCTCGGCGGGCAGCCCGGCACATACACATCCACGGGTAGAAATTTATCTACACCCTGAACCACGCTGTAAATATCATACATGCCACCCGATGAAGCGCAGGCGCCCATGGCTATCACCCAACGTGGCGCCATCATTTGTTCGTATAACCTGCGGATGATGGGCGCCATTTTAATAAAAACAGTTCCCGCAACAATCATCATATCTGCCTCGCGGGGCGTACCCCGGATTACCTCCGCCCCGAAACGGGATACATCGTATTTACTGGTTATACTCGTGGCCATCTCCACATAACAACAACTCAATCCAAAGTTAAACGGCCAGATAGAATTTTTTCTGCCCCAGCTCACCATGGACTCCATGGTGGTGAGCACCACGGATTGTTGAACAACTTCTTCCATCGTTCCCGTACCGCTAATGGCCGCTATCTGATCATTTGCCCTTGTCGTCCACCATTTCATACTGCTTGTTTTTAATTTCTGATTGTGTTGGAGATATAATCGCATTGCCGCTCTTAAAGCGACGGTGATATTGCTGTAAAATCTTTTTGCCGGAAGGGCCGAAATCCAGCGCACCTATGCGCCATTCGTAAAACAGAACCACGGCCAGCAACCCGATAAAGATCGCTATGGCAATATACCCTGCCCACCCCAATGCCTTTGCGTGGATTGCCCAGGCGACAATAAAAACAACTTCCAAATCGAAAATGACGAAAAACATGGCGAGGATGTAGAAGTGAATGGGGAACCTGAAATGTGCGCTGCCGGTAACCTTAATCCCCGATTCAAAGACAGTATCCGTTACTGTTTCCTTATGTCTTTCGCCCAGGAAATAAGAGGCGATGAGCATAATCGCTACCAGCGACACCACTCCGCCGGCGTAAACAAGCAACGTCCATAAATTTGAAATAGATTCTGCTTCCGGCATCGAATACAATTATAAGTATTGTACAAAATCCCCCGGCAAATGCACTTCGCATTTCAAAATCAGCCACTTGCTCCGGTAACCTGACTTTGATAGCCCGATGCACCTTCCCTTATGCGGAATTTTAACAAATTGAAGCGGCTAAGTTAGATAAAAATGTTTTCCAAATATGGTAATGCATACAATATTATCATTGTTATGCAACAAGTTTTTGTACGTATTCTACCGGGTATTTATTGCCGCTGAACAACAACTGTGTTGTCTATTCAAATCCTGCGCATTGCCTACTCATCAAGTACCCGGGATAAGGGGCCACTCTCCCTTCCGCAAATAAATGGATGAGCCGGCCGATGCACACCTGTTTTGCCTTCCAACCGCATTGGGGCAATCCGATCCCGATTGCGCATCCGTATGCGCAGATTTTCCCATTGGTGAGTTATACAAGATAATAACGACCACCCATTGACACCCCGCTGGTTGCGATTTTACACAACCCGCGGGCTATTAATGCATAGCGTTGTATTAGTCTTTTTCAGAACAGGCAATAACGGGGAGCTGGCATGTGCTTACTCCGATTTAAACCGCAAAAGGAAAATTGCAGCACGTTAGCTTCGAATCCGTACCGGAATTATTCCAGGAATTAAATCCGGAACATTTTTCGGTAATAACTCCTCAAAATCCGGGGACAGAAACACATTGTGAAACAACTGTGATTCAAAAAATCGGATTACCCGTCCATTTTTATTATATTCGCAATGTTCTGATTTTTATTAACTCTAAAATCCGAAATCATGAAGACGAATAAAATTATTATTTGCCTGTTTTTGATGAGCGCTGCATGGATAGCGACCTCTCAAACACCTCTATTGGTAAAAGATATCAATACCGCCGGGAATGCTTTCCCATTTTTCTTCACGGCTTATGGCGACAAACTGTATTTTAGCGCCTTAGACGACACGAATGGTTTTGAACTCTGGGTTACTGACAGCACAGAAGCCGGCACTGTGATGATTAAAGATATTAATCCTGCGGGCCATTCAGCGCCTATAGGATTTACTGTGTTCAATGACAAACTGTATTTCAATGCCTATGACAGCATTCATGGCAAGGAACTTTGGGTGACCGACGGCACAGAAGCGGGTACCACATTGGTGAAAGATATCAACCCATCAGGCGACTCGTATCCGTTTTATATGACTATTTACGATGACAAGTTATTCTTTATCGCTGAAGGAACTTATGGCGGTGAATTATATGTAACTGACGGCACCGAGGCTGGTACTGCATTAGTGAAAGATATCAACCCGTCAGGCAGTTCCTATCCCGATGAATTTACGGTTTACGACGGCAAACTGTATTTCTCCGCAAACGACGGTACGCACGGAATAGAACTCTGGGTAACTGACGGCACAGAAGCCGGCACAATGATGGTGAAAGATATCAACGCCGCCGGATGGGGTTCCGTCTATAACCTGATCGTTTACGACGACAAATTATTTTTCGGCGCCGACGATGGCACCCACGGCAATGAACTTTGGGTGACCGACGGCACTACTGCAGGCACTATGATGGTGAAGGATATTAATCCGGTGGGCGATGCCTTCATTACAGATATGATTGTTTTCGACGGCAAATTGTACTTCACTGCATACGACGACACGCATACCACCGAATTATGGGTAACCGACGGCTCGGAAGCGGGAACCATGATGGTAATGGATATTCATCCTACCGACAATTCATTCCCCCACAGCCCGGTTGTTTTTAATGACAAACTGTATTTTAGTGCAGATGACGGCACACATGGTTTCGAGTTGTGGGTAACCGATGGTACCACAGCAGGTACAGCTATGGTGAAAGATCTGAACCCCGCAATCGGTTCCAATCCGGATAATTTAAAAGAATACAATGGCAGATTGTATTTTACTGCTAATGACGGCACAAATGGAATTCAACTTTGGGAATCAGACGGTACGGACGCCGGGACAATTATGATTTCCCCCGCAATTTTTGACCCGGGATCATCCAATATTGACGCTTTAACAGAGTTCAACGGCTCATTGTATTTCAATGCGATATACAACTCTTTAACCGGACAAGAACTCTACAGAATACGAACTATTCCTGTCGGAGCTACCGATATCGCCACAACATCGGCTGATAAGGCGGCATTTACGGTTGCACCCAATCCCTCCGACGGCATCTTTACACTGCACACCGGCTTCAATAGCACATACACTGTCGAAGTGTATGACCTGTTCGGCAGCCGGGTTATGTATCAATCCGGTTTAAATGCAAGCCAAACCACGCTGGATTTATCGGCCTATGCCCCGGGTGTGTATGTGGTACGTGTAAATGCCAACGGCAGTGCTTCCGTGCAACAGGTTGTCAGGCAGTAAGTCGTGAAAGATAGTTTTAATTGCTATCCGGAGAAGTAATGCTTCTTATTTCCGGCAATGATGTTTGCCACGCATATTATTTGTGCCCCGCATACATGTGATTTTGAGAAACAGGGTGAATCCTGTCACTAACTTTTACCCTTATCTGTAATCAACTTAATAACAGTCACTTCGCTGTAGTTGACAATTCTCCTCATGCTGCATATTTTATTTGTACTATTTTTATATGCGTCTTTCAATTTATTATTCATTCATTCATTATGCATTTAAAAATAATTACTTTTCTTAGCATAGCCTGTACATTAATCAGCGCAAAAGCTCAAACTCCTGAATTAGTAAAAGATATTAATCCGTCAGGAGACAGCTGGCCCGACGGTTTTACGGTTTACGACGGCAAACTGTATTTCAACGCCAATGACGGCATGAATGGTTATGAACTATGGGTGACCGACGGCACTGCTGCAGGTACTATGATGGTGAAGGATATTAATCCGTCAGGAGACGGCTGGCCCTCCTCTTTTACGGTTTACGACGGCAAACTGTATTTCGAAGCCAATGACGGCATGAATGGT
>CAZBHH010000015.1:0-41455 GCA_964492065.1 uncultured Chitinophagales bacterium | reverse complement strand
TTTACGACGGCAAACTGTATTTCGAAGCCAATGACGGCATGAATGGTTACGAACTATGGGTGACCGACGGCACTACCGCAGGTACTATGATGGTGAAGGATATTAATCCGTCAGGAGGCGCCTGGCCCTCTTTTATTACGGTTTACGACGGCAAACTGTATTTCGAAGCCAATGACGGCATGAATGGTTACGAACTATGGGTGACCGACGGCACTACCGCAGGTACTATGATGGTGAAGGATATTAATCCGTCAGGAGGCGCCTGGCCCGCTTTTATTACGGTTTACGACGGCAAACTGTTTTTCAGCGCCGATGACGGTATGAATGGTGTAGAACTTTGGGTGACCGACGGCACTACTGTAGGTACTATGATGGTGAAGGATATTAATCCGTCAGGATTTGCCAACCCTGTTTATTTTACGGTTTACGACGGCAAACTGTATTTCAACGCCGCTGACGGTATGAATGGTTATGAACTATGGGTGACCGACGGCACTACTGCGGGTACTATGATGGTGAAGGATATTAATCCTGCGGGCCATTCAGCGCCTCTGGAATTTACTGTGTTCAATGACAAACTGTATTTCACCGCCGATGACGGTATGAATGATAGAGAACTTTGGGTGACCGACGGCACTACAGCAGGCACGATGATGGTAAAAGATATTAACCCGTCAGGCGATTCCAATATTTTTAATTATATCGAATACAAGGGCAATCTGTATTTTTCAGCAAATGATGGCTCCAATGGACAAAATCTATGGGTAACAGACGGCACTGAGGCCGGCACTCAAATAATTACGCCTGATATTTATGAGCCTATGGATTTCAATATATATGATTTGGCAGTTTACGACGGCTCGCTATATTATGCTGCATATTATAATTCGGGAATAGGTTATGAATTATACCGCTTTACTGATCCGACTTCAGGTATAACCTCTCAGCCTTTAGATAAGGCGGTATTTACGGTTGCACCCAATCCCTCCGACGGTATATTTACACTGCACACCGGCTTCAATAGCACATATACTGTCGAAGTGTATGACCTGTTCGGCAGCCGGGTTATGTATCAATCCGGTTTAAATGCAAGCCAAACCACGCTGGATTTATCGGCTTATGCCCCGGGTGTGTATGTGGTACGTGTAAATGCCAACGGCAGCGCTTCCGTGCAACAGGTTGTCAGGCAGTAAGTTTTTCAGGCAAAGTTTTTCACTGACTTCCGGATATTAACCGGGGCCAAAATGCGTCCGGTAAAAAATATCTGTAATACCGGTTAAAAAATTAAAATGTATTTGATGCATTGGGATTTTAAATTTAAATAGCAAAGCAGTCTGTAATTAATAAATATTGATTCAAAGGGCAACCCATTATTTTCCAACGGATATGGTTGAAAAGCATTATATAAAACAACCTCGCGGATGAGTCAGTTATTGGGGATAAAACTTTTCATTGCACTCTGCGGATGCAATAAAATGCGCCCGGCAAACAGGTAGTTATTTCACTCTTGTCTTCGATAATATTTACAGGCGGAATACAGCGAAAACGGGCCGATGATTTATACTATTTATAATGCGCAACCCTTTGCCGTATTAAGGGGTAAAGTCGAAGACACCCCATAAGCCAATCCACACCGGCCAATTGCGGTACGCAGATCGCAGCGCCCCGCCCGCAAGCATGGCGACGGTTTCCATTTTTATTCACACACCGGAAATAAAGTACCCTGCTTTATACAACCGTCCATAAATTTCCACCAATACTGTTAAATTTGAGTTCTGAAGGCATGTGGGGTCGGTAAATCGAAACAGGCAACCTAAAATGAGAGAACCCATTAATTATTTGCCCGCAGCGCATTTGCGGAGCTATATACTCAGCTACGGCATCCTTACCGTGCCCGAAGGAACTACAGAAGCGTACTTTTCACCTCCCATCGGATTAAGCGGATTCATTATTCATACAATGAATGCACATAATAAAATCGTAGCAAAGATTGGCGATACGGATCACTTTACGGATATGGCAGTTGCCACCGGCCAGATAACCCGGCCTGTTTACGGTCAGAATATCGGCGAGGTCCGGGTATTGCTGGTGTTTTTTCACCCTATGGGTATGCACCTGCTGTTTGGCACCGATATGTCAGCATTGACCAACACCTCCGCACCATTGAGCGCCATTCTGGGCGAGCGCCGGTACGAACAACTGATGAGCACATTAAAAGCCTGCCAGGAGGATGCGCACCAGACAGGGGTATTGGACAATTTCTTTTCGGAGCAACTGCCAATCCAAAATATAGTATCCGACAGGCTTCGCAATATTCTTGAGTTTATCCACGACAGAAAAGGAGATATAAATATCAGAGAGCTTGAGAAAATTACGTTTATCCACAGAAAAACTCTGGAGCGATTGTTTCATAAATTCATCGGTATTTCACCCAAGGTTTACTGTCAGATATACCGTTTCAAATGCCTGTTGGCTCTCATCCGATCTCAACCGGAATTTACATGGACGCAACTATCACTAAAAGCCGGATATTATGACCAATCGCATGTATCACGTTATGTAAAGGAATATCTCCGGGTTTCCCCCAACCGCATTATCAAAATGGAAATGCAGTTGATCAACTACCTGTTAAGCCGCTAAGGGGGGGTGCCATACAGGCCGATTGAAAGCCTGAAAAATGTCGCATCTGTACAAAACCATACTTACTTACTTATTTAGTTTTGAAGTGGCATATTATTATTTCACTCCTAAACCGGAAAACTCAAAGACCCGGGATACGATGATATACAAAAATGATGGCGGCTCAGTTGCGGCGGACACCAATGAACGGTTATCGTATGGTAACAAACTCTCCCGTGTAACGGTCAATACGTTTTCAAATACTTATTTAATCAGGCAAAAACAAATCAATTAACAATTAAATCTCAAACAATGAAACGAACAACCACTTACATCGCAATTACCTTTCTGAGTATCACCGCCCTGTTTGCCCAAAAGGAAGAAAACGGCGTCGTGTATATCGGTCATCCCGCTATCGCCATTGTCAATGATTTCACCGGCGCTTTCATTGCCGGCGACACATCTAAAATGAGCAGCTACCTCACCGCTGATTTCAAATTCTATAACGGCACTTCCAATATTCCGGATGACAAGGGGTACGACAGAAACGCCTTTCTCAAAAATCAAATCCGCTTTTTTAATGAACTGGATTATTTTAATGTCACCCCGTTTCCGGGCGCATATCCCGACGCAATCGAATACAAAAAAGATAACAAAGAAAAAGACGTATGGGTGCAGACATGGGATTTGATTCAGGGAGTTCACAAGAAAACGGGCGTCAAGATAGATGCCGCCGCTCACCGGCTGTATGTAATCACAGCAGATAATAAAATCAAGACTATTATCAACTACGGCAATACAAGAGTGCTCGATGAAATTGCGGAGAGCTATGTGAACAGAACCAACGGCGCTATTTACGACCATCACGAGAACATCAACACGGTGCGCAAGTCGGTATATGCCTTTGAAAAAGGCGATTTAGACAAGTGTTTAAGTTATTACAGCGATGATGCAAGGTTTTTTGATATCAATTTCGATACCGATACCCCAGCAAAAACGAAGTCTGAAATAAAAGCCATCTGGCAAAAAGAATTTTTAGACAAGTTTGAAATCACAAGTATTGAGATGATAGGATATCCCGATTACCTGGAATACGAGCGCAGCGAAGGCCGTGTGGTATTATCCTGGTGGAAATATCATTTAAAAAGAAAATCCGACGGCAAGGAAATTACTATCTATATGCATCTGAGCAATGATTTTGATGCCAATGGAAAAATTACCGGGGCTATATCGTATTACAGTGCCGCATTGCTTGCACAATAAACGCCGGCGCTTCTGTCGCCGCAATAAATGAACTTATATTTTGGGTACAGGAATCTCCTGTACCCAAATCTTTACCGGTCGGGCGACTTCTTAACTATCATAGCCGGTAATTGCCTGTTGCCTTTATGGATAATTACATCCACTCGCTGCCCGGTTAAGTGCTCCCCGCGGATAATTTCCAACCATGTGAACACTTCAACGCAGACTCCTCCTTACCGGCGACACGGAAGTATGATTAACTTCGCAGTGCAACGCATTAGGCTACCTCGGCTCCCGGATAATGCATCGCTGTTTAATAGCGGACACCCTGGAGGCAATTGAGTTTGAATGCGTTTATTTCACCAGGCAAAAGAAAGACGAGATGATAAAAACCGGGATGTTTTCGTTTGGGATGCATGTGTTGAGGGGGTATGGGCAAATCATGCTCCAGGAGAATGCACTGACGGGATTGATGTTTCTGATCGGCATTACATGGGTATCGCCGGTTATGGGAGCGGCCAGCCTGTTGGCGACATTTACCGCAACGATAACGGCAACAATAATGCGGCCGGGCGCTCCAGAGACCGGGAAAGGGCTCTACGGATTTAATGCCGCTCTTGCAGGTGTTGCGCTCGCTTTGTTTTTAAAACCCGTTCTCCTGACCTGGATATTCGTTATTGCCGCCGCCGTACTCACGGTGGTTGTCCATCATTTTTTCGTCAGGTGCAACATAACCGTTTTTACACTGGCCTTTGTCGCAGTGACTTACGTGTTTTTATTTCTCGCACACCGCTTCATCCCCGATTTATTAAAAGACGCCGCTGTCGCACCCACTCAATCCAATGCGTACTTTTTTGTGCTGAAGGGGTATGGGCAGGTAATATTTCAAAGCGATATCATTGCATCGTTGCTATTCTTCATTGCTGTTTTTATCAATGCGCCTGTCGCAGGGCTGTACGGTTTGGCAGGTGCCCTGGCTTCGGGCATTGCGGCATTGTGCTTGTCAGCTTCCCCGGAAGCCGTCAGCGAAGGCCTGTTCAGCTATAACGCCGTACTTTGTGCCATCGCCTTTGCAGGCACAACGCTTAAAGACGGGTTCTGGGTGCTGACCTCCGCAGCAATAAGCCTGGCGATCAGCATGGTAATGGCACGTTACGACCTGGTGCAACTCACACTGCCGTTTGTCGCGGCATCCATTATTACCCTGGCCATAAAAAAAGCAGCGGACACCTGAGAAAGTAAATCGAAGCGCTTCCCGACGTGTGTAAAACGATAAATCGTAAATCTGCACTCGGCCATTCTTATAACAGAGTTTTACAATGGCGGTAAAATGCTATTTTCGTAACGGGAAAAATATAGCGATATCCACTATGAAAAAGCAGTTGCTCTTCTTTCTGTTAATTCTGTCCCTAACGCCGGCCTATGCACAAGGATTGCAATCGGATATTATGCTGCACCCCACCGATGGGTTTACGGCGTTTACTTTAAAAAAGAATGAGTTTATATATTGCCAGTCGCCGTTTACATTGCCACTTCCCAGTTGGGCATGGTGGGGAATCACCGATAACATAACCGCAGAGATTGACTTGCTGCCCTTAATCGGCGGGTTGTTTCAGCCACCCCACCTGCCTGTGCCGAGTGTAAATTTCAGATTTAAGCTGAGGCAACAAAATGGCGCTGTGCCGGGAATTGCCTTCGAAACGATGTTTCAACATTTATGGACTACCCAGAATCAGGCCGACGCAGATAACTTGCGGGTGGAAAGGCAGGGCGGCAACAGTTGGTTTAATCGCTTCAACCTGAGCTGGCAAGTACGGGAACATCTGTATATCCATTTTTCTGCCGGCGCCACCTATACCGAGAACTTACGAATTGAGAATAAGGACACCCTGAACTACACAGGTAGATTTTTTAAACAAACCGTCAATCCGGATGTCTCTTTGAATTTTGACTGGCGTTTCAGACCATGGATGTCGGCGCATCTGACTGCCGGCTACGGCACTACCTTTGTTTACTTAGATAATATTCCGAGAAAATACCAGGTGTCGTACGGATTTCGAGTGGCGCCGTTTTACAAAAACAGGTTCGGGATATTGCGAACGCTGCGGGCCGAGCTGGTGGGGCTATACATCCGTTTGCCCGACGCCGGCGAAACCATGAAAATACCTGCGCCCATTTTTCCGTACCTCTACTGGCAATGGACACTGCCTGTGAAAAACCAAAGCGATTAAGTCCCCCCGAAGTGTGAAGAAAGGTTAATCCGAATTGAAACTCTTTCAACAAAAAAAGATACATTTGAAATGGAAAAAATATCGACCCGAAAACCTCCCGGTGGATATTTTAAAATTAATATCTATGAGATCAATTATTAAAAAATATCCCGTATCCACCTTCTTCGCATTAGCAATACTCATTTCCTGGGCCGGTTGGATTCCCTATGCGGCTGCACAGTCCGGAATTTTAAATATCGGGATACCATCGGAGATAATTTGGCTTGCAGAATTTGGCCCCACACTGGCCGCCTGCCTGGTGGTATGGCATATATATGGACAATCGGGGTTGAAAGACCTGCGCAGGCGTTTGACCCTTTGGAAGGTCAATTTCAAATGGTATGTATTTGCCATTGGTTGCACTCCGGCACTCATTATGTTAAGCCTTGCGGCAGACCGTATCTTATTCGCAACTACTTTCGATCTCTCCTTGCTCAATGCATGGGATATAAATTTTATTAAACGCACAGAGGCGTTTGCACCTTCCATGGGAATCATCACCGCCCTGGTCGCATTCATGAAAACAGGCGCTCTGGCAACCGGCATTACGTTTCTTGTCCTCGCTTTGACAAACGGCGGATTATCCGAGGAAATCGGGTGGCGTGGCTTTGCATTGCAAGCATTTCAGAACAAGGCATACAACCTGCTGCTGTCGAGCCTCTTCGTTGCACTCCTATGGGCATTTTGGCATACAGGCACCCTATTCTGGCAAACGATTATGACATCGGGATTTGCCGGGGGACTGCAATTTGCCGTTTCTTACCTGTTGCAATACCTGCTGCTCGTATTACCTCTTTCGGTTATGTATTCCGTGCTGTACAATGGAACTGACGGAAGCATTTTTTTATCCATTATCCTGCACGCCTTTTACAATATCTCCATCTCTGTTTTCGCCACAGCGCTGCCGAATTTCCCGATGCTGACATTTGTTATTTTACTCTGGATATTTTCCATTGTTCTCATTGTCTTACTCTGGAAGAAGAAAAAATTTAACAAGAGCATCCACCAATAAAATTCAAATGGAAATTTTTACCGCACACCTGTATATTCCGGTGTGTTTAATAAAATTTTCCCCAAATATGAACCGAGTTTAAGGTAAGGTGTTTATTATTGTATTCTTTAAAATAAAAAAACACTAACATGGCTGAAGAAATACAATTAGTACCGAACAATTCACTGATAACAAAAACACCGGAAGAAGGAAGACAATTAGCGGTTAAAATGGCGAGGCTAATTATCAAACTCACGCAACCCGATGCCGCTATGCGGGAAAAAATGCGCCCCATGTATGCGGAAGATGCCGGGCTGTTGATAGCCATCGGCCAGACAGTGGCAACAGAATTCGCCACGATTGCCGCCGCCAATAATTACTGGCGTCAGTAAACCGGGATCGGGCATACTGTAATTTATATTCAACCGTAAAGCTGACACACGAAACTATCAACCTACCCGTACGCCATGCAACTGCCGCTGCGCATATTCATTTATATCAGTGTCCTGGCAATGGCATCTTGTATGCGGCTGGACCTGGCAAAGGAAGTGCCCGCCTGCGTTACAAAGCAAATCCGGGAGATTGCAAACGAAGAGCCGCAACATCCGCCGACGGAGGTATGGGAATGGAAGACGGATGGCATCACCTATTACTATTTCACTTCGGGCTGTTGCGATCGGTTTAACTACCTGTACGATAGCAATTGCAATGTCGTTTGCGCACCCGATGGCGGAATTACCGGCAAAGGCGATGGTAAATGCCCGGAATTCCGGGGTACAGTTGAAAAGACTTTAATCTGGAAAGATACCAGGAAATAGGCGAGCCGCCCTGCTGGCAGTTTAAAAAAATTATTAATATCTGCCGTAGTATCGTTTTTAAAAGCAAATACCGGTATTGGGCAGTCCACATTCCCGCTTTTTTTGCGTAACATTGAAATAGTTTTTTGCCGCTGTCCTAAACCCGGGCATTTTACTTATTGTTTCAGGTGGTGGCAGTAAAAGGGAACGCATTAAGTGCTGATGCCACATGGCGCATGAACAAACCGCAATACGAACCATTTATTACAACATCTGTGGGAATATTGCGCTTGTGGCGCTTAAGGGTTTGGGTGGTGTTTTCGGCAATTCGCACGCACTGATTGCAGACGCTATCGAATCCACCTCGGATGTGTTTACCTCGCTGTTGGTACTGTTCGGATTAACCTACGCACGCCGGCCGGCAGATAAAAACCACCCTTACGGACATGGGCGTGCCGAGGCATTAATCACCTTCCTGGTGGCTGCATTCTTAATTATCTCCGCCGCAATCATCGGATACGAGAGCATCATGCATATCGGCAGTGTACATGAGCCGCCGAAGGTGTGGACACTGGCTATTCTCGTTCCTATTATTCTCTCCAAAGAAATCGCCTTCCGGCTGGTAATGCGCAAAGCCAAACAGACAAACAGCAGTACCTTGAAAGCGGAAGCCCGCCATCACCGCAGCGATGCCATCACATCTGTAGCTGCTTGTATCGGAATCAGTATCGCCTTACTATTTGGCGAGGGCTTCGAAGATGCCGATGACTGGGCAGCGCTGTTTGCAGCGGGTTTCATCCTGTACAACAGCTATTTAATTTTCAGGCCCGCCCTCGGTGAAATCATGGACGAACACTTGTACGGCGATCTGGAATGCGAAATCAGGGAGGTGGCCCGTTCTGTCGAAGGAATTATCGCTACCGAAAAATGCTTTATCCGAAAATCGGGTATGCAGTATTACGTTGACCTCCACGCAACCGTCGATAAAAACATCACGGTGGATGCCGGGCACAATCTCGCTCACAAATTGAAAGACACGCTTCTGCAGAAAATACCCCAATTGGGAAATGTGCTGGTACACATCGAACCCGACGGATTATAAACCAGGGGATGAACAATCACACCTCCCTTACTCGCCAGGGCGCCTGCGCATTATTTTTCAATGGCTGATTCCGTCTGCTTACACACGTTTTCCAATTCTTCGAACAGGCGGATATTGAAATCAAAGCCTTTGTTCACCTCGTCAGCCCATGCGTCTTGCTGCACTCTCCTCACCGATTGCATCGCCTCCTGCATATCGTCGAAGTCGTACATTTTTCCCGTTGAAGGCACTGCTTTTTTGGTGATCTGACCGCCGAACATCAGGGCGAGATAATTGAGATAAATATGCGGCAACAATTGCGCATCCGACAGGCCGTTGAGATATGTCGCATAATCCTGGGCGCTTTCAATCACGGTATCCGAATAACATCCCTGGGCATTCAATTCCGCAATATCCGCTTCGATGCGCTCAACCCTTTTAAGACCCTCGTGAGGCAAATCCCGGTTTTCCATCGCCTTAAAAATCTGTAGCTGCTGGTTGAGAAATAAGAGATATTCATTTTTGCTCAACTGCCCTTTGAGCATGCGCATATTAAACGGCATGCGCTCGGCTTCCCTGTGTTTTACTGCTGTCGCTTCTTTTAATGGTAACATCCTGTTGTAATTTCCCGCAAAATTAGAACTATATGCGCTAACGGCAAAGGTGAATACATTGACAGTTGCATGTTAGGCGCTTCATAATCCCGGAAATATAAACCCGACACCAGGGGTTCCACTTTTTCGTAACCAAATAAAATCTAATGCATCGGCATGCGGAATCACACCGTCAGCGAGCCGCGAAAGCCGCGGGCGGCGTAATAGGATTCGGCGCCGTTGTGATAAACGAAAACGGTATCGTAGCGATAATCGCAAAACAAGGCGCCGCCGAGATTCCTGATTTGAACCGGCGTCTTAATCCAACTCGATGTTTTTGAATCGAATTTTCCCAGTTTTTGCAGCGACCTGTATTGTATTTCATCGAGAATTTCAATCCCCATATCCTCTGCCATCCCGATTGCGCTGTCTTTGGGTTTATTTTGCTTTCTCGACTCCAGCGCTTCCGGATCATAGCAGATACTCCTGCGGCCTTTAGGGCTTTCTTCCGAACAGTCGTAAAAAATATAGGCTCCGGAGTTCTTATCATAAGCAACCACATCGGGCTCACCTTCCGACAACTCCATTTCATTTAACGACCACAACTTAGCCCGGTTTGCCATCAGCCGCTTCTCTACATCGCTCCAACGCATGCCTTCGTGCCTTTCCTTATATTTTTCAAACCTCCGCTTTAAGGTGCGCAACAGTTTCTCCTCTTCATCTTTGGGCAATTGTGTTACTCTGCGTTTCATCTCGTCTTTTTTTTATGCGTAATAAGATTCCTAACCGGCGTTGCGGTAAGGCTGTATGGAAATAATAGAATTTATCCGTAAGGCGTTTTGCATTGCATATTGTGTATTCGGCAACAATTATCCGGCCGGAATTTTATCAAAAATAGAAATTTCCGCTGTAACCGATTCGCCGTTTGCACAAATGTTCAACCGCAGTGCATGTGCACGGCAACGATTTGCATTCACCTGAATGTTCAGCCAATTCCCCAATTTGTTGCCAAGGGAACTGATAGGACGATTTACAAAATACTGCAACAAAAAAGCTACCAGCCGCCGGGGGCGTGCTGATAGCTCAATCATGAAAAACAATCGGACTTTATATCAATTTTCAACAATTAATTTTCCCTTCATCACCAGGTGAATACTGCAATAGTAAGAACTGCTCGCATCCACTGCCTTTTTCCAGGAGGAATCGGGTGCCAGAGATGGCGATGCCCAGGCCTTATTGTCTTCCGTAACATCATGTGCTACGATGTCCCTGTTGATCCAAACCACCGTATCTCCCGGGTGTACCCGGAGTTCGGCAGGTTGAAACTGCATGTCTTTTATTTCGACCGTATAGGTCTCGGGCACGTAGGCTTCCTTTTCACCACAGCCGTACATCCACAAGGCGGCGCACAGCAAGGCGCACATTCCGGTCTTTACCCATTGCATCGCATTCATTATTTACTCATTGCCTCCTGAAGCATTTCTGCATGGGCGAGGTGCGTCTCCAGAATCGGGAGCGCTTTCTGCAACAATGCTTTTAATTCTTCGTGCTTTGCCTGTGGTATCAAAACATTTTTCACGGCATTGATCACTGCCCGGTGATATTCCACTTCGTTATTCACATACGCCTTATCAAAAGACTTTGCAGGCTCTGCATTCAGCGCCTTCATGGTCTCCTGCGCTTTTGCGAGATACTCCTTACTCACGGCGCTTTCGTCCGGGGTAACATTCAGCTTGGTAACCAGGGCGACAGCCATATCAATCACCGCCTTATGATCAGCGATCATCGTATTGGCGAACTCCCGCACTTTGGCATCCTTCGACCTTTCCAAAGCGATTTTTGCAAAGTCAATATCATTCTGATTTGCCACTACGGCTACTTTTGCAATTTCGGCATCGGTAAGCCCGGATGACTGCTGCGCCATCAGCGGCGCATACATGGCAACAAAGAAGAGCATGGCTCCCATTGCCACAACGGTTTTTTTAAAATTTTTCATGTAATTACAAATATTTGATTATAACCGATTAGAGTAAGCGCCCCGACGAAAGGTTACAATGTTTAAAAAATTTTCTGAAGCGCAACAACGGAATTTTTCTCACCCGGGAACAGCCATTTACAGACAGACAGTACCGGTGCGTTGCAGGCGGTGTGTGCCTGATTTCTTCAGGAAATGCGATGGAGTTTCAAACCGGGTATTCTTCGCCAATCAGTGCGATAAGTTCTGCCGCCTGGCTTTTTAACCCCCGCAGCATCCGGTTAAACATCCGGTAGCTGATAATCAAATTGTGCAGCATATTGGAGTATTCCAAAATCAGCGACTGATCACTCGTAATGAGCGCCGCCGAGGGTATCATATAATTGTCGTAGGTGTATTGGTCAAATACTTTGAATGACAGGTTGTAAGTGCGCACCAGGTTGTCCTGGATTTCGCTCCGGAAAATTTCTATCAACTCAATCTGCCGATAATAGGCTGCAACTTTGTCCAACACTTTTTTGTTGCGCATCAACCCTATGTCTCCGGAATGATTTAACAAATCAAAAGTTTTTGCATCATTAATCTGGTAGTTGAAGTTCTGGGTAATCGGATTCAGAATTAAAATCTTGTGTAAAACAATGTCGTTCTTCTCGGGCAAATGCAACAGGTGCAGCAGCGAGGAGTCCGCCCTGGAAATACCTTCATTAAATTGAATCGTCTCCCGTATCCCGGCGGTATCGGCCATCAAATCGGCTGCCAGCGCATGCATATAATCCGTTTCCCGCCTGTGTTCCACCCGTTGCTGCCAGAAATGGCAGGTGACGGCGGCGAGAAGCACCGCCAGGTACACTGTAATAAAACAAAACAGGTATCCCCTTGCCTTCTTTTTGCCGTTTGGCGCCTGGGAGGTGTGTTGGACTTCCATGTTTTCAGTCTTTAATTGTTTCTCGATAAAAATGGTAATTCCCGCCCCGCCGGGGCGCAGTGCTCAAGTGTTTAGGCGCTACTGATTTTAAAGCTTACGGCGATTGCCGGTAATTCTCCGGGGAGATAAAGTCCGCAAGCAGGAAAAATCGCAAAACGCATAATCACAATTTTAATGCGTCAAATGTAAGCTATAAATCGACAGTTTGGGAATCGGCATTTTTTCACGCCGATGCACTTCCCTGCCAATGCCGGTAAGTTGCACCAAGCCGCTGTTCCTGCCCGGAAATATTCACGGTATTCCCGGGATAACAGGCATAAAAAACGTAAAAAATACAGCCCTGGCAGAAAATTCCTATAAAAAAACACGCTGAGCGGTGGAGCAGGGCAATATTTTAGTTCCAGCCTCCTTTTTTATCCACAATTGTTGAATTTATGTGGCTGTATCACCTTGCCCTTCCTGTATTTTTGTATGGAATAAAAAAGACGACGTGAAACTAACAACCTTAGAGATAAAAGGATTTAAAAGCTTTGCCGACAAGACGGTATTGCATTTTAATGAAAGCATCACCGGAGTGGTTGGCCCCAACGGTTGCGGGAAATCGAATATTGTCGATGCGATTCGCTGGGTCCTCGGCGAGCAGAAACCAACGGCTATCCGCACCGAGAAAATGGAAAACCTGATTTTTAACGGCACGAAAGCCCGCAAGGCCAGCGGTATGGCGGAGGTGTCGCTCACCTTTGAAAACACCCGCAACCTGCTGGCTACCGAGTACAGCACCATCACCATTTCACGCCATTATTTTAAAACGGGCAACAGCGAGTACCGCATTAACAATGTGCCCTGCCGGCTGAAAGACATCATCACCCTGTTTATGGATACGGGAATCAGTACCGATTCCTACGCCATTATCGAATTGGGTATGCTCGGCGATATCCTGCACAATAAGGACAACTCACGCCGCCGTTTATTCGAACAGGCGGCCGGCATATCGAAGTACAAAATCCGCAAGCGGGAAACCATAAATAAACTCACGGCTACACAACAGGATCTCGACCGTGCGGAAGATATCTTATTCGAAATTGAAACCAACTTAAAAGAGCTGGAGAAACAGGCAAAGAAAGCCCAGCGCTACCTGCGGCTGAAAGCCGATTACAAAACCAACAGCATAGACCTGGCAATCCTCATGTTGCAATCACATAAGGATATTTATAAACAACTCGCCAATCAACAGACATTTGAAAGCGACACCAAAATGGCTATCGAAACGGAAATAAATGCGCTGGAAGCATCTATTGCCGACAAAAAAACCGCACTGTTAGCCCAGGAGCAAGCCCTCGCCAATCAGCAAAAAGAGCTCAACCTGCTGCTGGACGAAATTCGCAAAAAAGAGAACGACAGCAACCTCGGCAAAGAGCGCATCAAGTTCCTGGAGGAGAAACAGGAGAACCTGAAACGCAGCATTGGTGAAACCGAGCAGAACATCGAAAACCACAAGGCGCAGATTACCGCACTGGAACAACAGGCTACCGTTGAAAGCGAAGCGCTGCTGTCAATAAAACAAAGCCTGCAACAATACCTGCAGGCATTGGAACAGGTCAGGACGGAACACGGCGGCGCCAAAACGCAACTGGAAACAAGTCAGCAGGCATTTAAAGCTGCCGAGGCGCTCTTGTACGAAACAGATAAAAAAATTGCGATGAACCGTGTGCGGTTAGAGAGCTATCAGCGTGAGCTCGCCCAGTTGGATACAGACAAAGCCGATAATGCGGGCAAACTGCCCTCGATGGAACAGGAACTCGCTGAGCGGGAGAGGGAATTTGCAGAAGCACGGCAGGCCCTGGAAAATTTATTGCAAAATGAGAATGCGCTGAAAACCCGGGCGGATAAATTGAATAGTGAAATACAGGAAATCAATACGACACTTGCCGACATTCACCGCCGCCTGGATGCAAAGCGCAATGAATACACCCTCTCCAAAAATTTATACGAAAGCTTTGAAGGCTTCCCCGAGTCGATAAAATACCTGAAGCGCAACGTCGCCTCTATGCAGCAGTCGCCCCTGCTTTCGGATATCGTCAATGCTAACGAGACGTACAAGGCCGCACTGGAAAGCTACCTTGAACCCTGGTTAAATTATTATATCGTCAGGGATATGCAGCATGCAATGGAAGCGGTACATGCACTGTCGGAAAATAAAAAAGGCAGAGCGCATTTCTTTTTGCTGGATCAATTTACCGAAACCCAGGCGCATCCCTTTCAAATGGACGGCGTTACGCATGCACTCGATGTGGTTGCCGCCGAACCGCAATACAGCGCCCTGCTGCAACACCTGTTAGGCCATGTTGTAATCGTTTCCGACGACGGGGACTTTGCCGCCAAGGCACGTGCAATTACTGCGCAACATCCCGGAACACATGTACTGCACGTCAGCGGGCAAGTTATCAGCAGCGGAAAAACTGTTACCGGCGGTTCGGTGGGCGTCACCAAAGGCAACCGCTTAGGACGTGAAAAAAATCTCAAGGCGATGGAAGCCGCAATTGCACAAATTGCGGAGGAAGAATCAAAAGTAAATGCCGCATTGCTGGAAGCAAAAAACAACCTGCGGTCATTACAACAGTCGTTTAACGAAAAGGATATTCAAAAAGCGAGAGAGGCCGTTAACCAGGCAAACGGTCAAATTGTCTCCATGCAGACACGCATTGAAAATGTGTTGCAACTGCAAAAACAGGTGGCAGAAAAACAGGCCAATTTCCATGCGATGATTGAGCAAACAGAAGCGGAAAGCCTTGTATTAAACGCATCTCACGACACCCACCTTGCAGATAAAAATGCAAGTCAGCAGAACGTCCTGGAAATGGAGAGCGCCTTCCGCGAAGTGAGCGAAAGGCTGAACATGCACTCAAACAATTACAACCAGGAAAACATCCGCTACCACCAGCAGCAAAATAAATATCAAAGCGTTGACCAGGAACTGCAGTACAAGAAAAACAGGCTTGCCGAAAACGAAAACCTGCTCGGTGCAAATACCAAACAATTGGCGGATGTAATTGACGAGTTATCAGAACAACATACCGGCTTAAAGGAAACCGGTGAATTGCTGGTACAGTTATATGCCCAAAAGAGCGCCGACGAAACCGTGCTCAACACTTCCGAACAGGATTACTACACGGCGAGGGGCGAAATTGCGGAAACCGAAAATGCCATTAAGGCACTGCAGCGCAAAAAAGAAAACAGCGATCAGATTTTAGGTTCCATCAAAGACAGGCTGAACGAATTAAAAGTGCAGTTGGCTGCTACCAAAGAGCGGTTGTGGGTGGAGTTCCAGGTGGAACTGGAAAGTATCCTCGACAATACCCCTCCCGAAAATCTGACGATGGAAGAATTGCAATCAAAAGTGGATGCGGCGAAGAGGCGCATTGAAAATTACGGCGAAGTAAATCCCATGGCCGTACAGGCATATGATGAAATGAAACAGCGCTACGATTTTATGCAGGCGCAACGGGAAGACCTGATACAGGCAAAGACCTCATTGCTGGAAACCATCCAGGAAATTGATGAAACCGCAAGAAAGAAATTCGACGATGCATTTCATCTCATCCGCACCAATTTTATCGAGGTGTTCCGCAATTTATTCACTCCCGACGACGATTGCGATCTCATCCTAAAGGAAAATTCCGATCCACTCGAAGCAGAGATAGATGTTATTGCAAAACCCAAGGGCAAAAAACCGCAGGTGATAGACCAGTTGTCGGGCGGAGAGAAGACCTTGACTGCAATGGCATTATTGTTTGCGCTATACCTCATCAAGCCGGCGCCGTTTTGTATTCTCGACGAGGTGGATGCACCGCTGGACGATACCAACATCGCCAAGTTCAACAATATGATACGCAAGTTCTCCGACAATTCCCAGTTTATTATCGTTACGCATAATAAGCGCACCATGTCGGAAGTGGATGTCATCTACGGCGTTACCATGCCGGAACAGGGAATCAGCAAAGTGGTGCCGGTGGATTTCAGGAATCTGAACTGATTACGCGATGATGCACATGTATTGAATTTATAATCATGCGCACCACTGTACTGTCGCTGAGCGGATGATAGAATATAAAATCCCCATAGTATAAATTGCAGTGCAATATTGAGTAAGCTGCCTATCTGGCGCAAATCGATCAGATGTTCTTTACTGCATCTGCCGCAATACATCAAAGTCAATTACAATAACGTTCAATCCAATGAAACAACTACTGACCATCGGTTTACTGACACTATCCAATCTGTTTATGACATTGGCATGGTACGGCCATTTGCAGTTTAAGAAACTGGGCTGGTTCCAGGGTTCGGGCATTGCTGTCATCATTCTCATCAGTTGGGGGCTGGCATTTTTCGAGTACTGTTTCCAGGTGCCTGCCAACCGGATTGGCAGCAATCAGAATGGCGGACCATTTAACCTGTTCCAGTTAAAGATGCTCCAGGAAATTATTACGCTGGTGGTGTTCACTTTAGTAACTGTTTACGTATTCCGCACCGACAAACTGCAGTGGAATTATATCGTCGGTTTTGGATTGTTGCTTCTCGGGGCTTATTTCATTTTCAGGAAGTGATATCTTTTATTTCCCGCCATACCAGGTCGGGTTCATATCCCTTTTGCACCATAAATGCAGCGGTCTTTCCGGCTGCGTTAAATGCATCCCTTTGCTTATAGCGCTGCAATGCCGAGCGAATGAGTTGCCGCATGACAGCCATATAATCGGCTTCGGGTATTTCCGCCAGCGCCCGGTCAATACAATAATTGGAGATATGGCGTTTCTTCAATTCGCCGGATATTTTCACTCTGCCCCATTTGCGCATTCTGAATTTCCCGCCGGCATAGGCTCTGGCAAACCGCTCTTCATTTAAAAACCCCTCCTCCACCAGTTGGCTGACAGCCTCTTCCAACTCCAGTCCATACACTTTCAGCGAGTGTAATTTTGTGCGCACCTCATCGTGACAGCGCTCCTGGTATGCGCAATACCTCCGCAACTTCTGCATGATATCATTC
The DNA here is from genome assembly GCA_964492065.1 of uncultured Chitinophagales bacterium. GTDB lineage: Bacteria > Bacteroidota > Bacteroidia > Chitinophagales > BACL12 > JADKAC01. Next base: position 23,921 of record CAZBHH010000015.1, on the reverse strand, counting down.
CGCACCATAACAGCGAAAATACGGTATGAAGTTTTGAAATCCCCGCCGGCAGAATTTATTCGACATAATGCGTTTCGTAGCAACCGATATCGGGAAGTGTTCCGGGATACGGGCGCTGTGCGCCGTCGATATCCTCCGTTACGCCGATATCCAAACCGGCATTCACCGCAATGGAAAGCGAATCAGGTGCGTAGTTGCGCTCGCTGATGTTTTCAAAATGCGGGTCTAAGTTGATTTGACATTCGACAAAATTCGGCCCGGTCAAATCAGTGCGCAAAATGGAGTGATTGAAATTATAATTGAATACCGCCGCCCCGCCGTCATTTGAAATATTGATTTCCTTGCCTTCGAGAATATTGCCGAACACGATGGTATTTGTGAAATCCGCTTGGTGCAAATCGTTAACAACGGCAGCATTGCCAAACGAGATGAAATCGGAAATGGACAAAACGGCGCTGCGATGCGAGAGATAGGCGGATCCGTAATTGGCGAAAGTGCAATGTTTGAAATTGTAGATGCCGCCACTCGCCAGCGCAACATTGTTTTCGCCGGTGTTATACACCAGACAGTTGGTCACATCCATTTCAGCATTTACCGCCAGCAGGCCGCTGAGTGCACAATCGTAAATAACGGTATTCTCCAATACCAAATCCGGCCTCGTGGCGCTGCCCAGGTACGAATTTAAATCGGGGTTAGTTGACTGCAAACCCACCAGCAAACCGTAGTTTGAATTTTTTATGGATGCGTATTTTATTGCATTATCCTTACTGCTCCGCAACAGTGATATCCCTTCCCATTGACCGGGAATTTCATCGAAGAAACTCTCCAACCTGTCGCCTTCAAACTGCACAATACTGTCTTTCGTGCCCAACACCTTGAGCGTACCCAGCACATAAAAGGAGGAATTGCCGTGCATGTAGATTCTGCACCCCTCGTTAATCGTGAGCGTACACAGCGAATCCACCAGGATGGAATTGTAAATGACATAAGGCAGGTCATTATTCCACACTTCATCGCACACGATGACGCCGTCGTAAAACACCGCATTTTGTCCCCAAGCCACCAACTGCACCTGTTGAATATTATTATTGGTTACAAACAAAACTGAATCTTCCACCACAAAGGGCAACGCACCGGCATTGGGGTCGATTGTCACCTCCACAAACACATACAGGCTGTCGTCGGGCGGTATTTCAATATCGGTAAATTCCACTCCCGGCACGCCGTCCACGTTCATCCTGAAAATGGAATTGCTACCGCCGGCAAGTTTAATGGACGAGATGCGTATGTTCTGGTTATAGGTATTATAAATCTTAAACGAGCGGGTAGCAGATCCGACCGAGGTAAACACCGTATCGAATTTAACCGTATCTCTTGAGAATGACAACTTGGCACTGGCATCATCTATGAAGGAAATCTTACGGCAGGAATGCAATGCAATAGCAGCGAGCGCACAGGAGAGAAAGAGTAATTTATACCGCATAAGTCAATGAGCTATTAACGCCGGCAAGTTTGTTTTATGGCGTCAAAGGTATAAAGAATTGCCTCAATGGGAATGCGCTCCCGCCGCAGCGCTTTATTACAATATTTTAATCGTCCATGCGTCAACGGGAAGTATGGATACCACATTGAGTATATACATGAACGAAAGTCAAAGCCGGATAATACGAGAGGCCGTAAGTAGAGAAAGCCCGAGACTGTTCCGGTTTATCCGCGGGAAGGTGGCCACCGATGAAGATGCACAGGATATTCTGCAGGATGTGTTTTACCAGCTTTCGAATAATTCTGCCATCGCCGGATCCATAGAAAATATGGCCGCATGGCTATTCCGGGTGGCGAGAAACCGCATAATAGATTTGTACCGCAAGAAAAAGCCCGAGAGTTTTGATGCGGGCAGCCTGGGCGGAGAAGATGCTGCAACAGACAGTTATCTCTCGCATATCGGCGCCATTCCCACCGACGCCGATGATAACCCCGAAGCGCTGTACGAACGCAACCTCATTTGGGAAACACTCTATGAAGCATTGACCGAATTGCCGGAGGAACAACGCCGGGTATTTGAGTTACACGAATTGGAAAATAAGAGTTTCCAGGAGATTTCGGCAATGACCGGCGTCGGCATCAATACCCTGCTCAGCCGGAAGCGATACGCCGTATTGCACCTGCGCAAGAAAATGCAACAGCTATACGATTCAATGTTAAACGATTAAATACTAAAGAAGATGAACAATAACAATAAAGTAATGAGAATTGCCGGGTGGATACTGTTGGGCGCCGCTGCAGTACTCATCATATCCATCGCGGCGATGTACCTGTGGAACTGGCTGGTGCCGTCGCTCTTCAACGGGCCGCACATCACGCTGACGGAAACCATTGGGTTGTTATTGCTGTTAAAAATCTTTGCAGCCGTCACCGGCGTGGGATGTCACCGCTTTGGTCACGGCGGGGCACATCGCCGCTCCGAATTCTGGAAACGCAGATGGGAACAGAAAATGGAAGGGATGAGCGAAGAGGAGAAGCTGCGTTTTAAAGAGATGTATTACCGCCGCTGCGGGCCTGTATTGCGATGCGATGATACAACCGAACCCAATTCGCATTAAATGCAGCTTAACTGTTTTTTCCGCTTAGGGCGTTCTGCTAAAGACAATGAAGTCACCAGCTTTGACATCGTATTTCTTTGAAAAACCCGCCACCACTTCTACCACGTATTGCGCATTGCCTTTGGAGGGGATATTTTTTTCGCTGTAAGGTTGCGTGTTTTCGGCAATACTGACAATTTTTAAATCGGCATTTACAAACATGATGTCCAGGGGTATAATAGTATTGCGCATCCAGAATGAAAGCGGTTTATTCTCATCAAAAATAAACAACATGCCCTGCGTCTCTTCCATCCATGGCCTGTTCATTAACCCCTGCTGGCGCTCGGCTTCTGTCTCCGCTATTTCGATATCTATTTGTTTAATTACCGCACTATCTGCCTTGTTAAAAATCAACTCGCCTTCCTTTTTAAAAGTAAAGCCGCTGTCGTTGCCTCCGTTCACCGCCGGTTTGTCGGGATTCTTTTCTTTACACGCCGTCATCAATACCATTACTATGGCAACCAGGTAAGCACTTGTTAAAGACAATTTCATATTTAATTGCACATTTAAAAATGTAAAATTACGTATTGCGTTATAAACCCGCATTTTTTTAAGTTTGCATACAATCTTACAGGCATTACAAACGTCAGTCTGAACGAATTTCTTTTATTAAACCAAAAAATCCGGGCAGCGTTTTTTTTTATATGAAAATCCTTTTCAATTACCTGAAACCTCATAAGCTGACTGTTGGCCTCGTCCTCCTGCTCGCTGCTGTCAATATCGGATTTTCGATGCTGGATCCCATTATTTTCGGGCATATCGTCAACCTGGCTGCCGGTTATCAAAACGGCGCAACCACCCCACAGGAGAGCCACTCCTTTTTCTGGGAATTTTCCTGGAGTCAACCGGGGGTGTTAGCGCTGTTGGTAGCTTCGGTTACCGTTGCAATGGTCAGCCGTATCGCCAAAAATTTCCAGGACTATTTTCTGAATGTGATCATTCAAAAATTTGGCGCTGCAATGTTCACCGACGGACTGAGGCATGCCATGCAACTTCCCTACCATGAATTTGAAGATCAGCGCAGCGGCGAAACACTCAGCATATTGCAGAAAGTGAGAACAGACACCGAAAAGTTTATGACCGGGTTTGTAAATATCCTATTCCCTGCATTGGTCAGTATCGGTTTCGTCACCATAGTGGCGAGCGGCATTCACTGGTCGCTGCCCGTCATTTATTTCGGCGGCATTCTCCTGCTCACCCTGCTCACCAATGTGCTGAGTAAAAAGATCAAGGTAATTCAACGGCGCATTGTAGGGCAGACAACTGCCCTGGCGGGAGCAACTACGGAGAGCCTGCGCAATATCGAACTGGTAAAGAGCCTGGGACTAACTGAACAGGAGGTGGACAGGCTGAACCGCAATACGTATAAAATTTTAGGTCTTGAACTCAACAAAGTAAAATACATCCGCAGTATCAGTTTCATCCAGGGCACCTTTGTAAATACCCTGCGCCAGGTAATCCTGTTTATGCTGTTATGGCTCGTATTTAAAAATACGATGAATGCCGGGCAACTGGTCATGATGCAGTTCTTTTCCTTTTTTGTGTTCGGGCCGTTGCAGGAAATAGGCAATATATTGCTGTCGTACCGCGAGGCGGAAGCGTCTTTGAACAATTTTGAAACCCTGATGGCAAAGCAGCCCGAACCGGAAGTTCACAATCCGCAACCGCTCGGCAGGATAACCACACTGGAATTCGCCGATGTGCAATTCAAACATCACAGTGCAAGTGTCAATGCAGTGCAGAATATCAGTTTCAAAGTGCATAGCGGTGAAACTATCGCTTTCGTCGGGCCCTCGGGCGCCGGCAAGAGTACGATGATGAAATTACTGGTAGGACTATACCGGCCTCAACTCGGAAAGATATTCTACAATAACAAAGACGAAACCGTTATTGATTTCAATATGCTGCGCAACCAAATCGGATTCGTCACCCAGGACACGCAGTTATTCTCCGGCACCATCCGGGAGAATTTGCTGTTTGTCAATCCACAGGCAAGCGATGCGCAACTCGTCGAAGTATTGACGAAGGCGAGTTGCACTAATCTGCTGAACCGTGCCGAAAAGGGATTGGATACGCTGATAGGCGAAGGTGGATTAAAGTTATCGGGCGGTGAAAAACAACGGGTATCCATAGCGAGGGCTTTGCTGCGCAACCCATCCCTGCTCATCTTCGACGAGGCAACTTCTTCCCTGGACTCACTTACAGAAGAACAGGTAACTTCCACGATCCGCGAAATATCCGCCTCGGGCAGGCAAATCACCATCCTGATTGCACACCGGCTGAGCACCATTATGCATGCAGACAGGATCTATGTGCTGGAACAAGGGCAAATCATCGAGACGGGAACACATGCGGAACTCGTGGAGATGAAAGGACTGTATTACGCCATGTGGCGGCAACAGGCCGGCGAGAGAAAAAGTGCGGCTGTCGTATAATCTTTTACAAATCACCATGCCCGGCAGAATTTGCAATTCGGGTAAAATGCGTATTTTCGGATTTAAAATAACTAAATATGTTTATGCGCAGATTCATTGTAAAGACAATCATTTTCGGAGCGGCATTCTTAGGTTTTAGTGCATGCTCCGCATCCAAGAAAGCGACATCTTCCACCACGACACCGGCGGCGCTGACCTATTCCAAAGATGTGAAACCCATTATTGATGCCTATTGCGGCACCAAATGCCATAGCGCTGCCAAGAAAGCCGGCGATATCGATTTAAGCAATTACGCCGGTGTGCGCTATGAGTCGCTGGAGGGTGATCTACTCGCTGCCATTCAACACGCCGAAGGTCTGAAACCGATGCCGAAGAATGCAGACAAACTCCCCGATGCCAAAATTCAGATTATCGCTTCGTGGATTCAATCCGGAGCGCCCGAATAATTAACTATTCATAAGGATATTGCCTGTTGCAATACTTTTTCCCGGCTATACCCTGCACCGTCCAATGTGGGGTATAATTGCCCGGGTGTGTCGTGTATTGAACAAAAAATCCCGTAAGTTCTTAATTATGCAAAGGGCAACTCAATTGCTGCGAATTGTCAACTGGCGTGCGATGTCAAACATACGGGCAGCCGCGGCATGGAAATAGTTTGTTTATGCTGTCATTCCACAACGGACAACCCCCAACAGACACAAAACGGAACTTGCCCGGTAATGCATTACCTCAGTTAATCCGCATGGTTTACAGGAAATATATTTATTTGTAAAGAATATTAATAAAATTAATTTAGCGCCGCAGTTTTATAAAAACTATGCGGATTGAACCTATTTAAATAACCAACGCCTGACTTCATGAGACCGCAATATCCGATCTTGATTTTTGCATTATTATTTTGCGTATTTATTTCACACCGGTCAATTGCACAGGTAGTGCCCGACAAACCGAATATTATTATTATCATTGTCGATGACGGCAGGTATGATGAATATCCCGAGACCGGAGCGCCCGAATGGTATGAGACACCCGGTATCAGCCGCATCGCTAATGAAGGCGTAAATTTTACCAGAACATATGCTCAAACCCCCATATGCGGGCCTAGCAGGGCAGCTTTGTATTCAGGTAAATACGGACACCTGAACGGGGTAGAAAATAATTGGATACATTTAAATGACAGCATTAAACTCATCCAGCAAATACTCCGGAAAAACGGATATTACACGGGCTTTGTCGGAAAATACGGAGGCGGTATGTGGCAGCCCAAGGGTTTCGATTACTGGGTTAACTCAGAGGATGAAAAAGATTATACCGATTTAGAATACGTTGTGAACGGGAGTACTACATTCATACCGGGGCATGTTTCCGATGTGTTTGACTCCCTCGCAATGGATTTCCTGGAGGAGGCAAAATTGCATCAACCGTTTGCACTTTTTTATTTTCATCGTGTACCCCATAACCCCTGTACGCCCGCTCCGGGAGATGAAGCGCTCTATACGGATGAAGAGATCCCCTTCCCGGCAAACTTTTATAACTTTCCCGCACTGTATCCAAACTTTTATTACGAAAACTCGAATCTGTGGGAAAAAGATTCACTGCAAACCATTGCATTTAAACTGAAGAGATTTCAGGCGCTGCAAAGCGTTGATGAGAGCGTGTCCCATATTTTCGATTTCCTGGATTCAAATGCAATCACCGACAGTACCTTTCTGTTGTATGCCAGCGACAATGGCTATATCATTGGCGAACACATGATGCGTGCAAAGGTCTATGCAATTGAAGAATCTATCCATGTACCTCTGTTTGTGCGATACCCACCCTGGTTTACGGACAGCACTACCGTAGATGACGACATTGCAATTTTGCTTGACATACCTGCCACTTTATTGGATGTATCTAACATACCCGACACCTATGGATTCCAGGGAGAATCACTTCAAACGATAGCTGCACCAGGTACACAACGCCCGTATTTCATGTACGAATACGGCGGCGGCAGCGAATTAACGGAACACATACCCGATGTCCGCGGCGTCAGAAGCCTCGACTATTTGTATGTCAACTCCGCCTGTAACTGCAATGCAGAAGAATTCTATGATTTCATTACAGATCCGCAACAAAATACAAATCAGATTCTCAATCCCGCATACCAGGCAATTATCGATAGTTTCAGGTTAATACTCGCCGAAATGAGAAGCACATTCAATGACACCCTGCCCGACATTCATTTTGACTGTAGTATAACAGGCAGTTATGAAATTCTGGATGGAATGGATAACGATTGCGACGGCCTTATCGATGAGGAATTGGTATATTTAAATTACTACGAGGATTATGATGGCGACGGCTATGGCAATGCGATGGTGTCTGTAATTTCAATGGATGCATTACCCGGCTATGTATTAAACAATACGGATTGTAACGATTCGAGCGCTTACGTGTATCCGGGCGCCATTGATTACTGCAACAGTTTGGACGACGACTGCGATTTAATTGTTGATGAAGATACGCTGATGCCGTTAATCACCCCTTCCGGTTCGATAATACTTTGTAAAGGCAGTGAAGTAACAATTGTTGCTTCGCCCGTACTTCCCGGCGTATCTTACCAATGGTATTTCAATGGAGTTGCTATAGCCGATGCGGTGAGCAGCTCGTTAATTGCCAGACGTGCCGGCACATATTATGTTGAATTCAGCGGGCCGGCTGGATGCATGGGTATTTCCCCGGAACTTACAATTACTTTGAACACAATACCGAAGCCGGGAATTAATAACCATTCAGCATCCAACGATATATGCATTTCAAACCCTATTGAGCTATCGACGAAATTCAGACCGGGTTGTTCATTTCAATGGTATAGGAACGGTGAGGAAATACCGGGCGCTACTTCCAAAAATTATTCAGTTACCAATATCGGAAATTACCGGGTGGAGTTAACGGATTCTACCGGATGTACTTCAAGTTCTACAAAGTACCAGATATTTCAATCCTGCCGGGAATCTATGCCGGACAGTTTATTCACCGACGGGATAACCGTGTTTCCAAATCCGGCCGGCAAAGAGTTTTCTATCCTTGTTCACGCAGATCCCAATAGGGAATATACGGCAACTGTAACTATGATTAACATGCTCGGGCAATCTGTATATGTTACATCGCCTGAAAAATTTGCAGGTATATTTGAGAAACAAATACCCGTAACCGAAAATATGCATCCCGGCGTGTATTTGCTGGAAATACAAATTGATAACCGGCGCCTGTATTCGAGTGTCGTACTGCAATAAATTATGATGTATTTAAAAGTTTGTCGTTTTTTTAAAGAGATGTGTTTCGGAATAACAACTGCTACTTAAAATACTGCGTTACGTCCGGTAACGGGTGTCGTCGGCAAATCGCATTTCGAAGTAATGGGAAACCATTATCAGTGATAAAAAATTGAGCAGGTTGTAAATGTCGTTAAGAGCTTTAAACTCTGTATTGAACAAGCGCAATGGCGAATGCGTAAAGCAGGTAAGCAACGCAATAGATGTGAACAGCCGGCTATTCGCCTGCCGGGAAGCGCTGCCAAATCAAAATATTTTATAATTGAAGTACCTGCATCGGTTCCATCATATCGTATGAAAATGCCGAAGACTATGCACTTTAGGGAAACCGGCCCTTCTTATTAACGAACAAATAGTCCTTTCGTCAAAATTGACCTCAAGCCGGAGATCTTCACTTTTAGGGAATCATCCCCGGATTTAATAATGAAATTAATGAAACGATGTGTAAAATACACCTTAGAATCCGAAGAGCCCGCAAAAAATATTTTGGGCAACCTTGCAGAGATTGAATCTGTTATTGAATTTTGCAGAAAAAAAGGTGAGGCGCATTCAAGCTCTTGAATGGGAAGATTTGCAATGGTTTCCGGCAAGCTGGAGAGACTTTGGTACGGATTATTTAAAGTTCATTGCTACCAAGTTTAACATTTATAAACCCGTTATACCCCTGGTTCAGGCGTGTTTGGATAAAAGCGGCCAGAATCACTGGGTTGACCTGGCGTCGGGCGGAGGTAGCGGGTTGATTGTTTTAGCAAAAGAAATGAAAAGCAGTAATCCCAATCTTCAAATCACGCTCACCGATTATTATCCCAATAAACGGGCTTTTGAAAAATTGACAAAAGACGCACCTAATATTTTCCAATGGGAAGACACACCCGTTGATGCAATGCATCCTCCGAAACATTTGCAAGGAACCTTTCAGACAATATTCGGGGCATTTCACCACTTCCGCCCGGAGGAAGCCAGGCAAATTCTTCAAAATGCTGTGGACACAAATACAACTATTGCCATTTTTGAACCGGTGGGAAGAAACATTGGAAGCTGGGTGTCCATGCTCTTTGTTCCTCTGAATGTTATTATATTCACATTGTTTATCCGGCCTGTCCGCTGGAAGATTTTGCCATTTATTTATTTGATACCTGTTATCCCGCTCTATATTTTATGGGATGGCGTTGCATCCATTCTGCGAACCTATTCTGAAAAAGAATTACATGCACTCATCAATTCGCTGGAACATACTGAAAATTATGTTTGGGAAACAGGCAAAACCGCCGGCAAAATGCCGGTAAATTATTTAACCGGTTATAAAAAATAGACGCCGTGGATTGGTCAAAAGAATTATTGCGCATATCACAGGAAACAACATTTCGCTTCGGCAATTTGAGCAATGCGGAATTAAACTGGAAGCCCAACGCTCAGTCATGGAGTATTGGGCAAAATTTAGAACATCTGATCATTGTGAATGAATCTTATTATCCGACATTCGACTCACTGCAAAATGGAACTTACAAAGCGCCACTCATTGGGAAACTGCGCTTTATCGTTTCATTTATGGGTACAACCGTATTATCGGCTGTTCAACCGGGTCAAAAAAAGAAAATAAAGACCTTTACCATCTGGGAGCCGGCGAACATCGAAATACAAGACGATATACTCCTCCGATTTTCCGAACATCAAAAACAATTACAGCAAAAAATAGAGGATCTTAAACCGTTCATTTCGAAAGGGGCCGTTATTTCATCTCCTGCCAATAAAAATATTGTTTACAGGTTAGAAACGGCATTTGATATTATCGTTGCACATGAACAACGGCATTTGGAACAGGCAAATGCAGTACTGGAGGGGTTGAGAAACCGGCAGAGTGCTGAATGAAGATTTGCCATAAAAAGTCAAATCACCACTGCATGTGTGCCAAATGTAAAAAGTAAGTAATTGCGGATTTTCCCGGTCATACGGAAGTAACACGGCGGGGTTATTGTGTTTTGAGTTGCACATAGTATGTATTCGTCCATTTCACCGGATTGCATTCTTTGATCCTATAACAGCCGATGTACATATCCACAAGAGCAGAACCAACGATTCAGAGACGTTTTGATCTATAAAATCAGGTGGTTTTATTTAGTGCACACAACATAGTGTGGCGTAATCAATACTCTTTACCCTGAATAACTTGCGCAATATGGCGGTATCGACATTGACTTCCAATTGAAAACTTATTGCCTGTATCCCATACTTTTTTATTTTATGCAGTGCGACATTGAAGCCGCCTGATGAACAAATCAGATCCGCATTCAAGAGTTGTCGCGAGGCGCTAATGCATCTCTCCCGCTAACCACTTTCAGCAATCTTTCATACGCACATTTTAATATGGCCCGGACAATATTTTTTTTGAAATTATACTTTGCGGCATTACAAGCCATAATGTACTTAAAGGGTACATAAAACTAAGCCCGGAGATCAACTCTCCGGGCTTAATAATTTGAATACATGCAACGATGTCTGCTTTGCACTTAAAAGCGCAATGACCATTTTAAGGCTCTATCAGATTAAACCAAACATCAAAGTTTTCGATATTGCTTAAAAAGTCTTTAAACGCTTGTTGATCGCCTGAAATTTTAGCATTGCCGTTGGCGAGCAATTGTTCAAGTGTTAGTCCCTGGCCGGCGGTGGTAATTGCCATTAAAGCTGTTCTTGGAATGGTTATGGTCGCCGTAACATCTTCTGTGATATGACTGTTAATTCTTGGGGACACCGCACCATTACTCACAATAACACCGACCTTTTCACCGGTATCGCTCAAAATGAAATTGAAATTATAACGGGCAGTATTTTCCTTCATTCCGTTATACCGCATTGCCAAATAATTAAAAAACAGTTCAGACGACATACTGGTTAAAATATCCGGAGAAGCGGCGGTATTCGAATTAAAAGATTTTTTACCATAGCGGAGTTCCTGGGCGCCGGTTAAATAAAAATTCCGCCAGGGGCCGGATTCCGCCTGGTATCCCATCTGTTCATAGGCATCTGCCAATAGGTTCCGGGCTTGCTGGTTTCCGGGCTCGGCAAAAACAACGTGATTTAAAATTTCGGCAACCCACCTGTAGTCGCCTTTGTCGTAGTACTCTTGTGCTTTTTGAATAACATTTGCACTACCGCCCATCATTTCCACAAATCGTTTACCGGCGTCTTCGGGCGATAAGGGATTCAGGTTAGCCGGGTTGCCATCAAAAAAGCCAAAATACAATTGATATTGCGCCCTGGCATCGTGACTGACTGTTCCGTAATAACCCCGGTTGTAAAATTTAGTATCGAGCGCTGTGGGCAACTTTAATGTATTGCCAATCTCAACAGGGTTTAATCCTTCATTGGCCATTCTCAAAGTTTGATCATGAATAAACCTGTACAGATCTCTTTGGCTTTCCATAAAGGTTACTACTTCGCTATTACCCCAGATGGGCCAGTGATGCGAGCCGAAACTCACCTCGACGTCGCTTCCCCACTTTTCAATGGCTTTATCGATATACTTGCTCCACTTTTGTCCATTTCGCACCTGTGCGCCGCGAAGTGTATATAAATTGTGCAGTGTGTGATTCAGCACCTCTGCCTGCATAAAAGCCTTTTTTTCGGGTAAATAAAAAATCATTTCGGCGGGCGCTTCCGATTCGGGCGTATAGACAAATTCGATTGTCACGCCATCAATTATTTTCGTTTCTCCCGTCTCTGAATCTATAATATCCGTAGCGTCAAGAATCCCGCTTAAGCCCGCGGCAGTGGTAGTTCCCAAACCCGAACCAAGCGTTCCGGTAGAACTCTTCGGCAGAATATTTCCGTACATATACATTGCCCGCCGTGTCATTGCATTGCCCGCCATTACATTCTCGCTCACCGAGTGTTCCAAAAATCCCTTTGGCGCATAGATCTGTATTTTACCCGACTTTACATCCTCCTCATTCACAACTGCCCGCATACCGCCGAAATGATCGATATGACTATGGGTAATTATAACCGCAGAAACGGGGTATTTACCGATATACTTATCTACCAGTTCCATTCCGGCTTTTACAGATTCCTGAATAGTCAAGGGATCAATTATTATCCAACCTGTATTGCCTTTTATCAGGGACATATTCGCCAAGTCAAAACCCCTGACTTGGTAAATATCATCAGCTACTTTAAACAGGCCAGCCACCGCATTTAACTTACTCTGCCTCCACAAACTCGGGTTGGCGGTTTCCGGCGCTTCTCCGCTGAGAAACTCAAATTGCTTAAAGTTGTATGAGCTGCCGATTGCATCGCCCGGAAATTTGGCAATCAATCCTTTATTGGCATTTTCAAAATCTGTTGTATCCTTAAAATCCAAATAATCGTAGATTTTATTGTTTACTTCTTTGGTGTGATCAGTTGCTGCCTTTGCCTGGCCGGGTTGATATTGAGCGAATGCAATTTGTGTCAATCCGGTACAGGCAAGTAAAAAAAATAGTTGTTTTATCATTTCAGAATCTGTTTATGGTTAATTATTTATTTTGCTGAGATTGCATTTGTTTAATGGCCTCCAATGTTTTATCTATTTGGGCACCAAAAACAAATGCATATTTAATACTGAAGATGGAGCCATGCGGGGCGATGTCGTTACCCACTGCCCTTGTCATGTAGTTTATCCCAAACTGGTGGTGTATGGATGGCATAAAGGTTACAGTGCCGCCAATGCCAAAAAGCGCCTGCGAATTATCCTGGTCAACAGCATTCTTTGTAGTCTCACCTCCTATCCTGCCGCCTAAATCTATGGCTGCATAGAGTTTACTGTTTACGTTATACACTGCGTGAAATGTCAATCCGTAAAAGGGTGATTGAGATAAGGTTCCCGCTTCTGCAGTTGGCAATAACCTGGACATCTCCGTATTTTCAGTAAAAAATTTTGCGTTGACATACGTTTCAAAATCCCATTTTCCCACCGGGACAGTAACACCGATTTCCGGCCTGAACTGCCACCTGTTTCCACCGATATTAATCAGTTTGTTTTGATCGTATTGACCCGTAGGAGCAGTTACAGCTATGGACCAGCCGATGGCAGTCCTTTTCGGCGTTTTTAAAAATTCCGGAAATGATAATGCATCGCCTCCGGTAATATTGGTTCCGAACACCAGCATAATATCACCTAAACCGGAAGGCTGAACTTCGAAGCCTAAAATATTTGCCTTTACGCCAGCATAGGGTATCATAGCCTGAATTCCCGCTGTTTTTCCGCCTATGTCAAAAAAGTAAGCATATCGCATATAGCCGACATTCACATTAACAGCCACATCATTATTTGGAAGCGCCAGGTCGCCATCCACAGTGGAATTTGTATTTTGCTGCACATATCCCACCTGGATCATTTGCATCCCATTGGGGTAATTTTGATAAATCTTCGACTCGGTAGCCAATTGCGCTTGCGATAATAATGGTAATAAAAGGGTAATCAGTACCAGTTTCTTCATGTTGTATCCGTTTATTTGTAAATGAATAAATATTCTTTTCCCCCTTATATTCCCAACGTCGGTAATCAGAATTGGGAATGCAAGTAAGTTTTAGGTTAATACTTCAAAATTATTTTTGACAGATTGCGTTTTGAATCAATAGCAACTCAATCAACCCATTTGGGCTCGCCGGTAAATCTACTGTAATTGCCTTATAAAGCATGGTGATTATTATCATCTGCAAGCCTCTTCTTATAAACATGAAAAACCGGGGGTGCGGTTGCCAGCTTCCGTCAATATACACCAAAGACCGCCAATCCATTTGTCACAAAAATTATACGTAATACCAGCCTTTCAAACCGGAAGTATTTGCAGTGGGCTGCAACCGCCATTGAAAAGGTTGATATTATAATCAATCCCTGATGTGCGATTCCTACTTAAACAAACCGTTTATTTTCCAATGCAGGATGTACTGAATCAAATCCGGCAATTAGTCATCTATAGATGTAAAATGAAAAAGCACCTTTAAGCATTTATCTGTTGTTGTCGGATTATAAATATAAGGACTATGAGCATCCCCGTTAAGCATGTAATGCATTTTTACTCCTATGAAATATGTTGGAGCATATTGAGGATAATTCTCCGATGCAGTATAATTAATAGTTGCCTCACAGTCAGTGGTAGGTTAAAATGGCAGTATTACGCCTGAACTAAAGGACAAGTGTTACTCTAAATGTATTCTTGGGGAAATAATTTCAAAATTTGCATTTGATTGCAGAATTGACAATGAATAACCAGAATTGTATTCTGAAATCCTGACTAATTCAATATATTATTAATAGATGCAATTTCTTGTATTTAAAGACACCTGTCCTGAATGTTATAATCAGAAGCAAAGCATTGAGTGTTACAGTTGGCAAATAGGGTAATTGGCAGCAAACAGTTTTGCCTAATCGGTCAAATGGGAAAAGCACAGCCGCTGCTTCCCAATTTGAGAAAATCATCTGAATACGGCAACAACAGCCGTTTTGTTTACCTTTACGCCACAAATAAATACAGGTTAGCTGCATTAGCTGCAGCAATGCATTGGCGGGATATTTTCTTTGACTATACACAAAGTCGCTTATTATTTCAAATAATATGATTTACGTCGCACTCTTAAGGGGAATTAATGTCGGCGGAAAAAACATGGTAAACATGCAGAAGCTGAAAACCACGTTTGAAACAACAGGGTTTTCACGGGTGGTTACCTACATCAATTCCGGAAATATCGTTTTCACTACCCGTTCGAAAGACTTAAAGGCTATCACAGCTAAAATTGAACGGGCTATTGTTCAGGATTTTCAACTGGAAGTTCCGGTGGTTGTCCGCAGCTTTGAAAACATACAAACCATTTGTGAAACTCTGCCCCGGCATTGGGTGAAGGATGCGCATATGCGTACGGATGTCATGTTTCTGCGGGAGGATTACGACGATCCTGCGATCCTGGACCAATTGCATATCAATCCGGTGGACAATGTAACTTACATTGCCGGTGCAGTACTATGGAATGTTACCGGCGAGAATTATACAAAAAGCGGCATGCTAAAACTTCTGAGTACAAAGGCCTACAAACACATGACGATCAGAAATGTTAATACGGTCAGGAAACTATACGCAATAATGGCTGCATACGGCAATGCTTCTTAGCAGTTGAGCCGGCGCTGCAGCCGGGTTCTGTTGTTCCCTCGCAGCTATTAAAAAAAGAAGCCTGGTAATTCCTGTAACCGGTATGCCGGGCGGCGAAATAATGAAAATTGTATAAGCGCCTGCCTCTTTCCGGCGAGATTGCGCCTTACTCCGGGCAGTTTGCTGAAAACCATATGGAGACACACGAATAACCGCCCGCGGCAAAGCGCTGAGCCGGGTGACATCCGGACCAAATGCCCGATCAGGTGGCGCAACGCCTGCTCATAGCGGTGATAACATGCCTTTTACACAGGGCCGGCGTTGGGTTGCAATGGGAATCCCGGAGGTAAAGATCAAATCGCCCGACGTAAATAGGGGAAATACGAGTGCCGGTAGGAGACTTTTTAAAGAAAATGAAAACTTTTCGTGAATTTCCTTGTTCGAAAATGCAATACTTCTTTAAAGTATGCAAAAACAAAACTTATCTTTGCGCCAAAATTTTAAAAAATGAAAAATATACAATTCAAATCCATTCTTTTATTGCTCGCTGTAAGCGGAACATTCTTATTTTCATGTACATCAAAGAAAGAAAAAGAGCCGGAAACCAAAACGCCGGAAACCGTTGTGGAGACTACGCCAACGCCGAAGACCGACACCGTTAAAATTACATTGAATGCGGATGATAAGATGAAATACGACTTATCCGAAATCAAAGTCGCCGAAGGCCAAACCGTCGTTTTGACCTTACATCACACAGGTACTATGCCTGTAGCGACAATGGGCCACAACTTTGTGCTTCTAGCAAAAGGTACGGTGATTGCAGATTTTGCCAACGAGGCAATTAAAGCGGTTGACACCAAGTATATCCCGTCCGATATGAGTAAAATTATCGCACATACCGACCTGATTGGCGGCGGTGAAACTGCTACGGTTACCTTTAAGGCGCCCGCTAAAGGCGAATACGACTTCCTCTGTACTTTCCCCGGCCACTGGGCAACCATGAAGGGTAAGTTTATTGTGGAATAAACATACAAACCCGTCTGCTTAACGGTTAATTCCCCACCGGGATCGCATTCCCTGCACGGAGAGAACAGTAAGCGGCAGAATATTGTTACCATCAGCGTTGGATTCACCTCCGACGCTGATTTTTTTTTGCGGTTGATGTTTCACTTTAATTTCATCGAAAGCCCATCATCGCTAAGCAGTGCACCCGATTCGATTCAATTGCGCAACTACAGATTTCTCGCAATAGACATCAGTACTACGGTAATAGCTAACAAACAGGCAATCACATGCGTACTCAACCGCATCCCGGCCTGCAGTTTCTGCATCGACTGTACCTGTTCTGGCGTGGGCGGCTGATTTCTTTTTGCGGCCTCCATGCCTATCCTCTTTATTTTGGCAGTCGCCGGTTTATTAATAACCAATCCCATCACATAGGCGATAAGCGTTAATGCACCGCCGATACTATAGGCTATACCCGTTGGCGAGCCCATAAAATCATTGGTAAACCCGGCGGTGTAGTACCACAGGATGAGTATGCCGCTGAGAATATTCAGAAATGAAACCACTGAGATTACAGTCGGCAGGTGGTTGGTCATCGCCAGGCGCTGCATGAATTTGCCGCTTTCAGGGCCGAGCGACTTGGCTGCGGGCAGCAGAAAAAACGCCATATAAAAAACGGCGCCTGCCCAAACTACGCCCCCGCCGATATGGAGAATGCGCAGAATAATCATATTGTAATCCATAAATGCATTTTAATTACTCAAAAGTAAAAATTTGAAACCGCGAAAGAATGTCTTTAACGTAAGGAATTACGCACATGCCCGCATATTGAGCCGAATGCGGATTGCGCAAGTGTTAAAGTCTGTTAATAATTATTATCCGGAATGTACAACTTCTGCCTGCTTCCCGGTTAATTCGCAAACGGTTATCGCCGGGATTTGCTTTTCTTATGCTTGCCTGCACCGCTGTTCCGTATCTCGAGTCTTACATGCCGTTTTTTATACTGCACTTTCTTGTTAAATGCCTGTTGAACCTTTTTAAGTGATGCATTCTTTATCTCGAAAAATGAATAAGCGCCTTTCACCTGCAACCAAGCGATATCTCGTTTGTCAACCCCGGCAGTCGCCACAATAAAACTTACAAGTGATTTATTGTCCAGTCCATCCATTTTACCGATATTCAAAAACAACCGGGTAACATCTCCCCTGTCTGCTTCATCCGGCTCACCCTCCGCGGCATGGCTATGTACATTGAGATCGGGTGCATTCTTATAGTAATCGAGGAAGCGGTTGAATTCGAGTGAAACGAAGCGCTTTATCAATTCGCGGGTATTGAATGTATCCAATTCGGCGTAGATGTTATCCATAAACCTGGCAATGTCGGCTTCGTTTACTTCCACATCGTGCACCTTATGGATCATGGCCATTAACTGCCGTTCGCAAACTTCAAATCCGTTGGGGATCTGCACACGGGTAAAACTGCGTTTGATTTTTTTCTCCAGTTGTGCAATTTTACCTCTCTCCTTTAAATTGATAATTGAAATAGAAATACCCTTTTTCCCCGCTCTTGCCGTGCGGCCGCTGCGATGAATATAATTTTCCAACTCGTCGGGCAGATTGTAGTTGATGACATGCGATACGTCGTTTACATCAATTCCCCGTGCTGCCACATCGGTAGCGATCAGCATTTGCAGTGAGCGGTTGCGGTAGCGGCTCATCACGTAATCCCGCTGTTGCTGCGAGAGGTCGCCGTGCAGGGCGTCGGCGTTGTAGCCGTCTTTTATCAATGCATCCGCCACCTGTTGTGTCTCAACCTTGGTACGGCAAAATACAATGGCAAAAATTTCGGGATTATAATCTGCAATCCGCTTCAAAGCGGCGTATTTATCTTTCGCATGTACGACGTAGTAAAGGTGTTCGATATTTTCGTTACCCCGGTTTCTCACCCCGGCGGTAATTTCCACCGGGTTGTGCATATACTTGCGTGAAATGCGCAGCACTTCATCGGGCATGGTTGCGGAAAACAACCAGGTGGCCTTATCGCTTGCCGTTGCCGATAATATCGCATCGAGGTCATCTTTAAAACCCATATTCAGCATTTCGTCTGCTTCGTCCAAAACGACGTATTTAATCGCCGAGAGTTGGATAATATTTTTTCTCGACAACAAATCGACCATGCGCCCGGGAGTGGCTACCACGATATGCACCCCCCGTTTTATTTCGGCTATCTGATCGCGGATGCTGGCGCCGCCATATACGGCAGTAATGCGAACTGTGGGCAAATACCTGGCGAAGGATTTCAAATCGCGGGTAATCTGCATACAAAGCTCACGGGTGGGACATAATATCAGCGCCTGGGTTTCCGATGAATAAAAATTGCACAAGGTGAGCAGAGGCAGGCCAAAAGCGGCGGTTTTGCCGGTACCTGTCTGGGCAAGAGCAACGAGATCTGTGTTGTCGGAGAGCAGTTGCGGAATTACTTTTTGCTGAATGGGCGTGGGAGTCTCATACCCCATCTCTTCAATGGCACGCAGGACAGGGGTAGCCAGTCCTCCATCGGAAAATGATTGCATATACGTTGTATTTAGGTTGCCAATGAGTAGAATTCGCCAACCATTTTTGAATCTTACCGACTAAAGTGTATTCGAAATGGAACTGTAAACCCGCCTCTAAATAGGCTTTTAAGTTATTAAGCCGCAAAGTTAAATGAAATACCCGGTTTTTTATACATTCAGATTTAACCGGTGCAACTTACAGGCATTTACCCTGCGCTATGTATGTCATTTTACGCCGGGCGTGGTTCAACCTTGCAAATGGAGTTTTGTCTTTGCCATAAAAAGCCGGCAGGGACTGTGAAAATATGCTCCTTCATTTTTCGGAAGCACATTGCACAATCCCCGCAGGCGATTATCCGGCTTAGGCCGGTGGTATTAATATATTATCAGCTTATCCGTCACTGTCGTTTCGCTGTTGCCCGCTTTGATGATATATGTGCCCGCAGCAATTTCGCTGATATCGAATTGAACGATAAAATTGCCGGTATCACCACTTACGGTTTTCGATGTTATCAGTTTACCGCTCAAGTCGTAAATACTCAGTTTTACATCCTGTTCTGTCGCACAGTACAACATCACCTGCACCGTATTGTCGGCGGGATTAGGAAAGACAGTTGCCATAAGATCTTCACTCGTATTTTCCACGCCACTACCTTCTCTGGTCATTAAAGTGGTGAATGCGCTCACGCTGGAATTTGGCTTCCAACCCTCAGCACATTCGGATCGCACTCCCCACAGGTAGTTCGTACCGCTTTGAAGTCCGGCAACAACAACTGCATGCTGTGTCGTAAACGTATATGACCACATGGTATCCGTCTCCCGCTTGTAATACACTTTGTAATTCAGTGCTCCCGGTATGGCATTCCAATTGAGCATGGCCGCATTATCGGTAACATAAACCGTAGTCAGTATATTGGGAGATGTACATTCGCTGCCCTCCAACGGTGTGGTAAATTTATTAGTGGCCGAATACTCGGTATATTCACCATCACATTGCGCCTTAACCATCCATTGATACCTCGTATCCGGAGTTAAATCTTCCAATTCCAGATAGGTATTGTTTACCGTGTCAATTATCCATGCACCGGTTCTCGCCTTGTATTTAACGATGTAGGAATTGGCGCCGACATTATCCCATACGAGTGTTGCGGAGGTGGAGGTCAACGCATCGGCAAAACCGCCTTCCGGGATATCGCAAACACAAGGCAGGCAAATATTGTCCAGTGCAGAGGTATCGCTTTGCCCTGATTTTAGATTGGAGGATGTAAACCGCACGATGATAAACTGGTAACCGTCGCCGAAGTCAACATCCCGCTTAAACGTCTGCCATCCGTAGGCGCCGGTGCCAAAGTCTTCCTGGAACAACAGGTCAACCGAAAAATCGGTATCATTATTATTCCATTTGGTAATCTGGCCATCCACAGCGGGATCCAGGTATTCAAACTCTCCATTCACACCGTATATTTCCGCTATTAAGACATTATCATTTGCAGTTCGCCCTTCATTCTTTGCCTGGAATGAGAACTCTACTATCCCCTTTCTGACGTAATCGTCCTGAATAACCTGTAATAATGGTTTTACTTTGCCCACACTTAAACCGAGAAATACTTTACCGTCTTCCAGTTTCCAATATCCGGAATTTATCCAACCGGTGGCGATGGATGAAGGGCTGGAATTTGCCGATTGTGAAGCCTTAAACTCAGGGCCTTCAAATCCCGAATTGACAATCGGGTTGTCGTACTGGGCTTCTTCCACGTAAACGTTTTTGGAAACAGCCGATGTTTGGCCTTTGCAATCATACACGGTTAATGTAACACTATAAGTTCCGATATCCGCAAACCGGTAATATATATCCGCTCCGTATTGTACGGAACCATCGGGCAACGTCCACACAAAGCCCGCTATACCATTGCCCGCATTGTTCACCACGGGGTCGGGATCGTAGGATAACATGGATGCATCCAGGTGCAGGGTTTGATTGCCGGCCTGCGCATAAGTAAAGTCGGCAACAGGCGTCATATCCGGCAGTGCAGATTCAAAATACGGATTGTCCGATATCTGGAAATACCTGGGAAAGGTAAACGACTCCGTCTCATTATCTTCATTTATTCCATCTTCGGGGACAATGGTAAAATTATTGTTCGAATAGGAACCGCCGATGAGTTTCGATGTGCGATAATTGCTCTCCTTGTCATCCCACATCAGTTTTTCATCGGTTCTAAACGCCATAACCGCTTTATTCCATCCCTCTACCTGAAGATTATCGTAGATGTAATTGCTGCCGCCTGCGCCGGCGCCGGAATAAAAGGCATAACCCGAATTGGGCGCCGCCGATTCAATGGTATCAAAGCGATTTACCAGGTCGCCGAGCAGCAACCCATCTTTAAAATGCACCTGGCTGGAATACGACAGGTGAAATCCGGTAGTATAGATATTCCAGAATTTAAAATCCTCGATAACTGTATGTTTATCGTGTGTATAAGCGCTGTATCTGTTACTTGCAAAACTACCCACATCATCATCATTGGTCAGGTGTGCCCAAATTGTAAATGCGGTGGATGTATTATACACAATAGAGCCCGTATTGCTGCGCAATGGGATTACCGCCTGGTACATATATTCATTATCGCCGGCTATCGTCTCATCCGCAAGCGTGTTTGTCGGGAGGAGATATCTTTTATTTTCCGCTAAAAATTCGTGTTCGGTAAATATTGAGAATCCCGAACCGGCGCATGACGCAGCTATATTGTTGGCGTAATCCACATTGGGTGATTGCAGCCAATACCCTGTTCCGTCATACCCCAGGTCAAAATCCAGTACCCTGTCGGTGGTAGAAATTCCAGATTTATCAAACAGTCCTTTAACGGCAATATTATTGGTCATTGAGCCGATTTCATTACCATCCTCGGTGACAAAGGCCGAACCTTTAAAATTATACACCACATTGTGATCTATATTGACAAAACTCTGGTGATTCACGAATCCCCATCCGGGGGTGCCATCCACAACACAATCGTAAATACTGGCGGGCGTAACGGTATTGTCAGACGGGCCGCCGTGGTGAATATGGCAGGCATATCTGCCCCGCGGATTTTCTCCACCGCTCACTAATTCGCCCATCTCATTCACTACCGGGTCGGTGGCCAACATTCCCTTATTTGTGCGGCCTAATCCCAGGAACAGTGTATTGTTGATGTTTACATCCAGGGTATGCATAAACATACAATGCCCCCGTTCGCTAAATGGAACGGTTTCCCAATTCTCTGTCCTGAATACAATATTGCGGGTGAGATTGGATACGTGCATTTTCAATCCATACCCTTCGGGCGGCGTATGTTCGAACAACAGTACGGAAGAGCCGTCCTGCATATTTTGAAAATAAATATCATTACCCGAAATAGAAGTAATAGTCAGCACTTCGTCGTGGTGTTTATTATCGCCGTCGAGCGCATTAAAATGGCCCATATTGATACCGGCAATCACGAGTTTATCACCTACTTCCCAACCTTCGGGAATTCCGGCCAGCGTAAGTTTATTACTGCCGGCATGCGTTCCCGCATTCACTTCCATATAGGGTGATTTAAATGCGCCGTAACTTTCGAAATGGCCTGTCATTACCATGCCTTTGCTGAACTTAAACGGGTCCCAGTCCGTATCGATCGGCCCTTCGTCAGCAAATACAATCTCACATTTCAATCCCGAAGACACAGGCTCCGCACTCGTACCCATGGTCAGGCTGCCGTCGCTGTCCACGACGATGGTTCCGATGACGAGCTTTGTATTCATATTGGCGCTAAAATGCAAAGCGCCGTTTATGCGCAGCCAATTTATCACCTCTTCACTGCTGCCGTTATAGGTAACGGATATCGATTCGGGAATATATACCTTATCGCCCGTAGCCGGAACCGTACCGGTGTTCCAGGTGGACGCTGAAAACCAGTTGCCATTAGCTACGGCTGTCTGCGTAGCGCAACACGTCGGAACCAGGGATATTACTTTACAATGCTCCCGTTCCATCGGCGATAAATCTTCGCCGGTACAATCCATGTCCATTTCCATCTGGCCTAACATTGCGCCTGAAAACAACATACTCATTGTTAGAACGGTTAATGAAATACTTCTAAATGTTTGCATACTAAAATCATTAAAGGGTTAAGCAATAAAATTTTCAGTGTGTTCTGAGAAATCTTAAAAAATTGTGTGTATGCTTCACAATGTGTCTCGACAGGAAAATCCGATACACGTATTCCACGTAAATCGAATTATGTACAGCGAATCTATCGCTTTAAAGCGTGGTGTGTATAAACAAAAAACGGATAGTGTGACAGCTATTAGGACGACTAAAGTTAGAAATGTATTGCACCGGAAATGTTAAAGTAATCCGGATCTGGGGCAGCAAAAATGCGCATTCGCCTATCTTAACTTTTATAAACCAATCTTTTTGTTGAGATGGCATCATTTAACTAAAGTTATTCCAAAGTGTTAAAATGTGAATAAGATTTTAATTAAGTACATTGAAATGTAAATTAAATCACAGTTCTTTGTAGAATAATCAAAAAAAAACAATTATGAAATTAAGAGTATTAACAATTGCTGTTGCTCTCATGATCGTAGGCATGGCAAACGCACAAATTTCAGTCGGACTCGAAGTTGGCCCTAATTTCGCAACCCAAAGCAGCGATGTGGACGGTTTCGATGCCGGAACCACAATGGGATTTTATCTCGGCGTTCCTGTGGATATTATGCTGACTGACAATATTTCGGTACAGCCTTCAATCGCTTTTATGCAGAAGGGATCATCAACCAATTACGAAATGTCAGTACCCGGTTTTTACGAAACATCTGTT
>CAZBHH010000014.1:0-66516 GCA_964492065.1 uncultured Chitinophagales bacterium | reverse complement strand
ACCCTGACACAAGACGAGAAATTTTGAAAGACGCATTCAGTATCTATTTCAATGCACTTAGTGGAAAAGTCGTTCTAATTTTTGACGACCTTTACCGTTCAGGAGAAACGCTAAACGCAGTTTGTGACGTTATTATGAATAAAGGAAAAGCAAGGGGTGTTTACGTCTTAACAATTACTAAAACACGTTCAAAAAGATGAGAAATAAAGAATATTCTTGGTATATGCTTTCAAATGCACCAGGTTTTGGAGCAAAGAGCATTCATTACATTTATGAAAATCTGCAATCAAATAATATGTCTGTTAGTGATTTGTTTGACCTTGAAGCAAATGAATTATTTAGACTGTTTCCCGAGATTGGACGTGGTAAACTTTCAAGAGCCAATTTTTCTTGCTTTCCACAATTAGATACTGATGACAGACTATACAGCAACTTTGAAAAATTAAAATCAGATGGAGTTACAATTATTGGACTTGATGACGAAAGATATCCTCGATCTGTTTTGCAAAATATGGGAGACAATGCACCGCCAATTTTATATTGTAAAGGGTATTTACCGTTACTAAACCAGAAAGGCGTATCAATAGTTGGAGCAAGAGATGTCGGTGATTTTGAAATCACCATTACAAAAAGTATAGCCCAAAAGTTAGCAGAAAATGGAATTAATGTTACTTCGGGCTACGCTAAAGGAGTTGACACTTCTGCACATTTAGGAGCACTTGAAGCCCACGGAACAACGACAATGATTTTAAGTTTTGGAACAAACCATATTACAATTAAAAGAGAACTTAAAGATCTTAATTGGGAAAAGAACGCATTATTTGTAACTCAGTTTGCACCATACGAAAAATTTTCAGGACAAAATGCAATGACAAGGAACAAACTTGTCTGTGCAATGTCTAAAGCAATTGCGGTAATAAAATCAGGACCTGAAAGAGATAGTTCAGGAAAAATGAGCGGAACTTTTGATGCGGGTAAATCAGCATTAAAAATGGGGGTTCCAGTTTTTGTTTTAAGTCCGCAAGTATTGAATCCAGCACCACAAGGAAATATGGACTTGATAAAATTGGGTGGTATTGAGTTTTCAAATGGTATGGACATAGTGAAATTTTTTGACGAGCACCCAGAGCAAGAGCTTGTAACTGCAAACGGACAAACTGACCCGAAACCGACAGATAAAAAAGAGACATTAGACAAGCCGACAAAACCATATCAGACGAGCTTATTTGACTAACAATGAAAAAAAACGGATGGTAATAACTAAGGCTTCGTTGGGCACGCAGTGCCATAAAGAAGCCACCTGTTAAACGGAACTGGGCTGATCTATGGAGTTGTCGTATAAAAAAAGTGCGTTTCTGCGCCGGTGCTATTGACCGGCTATTATTTTGAACCGGTTAGTGTAGTTTCAAACGGTGATTTTTTAGTGAGCATAAAATACTTTACCCGAAAGATCTATTCACAGCAACAGTTTGTTTCTGGCGTATTTACAGCTCTTATGCCGCTTCCGGTTTTTTAACTATTCCATCCGGCTTACATAAAAAATACGCTATAATCTCGCCCTAAAAGGCCTGCAGCATTGAAATACATCTAAAATTTTACATTCTGATTTGTGATCGGGGCTATTAGACGGACCGGCGTTCCTGACTTTCCGGATTATCATTTTTGCATATGCTCAAAAAATTCAATAAAACGCCTTGATTGCACAGGTAACCAATCAGTAGCAAACCCTTTGGAGAGAATCGTCCGGTTTATAGGGGGCTAAGACAGTATGAAGATGTACCAGGCACTGGATTTTTTAACAAAATTATTGGAAAGGCTCCGGAATTCATTTGTAAATTATTTGCAAATTCAATAGCAATTAACGTGTGAAATTTCCTGAAACCCTTGTGGGAGTAGTGGGAGCTATTGGATTCGAACCAATGACCCTCTGCTTGTAAGGCAGATGCTCTGAACCAACTGAGCTAAGCTCCCGGAAATAGAGAGCGCAAATATAAGAAGCAGGCAGCAGTTTGCAAATTTTGTGCACATAATTCACAATTTTAATGTGCCGGTTCGTTAAAGTTGCGGCATATCTTTATTACTATTTGAGCGCCTTGTCTATTCATGCATAAGTATCTGAAATACTCCCTCATCGGCATTGGTTCACTGCTGGGACTGATTCTGCTACTCATCATCACCGTTCCCCTGCTCTTTGAAAGCCGGATAAAGCGCCTGTTTATCAGTGAACTCAATAAAAACCTGGCCACCGAGGTAGTGGTAAATGAAACGGATATACATCTGTCGATGTGGCGCAATTGGCCTCAACTGGCCTTATCTTTCGAAAATATCGGCATAAAGGAAAGTATTGCGGGCTCGGATAGCTTTTTTATTCAAGCAGGCCGAATCGACCTGGCATTTAATATCAATGACCTCATCAAAAAAAAATACAATGTCCATACGCTGGTAATTAAAGACGCCGTCGTTTCGCTTACCGAAGATGCTGACGGTACGATAAATTACAGGTTCTGGAAAACGGATACCACCCAAAGCAGTTCGGCGGATTTTGCTATTCAACTGAAGGAAATCCTGCTGAAAAATGTAGATTTTAAATACCTGGATGAAAACAGCAATATCCGGATGCATCTGCATGCGGATGACCTGGCGGCGACGGGCAATTTTTACACCGAAGAGTTTGATGTCAAAACGCAGGGTGCCGTTGTTTCGCATTATATCACCATCGGCAGTTCCACGTATCTGCAGGAAAATGAAGCGGATATAGATTGCAATCTGGATGTCAATCTTAAAAATCAACTGTACACATTCAGCAGTTCAAGCCTGACCATCAATAACAATACGTTTGACGTGAGCGGCAATTTTATTATCGGAGATGGCGTCAACTACGATTTGATGATGCAGTCACGCAATGTGAATATTGAAGCCCTGCTCATTACCATACCGGCTAAATACCGCAAGGGTTTAAACGGACTGGAGGGAAAGGGTAAACTCAATTTTACCGCAAGTGTAAAAGGACTGTTCAGCCAAAAGTCCATTCCGTTGGTAACCGCAAATTTCGATTTAACAAACAGTACCATTATTCATGAGAAATTCGGCGACAAGCTTACGGATGTCTCATTAACCGGATCGTATTCGAACGGGGCAGGCAATAACAAAACAACATCTGAATTACATCTGCGGGACTTTAAGGGAAAGTACAAAGGCGAGGTACTTTCCGGTTACCTGCATATTCAAAATTTGGCCAATCCCGGCATTGACTGCAAGCTGAACGGCACGCTCCCCGCATCGTTGATATTGCCGGCATTACTGCCCGAGGCAACGGCAATCGCCGGCACCATTTCTTTCGACCAGGTAGTGTATAAGGGCAACCCCAACCAGGTCGGCGCTTCAAATCTTTCACGCAATCCGCCATCGGGAAAAATCATCCTGCACGATGTGTCCTGTAAATACCGCAATGAAATGATGCAATTCCAATCCGGAGATATCGCATTGCGCAATCAGACGCTGGAAATCGCCAATTTGCACTGCGTGTTGCCCGGTGCGGATATTACCGGCGACCTCACCGTTGCCAACTGGTTTGCACTGGCTTCCGGCAGCGGCAATAATCAGTTGACGGTAATTAACGGCTCATTACACTCCAAACTGCTGGATATTTATACATTAATGCACTTTGTTTCGCCTCCTGCATCAAATGGACATACAACAGGAGTTGCGACTGTGCGTAAGCCCGTCTGGATGCAAATGAGCGGTATGCTGCAACTCCGGGTGGACAAACTCCAGTATAAACGCATTACCCTGAACAACTTGAACACGGGTTTAAGTTTCAGCAATTCGGTAATTGCCGCCAGGAACCTCACGGCGGAAATTCAAAACGGCAATGTGCAACTGGCAGCTACATTGCGCACTTTCAACAGCGGTAATTACCTGTTGGAATCGTCGGGGATTTTAAACAATATCGATATAACCGAATTATTCCGCGAGCTGGAAAATTTTGGCCAAACTACCCTTACCGATAAAAATATCAAAGGCCGGGCAACCGTTTTGGTCGAAAATTTTTCGATGGGTTTCACTCCGCAGTTTGAAGTAATTGAGCCGAGTATTTACACCCTCGCCAACGTAAAAATCGACAATGGCGAACTGATAAATTACACCGTATTGGAGTCGCTGTCAAAATTCGTTGACATGACCGAATTGCAGGATATAAAATTCGAAACGCTGCAAAATCAGATTGAAATAAAAGACCGCACCATTTATATACCGGCCACATCCATCCGCTCTTCGGCACTGGACTTATACATCAGCGGAACACATACGTTCGATAATGCCATCGACTACCAGGTAAAACTCAGCATGGCGGATGTGATGATGAAAAAATTTTTCAAGGTCTCCAAATCGTCCGAAGATTACGAAAAAGCCGAAGGGGGCATTAATGTGTACCTGGTGATGCAGGGAACCGTAGAACATCCGGTAATTCATTTCAACAAAAAAGAAGGTAAGAGAAAACTGGAACAGGGCGGGCTGGAAGAGCCCGATTTCCTGGATATATTTAAACCCGACCAACTCGAAAAAAAGAAAAAAGAATTAAAGGACGATTCGAAACAACAGGAATATATTCCGGCAGATTCCATTGAGTATATTGAATGGGAAGATGAATAATGGCAGCTAGGCCTTAAATTAGCAACCGCAAACACAAGAATATGGCTTATTTTGAAAAGCGCAACGTGTGGAAATATGGTCTGATTGCAGCAGCTTTCATTTTTGTGGCAGCCACCTTGTTGTACACTAATCGCCTGGCGGGTAAAATTGCAGAAGAGGAATTACAGCGGGTTCAGCAAATAGCGGATGTGTACCAATACATCAGCACTGCCGAGGATATCCAGGATTACGGTTTTTTTATCGATTTAATTCAATCGAATAAAACCGTTCCCATTATTTCAACCGACAATAACGGCAATATCATTGACTTCCTGAACCTGGACAGCGCCAAAGCAAAATCGAACCCCGAATACCTGGAGAAACAGTTGTTGTCCATGAAAAATTATTCGGACCCCATTCGCTTTAAAATTTCGGAAGACAGCTTTCAGCTCATATATTTCAAACACTCCTATCTGTATGCGCAATTGCGTTTTTACCCCATCATTCAACTGTGTATTGTTGCAGCCTTCTTAATCTTTGCTTATATCGTATTTAATACGGCGAGGCGGTCGGAACAAAATCGCGTATGGGTGGGTATGGCCAAAGAGACGGCCCATCAGCTCGGCACGCCGATTTCTTCATTGGTGGCATGGGTGGATTATTTGAAGGAAAGTTCGGGCGACCTGGAATCCAAACGCAATATCATGGATGAAATGGAAAAGGATGTGAAGCGACTGGAATTGATAGCCGACAGATTTTCCAAGGTGGGTTCCATGCCGGATTTAATTGAGCGGGATATTGCGGTCGAATTGGAAAATTCACTGGATTATATCAAGCGCCGGTCCTCCAAAAAGGTGCAATTTAATTTCAATCACCCCCAATCGGCAATTATCGGCAAATTAAACCCCACCTTGTTTAACTGGGTAATTGAAAACTTATTGAAGAATGCGCTGGATGCGATGGAAGGCAATGGAGTAATTCACATGGAATTACAGCAGTACCCGAAACAAATTATCATCGATATACGTGATTCGGGGAAAGGGATTCCACGCTCGCATTTTAACCGTGTATTTGAACCGGGTTTCAGCACTAAAAAGCGGGGCTGGGGGCTCGGGCTCACATTGGCAAAACGCATTATTGAAAACTATCACGGCGGAAAAATATTTGTAAAGAGTTCCACCCTCGGAAAAGGCACCACGTTCAGGATTTTACTGCCTCTTACATAAATACACTCCGGAATTTCCCAGGGGATTACAATGCGGTGTCACCCATCGCAAGTATTTTCTCAAACTGGTAGGCAGTTAACGGCATTACGGATAGGCGGCCGATTTTAATCAGCAAAATATCCGACAGGCTCTTTTCGGATTTGATAGCAGCGAGGCTCACTGCCCGTTGCAGGGGTTTCACATATTGAATATCCACTGCCGACCAATCGCCATCGGTTGCCGTCGGATCGGGATAAGCCTCTTTAGTAATGCGCACAACTCCCATTACGCACTTATCGCCGCCGCTGTGGTAGAATAAACACAGATCCTTTTTTTTCATAGCCCGCAGGTGTAACCGTGCAGCGTAGTTCCGTACGCCGTCCCATACATCTGACTTTTGCTTGGAGATGTCATCCCAACTGTAAGTGTCGGGGTCCGTTTTTATTAACCAGTATTGCATCGCCTTCTATCGGAATAACAAAAAAGCCATCCGGTACATATCCGAATGGCTTTATTTTAAAAAACATCCAATTATGCCTTGTCTTCGGAATCTGTCGGCTCTGCAGAATCCGCATCAGGCGCCTCATTCTTAACAATATCGGAAACATCATCTGCAATATGCTCTTCGGGAGTTTCCTTTTTTGCCGTTACCTTTTTACCTTCTCTCTTCGGCTTTGGTGCAGACAGATCAGCTTCCATTCTGTCCTTCAACTGATTTAAGACATCCAGTTCTCCCAATGTCGTTTTTTCGATATTCTTCTGCACGCCCTTCATCACATTCTTAGTTTTCTTTTCTTCCCTGCGCATCGTCTCCTTTTTATCCTTGCGCTCTTCGTGGCTTTTATCCTGATGGAAGCGGGTATGAGAAACGAGGATGCGCTTGTCATTGCGGTCAAATTCAATCACCTTAAACGACAGCAGTTCTTCAATTTGAGCAGAGGTGCCGTCTTCTTTCTCCAGGTGGCGGTTAGGCGCATATCCCTCTACGCCATAAGGCAGGGATACGATAGCGCCTTTATCATCCTTGCGGATAATGGTCGCCTCGTGAACTGAACCCACCGGGAAAACAGTTTCGAAGGTATCCCAGGGATCTTCCTCTACCTGCTTATGACCTAATGCCATTTTGCGATTCTCCTTATCGATGTCCATAATAATTACATCGAGTTTTTCTCCCACTTTAGTGAAATCACCCGGGTGCTGGAAGCGCTTTGTCCATGACAAATCACTGATATGTACCATGCCGCCGAAGTTTTCGTCCAGTTCCACAAATACGCCATAGGGTGTGAGATTTTTCACTACGCCGGTATGTTTGCTGTTCACCGGATACTTCTCTTCGACTTTACTCCAGGGATCTTCGGTAAGCTGCTTTAACGACAGCGACATCTTGCGCTCCGCACGGTCCAATGTCACCACCTTTGCTTCAAAAGTATCGTTCATCTTGAAGAAGTCCTTGCTGTTGATGGGCTGATTACTCCATGAAATTTCAGACACGTGAATCAAACCCTCTACACCGGGCTGCACTTCGAGGAAGGCGCCGTAATCTTCGATGTTTACAATCTTACCGGTAACCGTACTTCCCACCTGGATCGTATCTTCCAGAACATCCCAGGGATGCGGCGTCAGTTGTTTCAAGCCGAGGCTGATGCGCTTTTTATTATCATCAAAATCGAGGACAACCACATTGAGTTTCTGGTTGAGTTGCAAGACTTCATTCGGGTGGGCAATGCGTCCCCATGAAATATCCGTAATATACAACAGGCCGTCCACGCCGCCCAGGTCGATGAATGCGCCGAAGTCGGTAATATTTTTGATAACGCCTTCCAGCACCTGGCCTTTCTCCAGTTTGCCGATAATTTCCTGGCGTTGACTTTCAATATCGGATTCGATGAGCGCTTTGTGAGAGACAACCGCATTTTTGATAGCTTCGTTAATCTTCACAACCTTGAATTCCATCTTTTTGCCGACGTACACATCGTAATCTGAGATGGGTTTCACATCGATCTGCGAGCCGGGCAGGAATGTCTCCAACCCGAATACTTCCACGATCAATCCGCCTTTAGTCTTGCTTACGATGTTGCCGGTGACAATTACTTCCTCTTTATAGGCATCTACAATTTTATCCCATGCCTTCATCATCTTGGCATTCTTGCGGGAGAGAACGAGATGGCCTTTCAGGTCTTCTTTTGAAACGACGTACACTTCGTATTCCTGACCGATTTTCAGGTCTTCAACATCCCTGAACTCCGTTTTGGGAATTAATCCATCGCTCTTATAACCTACGTTCATTACTACATCGGAGTTTGTAATTCCAACAACGGTAGCAACGACAATTTCATCCTTATTAAGTGTTCGGAAAGTGCCTTCGTAGATTTTTTCCAGTTCTTCGGCCTTTTCTTTAGGGTACGAAACGCGGTTGCGCCTGTCGGCATCCCAGTCAAAATCATCGAATGCCACCGGCTGAGCAGTTTCGTTTGTTGAATTAGTTTCTATTTCTGTTGTCTCCACTTCGGTGGAAATAACATTGGAGTCAGTGTTCTGAACATTTTCCTGCTCCAAATTTTCATTTTCTGTCAAAAGACAAGTTTTTAAAGGTTAATAAATCAGTTAATGCCGTGCTTGCATTGCGTTGCATCGCTTTGCAAGTGGGCTGCAAAGATAAGGCTTTATCGCCGAAATAGGTAAAAATGCAGGGGTTTGGAGCAATTATTAAAAAAATCAGCGCAACAGGAGTATATCGCTTGCAAAAATCCGTTCACCGCTGTCGCAGGCTAATTTAATGAGGTAAATGTAGGTTCCGACAGGTTCGGGATGGCCGGTGCTTAAATGGGTGCCGTCCCAACCTTGCTGGCCGACGTCCATATGATAGTCGTACACGACTTGCCCCCAACGGTCAAAAATTTGGAAAAAGGTGATACTGTTGCAGATATCGCCGAGGTCGGGCACGTTGAACACGTCGTTTAACCCATCGCCATTCGGCGAGAACGCATTGGGAATCACGACATCGTTAATCACCTTTATTTCGATACAGGAATTATAGATACAACCGTTTTGCAAATCGGAAGCCTCCAGGCAATACGTAGTGGTGACAAACGGATTCACTACCGGTGTCGCCGAGGTGGGATCGGATATATTGTAATCCGGTGGCGACCAGAGGTAATCGTAATTTGCGCTGATAACGCTTGCAAATAAATTCACGTATTCGCCCAGGATGATGGTCGCATCGGGAAACGCCGAGGCAAAGACGCTGTCGATTACCGTTACATCACAAGCTTTCGTCACCTGGCAGCCCCTTGCATCCGTCACCGTAATGGCGTAGGCCCTGTCATTTTGAGGAACCACCGTAAGATCGGGCGTTGTAGAATTGAGGTAATCATTCCATTGATAGGTCAATACGCCGGTGCCGCTGCTCTCGCTGGTAATGGTTATGCTCTGGCCCTCGCATATTGCAATGGTCTCGGGATCAATCGTCAATGTAAGCGGCACAAAGACCGTAATCGGCTCGGCCATAATAAAATTGGTGATAAAAGCGCCGGCCATCCCTGCTGTTGCTTCATTGCTGCTGCCATTGCATGCGGCGGGAGCATCGGGGTTAATTGTTTCACCCGGGGCGCCACCGGCCACATTTAAGACGATATTTGCAGGCAGGGCATCGCCGGGTAAAATTAATACGCCGCCGCCACCGCCGCCGCCCGGACCATTGCAACTGATGCCATCATTATTATTGTCCACATCACCGCCATCGCCACCGCTCAATACAATATTGAGGGGCGAGGATACCAAGGGCACATCAAAAATCACCGTTCCGCCGCCACCGCCGCCGCCGGCAGCATCTTTGCCGGCAACAGCATACACTGTGCGGCCACCCGCTTTTATCGAGAAATTATTGCCTACCACTTCAGCAGCTCGAATGAACACAATGCCGCCGCCGTTAGCGCCGGCAGTTCCATCGTTTTCATTTTGGTCGCCACTGCCGCCGCCGCCGCCCATAAAAATTTTATTTGAAGCCGGCGAATAATTCAGTCCGTAACCTCCAAAACCGGGATAGGTGCCATTGCAATCTCCACCGGCGACATTCAATCTCAAGCCTCCCGTACCGCCGGCTCCGTAATTGCTGCCACCACCGCCGCCGGTATTGCTGTCATTGCCGCCGCCGCCGCCATTGGCCGGCGCTCCCCTTCCTAAGCTGTCGGTGCCTAAACCTACACCTATTCCCTCCCCCTTCCTGCTGCCGCAGTAATCCACTTCATTGCATACATAACCGGAATAATTGCCCGTACCGCCATAACAGAGCAAATGGCTGTAATTATCGCCGCCGTAAAACCCCTGGCCTTCCACATCAATATCTTCATTAAAAGTAACGGTCCCGGTGGCGGTAAATGCCACTATACCCCCCTTGCTTCCGTCCCATGCCTGGGCATTGACCTCTCCTTCAATAATTACATCCCCGTAGGCGGGAATATCCACCAACTGCACCTTGCCGGCTACCGCATCGTAGTGGCGCTCCATTGTCTCTTCAAAGGTGATTACGTTAAAACTGATATTGCCGATGGTCAGGATTTCATAATTCCCCGCCAGTGCATAATCGGTAATGGAGCCATAAGTGGAGGTATTGGTCTGATCGATTTCGGCGCCCGACATCTGAATCAGCAACACCCGGTCGCCAACGCTGTAACCCACCGCTGATTCCACAACTACTTTATTGTTGCAGAAATCGACGAGCAATACTTTCTCATACCGGTTTATAATACCTGAAATATTTGTCTGGGCACTAAGAAAACAGGTCTGCAGAAATAGTATAACAATTGCAAGGAGCTTAGGCATATATCTGCGGCGAAGATAGATAATCGGCCATAAAGAGTTGCGCAACTCGCAGTGTTAATACCCGATTGGCAACAACCTTTACAAGACTGTGAAAAAAGGCAATGTAAAATGCTAAGCGACAGCGACTTTCACAGTTGCCTGTCAGCGGCTGATGGCATAGCATATCGCAGGATGTAACTACTCATTTTTCACCAGAATCACTCCCCGGAAGGCGGGTATTTCAATTTTATCTTTTCTCCCGGAAAATGCATAAGAGGTATTGTAATTCAGCACATCCGTATAATTTCCATGTAACACAATTCCCATTGAGACCTTACGCAATTTCGCACTGTTATTAATGACAATCACAACTTCTTCGGCGGCGTGATATCTCTTAAAGGCGTAAATACCGTTTCTATCATCTGTCAGAAGCGTTTCAAACTTACCCGAAGTCAAAGCACTGTATTGTTTTCTGATTTGAATTAAGGTGCGGTAGTAGTTAAACAAGGCGATATCCGCCGCCACTTTGTCGCTGCTGCTCCGCAAGGTACCGTCGGGGTTAAAGATTTCATCTGCATAAATCTTCTCGCTCCACAGCATCGGTTTGCGGCAATCCGGGTCATTGGCGCCCCACATACCCACCTCATCGCCGTAGTAAATCATAGGAGCGCCGACATAAGTCATTTGAAACAGCGCCATTAATTTTTGAATAGCGTATTCCCGTGTTCCGGGCTTTTGCGTGTTATATCCCGGCTGCGTCGCTTTTGTCTTATTAAAATATTCTCCCCATTGGCGGAATCGGGCGATATCTCCATTTGCAATATAGGAGACGAATCGCTGTGTGTCGTGGCTGTCGAATAAATTTTGTTGGGCATATGTAATCTCGGCGGGGAAAGCATGGCGCAACTCTGCGAGGAGTGAATCGAATGCAGTAACTGAAATTTGCGATTCCCGGTTGATAAAAAACTCGGAAGCGATAACTGCAAAGCCATAATTCATAACCGCATCGAACTCATCGCCTTTGAGGTAGGGCTTCAGCACCCCGATACCGTCCACAATTTCCGCGGTAATATACGCTTCGGGGTTAATCGCTTTAACCAGTAGGCGCCAATCTTTCCAGAATTGGTGATCCACACAGAATGCCACATCGAGCCGCCATCCGTCAATGCCGTTTGACTGTAAGCCGTCGGGCATCATCCACCTGGCAGTGCAATCAAAAATATATTGCTTCGGCCCTGCGACAATACCGTTTTCATCTTCCCTGAATTCCGGGAGATCGGGCACTCCAAACCAGCCGGCGTAGGTAAACGCACTGCCCGATACAGAATCGCTCCAGCTATTGACGATAAACCAGTCCCGGTATTTTGAATTTTGCTGATTGATTTGCAGATCTGTAAATGCAAAACTCGTAACACCCATGTGGTTAAACACGCCGTCAAAAATAATTTTCATATTGCGGCGATGGCACTCTCGAATCAATTGCAGCATCAGTTTGTCAGCCGCAGTCCATTGCCATGTTTCGGGGTTAACGGGATCTTCCCCGGCAATAATTTGCTTATCGCCTTCGGGGTCAGGTCCAAAAGTCGGGTCGATATGATGGTACATCACCGCATCGTATTTATGTGCAGACGGCGCCCAAAAAACGGGATTCAGGTAAATCGCATTTATTCCCAGTTGATCCAGGTAATCGAGTTTATCGATGATGCCTTGAATATCGCCGCCGTACCTGCGCTTCTGAATGTTCCACCAGATGTCGTGCCCCGATTCCGTTTCCCAGGGCTGCATGGCATACCAGTCGCTCGTCCAGGGATGCACCTGCCAGGCGCCGCTCGTATCGTGCGGCCATGCCCCTATTATATCTGCATTGGTGGGATCATTCGTCGTATCGCCATTTGAAAACCGCTCCGGAAATATCTGGTACCAAATTGCGCTTTTCGTCCATGCAGGTACTACCGCATCCTGTGCAACCAGGGCAGATGCCACACACACGAGCAATAGAGTATAAAGTCCTTTCATCAATTTCACATTAGCTTTGTAGTATTGGTACTGCGAATGAAAATACAAATTTTGTTTTTAACTCTTGCACTCGGCATATTTACTTCCGCAGTATCGCAGTCCCTGCCCTATTCCAGGCTCTTCGACGATACCCATGTGAGTGATATTTTTATTCATATCGATCCCGATTCACTGTCCGAGATGTATGCCAATGAAGAAAGCGCCTATGAATATACCGCCCTGTTTATTTTCGATGACGGTGTCGCCGCCGATACAGTGCAACATATAGGTTTCCGGTTGCGGGGAAACACATCTTTGAGTTCCGAAAAAAAATCATTTAAAATTTCATTCAATACGTATGAACGGGGACGCAAATACGAAGGCGTGGAAAAACTGAATTTACTGGGAATGCACAACGACCCGACAATGGTGCGTGAAAAACTGTATTTCGATACCTACAATGCCATGGGTATGCCGCAGCGCAGATCCAATTTCGTGAAAGTGTATATCAACGGCGATTATTACGGCCTCTATACCAATATGGAAGAGGTGGACGAAGTATTTATTCAACAGCGGTTTGGCGATAATTCCGGGAACCTGTACAAATGTACCTGGCCGGCCCCTTTGGATTACCGCGGCGAAAACCCTTCCGCTTATATGAACCAGGGATATGAATTACAGACCAACGAAGCACAAAACGACTGGAGCGATCTCATTGAACTTGTGAAGGTAATTGACAACTCATCCGATGAAGAATTTATTTGTAACCTGGAGGAAATATTTAACGTGCAGCAGTACTTATGGATTTACGCATTGGACATCTCCGCCGGACATTGGGATAACTATGCGGGCAATATCAATAATTACTATCTATATCACAACCGGTTTACCGGTAAATTTGAATTTCTCTCTTTCGATTGCGACAATACTTTTGGTGTGGACTGGCTGGGCATCGACTGGGCGGAACAGAATATTTACGACTGGCCTACCGGCGACTACGACGTGCCACTTGCGACGAGAATCCTGGAAGTACCCGCATACCGGAATCAATTCAGCACCTATCTCAAAATAATTCGGGAACGCTATTTACACCCGGATACCGTTGAACAAAAAATACTGGCATGGCGTGATATGATTGCCGATGCTGCAGCGGAAGATCTGTACCGCACCTACGATTGGGGATATACGTTTGATGACTTCTGGAACGGATTTAATACGAATGCAATTGACGGTCACACACCTTATGGGATTATCAATTTTATTGAGAAAAGAATTACCTACACACTCGACCAACTGGAAGATTATACCATGCCACCTGCAGTGTGGAAAATGAACCAGTCTCCGTTGGTGCCCGGTAGCGGCAGCGCTATTGCATTGCAGGCATTTGTGGTTGACGATGGCGCCATTCACTCAACATCCGCATACCTGTACCCCGATGGAAATATTGCGACGGGTTTCGCGGTTGAAATGTTGGACGATGGCATGCACGCCGATGAGGAATCCGGTGACGGGATATACGGTTGTACATTGATTGCGCCGACTGCCATGCAGTATTTAGATTTGTTGATTGTCGTTAGCGATGCGGAGGGCAATACTACTTTATACCCCCCTTGCGGCTATTACCATGTCAATGTGGCTCCACCGGTTCCCGCTGTTTCCATTAATGAAATTCTGGCAATCAACAATGCGGTGATTGCCGATGAAGCGGGTGACTATGCCGATTATATCGAGTTGTATAACCGCGGCGATACGGCCGTGAATTTAAGTGGTTATTTCATTACGGACGACCCCTTCAATACCGATAAATGGCAACTGCCATTCACCGTACTCAACCCCGACAGTTATTTAATCATCTGGGCAGATGAAGAAGAATGGCAAGGGCAATACCACGCAAATTTCAAGCTCAGCGGTTCGGGTGAATTCATCGGGCTGTTTGCTCCTGCTGCCACCTGGTTTGCACCTGTGGATTCTTTCAGCTATCCGGCGCAGCAGGCAGATATCGCTTATGGCAGGATACCCAATGGTACCGGCTCACCGGATCTGTTGCCCTGGCCGAGTCCGGGAAAACATAATGAACTCTCAGATACGCCGCCTGCATCCGATGATGCATATCCCTACCTGGCGAATAACCCCGGCCATTTATTCTCCGAATTATTTTTCATCTCAGACGGGAACACGAGATACAGCGTATTTCTCACTGATTGCACCGGCCGATTCATTGCCGAATTATTTGATGGCATTCCGGCTGTCGGCGTAGTACAATTGCCTATTGCTACGTCGGGATTTGCAAACGGAGTGTACCATGTACACCTGGTTGGCGGCGCCGATATTACCACGCTGGCGCTGTTAAAAATGTAATGCGCTTGCACCTGCTGTATCTGCAAGTTAATTTTACACCCCAACAAATATTTTATGGGAAGAGCATTCGAATACAGAAAAGAAAAAAAGTTTAAGCGATGGGATGCCATGGCAAAAAACTTTACCAAAGCAGGTAGAGAAATTTCGATGGCGGTAAAAGAAGGCGGCCCCGATCCCAATACCAATGCAAAACTGCGCATGGCAATTCAAAACGCCAAAGGCTATCAAATGCCGAAAGACAGAATTGAAGCCGCCATAAAAAGAGCTACCTCAAAAGACGAAGGTAACTTTGAAGAACTCGTGTACGAAGGTTACGGGCCGCACGGTGTGGCAATGATAATAGAATGCGCTTCGGATAACAGCACCCGCACGGTTGCAAATATCCGGATGTACTTTAACCGCGGCAACGGTTCTCTCGGCACACAGGGCTCGGTGAGCTTTATGTTCGAACGCAAAGGCCGCATCACCATCGAAAAATCGAAAATCAATCTTGAAGAAGTGGAACTGGACCTCATTGACGGGGGAGCCGAGGATATTCAACAGGACGAGGCGATGGTATATATCTATTGCTCATTTACCGACTTCGGTACGATGCAGCATAAACTGGAAGAACTGCAGTTGGAAATTAAACAAGCCGAATTGGTGCGAGTGCCGCAAAATAAAGTGAAGTTAAGCGAAGAAGCCCAGGAGCAGATATATAACCTGATAGACAAGTTTGAAGAAGACGACGACGTGGTGAATGTATTTCACAATATGGAAGAAGAATAATTGCGGTTTTCCGTCCCTGCCCAAAAAAAAAGGCCGCCCAGCAGGCGGCGCTTTTTTCTCTTTAATCCGCGGAGATTATTTTGCCAGCTTCACATTTGTGGCATTTTTTCCTTTGCGTCCATCAATGATGTCGAATGTCACTTCGTCATTTTGCTGTACCTTGTCAATGAGCCCGGATTGATGAACAAAAATTTCTTCGTTAGTTCCTTCTTTGATAATAAATCCGAAACCTTTGGTTGCATTAAAGAATTTGATTTTCCCTTTTTCCATTGTAATAAATAATAAAAATTAATAATTGAATATTGCACAAAGATAGTAAAGTTACAGAGGTGTTAAACGGAAGAACGGCCACTTCATTATTAAAATCTTTTTAAAATTTTTCTCGAAAAACTAAACCTCCGGCCAAGCGCCGGGATCCACTTCGCTCATCATACTATAAATGCAGCCAAACACATCTTCCGCATTCGGCTTGCTGAAATAGTCGCCGTCAGAAGCATAGGCTGCACGATGGGCTTTTGCGGAGAGCGTTTTTGGAAAACTATCCAGGTAGCGGAACAGATTTTCATCCTTAAAGACCGCATCGAGCATATATGCCGAAGCGCCGCCGGGAACATCTTCATCGATAAATACCACCCGGTTGGTCTTGCGGATGGAGGCATTGATTACGCCGGGTATATCGAAGGGCAGCAGCGTCTGTACGTCAATCAGTTCCACGGAAATGCCGATGGCTTCCAACTGCTGTATCGCCTCTTCGATGATGCGCAAGGTGGACCCATAACTCACCACCGTGATGTCGCTGCCTTCTCGTAAAATTTGGGGTACGCCCAAAGGCACGGTAAACTCTGCGTAGTTATCCGGCAACTTCTCTTTCAGCCGGTAACCGTTTAAGCACTCGACTAAAATTGCCGGTTCATCGCTTTGCAGCAGTGTGTTATACATGCCTGCGGCCTGAACCATATTGCGGGGAACACAAACATGTACTCCACGGCAACTGTGCAATATCATCCCCATCGGGGAGCCCGTATGCCAAATACCCTCCAGGCGATGCCCGCGGGTGCGGATGATTACCGGCGCTTTCTGACCTCCTTTTGTCCGGTATTGCAGCGTGGCCAGGTCATCCGAAATGGGTTGTAATCCATAGATTAAATAATCCAGATATTGAATTTCGGCAATCGGGCGCAGTCCACGCATCGCCATCCCGATTCCCTGCCCGATAATCGTCGCTTCCCGGATGCCCACGTCGAAAATCCTGTCTTCTCCGAATTTTTCCTGCAGCCCGGCAAATCCCTGGTTGACATCGCCAATTTTGCCGAGGTCTTCCCCAAAGGCAAATAATTCGGGGTAGCGGTTAAAATTACTTTCAAAGCACTTATTTAATATTTCAAAGCCGTTTAGCTGCACCGAATCGGCCGAATACACCGGCTTTACTTCCGGAATTTTTTCCACTCTTTTATCCGAACAACTGTACAGGTAGGAATTAAACCTGTCAGCATTGGTATTCCCGTATTCCCTGTTCCAGTTTTTTAATGCATCCAGTTGCGGGCTCGATTCACCTGCACATATATAAAGTGCTCGTTTAGCCGCCCTGGCTATGTCCCGGCGTACCGGGTCGATAGTATTCTGCAATTCGCCGATCAGATTCTCGATTTCCGGCGCATGTGCGGATGTCGTTGCCAGGGCATTCAGTAGTGAAAATAATACATCCATGTCGGCTTTTATGGACATATTATACTTGTTCCATGCGCTGCGCTGCGATTGCCTGGCCAATTTTTTTGCCTCCTCGGCAATGGCATCCAAATCGGCAGCTACTGCGATGTTGTTGGCAATAATCCACTCTCGCATTTTCTTAAGGCCGTCAAACTCCGCTTCCCACTCCAGCCGTTCTTTGGATTTATACCTTTCATGGGAGCCGCTGGTGGAGTGCCCTTGCGGTTGGGTGACTTCCTTTACATGAAACAACACGGGGATATGCTCCCGGCGGCACAAATCTATGCCCTCCTCGAAGGTCTGTAACAGGGCGGGGTAATCCCATCCCTTTACCTCGTAGATGCGGATACCTTCGCCATTTTCATCCAGCTGAAAACCCGATAACACTTCGGAGATATTATCCTTGGTCGTTTGGTACTTGCGGGGCACGGAGATGCCGTAACCGTCGTCCCATACAAAAATGGCGAGGGGAATTTTCAAAACGCCGGCGGCATTCACGGATTCCCAGAAAATGCCTTCGGAAGTAGAGGCGTCGCCGATAGTTGCAAAGACCACCTCATTGCCGGTATCAGAAAAAGGCGTATCGTGCAATGCACGGATTTGCCGGTATTTTTTTGATGCCAGCGCCAGGCCGACTGCCCTGGCCATTTGCCCTGCCGTCGGCGAAGTATCAGATGCCGCATTCTTCTGGTTTTTCAGCTCCTTCCAGTGGCCGTTATCATCCAGGCTGCGAGTGGCAAAGTGCCCGTTCATCTGCCTTCCGGCGGAATTCGGCTCATCGGCTACCGAGGG
Organism: uncultured Chitinophagales bacterium; assembly: GCA_964492065.1. GTDB lineage: Bacteria > Bacteroidota > Bacteroidia > Chitinophagales > BACL12 > JADKAC01. Next base: position 48,262 of record CAZBHH010000014.1, on the reverse strand, counting down.
TATGGCGTAAAGCTGAGCGAAAAACTCCTCTACTGTTCCCATTCCCGCCGCAAACATGAAGGTCTGGTCGCGGTAATACCCCGACCTGAAATCGCCCGGTTGGAATTGACGGGCCATTGCCAACTGGGCCACCTCCTTGCCATCGCCGAAGATTCCGAATTTGGCCTTACCCGTCAGCACCTCCTTTCTTCCCAATACACTCGCCTCACGGCTTATTAAGGCTGTTTTATAATCGCTTAATACTTCTTTTCTAAAGTCCTCAAACGTCAATTTCTCTTGTATCGATTTTCCCTGCATAGTATTCATCATAGTCTAACAAAGATAATTAAATGCAATTTTGCAGGCGCATTTCCCTTAAAAGTCAATACAGGTATCGGTTAATGGTATGGTTGTTGTTGTTTTTGCATAGCTCAGAAGGAATCTATAGGGCTGAATGATAAAGCAATTATTTCACTTTTAAATGTAATTCAATGAAAAAACTGTTCTCAATTATTGCCGTTGTTACCTTTTCACTATCTGCTGTATTTGCACAGGAATTAACAACGCCCAACCCCAATGCCCCTGAATTTAAATGGGTTGAAGAAACACATGATTTTGGAACCATTCCTCAAGGTACTCCCGTAACCAATAAATTTTATTTTGAAAATGTGGGCAAAGAGCCTCTGATCATCAGCAATGTGCAGAAGACCTGCGGATGTACGGTAACCGACTGGACTAAAGAACCCGTAATGCCCGGCCAAAAGGGATTTGTGGCCGCCGAATACAATGCCGCCAAAGAAGGACCGTTCACCAAGGCAATCACAGTGCAGTCCAATGCGAAAACCAGCAATGTGAAATTGTATTTCAAAGGCACCGTTCAAAAAGCGGAGAATACGGGTAGCGTTCCCGAGCAAAAGACCATTTTTAATTCAGATAATTAATATTTCATCGTCTGTTATCAAGTCCGTGAGCGTTGAGATCACGGACTTTTTTTTATTTTTGACACATGCCAACCATTTCAAACAGAGGGCGGATGATGCCCGCCTCGCCGATACGCAAGCTGGTTCCCTACGCCGAAAAGGCCAAAATCCGGGGAATAAAAATTTATCATCTGAATATCGGCCAACCCGACATTATTACGCCGCCCGAAATGTTGGCAGCCGTCAAACACCTCGACCTCCAGGTAATTGAGTACAGCCATTCGGCAGGCAATGAAAGCTACCGCCGCAAATTGGTGCAGTATTACGACTCATGCGGTATCCGGCTGAATCACCACAATATTATGATAACCACCGGCGGCTCGGAAGCCATTCAATTCGGATTGCTGTCCTGCCTGGATCCCGGCGACGAAATCATTGTACCCGAACCCTTGTACGCCAACTATATCGGCTTTTCATCGGCGGGCAATATTCAAATCAAGCCCATCACCTCATCTATCGAAAATGGTTATGCGCTGCCGCCAATTGAGGAATTTGAAAAACGCATCACCCCCAGGACGAAAGCCATCCTGATCTGTAACCCCAACAACCCAACGGGTTACCTGTATTCAAAAAGCGAGTTGGAACAATTGCGGGATATTGTGATCCGGCATGATCTGTACCTGTTTGCCGATGAAGTGTACCGCGAATTTGTGTACGACGGCGCCAAACATTTTTCGGTGTTAAACCTCGATGGATTGGAAGAGCACGTCGTACTGATGGATTCCATTTCCAAAAGATACAGCGCCTGCGGTGCGAGAATAGGCGCTTTGGTTTCCCGCAACAATAAATTTATGGAAACCGCCTTGAAATTTGCACAGGCACGGTTAAGCCCTCCTACCATAGAACAAGTTCTGGCAGAGGCATTTACCGAAGTGCCGTCCTCCTATTTCGATGCGGTGAAATCCGAATATGTGAATCGCCGCGACTTGTTAGTTCAGCGATTAAATGCAATGGAAGGAGTGGTTTGTCCCACTCCCGGTGGCGCTTTCTACGCAATGGTGCAATTGCCCATCGACGATTCGGATAAATTCTGTCAATGGTTGCTGGAGGAATTTAATACGGACAAGGAAACGGTGATGCTGGCGCCGGGAAGTGGGTTCTACAGCAGTCCGGGATTGGGAAAACAGGAGGTGCGCATCGCCTATGTATTGCAGCAAAAGGATCTCAACCGGGCGATGGACTGCCTCGAACAGGCGCTGAAAGTGTACCCCGGTCGCACTATGTATAAAAGTAAAGTCACCGAGTCCATTTAAAACTCAAACTAAATACCCTGAAACAGCTTCTGTTTTTTTATTGTCAGAATTTCTTGAATCAGTAAGATTACAATTGATAAAAACCTATTTTTCCGTTGAGTTCAAAATTGAATAACCACAACCTAATAGGGTGTTCAGTACAATACCCTCGCTCGTGCAACCGTTTGACAGTAAATAAATCAATGTTAGTATTAGTACATTACAAACTGCAAATTATTTAAAACGATAAAACGATACTGATTTTGGCGCTTACATCTATTTCCTTAGGTAACCTTATTATCAACGAGCCGGTTACAAGCCTGACCGATATATTTCTGAGCATAATTGCCGCCGTCTTATTTTTCAGGGTAAAAAATAATTGCTCAAAGGGATTGTTCTTCGACTCGTGGGCGATGTTCTTTTTATTTATGTGTATCAGCACAACCATCGGCACATTTGCACACGGTTTCTATGACGCATGGGGGCTGAAAGTGCATAACACTCTATGGATGCTGATGAATATCAGCGTGAGTGTCGCCGTATTTTTCAGCATACAGGCTACCATTGTCTTTATGGGCGCCGAAAAATTCCTGAACCGGATATTATTAACTTCAAATACTATCCTGTTAAGCGGCTTTATTATTTCAACACTCGCATGGAATAATTTTGAAATACTTAAAATACACACTGCAATTGGCGTCATCGTGATTTTTGCCACCCACGGCATTGCGCTGTTTAAAAATCATTTTGGCAGTGAGCGGATTGTAACCGCCTTCAGCCTTTCACTGCTCACACTGCTGATCCACACCTACCAGGTTTCTGTCAGTAAATGGTTTAACTTCAAAGACATCAGCCACGTGTTGATGATGCTCAGCCTCATGCTGATTTATTCGGGTGTGTTCCGGATGAGTCAAAATACTATTCTGTCGTTTCGCAGGAATAACTCTGCATTGGACATCTGATGCGCAGGTAAGCTTGAAGCAGCCGGGAAGCACATCCATACATTTAATTTCGAAAAAACGGTGTAAGTATCGCCGGTCAATTTTTATCGCCTGGGTACCCGGGGCGGGAATTGAACCCGCACGGACATCGCTGTCCACAGGATTTTAAGTCCTGCGTGTCTACCAATTCCACCACCCGGGCAACAAAGAACGAAATACATTCCTATCTGGTAAGAGGAGTTGATTGGATTTTGAGCGAGAGACGAGATTCGAACTCGCGACCCCGACCTTGGCAAGGTCGTGCTCTACCAGCTGAGCTACTCTCGCAATAGGAGTGCAAATATAAGCCTCTGCCGTTAAATCAAAAAACCAAAACCCATTTTCATTGTTTTGTTTTTTCTAAACGTAATTTTGCGGACCATTAAAAATACCAATATGAAAAAGATAATCGAATGTGTTCCGAATTTTAGCGAAGGCCGGGACATGGAAGTCATAAAGAAAATTACCGATGCCATCGAACAGGTGGAAGGCGTCACCCTGTTGGATGTCGATCCGGGGAAGGCGACAAACCGCACGGTGGTGACATTTGTAGGCGAGCCGGGCCCGATAGTGCAGGCGGCATTTGCAGCCATTCAAAAAGCGGCTGAAACGATAGATATGCGCAAACACAGCGGAGAGCATCCCCGTATGGGCGCCACGGATGTATGCCCCTTTATTCCGGTTGCCAATGCAACAATGGAGGACTGTATTGCCTGCGCCAATGAACTCGGCGCCCTGGTGGGCAGTAAACTGGGTATCCCGGTGTATTTATATGAAAGTGCGGCAAAAAACGAGCAGCGAAAAAATTTAGCCAATATCCGTTCGGGTGAATATGAGGGAATTGCCAAAAAAATCAGTTTGCCCGAATGGAAGCCGGACTACGGGCCATCTACTTTCAATGAACGCAGCGGCAATACCGCCATCGGCGCCCGGGATTTTTTAATCGCATTTAACGTAAATTTGAATACTACCAGCGTGAAGCGGGCAAATTCCGTTGCTTTTGATGTGCGTGAACAGGGTCGTGTCGATCCGTCGGGTAAAAAAGATGCCAACGGTGAAACAATTCGCATTCCCGGTAAATGCAAAGCGGTGAAGGGCATTGGATGGTATATTGAAGAATACGGCCAGGCCCAGGTTTCCATGAATCTCATCAATACGCAAATCACGCCCGTACATGTAGCCTTTGACGCATGTGTGGAAAGCGCCTACAACAGGGGGATGCGGGTAACCGGCAGCGAGTTGGTGGGGTTAATTCCTCTGCAAAGCATGCTGGATGCGGGCAAATACTTCTTGAAAAAGCAAAGGCGTTCCACCGGGGTCAACGAGCCTGAATTGATTAAAATTGCCGTCAAGTCCATGGGACTCGACGAACTCACTCCTTTTGATCCGGATGAAAAAATTATCGAATACAAACTAGCAGGTAAGAACAAGCACGGCAAATTAGTCTCGCTGCCTTTACACGCATTTGCCGGCGAAACCGCCAGCGAATCACCCGCACCCGGCGGCGGCTCTGTTTCGGCATACGTCGGCACCCTGGGCGTCTCTCTGGGTATAATGGTTGCCAACCTGTCCTCGCAGAAAAAAGGCTGGGAGGAAAAATATACTGCATTTTCCGACTGGGCCGAGAAAGGCCAGCAGTTAAAAGACCGGATATTAAAAATGGTGGATGAGGACACCAATTCGTTCAATGCAATCATGGAGGCATTTGCATTGCCAAAAACGACAGCCGAAGAAAAAGTGATTCGCAAGGCGGCAATTCAATCGGCAACCAAATACGCTACTGAAGTGCCGTTTAAAGTAATGGAGCTGTGTTATGAGAGCATGGATTTCTTACAGGCAATGACCTCGGAGGGCAACCCCAATTCCATCACCGATGCAGGTGTCGGCGTATTGTGTGCCAATACTGCCATCAAAGGCGCCCACTTGAATGTGCAGGTAAATGCCCGCGATTTGGCAGACAAACAATTTGTGAGTGACATACTCCGGAAAGCCGATGATATTGCAAAGGCAGCCGCAGAAAAGGAACAGGCAATTATCAGCGCCCTGCGTGCTAAATTCAGTTAATCAGCCGGTTTTTTAAATACGGCGATAAATAAAACATCCGAGCCTTTACCCGGGAAGAACAGGTATTGTGTACGCTCCAATTCCAGGCGCAGTTCTGCGGCGATGCCGGCTGCATTCTCTTCGTTTTCCGCCGCATAAACGGAACAGGTAATGTAGATTAGCGTACCTCCCGGCAGGAGTTTTGTAGCCGCATTTCCGGCGATACGGCGTTGCTGTTGTGCGTAACCGGGAATTGCATCTGTGTCGAAAAACCTTAAACCGGAGGGATTTCTCGCCCAGGTTCCCGATCCCGAACATGGCACATCGGCAATAATGCCGTCGCACATGGGCACCTGCGATAAATCCGCCGATGCATCGCCGACATCCAGCGGCAGTGTAGTCCATGCACTATAACAATATCTGGACAGGCGCCTCCTGTAATTCTCCAACACGGAAACCCGATTGTCGGTGGCAACCAGGCGGATGTTGTTGTTTTTTTCGAGTAGCAACAGCGACTTGCCTCCTGAGCCTGCACAACAATCCCACCAGGTCGAATGCGGTTGCGGATGCATAAACGCAATTGTCTGTTGCGAAGCGTAGTCCTGGACTTCAAAATACCCCTCGTTATATGCCGGCATTTCGGTGAGGGAAAACCTGCCCTGCACCTCCCAAGTGGTTTCTGTAATTTTTAAATAACCGATATGTTCTCTTTGGAATATTTTTTCCAGGTGCATCAGCCCCAAAGGTGTAACCCTTATAAATACCGGAGGTTGTGTAAAGTGGGATTGTATAAAAGCATCGCTGTAAACTTGTTTACTGACACATGCACTTGCGGGGAAATACGCCGAATCATCCAGTTGCAACAATCGGCGGATCTCCGCAATGGAAGCCGTATTTTCCATAGAAACCGGCGACAACGCTGCGATTTGCGGATTCAGCAATGCGGCATAGTGCAACACCTCTGCCGCATCAGGATATGCCACATTGCCGAGAATACGGTAGTAACTAAACACCAGGTGTTTGAAGTGTTTCCTGTCGGTAGATCCCATTTCCCTGTGCTGCCGAAAAAACTCCCGCACGGCAAACTCCAGCGGAGCCGCTCCTTTGTACCGATTTAAAAAATCAGCTGCCCTTTGAATCAATGCGAAATACCTGCTCACTCGTTTGCTTTGTTTAATATTTATTTTTCCGGGAAACCAATCATCTCTAAAACGCCATATGCAAATCAAAAAAACTATTTCTTCATCGGCATAAAAAGAGAGTAGCCCGGAGAAAAAAATCGCAATATATTTACCGGCACAAAGTCGTATCACTACCGGCCCGATAATTACAAGGCTTGTAAAATTACCACACTATGAAAATTACCGAACAGGAATCGCACTATTCGCATTTGGAAGAGATGAGTACCCGCACCATTTTGGAGAGTATGAACCGTGAGGATCGCCGTGTGCCGGATGCGATAGAAAAAGCAATACCGGTTATCGGGCAATTGGTAGATGTGATTGTCGACAAAATGTTGAGCGGTGGCAGATTATTTTATATCGGCGCCGGCACTTCGGGCAGAATCGCTATAACCGATGCTTCGGAATGCCCTCCCACTTTCGGCGTACCCTTCAACCTGGTGATAGGCATCATTGCAGGCGGAGACAAAGCGATCCGCAGAGCGGTGGAACACGCAGAAGATAATTTTCTGGGAGGCTGGGAAGATCTGCAATTATACAGCGTTGACACAAAAGACCTTGTAATTGGCGTTGCCGCATCCGGCACCACACCCTATGTGACCGGCGCTTTGCAACAATGCCGGGCACATGGAATCACTACCGCATGCATCACCTGCAATCCCGGTACACCGGTTGCCGAACATGCTGATTTTCCCATTGAGGTTATCGTTGGTCCTGAATTTATTACAGGTTCCACCCGGCTCAAGTCGGGTACTGCCCAAAAGCTGGTCCTAAATATGATCTCGACCGCCACAATGATCAAACTGGGCAGGGTAAAGGGCAACAAAATGGTGGATATGCAACTCACCAATGATAAACTCATCGACCGCGGCAGTAAAATGATTGCTGAAGCCTTGCACATCGACTACGAAAAAGCCAAGGAACTTTTACTAAAAGAAGGCAGCGTGCGTTATACAATCGATAAATATAAACAATAAATTCAGGTCAATCAATATCCTGGGCTATTTGTATTGCCGGATGAAGCTGCTACCTTGCAAACAGATTTATGCAAAATCTCGAACCATATTATAACTGGCGTGAATATTATGCTTCGGAAGAGGATAATTTAAGCCCGTTCTACGGCAATGAGTACAGCGAATTCGAATTCAGCAACACCATTTACAACTATTACATTCATCCGCAATGGGATTTTTTCGGCAGCAATACATTGTACCTGAAAATTTTATTTGCCGATTACGAAGAAGGATTTGTCATTATTGAACTGATAGGCGAATGGAACGATTGCCTGCATAACGACATCATGTACCTTAAACGGGAAATAATTGATGCATGTATTCATAACAAGATTAACAAGTATATCCTAATCGGCGAAAACGTGTTAAATTTTCACGCAGGCGATGATTGCTATTATGAAGAATGGTTCGACGATATTGACGACGGATGGATTGCATTGCTGAATTTCCGGGACTATGTGGAAGATGAAATCCGGAGCGCCCACCTCGACCAGTACCTGCTCATTGGCACGCCCGTAAACGACATCAATTGGCGAAAATTTACACCCCAGGGCTTGTTTGCATTTATCAATGAAATGATGATAAAGCGCCTGCAACCTCCACAAAGGAATTACTGATCTGCCGGAAATTTGTAAATTAGATACGCTATCAGTTGGCAATCGGAAATAGTACCATATTTTTTTTGTGCATCATACGGCATTTGACTTAGCGGTAAATGTTGCGCTTATTCAAAGCATCCTGGTATTTTTTTGCATTGCGATTGTGTTCCTGCAGGGTAACGGCAAAATTGTGATAGCCTGAGAAATCCTCTTTGGCACAGAAAAAAATATAATCGCTTTTTTCATAATTCAAAACGGCATCGATATAACTGCGGGGCGGCATACAAATCGGACCGGGAGGCAAACCCGTGTACTTATAGGTGTTATAAGGCGATTCCACTTCAAAATCTTTTTTCAACAGTCGCTGAATCGAAAAGTCGCCCAATGCGAATTTCAGCGTGGGATCCGCCTGAAGCGGAATATTGCGCTGAAGCCGGTTAATATACACCCCTGCGATGCGTGCAGCTTCATCCGGCTTTTTAGTTTCGGCATAAACAATAGAGGCGAGGGTATAGACTTCCTGCGGTGTCATCCCGATGGAAGCAGCCTTGTCAGAACGTTCGCCTTTCCAGAATTTTTCGTGCTCTTTTATCATGCGCCCTACAAATTCTTCGGCTGAAGTATTCCAATAAAATTCATAGGTATCCGGCAGGAAAAGTGTCAATATGTTTTCTTTTGAAATAAATAATTTCTTAAAGATAGAGGCCGTATCAAAATAAAATATGAATTCGAGCGAGTCGGCCTCAATATTCTTTTCCACTTTGCCTGCCAGTTGTTCTTTTGTAATCACATTGTGAAATGTAACATTAACCGGCTCCTGCTTTCCGCTGCGCAACAGGTTGACCAGATCGTTATTGCTCATATTCTTCTCAATCCTGTATCTCCCCGGCAATACTTTTTTAAAGCCCTTTTTCTCAGCCGTCCACATAAATGTCTTTGCATTGATGATGATTCCCTGGTCCTTAAGGTGAGCCACCAATGCGGGCAAATCGGAACCGGTTGGCACATACAGGTACATTGCCTCGCCATCGGCCAATACGTTGTTTCTAAATATCTTATCATACACATATCCCCCCACCAGTGCCGCTGCCAGCAAAAAGACTACAACGACAATCCACCAAATGCGATAGCTCAGTTTTCCCATAACCGTGGACAAAAATACGCAGGCAAAAAATAAAAAACTCCGGCGCCCATGCGTTCACCGGAGTAAATATATAACCACTTATATTTTTTAAATATGCACAGTATCCCTGAAGACTATGTCCATCTCGAATACCGTACCTGGATTCAAGCAGGAACTGTTGATCTCTGAGCCTTCCAAAACACACCAGGCATAATTCTCCAGAAACAGGTTCTGAGATTCCACCCGATGCAGTTGTATTGTATTATCGGCATCTACACTGAAGACAATATGTACGACACCGTTGAGGTCAGAATCGAAAAACGGTTTGCAGTTGCGCATCAGATGCGCAATTGTTTCGGGATAGATACCCGTTTCGCAATCCGTATCCCGGCCGGCAAACACATTGCCCGTAATCACCAGGCAAGCGGCAAATGTTAGAAGTAAATTTTTCATGTGATTTAGTTTAAGTGATGAATTTTTAATGTGATTCAAAATATTTTTCCGCATGGAACGGCGCAGTCATAGTCTTCGCCGGCAGCGATAACCGACCGGGCGAATAGAATGATTATTGCGGTCAACAGACTTTTCATAATTGTGTTTCTTAAGTTGCAATACAAAAAAACAATGGAATCTCTTACTGTTTATTTAATTGCTTTTAAATATTGCGCCGTTTTAGTTAAGTTGATTTTTGGTCTGTTAAATAATGACCTCCGCTGCCAGGCACTTTTAAAAGTCCCGCCCGAAGACGGGACTTTTCCGCACAATCCGAGATGACAATCTATTTGGACTGTACAAAATCAATTACCACGGCGAATGTCTTACCGATCAGGGATTCCTTTGCCTGCATAAATAAGCCCTCCAGCGATTGCCTGATATGGTACTCGGACAGGAAATCATCTGCCTCTACACTTTCGACATGAATGCGGTTATTTTCGTCAACAGTCAATCGCACATTGGCTTCGCCGGATAATCCGAGTGATTCGACCAACTGTTCATCGGCGACGATCTCTTTGACTTTGTGCTTTATTTCCTTCCTGTTTCCGTCACCGGTTGAAGTTGCGGTGTTACCGGCCTGTACGGCGAATGAGGTCAAAAGAATTGCTGAGATTAATAAAGTTTTCATTGTTGTAAGTTTTAAAATTTTTGTTTTACAGCAATGAGGCGCACCGGGAAATGCAAAAGTTACACCTGCAAAAAAAAAAGTGGTGTTAAAGAGTGTTAAGTGCCCGCAGCAGGCTTCTCCCAGGCGAGCAGGGCGCCAAACAGCGCAAAAAATAAAATACCGCTCAGGGTTTCAAACATACATTCGGTAAGATTGGAGATGCATAGTATCAGCAGGAAGAAGAATAAGATGTATTTGCGGCTCCAGAATGCCACATGCAGTAAGGCGGCGAGGGATGCGCAGAATAAAACCAGGGATAACCAACCGCCATCCACCGCTGCCTGCAAATACTGATTGTGTGTATTATAGCGCTCATCTACTCCTTTTTGAAAATTATTCTTTGCATAGTACTCGATCAGTTTATCGGTGGAGATATCCGACCCCACTCCCCGCCAATGCGAGTCGTTGATTAACTGCCATGCCGACATCCACTGGTATTGGCGGGATAATACGCTGTTGTCGTAATTCACTTTGTCATAATTAAACAGCATACCGATACGCACCCGGATTTCATTATTTGCAAGCGCAATGGATGCGAGCAGTATAAAGGCGAGAAATAAATAAGCCAAGGCTCGCTTCAGTTTGCCCTGTTGTTTACCCCAGTAAATAAAAATCCAAATGAGAGAGATACCTCCGATAATGATGGCTGTTTTTGCAGTTAACAACAACAGATACACAAACAACACAGCTAATATCACTATATACATCGCCCTGCGTTTTTTCTCCCGGCACCTTACATCTCTGAAGAAGTGCACTCCGGTAATTGCGATGGCAAAGTTGATATACATACCTAAATACGAAGGATGTATCGTTGAAAACCCCACGAGGTCCTTGTAGAAAAAGTGAGAGACGCCGGATACCGCAAATGTGTAAACTGCAATGCCGATGGAAACGGCAATAAACACAAGGCAGGCGAAGACAAACAGGTGTAGCAGGCGCTGCCATGCTATTTCTCCCGGCGGCTTTATGAAGAAAAACAAGAGCGGAGTTACAAAGAGGTACAACTTGCCGGACAGATCTTGCCAGGCGAGCGACTGATTATGTGCTATGATAAACCCCGGTACAAAAGATATAAATAACAGGCACCACAATAACATGGTCGGATTGCGGGCCTCTCCACGGGACCGGGCAGAAAACGACACAGTGAGCAATGCGGCCATACATGCAAACGTAAGCGGAAAGGAGGCAAAGATTTTATGAAAGGGCAACACGGCAATGGTTGCAGATACAAAGAAGAAAAATATCTTATATCCGAATGAAGCGCCGGGAAGTATATTTGCCGCAGGGAATCTCAAACCCAGGTTTTAATGTGCAAATATATCATTAGGTACCCTTAAATTTTATAACTACGCCAATGGTGCGCAACACTATCCAAAGATCGAGGGTAAAGGATCGGTGTTTGATATAATACAAATCGTATTGCAATTTAATCAGTGAATCCTCGCTGTCGGAGGCGTATTTATGATTCACTTGTGCCCATCCGGTAAGCCCGGGTTTTACGGTATTGCGCAATTTAAAAAACGGAATGGTATCCGACAGCGCTTCCACAAACACTTTTCTCTCCGGCCTCGGGCCGATCAGGTTCATTTCGCCTTTGAGAATGTTCCAGAACTGCGGCAGTTCGTCCAGCCTGGTTTTGCGCAGCCACCTGCCGACGGGTGTAATCCGCGGGTCGTTCAGCGAGGCAAACTGCGGCCCGGAACTCACTTCCGCATCGGGTATCATGGTGCGGAATTTATAAATCGTAAACACAGCCCCGTTTTTCCCCACCCGCTCCTGCGCAAAGAACAACGGCCCGCGACTGGCAAACAAATTCAGAAAAAAAATCACCGCCGAAACGGGAATAAAAATACTGCAGGCAATTAATCCGCACAGCAGATTGATGATGCGGTTGGTGACGGTGTAAAATGCATTACTCTGAATGATGCGGTATGGGTTGGCGAGAAAATATTCGTTGTTTCGGTATTTCACCATGACCTTCCCGGTCTGCTCTTCATAAATATCAAAGGCATAGGAAACATGGGTACCGTAATTTTCGCAATCTACCAGGGCGCCCACCAGTTGACTCTTTAAATTTTCACTCTCGGGGATGGCCATTATCAATTCATTAATTTTCAACCGCCGCACGTATTTGTACAGTACATTGCTGCCGCCCAGCACTTTCAAATTATCGTAAGTCTGTTGTTGTTTGGTTTCATCATCATCGATAAATCCAAAGAAGTAATAGCCGGTGTTGTGATAAATTTTTTCATTCTGAGTAAGCGTTTTCAACAGTTCTCTGCCCGTCCACCCCGCACCGATAATCAATGCACGTTTTACCAGGATCGGGTGTTCGAACACAGTGGAATACAAAACCCGCCAGGTTAATAACAAGACCACCATTGTCCCGATCAGCACAAATGCGGGCATGCGGTTTAACGGCAGTGTGGGGCTGATGTAAGGGATGAAAATATACGTAATGCCGGTAAGCGTTGCTGTAATAATCGTATTTTTGACAATCTCCGCCGTTTTATTAACACGGGATATCTTATACATATCAAAGATAGCTGCATAGAAATACCACAGGCCGACAATGGCAAGCGTCCATACGACATTATCGGCAAACGTGTAATAACTTTCAAAAGCGGTGGGATGAAAAAAGCGCAGGTACAAAAACAGCGACAACAGGATGAGCAGCGTATCAACGGCAATCAGGATATTCTTACGAATAAACAGCCGGTAATCGTATGTATTGGAATGCGCCATGCAGTTGCCGAAAATGCAAATTTAATCTTTCCGGTTCCCGTGTCGTTGAAAATTAGCCGTTATAATTCAACAATTGTATGTAATCCGGCCTGTCGGCAACACTCTGGTATTTGTATTCCTTCACAATTTTTCCCCTGTACAACAGAATCAGGCCCGGCATCTGGTAAAAATCGCCTTCCACTCCTTTAAAGAAAATGCCCTTTGAAATTGCCAGCCATACCCATCTTGCGATTACCTTCACGCCGAGCAGTTGCAGTAATTTTCCCCGATGTAATTTAAACCGCTTGTATATAATACTCTCGGGATCGCTGATTTGATCGACATCCGTCAATCCATAGCGGTCGAGATACCCTTCCGCCACCTGTGGCAGCGACATATAGACGAGGACTAAACGGACACCTTTTCGTTCAATGTATTGGCGGTTGCGCTGCAGATACATAAGAGTTTCCTGACAAAACGGGCAACCGAATTGCCTCAGGAATACCAGCAGCGCAGGTGTTTCTTCACTGATATCGGCAAGCGATTCACCCCGAGTCGTTTCAAACACCTCCAGGGGTAAGTACGCATCGCTGAACGCTTCCATTAGCGCCGTGTCTGAATGGAAATTGCGATGATAGGCCGCTATTAACCCCACCACCAGTGGAATCATCCAAGGCAGGTGGTTAAAACAAATAAACGGCAAATAATCAATTGAAAATATATGGTCGTAATAACCCACAATAAACCCAATGACAATGCTCAGGTGAAACAGCAGGTTGATTAACAATATCAGCCAATGCTTAAAGGGGTCAAATGCTGCAATGAGCAGGGCAATGCCGAGGATAAGGGTAACCACGCTGATCAAATCCCAGAAAATCATGGAGGTGGAATTTGACTTGATCAAAATAAAGCGCAAAAGCTCGGGAAATATCAGTACGAGCAAACCCCACAAAATGAAATACACCGCCGATATGAACAGCGTGATATTCAATCTGTGTTTCAGCTTTTGTAACCCGGTCATTTTATTATTTTCCCAACAGTTGAATTGAAGAATTGTTTAACACTACCCCGTTGTCACAGGGTAAATGAGCAATATACCCTCTGCCGTATTTGCTGCCGGGTGACCGTACTGAAAACGGATTGGCCGGGGGCGTTTTGTTCTGTTCGCCCGAACCGGTATTGGCTATTCCGGCCTGCGATGCATCCGCGGGCAATACCCGGATTTTGTATAATTTAGAGGCTTGAAAAGACAAAGTATTTATCCTTTTGTTTGCAAATTATTAAACGTAAATCAAAAAAGACATGAAGAAATTAACAATTGTATTATTCATTACCTGTACGCTTGCCGCAGTCGGGGTTTTGACGGCTCAAAATGTACCGCAGGCGAGCCCCTGGTCAGAAACCGAACAGATGGTCGGCCTGGCAAAAGTTACCATAAACTACTCACGCCCTTCGATGAAAGGCAGAAAGATATTCGGCGACCTGGTACCCTATGATGAAGTATGGCGCACCGGAGCCAATGCCTCTACAAAAATTTCTTTCGATGATGCGCTCACAATTGGCAGCACCAAAGTGGAAGCCGGTACCTATTCGCTATACACCATTCCCGGCAAGACGGCATGGACTGTTATCGTGAATAAAAATACCGGGTTATGGGGATCGGGCGGTTACGATGCAAAAGACGATGTTGCACGCATCCAGATTACCCCGGTTACCATACCCACTACGGAGACATTTACGATTGACGTTTCAGATCTCGGCGACGGCACTGCCAATTTAAATTTGTATTGGGAAAATACGAAGGTGAGTATTCCATTAAAAAATGATTACCGGGAAAAGGCGCTTGCAAATATTGAGGCTTCTATCCGGGAAGCTGAAGATGCATTCGGCACTTACAACGATGCCGCTAAGTTTTATATCGATAATAATATTGATAACGACAAGGCGCTCGTTTGGGCAAAAAAATCAGTGGACATGAATGCACAATTCTGGAATGTATATACCTTGAGCCGTGCTTATGCCGCCAAGGGAATGTATAAGGAAGCTATCGAAAAGGCGGAATACAGTTTGAAGCTCGCCGAAGAAGCAAAGTATAAGTCGTATATCGAAATGAATACAAAAAATATTGAGGAGTGGAAGTCTAAACTTTAATTCCCGCCGACACCGGAAAAAAGCTGCTTCATCGCAGCTTTTTTTATACCATTTCGCATAAACCAATTGTCAATTGCCCGCACTGATTATTTATTTGCGGATGGGGGTATCGGCAACTGTTCAGTAATAGCGATGGCCTGTCAGGTAGTGCGTCACGTAATCCTCAATACCTGCTTCCAGTGAATAAAAGTGATGCGAATAACCGGTTGCCCGCAATTTATCCATCGCAGCCTCGGTAAAATACTGATACGTATTTCTGATATCCTGTGGAATGTCTATCCAGTCTATTATCAGCGGGATATGCATGGCATCAGCGGTAGCTTTTGCCAGGTCGTAGAAGGTGCGGGCTTTACCCGTTCCGAGGTTGTAAATTCCATTGGGCAGGTCGTGATGCCGCATCCAGGTTATCACCCGCACAACATCTTTTATATACACGAAATCCCGCAACTGTTCACCGTCCTTAAATTCCGCCTTATGCGAGCGAAACAATTTCACTTTACCGCTGTGTCGCATCTGCTCGAAGGCGTGCATAATTACCGAAGCCATGCGCCCTTTATGGTATTCATTAGGGCCATATACATTAAAGAACTTCAACCCTATCCATTTCGGCGGCGTATGTTGTTGTTGCAGCGCCCAGATATCAAATGCATTTTTGGAAACGCCATATGGATTCAGCGGTTGCAACCGGGGAATCAGAGCATGGTCGTCGTTATACCCCAATTCGCCGGCGCCGTATGTCGCAGCGCTGGAAGCATAAATTAAGGGTATGGCGTTACCGGCGCAAATCGTCCAGATATCGCGGGTGTACTGGGTGTTTAATTTATTCAATAAAGTGCTGTTGAATTCGGTGGTATCCGTACGGGCTCCTATATGCAACACCAGATCAATATCAGTGTTATGCCTGTCAAACCACTCCAAAAACACATTGCGCTCAATACAATGTGCAAATTGCTTTCCGTCCATGTTTTTATTTTTTGCGGCGGAAGAAAAATCATCGACCAACACTAAGTCGGTTTCCCCGGCGGCATTGAAGGCGGCGGTGAGACAACTGCCAATAAATCCCGCTGCTCCGGTAATTACAATCATTTATCTAATTTTGATTCCGGCAAATATCTTAAAAACCATTCGAATGAGGAATACGTGGATACTTTTTGGGCTGCTGTTCGCAACGGCTGTCGGTTGCAAACAAGACCGGCAGGCATGGGCGGATTACAATAATCGGGTAGTAAAAGAAGTGAAAGCTGCCGACAGCACTATTGAGCAACTGTTCAGCTTTAAAGATTTCGAAACCTACCCCACGGCAAAGGAATCTTATACAACAGCACTCAATGGAATTCGCGGCAGGCTGGAAGGTATTGCCGCTCCCGGCGCCGATGATTCCCTGCGGTTAGCGGCACTGGAACTGACGTCAGTGTATATTGAAATTGCGCAGTCTGACTTTAACACTATATACGTATTGATGCACGACAGTATCTATACTCCCGCTGATTCAGCTTCGGTAGATTCGCTTTCTGACACGATGTACGCCAAATGGCAGGCCGCAAGCGGAAAATTTGCCGCTCTGCAGCAAGATTTCGGTGTGAAGTACGACATCCGGCTCGAGTAATTCCTTTCTCACAACAACTTACTGTGCATCAGCGGGTAAACCGAGCTCTTCTCTCAGCGCCCTGTCTGCGGGATTGTGCTTATTCCAGTAATCGCTCATTATCCTTTTGTTGAGCTTCGCCGTTGTCGTCAACATCTTGCCTTCAAAACCGGGATAGGTCTCTTCCCAACCAGTGATGGTGTAGGGAAATGCCTTCTCAAACGTAATGGCAAGCGTCTTCTTCAACTCCGGTATCTCAATGCGATACGTATATGTGTTTTCTGACGGTGTCAGCGTTAATGTAGCCGGATAGGGTTTGATGGGTTGATGTGAATAGCGCAAATAAATTGTTCCGGGCAACACTTGCATTTTTCCTACCGGCAATTTTTCGGGAGCAATCCGAATCTGCGTCCATAATTCATCTTCAGTTACAGTCTGATCGAGAGAGAAATTCCTGTCGCCTTCCGATTCAAAATAAGACAATTGTTGCATTTCGTTTTTCTTTCCCCTCGCATTCAATTGCAGGAAGGCTATGCCACACCAGTCCTGAACGCTGGTAGCCACTTTTACTGCGTGCGGGTAATTGTTCAGATCCACGGGCTGAAAGATGGAAATTAAGCTGCTGTAGGAATACAGCCCGGTATTGAATTTATATTCCTGGTTTAATTTTAATACGGGCAACTTATCCGCACCTGCTGCAGCGGGATCATCCAGTTTTACGTGTTTGGATTTAGAAAAATCTTCGGTGACAAAAATATTGACTACGTTGCCCGGATGTACATCAGTGTACCTTCCCTGTTGCAGGGTATAGCTCGTAATTTCAGCTAATCCCCGGTACCAGTAATCGTTCCACTCCGCACCGGCCGTAAATGGTTCAACGGTTTTTTCTGCCGGTGTCACGCCGTGTTCGGCATCTTTTGCGTCGGCTGTTTTGTTGCAGGATGTCTGTGTAACTGTCACCAGGCTCAACGCCAGGAACAGCGCAATGATAAAGGGCTTTTGCATACAATGGTCATTATATTTTTTTAACAAGCGGTATCGGTTTTCGTTCCATGCATTATGCCCATTCAAAGGTAAGCGTACCGTGCCGGTTTGACTATACCCGAATGCAGCCATAATCTAATTTTTAACATTCGGGGTGCAATTTACCCGCGAAACTCATAAGATTTTGTAGCTAAGGTCACACAGCGCATTGCACAACATATATTCACCCGCATAGAAGGGTCAACCTAAAACGGGGCAATGTCAGTTGAGCCTATCAATGCAATTCGGCTGGCGCTACCAGGTATTTTTCCAGTGCGTTTTGATATAACTCCGCATAAGTGTAAACCGAGCCGAAGTTTTCGCCGTCGATATACAGGTATTCGCCGCCCACGGTACCCAGGCTGTTGGCCGGGATATGGTGCAGTTTGCAAATCATTTCAATTTCCTCTACCATTGCCGCATCACAAGTCACCACTACCCTGCTCTGGCTTTCGCCAAACAGGAATGCATCTTTTTGCAGGCTCTTATCGGTTTCAATTTCAAAACCCAGGTTGCGCTCCATAACGCTTTCCAACAGCGAAATAAACAGGCCGCCTTCACTCACATCATGTGCGCTGTATATCAAACGGCTTTTAACCAGGGTGTGAATCGTTTTCTGTAACCGGTATTCCTCCTCCAAATCAAAATATGGTGCAGGTGATTCGGTGACGCCGTGGATAGTTTTCAAATATTCAGAAGCATGAATATCATTGCGGGAAGTGCCTATTAACAATATCACATCGCCTTCATTTTTAAATCCGAGCGTCATTTTATGTTTAAAATCCTGCAGGACACCCACCATTCCGATTGTCGGCGTTGGATACACGGGTCCGTCTTCACTTTGGTTATAAAAACTCACGTTGCCTCCGGTAACGGGTGTATCGAATTTCCTGCACGCCTCGCCCATGCCCCGGATAACATTAACAAACTGCCAATACACTTCCGGGTTATACGGGTTGCCGAAGTTGAGGCAATTGGTGATTGCCGCCGGCTCGGCGCCTGAACACACGATATTCCTCGCCGCTTCACTCACTGCAATCATAGCGCCTTTATATGGATCTGCCCACACATACCTCGCATTGCAATCCACCGTTACGGCCAAAGCTTTATTATGGCCGATCAATCTCACCAACGCTGCATCGCTCGCTTCATTGGTAGAAGTATTCTTCACGCCGACCATGCTGTCGTACTGGGTATATACCCAGCGTTTGCTGGCAATACTCGGATTGGTGCACAACTTTTTTGCCACGGCAACCAGGTCATGCGGCACCGGTATAGAGGCTGCATCAAACGCCTTTAGTTTTTCCAAATAGGCGGGTTCTTTATACTCTCTTTGATACACGGGAGCGCCGCCGCCTAACACTAAACTCTCGGCAGGCACGTCGGCAACTAAAGCGCCGTGCATCATATACTCCAACCGCCCCCCGGCAATTACCTCGCCGATGATTACCGCATGTAAATCCCATTTTTCAAATATCGCCTCTATTTCCCGTTCCCTGCCTTTTTTCACCACTACGAGCATGCGCTCCTGGCTCTCGCTGAGCAGTATCTCCCACGCTTTCATATGCTGCTGGCGTGTGGGCACCCGATCGAGGTATATGCGCATACCGTGTTTCCCCTTGGCGCTCATTTCGGAAGTGGAGCAGGTTATTCCTGCAGCGCCCATATCCTGCATGCCGACAACGGCGCCTGTCCGGATTGCTTCCAACGTAGCTTCCAGCAATAATTTTTCCTGGAACGGATCGCCTACCTGAACGGATGGCAAATCCTCATGCGACTCCTTATGCAAGTCGGCGCTGGCAAATGATGCGCCGTGGATGCCGTCTTTCCCGGTAGCTGAGCCGACGATGTACACGGGGTTGCCGGCCCCTTCGGCAATGGCGCTGACAGTTTCACCCACTCGCACAATACCGACGCTCATCGCATTTACCAGGGGGTTGGTGAGATAACAATCTTCAAAATACACTTCGCCACCTACTGTGGGCACTCCAAAGCAATTGCCGTAATCGCCGATGCCTTTCACAACACCTCTCAGCAAATGTTGAGTTTTTTTATTGCGGATATTTCCAAATCGCAAACTGTTTAATGCACATACCGGCCGGGCGCCCATTGTAAAAATATCGCGGTGAATACCGCCGACACCTGTGGCCGCACCCTGGTAAGGTTCTATGGCCGAAGGGTGATTGTGGCTTTCTATCTTAAATGCACATGCCAGCCCATCGCCGATATCGATGAGTCCCGCATTTTCTTCTCCCGCCTCCACCAACATCTTTGCACCGCTGCGTGGCAAGGTCTTTAACCACGCAATTGAATTTTTATAGGAGCAGTGTTCGCTCCACATCACGCTGTAAATACTCAACTCGGTGAAATTGGGCGTGCGCCCCAAAATTTCCCGAATTTTTTCAAACTCTTCAGCCAACAGGCCTAATTCTTTTGCTATATCTAAGGTTACTTCCGGCAGGTTCTGATTATTGCTCATGAATTGTAAAATTGAGTCCCAAAGATAGTAAGACCGGAAGGGATACGCTAACTGCAACTCGTAAATGGGCGATTACTTTGCCAAATACTGGTTGAACTTCAATATGGCTTCCGAATTTCCGGCGATATAAATCACGTCGTCCAATTCAACTGTAAAATCATCGGACAACCTGGAGATAAACTGCTCGCCCCGGCGTATGGCCAGCAGCGAAATATTGTGCCGCGATCGAAAGGCAATTTCCATAATCGTCTTGCCGCCGAGCTGGGCGGCAGTATGGCGTACTGCTACTACCGATATTTCCATATTTGGAATTTGAAGGCTTTTGATTTTTGGAAATTTTTCGGGCTGCACACTGCGCATCATTTCGTAATTCGACTGGCGGATCTGCTCGGTGAATTCCTCTATTTCGTCCCGCGGCACCAGGTAGTGCATCAATACCCGTGTAAAAATTTCGATGGATGTTTCAAACTCTTCGGGTATTACGACATCGGCGCCTGAGGTGATATACTGCTCCACGTCTTTCAGGTAACGGGTGCGCACGATTACATGCGCCGTAACGTTAATCCGCCGCAATTCGTGAATGATTTTTAACGTGGCTTCAGGATCTGAAATGGCGATCACCACCACCCGTGCGTCCGGCAAGGCGACATGTTGCAGAATTGTCGGATTTGCCGCATCGCCAAAAACGACAGGTACCCCGTTTGCTTTTGCCTCTTCGATTAACTGCGGGTCCAGTTCAATTACAACAAACGGTATATCAGCCCTGGCAGCGGCCTTTGCCAGGTTCTTTCCGTTAATGCCATAACCAATTATCACCAGGTGATTTTTCAGCCGGTGCACATCTTCATGTACATGGGTTTTTATCCGCTTAAAGGAATCCAACCGGCTGCGCACCGGCCTGGGTATCGGCGCACGGATTAGTATATCGGCAAACGGCGATGCGTACTGGATGATAAAAGGAGAAATACCCATTGTGAGAATAGATACTGCCAGGAAATACTGATAGGTGTTCTGTGCCATTAAATTATTTTCCATACCGGTTACCGAGAGTACAAACGCAAACTCGCCGACCTGGAAAATCAACAGCGCTGCAATAATGGCAATGCGTGCGGGATATCCCAAAACAAACGCCGCAATTCCTCCAATTAGCCCTTTAATAGCCACGACGATTACCGTAAGCAATAACACGATGAGAATATTGTCGAAGAAGAACTGAATATCGAGCAGCATGCCTATGGAAACGAAGAAAAAGCTAATGAAAATTTCGCGAAAGGGGATGATATTCGCCATTGCCTGGTGGCTGTATTCCGATTCGGAAATTATCAGCCCGGCGAAAAATGCACCCAAAGCGAGCGACAAGCCCATCAGCGAAGTGAACCAGGCCGTGGCGAAACACATCACGATAATGGTGAGAATGAAAAGTTCCCTGCTTTTGGTGCGCACCACCTGTTTTAAAATAAAAGGCATGATATACCGGGCCAGCAGAGCAACAACTGCCAGCACCACCACTACTTTTATTACGAGGATAAGAATATCGTGGAACACGTTGGACGAGTTGCCCGCAATCAGCGGCGTAATCAACATCAACGGTACGACGATAATATCCTGGGCAATTAAAATCGCCAGAGCAATCCGCCCCTGGGGCGCATGCATTTCGCCCCTGTCAATCAGCATTTTTAAAACAATTGCCGTACTGCTCAACGACAACAGGAATCCGATAAACAGCGATTGATTCCAGGGAAACCCCGCCTGCCAGGCTATGAGAAAGGTAATCAGGATCGTGCCGCCCATTTGTATCAAACCACCCCACAACACAGTTTGCCCGATGGAGGCGAGGCTCTTCAACGAGAACTCAATACCGATGATGAATAACAAAAATATGACGCCGATTTCCGCCAGCATTTCCACTTCATGGGTGGCGCTGGTTAAACTCAATCCGTGCGGACCGGCAATTATTCCGGTAATTAAAAACCCGATGATGGCCGGTATTTTAAACCGGTGAAACAATAAACTGATAAGAACCGATAAACCTAAAATGACGACTATGCCCTGTAAAATCCCTATCTGCATGTTGGTTAAAAATAGATAATAAATTGAAAATGGTTTAAACGGAAGTTTTGATTTTTTTCTGTTTAGTTTTACAAATGCCCGTTTGGATTACACCTGTTTTTTATTCCCTGGTGGCGGTATGGCTTATCCGCAAATTGAAATTTTTCGAGACGCCCATCGCCAATAACTGGCTCAGCGCCGCATTTGTTTTTAAAGTATTGGCAGGCCTCGCCAATTACTATATCTGGACACATATTATCGGCCGCGGCGACAGCATCAATTACATTCACGATGCGGATATGATTTACGGCACATTATTCACCCAACCGCTGCATTATCT
Source organism: uncultured Chitinophagales bacterium (assembly GCA_964492065.1). Classification (GTDB taxonomy): domain Bacteria; phylum Bacteroidota; class Bacteroidia; order Chitinophagales; family BACL12; genus JADKAC01. The sequence continues at coordinate 25,619 of CAZBHH010000014.1, read as the reverse complement.
GCAACTCACATTCGGCTATGGCCCCACCAATGTGTATCCGGAACACCTGCGCTATATTTCCGATCCGCTGAAGTATTCGTGGGAAACCGTCGAATATACCATGGTGCGCATCAATGCCATACTGTACGTATTCACTTTTGGCAATGCATGGGCAAACATCGCAATACTCTGTTTCGGATTTTTCAGCGCCGCCACTGCATTGTTTAAATTCCTCGCAGCCCGTTTCCCGGAGAAACAGTTGCTGTTTTTCATCGCAATATTTTGCGTCCCCTCGCTTACAATCTGGAGCAGCGGATTGCTGAAAGAGGGTTTTGCCCTCGCCATTTTTTCACTGCTGATCATTCAATTTTATAAAGCAGAAACACGTATTGGCGCAAAGGCAATTGCCGTGACCGCACTCCTGTTTTTCTGTATGCTTCTCGTAAGGGATTACATCGTATTTCTACTTATTCCGAATGTTGCATTATGGGCAATCGCCCGGTATAATAAAAAACCGGCTCTCACTTTTGCCGGTGTAACGTTGTTGGCCGGTGTGGTATTGGTAATTGCGGATGCGCTCAGCTACAGGTTCACCATTTCGGAAATCATCTGCGAAGCACAGCAATATTTTATTCTCCTGGAAGATGACCCCGATTATCAATATCACATATTTACCGGCTATGCATTATGGGAACCGCTGCAGAAAATTCCCTATGTAATGAACTCCATTTTTTTCCGTCCCAATATCCTGCACAGCACCTCGGTCTTTCGCTTGTATATGGCAGTTGAACTCATGGCGTACTGGGTTGTATTCCTATGGCTCTTTACGGGAATACGCCCGAAGCCCGGGGCAAGTACCTGGCTGTTCATTTTTGTCGCCGTCGAGTTGCTCATAATCTACGGTTTTGTTGTTACCGATGCTGACACCATGAGCCGTTACCGATCCATCCCGCTGTTTTTACTTAGTATTACCGGCATTATTTCTACTTCCAGGCGCATCCAATTCGGCCGGAAAACCACAGCAGATTTGTCCTGATCAGTCCAAAGTTTATTATTGGGTGCAAGTAAACGACAAACATATTACATAAATATATATATTTTTTATTTCAGTACAATTTCAGACTTTTTCCACCGACGTGGCAATATTTTGCACAATTTTTTAGGATTTGATAAGCTCAAACTTATTTTTGCGTTCAATTAAACTAAAAAATTTCTATGACAAACGGTCGTACTAATGCCATTCAACAGGTGCTGAACCGGCAATTCCGGGAGGTAAAAACGCCATCGGTGCGCATTTCTGAATTTTTCGGCAGCAATGTATTTAACGATGAGGCCATGTTAAAGCATTTAAGCGAAGAGGCCTACCTGAGCATCAAGTCGAGTATCCAGGCCGGCACCAAGATTGACCGCAAAGTAGCCGACCAGGTGGCGGCGAGTTTAAAAGCCTGGGCGATTGAAAAAGGGGCAACCCATTTCACCCATTGGTTTCAACCCTTAACGGGAGGAACTGCCGAGAAGCACGACGCATTTTTCGTCCCCACCCAAAACGGCAAGGGTATAGAGACGTTCACCGGCAGTGCATTGGTACAGCAGGAACCCGACGCCTCCAGTTTCCCCTCCGGCGGGATACGCAGCACCTTCGAGGCCCGCGGATATACGGCATGGGATCCCACATCGCCCGCATTCATAATGGAGTTCGGCAGCGGCAGGACACTGTGCATCCCTACGATCTTCGTCAGCTATACCGGCGAGGCATTGGACTACAAGGCGCCGCTATTGAAATCGCTGTTGTTTTTGGAAAAAGCCGCCCTCCCAATCTGCCAGATATTCGACAAAAACGTCACCCAGGTGACGGCTACCCTCGGATGGGAACAGGAATATTTTTTAGTGGATGAAGCCATGTACGTCGCCCGCCCCGATTTACTGATGACCGGACGCACGCTGACAGGTCACGGCCCCTCCAAAGGCCAGCAACTGGAAGACCATTACTTCGGCTCCATCCCCGAGCGCATATACAATTATATGATTGACTTCGAAACCGAATGTTTAAAGCTGGGCATACCGGTGCGTACCCGCCATAACGAAGTGGCGCCCGGCCAGTTTGAATGCGCACCGATGTTTGAGGAGTGCAGCCTGGCAGTGGATCACAATATTCTGCTGATGGACGTGATGGAGAAAATCGCCCGCCGCCATAAACTGCGGGTACTGTTTCACGAGAAGCCATTTGCCGGCGTCAACGGATCGGGAAAACACAACAACTGGAGCATGTGTACCAACACCGGAAAGAACCTGCTCTCCCCCGGCAAAACGCCCAGGACAAACCTGCAATTTCTGACCTTCTTTATCAATACCATAAAAGCCGTGCACGATCACGCCGACCTGCTGAGGGCATCGATTGCATCGGCAAACAACGACCATCGCCTGGGCGCCAACGAAGCCCCGCCGGCCATTATTTCTGTATTTGCAGGCACTGCCCTACGCTCGGTATTAAACGAAATTGAAGAGCGGGTGAACGAAGGCGAAATGGATGACCTGGACAAAGCGGATTTAAAACTGGATATCCACAATAAAATTCCCGACCTCATGCTGGACAATACCGACAGAAACCGCACCAGCCCCTTCGCTTTCACCGGCAATAAATTCGAGTTCCGTGCGGTGGGCTCTTCGGCAAATTGTTCCAGCGCTATGACCGTGTTGAATTGCATCGTCGCCGACCAGTTGGTGAAGTTCCGCAATGAAGTGGACAAGCAGGTGGAAGAAGGCGAGAAAAAAGACAGCGCCATTTTAAAAGTGCTACGCCAGATGATTACCGAGAGTAAATCCATTTTATTTGAAGGCGATAACTACAGCGAGGCATGGCATGCCGAAGCGCAGCGGCGGGGCCTCAACAATACCAAAACCACACCGGAAGCGCTGGAGATGTACCTCACGCCGAAAGCGGAAGCCCTATTTGTGTCGAATAACATTTTTACAAAACGGGAATTACACGCCCGCTACGAAATTGAAATGGAAGCCTATGCGAAAAAAATACAAATAGAGGCGAGAGTGTTGGGCGAATTGGTGTACAACTATATTTTGCCGGCAGCAATCCGCTATCAAAATGAATTGACTGAAAATATCAGCAGCCTGAAAGCAATCGGCCTGGAACCGGAGACCTACGCAAGCCAGATGGATTTGGTGAAACGGCTCAGTACCCACATCAACAATATGCGCTCTGCATTAGTGGAGATGGTGGAAGAGCGCAAAAAAGCCAATGTGATGGAGAATACCAAAGACAAAGCCAATGCTTATTGCTTTAAAGTAAAACCCTACTTCGATACAATCCGCTACAACGCCGACCGCATCGAGCGCTATCTGCCCGACTCTCACTGGACACTGCCCAAATACAGGGAATTGATGTTTGTAAAATAAATACAGTTTGCTTTACCCGAAAGGCCGTACGGAATTGTATGGCCTTTTTTATTTATGGGAAAATCAGGCGCCTGCACCTCCAATTCACAACATCATTATTCAATGCATGATAAAAGAAAATTAAGTAACCTGCACTTCGCACACTACAATGCACAGGATGTAAACAATGAAGCTTCCCATTCCGTTATACACCTGTTTTTGAATGCTGCGGATTTACTTTAAATTTGATTTTCACAAAAAATATGATTCCTGTACCTACATATTAAAATCCGTGCATGGCATTTATTGATTACTATAGTATATTGGGAGTACCGCGGACGGCAACAGAAAAAGAGATAAAAGCCGCCTACCGCAAACTCGCCAGGAAATACCACCCGGATCTGAATCCGGACAATAAAGAAGCAGAGAGAAAATTCAAGGAAATTAACGAGGCCAACGAAGTGCTCAGCGATCCCGAAAACCGCCGCAAATACGATGCATACGGCCAAGAGTGGAAACACGGCGAGGCTTACGAACAAGCACGCAAACAACAGCACACGCAACAGCACACGCAGTACGATTTTTCAGACACGGGATATTCCGATTTTTTCGAATCGTTTTTCGGCGGTGGCAAAACATCGTACAGCCATGCGCATCGCACAAAATTTAAAGGACAAGACTTTCATGCCGAACTACACCTGTCGCTCAGAGATGTATTTACCACCCGCCAGCACGTACTGACGGTAAACGGAAAAAAAATGCGGCTGACCATACCCGCCGGCGCCGAAAACGGCCAGGTGATAAAAATTAAAGGCAAAGGCGGTGAAGGAATTAACGGCGGGCCAAACGGCGATTTATATATTCAATTCATCATTGCCAACAACACGCAGTTCAAACGGGAAGGCGATGATTTATACCGGGATGTCGAACTGGATTTATATACTGCACTGTTAGGCGGCGACATAGTTATCGACACTTTCGACGGCATGGTTAAACTCAAGGTAAAACCCGGGACACAAAACCTGTCGAAGGCCAAATTAAAAGGTAAGGGTTTCCCGGTTTATAAAAAAGAAGGCAGCTTCGGAGATTTGATTATCACTTACCATATCAAAATACCCACAGATCTCAGCGCAAGGGAAACAGAACTATTCAGGGAACTACAAAACATCAGAGCCAAATGAAACAGCAACACTACATACCGATGCAAACGCTGTGTACTCACTACAATATTGAAATTGCATTTATGGACGCCTTGCACCAAATGGGACTGATACACATACGGGTAGTAAACCATATTCAATGCATCCACCGCGACCAGATCGGCGATCTCGAAAAAATAATGCGCCTGCACAACGAACTCAATCTGAACCTCGAAGCAATAGACGTAATATTTAATCTGCTGGAAAAAGAACAGGCACTGCGCCGCGAGCTGACGGCACTAAAAAACCGGCTGCACCTTTACGAACAAGATTGATGGCGCCGGCAAAACTGTGGCGAAAAGGAAAGGTGAAAAACAAACCAATTTGCTATATGAATCTTTTGACAAGTTGTATCAACAGAAGTCACAATACAATGATTAACACTACCTGTATTTGAAATAATAAACCTGGATATTCAGTAACCCATTGCCTGAACACGTCCTGTAAACCCCAAAAAAAATACAAGTTACTCAATTCTTACCGGGCTTTCGGAAGCAATGCATTCAGGTTTGTGCGTTTGGTTGAAAATGCGGGAGCATGCGGCTTCAAACTAAATGATCAGGAATATTTCAAAAACAAAGAGCGCATTCAGTAATGCAGTGCAATGGTTTCAAAAAGGGATGAAAAAATGAAATGACACGACCCTTTCCAATTTTCGATACAAAAAAGAATTGGCCCGTAATAGAAAACATCAATGTTCTACTGTAATCAATACCGCGGAGAGAATGTCGTTGATTGAACACACCATAGGTTTTAAAATTTGATATACCTACAGAAATTATTTCCGTACTAGTAAACCCTCGGACACACAAAGACAAATCTCTCCCCTGCGCATTTCACGAAACCGCTCGTAAACTTCTCGTTACGCCCGATGTCGTGAGATTACTGCGCAATGTACATTCAGACCATCACAGTCCTGCATTGCTATGGCGGAAAGCTTTCATAATGCCGGGATCAAACAAATTCGAACAACTCGCTGGCGAATACTGTACGGGAAGTAATTTTATTCGCACATCGCCATGCCGGCCATAAAACTAATTTTTAACTTTGGCGTTAAAAGTAAAAATTTTCGTAGTGCACAGAACATTTGTATTACTGCTAATCACTGTATTTCTTCTGACTGCGGTACAACAGGAGGCATTTTGCCAACTGACCCCGATTGAGGGAGAAGAAACTGTCGATAAGCCGGCCAAAGACGGCAGCGTTACCGGCAATCGATTTGTTTTTGGAGGCTTCATCGGTGCGCAATTTGGAGATTTTACAGCTATTGATGTGTCGCCAATTGTCGGGTACCGGGTGACTAATAAATTTACTACCGGCCTTGGCATGACCTATCAGTACGTTTCGTTTAAAGACCCCACCGGGTATTACCAATCGTATAAGAGCAATATCATCGGGCCACGTGTTTTCGCCAGCTACGATTTGTTTTACGGACTGTTTCTGCATACGGAGTACGAGCATCTCTGGTTTGAATACGACGACTCTTTTATTGTTTACCGGGACGACCAACCCGGATTATTCGTAGGTGGCGGATTGAATCTCGCTGCGGGTGAACGTGCTTATTTCCAGATTTTGGCGTTGTGGAATTTGTTATGGGATTCTCAAAATTTAATTTACGGCCGTCCGTTTGTCCTGCGCTTCGGTATGTTCTTCTGAAAGTAGCATCCGCATTGCAGGGCTGAACAAGCCGCTTGTTCTCACAAGTCAAAACTCTCGCCCAGCACGGGAATTACCACTTCCATAAATGCCTCGTTGAGCAGGTGCTGACGGAACCCATGCAGCGCATCTTCGTTGCCGTGTACTAAGAATATTTTGCGCAACTTCTCCTTATTCATCGAACGCAGGTAATGGATCATTTCCCTGTAATCGCCATGGGCGCTGAAACTTTCCATGCGTTCGATTTTCGCCCGCACCTTCAGCTCCCTGCCGAACAACCTGATAGTATCGGCTCCACGCATCAGGTGGCCGCCGGGTGTATTCTCCGCGGCATAACCAACCAGCATAATGGTGTTTTCGGGATGTTCTATGGCGTTAAACACATGGTGTTTTACCCTGCCGGCGTGTATCATGCCCGAAGCGCTGATTACCACACAGCCTTTTTTCGAGTTGATACTCTTTGACTCATCCACTGACCTCACAAACTTCAGGTTCTTGAACCGGAATGGATTGGGATCGCCTACCATGTAATCCAATAACTCTTTATCGTAACATTCGGGGTGTTGTTGAAAAATGGAAGTAGCGCTGATTGCCAGCGGTGAATCGACATACACCGGCACATCGGGCAAGGCGCCCTGCTGTTGCAGTTTATCCATATTGTACAATATTTCCTGTGTGCGCCCGACGCTGAACGCCGGAATAATCACCTTGCCTTTGCGCTCTAAACAAGTCTCCCGGATGATGCGCACCAGGTCGCCGGTTTCCTGTTCGGCGGGTTTGTGCAAGCGGTTGCCGTAAGTGGATTCGCATATCAGGTAGTCGCAGGGCAACATCGGATCGGGATCCCGCAATATGGGCCGGTTGGGGCGTCCGATATCCGCCGTAAAACCGATATAGACATCTTTCATCCCCTGTTGCCGGATGCGCAGGTTCACACTGGCGCTTCCGAGGATATGCCCGCTGTCTTTAAAAAGCACATCCACGTCGGGATGTACGCCAAACCAGGAGTTGTATTCCACGGTGCGGAATAATTCCATGCACCGCTGCACGTCTTCAGCATCGTAGAGCGGTTCGTCAAATTCGTGATCTTCGCTGTAATGCCGGTGTTCAAATTCACTTTCCCGCTTTTGAATATGGGCGCTGTCCAGCAGTAAAATAGAGGTGAGATCGCGGGTGGCGGAGGTGCAGTATATTTTTTTATCAAAGCCGTCTTTCACCAGTTTGGGCAACCTGCCGCTGTGGTCAATATGTGCATGCGACAGGATCACGCACCCGATGTCCTGCGGTTTAAACAAAAAAGATGCGTTGAAATTTTCAAATTCCCTTTCATTGCCCTGGTAAATGCCGCAATCCAGCAAAATCTTAAATCCATCGCTCAATGTTATGAGGTGTGCACTTCCCGTTACCGTGCCGGCAGCGCCGCAAAATGTTACTTTCATTGTTTAACTGTTTTCCTTGTTAATGCCCGGTAGGTTTGTTCCATCATTTCCCTAACATCGTTTTTCAGTTTGGGAACATCCGCTTCCGTCAGTCCTTTCACTTCAACCGGCGGCAAATAGTATATCTCACAGATACCGGGCTGCATAAGCGGTACTGCATTAGGCAGCAGAGTATCGGTATTTAAAAAGATAATGGGCAGCAGGGGTGTCTGCGTCTGAACGGCTATACTAAATGCGCCGTCTTTAAATGCGATCAAATCCTGATCGGTGGTTTTATTGCGGGTACCTTCCGGGAAGACAAAAATATGCGCTCCGGACTCCACCGTTTTTTTCATTTGTTCAAGAGTTTTCAGGCGGCTCATTTTGCTGCTCCTGTCCACGATGATGGAAGGCCGTTTCATGATAGGGCCTAACACCGGCACTTTCAATAATTCCTTTTTGGCCACCGGCCTCACCCGCCCCCAAACCGCAGCCGCAGCCACCGGCGCATCCAAATTGCTGCGGTGATTTGCAATGAGAATATACGTGCGCTTTTTATCCACCTGCGCCCAATTGTGAAACCGGTAAAAAATCCCGGTGGTAAATGAGAATCCGTAAGCGACCACCTTACACAAAAATATCAGCGCCCCCAGGGATTTGTCGCCCATCAAAAGCGGAACTATTAAAAAAAATGGCAAGGTGATCAGCAGGAAACATGTAAACATCAACGCACACCAACCCGAATATATCATTTGTAATACTCGTATCAAACCGATCTGATTTAGAATACAGGTTATTCGTACAATACTAAAGAATAAAATGGAATTACCTGCAAAAGAGTTTTAATTTTAATGTCCGTTTTAATAAAATGTATGCCATTGTAGATATAGAGACCACCGGCACGAGAACTGATTTGCACGGGATAACGGAAATTGCGGTAATCCTCTTTGACGGGCATAAAACGGTGGACACCTTTCAAACGCTCATTAATCCCGGGACGTCCATACCCGGTTTTATCACACAACTCACGGGTATCACCAACGAGATGACAGCAACGGCGCCGACATTTGCCGAAATAGCCGATGAATTATACCATTTGCTGCACGATAACATATTTGTCGCCCACAACGTCGGTTTCGATTACGCCTTCCTGAAAGCGGCATTTGAATCGACGGGATATACATTTAATACAAAGAAATTGTGCACGGTGCGCCTCAGCAAAAAGATATTCCCGGGACTTCCCGGTTACAGCCTCGGCAAACTATGTGCGGCATTGGATGTGCAAATTAGCGACAGGCACCGTGCAATGGGCGATGCACAGGCGACATCCAAATTATTTTCCATGTTATTACAACGGGATACGGGCAATTATATCGCCGCTGCTCTTAAGCGCAATTCGAAAGAGCAACACCTGCCGCCGCACCTCGCTGCCGAAACGCTCGATGCGATGCCATCGGCAACGGGTGTTTATTATTTTCTGGACGGCGACGGGAAAATAATCTACGTCGGTAAAGCAAAAAATATAAAAAACCGGGTGTACAGTCATTTCACTTATGCCGATCAACACGGCAAGGAAAATGCACTGCGCCTCGAGACACATCACATCACCTATCAGCTCACCGGCAATGAACTCATTGCGCTGTTGTTAGAGAGTGAAGAAATAAAGCGACATGCGCCGAAGTACAACAGTTCTCAAAAATTATGGAGCAGGAACTATTGTATTTTCAGGTATATAGATCAACTCGGATATATGCATCTCGCCATCGAAAAATACAATTCCAAAAAAGATGTGTTGCGCATTTTCAGCAACTATCTCCAGGCCCGCAATTTCCTGTTGGAGCAAATACGGTTATATACGCTTTGCCCCAAATTGTGCCATGTTCAAAAGGTAAATACCGCTTGTTACAGTTATAATAGCGGCGCCTGCTGGGGCGCATGTGCCGGTGAGGAATCGCAAGCGGATTACAACGGCAGAATTACTTCGATGATTAAAGCCTGGCAAAGTGAGACGGCCTCGTATTTTTTAATCGGCGACGGGCGCAACAATGAAGAAAACAGCGTGGTCTATGTAGAAAACGGGCATTATCTCGGGTTTGGCTTCATCAATACCACGGAGGGCCACCTCGCTGTTGAGGCGATGCGTACCTGCATTAAATGGAGACCGGATACCCCGGATGTGCAGCGCATTCTCGCCCAATATCTGCAACAGTTTCCCGGCAACCGCATTCCGGTGCAGTAATCCGTTTATGTGATCTTCAAAATCACCGCTCTGTTCTTTCACCTGCGGGCGAATATGTATTTTTGCAGGTTATTAAAAATAAATGAACTTCAAACTCATACAATCTGCTGAAACTATTGCGGAACATACGGTAGTTTTAGTGCGCAACATACAAGATGCTGATCATCCGCTGCTACAACCCTTTGCTGCGGTAATTGAAAAGAAACTGGAAGCCAATGAAACGCAGGCCATCGTCTTTTATACCGGCGCCCGCTGTGTATATACAGTAATCTTAAAACAAGACCCAGCCCTGCAGGACTACGAAATAAAAGAAATTTGCCGGCAAGCGGGTGGAAAATTATTTCGGTTACAGTCAAAGGAAAAAGCGGAGTCGCTGTTACTTACTCAACACGGCAATAGTTTCAATGGCGGGGAGATTCTCGCCGTAATTGAAGGCTTTTGCCTGGCAGGGTATCAATTCAATAAATATAAAAAAGAAGCAAAACAGGGCACTCTGCAAACATTGCAGGTAAATGCGGGCGCATTGAGGCAATCGGATATGGATACGCTTGCACACATAATGGATGCGGTAGCGCTTGCAAAAAATACAATCAACGAACCGGTGACGGCTTTGAACTCCATCAGCCTCGGTGAACTGGTAAAGGAAAAAGCACGCCAATGCGGGTTTCAGGCAGAGGTGTTGCAAAAACAACAAATTGAATCGCTGCAAATGGGCGGTTTGCTGGGAGTAAACCGCGGCAGTTCTGTTCCGCCATCTTTCAGCATTCTCACCTATCAACCTGCAAATGCAAAAAATGACAAGCCGTTTATCCTGGTGGGAAAGGGCGTCACCTATGACACCGGCGGCTACAGCCTGAAACCGTCCAACTATATGGGTACCATGAAAAGCGATATGAGCGGTGCCGCCGCCGTACTGGGAACTCTTGCAGCCATCGCTTCCAATCGATTGCCCATTTACGTCATCGGCCTGATACCATCCACCGACAACCGAATCGGCGATGGCGCATTAGTCCCCGACGACATAATCACCATGAGCGACGGCAGCACCGTCGAAGTACAAAATACCGATGCCGAGGGCCGGCTGATACTGGCGGATGCGCTGCACTATGCAAAGCAGTTTAACCCCGCCTTGGTAATTGACCTCGCCACCCTGACCGGCGCCGCATCTGCCATTACGGGACATTACGGCGCCGCACTGATGGGTACGGATTACGCCTACAGGAACCGGTTAGTCGAAAGCGGCCTGCAGACCTATGAGCGCATTGCCGAAATACCGTTTTGGAAAGAATTCAGCGAGTTGTTGAAAAGCGATGTAGCCGACCTGAAAAATATCGGCGGGCCGGTTGCCGGCGCTGCAACCGCCGGAAAGTTTTTAGAACACTTCACCGATTATCCCTGGTTGCATCTGGATATTGCGGGCGCTGCCTTTATGAAAGAAGAAAACGGCTACCGACAGAAAGGCGGCGTAGGCTTCGGCATCCGCCTGCTCTACCATTTTTTTGCCGGAATACACGAGTAACAGCATGAATAAAAAATCGCAATGGCGGTTGTAATTGTAACGGTGTGAAGCCGCCTTAAACTTCAAGCGGCAGGTTCCGCTGCGCTGCGCCGGTTTCCCGCACCCGCTTATTCATAACCCTGAACCACAGCGGCGGCATCAGCGAAAGGAGAATCATGGCCGGATATCCGGCAGGTAACTGAGGTGCAGATTCCACATTGCGCAGTATCTGGAATTTCCGGTTGGTAATACAGTGATGATCGCTGTGGCGTGTCTGTTCGTAAAATACCATCCGCCCGATAAAGTGATTGCTGTTCCACGAATGCCACGGCTTAATGCGCTCATACACATCTTCACCCTTGAGTTTCCGGCGCAATCCGTAATGCTCTATGTAATTTATGGATTTCAAAAACAACACCCCGACGAACGCTGCGGCGAGATACAGCATCAATGCCATCATGCCGAAATAAGCACCGATAAATATTAACCAAAAGCTCTCTACAAGCATAAACAGCAGCATTTGATTGTGGATGGAAATAAATCGCTGCCCTTTAGCTTCCAGCATGCGCATTTGTATATCCCATGCCGAGAAAAATGAAAATATAAGCGAGCGAAAGTAAAAGGCGTAAACCGGTTCGTTGTATTTTGCGGAGGAGGGATCTTTATCAGTCCCCATATTTTTATGATGCCCGTGGTTGTGTTCAATGCTAAAATGCATATACAGCGATAACAACAGCAATAATTTTGCGATAAACTGTTCGGTTTTATTTCTGCGGTGCCCCAGTTCATGCGCTACATTGATGCCTATCACGCCGCCGCAAAGCCCCATGGCCAGCACCATACCCGCCTGCTCCCACCATGCGAGGCCGCTGTCGGAAATGCGGATTAGAAAATATAACAGGGTGCAATATACCAGGGGCAGATTGAGGTAGAGAATCCAGTCAAAAACTTTATCGTCCTTCGCCGATGCCTCTTCTGCCGCATTGAGATTATCGAGATTTTCGGGCAACAGAAATTCCAGTATCGGCAAAATGACAAAGCAATAGAAAATAGCCAGATATGAGAATATTCCCCCGGCATATATACTGATACATGCGGTGAGGGGAACTGAATAAGACAAAATATACTTATAATATCTCATTGAGACCAAAGTTACAATGGCTTGTGACGAATGTCAATTAAATTGCAGTTTGTTGGTAATACTTTTACACTTTCAGAAATAAAATCATAAAATATGTTAACAAAAACAGAAAAATCAATAGCGATTGAGACACTGAATACCTACAGTTACGATACATATATGCAATTAATGCGCTCATTGGCGTCAAATGGCGGGACGACCGGTGAACCGGGAGAAACAGAAGTGTATTTTACCAAAATGAATGCGCAGCGCATGGAGCGTGTAAACAATACATGGACGGTTATACCCGAAGTAGTCGAATTCTCAAAAACATACACTCCGAATGTGCGCATTCTGGCGATTGTTGAATCCTGGTGTGGCGATGCGGCGCCTAACACCGCCACGCTGGCACTATTGACCCGGCAACTGCATATCGACCTCGACATTATACTGCGTGACGAAAATCCCGAAATTATGAACCGGTTTCTCACCAACGGCACACGCAGTATCCCGAAGTTTATTTTCCTGGATGCCGAGACCAATACACCCCTAGCCACCTGGGGACCCAGGCAAAAGGCAGTTGCAGAATTAGTGAAAACGGCAAAGGAGAACGGCGTGGATGGTGAAATCTGGAAAGCAGATGTGCAAAAGTGGTACAATCAGGATAAAGGCGTTACTTTGCAAAGGGAAATATTGGAAATTCTGCAGCAACTTGCAGAGGCAAAGTATGTTCAACTTTCAAAAAATTAATCCGGGGCGAAACCGCGAACCGCTGAGCAGAGAGGAAGAAAACCAATTGCTCTATACCAGCATATTTATACCTATTGTTTTTGTTGCGCTGATGTGGCTGGTAAAAATTTTTGAAGCGCTGACGCATATCGACCTTGCCACATGGGGTGTGTACCCGCTCACTCTTAAAGGGCTGCGGGGTATTTTGTTCTCTCCGCTCATTCACGGCGACTGGAACCACCTTATTTCCAACACTGTTCCCTTTATAATCCTGGGATTTTTAATGCTGTTTACTTACCGCAAGGTGGCGTTTAAGGCATTTGTTTTTATTTATTTCGCTTCCGGATTTTTATTGTGGCTGACGGGCAGACCTTCCTATCACATCGGTGCGAGCAACCTGGTGTACGGTTTCGCATTTTTCCTATTTTTCAGCGGAATATTCAGAAAAGATATACAGTCAATCGCACTCTCGCTGTTCGTGGTGTTCCTATATGGCGGTATTGTTTGGGGCTTATTGCCGATCGACTGGCATATTTCATGGGAAGGCCACCTGATGGGCGGCGTCGCCGGCGCTTTTATCGCATTTATCTATCGCAAAGTGGATTTGCCCCCCAAAACAGACCTGGGCGACGACGATGATGATGACGATGATTTCACCGAGGAAGATTACCTGCGGGTAGTGTATGAATTGAAAGAAGAGAACCGCAATAAAAAACAATGAATTGCCGTATTCTATCAACAGCCGACGGTTCAAATACGGTATTTCATCCCGCATTCAATGAAAACTATCATTCAGTATATGGCGCCATTACCGAATCACAACACGTATTCATCGACGCCGGACTGCGGCAATTGATGCAAAACGCACAGTCGATACGCATTCTCGAAATAGGATTGGGTACGGGCTTAAATGCGCTGTTGAGTTACGCCTTCGCCGATGCACATCATTTAACCATACACTATACGGCTCTTGAACCCTTTCCGCTGGATACAGGGCTCATTCAATCACTGAATTACGCACAATTCCTGGGCGATGAAAAATACAAACCCATTTTCAATGCCATACACAGCGCACCCTTTGAATCGGAAACATCCGTTGTGCCCGGCTTTGATTTGCTGAAGCGGCATGTTACGCTGGAGGCGTTCGCAACATCCCCGCAGTACAACCTCGTCTATTTCGATGCCTTCGGCCCTCAGGTACAACCCGATATCTGGAGTTTGTCCAATTTTGAAAAGTTATTTCAACTGTTATTGCCACACGGGCTGCTGGTAACGTATTGCGCCAAGGGAGCAGTGCGCCGGACATTGCAGCAGGCCGGGTTTCGGGTGGAACGTCTGCCCGGCCCCCCCGGCAAAAGAGAAATGCTGCGGGCAATGCGCATTGCTACCTAACTTTGGCGCATGATTGATTTCCTCGTAGTCGGGTTTGGCATTGCAGGTGTAGCTGTCGCTCATGAATTGGAAAAAAGAAACTTGAGTTTCCTGGTGGTGGACCCCGGCAACAATTCGGAAGCCACCACTTGTGCCGGAGGTATCATCAATCCGGTGACAGGAAGAAAATTTGCACTGCAATGGAATATTGAACAACTGCTGCTCCGGGCGAAATCCACCTACGGCAGCCTGCAAGAAACGCTGCAGATCTCCACTTACAGAACTACTGAAATAATCCGATTGCACAAAAGTGCTGAAGCGCTCAACGCATGGAAAGCCAACGGGAAAAGTGCATCAAACCCGGAATGGATTATTGAATTTGACGCATCGCGACACATAGATTCGCAGATAACCAATCAGTTTGGCGGTGTAACAATTCTAAATGCATTACAGGTATTTCCGCAACATATTGTGGATGCCTACCGCAAATTGCTGATTCAAAAAAATCAATTAATCACCGCCACATTGCACCATGCGGATCTTCAATTGGGAACAAACAATATGCGCTGGAATAGTGCGACGTACAGAAATATTATTTTCTGCGAGGGATATGCGGCTATTAAAAATCCGCTGTTGCAGTTTCTGCAATTCAAACCGGCGAAAGGCCAATACCTGATTCTGCATATCCCCGGTTTGCAAACAACCTATACTTATCAGAAAGAAATTGCGCTCGTGCCGCTGGGAAACGAAATATTCTGGGCAGGCGCCACCAACGAATGGGAACACCTGGATGATGGGCCGACACCCCACGGGCTGCATCAGCTTCAAACGAAACTCAGCGCCTTGCTCGAAGCGCCTTACCGCATCCTGCAACACGGAGCCGGTATCCGCCCGACGATGAAAAACAGGATGCCCGTAATCGGAAGGCATCCCGCACATCCAAATATATTCATCTTCAATGGCCTCGGTACCAAAGGCTTTTCCCTTGCCCCCTATTATGCGCCGCTGCTGATAGACCATATTACTCAAAACAGCCCTTTGCCGGTGAATGTAAATCAACCGCTCCGCACAACCGGATAACACATGGCCCTGTTTGTTTATTTGAATTATACTGCGCCGGCTGCACTGCCCGATTCTCAATTATCACCGGTATCCTCAATCCATTTGATAATCCTGCAACACTCCCTGTTTAATGGTAATGATTGTGCGAAAAAACAATACCGTAAATTTTACAATCGCAAAAAAGGAGATTAACAAATTGCGGCTCTCATGCATTACCCGACTTATGTATTTTTACAAAAAAACCGAAACATGCGTAAATATTTTTTCCTGCTGCTTCTCATCCCGGTTGGTGCTTACACACAAACAGTATCTTATATTTCTGATCCCGGGGGAAGAATACGCCCGCACAATGTGGACTTCACACATTTGTTATTGGAATTATCCATTGATCCCTACCAGGGCCAGGTGGCAGGTGTAGCGCATTACACGTTTAAGCCCAAACAGCAACTGGTGGATTCTGTATTCCTGGACGCACCGGGCATATTGTTCAATGCAGTTACACTCGATGCGCAAGCCTCGCGGTTTAAACGAGACAGCGCCGGAGTTACGATATACTTCAACCCGGCATTACAATGGGATACGGAACATACATTGCAAATTGATTATACATCCACCCCCCGCAAAGGATTGTATTTTATCGGATGGAATGTGGAGCCCGTTGCGGCAGCAGATGATCCCGACAGGATACGCAACCAGGTTTGGTCGCAGGGCCAGGGAACCGACAACCGGTTCTGGATCCCGGGGTACGACGACGTGGATGATAAACTGATTACCGAACTCGTGATTACTTTCGATAAAAACTATACGGTAATCTCCAACGGAAAACTTATTGCAGAAACAGCTAACCGGGATAACAAAACTAAGACCTGGCATTACGCATTAAACCAACCGCATGCATTTTACCTGATTCAATTATCCATCGGGGAATACACTTACAAGGATTACGTTTCGAAAAGCGGAGTGGTTATCAGGCAATACTATTATCCCGGGAAGGAAAATACAATTGAACCCACCTATGGTTATTCGGATGTAATGATGGATTGGATGGAACACGAGACCGGCGTTCCTTATCCGTGGGGAAATTATGCCAATGTGCCGGTACAGGAATTTTTATACGGCGCCATGGAAAATACTTCGGCCACTATTTTCACCGATTATTATATGCAGGATGCACGGGTGGCAGTGGACCGCAATTATTATGCAACCAATGCCCATGAGCTCGCTCACCAGTGGTTTGGCGATTATATTACCGAATGGAACTCTACCAATCACTGGCTGCACGAGAGCTTTGCCACGCATTACTCAAAAAAATTCATGCAGTACAAATTCGGCGAAGACTATTATCAGTGGAAGCGCAGGGATGAAATGATATCCGCATTTTCAGCGGATGCAAATGACGACTTACCGGTGGCGCATTCCAAAGCCGGCAGCTCGCGGCATTACCCCAAAGGCAGCCTGGTGTTGGACATGTTGCGCTATGTGGTCGGCGACGATCAGTACCGCAAAGTGATTACTGCCTATCTCGAAGAAAACAAATATCAAAATGTGAGCACTTACGATTTGTATATCCAATTTGTAAAAACCCTTGGAATAAATCTCGATTGGTTTTTTGACGAATGGATTTACAAGGGCGGATTTCCGGTATATACGGTGAGCTATGCGGGCGATTCTACAAATACGGTGATAACGGTTTTACAGACTCAGAAAAAAACCGAAACCATTGGCTTGTTCAAAATGCCCATTGTAATGCAGGTGCATTACACCGACGGCAGCTTCGATGAGAAAAAAGTATGGGTGGAAAAAGACACTACAATCGCTTCCGTTCCGAATACATATCACAAACAGATCGCATTTGTCCTGTTCGACCCCAACAGCCAGGTTTATGCATCCGTCAATTTCAAAAAGGATTACACCGAATTGAAGTACCAGGCATTTAATGCCCCCAATATGATGGACAGGTTTGATGCATTGACAGGCATGCGCTATACTTCCATAGATGAAAAGCGCAATGACCTGATTACACTCTACAACAGAGAAACCTGGCATGGAATCAAATCTGAAATACTGTACCAGTTAGCCGGCGATGCGGATAAGCATACGACTGCCGTTTTCAAGTCCGCACTAAGCGATTCCAATGCACTGGTGCGCCGGGCGGCTATTAGTAATACAACTGATTACAATAAAAAGCTGCGTAAGGATTATGAAAATTTGTTGAGGGATTATAATTACATCAATATTGAAATTGCATTGCGCACATTATGCGAGCTAAACCCCGAAGATAAATCGCACTACCTGGACATAGTCAAAGATGCGATGGGCGTCAATAAAAATATCCGCATTGCATGGATTGAATTGCACGGCTATAAAGCTACCCGGGCCATGCTCGACGAACTGGTGCAATACGCCGGGCCGGGATATGAGTTCCGCACCCGCAACAATGCATTCAGCGCATTGATAGCGTTAAACTATTGCAATGAAATGCTGGTGCGCAATTTATTTAACGGAGCGCTCGCATTTAATTACCGACTGGCAAGCCCTGCACGCAACGCTTTAAAAACATTTATGGCACAGAGTACTTATGCGGAGATGATCCGCAAGGTGTATTCGACCACCGACTGGAGTGCAGAAGAACTCAGGAAACTGGAACCCGTGATGAAATAATTCCGAACGGCAGGATTAATGGATTATACATTGCGGTAGCGGGCTGCCATTCCCAATAGGCACGCATACCGTTGTTCAATAAATTAAAATGTTTTCCCGCAAATATGTTCCGGAAATTTGTTGTTTTGCATGTTTTAATCACGTAAATGCCGGGTGATGTGTTTGATGCGTATTGAAAACACGCATTATAACAATCCTGTCAATCTGCTCGCAATGTGCAATATGTCAGCGTAAGGCAGCGGTATGCAACGCCTGCCTGAAGCGCAGTGCATACCATTAATACCGCGTTCTGTTTTTCTTCCATTTGCTGTACCCTCCCGGTTGCCGTGTAACGTCGGTTTTCGCTTTTGACTGCCGCAACACCTGCTCGCCTACGATGGCTGCAATTTTCATTTCATCCGCATTGCCCTTTTCCAATACATCAGGGGTGAAGTAGGTTTCAATAAACCGGGTATCGAAATTCCCCGACAGGAAAGCGGGATGGCGCATTACAAACTTGCCGAACGGCAGAGTGGTTTTCACTCCGGTAATTTTATATTCATCAATGGCACGAACCAACCGCTCACAGGCCAGGTCGCGGTTTTCGGCATGTACGATTAATTTCGATAACAGCGGATCGTAATAAAGCGGTATTTCCATACCTTCCTCATAGCCGTCGTCCACACGCACGCCGGCGCCTTGCGGGCGGGAATAAGTGATGAGTTTGCCGATATCCGGCAGAAAATTATTGGCGGGATCTTCGGCGGTGATGCGCAGTTCGATGGCATGCCCGTTGATGGAGAGGTCTTCCTGCTTTAAATGCAGCGGTTCTCCGTCGGCAATGCGTATCTGTTCGCGGACGAGGTCCAGGCCGGTGATGCATTCGGTAACCGGGTGTTCCACCTGCAGGCGGGTGTTCATCTCCAGAAAGTAATAATTCAACTCCGCATCTACCAGAAATTCCACCGTACCCGCACCCACGTAATTACATGCCTTAGCCACCTTAACAGCACTTTCGCCCATCGCCTGGCGCATGGCATCGTTGACTACCGCACTCGGCGCTTCTTCCACCAGTTTCTGGTGGCGCCGCTGGATGGAACATTCCCGCTCAAATAAATAGATGATATTGCCGTGCCTGTCGCCAAGAACTTGCACTTCAATATGCCGCGGCGAGGCGACATACTTCTCGATAAATACGGAATTATCGCCAAAGGCGCTTTGGGCCTCGCTCATCGCACGCTGCATTTGTTCTTCCAATTCTTCTTCCGATACCACCACCCGCATACCCTTGCCGCCACCGCCCGCAGAAGCCTTTATCAATATGGGATAACCCACGGATTTCGCTATTGTCTTTGCCTCTTCCACATCCGCGATGGCGTGTTCCGTTCCCGGCACCATGGGGATATCGAATTGTTTTGCCGCCCGCTTAGCCGCCAGTTTACTTCCCATCATCTCAATACTCTCGGCGTCCGGCCCGATGAAAATCAGACCTGCCTGCTTTACCTTGCGTGAGAAATCGGCATTCTCACTCAAAAATCCATAGCCCGGATGAATGGCGTCAGCGCCGCATTGTTTGGCAATGGCAATGATGGCATCCCCCTTCAGGTAAGACTGCGCCGATGGGGCAGGGCCCAACAAATACGCTTCATCGGCATAGCGCACGTGCAGCGCCGTGCGGT
Organism: uncultured Chitinophagales bacterium; assembly: GCA_964492065.1. GTDB lineage: Bacteria > Bacteroidota > Bacteroidia > Chitinophagales > BACL12 > JADKAC01. Next base: position 5,639 of record CAZBHH010000014.1, on the reverse strand, counting down.
CGGCCTCCGAATAAACGGCTACGGTTTGTATCTGCATCTCCTTTGCACTGCGCATCACCCGTAGGGCTATTTCCCCGCGATTGGCAATTAATATTTTCTGAATCATAGTTCACAAATGTAAGTATCCGTAGGCTAACTTCGCAGCATGCAATTTTGGAGCGACACCTGGCGGCTGGTGAAAAAAGACCTGGTACTGGAATGGAGAAACAAATACGCCTTCAGCGGAATTTTGCTCTACCTGCTCTGCATTATCCTGATCGTTTTTTTCACCTTTGAAGATGTGAACGGCCCGGTTTGGATTGTTTTATTCTGGATTATTATTGTCTTTACTGCAGTAAATGCTGTAGCGAAGAGCTTTTTACAGGAGAGCAGCGGCAGGCAATTGTTTTTGTACACCCTGGTATCGGCCCAGTCCATTATCCTGTCGAAAATCATTTACAACATGATGGTGATGCTGGTGCTCACCGCATTAGCGCTGTTGTTCTACAGCATGAGCGCCGGCTATCCGGTAGCCGACAGTACCTCCTTTTTCCTGGCTTTATTTACGGGGGCTATCGGCCTCGCATCCGTTTTTTCAATGATCTCCGCCGTGGCTTCCAAAGCGAATAACAGCGGCACCCTGATGGCGGTGCTGGCATTCCCGATTTTGATACCGGTTATTAAAATCCTCATACGCATTTCACTGGAATCGCTGAAGGCTAATGCCCTTGCCGTAAATGCCCAGGACCTGCTGTATCTCGCCGCTTTAAATATCGTCATTATCACATTGGCAATGATTTTATTTCCTTACCTTTGGCGTGACTGAAAATTATGTTAGGGCAGCTTCATAAATCCTGGTGGAAATACGCTACAGTGCTGCTTCTGCTCTATACGTTTACCGGCGGTTTATTGATGGATGTACCCGCACGGTTTGTACTGCATGAAACCATTCGCAATTTGTTTTTTCACGTGCCTCTGTGGTTTACCATGATACTACTATTACTCGTTTCCCTCGTTTTCAGTATTAAATACCTGCGCTCTTCCAAACTTGTTTATGATATTGTGGCACAAAGCTGCGCCAAAACTGCCCTGGTATTTGGTGTGTTGGGTTTTTTAACGGGCATGTTGTGGGGCAGCAACACCTGGGGCAATCTGGTATCCTGGATTTATTCCGATACGAAAATCCTGGGGGCATTTATCGGCATTTTGATTTATGCCGCCTATTTCATTTTGCGGGGCAGCATCGAGGATGAAGAAAAGCGGGCGAGGGTTTCGGCCGTTTACAGCATTTTCTCGTATGTATTATTGATAGTATTCATCTTTGTTATACCCAGGTTAACCGACAGTTTACACCCCGGCAACGGCGGCAATCCCGCATTCAGCATGTACGACCTGGACAACACCATGCGCCTCGTCTTCTACCCCGCCATCCTCGGCTATTTCGGCCTGGGGCTCTGGATTGCATCCCTGCATATCCGCATGCACGTACTCCACTACAGAATCAACCAAATTGCAGTTTGATAATGAGAAAAATATTGGTTTTTACAAGTATCCTCTTTTCTACTTTTTGTATTCCATTAAGTTCCTATACCTTTGCCCAATCAATTGAAGCGACTACCGCCACGGTGGATGTAGAAAGCGATTCAACAGCAATTTCAACGTATGAGCCTAAGACGCCGGAAATGGCAACCGGCCTGAGAAGCTCCGGCCTGATTTGGGTGGTTGTAGGCGTGATTTTGATAATTTTATTCGGATTAATTTTTTACCTGATTACCATTGACAGAAAATTAAAAAAACTGGAAGACGATAACACAAACAATAAATAAATACAAATGATATGAGCAACATGAGTTTCTTTGAAAGCGTTGTCAAAAATTTTGAGAAAGCTGCCGAAATCACGGGCCACCCCCGTGGGTTACTTGACCAGATACGGGCATGTAACAGTGTGTACCACATGAAGTTCCCCATTAAAATTGGAGGCGAATACAAGGTTATTGAAGCCTGGAGAGTTCAGCACAGCCATCATCGCACACCCACAAAAGGCGGCGTGCGCTACGATATCATGGTGAATGAAGATGAAGTCATGGCCCTCGCCAGTTTGATGACTTATAAATGCGCCATTGTCGATGTGCCCTTTGGCGGCGCAAAAGGCGGCATAAAAATTAATCCCAAAGAATACACCGTTGACCAACTTGAAAGAATTACCCGTCGCTATGCGGCCGAGCTGGTGAAAAAGAATATGTTGGGCCCGGGCCAGGATGTTCCCGCCCCGGACTACGGCACCGGCGAGAGAGAAATGAGCTGGATAGTGGATACCTATATGGCATTGCATCCCGATTCAGTGGACGGTTATGGCTGCGTTACCGGGAAGCCCGTTACCCAGCAGGGAATCAACGGCCGCCGGGAAGCCACCGGATTAGGTGTATTTTACGGAACCCGCGAAGCGTGTACCTTCGAAGAGGATATGCAGAAAATAGGCTTGACAAAAGGCCTGCAAGGCAAATCCGTAATCATCCAGGGATTTGGTAACGTAGGGTTCTACGCCGCTAAATTCTTCCAGGAAGGCGGTGCGAAAATTATCGGTATCGGCGAAATGGAAGGCGCTATTTACAATACTGAAGGCCTGGATGTCGAAAGCGTATTCAACCACCGGAAATCCACCGGTTCAATTTTAAATTACCCGGGTGCAACCAATTTCCCGAAGACGAGCGATATCCTGGAACAACCCTGCGACATCCTGGTACCCGCCGCTTTGGAGAATGTGATTACAGAAGAAAATGCACCCAGGATAAAAGCGAAAATTGTGGCAGAAGCCGCCAATGGCCCGCTGACTTCCGAAGCCGACGAAATCCTCGATAAAATGGGCATTATGGTTATTCCCGATATGTACCTGAACGCCGGCGGTGTTACCGTTTCCTATTTCGAATGGTTAAAGAATTTATCGCACGTGCGTTTCGGCCGTTTGAGCAAGCGCTTTGATCAGGCTTCCAATTTAAACCTGATCGAGACATTTGAAAAAATTACCGGCGCCACACTCAATGAAGCCGATAAACATAAATTGTCCCGCGGTGCCGATGAAATTGACCTGGTGCGTTCCGGACTGGAAGAAACCATGATCAATTCGTACCACGAAATCCGCAACGAGTTGAAGAAAAACGACAAAGTGAAAAACCTGCGTACAGCGGCATTCGTTGTGGCTATCAATAAAATTGCTTCCGACTATACTGCAATGGGTATTTTCCCTTGATTTATCTTGTATCTCAATACAAACATCCCCTGTTCCGGCAGGGGATGTTTTTTTATGTCCGGTTGCAAACAAAATTGCAAATTGGGCAGCTATTCAAAATGCGCACAATTTGAAAAATATCCTGCAGCGGGATTACCCATTGCGGTAATTTATTATTGCATTGTCGAACAGGTGTGTTTTTGAATAAGGCAGGTCAGGCCTGGAAGGAGCGGCAATACCATTCTTTAACACATGCGGCGTTTCAATGACGGTAATGCCATCCCATGTATTGCCATGAATAAAATTGTTGAGTGTGATTGCGCCACCCTCAACCAGCAGGCTATTGATATTTTGAGAGTACAAGTGTTGTAATACCTGTTTCACTGCATTTTTACCAATACACTTGATAAATTCGGTATTGTCTTTTTTTCCTTCCACCAATGGGTTAAAAATCCAGGTAGGGATTGTATTGTCCAGCAGGTGCAAATTTTTTGGGACAAAACCCTTGCTGTCCAGCACGATGCGCAATGGCGACTTCCCCATCCACAGGCGCACACTCAACTGGGGATTATCCATTACAGCCGTGCGTCCGCCCACCAGGATAGCCATGTGTTCAGCACGCATCTTATGTACCAGGACATCGCTGAATGCATTGCTGAGTTTCACCTGTTTGTAATGTTCCCTGGCAATAAATCCGTCGCTGCTCTGCGCCCATTTCAAGGTGATATACGGCCTGTGTTTTCTGTGAAAGGTAAAGAAGTGCGCATTTAGAATAGCGTTTGCCGCTTCGCTGACGCCGGTGACAACTTCAATGCCCGCATCACGCAATCTTTTTATACCGTTTCCCGCAACCTTCGGATTCGGGTCTGCAGATGCAATCACAACGGTTTTAAATGCTTTCTCAATAACCAGGTCGGCGCAGGGCGGCGTTTTCCCGTGATGCGAACACGGCTCCAGGTTTACAATCAGCATAGCTTCGTCGAAATCGGTGAATCCCGCGGCAATTGCATTTTGTACGGCGACCACTTCGGCGTGCGGTCCACCGTATTGACTGTGATATCCCTCTGCAATGATTTTGCCGTCGTGTACAATGACGCAACCCACCATCGGATTGGGCGCAACATGCCCGGCACCACGGCTGGCGAGTAAAAAACAACGCTCCATTATCGCCTCGAAATTCATTGCATCAAAGCTACGACTTGATTTACAACTTGTAATTTTAATCGATGAAACTGGCGCAATTCCACCGGCAACTGACGACACTATTGAGCGGCATCTACGAAAATCGCGAAGCGGGCAATATTTCCAAATACCTGCTGGAAGAATTATACGGAAAGCAATTTCTTCTCAGCGAACGGGAGCTCAGCACAGCCGAAGTACAGAAACTGGATACACTTTCGATGCGCTTGCTGCAGTGCGAACCGGTACAATACATTACGGGCACTGCCTGGTTTTTTGATGCGCCATTTAAGGTGTCGCCTGCCGTTTTAATTCCGCGGCCTGAAACCGAGGAACTGGTGCAACTCGCCATTGACTTAACCGGGGATAAGGCATTGGCAGTTTTAGATATTGGAACCGGATCTGGATGTATCGCCATCAGCGTAAAGAAACGTTGCCCACAGTGTGTTATGTACGCAATCGATATTTCAGAAGCGGCCATCGCCGTGGCGCAGGCAAATGCCATTGCACATCAAACTGAAATTCACTTTTATTCATGCGGCATCGAACAATTTAATGTGCCGGGGATTCCGGGATTTGATTTAATACTCAGCAATCCGCCCTATATAGTGCCTTCCGAAAAAGCATCACTGCACGCCAATGTCCTGCAATACGAACCGCATACGGCGCTGTTCACTCCCGGTGAAGATGCCATGTATTTTTACCGGATCATCGCAAAAAAGGCAAACCAATTATTGCGACCAATGGGAATTGTTGTAATGGAAATTCACGAAGAACATTCCAAAGAAGTCATCGATTTGTTTAGTACATCGGGCTTTAATGCAGTCGAATTGCACCGTGATTTCCAGGGTAAGCCCCGCATCGTAACGGCGAAAAAATAAATTTTGGCACCACTTGTGCAATATGGCCAATAAAACATCTTATAACCAATAAAAACACTGAAATATGCAATGCTTAGCACACAATGCCGGTGCTATCGCAAGGGTGGAACCGGCAACTCAGGTAAAGGAATCATGCCCGGCCGGAATGCCACTAAAGGTGTTTATTAATACGAAACCGTCCAGGTAGATTACAGCTTGCAGGGCAAATTGCGACAGCCGATAAAAAAATTCGCCGGCGATACCGCTGCAAGGCAAATGTGATGAATTTCTTTTCATAGATAAAAAAAACCTCCGCAACCGGAGGTTTTTTTTTGCGGAGCGGACGGGACTCGAACCCGCGACCCCGTGCGTGACAGGCACGTATTCTAACCAAC
>CAZBHH010000013.1:62692-67480 GCA_964492065.1 uncultured Chitinophagales bacterium | reverse complement strand
GAGTTGTCAAAGACCGAAGGTAATAAAAACTTGAAAGCAAATCACAACACCTGCCATCTTTTGAATACGAAATATCATGTTGTCAAAGACCGAAGGTAATAAAAACTTGAAGGAAAGCGCATATTCATACGCCGCCTTGAAGGTTTCTGTCTTACCGCCGTTGATATAAGCCTTCGCCGACAACGCCGAAAACCTCGGCACTGCGCCATCAACTTATCGCCTTGTATGAGAAACAGCAGGACTGCAAGTAAAAAAGCCCCATTTTCCATTGCGTTTCATGGCGATCATCCCCTCGGATTCAACCAGAACAGCGATATCGCCTTTTTCTAATTCGCTGCCGTCGGCCAGTAGTTGGTTGCATAAACTATAGACGCCGGAGATATTCCCCTCGCTTATCAATGTGATTTCTCCCTTTGTATTATACCAAAGTGAAGGTCGTGCAATATCAATAGAGTTACTGATTTTATACCGGAAATATACCCCGTTGCCTATGTATTCAATGGGGTGTTTTGAAGCGCTTACCACTATCCTGAAATTTGAATCGGCTATTTCGTAGCGCATATCTTTATAAAGCGTATAATAATTTGCATTGTAAATTATTTCTTCATAGACAGGTGCAATCATGATCTTGCCCGCTGTGTCAATTAACCCTTTGCGACCTCCTGCTAAAATGATTGCAGCTCCCGAAGGGAAAAAGTTTTCTGCATAATCAAATACCGCAGGAATTTTTTGTTCAAAGCGGTTATTGATATAGCCCCATTTTTTATTGGAACCTTCCACAGGCAGCAGGTCAAAGAAGTGTGTTCCGCTCACCATCTGCATTGGGTCACCGACGGGGTTGCCGGTTTCGGTAAGCATTTGACCGCGGCCGGTATCCGCATTGTATAGTATGGCCCGATCCACTCCGAATAATTCAAAGCGGTTATAAGTGTTGGGGATAATGATCCTGCCCATGTAATCCATGGTGCCGAGATATCCTGTCTCCTTGCCGTACACAATATATCCGGGTTGTAATTCCAGTGTTAAATATTCCGTTGGAATGACAACTTCACCCGATGTATTTATGATGCCGGACAAGTGGTCGTAATTTTCGACTACCATTTTGTTATTGACAATTGCTGATTGAATCGGTCCCTTGTTATTATAAATCACAACGCCTTCTGCATTGATGAGATGATGGGATACTTCGGGAGCGTAGTATCCCACAAACAACCCTTGTCCCACATAATGAAGTTCACTGTAGTGAGACGGAATTACTGCAACACCGGATTTATTTTTTACACCCCAAAATCCATTTTCGGTAAATAATAACAACCCGGGTAAATCAGCAATGGGGGTCCCGGATTCCAGAAAGTTTACGGTTTCAAGTATTTCACCTTTTGTATTGAGTATTAATTTTTTTTGATCCGTTGTGGTAACCGTTGTGCGGCCGTTTTGGAAGGGTGAAACCTCTGCGTATTTAGGTTCAATCACCATATTTCCGGATGTATCGATGAAGCCCCATGCATTCTGCAGTTTTACAGCGGCCAGCCCTTCGTGAAATGGTTGAACTGCCTCGTATTTAGGCGCAATTTGCGGTGTTGCCTCTCTATGGCAGGAAAAGGCAGAAATAAACCCAAACAGGGTAATTATTACATTATGATTTTGTATAGCGCAGTGTTTCATAAATCGAAGTTACGGCAATTGCGAATACGCATTTTACGGATGTTGCGTTGCTACATTATTTTCTCACTCTGCGCCCTGTGTTCACTGCCCTTCGCCCGAACCAGCAGAGAATACTTGCAGCACTTCCTCGCTGACGCCGGTGCTGCTGAATCCGCCGTCGTGAAACAAGTTTTGCATCGTTATCATGCGGCTCAGATCGCTGAACAGAAACAGGCAGTAGTCGGCACAGCTTTCTGCACTCGCATTTCCGAGAGGAGCGAGGGTATTTGCGTAATTGAAGAACGCATCGAAGCCCTTGACACCGCTGCCGGCAGTGGTCCATGTCGGCGATTGTGAAATGGTGTTCACCCGCACCTTGCGGAATTTGCCGTAGTGGTAACCGAAACTGCGGGCTATGCTCTCCAGTGTCGCCTTGGCATCTGCCATATCGCCATAGCTCGGAAACGTGCGCTGTGCGGCTATGTACGTCAGGCCAACGATGCTGCCCCATTCATTCATCGCATCTTTTTTATAGGCGGCCTGGATGATTTTATGAAATGATATGGCGGATACATCCAGAGTCTTGGAGAGGTAATCGTAATTCAAATCCGTATAGGTTTTTCCCTTGCGCACATTTGGCGACATGCCGATGCTGTGGAGGATGAAATCCAGTTTGCCGCCCAATGCGGCAATGCTCTGGTCTATCAGTTTCTCGATGTCCTCTGTCGAAGTGGCGTCGGCAGGTATAACCCGGGTTTTGCACGACTCGGCGAGATTGCTGATGGCGCCCATCCGCATGGCTACGGGTGCATTTGTCAGCGTAAATGTTGCGCCTTCGTCAAAACATTTCAACGCAACTTTCCATGCGATGGAGCTCTCGTCCAATGCGCCGAAAATAATTCCTCTTTTGCCTTCCAGTAAATGATGTTTCATAACGGTATATGTGTCTTTTGAATTTTTTGAATGTTATTTATCCTGTTTCTCCTTGTCTTTTTTCTTCATTTTGATGCGATTGTGTTTATCTGCTCTCGCCGTGTCGAGCGCTGCGGCATACTGAGCCGCCATGGCCAGGTAGGTGGCTTCCTGCGTTTTTTTGTCAGAGGGCATTTCGGTGAAACTGTAGGTGCCTTTTTGTTTGATATCGGTAAGTTCGCCGTCGGTAAATACGAAGCGTGCATTGTACGACGGGCTTATGCTGTCGATAGGCGTAGATGTGGCGGGGTTGTAGAGTTTATGTGTTTCGGTAATCACTATTGGCCGGTTCTGCCAATAGAAAAATTCCCGGGTGATGTCGCCGCTGTTAAAGCCGATCCATGCCACCATTTTTACCAGCGTGTCCCGTTCGTAGTAGCCGGTGAGTTTTGACCCTCTTTCGGACTTTGTATTGGTGAAAGAGCCGTCTTCGATTACCACGTAATAGGGTTTTGAGTGTTTGTGTTGCGTGCTTTGCGCATGTGCAGCGCCTCCGGCACAATACGCAATCAACAGCAGTATTACTATCTTTCTCATCTGTTGCGAAATTAAGAAAATTAAAAACCGGGCAGCCGTAAATTTGTTCTTGCACTATGCGCCTCGGGATTGACAATACCAATGATAAAGTATTCTGGCCGCTTTCCGTCATATTGTATTTTGTGTATGCCGGCATCGCATTGTTGTTTCTCACCCTCGGTTTCGCTTATCTGTTCAACGATAAACAGGCCACCTGGGAACAGTTCAGTTTACCATCCATATTTTGGGTGAGCACTCCGCTGGCAGCGGGTATCAGCCTGGTCATGCATCGCCAAATCCGGCTGTATATCGCCGAAGATTTCAAAAAATTGCGCCGCGGTTATTTGTATGCTCTGCTGATGGGCGCCGGATTCATCCTGTGCCAGTTGCTGGGATGGAAACTCCTGTATTCCCGTTCGGTAACGCTGCACGGCACGCCGGCGGCCGGCTATCTGTACGTGCTCAGCGGCTTGCATGTGATTCACGTGTTAGCCGGTGTCGTTATGCTCGTGGTTGCCTTGTTCCGCACTGCAACCCACACCGGGAATGCAATTCGGCGGTTGCTGTTTTTTACCGATCCCATACGGAAATACCGCTTAGTGTTGCTGGTGCATTACTGGCATACCATCGATGCGGTCTGGATTTTTCTCTTTGCGGTTTTTCTGATTATGCACCAATAGAAAACCACCCCCGGAAGGAGTGGTTTTCTATTAAATGGATATGTTTATTTAGAAGACCGGAACTGCTTTTTTTCTGATACCTTGCTTTTATTTGGCCTGGCTTCCACACCTTGTTTTTTGACAATTTTCGACTTTTCCACCTTGGTCGCATGCGTCTCTTGGCGAGTGGCCGGCGTTTCGCTGGGCGCCTCTTTTACCGTATCAGATTCAGTTCTTTCTATGACGGTTACATCTACCTTTTTCAGCTTTTTTATCTTCGGTGATTGAATGGCCTCCTTTTTCTCGGTTTCTGTTTTTTGATCCGGAGTGCTTTGTGCCATACCGATGCTTCCAATCATCAGGATACAGGCTACGATTATCAGTTTGCGCATAGTTTGCTGTTTTTTACGCAGTGAAGATACTAAAACCGTACCACAAGGGCTGCGCAGAGGAAATTTACCTCGTGTTTGCATGCAGACGAGCCGCAGCGGCGGCAGTCTGCAACATCAAATCATTTACACACCCGCATTTACACACCCGCTTTAGTCGGGATGACAGGATTTGCATGCAGACGAGCCGTTGCGGCGGCAGTCTGCAACCCGACACAAGCAGCAATGTTATTGCTGCATGTCGTCGGGTCCTGCGACATTCTTATATTTTAGGATAAATTGCAATAAACGTGAACGATTGAGATTTTTTATTTTTCGTTCAAGAATAACCGCCTGACTTCTTGAGTCTTTGGATATAACCAAAATGAGCTCCCACGGAGTAAAGGGAGCCGTGGAAGTTTCGTATTTATTATTATGTCTGTGAAGCCTGTTTTGGACGTCCTGAGTCTGTCCGATGTAGTATCTGTCATGCGATTTTGAATAAAGGATATATACGAAAAACATAAATCGGAAATTCCGGATAAATACAGACACATTGTGGATACTGCCTTCAATTTACACACCCGCTTTAGTCGGGATGACAGGATTTGCATGCAGACGAGCCGCTG
>CAZBHH010000013.1:0-62592 GCA_964492065.1 uncultured Chitinophagales bacterium | reverse complement strand
ATTTACACACCCGCTTTAGTCGGGATGACAGGATTTGCATGCAGACGAGCCGCTGCGGCGGCAGTCTGCAACCCGACACAAGCAGCAACGTAATTGCTGCATGTCGTCGGGTCCTGCGACATCAAATCATTTACACACCCGCTTTAGTCGGGATGACAGGATTTGAACCTGCGACCACTCGCCCCCCAGACGAGTACTCTACCAAGCTGAGCTACATCCCGGATAGTGAAGAGCTGCAAATTTACTTCACCGCGGGCGGTATCGCAAAAAGCAGAGGAAATTACCCGCTGCGGTGGCTGCATAATAATCAGGCGCCGGCGGTGTTTATTCTGCTGACTATCTTTACAACGTGAGTTTTATTAATCCTAATTTCCTGTGGGCGCTGTTGTTGCTCGGTATTCCGGTTATCATTCACCTGTTTCACTTTCGCAGATACCGCACTGTGTATTTCACCAATGTGCGTTTCCTGAAGAATATCAAGGAAGAGACCACCACCAAAAACCGGCTGAAACATTTACTCGTGTTGATGGCACGCCTGCTGGCATTTGCTTTCCTGGTGTTTGCATTTGCCCAACCCTTTATTCCTTCGCAATCGGCAGACTCAAAGCCGGAGACACGGGCAGTAAGTATTTACGTGGATAATTCGTTCAGCATGGAAACGATGCAAAACGACAGGCGTTTGTTGGAAATCGCCAAGGAAAAGGCAGCGGAAATTGCGGATGCATACCGGGTGGATGACGCCTTTCAGTTGCTCACCAACGATTTTGAGGCCGGCCATCAGCGACTGGTGAACAAAGAGGCTTTTTTGCAAATGCTCGCTCAGGTGGCCATTTCACCCGAAGTGAAAACAACCGATGAGGTATTAAAACGGCAGCGAGAAATTCTAAACCGTGCCGACCAGGAACAGCGCTCCCTGTTTGTTATCAGCGATTTTCAGAAAAACAGCACGCAGATTAGCGCCGACAGCAGTTATCCGCTGACCCTGGTTCCCGTTACCGGGAAAAATATTCGCAACATCTCCATCGACAGCGCCTGGTTTATTTCGCCGGTTCAGCTCGTAAACCAGCCGTCTGCACTTTGTGTGCGGGTACACAATTACGGTTCCGATGACATCGACAACGCAACGCTGAATCTCAAACTCCAGGGACAGGTGAAAGGCTTGTCGGCATTTAATATCGCCGCCGGTGCAGCGATTATTGACACGCTGCATTTTACGGTGAACGAGAGCAGTTGGCAGAGCGGTGAATTATTTATCCAGGATTACCCGGTTACCTTTGATGATATCTTTTATTTCACGTATAAACCGGTGGCTAAAATTCCGGTATTGACAATTAACGGCGATGCCGAAAATACATATCTCAACTCCTTGTTTTCGGGTTCGGAGGTGTTTGCCTATACCCAACAACAGGTAAATCAACTTAACGTCAGCGAGCTGGAGGGATTTAACCTGGTTATTCTGAATGAAGTAAAAAGCATTTCGAGCGGATTGTCCGAGGTGCTGGTACGTGCGATACACAACGGCACTTCTGTGGTGGTTATTCCATCGCCGGCAATGGACGTGTTAACCGTGAATCAATTTTTAACCGCCTGCAATTCCGCTACCTTCGGCGAAAAGATACTGAGTAAGCGCACTGTTGCATCCATTAACGGCGAGCACCCCGTTTTTTCTGAAGTGTTTGAAAAAATTCCGCACAATATTTCCCTGCCTTATGTAAATCAAGGCTATATAATTTACACACCCGGGCGCAGCAGAAGCGATGCGGTAATGACATTTGGCGATGGTGTGCCGTTTCTTGCCGGCAGCAGTTACGGCAGCGGTAAGGTATATCTGTTAGCATCGTCGCTGCAAAATACCATAACCGATTTCCCGGTACAGGGCGGCCTTTTCGTCCCTGTTTTTTTCAGGATAGCGGTACTGAGCCAGCCGGAATCTCCGCTGTTTGTCACTATCGGGAAAGACAGCTGGGTAAGAGTGCATGCCATAGATGAAAAAGATGAAAAACCGGTTACGGTTTCCGGCGCCGGCGTCGAATTTATTCCGGCATTCCGGCGCAGTGGCAATAAGGCGGAAATTAACTTGGGAATAAACAATAAATCTGCCGGTATTTTTAAAATTAATGCATCTGCCGACCATCAGCAGATAGCGGTGAACTACGATCGCCGGGAGAGCGAACTCACCTTTTACGGCTCCGGCGAATTAGAATCATTGTTCGGCGCTCCCAATGTGCGCATAATTCAAAACACCTCTCAAAACCTCGCGGCAGCCGTTCTGCAAATCAACGAGGGCAAACCGCTATGGAAAATTTGTATTATTTTAGCCCTTGCGTTTTTAGCTTTGGAAGTACTGCTTTTAAGGTTTTTACCTTGACAGAAAAAAAAATTCATGCACTTGCTAATTAAAGGTGTAACAATAACCGACCTGCACTCTCCCTACCACAATTCTGTAAAAGATATTCGCATTATGGGTAGTCGCATTGCCGAGATTGGCGATGCGTTGCAACCGGGCAGCGGGGAAGAAGTATGGGATTATTCGGGCAGGCATATTTCAAACGGATGGGTGGATCTATTGGCCGCTTTCGGCGATCCGGGTTTTGAACACAAAGAAGATTTGCTCAGCGGCGCCGATGCGGCGATGCACGGCGGGTTTACCCATGTGTGCTGTATGCCGAATACCAATCCCGCCATACAGACAAAGGCGGATGTCGAATACATCATCAATAAAGTGAAAGGCCACCTGGTGAGTGTACATCCGCTGGGCGCCGTTACAAAAAATCTGCAGGGTAAGGATCTCACCGAGATGTACGATATGCGCACCGCCGGAGCTATTGCTTTTACCGATGCCGACCACGCCATCAGCGATGACGGCATATTGCTGCGCAGCCTGCAATACGTGAAACCATTCGGCGGTACCATTATCAATATTCCCAACGATCATCACGTTGTCGGCAATGCCAATGTCAATGAAGGGGTGATGAGCATGCAACTCGGCATGTACGGCATTCCCGGTGTGCTGGAAGAATTAATGGTGATCCGCGACATTAAATTAGCCGCTTATACGCATTCGAAATTGCATATTGCCTGCGTATCAAGTGCAAAGGCGCTGCCCCATATTCGGCAGGCAAAACAGGAGGGTATCCCCGTGACTGCATCGGTAAGTGGGTACCAGTTGTATTTTAACGAACAGGCGCTTGCCGGCTACGATACGAATTTTAAAGTAAACCCGCCGCTGCGCACGGCGGAGGACAATGCAGCGCTGTTGCAGGCAATTGCAGATGGTACGATCGACACGGTTTGCAGCTATCACCTGCCGCATGAAAGCGATGCCAAAGAACTGGAGTTTGAATATGCAGCCTTTGGTATGGCCACCCTTGAAGCGACATTCGGCGCCTTCCGCTCGGCAACTGCTGATAGTATATCACTGGAACACTGCATCGAACTGCTGACGACCAATCCCCGCAATGCAGTCGGGTTGCCGCCTGCATCCATCATTGAAAATGCAACCGCCGACCTGACTGTTTTTGATGCCGAAACCGAATGGCAGTTTCAGCGGGAGCACGTGTTTTCCAAAGCGTATAATAATCCGTTTATCGGGAAAAAATTAAAAGGCAAACCGCTGGCAGTAATTGCCAATAATCAGTATAAACAATTATAAATTATGGAAGATTCTAAAACCGTTCAGATTCCCCGTTCGAAAATCATCTGGCGCAATGCAATTGCAATTACATTGGTGTTTGCCGTCGTACTTATCGTAACGGATATGTTTAAAGATAAGATGATGGAGAAAAATAACCTGATGTCAATAATGTATATGGTTTTATTATTCGGCACAGTTATTCTAACCCAGATACAGGTGCGGGAGCAATCCCTTGGCGGGATTATGTCATTTTCCAAAGCATTCGGTACCGGGATGTTGCTGGCGTTGGCGGTTGCGGTAATGTTTGCCCTATTTAATTTTATTTTTTACTCCTTTATTTCCCCGGATACACTGGATGAGGCCAGAAGAATGGCTGAAACGTCAATGCAGGAACAGGGTAAGACCCAGGAGGAAATTGATATGGCGATGAAAATTACCGGCTTTATGTTTACTCCGGTGGGAATTCTCCTTTCCACGATTATTTTTTATCCCTTATTCGGCTTGTTGCTATCGCTGCTTGCTTCATTGTTCACTCAAAGAAACAATTGAGCCGTCATGCAGGTCTCCGTGGTTGTACCCTTATACAATGAAGAGGAATCGTTGCCCGAACTCGCCGACTGGATTGAAAGGGTTATGGCGCAGCACGGGTTGCACGAGTGGGAAGTGTGGTTTATCGACGATGGCAGCACCGATAATTCATGGGAAGTGATAACGGGATTACACCGGCGAAATAACAGGTTTAAGGGAAAAAAATTCCGGCGCAATTACGGCAAGTCGGCGGCATTGCAAACGGGATTTGAAATGGTGCAGGGAGAAGTTGTAATCACAATGGATGCCGACCTGCAGGACAGCCCCGATGAAATTCCTGAACTATACCGCATGATTACCGAGCAGAAGTTCGATTTGGTGAGCGGGTGGAAAAAGGTGCGCCACGACCCGGTTGCAAAGACAATTCCCTCTAAATTTTTTAACGGCGTTACTTCCTTAATGACCGGTATTAAGTTGCACGACTTCAACTGCGGGTTGAAAGCATACAAAAGAGATGTGGTAAAACACATCGAGGTGTACGGCGAAATGCATCGCTATATTCCGATGATTGCCAAATCGGCGGGGTATTCCAAAATAGGCGAGAAGGTAGTACAGCACCGGGCTAGAAAATACGGTACGACCAAATTCGGTTGGGAGCGGTTTACCCGGGGATTTCTCGACCTGTTGAGTATTATGTTTGTCTCCAGGTTTGGCAAACGCCCCATGCATATCTTCGGAAGCCTGGGTGTGTTATCGTTTTTAGTGGGCGGGTTGATGACCGTTTGGCTGATAATTGAAAAGCTGTACAAACTCAAACATCATTTGCCTTTCAGACAGATTACCGATCAACCTTTGTTTTTTATTGCTCTCGTCGCCGTCATTGTCGGTGTGCAATTATTTGTCGCCGGATTTTTGGGCGAATTAGTTTCACGCAATTCGCCACTGCGCAATACCTACGAAGTTGATGAAACCCTGAATGGATGAAATGTATTTTGCTTGGAACGGCATATCCCTATCGCGGCGGGCTGGCAGCCTTCAACGAGCGGTTGACGCAAGAATGTATCGCAGCGGGTTACGATGCTTCCATCATTACCTTCACCATGCAGTACCCGGGTTTTTTATTTCCCGGTAAAACCCAATTCAGCGATTCGCCGCCTCCCGGTAACCTGAGAATCATCCGCAAGGTGAATGCTGTTAATCCCGTTAACTGGTGGCAGACAGGGAAATACATTCAACAACAACGACCCGATATACTGATAATAAAATACTGGCTGCCCTTTATGGCTCCTTGCTTTGCAACTATTGCAAACATTGCAAAAAACAACGGCGTGACTCGGGTGATCTGCATTGCAGATAATATTATCCCGCACGAGCCGAAATTTTACGATACATGTTTTACGAAATATTTTATCCGCCGCATGGATGCGTTTGTCGTCATGAGCAATGCCGTTATGCAGCAACTGCAACTGTTTGACCGCACGAAGTTGAGAGCAATAACTCCGCATCCGTTGTTCGATAACTTTGGCGACTCCGTTACCGGGGATGAGGCGTGCAGTTACCTGCAACTGGACAGCAAAAAAAGGTATATCCTGTTTTTTGGATTTATCCGCGGGTATAAGGGACTGGATATTTTACTGAAGGCATTTTGTGCCGGCCGTATTCCCGGCGATGTGGAACTGATAATTGCCGGCGAGTTTTATACCGATAAGCAGCCTTATCTCGAACTGATCCCGGAAGGCTGTGCGGATAAAATTCACTGGTTCGACCGGTTTATCGCCGATGAGGAGGTAAAATATTTCTTTTGCGCAGCCGACCTGCTCGTGCAGCCGTATAAGCACGCTACGCAAAGCGGCGTTACGCAAATAGCATATCATTTTGCATTGCCGATGGTGGTAACCGACACAGGAGGGCTGTCTGAAATGGTGCCCGACGGCGTGGTGGGCTTTGTTACACCACCCGATGTACATGCAATTGAGAACGCCGTGGTGCGCTACTTCACCGAGGACAGGCAAAAACAGTTTACGCGGAACATGCTCGAAGAAAAAAAGCGCTTCGGCTGGAATACAATGGTGGAAGTTATCGAAAACCTATACCGCCGTTTGACATAATTCCGGGACAATGGAAGTTATTGTCAACCCGCCGTGCGTACACTTCATGATTGAAGAAAAGTTTCACTATATGTAAAAAAAAGGCTGTCGTTCGGCGACAGCCTTTTGAGATTTTCCGGACATGCCGGTCATTACATATTGGCGATTATCTCATCGCCGAAGCCGGAACATTTCAGCAGTGTTGCGCCGTCCATCAGTCGGTGGAAGTCGTAGGTAACACGCTTATTGGCGATAGCCTGTTCCATGCCTTGAATAATCAGGTCGGAAGCTTCTTTCCATCCGAGGTATTCGAGCATCATACATCCGCTGAGGATAACCGATCCGGGATTCACCTTGTCCTGGCCGGCATATTTCGGCGCCGTACCGTGAGTTGCCTCAAAGATGGCGTGTCCGCTGATGTAGTTGATATTCGCCCCCGGGGCAATGCCGATGCCACCCACTTGTGCAGCCAGTGCATCGCTTAAGTAATCGCCATTTAAATTCAGGGTGGCAATCACATCAAATTCGTCGGGGCGGGTAAGCACCTGTTGTAAAGTGATGTCGGCAATAGCGTCTTTAATGACGATACCGGCTCCCGGTTTACCTTCGGGAATGATGCACCACGGGCCGCCGTCGAGTTCTACTGCGCCAAACATTTCTTTGGCTACCTGATAGCCCCAATCGCGGAAGGCGCCTTCGGTATATTTCATGATATTGCCCTTGTGGACGATGGTGACATTCCTGCGCTTGTTTTTAATTGCAAATGCAATGGCCGAGTGAATTAGGCGCTCACTGCCGTAATAGCTCACCGGTTTAATGCCGACACCGACATTGACGTTAACATTCCGTTTGGACATGCCGGTATCTTCCAGCGCCTGTTGCCACGCCTCGCATTTCTCTTGAGTGCCAAAGCGGATTTTATCGAAGTCTTTCGGAGAATGTTCCTGTAACCATGCCAAAAACTTAGCCGTGAGTTCGCTGTTGCCGGGCCAGTCGATACCGGCGTAAATATCTTCGGTGTTTTCGCGGAAGATTACCATATCCACTTTCTCCGGAGTTTTGACAGGCGAGGGGACACCGTTAAAATATCTGACCGGCCGCAGGCACACGTACAAGTCGAGTATCTGGCGCAGTGCTACATTCAATGAGCGGATACCGCCGCCAACCGGTGTCGTTAAAGGTCCTTTAATACCGACGAGGTAATTGCGGAAAGCGTCGAGAGTTTCATCGGGCAACCAATTGCCTGTTTGGTTAAAAGCCTTCTCGCCGGCGAGTACTTCCATCCACTCTATTCTGCGCTTGCCGCCATAGGCTTTTTCAACAGCCGCATCGAATACCCTTACCGATGCCCGCCAGATATCCGGCCCCGTGCCGTCGCCTTCAATAAACGGAATTACCGGGTGGTCCGGCACATGTAATACACCTTTGCTGATTGTTATTTTTTCTCCTTGCATAGTATTGTAGTTTGTTACTTATTAAAATTTGCGACTGCAAAGGTAGGCAATTAATAGGCGGTGGTATGTGCAGGGTTTACTTTTTTAGGATAGGCGAATATTTTGTAATGTTACATCGACTATGCAAAATCCAACTACCTTAAAGCGCACACTTGGACTTTCCACGGCGATTCTCCTGGTGATGAGTTCCATGATTGGCTCCGGAGTATTTAAAAAAATTGCACCGATGAGTACGGCGCTCGGCGATTCCGGGCTGGTGTTGCTCGCCTGGATTGCCGCCGGGCTGGTGACTGTGATGGGTGCGCTCACTTATGCCGGGCTCGCCTCGCTCACCGAAGAAGCCGGAGGACAATACGAATACCTGCGCATTATCTACGGGAAATTTTTTAGCTACCTGTTGGGCTGGGCGTGCTTTGCCGTTATTCAAACCGCTTCCATTGCTTCCATCGCATTTGTATTTGCCGAATCGGTAAACAACCTGTTTCCTTTGCCTGAATTTACCAGTCAATGGGCTGAAATCGGTATCGGCGGATATATTTTCCCCTTTGCCAACAGCGGGGTAAAACTAATGGCAATTATCACCATAATAATTCTCACATTTATTAATTACCGCGGTGTAAAGGAGGGCGGTTTGCTCAATGATATTTTTTCCTGGGCAAAGATTCTCGGCATTGTGATTCTTATAATTTTGGGATTGAGTTATGCGGGCGCTAATCCCGTAGCGCATCAGTCGGCGGACTATACGCCATTGAGTTTTAACCAAATGCTGGCGCCGTTTTTCCTGGCTATGCTCGGCGCTTTCTGGGCTTACGACGGCTGGGCAAATGTCACCTATGTCAGCGGGGAAATTATAAAGCCGAAGCGCAATGTGCCAATAGCCATTATTGTGGGGACGGCCTGTGTCATGTTGCTTTACGCATTGGTCAATGCCGCTTACCTGCGGGTATTGTCGGTGGACGAATTTTCTGCAATCGATGCGGCGGGCAACCAGATAGCCGGTGTGGAAGTCGCAAAAAAAATAATGGGCAACAGCGGCAATATTTTAATTTCCGTACTCATCATGCTCTGTACATTCGGCGCTACCAATGCCAGCCTGATGTCCAGTCCCCGGATTTATTACCGCATGGCAAATGCCGGCGTATTCTTCCCGGCGGCAGGCAGTATTCACCCCAAATACAAAACACCGCACTGGGCGCTGCTGATGCAGATGATTTGGGCTATCGTGCTCGTTATTTCGGGAACATTCGACCAGTTGACCGATATGCTCATATTTGCCGGGTTTATTTTTTACGGCAGCGCCGCTCTGGGTTTGTTATTAATGAAAAGAAAAAAACTGATTACCGTTAAAGTGTTCGGATACCCCTATGTTCCGGCTGTTTATTTCCTTTTTTGCATCGGCCTGGTGGTAAATACATTAATCACTATGCCCAGAGAGAGCATTACCGGATTATTTCTAATCGCTTTGGGAGTACCTCTTTACCTTTATTTTAACCGCAAACGATTGTTGCCGTGATTGTGCCCGAGTGCTACTCCCGGCTCAAAGAATAAGTACAAAAAAAAAGGCGCCTACTCAGCGCCCTTTGCCAAACAATTGCAGATTGTCAGTCAACTATTACTACTAAATATTTTGATGATTTCCAGAACTCCTCGGGTTGATTGATCTGCAGAGATTCTATGGTCTTGCCGTCTTGTATCAACTCATAGGAAGATGAAGGGTGATTAGTTACTATCTTGGCGCTCTTGTTATCAATTTTCAATTCTTTGAAATTGCGAATATCAATTTTTGTAAAAGCACTTGCATCAAAGTCACTGGTTAAGTTCTCTGTCTTGCCGATGCCGATGAATCCGCCTTCTTTTGTCAGTACATTTTTCTCTTTTAAATCCTTATACGTACCTGTGATATAATATGCGGTATTCAAATCAACGGTTTGCTTGCTGATGACTTCGCTCTGTTGCTGGTTTTCTTCCTGCAACCTTTCGTTAGCAGCATTCACTGTTCCCAACTCGGTGGTGAGATTGGCGATCTGGTAATTGGATTTCTCGAGCTCGGCTTTGAGCGCTACCAGTTCATTTTCCTTGTTGGCGATTTGTTCATTCAATTCCGAAATCATTTTATCCAATTCCTTAATCTTAAAGTTTGCATTTTTATACTTCTTGTCCAGGTCGCTTACCAGTGTTTTATTTTTCTGGATCAGGTTATTCAACGTCTCGATACTGGAGAGAATATTTTCCTTTTGGTTTGCTCCCTCGCCGCTCAGGTTGGTTGAAATAATGCCTTCGTGTTTTTTAATTTCCTCCAGGTTGGATTCCACTTCATTCATGGTTGCAAAGTAATCGTTCAACTGCGCATCTCTCTCGGTCATCATCTTTTGGAAATCGGCATTTTCAGAAGTGAGAGTTGCCACTTGCGATTCCAGTTCATCCACTTTTTTCTGATTACATGCAAACAAGAACGGTATAATTCCGAATACGATCAAATACTTTTTCATAATAGACTCTTTTTTTTATGTATTGGTGTGAGTAGAAAATTTCCTGCCAAAGGTGATTTTGTGCCTAAAACGGCATTAATTGCATATTATTTGCAAAATTCTACACATCCGGGCGTTACACTTTGAGGAATTGTTCCTCAAAGTGTGGATATCCCGAAAGGTGGATATAATGAATTGGACACTTCCTCTCGTTAATTAATTAATTTTACCGGAGTGAATAATCCGAATTTAGATCCGACCGGTACATTTATGAGCGCCTCTGAAAAGGAGGTGGAAAAGGTATTGCGTCCGCAGGGATTTTACGAATTTAACGGGCAGGAAAAGCTCATTGATAATCTGAAGGTATTTATTGAGGCCGCCCGCAAGCGTGGCGATGCATTAGACCACGTGTTATTGCATGGCCCGCCCGGGCTGGGAAAGACTACGCTCTCCCATATTATCGCCAACGAATTACAGGTTAACCTGAAGATTACTTCCGGCCCGGTTCTGGAAAAAGCCGGAGACCTCGCCGGCTTGCTCACGGGGTTGAATGAGAGAGATGTCTTATTCATTGACGAAATACACAGGCTGAGCACTGTAGTTGAAGAGTACCTGTACCAGGCGATGGAGGATTTTAAAATTGATATCCTGATTGAATCAGGCCCGAATGCGAGATCCGTACAGATAAACTTAAATCCCTTTACCTTGGTTGGCGCCACTACCCGGTCGGGTATGTTGAGTGCGCCCCTGCGTTCCCGTTTCGGCATCACTTCCCGCATTGAATATTACAACAGTGAGGTGCTGCAAAAAATAATTGAAAGGGCAGCCCGCATCTTACATACCGAGATTACCCCGGAGGGGTCCTTTGAAGTGGCGAGGCGCAGCAGGGGAACGCCGCGGATAGCAAATAATTTATTGCGGCGGCTCAGGGATTTTGCCCAGGTGAAGGGCGATGGCATTATTACAATGGAAATAGCTAAATACGGTTTAAATGCTTTGAATGTGGATGAACACGGCCTGGATGAAATGGACAACCGCATATTGACTGCCATCATCGAAAAATTCGGCGGCGGGCCGGTGGGCGTTACCACCCTGGCAACGGCTGTGGGTGAAGAAGCGGGAACCATCGAAGAAGTGTACGAACCCTTTTTAATCCAGGAGGGATATATCCAGCGCACACCGCGGGGGCGGGAAGCAACCGCTAAGGCATTTACACATATCGGCAAGGTGCCGCCGGCTGCGATGCGGGGTTTATTCGACTGATCTTAGAAATAATACATCCCACGCAATGAGATCAAACGACTCGTCATACCGGGTACCTTTGGGTTGGCCGACTTGCCAATGGATGTAATGCTGCCCTGGTAGCGCAGATTCACACCGAAATGTTTTTCCTGTCCCACCAAGGCGGTAATGCCAAACAGGTAGCTCAACTCATCTTTGTGAAATGCATTTTCATTATTCTGATTTTCCAGCCCGTTTATTAATTCTTTGAATTTAAACAGGCGGCCATAGGCGAGACCTGCATGAAACAGAATCCGGTTCTTATCATTGTAATTCAGCAGAACGGGGACTTCTGCGTAGTGCAAAGTCAGTTTATAGGTATTAATAAGGTCGGGGTCGGGGTAGGTGCGGCTGCCTTTTTGTGTATAGAGCAATTCAAAACTCACCGACCAGTGCGGATCGAAATTGACATGAGCCACGGCGCCGGCATTCCAACCCAATTTATGGAACCCGGCCAGGTTATCACCATCCACCTGGGAAGCGTTAAACCCAATGGCTGCCCCCGCATCAAATAGCCTGAAATCCTTGTCTTTCGAGCCGTGCTGTATCTGGCCATGCACCCTAAAAACACAAGCCAGACAAGCTAAAAACAAATACGCTTTCATCCGATGTTGATTATTTGTTCGTTTGCTTATTTTAGTTAAGATTACTTTTGAACTAACAACTGGTAATTATGCTCAAATATACGTCAAACAACCTGAAACGATTGGAAAGCCTGCTCCATGAAGCGGGGTATATCGTGCGCTATGAAAAGGGGAACTTCGCTTCGGGATATTGCCTGCTGGAGACAAAAAAGGTGATTGTGATAAACAGGTTTTACGAAATAGAATCCCAGATGAATGCATTGATAGAAATTATCTCGCAGTTGGAAATAGACGAAAACCGGTTGAGCGATTCCTCCCGCGAATTTTTAACACAATATCATTTGCAAACCGAAAAATCTTGATTGTCACCATACTCGGATCGGGCACTTCCAGCGGCGTTCCCATGATGGGCTGTCACTGTGCAGTATGTACATCTGCCGATCCGAAGGATAACCGGTTGCGCACTTCGGTACTCATTGAATTCCAGTCAAAGAAATTGCTCATCGATACCGGCCCGGACATGCGCCTGCAAATGCTGCGTGAGCAGGTGGATGATATCGATGCCATTATATATACCCATGAACACAACGACCATATAGCGGGACTGGATGAAATTCGCCCCTATAATTTCCTGCACAACAAATCCATGGATATCTATGTGTCGGAACAGGTGGAGGCCGCTTTGCGGAAGCGCTTTCATTATATCTTCGACGAGATGCAATATCCGGGGCTGCCGGAGATTACCCTGCACCGCATTCACAATGCGCCGTTTTCCATTGGCAGCATCCATTGTATTCCCATTCAGTTGTACCATTATCACCTGCCGGTATTTGGATTCCGCATCGGCGATTTTACCTATATCACGGATGCCAACCACCTGCCCGAAGAAGAAAAGCCAAAAATTGCCGGGACAAAGGTGTTGGTGATAAATGCATTGCGGAAGGAAAAGCATATTTCGCATTTTAACCTCGAGGATGCGCTCGCTTTAATAACCGAGTTGAAACCGGAAACGGGATATCTCACCCATATCAGTCACCAGATGGGGCTCCATGCGGAGGTGGAAGCACAGCTGCCCGCTCATGTGCATTTAGCTTACGACGGGTTAAAAATTCATGTGTAGCCGGTAGTATGCTGCCCGCTCCTTTGCTCGGGGATTTCAAAGTGAAGCAAACAACAAAAATTGTCATTGCAAGGTCAGATAACAAGGCGATGGTTTGTTTTAAGATTAAATACAGGCAGCGCCCGTGATACCCGAACCGACGCCACGCAAAAGTGGTTACCTTTGGCAACCGGAATCGAAAGCCTGGCCTTTTGTTTCCCGTTAAAAATTTATCCAGTTTTATAATTATGAGAAAAATAGCACTTGTCATCAGCTTTATTGCCGGGCTGCATTATATGCAGGCTCAATCACCCAATCGTGCAGGTGATCCCTATGTCAAGACCTTTATCGCCCAAACCGGGTATCGCCCGGATGTGCAAAAGCAAAACGCATTCAAAGCAATGCCGGCGTGGCAGCAGTTTGTTGCGGTGCATGGCAAATGGAATGTGGAGTTCAATGAGTGGAGCGGAAAGCCGTTTCGTGCATTCGGCAATGGCATAGCGACAACGGGTTCCACGATTGAGGAGCGGGCGATGCATTTCATTCAAAATACAATCGGTGATTTTGTGCCTGAAGCGGATGAATATGTGCTGAGAAATATTAGCACTTCCAAATACTATTACATAGATTACACACAGCGCCACGCAGGGTTGGAAGTGCTGTTCAGCAAAGCAACACTGCGGATGACAAAGAGTGATTACAAAGTAATCATGTTCGGCCTGGAGACGTACGGCGATATTTCGGTGAGTACTATTCCGTCAATTGACCCGAATGCTGCAGCGGTGAACGCATCACTCGATTTCGATATCGAAGTTACCGGTGCGGAAACACAACCGGAACTCGCCATCCTGCCGGTACCCGATTCGGACGGCAGCGGTTACTCGTATAAACTGGTTTATACCGTGATGGTTAAGACGAGAGACCTCAACGGCCTGCCCGGCAATTATTACACACTGGTAGATGCACATAGCGGAGTGGTGTGGTACAGGCAAAATAAAGTGAAGGCGTGCGGCGCCTATTTGATGGAAGCGAATGCCGCAGTGGAAGCGACTATTACCGATAATCCGTTACAGCCTGTCAACGTGAGGGGCCTGCCTTATATACGCATTACGATAGACGGCATACATTACTATGCCGATTCTAACGGCGTCGTGAATCTGGATTTTATCACCGAGGCAACAGATGCCATAGTGAGTTTAAGGGGAACTTACGGCCAGGTGTTTGAAGGCGAATCAGGTGAGGATATGGAAACCGGGATGGTGACATTGTTGCCGGGTGATAATTACATTGTGTTTGACAGTATATCCACGGCGACACCGCGGGAAGTTTCGGCCTTTTACCATCAGGCAATCGTGCACGATCATGCGAAGGCATTATACCCCGACTTTTCATCGCTGGATTATGCGCAGCCGATACGGGTCGATCGCACCGATGGCTCATGCAACGCTTTTTACGACGGAACGGGAATAAATTTTTATGCCGAGGGCAGCGGATGCCAGGCAAGCGCTTTATTTAATGATGTGGTCTATCACGAGTATGGTCACGGCATTAATGACAACCTGTACGCCTATTTAGGCGATTACAGCGGCATGAATAACGGAGCTATGAACGAGGGCTATGCCGATATCTGGGCGTTTACAATTACCGAAAATCCCATTATCGCACAAGGGTGGAATTACAGCGCCTCTACCCAAATCCGGCGCTACGATTTAGGGCCGAAATATTACCCCGATGACATTAACGGCGAAGTGCACAACGACGGCGAAATCATTGCCGGCGCCTGGTGGGATGTATATGAAAATTTCGATTACGACCTGGAAGCAATGGTAGCGATATGGAAGGAGTCGCAATACGGAACTCCCGATGGCGCTGCCGGTACCGAGGGCACGATTTACACCGCCGTATTGATAGAGGCGCTCCTGGCAGATGATGATAACGACAACCCTTCGGACGGTACGCCGAATATGGCGCTGATCTTAGATGCCTTTGCCGAGCACGGTATTTTTGTCCTCGGCGATGTGCGCATTGAACATTTTGAAAGTGCTGCTTCTCTGTCGCCGGTAGAACCGGTAATTATGTATGCCAACCTGATTACGGATTTTCCATCTTATGCCGGTAGTTTTTATATCTATTACCGCACCGACAATTCCGGACCATTTACGCAGGCGGTCATGTATCCGCTGGCAGAGGGAAGTTATTATGCCAATCTCGGCACCTTCGCTCCGGGTACGGTGATTGAGTATTACTTCCAGGTGAAAGACTTGTTTGGAAATCACGCCGCCGATGCGCCGTTGAAAGTGGGTATTGCCGATCCCAATTTATCCTATTTTGCAATGATCGGTTATATGGAAATCGCACGGGAAGATTTCGATACATCCATGGGGTCCTGGATTATGAATCCGTCAGGTGACGATGACGCCACCTCTGGCGCATGGGTAGTCGCCAATCCCATACAGACAATGGACTTTAACGGCGCTATAATTCAACCCGGGTTCGATCATACGGAAGGCGCATCTAATATTTGTGTGGTAACCGGCAATGAAGCAGGCCCGATGAATATCGCCGATGTGGACAATGGAAAGACCTCCTTACAAAGCCCGGCTTTTGATGTAACCGCCCTCGGTGATCCGGTGTTTACCTACTACCGCTGGTTTTCCAATGATGCCCCGACGAGTACGAATAAAGGCAATGACCCCTGGAGAGTGTATATCTCCGATAACGGCGATGATTGGGTGATTGTAGAGAATACTTTCACCTCCGACAATTCGTGGAGAAAAAATGTCGTAAGAGTTAAAGACTATGTGGAAGCTACAGCATCCGTATCGTTTTTATTTGTTGCACAGGACAGCATTGACCCGGATATGGACGCCGATGGACAGTCCACAGTGGAGGCGGCGATTGACGATCTCTTATTGTGGGATGTAGATTACGCTTCTCCGGTATCCGATCTTTCAGAAGAATATTTACTGCAGGTATACCCTAACCCGGTGAACGATGTGTTGAGATTTAATTCGGGAGCGTTTTCCGGTTACGCATCAATCAGGGTTTTTAATGCGCTCGGTGCATTGGTGTACACCGAAGCAAAAGACTTAGTTGCCAATGCAGAGTACGCCTTATCCGTAGGTGAACTGCAGGCGGGTATTTACCTGGTAGGACTTTGCGGCGATACGGGTTGTGCCTTTGCGCAGTTTACCGTTCTCGACCACTAGCAGACTTTTTGGAAGATGCGCATACAAATAGCTGTGCCTTTGCGCAGTTTACAGTTTTCGACCACTAATTGAATCGCAGAAATAAGCATTGGTTTGCCGTGGAACATACCCGGTGAACAGAGCACGCTTATTACACTGCAATGACAATCGTTTTGCTTATTTTTGGAGAATTAACGCAACAGAATACTTAGCTCCTTCATCTCAAATTACATCACTTAATTAAAAGCAAATGAAAAAAATTACCCTCGTTATTTGTGCAATCGTTCTTTTCGGTTTTGGACGGGCGCAAAACACACCTAATCAAAAAGATCCTTATACAAAGACCTTTGTCCTGAATACCCAATACAAACCCGATGCTGCTTTGCAGGCTAAGTTGCGTGCCGGGGCATCGTGGCAGCAATTTGTTGCTGCAAATGGTAGTTGGTGGGTTGAGTTTAATGAAATTAACGGCAAACCGCAGCGGGCGTTTGGCCAGGGAATTGCCACCACCGGTGCGACCGTCGAAGAGCGTGCAATGCATTTTTTAATTAACAGCGCCAAGGCATTTGCACCCGAAGTGAATTCACTGCGATTGCGGAATATCAACGAATCTAAATATTATTATATCAATTTCTATCAGGAGTACGAAGGATTACCGGTATTGTTTTCCGACGCAACGCTGCGGATGACCAAAGCGGATTATAAAGTAATTCTGTTTGGACTTAACACTTTTTCTGATATTGCCGTCAATACCGTGCCGTCCCTGAGCAGCGATGCGGCTGCAAGCGCAGCAAGCGCCGATTTTACCATTGCCGTGAATTCAGTGGAAGTAGAACCGGGCCTCGCCATTTTACCGGTACCAAATTCAAATGTCGGCGGCTACGCCTTTAAACTGGTGTACACCGTGTTAGTATATACTTCAAATGCCGAAAATATGCCCGGTACTTACCGCACCCTGGTGGATGCGCATACGGGAGAGGTATTGTACCGCACCAATGAGGTGCATGCCTGCGGAGCGTATTTATTGTCCGCCACGGCTACCGTACAGGCGGATATTTCCGATAATCCCCTGCTGCCTACTGAGACCAGAGGCTTACCGTATATAAAAGTGACGATTGACGGATCGAATTATTTCGCTGATGAAAATGGTATTCTGAATCTCGACTTTATCACCGAGCCCACCGAAGCCACCGTGGATTTACAAGGCTTGTATGCAAAGGTGTACCAGGGAGAATCGGGCAGTTCCATGGAATCCATAACTATTGAGTTGACAGAAGGAGATAACGTGATTGCCTTCGATACCGAATCGGGAGCTACCGGTTCCGAAGTGTCGGCGTATTACCATCAGAATATCGTTCACGATTTTCTGAAATCGCTGTTCCCCGATTTCAACGGGCTGGATTTTAACCAGACCATTCGCACAGATAGAAATGACGGAACCTGTAATGCCTTTTACGATGGAAACAGTATAAACTTCTATGCCGAAGGCGGAGGCTGTCCTGCTACTGCTTTGTTCCGCGATATTGTCTATCACGAATACGGCCACGGTATCAATTACGATTTATATACCTATTTGGGAGATGCTTCCGGGATGAACAACGGCGCCATGCAGGAAGGATATGCCGATGTATGGGGATTTACCATAACCGAAGATCCAATCCTCGGACAGGGATTTATGGGCGGTGTGGACAGCTATGTCAGAAGGTATGATGCCGAACCCAAAGTATATCCTGCCGACCTGGTCGGCGAAGTGCATGCCGATGGTGAGATCATCGCCGGCGCCTGGTGGGATCTTTATGAAAACCTGGAATATAATATGGATGCCATGATTGACATCTGGAAGGAAACCCTGAATGCCACTTGCGATGGTATGGATGGTAACGAAGGGGTAATATACAGGGATGTGTTGCTGGAAGCGCTGATGGCAGATGATGACAACGCCGATCTCACCGATGGCACTCCCAATGATATCGCCATTCTCGAAGCATTTGCCGAACACGGAATTACCCTGCTGGCCAATGCAATTGTTGATCACGAGGATATAACTGCCGCATTGCCCGCCGCCAATCCGGTAATCCTGGAAGCGGATTTGGAAGTGGACTTCCCGGTGTATCTCGGCGATCTGTTTTTGTATTACCGCACATCACCGGCCGATGATTTTACACAAATGACAATGACCGAAACAGGCGCAACCACCTATGAAGCAAATATCGGTGTGCAGCCGGCGGGGACAATCGTCGAATACTACTTTATCGTTACCGACATATATGGCGGTATCGCCGCTACAACGCCAAAAGAGGTGACAGCCGATGACCCCAACTTACCCTATTATGCACTGGTAGGTTACACCGTCAATGCCACCGAAGATTTCGATAATACCTTCACCGATTGGGAAGTGGATCCCTATGGCAATGACGACAATACAACCGGTACCTGGACAGTAGATGTGCCGATTGAAACATACGATGGCTCCTATATCCTTCAGACCGGCGATGACCACACACCGGGATTTACAAATTTGTGTGTCTTCACCGGCAATGCCCCGTTAGCGGAAGGCCTGGGTGCAAACGATGTGGATGACGGGGCAACGAGCCTGCGTACACCCTTATTCGATGTGACGGCACTCGACAATCCCGTGTTTACTTACTATCGCTGGTTTTCAAATGATGCGCCCACCAGCGGCAATCCGGGAAATGACCCCTGGGAAGTATTTATTTCCAATAATGAAACCGATTGGGTCCAGGTAGAGAAGACCTATACTTCGGATAACAGTTGGCGAAAGAATGTAGTGCGGATCCTGGATTATGTCGAAGCCTCCGAAACAGTGAGTTTGTTGTTTATAGCGGCAGACAGCACTATTTTAGGTACCGATCTCGACGGCGGCAGCCTGGTGGAAGCGGCAATTGATGACTTGCAGTTGTGGGGTATCGGCGAAGAGGAAATAGATACTACTCAACAGGATACTACGCAAGATCTGATTTATACTTTTTCGAACAGCGCTTTGATTGGAAAAATATTTCCCAATCCGGCTTCATCTATAGCACAGCTCGAGATAATCGATTTCTCCGGTCCGATAACCTTACAGGTCTATAACGCATTGGGTGAATTGGTGATAAGTGAATCGGTGCACGTAGCGCCGCACACCTTCCATTCCATGGATATCAGCACGCTTGCCGAAGGTATTTATTCGATAAAAATACGGGGTGACTTGCCCGGGATCAACCGGCAATTGGTGGTGCAGCGCAATTGACCCTAAGCGCAGAATGCATAGAAAATGACAACCCGTGGCAGGTTGTCATTTTTTGTTTCGGGAAATAAAAGAATACTTTTGGCAGAGTATTTGAAAATAGCCGATAAAATTTACTTATGAACAAACAATTCCTGTTAGCGCTGTTGGCAATCTGGATTACCGGCAGTGCAGCGATGGCACAAAATGAAGTGGAACCGTCTGACGCAATAAAAAAACGAGCCTTCAAATTGGAGTTTTTTTCGCCGCTCTACGGTACACTCAATGTGGGTTACGAGCAATCGCTTGGTAAGCGGATCACCTTAGATGCCGGCGCCGGAATCATCGGTATCGGCTTTAATGAATTGGCAGATGTGTCCAATGGCATCTTCCTACGAGGCGGCGCCCGGTTGTATTTTTCTCCCGATTACTATACCGATGACCTGAAGTATTACAGCAATTTCCAGGGTAGCTATTTTCGGCCTGAAATCATACTGAGCATTTTCAGTTTTGAGGATATTGACGATTTTGGCAAAGATAAAATTGGCGATAATGCCTCCATGGGTATTCAATTGAACTTTGGTAAACAATGGGCCATCGCCAATACGGTGCCCCTGGATATTTGGACCGGTTTTGGATATAATTTTAACTTCAATACAGACAGTGATGAGATGCCGTTTAAATACGGATATATCGGCGGTAGCGGCGGTTTCCCACTCTCCTTCAGCTTTGGTTTCAGCGTGGGAATTCTCACGAAGTAATATTGTTGAAGATTAACATCATATATGTTAAAACCGGCGCATGCCGGTTTTTTTTTCGGAAGGCGTAATAATTTGCCACTGCAAACCGCAGCCCTGTGTACAGCAACAAGGAAGTAATACTGCCCGTGCATGTAAATTTCTGAGGTAAGGGTAGCGGTTTACTTTTCCATTCATTTGTCATTTCTCCATCTTCTCCGATACTGTGCCATGTTGGTTTTCAGATGCAAATAAGGCCAATGGCGGTTTTGTTAAAATGCTTTTGAATCGGTACAACAGGTAATTACAGGGTGATACAACACCGGTAACCCTATGAAATTATTCATGAAACTATCGGTTGCCTTTTTATTTAAAATTTGTATTTTAACGCCGAAATCAACCTTTAAACGACATTAATGGCAGCACAAAAAGAAGCATGGGGTTCGCGGATTGGCCTCATCCTCGCAATGGCAGGAAACGCCGTGGGCCTCGGAAACTTCCTTCGATTTCCGGTTCAGGCTGTAAATAATGGCGGCGGCGCATTTATCATTCCTTACCTGGTTTGTTTTCTCGTTATGGGAATTCCCCTGCTGTGGATTGAATGGGCTTCGGGCAGGTATGGCGGCAGATTCGGCCATCACTCCACACCATTCATATTGGATAGTATGGATAAGCGCAAGTTCTGGAAATATATCGGCGTCTTTGGAATTTTTACGAATGTAGCCGTAGCGTCTTATTATTGTTATATCGAGAGTTGGACGATGAGTTATGTGTATCATTCCATCGCCGGTACTTTTAACAATATGGATCAGTCATCCGTCGCCTCCTTTTTCGATAAATACCTGGATGTCTCCAAATCCACTACCGGCATTCCCTATGAAAGTGTGATCTTTTATATCCTCTGCCTGGGATTGAACACCTGGATTCTTTCCCGTGGGCTCAAAGGCGTTGAAGGTGTAGCCAAGATCGGTATGCCGCTATTGATTTTGTTCGGCGCATTTCTCGGCATTAAAAGTATTACACTTGGCGACAGTATGGCCTCGCCGGAACACCCCGATGCGAGTTCTATCGCCGGATTAAATTTTTTATGGACACCCGAGTTCAGCTCGCTGACAAATCCAACGGTCTGGCTGAATGCCGCCGGCCAGATATTTTTTACCCTTTCGGTCGGTATGGGTACGGTGCATTGCTATGCAGCATATGTGAAATCGAAAGATGATATTGCCCTAAATGCCATGAGCGCCGGCTGGATGAATGAATTTGTGGAGGTGGTGCTCGGCAGTATGATAGTCATTCCTCTGGCAGCCGGATATTTTGGAATCGAGTGGTTGAAGGATAACGCCGGATTTGGTATGGCGTTCCGCACCATGCCGTTCCTGTTCGAGCAATGGGGGAGTTTCCTTTCTATTATCACCGGAGTGATGTGGTTTGGTTTGTTGTTTTTTGCCGGTATCACATCATCGCTCGCTATGGGTACCCCCTGGATGGGATTTATGCGGGATGAGTTTGGATGGAACCGGGATAAAGGGGCTTTATCCTTTGGATTGCTCGTGCTGGCATTGGGCTTACCCACCGTGTTAATTTATAATATCGGCGCTAACGGCATCGTAAATTCCTTTGTGCTCAACGAGTACGATTATTGGTCGGGTACGGTTTCACTGGTGGTTTTCGCCTTATTGGAAACAATTTTATTTGTCTGGATTTTCGGCATGACCAAGGGCTGGAACGAAATAAACAGGGGCAGCGATATCCGGCTTCCGAATATTTATAAACCAATCATGCAATATATCACACCCACCCTGTTGCTGTTCGTATTTATCGGCGCATTAATTACCCCGGCCGGAAACGATTGGGTGAATGCATTTAAGAATGGGTGGGAATTGGACAATTCTTCTATTATTAAAACAATCGGCAACAGCGGGTTAAAAGAGCAAATTGCCGCAACAACCGACCAGGCGGAGAAAGCAAAACTGGAAAGCCAGTTGATGTTGACGAATTACGCCCGGCTGCTGCTGTTGCTGCTGTTTAGTGGAATATGTTACCTGGTTTATATCGCTCACAAAAAACGCCTTAAAGAAGGGAGGACTTAACATGAACGGATCTGCTCTGTTTTTAATGCTGACAGTAATGCTCGCCGTTACTATTGTCACGTTTTATTTTTTCTGGAAGGTATTGAAAACGCCTCCTAAACCGGAACCGGATTCCTATACGGATAATGATGATACACTGAGGTAAATTTCTCGGGCCTCAGCACACCGGAAAAATATTTGGATTATTTTTAGGTGTGAATGTGCATCGCCATGAGAATCAAGCGCATTATCCGCAGGCATCTTACCTTTTCACGCAGCGAGCGCTGGATACTCATCTACTTTGCGGTTATTTTACTGGCGATTTTTTTAAGTAAGAATTTCATCGTGGGTTTGTTCACACGAACCAGCCGGGAGGCGTCAATGAGTGAACACCGGGCATTGGTGGCATCCATGCAGCGCATTAAAGACTCGCTGACTTTGGCGCATAGCGTGGAAAGTTTTGACGGTGAAAAAGAAATTGCCTTGTTCAACTTTGACCCCAATGCCATCGATTACGACACATGGATTGAATTAGGTATTCCGGCTAAAATTGCAAACGTAATAATCAACTACAGGAAAAGCGGCGGCGAATTTTATACGGCGGCGGATTTGCTGAAAGTGTATGGATTTAA
Source organism: uncultured Chitinophagales bacterium (assembly GCA_964492065.1). GTDB lineage: Bacteria > Bacteroidota > Bacteroidia > Chitinophagales > BACL12 > JADKAC01. The sequence continues at coordinate 39,605 of CAZBHH010000013.1, read as the reverse complement.
ACGGGAATATCTCGACAGATTGCTACCGTATATGCAGTTTGAAAAAGAAGCTCCCGTTTCCCAAACCGCAATGGCGCCCGATAGTATTGCCTATTTTATTTTCGATCCAAATCAGATTGAAAATGCGGACTGGGTGCAGTTGGGCATATCTCCTGCTATTGCCGAACGCATAGGCAAATACCTCGACAAGGGGGGCGCTTTCCGCAAGGTGGAAGATGTAAAAAAGATCTACGGTTTTGAGGAGGCGGATTTTTTGCGGTTAGAGCCTTATATGGTCATCAGCTATGCGGAGGATGCCGGCAGTACAACTACCCCGGGCGAAATTTCCACTCGGGAAATAAATGCAATGACAAAAAATGATTTGATGATTCTGGGGTTTTCACAAAAGGTGGCCTGGGATTTTATCAACTACCGCAATAAGCTCGGCGGATTTTATTCCAAAGGGCAGATTCAGGAAGTGTGGGGCATAAACCGGGAAACCGCCGATTCAATATTTGCGCAGTACACCCTGGATTCGGCGGCCATAATGCAAATCCCGATTAACAGCGCCACGGAAGAGGAATTGAAAAATCATCCTTATATTTCGGACGAATTTGCGGCTGCTGTAATCCGGTATCGCAATGAAACGGGTAAATTTTACAGCGTAAGCGAAATTGTAAAAGCCGGGTACCTTTCAAAGAAAACATTTGAAAAGCTGGTACACTACCTTACATTATGACTTTAGAAGATAGAATAAAACGTGCAATCCGCGATGTGGCGGATTTTCCAAAAGAAGGTGTGGTGTTTAAAGATTTAACGCCTTTACTGTTGGACCCGGCGCTTACCGAAGATATAACCGACGCAATCATCGATGCGGTGAGCGGAGAAAAAATTGATGCCGTTTGCGCCGTCGAGAGTCGCGGATTTCTCTACGGCATGTTGCTGGCGCATAAACTTAACGTGCCTTTTATTCCCATTCGAAAGAAGGGAAAGTTGCCCGGTGAAACCATTGAATTTACCTACGATCTGGAATATGGTTCCGCTACCGTGGAGGTACACCTGGACGATATCCGGGCCGGATGGAATGTACTCGTTCACGACGACCTGCTGGCTACGGGCGGCACTGCCGCTGCGGCGACTGAGCTCATGAAAATGCGCCACGCACGGGTGGCGGCCTTTGCCTTCCTGTTGGAATTGCAGTTTTTACATGGCAGGAAACGCCTCGAACAATACGGGTCAAGAATTATTTCATTAGTAACCTATCAATAAATACATATGGATTTTACAACATCAGAATCATTGGAAATGGTGTCTGCGGTGGCAAGAGATTTTGCAGAGAAATATATCCGGCCGGATATGATGGTTTGGGATGAAGAGCAAATCTTCCCCATAGAGGTATTTAAGAAGGCGGGCTCGCTGGGGCTGATGGGCGTTCTCGTTCCGGAATCTTATGGCGGTTCCGGTTTCGGATATATCGAATATGTCAATATCATCCGCGAAATAGCAAAAGTTTGCGGCTCCATCGGGTTATCGGTGGCAGCTCACAACTCCCTGTGCACCGGCCATATTTTGCAACACGGCAGTGAAGAGCAAAAGAAGAAATATCTCCCGCTCTTAGCTTCGGCCGAGTGGATTGGCGCCTGGGGCCTTACCGAACCCAATACAGGCAGCGATGCCGGCAATATGCAATGCACCGCCCGGCAGGAGGGCGACTCCTGGGTGTTGAATGGAACCAAGTGCTGGATTACACATGGTAAATCTTCAGACGTCGTTGTCGTGATTGCCAGAACCGGAGAACCCAGGTCGAAAAACAATGCGAGCGCCTTTATCGTTGAGCGCAATACGCCCGGATTCTCTGCCGGAAAGAAAGAAAACAAACTGGGAATGCGGGCTTCAGAAACTACGGAACTCATCTTTGACAACTGCCGTATCCCCGGTGCCAACCTGATCGGCGAAGTGGGATCGGGGTTTAAACAGGCGATGAAGGTGTTAGATGGCGGGCGCATTTCCATCGCTGCCTTAGGCCTGGGCATTGCCGAAGGCGCTTACCTGGCAGCAAAAAAATATGCACAGGAACGCCGGCAGTTCGACCAACCCATTGCAAATTTTCAGGGTATAGGCTTCAAGCTCGCCGATATGGCAACAAAAATAAAGGCAGGAGAATTGCTCACCATGCAGGCTGCCGACCTGAAAAACAGGGGAGAAGCCGTTACGAAAATTTCCGCCATGGCCAAATACTATACTTCGGAAGCTGCAGTAAGTATATCCAATGATGCAGTGCAAATTTTCGGCGGCTACGGATATACCAAGGATTATCCCGTAGAGAAATTTTACCGCGACTCAAAACTCTGTACCATCGGCGAAGGAACCTCGGAAATACAAAAACTGGTGATAGCCAGGGAAATCCTGGCCTGAACCGGCATTAGGTAATTTAAAATGAAGATGTTAACTTTGCCGTCCTTAAACCATAAAAGATTATATGCTAATTATTGATGCCAGAGAAGCAGAAACTATTGACAAAGCCTTGAAAAACTACAAAAAGAAATTTGAAAAGGCCGGCATTCTGCGTGAACTTAGAAAACGCCAGGCATATACGAAACCTTCAATCGTCAGGCGCACTGAAATACTGAAGGCCAAGTACCGCCAACAGATTATGATGGAAATGGAGGAATAAACCCTCCCCCCGCTCGTTCTAAAACTTATTGGGCGCTATGCATCTGAACGGGTTTTTCACATATTTACAATTCGAAAAAAGATACAGTAAGCACACACTGGAAGCTTACCGCAGAGATATTGGGCAATTCGGCGCCTACCTGCAACTGCTACAAATCGACACCGGAACAGACCTGGTAGAGGTAACACACCGGCATGTGCGTTCCTGGATTGCCAGCCTGATGGAAAAAGGCGTAGAAGCCAAATCCGTAAACCGGAAAATCTCAGCCTTAAAGACCTATTACAGATTTCTGCTGCGCAAAGGCCTTATCCAAAAAAATCCGATGCAGAAAGTGGTGGCCCCCAGGATTCCCAAACCGCTACCCGTATTCGTGGACCCCGCAGCAATGGATAAAGTGTTCAAATCCATTCAAACCGATTACCCCGAGACAGAGCCCATCGAAATCTTTGTCAAATTGCGGGATATGCTGATAATAGATTTGCTCTATTCCACCGGTATGCGGCGCAGCGAATTGTTAGGGCTTCATTCCCATTCCCTCGATACCTTCAATAATACGGTGAAAGTGCTGGGAAAAGGCAATAAGGAAAGAATAATTCCGGTAAACTTAAGGTTGCAGGCGCTGTTTAATTCCTATTTGAAGATTAGAAACAGTATATTTGGAGATTCACCGATTTTATTAGTAACAGAAAAAGGTGCGCCCGCTTATCCGGGATTAATTTACACCATCGTGAACAGAGTATTAACCGGCAATACGAGTATCACCAGGAGAAGCCCCCACGTGCTGCGGCACTCATTTGCCACGCATTTAAGCAATAACGGAGCCGAATTAAACGCAATTAAGGAACTGCTCGGCCATGCCAGTTTGGCCAGTACCCAGGTATATACCCATAATACGATTGAAAAATTAAAAGAAGCACACAAACAGGCGCATCCGAAAGCCTGAAATATTAACCATAAAAATGAAATGTTATGCAAATAGATGTCCAGTCAATCCGGTTTACTGTCGATGGAAAACTCATCGATTATATTGAAAAGAAAATAGGTAAACTCGATACATTCTACGATAGAATCCAGAAGGCGGAAGTGTACCTGAAATTAGAAAATGTCAATGCCCAGGTAAAGGATAAGGTGGCCGAAGTGCGGTTGTTTCTGCCAGGTACAGACCTGTTTGCCAAGAATATAAACAAATCCTTCGAGGAGTCGGTGGACGAGTGTTTCGAAGACCTGCGCCGGCAGATTATGAAGCGGAAAGAAAAATTCCAGGAGAAATAGTTTAAAATTTTAGCATTACCAATATTTAGTTTTATATTTGCGGGCATTTTTCGACAGGGGTTGCCGGAAATGCCTGAGTCTTTGAAATTTTGAAGAGTGGATTGGCCAATGTAGCTCAGTTGGTAGAGCAGCTGATTTGTAATCAGCTGGTCGGGGGTTCGAGTCCCTCCATTGGCTCGTTGCTTTTGGGGAGATTCCAGAGTGGCCAAATGGGGCAGACTGTAAATCTGTTGTCTTACGACTTCGGTGGTTCGAATCCACCTCTCCCCACGATGAGTCCGGTTATGACCGATTGAGCAAGAATGCACAGGCATTCGCCTTCATAACCTAAACTCAAAACGAACAAGATGCGGGAGTAGCTCAGTTGGTAGAGCATCAGCCTTCCAAGCTGAGGGTCGCGGGTTCGAATCTCGTCTCCCGCTCTTATTGTCCGAAATGACATAAAACTATATGAATGGAAAATTAAAGAATCATCGCAGCGACAGTTGTGGTGAATCTGCCAATGTAGCTCAGTTGGTAGAGCACATCCATGGTAAGGATGAGGTCACCAGTTCGATCCTGGTCATTGGCTCCGTTGTTAGAGAGGTGTGATATTATTATTATTATAAACAAGTTTTAAACTCAATAAAAATGGCTAAAGAACAATTCGTACGTTCAAAACCGCACGTGAACATTGGGACCATTGGGCACGTGGATCACGGTAAAACTACCCTTACTGCTGCAATTACCATGATTTTATCCGATATGGGACTGGCAGAGAAAAAGGATTATGATTCAATTGACAATGCACCTGAAGAAAAGGAAAGGGGTATTACCATCAATACATCCCACGTGGAGTATGCGACTCAGAATCGCCACTATGCACACGTGGATTGCCCCGGACACGCCGACTATGTGAAGAACATGGTTACCGGTGCTGCCCAAATGGATGGCGCCATCCTCGTGGTAGCCGCTACCGACGGCCCGATGCCGCAAACCCGTGAGCACATCCTGTTAGCCCGTCAGGTAGGCGTTCCGGCCATCGTGGTTTTTATGAATAAAGTGGACCTGGTGGATGACCCCGAATTATTGGATCTCGTTGAAATGGAAATCCGCGACCTGCTGACTTTCTACGAGTACCCCGGTGATTCTATTTCCATAATCCGCGGTTCTGCACTCAAGGCCATGGAAGGCGATGCGGGCAGTAAGCAGCAAATCCTCGACCTGATGGCAGCAGTAGATGCCGATATTCCAATTCCTCCCAGGGAAGTGGACAAGCCGTTCCTGATGCCGGTGGAAGACGTATTCTCCATCACCGGCCGCGGTACAGTGGCTACCGGAAGAATCGAAAGGGGTGTTATCAACTCAGGTGAAGCAGTGGATATCATCGGGTTGACATTCGAAACCATGAAATCTACCGTTACCGGTGTCGAAATGTTCCGCAAAATATTAGACCGCGGCGAAGCGGGCGATAACGTGGGGCTGCTGTTGCGTGGTATTGAAAAAGATCAGATCCGCAGGGGTATGGTAATTTGCAAACCCGCCTCCGTGACTCCGCATACCGAATTTAAATGCGAGACTTATGTACTGAAAAAAGAAGAAGGTGGACGTCATACGCCATTCTTTAATAAGTACCGCCCGCAGTTTTATTTCCGCACTACGGATGTTACCGGCGAGGTGACATTGCCCGATGGCGTTGAAATGGTGATGCCCGGCGATAATATTACCATGACGGTGAAACTGATCTATCCTATCGCAATGGAAAAGGGATTGCGCTTTGCAATTCGCGAAGGCGGCAGGACAGTGGGCGCCGGCCAGGTAACCGAAATTATTAAGTAAACGATAGTTGGAAGTCCGCTACTCGTGCGGGTTCCCTCCTATACGGGTGTAGCTCAATTGGTAGAGTGGCGGTCTCCAAAACCGTAGGCTGGGAGTTCGAGTCTCTCCACCCGTGCAATAAAAATGTACTATGAAAAAGATCAGAGCATATATCATGGAGTCCTACCAGGAACTGCGCTACAAAGTAAACTGGCCGACCTGGCCCGAATTGCAGAATAGCGCTACAATTGTACTGGTGGCAGCGGTCATTCTTTCATTAGTGATTTTTGTGATGGACTTCGTTTCCAGCGAGGGGCTGACTTTATTCTACGGTTTATTTTAATGACTGAATACGGAACAATGGCTGAAGAAACGAAGTGGTATGTATTGCGGGTAATAAGCGGCAAGGAGCGCAAACTCAAGGAATACATTGAGCAGAACGTCCACCGCAACGGGTGGAGTCAGGCCGTTCTCAACGTATTGGTACCCACTGAAAAGATTTATAAAATTAAAAACGGTAAGAAGGTAATACAGGAAAAAAACTCGCTGCCGGGATACATCCTGCTGGAAGTGAATGATGGAAAAGTAACACACGATATGTTGCAAACAATCTCGGGTATTACCAATGTGATTCATTTCCTCGGCAAAGAGAATCCCGTTGCCCTGCGCAAATCGGAAATAAACCGGATCATGGGCAAAATGGATGAAATGAGCGAGGAAGGCGTATCGCTGAACGAACCTTTTATTATAGGTGAAACCGTGAAAATTATCGACGGGCCGTTCAATGATTTCTTAGGCAATGTGGATGAGATTTATGAAGACAAGAAAAAGTTGAAAGTGATAGTTAAAATTTTCGGCAGGAGAACACCGGTTGAATTGAATTTTGTACAAGTAGAAAAAGTAAGCTGAAATGGCAAAGGAAATTATTACCTATGTAAAATTACAGGTGAAAGGAGGACAGGCGAACCCCGCTCCACCCATCGGGCCTGCGCTTGGCTCCAAAGGAATTAATATCATGGAGTTCTGCAAGCAGTTTAATGCCAGAACCCAGGATAAGCAGGGAAAGATATTGCCGGTATTGATAACCGTTTATAAGGATAAGTCCTTTGATTTTATCATTAAAACACCGCCGGCAACGGTTCTGATCCTGGAAGCGGCAAAAAAGCAAAAAGGATCCGCCGAACCCAATCGCAATAAAGTGGGCAATGTTACCTGGGAGCAGGTGAAATCCATTGCAGAAGAGAAAATGCCCGACCTGAATTGCTTCAGCATCGAGAGCGCCATGAAAATGGTGGCCGGTACTGCCAGGAGTATGGGAATTAATGTAATTGGCGATGCGCCGTGGAATAATTAATAAACAGATCACTTAAACAATAGAAGAAGTGAAACTTACGAAGAACAGAAAAAAGATTATTGGAAGACTGGAGCCCGGCAAATTATACACCCTTCAGGAAGCGTCCGCACTTTTGAAATTGATAACCACCTGTAAATTCAATGCATCTGTGGACCTGCATATTCGGTTGGGCATTGACCCCCGTAAGGCTGACCAGGCAATCAGGGGAACTACCGCACTGCCCCACGGTACGGGAAAGGTGAAAAAAGTGCTGGTACTCTGTACGCCGGAGTTTGAAGACGATGCAAAAAAAGCCGGCGCCGATTATGTCGGGCTGGACGATTACGTGGAAAAAATTATGGGCGGCTGGACGGATATTGACGTGGTAATTGCCACGCCGAGCGTGATGCCGAAAATTGCAAAACTCGGTAGGGTACTCGGGCCGCGAAACCTGATGCCCAACCCGAAAGTGGGTACTGTTACCAACGAAGTAGGCAATGCCGTTACCGAAGTGAAAAGAGGAAAAGTAGCCTTTAAAGTGGACAAATACGGTATCATCCATTCTTCCATCGGCCGGATTTCCTTTAAAACAGAGCAATTAGCCGAAAACAGTGAGGAATTGATTCGGACACTGGCCAGGTTGAAACCCTCTTCAGCTAAGGGTATTTACTTTAAAAGTATCACAATGGCCAGTACGATGAGTCCGGGAATTGCCATTGATACGAGAACAATACCGGGCGCATAATACATAAAGAGAAACGTAGAAATACAATTACAATGAACAAAGATCAAAAAACCCTTGCGATTGAAGAGTTGAAAAGCCAGGTGTCGCAATACGATAATTTTTTTATCGCCGACGCCTCTACGCTCACCGTTGCAGATGTGAACAAATTGCGTCGCCTCTGCTTTAATAAGGGCATAAAATTCCAGGTGGTAAAAAATACATTACTGCGCAAAGCACTGGAGTCGCATGGCGGGAAATACGAAGAACTGTTCGGCATTTTGAACGGGCCTACTTCCGTCATGTTTAGTGAATCTATTAATGCGCCGGCAAAAGTCATTCAGCAATTCCGCCAGGAAAACGACAAGGAAAAACCCGTTTTAAAGGGAGCCTTTGCAGGTGAAGGCGTCTTCCTGGGTGATGGAGCACTGGAGGCGCTGATATCCATGAAGTCCAAAGAAGAACTTGTCGGCGAAATTATCGGTTTGTTACAAAGCCCGGCACGCAATGTGATTTCAGCACTGCAGTCAGGCGGAGGCAAGTTAGCCGGAATAGTAAAGACCCTTTCAGAAAGAGAAGCATAACACATTTTATAGTCATACAATTTTAAAAAACAATAAAAATCAAAGCAATGGTAGAATTAAAAGAGTTTGCAGAAAAGTTGGTTAATTTATCTGTAAAAGAGGTAAACGAACTCGCTAAAATCCTAAAAGACGAGTACGGCATAGAACCTGCCGCAGCTGCGCCGGTAATGGTTGCAGGCGGTGGTGGCGCAGGTAGCGCCGGAGCTGCTGAAGCTGAAAAGACAGCCTTCGACGTCGTGCTTAAAAGCGCCGGAGCTGCAAAATTGAATGTGGTGAAAATCGTAAAAGATATAACCGGCCTTGGATTAAAGGAGGCAAAAGATTTGACCGACAATACTCCAAGTAACGTGAAAGAAGGTGTAAGTAAAGCAGAAGCAGAAGATATTGCAGCAAAGTTAAAGGAGGCAGGGGCTGAAGTTGAGATTAAGTAATTTTCTTGATTTTACTTTAGCCACGCCATTGCGTGGTTAGATCAGAAAGGCTTTCTCCGGGTTTTCGGGCTAAGCCTTATTTCTATTTGATTTAATCCAAACTTTAGCTAATTATGCACGTAAGTCCATCTAAAAAACAAAAGAGGGTCAATTTCGGGAAAATTAAAAGTTCCGATAATTATCCCGACCTATTAGAGATACAGCTTAAATCATTTAAGGATTTTTTCCAGTTGGAAACAACGCAGGAAAACCGCAGTAATGAGGGATTATTCCGGGTGTTCTCGGAAAATTTCCCAATTACCGATGCCCGCAATATTTTCGTGCTGGAATTTCTCGATTACTTCATTGACCCGCCGCGGTACAGCATCGAGGAATGTATTGAAAGAGGGCTCACCTACAGCGTTCCGCTCAAGGCTAAACTGCGCCTGTCGTGTAACGATGAAGAGCATATTGATTTTAAGACGATTGTTCAGGACGTATTCTTAGGCAACATCCCCTATATGTCGCCTAAAGGCACATTTATTATTAACGGCGCCGAACGCATCGTGGTCTCTCAGTTACACCGCTCGCCCGGTGTGTTCTTCGGACAAAGCATACATCCCAACGGTTCAAAAATTTATTCCGCCAGGGTGATTCCCTTTAAAGGGGCATGGATGGAATTTGCAACCGACATCAATAATGTGATGTACGCCTATATCGACCGGAAGAAGAAATTCCCGGTTACGACTCTTTTGCGTGCAATAGGATACGATACGGATAAGGATATCCTGGAATTATTCGGACTTGCCGAAGAGGTGAAAGCCGATGCCAAAACTCTGAAAAAGAATGTCGGACGCAAACTCGCCGCACGTGTGTTAAGGACCTGGCGTGAGGATTTTGTGGATGAGGATACCGGTGAAGTGGTTTCCATTGAGCGCAATGAAGTGATATTGGAACGGGATACGGAACTCGACGAAGAAAATATCCGCCAGGTAGTGGAAACAGGTGCTAAGACTATCATTCTCACGAGAGACGACATTACCAGCGACTACACTATCATTTTAAACACGCTGCAAAAAGATGTCTCCAACTCCGAAATTGAAGCAGTGCAGCAAATCTACCGCCAGTTGCGGGGATCAGAACCACCCGATGATGAAACAGCCCGCGGAATTATCGATAAATTATTCTTTTCCGACAAACGCTATGACCTCGGCGAAGTCGGCCGGTTTAAAATCAATGAAAAACTGGGCTTTGACACTGCCCTGGATACCAAAGTGCTTACTAAAGATGATATCATTGCCATCGTAAAGTACCTCGTTGAATTGTCCAACAACAAAGCTGAGATCGATGATATTGACCACCTGAGCAATCGCCGGGTAAGGACAGTAGGCGAACAGTTGTATGCGCAATTCGGCGTCGGATTGGCCCGTATGGCCAGAACCATCCGCGAGCGCATGAACGTCAGGGATAACGAGGTGTTTACACCCATCGAATTGATTAACGCCCGCACACTCTCATCTGTAATTAACTCGTTCTTCGGAACGAGCCAGCTCAGCCAGTTTCTCGACCAGGTAAACCCGCTTGCCGAGATAACCCATAAACGGCGTATTTCCGCCTTGGGTCCCGGCGGGTTGTCGAGGGAAAGAGCCGGATTTGAAGTGCGTGACGTGCACTATAGCCACTACGGACGCCTCTGTACCATTGAAACGCCGGAAGGCCCGAATATCGGTTTGATTTCCACTCTGTGCGTGCACGCCAAGATCAACAAAATGGGCTTTATCGAAACGCCCTATCGCCAGGTGAAAAACGGTAAACTCGACTTAAAGGGAGAGGTATTGTACCTCAATGCGCAGGAGGAAGACAAACTCGTCATTGCGCAGGCTAATGCCGAAGTGGATGACAAGGGAAACTTCCTCAACGAAAGGATTAAATGCCGCGAACAGGGAGATTTTCCCGAATACGATCCTACCCAAATTCAATATATGGATGTGGCGCCCAACCAGATCGTCGGCGTGTCCGCATCGTTAATTCCATTCCTCGAGCACGACGACGCAAACCGTGCCCTGATGGGCTCCAATATGCAACGCCAGGCGGTGCCGCTGTTAAGGCCTCAGGCCCCGATTGTCGGTACCGGTTTGGAACAGAAAGTGGCAGAGGATTCGAAAATGCTGATTAATGCAGAAGGCGAGGGCGTGGTTGAATATGCGGATGCCAACGAGATTATCATTCGCTACAACAGGTCTGAAAACGATAAACTGGTGAGTTTTGAGGAAGACCGCAAAATATATAAACTGCGCAAGTTCAAAAAGACCAACCAGAGTACCTGTATCAATATTAAACCGATTGTAAAGAAGGGCGACAAAGTGTCGCCGGGGCAAGTGCTTTGCGAAGGATACGCCACCGAAAACGGAGAACTCGCCCTGGGCGTAAACCTGAAAGTGGCCTTCATGCCCTGGAAGGGTTACAATTTTGAAGATGCTATCGTTATCAATGAGCGCATCGCACGGGAAGATATCTTTACTTCTATTCATATCGAAGAATTCGATCTCGAAGTCCGCGATACCAAATTGGGTGAAGAAGAACTTACCGCCGATATACCTAACGTTTCGGAAGAGGCGACCAAAGACCTGGATTCCAACGGAATCATACGCATCGGAGCCACCGTCAGGGAGGGCGATATTCTGATAGGTAAGATTACCCCCAAAGGCGAGAGCGATCCGACGCCCGAAGAAAAACTGCTGCGGGCCATTTTTGGCGATAAGGCAGGCGATGTGAAGGATGCTTCGCTGAAAGCGCAAAGCGGCGTGGAAGGTACGGTTATAGACAAAAAACTGTTTGCAAAGGCCAAAAAAGATAAGAATGCCAAAACACGTGAAAAGATTGCTCTTGAAAAATTGGAAAAAGAGCATACCCGTGCATTGGACGATTTGCGCAGCCTGTTGATTGAAAAGCTTTCGGTTATCCTGAAAGAAAAGAAAAGCGCAGGGGTGAAAACGGCCTACAAGGAAGAGTTGATTCCCGCCAAAGTGAAATTCAGTGCAAAGGCATTAGAGTCTATTGATTTCCTCGCCGTAGATCCGAGAGGATGGACCGGTGAAGCCGAAACCGATGACATGGTGCGCATGGCATTGCACAACTACACCATAAAAGTCAATGAGGAGCTGGGCCGGTTCAAGCGTGAGAAATTTAATATCAGCGTGGGTGATGAATTGCCAAACGGTGTATTAAAACTCGCCAAGGTTTTCATAGCCAAGAAAAGGAAGCTGAAAGTGGGCGATAAACTGGCCGGCCGCCACGGGAACAAAGGTATCGTCGCACGCATCGTGCGTTCGGAAGATATGCCGTTCCTCGAAGACGGTACACCGGTGGACATCGTTTTAAATCCGCTCGGCGTTCCTTCGAGGATGAACCTGGGGCAGATTTATGAAACCGTGCTCGGCTGGGCAGGCGAAAAACTGGGCGTGAAATACGCCACCCCGATATTCGACGGCGCTACTTTGGAGGAAATTGCCGACCAGGTAATTCAGTCGGGGCTGCCACCTTTGGGAAAGACCTATCTGTATGACGGCGAAACCGGTGAGCGATTCCACCAGCAGGCAACTGTGGGTGTTATCTACATGATTAAGCTGAACCACATGGTAGATGATAAAATGCACGCACGTTCTATCGGGCCTTACTCGCTGATTACCCAGCAACCCCTGGGCGGAAAGGCGCAATTCGGAGGCCAGCGTTTCGGTGAAATGGAAGTGTGGGCATTGGAAGCCTATGGCGCCTCAAATATCCTGCAGGAATTGCTGACGGTAAAGAGCGATGACATTATCGGCCGTGCCAAGACTTACGAATCGATCGTGAAAGGGGAAAATATGCCGACACCCGGTATCCCTGAATCGTTTAACGTGTTGCTGCATGAGTTGCGAGGCCTTGCTCTCGATTTAAAATTTGATTAATTCAGTTTACTCCATTAAAAAAAAGGGGATTAGATATGCCTTTCAAAAAGGATCTTAAGATCAAATCTGAATTCAGTAAAGTCACCATCAGCCTTGCATCACCCGATGCAATCCTGGAGCGCTCCTATGGTGAAATATTAAAACCGGAAACCATTAACTACAGAACTTACAAACCCGAAAGGGACGGTTTGTTTTGTGAACGCATTTTCGGACCGATTAAAGACTACGAATGCTATTGCGGCAAATACAAGCGCATTCGCTACAAGGGAATCGTCTGCGACCGCTGCGGTGTAGAAGTTACCGAGAAAAAAGTGCGCCGTGAGCGGATGGGCCATATCAAACTGGTGGTGCCCGTGGTGCATATCTGGTATTTCAAATCACTGCCGAATAAAATCGGGTATCTGCTGGGTGTTTCTTCAAAAAAATTAGAGTCGATTATTTATTACGAAAGGTATTGCATCATCAATCCGGGCCCGGTTGCCGAGGGTATAACTATCAACGGCGAACTGAAGAAATTTGACAAACTGGACCTGATAACTGAGGAGGAATACTTCGATATTTTAGATGCACTCCCAAAAGAAAACCAAATGTTGGAGGATGCAGATCCCAACAAATTTATCGCCGATATGGGTGCGCCTGCGGTGCATACTCTATTGAGCAGATTACATCTCGACGACTTATCCGCTGCATTAAGACACCAGGCAAATACCGAGACATCACAACAGCGGAAAGCTGAAGCCTTGAAGCGATTGAGTGTTGTTGAAGCATTCCGCGACTCGAAAGAAAATATTGAAAACCGCCCCGAATGGATGGTAATTCAATACCTGCCGGTTATTCCGCCTGAATTGCGGCCTTTGGTGCCACTGGATGGGGGAAGATTCGCCAGTTCGGATTTGAATGACCTGTACCGCAGGGTGATTATCCGCAACAATCGCCTCAAACGACTCATTGAAATCAAGGCGCCCGAAGTAATCCTGCGCAACGAAAAGCGCATGCTCCAGGAAGCGGTGGACTCGCTGTTCGACAATTCGAGAAAATCGAATGCCGTGAAAGCGGAAGGTGGCCGGGCATTGAAATCCCTGAGCGATGTGCTCAAGGGCAAACAAGGCCGTTTCCGCCAAAACCTGCTTGGTAAACGTGTGGACTATTCCGGCCGCTCTGTGATTGTGGTGGGCCCCGAATTGAAATTGCACGAATGCGGTATCCCGAAGGATATGGCAGCCGAACTGTTCAAGCCATTTATCATTCGCAAACTGATCGAGCGGGGTATTGTGAAAACGGTGAAGTCTGCCAAAAAACTGGTCGATCATAAAGAATCGGTAATTTGGGATATTCTCGAAAATATTTTAAAAGGTCACCCGGTATTACTCAACCGGGCGCCTACATTGCACCGGTTATCTATTCAGGCTTTCCAGCCGAAATTGATTGAAGGTAAAGCCATTCAATTGCATCCCTTGGTGTGTACCGCTTTCAACGCCGACTTCGACGGCGACCAGATGGCGGTGCATGTGCCCTTGAGCAGTGCGGCGATTGTGGAAGCACAACTGTTGATGCTGGCGGCACATAATATTTTAAACCCGCAAAGCGGAAATCCTATTACCGTTCCTTCACAGGATATGGTCTTGGGTTTATATTACATCACAAAAGCAAAGCGCAGTACCAAACAGGAACCCGTAAAGGGCGAAGGCAAAATATTTTATTCAGCCGAAGAAGTGGTTATTGCTTACAACGAAGGGAAAGCCGACTTACACGCAATAATAAAGTGCAAGGTAGATGTGCTCGAGGGCGGCGTGTTGGTGAATAAACTCATTGAGACAACCGTGGGCCGCATCATATTTAACGATGTGGTGCCGAAGAGTGTTGGTTTTATCAATACACTGCTCACCAAAAAAGCAATAGGCCGGGTAATCGGTGAAATTATTCGCTCTACCGATGTGCCGACAACGGCAAAATTCCTGGACGATATTAAAGATCTCGGATTCCGCTGGGCATTTAAAGGCGGGTTGTCCTTTAATATCGGCGACCTCGTGGAAGTGGACAAGCAGCCGGAACTCATCGGCAATGCACAGGAAGAGGTGGATGAAGTGGTGGCCAGTTACATGAACGGTTTTATTACACCCAATGAAAGGTATAATCAAATCATTGATATCTGGTCCAGATTGAATACGAGATTGACGGGAGAATTAATTACAAAACTTACAAACGACAAGCAGGGATTCAACTCCGTGTTTATGATGCTGGACAGCGGTGCGAGGGGATCGAAGGAGCAAATCCGGCAGTTGGCGGCAATGCGGGGCCTGATGGCCAAGCCGCGGAAATCCGGCGGCCAGGGCGGCGGTGAGATTATCGAAAACCCCATTTTGTCAAATCTTAAGACCGGCCTGTCGGTATTGGAATATTTTATTTCGACGCACGGCGCCCGCAAAGGTCTTGCGGATACCGCCCTGAAAACAGCCGATGCCGGTTACTTAACCCGGCGATTGGTGGATGTGGCACAAGATGTCGTAATTACAGAAGAGAACTGCGGTACGCTGCGAGGCATTCAAATTGCCGCATTGAAGGATAATGAAGATATCGTCGAACCGTTGAGCGACCGGATTGTAGGGCGCACGAGTCTGCACGATGTGTACGATCCGATAACCGATGAATTGATCCTGAAAGCGGGTGCGCTCATCACAGCAAAGGACGCCGAAAAAATCGACGGCACTTCACTGGAGTCCATCGAAATTCGTTCGGTACTCACCTGCGAATCCAAGCGGGGCGTATGTGTTAAATGTTACGGCACTAATATGGCGAATTACCGCATCGGCCAGATAGGCGATGCGGTGGGAATTATGGCGGCGCAAAGTATTGGTGAGCCGGGAACACAGCTTACCCTGCGCACATTCCACGTGGGTGGTACTGCAGGCAGTATTGACACCGAATCCAAAATGGTGGCAAAATTTGAAGGAAGGCTGGAATACGACGGAGTGCGACTGGTGGAGAATAAAAATGAAGAGGGTAAAAAGCAGAAAATTGTCATTGGCCGCACCGGTGAGGTGAAAATTGTGGATACCAAAACCGGGCGTACACTGATTACGAACAACGTGCCTTACGGTTCGATCATGCAAGCTAACGACGGGCAGGAAGTTGCGAAAGGCGATATCATTTGTTCCTGGGATCCGTTTAATGCCGTAATCATTTCTGAATTCGGCGGATTTGCCGACTACGAAAGTATCATTGAAGGCGTTACCTTCCGCGAAGAAAGCGATGAACAAACCGGCCACCGCGAAAAAGTAATTGTCGAAACCCGAGACCGCACCAAAATCCCGACCATTATTATCCGGGATAAAAAAGGCAATGAAATTAAAAGCTACAACCTGCCGGTGGGATCGCATATCATGGCGGATTTAGGCGAGGAGGTGCACCCCGGACAGGCCATAGCCAAAATTCCCCGTGCCCTCGGTAAGGTGCGGGATATCACCGGCGGTTTGCCTCGTGTTACCGAATTGTTTGAAGCCCGTAACCCCAGCAATCCCGCAGTGGTTACTGAAATTGACGGCGTGGCCTCCTTTGGGAAAATTAAACGCGGTAACCGTGAGATCATCATAGAATCCAGGGACGGTGAAATAAGGAAATATCTCGTGCCGCTGTCAAAACAGATACTGGTGCAGGAGAACGACTATGTCTATGCCGGGATGCCGCTATCCGACGGCGCCATTACCCCAGGCGATATTCTCGCAATCAAAGGGCCCTTTGCCGTTCAGGAATACATCGTCAATGAAATCCAGGAAGTCTATCGACTCCAGGGTGTGAAAATCAACGATAAACATATCGAGGTGATAGTAAGGCAGATGATGCGCAAAATGACTATTACAGATCCTGGCGATACACGGTTCCTCGAAGGGCAGCTCGTGGATAAAATTGAATTCTTGGAAGAAAACGACCGGATGTTTGATAAAAAAGTAGTGGTAGAAAGCGGAGATTCGTCGAAGTATAAACCGGGTGCCATAATTACCGTGCGCCAGTTGCGTGAAGAAAACAGCGCATTGAAGCGGGCGGATAAAAAAGTGCTCGAATGCAGAGATGCCAATTCGGCAACCGCCACCCCGACGCTTCAGGGAATCACCCGCAGTTCACTGGGTACTTCCAGTTGGATTTCGGCCGCTTCGTTCCAGGAAACGACAAAAGTGCTGAGCCATGCGGCTATATCTGCACGCATTGATGATCTGCTGGGATTGAAAGAAAATGTTATCGTCGGCCACCAGATTCCCGCCGGAACAGGTCAGCGGGAATTCCGCAACCTGATAGTTGGCAGCCGGGAAGAACTGGAGCGTCTGCAAAGCGCTAAAACCAAAAAAGTGGAAGTAGAATAAATTGATTCTGCAGGAAATAAAAGACCGGGATGCATGCGTATCCCGGTCTTTTTTTTACCGTATATCACCGGGAATACTGCAATTATCAATTAAAAGCGTATATTAAAAATATTTTTCAGGTCTATTATCTAATTTTGAAAATAAAATATTTCAGAAATGGGAGAACACAAAGAAAAACCCGGGAATCAATTGAACATTGAATTAACCGAAGATGTAGCGGAAGGCACGTATTCGAATCTTGCAATTATCACACATTCCAATGCTGAATTTATCGTAGATTTTGTGAGGGTAATGCCGGGCATTCCTAAAGCCAAGGTGAAAAGCAGAATATTAATGACTCCCCAACACGCCAAGAGACTATTAAGAGCGCTGGCGGATAATATTTCAAAATTCGAATCAGCGCATGGCGAAATAACGGATAGTGATTTTATCCAGGGGTTGCCGATGAATTTTGGACCCACAGCAAAAGCGTAAACGGGGTGACTTGCGAGAATTTGATATCATAATTCCCATTTACAATTGTGCGGCAATTTTACCGGTACTTACAGAAAAAATTGCTGCCGGCATGGCAACCTTCAGCGGGCAGTACCGGGTTATTTTCGTGGATGACGGCAGCGAGGATGCGTCCTGGAAAGAAATTGAAATACAGCATCGCAACTGCAATTGGATAACAGGCCTGCGGTTTGATAAAAATTACGGGCAGCATCAGGCTATACGGGCAGGTCTTGAATACGCCCGGGCGAAATGGTGTTTTGTAATGGATGGCGATTTGCAGGACAACCCGGCTTATTTACCCGACATGTACAGGAAGGCAATTGCCGAAGAAGTAGAAGTAGTCTTGGCTGACAGGCGGGTAAAGATAGGCAGTGCATATTATAAATTGAATGCATGGTTGTTTAATAACGTACTATCGGTATTGATGATGCAGAGAATACATTATCGCACCGCCAACTTTGGTATTTACAGCAGGGCAGTAATTGAAAAAATACGAAACTTGCCGTACCGGAATTTTTATTTACCCATAGCCGTTCGTCGCTGTACCAATTCGATTACAACGATCGAAGTAAAACACAATGTGCGATATACCGGTGACAGCAGTTATAATTTTATCAAACTCATTGCTTTGGCGGGAGGTGCCATGGCATTCGTTTTTCAAAATAAAAAAAATGACCGGCCCGGTTATACTATATCAGAAATAGTTGAATGATACCTTTTAACATACCGACATGCATAGGCACAGAGATGCAGTTCATGCAGGATGCATTGCAACGTGGACAAATATCCGGCAACGGATATTATACTCAGCAATGCCAGGGATTTTTTGAACAGCGCTATGGATTTCCAAAAACGCTTTTGACCACATCATGCACTGCAGCATTGGAGATGAGCGCCTTGCTCTGCGATATTCAACCGGGCGATGAAGTGATAATGCCTTCTTACACTTTCCCCTCCATGGCAAATGCATTTGCACTGCGTGGCGCACATATCGTTTTCGCGGATTGCAATTTGAATATCCCCAATATTGATGTTTCGCTGATTGAAACAGCTATTACTCCACACACCCGTGCCTTGGTCATTGTGCATTACGGCGGTTATGCCTGTGATATGGATGCCATTATGGGATTAGTGCAGAAATACAATTTGTTTTTAATTGAAGATTGTGCCCATGCTGTCGATGGGTATTTCAAAGGGAAGCCACTCGGCGCTTTCGGACATTTTGCGGCATTTTCTTTTCACGAATCCAAAAGCATCACCTGCGGTGAAGGCGGTATGTTAGTCATAAATGACACAAATTACATTACAAAAGCCGAAGTGTTGTGGGAAAAAGGAACGAGCCGGGTGGCATTTAAACGAGGGGAAATTGATAAATACAACTGGGTGGGATTAGGCTCCTCCTTCCTGCCTTCCGAATTGAATGCCGCATTTCTCTATGCGCAATTATTGGCAATGGAAGCAATTCTGGATAACAGGAGGCAGAGCTGGAACCTCTACTTTGACTTGTTACAAATACCAGAATTACAACATGATATTAAAATACCTGATTTTAATGATGATATTACAAAAAATGGAAATCAATTCCATATTTTGATTTCAGGACCCGGCCGGGCGGCCGGAGTAATCCGCCAATTGCAACAGTCCGGGTTTATGGCGTTGAAACACTACGAGCCCTTACATAACTCGCCTTTTGGAAGAAAATATTCTGTTGCCGGTAAAATGAAGCACACCGAATTTGTTTCTGAACACCTTGTCAGGCTTCCATTATTCTATAATATTAGTGCTGTCACAATTACGGATATATGCAAAGTGATTAGAAGTTATATTAAATAGTTTTGGTCAATGGATTACTGAGTAATTCATGGAACAATAACCTATTTATTTAATAGCTCAACACTAATGTTATGAAAAGACACTTACACATTACACTTTGCTTCATTTTCTTTGTTTCAATTGCCTATTCGCAGCGCATACGCCTTAACCACGAAATCGGATTTTCTACGGGGGTTACCTATTTTTTGGGTGATCTGGGTGGCGGCGCCGGAATCGGAAAAGCATTCTTACACGATTTGGATATGCAGTCCATAGCGCCTGCCGCATCGTTTCTCTACCGTGCGGAGATTGTTCCGAATTTCGGATTCAGAACAAATCTCACCTATACGATTCTCAGGGGCAATGATGCCTACTCGGAGAACGAATCCCGAAAAGAGCGCAACCTGCATTTTAAATCAAATGTATGGGAAGCTACCGCTATGCTCGAATACAGTTTATTCCGGTTTAGCGGCAGAGACCGGAAGTATTTCACGCCCTATGTATTTGCAGGCGGCGGTTTGTTGTATTTCAATCCCAAAGCCGAATACGATGGCTACTGGATAGCGCTGCAACCGCTCGGCACGGAAGGACAGGGATTGCCCGAGTATCCCGAGCGCCAGAAGTATAAGAGAGTGCAGGCGGTGCTGCCCTTTGGCGCAGGCGTGCGGTTTCTCACGGACTTCGGATGGGTCTTCGGCGCAGAGCTGACCTGGCGCTTATCGAGTACCGATTACCTGGATGATGTGAGTACTACCTATCCGAATTCGGATTATTTCTACCAGGCTTACGACCTTGCCACAGCTACTCTTGCAGCTAACCTGTCGAACAGGATGGATAGAGAGGCGCCGGAGTACGCAAAGAGGGGCAGTGCAGACCATAACGACACTTACTTTATGGGAATGGTGACAGCCACTTATCATTTTATTAAAAGCAGCTACAGGTAACGATGCCTGAGCAGGGTTCCCCCGGGCGGAAGCGCATATTGAACCGCTGAGTCATCCTTTAAAGCAACCGGATTTCGCATTGTATATTCACTTTGCGAATTCCGGTTTTTTTTTTTGAATCAATGCCAAACAATTATTTTTAGGTTTTGCTATGGTTAGGACCCAAATGAAAATTAACGCCTATGGCTGAAAGATGTCTGGTATTTTACGTGTTTGTTATCGGCATTGCCATAAGTGCAACGGCGCAGTCCAAAGAGCGCAATCACGAATATGGAATTAACCTGGGCATTTCCTCCTTTCTCGGCGACCTCGGCGGCTCAAAAAATATTGGACGTGCCTTTTGGTGGGATATAGACCCGCAGATTACCCGTGCTTCCATCGGATTTATTTACAGGCAGGAAGTAGTACCACACATCGCTTTCAGGTATAATTTAACCTATGCGCAATTAAGGGGTGATGATGCATTGACGGAAAACGCATGGAGGCACTATAGGAACCTGAGTTTTAAATCGCCCATTGTAGAAGCTTCGGCTATGGTTGAAATAGGACTGAGCCGGTTTTCCGGCCCTTACAAGAAGAAAATGACGCCTTATATTTATGGAGGTGTCGGCGGGTTCTGGTTTAATCCACAGGCGTATTACAACGGGCAATGGGTGGCTCTGCAACCATTAGGCACCGAAGGGCAGGGACTGCCCGCTTACCCCGATAAGAAAAAATACTCCCGGTTGCAGGCTTGCTTTCCGATAGGTGGCGGCTTTAGATATTTACTGGATAATGATTGGGTTGTCGGCCTGGAAATGGCGTGCCGGTTTACAACTACGGATTATATTGACGATGTCAGCGGTACTTATGCGAACCCCAATTATTTTTATGAATATCTGGATCCCGAAACCGCCGCAATGGCCGCAGCTCTGTCCGACAGGTCTGACGGTTCACAACCCACCTGGACACTTCCGGAAAATGGCAGGGGCAACCCTGCCAATAACGATACCTATATTTTTGGCGGGATGTTTACGCTGACGTATCACTTTACGGTTACTAAAAAATACAAGAGTAATTTGAAATGCTATTTTAATGAAAAAAATTAACTACGCATTCCATATATTCCAGCTCTCTTCCGCTTGTATTTTCAACATAGCTGCACCGTTAATTGTCTGTGCGCCCTGAGCCGCGGCGGCTTCAAGGAATTTTGTAATTGTGGGATTGTAGATTAAATCGTATGCCCATTGTCCGGCGTGGATGTGAGTGTACGGTATTCCCGGTTTTGCCTCTACTTCGGGATACATGCCCAGCGGCGTTGTGTTGATGAGCAGCCCCGTCTCTGCAATGATTGCACCTGTAAGTTCCGCATATCCCAATTGCTCTTTCGACGGTTGCCTCGAAACGACGGTGGTCCGAAAGCCCATTAAATTCAAGCCGAATTGTACCGCTTTCGATGCGCCTCCATTGCCGAATACAAGAGCGGTTTTATTGCTGAAATCAATATGTTTAAGTGAACCTGTGAATCCGAGATAATCGGTATTAAAACCGGTCTTTATCCCATTTTTGATCTGAATACAATTTACCGCACCTATTGCCCCCGCAGCTTCATCCAAATCGTCCAGATAGGGGATTATACTCTCTTTGTAAGGGATGGTAACGTTTAATCCCTCGAGATCAGTATAAGATTGAAACAACAGTTTTACGTAATCGATTTCATTCAATTCAAATAACTCATATTGGCAATCTGTAATTTCCAGCTCCCTGAATTTCGCCTGGAAATAGTCGGCGGAAAAAGAATGCGTCAAAGGATACCCGATTAAGCCAAACCGTCGCATGGTATAGAAGGTTGTATCAAATTAATTTCTTTTTTTTGCCGGCAAAGTATTCAATAGTAAATATGGATACTAAGCCAAAAAGCATGAGCAGGATACATGGAATCAGGTAATCGGGTTTCCCGGTTACTTCCGAATACGCAGCGGGTAATACATTTATTTCTTTCATCACAACTTCTTTGCCGTGGACTATTTTAGTCTCCATCACCTGTTTCCAGGGCCAGACTTTATTCAGCGAGCCGACCATGAACCCGGTGAGAATGGAAATAGTTACATTGTGATACTTGCGCAGCATCCATGACAACAGGTGAGAAAAGCTGATAATGCCGATAGATGCACCGGCTATGAAAGTGAGTATTACGGCTATTTTCAATGAAGTAAGGGAATTCAGTATAAATTCGTACATGCCCATCAGCAACATGATAAAACTACCGGAAATGCCGGGCAGGATCATGGCGCAGATAGCAATTGCGCCTGTAACAAAAACAAACCATAACTCGGTAGGCCCTTGTGTGGGTGTGGCAATAGTAATATAATAGGCCAGTGCGCCGCCTGCCAGCAGCCCGATTACTATCTGCACATTCCATTTCTTAATGGTAGTACCCACGTAAATTGCCGATGCGACTACCAACCCGAAGAAGAATGACCAAAGCAGTGTGGGATAGTTGTTGAGCAGGTACAGAATAAGTTTGGAAAGCGAAATAATACTGATGCCGATACCCAAAACCAGGAACAATAAAAACCATCCGTTAATTTTTTTCCAGAAGGAGGGAATACCTTTCGTAAACAGCAGTTTGAACGCCTGCAAATCAATTGCCTTGATCGAGTCTATCAGTTCCTCATAAATACCTGATATAAAAGCAATGGTACCTCCCGACACGCCGGGCACCACATCAGCCGCACCCATAGCCAGCCCTTTGAGCGTAAGGGTATAATACTTCTTAATTAAGTTGAGCATTCTGTTTATTTTTTGAGGAAGTGATGAAACGTGTCTCCCCGCAATCCCATGCGCAATGTCTCAAGGGCAATTACTTCATTGGGGGCAATATTGCCGAGATTCACGTTGCTTCCCAATAGCTTGATAAACCATACCTGTTGTGATTTAATCGGCGCTTCCCAGATGATTTTTTCCTGGGGTACTTTAGTGAGTATTTCATCGATCAAATCGCCACGCACTTCTCCTTTTTCGCGGTATATGCCTACAGTGCCGCTCTCTCTCGCCTCTGCAATTACTTTAAAACTGCCGGCGGCAATTTCCCTGGTCATCAGATCTATCCACACATACGGCGCCAGTACTTTTTTATCGTCTTTTGAACCCACCTCTGACAATACGTTGTAGTGCGCCGATAATTTGCGGATGTATTCGCATTTTTTATCGTGGTCTAAATCGATTGAACCGTCGCTCACTTCTGCAAATTCCAATTTGTACTTATCGAGTAAGCGCATGTAATCGTCAAACTGGTTGCGTATGACAAATGCTTCGAACATGGTGCCGCCCAAATACACGGGCATATTGGCGCTTTTATAAACGGCAAGTTTTTTTTCGAGATGCGGCGTAACAAAAGCGGTTCCGAAGCCGAGTTTTATCAGGTCAATATAAGGTTCCCCCACGCTCATCAGGTCTTCAGCCTCCCTTACACTCATCCCTTTATCCATTACCATCGTGATACCCAGAGTTCTCGGTTTTGTATTGCGGGGAGGTAAATTGCTCATTTCGAAATTCATACTTGCATTTTTTGATTGGCGCAAAATTAGAAAACATAGCTAACTCTGATTGGGTATTATTTTATATTGCCTCAAAATATTAAACCATCGGTTTAGCCGGAGAATGGTAATTTTATAGCCATGTTAGATGCGCAATTCTGGGACAGCCGTTATATCGAGGGCAATACCGGCTGGGATCTCGGTGGGGTTTCGCCTCCGTTACAGGCGTATATCGATCAATTGAAAGACCGGAATGTCTCTGTACTAATTCCCGGATGCGGCAATGCCCATGAGGCGGAGTACCTGTTGCAATCGGGTTTTACACATATCACTGTTGTGGATATTTCCGAAGTTGCCATTGACAGGTTGAGGGAGAAATTCAAAGGCAATACATCTATTCGATTGATACATTCCGATTTTTTTGCCCTGGATGGTCAATTCGATCTCATTATTGAGCAGACATTTTTTTGTGCATTGCAACCTTCGGACAGGGAAGCGTATGCTTTGAAGATGCACTCACTGTTGGTACCTTCCGGTAAACTTACAGGCGTGTTGTTCAACAGGGCATTCGATAAGGAAGGCCCTCCGTTTGGCGGTACTGCCGGGGAGTACCGGAAAATTTTCGAACCACTATTCCGCTTCCACACGTTTGCGCCCTGCTACAATTCCATAGAGCCGCGAGCAGGCAGCGAATTATTTATCTGCCTGGAAAAAAGGTCGCTTTAATTTTTATATAAATGCACCAGCGCCAATACATCGGGTAATTGGCAAAACTCGGCGTCCAGGTCAATGAGTATCCCGAAGTGTTTGTTATCCGTTGTCAAAGCGTGCTCCAGCGCACCTAAACTTTCCTTGTGTTTTCCTGTTCTCCATAGCAACAAGCTTTGCAGGTAGTAAAATTCCACAAAAGCGCCGCAGCGGTTAAATGCGTCGGTTATAACTTCCAGCGCCTCGCCGAAAGCTTCGTATAAGTACAACCATTCAATGAGATCCACCCAATATCCCGGAACATCCGCACGGCAGTTAACGAGCCTGCGCTGGTATATCAACGCCTCTTCGGGACGGTCGGTCTTTTGATACAACCGTATGAGTGCCGTCAGATAAAAATCGTTTTCTTCGTCGATTTTCAACGCTTTTTTGTAATTGACGATTGCGGCCTCATAGCGCCCTTCCAGGCGGTATGTTTCGCCGATGCGAAAGAGCGCTTCATCTAAAAACGGATCGAACCGCACCGATTTCCTGTATTGGAATCTCGCTTCTTTCAGCCGCTCCATCCGTTCGTAGCATAAGCCGATGCGGAAGCTGTAATCTTCAAAGCCACCGCTTTTTTCATGAGCTGTTTCGAACATGCGTATCGCCTTATCAAACTCTTCTTTGCGGTAATACACTTCCGCAGCTTCGCGGTAAGCGAGATCGTAATCTTCGTTAATGGCATTTACGAATTCAAAGGCTTCTATCGCCTTTTCAAATAACCCGATGCCGGTATAAGCCCGGCCGAGGTTGTACCAGGCCAACCAGAGGTAAGGGTCTTTTTCAAGGATTTTTGTATGCAGTAAAATGCTCTCTTCAAATTTGTCTGTCATATCCACAATATGCGCCGTTTTATGCAGCGCATCTTCGCTTTGCGGATTCAGGGTGAGGGCTTTCTCCAAAACTTCATAGGCGGATTCAAAATCCTCTTTCATCTCGAAAATATCGCACAATTGCGCATAGATCACATCGTGCTCGTCGGTGTCAACCACTTGTAAGGCATATTCCAAAATCTCACGGGCGGCATCAATTGCATTTGTCTCGATAAACACATCGCTTTTGATGAGATAGATGTCAATATCCCGGCTGTCTAAGATGTTTGCTTTCTCCAGCCATTCGAGACAGGCGGTGTATTCCTTTTTTTGCAACAGCAGTTCAGCCTTGCGGATCAGGAATTCGGAAGAATACGGGTTTTGTTCGATAGCGTAATTCGCCACCAATTCCATTTTTTCAAAATCGTGGCGCATTTCATAGAACCCGAGAATGCGTTCCAGGGCTTCTTCGTCGAAAAAATGCTGCTCTTTTGTTTCGATGAAGTGCTCGAACAACTCAATCAATTCAACCAGGTCAGTTTCATCGGCAAAATCATCAAAATCAGGCTTGTGCATAGCGGTACAAATTTACGGTTAATCAACGGAAAAAGCGGTTAAATCAGTTCCAACGCATTCTTATTAACTTCGCCGGCAATAAACAAGCGTTCATAATCATGCGTAAATACCTCTTTTTGCTCTTTTGCGGGTTCAATATACTCACTAAAGCCGTTGCGCAGACCTCGAGTTATTGGCAGCAGGATGTGGATTATGAAATTCACGTAAGCCTGGACGATGTAAATCACATGCTAGGCGGCGATATTACAATTACTTACACCAATAATTCGCCCGATACTTTACATCGGATTTGGATGCATGTATGGCCCAATGCCTACAAGGGTACCGAAACCGCTCTGGCAAGAGAGTTTGCAACGACAAAGTCTTTTAAAATGCTGGAAGCGAAGCAGTCGGACTTCGGATTTATGGATTCGCTCCGTTTTATGGTTAACGGTGCTGCTGCCGGTTGGAATACGGAAACTGAGAACCCCGATATCGGCGTGTTGCAGCCGCAATCACCCATTTTCCCCGGCGCTACTGTTATTATTACGACGCCCTTCCGGGTGAAAATTCCCTCTTCAGAATTTTCGAGATTGGGGCACAGCGAACAGTCGTATCAAATAACGCAATGGTATCCCAAGCCGGCGGTGTATGACCGCAAGGGCTGGCATCCCATTCCCTTCTTAAACCAGGGAGAATTTTACTCCGAATACGGCAATTTTGACGTGTATATTACCGTACCCGGAAATTACATAGTGGCGGCGAGCGGTGATCTGCAGACGCAAAGTGAACTGGAATTCCTGAACCAAAGGGCAATAGCGACCAATGCCATTACCACCTTCCCGGAAGACTTGACATTTCCGCCTTCCGCCGCCCAAACCAAAACCTTGCACTACAAGCTGGAAAATGCACACGACTTTGCATGGTTTGCCGACAAGCGGTTTCACGTGCTGAAAGGGCAGGTGCAGTTGCCTTTGTCGCAGCGCACCGTTACCACCTGGGCGTACTTTACCAATCTCGAGGGCGATCTATGGAAAAAATCAGTTGACTATTTAAACCGTTCGGTGTACAGTTATTCCGATTGGGTGGGCGAGTATCCCTGGAATGTTGCCCAGGCGGTAGAAGGTGCGTTAAGTGCCGGCGCAGGCATGGAATATCCCACCATTACCATTATCGGCAGATCGGGTAATGCACGGACTTTGGATAATGTCATCACCCACGAGGTGGGGCATAACTGGTTTTATGGCGTATTGGGTTCCAACGAGAGAATGCATCCCTGGATGGATGAAGGCATCAATTCGTATTATGAATACCGCTATCTCGATACCTATTACGGAAGGGGAATGGATTTAAGCGAATTGGGCGTTGAAAATTTTCCGCAGGTGCAATTATTCGAAGATAAAAACATCATGCAGTTATCGCAGATCCTTTCGGCAGGCCTCGAACGGATGAATAAATCACAACCCGTTGCATTGCCGGCGCCGGAATACAGTACCGTGAACTACGGCATTATCGTGTATATGAAAACGGCGTACCTGATGGGCTATCTCGCCGACTTTTTAGGGCAGAGTCAATTCGACCGGGTGATGGCGCAATACTATAAAGAATGGAAATTCAAACATCCCTATCCCGAAGATATCCGGGAAGTGCTGGAACGGGAAACAGGTGAGGATTTAAGTTGGTTTTTCGAGGGGTTATTGATGGGTGAACGCAGCCTTGACTACAGGGTGAAGGAAGTACTGGTGGGCAAAACAGTGGCTTCGGTACGCATTCATAACAATACAGAGATAGCGGCGCCTTTTCCGGTGTCGTTAATGAATGGCGACAGTGTAGTGCGCACCGAATGGCAACGCGGTTTTCTTGGAACGCAAAGCATTTTTGTTCAATTGCCGAAAGGTGAAAAAATAACACATGTGCGTATCGATGCCAATGAGACCATTCCCGATTACAACCGCGAGAACAACACAAGCAGATTAAAAGGTGTATTGCGCAAAGTGGAACCGCTGCAAATAAAACCGTTCCTGGCACCGGATAATCCGTATAAAACTTCTATTACCGTAGCGCCGCTTTTTGGCGTAAATGCGCACGACGGGTTTATGCTGGGATTGGGATTTTGGAACAGCACTTTCCCTGCTCCGAAACTGGAATACGTGTTTGCGCCCATGTATGCATTTAAATCAAAGACGCTGGTAGGGCAGGGCTCCGTTGGGCTGAATGTATTTCCTGCAAAGGGAGCTTTCAACCGCATGCGATTGTCGGTATTTGCAGCCCACTATCACGTAGGCCCGCATCCCGAAGATGCGTATTTTAAATTGCAACCCCAACTGGATTTGGATATTCAACCCGCCACATTTACTTCAGCGCTCACCCAGTATATACAATTAAAGTCTGCTTTTATCCGTGAAAATTCATTTTACGCAATTGCAGGTGATAACAGTGTGATTGACTATACATTTACCGAGGACAATTGGTATTATTCGGCACGATACAGCCTGCAACGGGATGACATCTTATTTCCATTACAGGTAAATGTCAATGGAGTTGCACATGAGGAATTTGTAAATTTTTCTGCCGAATATATTCAGAAGATAAAATTCCCGCATTATAAAAGAGGTATCGGCATGCGTGTGTTTGCCGGTTATGTGTTTGCAACGGGTAATGCGGAGCTGGACGACCGGTATGCGCTCACTCTTGCAGGAACCAACGGCGCATACGACTATGCTTACAATTCCATTTACCTGGCGAGAAATACCGAAGGCGCTTTTTTGAGCAATCAGATGTATCGCGGCAACGGCTTTTTTAAAGTGCCCTATTATAAGCCGGGAGTGAGCACCAGTGATAATGTATTAGTTGCGATGAACCTCGTTGTAAATATTCCCAAAACGCCGTTTGCCCTGTTTGGCGATTTCGGCTTTAACGGCGGGCAGTTGCCGGGAAATACTTCCGCTTTTCAGTACGATGCCGGGCTCATGGTCAATTTGATTGAAAACGGTTTGGAAATATATTTTCCGCTGCTTGCTTCGGAGGATTTTCCGGATCTCTACGCAGGAAATTACACGCAGTACATCAGTTGCCTGATTAATATTGACAAGCTGAACTTGTTTGAGTACCTGCGGACTTTGAAGTTGTAAATCGCGTAACATTTAAATTATTTAATTTGGAAGTGTGATTCATCAGCAACCAGATATTTCCATTGTCGTTCCCGCTTTCAACGAACAGCAGGTGCTACCCGAATTTTACCAGGCCATATCCCTATGTCGCTCCGCATGGAATAAAACTTCCGAATTGATTTTCGTAAATGATGGATCCGGCGACAACACCGCTGCACTGCTCAACCGACTGGCAGATAATGACGATACCGTGCGGGTAATACACCTGTCCCGCAATTTTGGGCATCAGCCCGCTTTATCTGCAGGTATGTCAATAGCGAGAGGCCGGGCTATCGTCATGATGGATGCCGATTTACAGGATCCGCCCGAAGTAATTGCTGAATTAATCGCTCGATGGGAGCAGGGGTATGAAGTTGTATATGCGATCAGGGAGAGCAGGGAGGGTAATGCAATACTGAATATCGCCTACCGCACCTTTTATTACCTGATGCACAAAGGCAGTGCTATACACATACCGTTGCATTCGGGGGATTTTGGTTTGATAGACCGAAGGGTGGTGGACATCATGCTGCGGGAATTCCCCGAGCGCAACAGGTTCCTGCGGGGCTTGCGGGCTTATGCGGGATTCAATCAGACAGGAGTAAAATACGCCCGGCCAAAACGGGCAGGTGGCGATTCGAAGTACAGTTTCGGCAAATTGCTCGCCCTGGCATTAGACGGATGGTTTGGATTCTCCAATAAACCGCTGCGGTTTGCCACGTATCTCGGGCTGTTGTTTGCCGTTCCCAGTTTTTTTATCGGCATGTTATACATACTCAACAAGCTGTTTGGTATCAGCATTTTTACCTATCCTTCAACAGATCAGCCCGGCCTGGCCACTCTCACCGTCGCCGTTTTTTTTATGGGGGGCATCATGTTGATCATCCTCGGAATAATGGGAGAATATATCTCCCGCATATACGAGGAAATAAAAGGGCGTCCGACGTATATCATCCGCGAAGAATATTCGGCGCTTGAAAAATCAAAAGCACAAGCCAACCGGTAAGCAGTCACAACTCCGGCAACAGATTTTCCAAATCGCAATAGTAAGCATCGATGCATTGTTCCAATCGGACAGGGGCTGACATAATTCAGCGTGTATATTTCGTTTTCCGAAATGATTTCGATTGCGGAGCAGAAAATAAGGCTGCTAACGGAATTATTACGCAAGTCATGCGGTTGTGAATTTGTAACTTTGCGCTAATGAATTAAAAATATGGAAACTACAGCAACATTTGGATTGATAGACAACGAACTCAAAGCATTGAGAGTGCATAAAACCAACAAGGGTGTTTCTACCGGAGCGCAGTGGCTCGAAGGGAAGGGCAATACACTGGAATCGTATTCGCCCGTTGACGGCGAGTTGATAGGCTCATGTACATCGGCGAGCAGAGAAGAGTACGAACAAATCATGCAAACAGCACAGAGCGCATTTTTGGAATGGCGCAAGGTGCCGGCACCACGCAGGGGTGAAATAGTGCGGCAGTTGGGAGATCAGTTGCGCAAGTATAAGGAACCGCTTGGAAAACTGGTGAGCTACGAAATGGGTAAGAGCCTGCAGGAAGGGTTGGGAGAAGTACAGGAAATGATCGACATATGCGACTTTGCCGTTGGCCTGAGCCGTCAACTGTACGGTTTGAGCATGCACAGCGAACGGCCGATGCACCGCATGTACGAGCAATGGCATCCGCTGGGAGTGGTGGGCATCATCTCCGCATTCAATTTTCCCGTAGCGGTTTGGAGTTGGAATGCGGCAATTGCATGGGTGTGCGGCGACGTGTGTATCTGGAAACCATCATCGAAAGTGCCGTTATCCGCCATTGCGGTGCAGAAGATAGTAGCAGATGTATTTGTAAAAAATAATGTGCCCGAAGGTGTAAGTTGCCTGATGGTTTCTCATTCGGCAATCGGCGAGCAAATGGCTAAAGACAACCGGGTGCCGCTCATATCCATCACAGGTTCCACGAGAGTGGGCAAGCGCATCGGCGGTATCGTCGGCGAAAGGCTTGGCAGAGTGATACAGGAATTAGGCGGAAATAATGCGATCATCATCAGCAAATCCGCCGACATGGATATGGCGATTCGTGCCGCCGTATTTGGTGCAGTGGGTACTGCCGGACAGCGCTGTACGAGTACACGCAGGCTGATAATTCACAGGGATATTTACGAAGAGACCAAACGCCGGCTGGTAAAAGTCTATGGGCAGTTGCGCATCGGCAACCCGCTCGATGAACAAAACCACGTCGGCCCGCTGATTGATAAGCAGGCAACCGGCGATTACTTACACGCAATCGAACAGGTGCTTGCCGAAGGCGGCAGTATGTTGGTGGAAGGCGGCGTGCTTTCAGGCGAGGGATACGCCAGCGGGTGTTATGTGAAACCCTGTATTGCAGAAGTGAAGAATTCAATGAAAATTGTGCAGCATGAGACATTTGCCCCCATCTTGTATATAATGCCTTACGATACGATTGAAGAAGCTGTGGCAATGCAAAACGATGTACCCCAGGGATTATCCAGCGCCATCATGACGACGGATTTACGGGAGTCGGAATATTTCCTGGGTCATGCGGGCAGTGACTGCGGCATTGCCAATGTCAATATCGGCACATCCGGAGCTGAAATCGGCGGCGCCTTCGGCGGCGAAAAAGAAACCGGCGGCGGCAGGGAAAGCGGCAGCGATGCATGGAAAGCCTATATGCGCCGGCAGACAAATACTATCAATTATTCTACTGCAATGCCACTGGCACAGGGAATTAAATTCGATATCTGATACGGAAATGAATGATGAAGTCCCGCAGTAATTTGCTGCGGGATTTTTGAAACCAGCAATGCGTGTACCTGTAATACGATTTCAAATTCACTCCGAAATTGCACCGGAGATTGCTTACACCTTGCGGGTATTTGGAAGATATATCGGCTTTGCCTGCGAATTTGTCAATGCGGAGGACGATGTGGATTCACAAGTGGTTATCGTTGCCGAACACGGCCTGTGTGATATACAACTCTCGCATTTTTTCAGCAGGTATTATTTGCACGGCGATTTTACATTCAGATCTTATTTTAAGAAAGAGCCGCTGCATCACACATCCTCCGGCAGTCCCGACTATCTGAGCTCTTGTTTTTATTTGCTCGCCTGTATTCAGGAATACAGCGAATACGACGGTGACCGCTACCTCCGCTTTCCCTATGCGCAAAGCCTGCAATATGCTTTTCAATGTGCTCATAAGAACCTGGTGGCGACCTATTTTGATTTAATATACGATAACACGAAGAAAATACATACCCGTGTCGCCAGGCAACAGAATCCGTCGAGAGTATTTCTCACGCATGATATAGATACGCTGTACGGCGCATTGCGTGAAAATGCGAAACCGCTGTTGCGCAAAATGCGCATCGGAAAATTATTGCAATTGCTGATGCACCATTACATCCGCACTCCCGATTACATGTTGTTCGACAAGATCATGCAACTCGAAAACTCGCACGATGTAAAGAGTACATTTTTTTGGCTGGTGCACCGCAATAAACGGGGGTTAAACATTCCCGATGCCGACTATAGCATTGATCAGAAGCGTGTTGCTGCCCTATTGTCCGCAGTAAACGCCAACGGTTGTGTAAACGGATTGCATAAGAGTTATTCATCGAAGAGTTACAACGCCGAACTGATGTTGCTAAAAGGTAAGGCAGAGCCGGTAAACAGGAATCACTTTTTGATGCTGGAGCTGCCATATACATTGAATGCGCTGGAGGAAGGCGGTATTCAGTTAGACAGCAGCCTGGCATTTGCCGAAGTGCCTGGATGGCGCAATAATTACGGCATGCCGATCCGGCCTTTCCATGTGGCGGAGCGCAGGGAGTACAATTTCACCGAAGTGCCGTTGACAATGATGGATGCGACATTTAATCACTACATGCGCCTATCGCCCATTGATACCCGCAATTACTTGCTCGGTTTCCTGGATGACAACCGTTTTAATTGTGTGCATACGATTCTTTGGCATAACAATTATTTCTTCAACTGCGATGCGCCGGGCTGGCTGGATACATATAAAGCAGTACTCGAATGGATGAAGGAAAACCGGGTACAAAGCGTGTTGCCGCGGGACCTGATTATCGACGGTTAAATACATAGTGTTGTTCCCGGTGATTCTATAGCAGGGCTTTAAATAATTATTTTTATTGCGCCGCTCCCATTGTGCCCTTAAAAAATTACAATTCTTTTTTTCGCCATGCCATGAAAAAACCGGCGCATATTATCAATATCATGATAGAAGAACCCGCAAGCGATATGGATCTTCCCCTGGTAAAGGAAGCCGGTTCAAAGCGGAAAGTAATTTCGTGTGAACCCGCGGGTATCCATAATCCACGCAACGTATAATTTGCCCGGAAGTGATCGGTGTACACACCGTCGATATACGCTTTCCAATCGCTGTTGCCGCGGTACCATATTTCAGAAAAAATGGCGGGAGCATCCACACTGCTCCTGCTCGCATAGGTAATTTCGTTGGGTGTATAAGTCAACAATTGAATAGTAGCGCCTGAGTCCGGTGGTACCGTAAATGCAGGAATCATGTTTTTGAATTGTTCATCCACCACGGCGTAATGCAAGGGTTGCAGGTTCTCCAGTTCTTTAAATTCCGCATCCGCTCCCTGGCGCACTACAATGGAATCGACAAACCACGCATTGCCGCAAGCGCCGGGATTTCTATCCACTGCCAATTTATTGTTGCGGCTGGTGATGATGTATTTCGCATTGAGCATATTGATAACCGGCATATTGCCTTTAGAAATATATCCGTCGATAAGATCCTGGTAACGGCTGAGTTTTGCGGCGCTGTAACCGCCTAAGCTCTTGTAGCTGTATGAAGTGAAACCGTCCTGGTCGAGGCGGCGGGTTGTGTTAAATACCCGGAAGTTCGGATCGGTATCTTTTATTTTTGGCATTTGCGATAAAAAATACTGCTCGTAATAATTCTTGTCGCCGTAATTTTCATCAGTCAAATAAATGCGATCTGTTGTCCAGAGATCTATTACCGATAAGATACCGACCACTGCGATAACCCAGATCTTATTTATTTTATTTGTTAAGTACAACCACAACATCACGGCGGCAACGGCGATAAAAAATAGGGTGCGCAATCCGTCCATGCGAATCATCCGGATGCGGTCCTGTTTCAGCGCTGCCAGCAATCCGCTTAAATCGGCATCGCCGGAATTTTGCGCCAGCAATTCCATTTCCCGTGGGCTGTTTAAATTGAACAGCATGGTCGGAACCAGTACGAAAATGCTGATAACACCGGCCGTAATAGCGGCATACTTCAACCCGGTAATTTTTTTTGTATCGGTGAGTGCATTTTCTTTTTTCAACAGTTTATCCAGCATGACACATCCGAGCAAAGGCATGGCGAAGCAAGCGATTACCAACGCCATCATTACCGTTCTGAATTTGTTGTACAGCGGGAAGTAATCGTACATCAAATCGTTGAATACGGCGAAGTGTTTGCCCCAGCCGAGAAACAGCGAGAGCACGGTGGCCGCAACGAGCCACCACCGCAACCGGCCTTCGGCGATGAATGCGCCAATTAAAAACAAAAAACAAACGATGGCGCCCATATAAACCGGGCCGCCTGTAAACGGCAACTGCCCCCAGTATTTGGAAGTGAGCTGTTGCAATTGCTGCGCTTTTCCCTGGTTGCGTGCCGCCAGCCCCTGCAGGTAGTGCATTGTCTTGCTGTCGGGATTTTCCAGAAAGGATTTTGACGAAGCCTGCCCCGCAAAATTGGGATACATAATCGTCAGCGATTCTCCCACTCCGTAACTCCAGTCGAATACGTAATTTTTATCCAACCCGTCATTCGTATAGTTGGCATTGTGTTCCGTAAGTTCCGATCCCCCACGTATGGTCTCCTTGCTGTATTCCAAAGTGGTTAATAACCGGGAAGCATTGACTACCAGCGCTACGAGTGTAATCCCGACAAACAATCCCAGGGCTCTCCAATACTGCGGCAGTGTTTTTTCCTTAAACGAAAAATAGAGTTCTGAAACAAACCAAAAACCGATTAAGAAAAACATGTAGTAAGAAATCTGTACGTGATTGGCGGTAATTTCCAGGCACATGCCCAGAAGGGTAAGCGATATGCCCAACCACAGTTTGCCCTTGAATAAATAGTGAATGCCGGCAAAGACCATCGGAGCGAGTACCAGCGCATTCACCTTCGAGTTATGACCTGCTTCGACAAATGAAATTAAATAAGTGCCAAGGCCGTAAGACAGTGCGCCGAAAATGGCTATCCAGTTATTGACTTTAAAACTGCGTAGCAGGATATAGAAAAATAAGAACCCGATGAACATGTAATTCGCCGGGCGGGGTAACCCCAACCCGAGGAATGTGTGTACCCGTTCAAATAAGTTTCCGTTATCCCCCAGGTGGATCTGGTAGGTAGGCATGCCGCTAAATCCGCTTCCCGTCCACAAGGCGACATCGTCATGTGTGTTGTTGTAATCGACAATCTCCTTGCTCATTGCTAAAAAATTGAGCACATCGCTTTGAATCAGGATCTTTCCCTGGAAGATGGGCATGAAGAAAATGATACATACCGCGAGAAAAATGGCAATTGCAATTCCGAAATCGAGCAGGCGGCTTTTTATTGAAGCGTTATCCATAGTACACACACTTTTGAAGGAGCTAAATTAAAACTTACCCTGCACAATCTGTTCTATTGCGTGAATAGGCTTAAGTTTGCGAACGGTTAACCGTATAATTGCCATGTTGAAAGCGCTTATAATAACCTATTACTGGCCGCCTTCCGGTGGAGCGGGAGTACAGCGCTGGCTGAAAATGACAAAATATTTCAGGGAGTTTGATATAGAGCCGGTAATATATACAGCCGAAAACCCCGATATGGCGATGCGTGATTTATCCCTGCTCAGCGAAGTCCCCGAAGGGATTGAGGTGATTAAACACCCGGTGTGGGAGCCCTATGATTTGTACAGGAAATTATTAGGTAAGCCAAAATCGGAATCGGTAAACCAGGGGTTTATTTCAGAATCCAAAAAAGCGGGCTTCATGGAAAGGATTGCCATGTGGGTGCGGGGAAATTTCTTTATCCCGGATGCACGCAAATTCTGGATACGGCCATCGGTGAAATTTCTGAGGGACTATTTAAAAACACATGCGGTAGATGTCGTCGTATCCACCGGGCCGCCACACAGCATGCACATGATAGCGCTCGACTTACACAAAAACACCGGCTTGCCGTGGATTGCCGATTTCAGAGACCCCTGGACAAATATCGATTTCTACGACCAGTTACATTTAACTGACCGTGCCGATAAGCTGCATCGGCGCATGGAACAGCAGGTGCTGCAACAGGCGGATTGCGTCGTGACTGTCAGCAGGAGTTGGGCGGAAGACTTTAAACGATTGGGAAGGACAGAAGTGGAAGTAATTTCTAACGGTTTCGACGATGCCGATTTCCCGGCGGGTGAAGTGGATTTATTGCCGGGTTTTGTACTGCACCATATCGGCTCAATGAATAAAGACCGCAACCCGCATGTGCTTTGGAATGTATTGAAAAATATCTGTATTGCGAATCCCGATTTCAAACGGGATTTGAAAATCCGGCTGACGGGGAAAAACGATTATTCCGTAATTGAATCTATCGAAGCTAACGCATTAACAGGTAACCTGGAATTGATACCGTATATGCCGCATGCGGAAATAGTCAGGATACTTCCACAATCCACGGTATTGCTGTTGCCGCTGAATGACACGCCCAATGTGGCTGGTGTTATTCCGGGAAAATTATTTGAATACCTCGCAGCAAAACGTCCGGTGTTGTGTATTGGTGATACTTCCGGAGATACGGCGGCGATAATTGCCGAATGCAAGGCGGGATATACTTGTGGATTTACAGATGAACAGGCCATACACAAAGCATTGACAGATTTGTATAACAAATACCGGGGAAACACATTATACATCCATTCCAAACATATAGAAAACTACACCCGCAAGGGCGGCGCCAAAAAGTTTGCTGCGCTTATGAAGCAATTGGCAAATCCGCAATCACCTGCACGATACGGCGGGTAGCCTTGCCATCCCAAAGCGGTGGGATGCCGCCTTGTTTGTAACTGCCGGACTCTATGGCTTCGATATGTGTTTTCAACAAATCGAAATTCCACTCCACCAACGTATTGCTGCCTAAAATCAAAGTGCTCGGCCGCTCGGTATTCGGGCGGATGGTGAGGCAGGGCTTCTTCCTGAAGGTGGACTCCTCTTGTATGCCTCCGCTGTCGGTTAAAATGTATTTGCAGTCGGCAATCAATTTTTGAAATGCGAAATAGCCGAGCGGTTCGGTAATTATTAACCGCTTGTTGCCGGTGAGTTGAGCTATGGTTTGGTGTGTTTCCAAACGTCGGGCAGTGCGTGGGTGCATCGGGAACACCAGCGTTTGCTTTTTGGTGATATAGTCAATCAGTTGTAATAGTTTTTTTAAACCTGCGGCATTATCTACATTCGACGGACGGTGAATCGTCATCAACACAAAATCGCCATCGTGGGGCAACTGCAATTGCTGTTTGATATCTGATGATCGGATTTTATCCTCGAAAGCTACCATCGTATCAATCATCGTATTGCCGACAAAGAAGATGCGGTCTTTGTCTTTTCCTTCCAGCAGTAAATTATCCAGCCCGCTCTGCTCAGTTACAAAGTAATAATCGCTTAATATATCGGCAGCTATGCGGTTAAATTCCTCGGGCATCGTCCTGTCGAAACTGCGCAGCCCGCTTTCGAGATGCGCCAGCGGTATTTGCAATTTGTTGGCGGTGATTGCGGCTGCAAACGTCGAGTTGACATCGCCGACTACCACGATGAGATCGGGCTGGTATCGCTCCAGGATCAGCTTTTCCAGCGCCAACATAATCTGCGCCATTTGGGTGTTGGGTGTATCGCCGGATATCTGCAAAAAATAATCGGGCACCAGGTCGAACTGTTCGAAGAACACATCGGCCATATTGCGATCGTAGTGTTGGCCGGTATGCACGATCTTCACTTCCACATTGCCGTTGGCAAGAGCCTCTTTCCTGAACTGCGTAACTTTGATAAAATTGGGGCGAGTCCCGACAACGATGAGCGTCTTTTGCATAAGAAAGCCAAAGATACGTATTAAGGCGCTATCGGCTTCCGGATGATACAATCGGTTGCAATTACGGGATTGCGAAATCAATAAGTAATTTTGCCCCACACGATACCAGGGATATGCAACAAAAAATACTGCTCATTGGGGCCTGTGGTCAAATCGGCTCCGAACTCACCACTTACCTGCGCAACAAATACGGCAACGATAACGTAATTGCCGCCGATATTAAACCGGTGCCGGATGCCATTGCGGACGGCCCCTTTGAAGTGTTAAACGTGCTGGACAAGCAGGCTTTGATGCAGGTGATACAGAAGCACCAGATATCCGTGATATACAACCTCGCTGCAATGCTGTCGGCACGGGGAGAAACCTACCCACTGAAGGCCTGGGACTTAAATATGAACGGGCTGCTGAATACCCTGGAATTGGCGAGAGAGTTGCCGATACAGCGGATATTCTGGCCGAGTTCCATTGCGGTATTCGGGCCGAGTACACCGGCACAGCAAACACCCCAGGTGACGGTAATGGAACCGCAAACAATATACGGTATCAGCAAACTGGCAGGAGAGCGCTTATGCGAATGGTACTTTTTAAAACACGGCATCGATGTGCGCAGTATCCGTTATCCGGGGCTTATCAGCTATAAGGCCGAACCCGGCGGAGGTACCACCGATTATGCAGTCGATATCTACTTCCAGGCAAAACGGCGTGGGACGTACGACTGTTTTCTCGAAGCGGATACCGTATTGCCAATGATGTATATGCCCGACGCCTTGCGTGCCACCGTTGATTTAATGGAAGCCGAATCCTCACGGCTGAAAGTGCGCTCGTCTTATAACGTTGCTGCGATGAGTTTCTCTCCCGATATGATCAGCAGGAGCATACAAAAAATATTACCCGGTTTTACCATTACCTATACTCCCGATTTTCGACAGCAGATAGCAGCTACCTGGCCTCAAAGCATTGACGACAGCGTGGCACAGGCTCAGTGGGATTGGAAACCCGACTACGACCTGGATGCAATGACCAAAGATATGCTGGCGCATATCAGTGCCTGAATATAATCCCCGGTTAATTCCATTTTAAGGGTAAGTGGAATGCAAAGGCACACCTCTACTTAAGTAACGGCTGCGAATTATTTACAAGTATTCTCCTGTATTAATATGGAGTCTAATCGCAAACCAGGCAATATTCTGTAAGAACGGTAATTGTCTTAACCGGGATTTTTACAAGATTAGGAGGATGGACAGGATTAATTATTATCTCGATTATCCTGGTAACCTTAAAAATTGTCTTAATTGGGATTTTTACAAGATTGGGAAGATGAACAGGATTAATTATTATCTCGATTATCT
>CAZBHH010000012.1:0-78284 GCA_964492065.1 uncultured Chitinophagales bacterium | reverse complement strand
CACTGCAGGCGCCTGGAATACCTTTGTATTCGATACCCCATTTTATTGGGATGGCTCCAGCAATATAGTTGTTGAAATTTGCGGCGGCAGCGACCTGGGCAGCTATACCAGTAATGGCATTGTCGCCCTGACCACCGGTCTCGATTTTAATGGTTCACGCACCTATCGCACCGATGGTGCAACAGCAGGTGGTATTTGCAGCTATACTGGAACTTTAGAAAGCGGTGTTACAACAGATCGCCCGGTGATACGGTTTATGGCAGCCGAAGGCGAAGATTGCACCGGAACGCCCGATGCAGGCAGCGCTTCTGCCTCAGCAGTATCCGTGTGTGCCGATGAACTATTTACCGTTTCTGTCGCTCCTGTGCTTGCAGGCGGTATTACCTATCAATGGGAAGTTTCCATCGATGGCTCCAGTTGGTCTGCTATTGCCGGAGCCGTTTCAACAAGCTACAGCACCACGCAGAGCGCAGCCAGTTGGTACCGGTGTATCGTTACGTGTACTGCCAGCGGCGAGAGCAGCACCTCTCTTGAGGTGTTTGTAGATCAAAATGACCCGTTGGAGTGCTATTGTACTCCAGTTTATTCTTACGGTACCAGTGGTGGGGACTACTGCTCCTATGTGGGATTAGGCGATATTTCCAATGCTACTGACGGAGCGCCTGCACCTTATTATACCTATTACGATGATATGTCCACCGACTTGAATTTCGGTTTGGAGTATGGAATTACAGTTACATCCGGTTCCTATTCATCTTCCAATGGCTTAGCGGCATGGATTGATTTTAACCAAAACGGGTCGTTTGCTGATGAAGGCGAACTGCTCGGCTATGCTACAGGACTCGGTGCCTTTACATCCGAGACTTTTTATTTTACCGTTCCTTTAGATGCCGCACCGGGTACAACAAGGCTGAGGGTAAGAGAGGTGTATGCAATGGGTACACCCGATCCGTGTGCCGATGCGAGCTTTGGTGAAACAGAGGATTACAATGTAAATCTGATGGCCGGCGCAGCATTCGATGTGGCTGTAACAGAAATTACAAGCCCTTCCTCCGGCGCCGATATCGGCTATGCCGATGTAATTATCACGGTAACTAACTATGGTTCGGAAGACGCAACCGGATTTGCATTATATTACAATGTGGATGGCGGCCTGATAACAGGTGGCACCTTTACTGATACTTTATCATTTGGCGAAAGTGCCAGTTATACCTTCCCCGAGGGATGGACTTTTTCCGATTACGATTGTTTTGATGTGGTTGCATGGTGTGAATTTGCGGGTGATGAAAATACCGGAAATGATACCTTGTCCAAAAATGTCTGCAATCTCGGACCGGTTACCGGTACGGATGCCTATATGATATACTCAAATGTTAATTCCGGCTTCGAACCCTGGACCGTAACTTCCAATACCGATGCCATGAATACAGTATTTGGCGAAGGCGGCTGGTCGCTGGGCTTCTTTGAGGAAGTTGATCCCAACGCAGTGTTCAGTTCAAGTACCTGTTTTGTATTTCTCGATGGAAGTGATATGATGGCCGATGAATTAGAGAGTTTTTTATCTGCTAACTTGACTCTCATTGAATCCTGGGTGTCATCAGGCGGACATTTGTTCTTGAATGCAGCACCCAACGAAGGCGATGGCATGGATTTCGGTTTTGACGGTATTTCTTTGAATTATCCGTATTATACCTCGATAGGTGAAGCCGCTGATTCTCATCCCATATTTGATGGTCCTTACACGCCGGTAGGCACTTCATGGACAGGTTCTTCCTTTGGCCATGCAACTGTTGAAGGCCCGGGAATGGATACATTAATCGTAGATCAGGCATCCACTGATATGATTGTGCTTGGTGAAAAAGGCTGGGGTGATGGTACAGTGTTATTCGGTGGAATGACGCCCAATTATTTCCATACGCCAACGCTTGAGTCTGCTAATTTAAGGGCAAATATTATTGCCTATCTGGCTTGTGCTGCAGAACCAGCCTGCGATCCGGTGCCGCCGACCGATTTGTATGTGGATGGTATTACAGCAACCGACGCTACATTCCACTGGACACCGGCGCCGGGTACGGATGTTACCCGGATCGTTCTGTGGGAACTGTCCACCGGAGAGGTGCACAAATACCTGGATTACGGCGGCGATGTGTTTAACGTACCGGGAGAGCTTACTCCTTCCACCACCTATGGCGTGCGCATGAGATCGGGATGTACAGGTGATGAACCTGTGCGTGGCACTGAATTTACCGAATGGTACTATTTCACCACCGCTTCGTTGCGCACCGGTGAATTCACTCAGTCCGTTGGCGTATATCCGAACCCGAATGACGGCAATTTCCGCATCCAGTTAAACGGGTATGAAAGCGGAAAAGCACAGGTAATGATTATGAACTCCGTAGGCCAGTTGGTGTACGAAGCATCCGTGAGCGTTGATTCTAACGTATCCGTTCACGATGTTTCACTCCGCCTTGCCGCAGGCACTTATTTTGTAAAAGTGATCAATGGCGCTGATATTGTTACCAGCTCCATTATCGTCGAATAAGTCCTGATACCTGTTTTTTTAAAAAGGCTCTTCATGTGAAGAGCCTTTTTTGTATTTGACCGTGACGGCGTCATGTGGCTGTTATAACATGCAATGGAGTGATTCACCCGTAGGGTAATGAGATGCGATTCCGGCCGAATTTCGAAGAAATCTGATATAAAGAGAAAGGAAAATACCCATGCGCTCAGAATGCCCTCCGGAGGTGGGAAGCGGGTATGGAGATGATTGATACGGCCGGCCTCTCACAAAAACAACAGGATGTTGTAACGCCGGAATTTTCAAAATTGAATTTAATAAAAAATTAACCCTTGGACTTTAAAAAAATGACTATCTTAATAGCAAATTTTAAACCTTATAAAGAAATAATTTAATTTAACTTAAAAATTACAGCTATGAAAAACAAGATGTACTTAAAATTTTTTACAGTACTCGTTGCCATGGCCATAGGCTTTGCAACGACCACAACCGGGCAGACGCTTTTCACGATTGGCGACAGTACAACCAGTTCGACCTCAACGTCTTACCCGACACCTTACGGCGATTTTTATAAGACCATGCGTACCCAGTTCCTTTACCTTGCCGATGAAATGGTGGCAGCAGGTATGGGCGCAGGCGATATCACCGAAATAACCTTCTGGGTAGGCGCATCAGCTTCTGAACCCGGTCTTACCGAAGGGGTGACTGTCAGTATGATGAATACCGCCTCTACCACTCTTGCCGCCGGTGCCTGGGAGGCCGGCGCTTCGGTGGTTTGGGGGCCGTATGATAATGACCCCACTGCAGGCGCCTGGAATACCTTTGTATTCGATACCCCATTTTATTGGGATGGCACCAGCAATATAGTTGTTGAAATTTGCGGCGGCAGCGACCTGGGTGGCTGGACATATAACGGCATTGTCGCCCTGACCACCGGTCTCGACTTTAATGGTTCACGCACTTATCGCACCGATGGTGCAACAGAAGGTGGTATTTGCAGCTATACTGGAACTTCAGAAAGCGGTACCGTTACAAGTCGCCCGGTGATACGGTTTATGGCAGCCGAAGGCGAAGCTTGTACCGGAACGCCCGATGCAGGCAGCGCTTCTGCCTCAGCAGTATCCGTGTGTGCCGATGAACTATTTACCGTTTCTGTCGCTCCTGTGCTTGCAGGCGGTATTACCTATCAATGGGAAGTTTCCATCGATGGCTCCAGTTGGTCTGCTATTGCCGGAGCCGTTTCAACAAGCTACAGCACCACGCAGAGCGCAGCCAGTTGGTACCGGTGTATCGTTACGTGTACTGCCAGCGGCGAGAGCAGCACCTCTCTTGAGGTGTTTGTAGATCAAAATGACCCGTTGGAGTGCTATTGTACTCCTTATTATAGCAGCGGTACCAGCGGTGGTGATTACTGCTCCTATGTGGGATTAGGCGATATTTCAAATGCCACTGACGGAGCGCCTGCGCCTTATTATACGTATTACGATACTTTGGCCACCGACCTGACTACGGGTGTGGAGTATGGAATTATTGTAGCCTCCGGTTCTTATGGATCTTCCAATGGCTTTGCCGTATGGATCGATTATAACCAAAACGGTTCGTTTTATGATGAAGGTGATCTGCTCGGTAATCTTACAATTACCGGTTCCTTTACATCCGATACTATTTATTTTACCGTTCCTTTAGATGCCACACCGGGTACAACAAGGCTGAGAGTAAGAGAGGTGTGGGCAATGGGTACACCTGATCCGTGTGCCGATGCGAGTTATGGTGAAACGGAAGATTATAACGTCAATATCGTGGGTGGTGAAACCTGCGATCCGGTGCCGCCGACAGATTTGTATGTGGATGGTATCACAGCAACCGGCGCTACTTTCCACTGGACACCTGCGCCGGGTGCGGATGTTACCCGGATCGTTCTGTGGGAACTGTCCACCGGTGATGTGCACAAATACCTGGATTACGGCGGAGATGTGTTTACCGTACCGGGAGAGCTTACACCTTCCACCACCTATGGCGTACGCATGAGATCGGGATGTACAGGTGAAGAGTCTGTGCGTGGCACTGAATTTACCGAATGGTATTATTTCACCACCGCTTCGTTGCGCACCGGTGAATTCACTCAGTCCGTTGGCGTATATCCGAACCCGAATGACGGCAATTTCCGCATCCAGTTAAACGGGTATGAAAGCGGAAAAGCACAGGTAATGATTATGAACTCCGTAGGCCAGTTGGTGTACGAAGCATCCGTGAGCGTTGATTCTAACGTATCCGTTCACGATGTTTCACTCCGCCTTGCCGCAGGCACTTATTTTGTAAAAGTGATCAATGGCGCTGATATTGTTACCAGCTCCGTTATCGTCGAATAAGTTCTGATATCTGTTTTTTAAAAAGGCTCTTCACATGAAGAGCCTTTTTTATTATGTGGCCATAAATGCTGCGTCGAGTATTACATTTGCGCAGCTTGTCGATTGCAGGTGATAAGACTGTCGCCTGGCGCATTTGCCGATGGCAGCCAATCGCGGTACTTATTTTTAAATTGGCATTGAGTGAATCGTCTGCAAACCGGTTGCCCGGTGCACGCTTCAATCTATATCCATGTATTTATGCAGTTGCAGTGAAATCTGCCACTCGGGATGTCGTTTGGTGTAGTCAATAATCAATGGCATCATTTCATTGCGCCTGCTCCATTCGGGCTGCAGAAATAACAGACAGTCTTGAGATACCAGTTTCCTGTTTTCCTCAGCCCACAGAAAATCGCTTTTGTGGTAAATGACGACTTTTAGTTCATTGGCATGTACAGCTACTTCACGCAGTGGCGCTTTATATTTTTTTGGCGAGAAACAAATCCAGTCC
This sequence comes from uncultured Chitinophagales bacterium, assembly GCA_964492065.1. GTDB lineage: Bacteria > Bacteroidota > Bacteroidia > Chitinophagales > BACL12 > JADKAC01. Next base: position 72,910 of record CAZBHH010000012.1, on the reverse strand, counting down.
CATGTCCCCGACAGCGGATAAGCGCCCGAAGTTTCGAGATGCGTTTGTAGATGGCGTGCATGCAATGCGTCCGTGAGTGCGTCTAACGGATACATCAGTGGCTCCCCGCCGGTTACCACGCAGATAGCCGTGGGGTATTTTGCGGCGATGTGTGCCAGTTCCGTTACCGATAAAACGCTGTGCTGCGCTGCATCCCAGCTTTCCTTTACATCACACCAAACGCAACCTACATCGCAACCGGCAGTGCGAATAAAATAAGCGGCCTTACCCTGGTGATACCCTTCTCCCTGGATAGTGTAGAAATGTTCCATCACCGGGATGACCATATCGTTAGTTTCCATGACAGGAACTCAGTTGTAATACGATTTCTTTGCGGCGCTCAGCGTATTTTGCATCAGCGATGTCACCGTCATGACGCCGACGCCTCCCGGCACCGGGGTGATAGCGCTGCACTTGGGCGCTACGGTGTCGTAGGCTACATCGCCTTGTATCACATACCCCTTTGCATTATCTGCCGGCAACCGGGTGATACCCACATCTATCACCACGGCGCCTTCCCGCACCATGTCGGCTGTGATGAATTGCGGTTTGCCCAATGCGGCAACGATGATATCCGCCTGTAACAAAATATCTTTCATATTTTTTGTGTGACTGTGGCACAGCGTCACCGTGCAATTTCCCGGGTCGTTGTTGCGTGACAGTAAGATACTCATCGGCGTTCCTACGATATTACTTCGGCCGACGATGACACAGTGTTTTCCCTTTGTCGGAATCTGATACCTTTTCAACATGGTCATGATTCCCATCGGGGTGGCGGAAACAAATGCGGGCAGATTCAACTGTACCCGACCGATATTTACCGGGTGAAATCCATCCACATCCTTTTCGGGGCGTATCGCCAGGGTAATAGTATTTTCATCTATATGTTTTGGCAAGGGCAGTTGAACGATAAACCCGTCTATCTCGGGGTTAGTATTTAAATCGTCAATCGTTTGCAATAGCTTTTCTTCTGTGGTTTGCGCATCCAGGCGTATCAATGTGGACTGCATACCCACTTTATTGCAATTGGCCACTTTGCTTTTTACATACGTTTCGCTGGCGCCGTCGCTGCCGACCAGTATCGCCGCCAGATGCGGTATCTTGCCTCCCGTATTGCGAATGTGAGCGATTTCTGCCGCTATTTCTTCTTTAATTTGCGCCGACAAGGTTTTGCCATCGAGTATTAACGGTTCCATATAGAATTGTTTATTCGTCATTTAATTTAAGTACTGCGAGGAAAGCCGCCTGTGGTACTTCTACCGAGCCAATTTGACGCATGCGTTTCTTTCCTTTCTTCTGCTTTTCCAGTAATTTGCGCTTGCGGGAAATGTCGCCGCCGTAACATTTAGCCGTAACATCTTTGCGCATGGCGCTGATCGTTTCCCTGGCGATAATTTTTGCGCCGATTGCCGCCTGGATTGCAATCATAAACTGTTGACGCGGCAATAAATCTTTTAGCTTTTTACAGAGTTTACTGCCGAACTCATACGCTTTATCGCGGTGTATCAATGCCGAAAAGGCATCCACATTTTCGCCGTTTAATTTAATATCCAGTTTGACGAGATCGCCGGGTTTATAACTCGTCAATTCGTAATCAAAAGAGGCGTAACCGCGGGATATGGATTTTAGTTTATCGTAAAAATCAAATACGATTTCGGTCAGCGGCATTTCGAAAATCAATTCTACTCTGGACGTGGTGAGGTAGATTTGATTTTGCAGTACACCCCGTTTGTCCATACACAACTTCATGATGGAACCGATGTATTCGGGCTGGGTGATGATTTGCGCTTTGATATACGGTTCTTCCACGTGGTCGAGAAATGAGGCATCGGGCATATCCGTGGGATTATGCACCACTTTTATCTCACCGGCGGTAGTAAACGCATTAAACGATACGTTGGGCACGGTGACGATTACATTCTGGTTAAACTCCCGTTCCAACCGCTCCTGTACAATTTCGAGATGCAGCAAACCGAGAAATCCGCAGCGAAAACCAAAACCTAAGGCGACGGAGCTCTCGGGTTCGAATACCAGCGAGGCATCGTTGAGTTGGAGTTTTTCCAGGCTGTCTCTCAAATCCTCATATTCATCGTTATCCAGTGGATAGATACCTGCAAATACCATCGGTTTCACATCCTGGAATCCTTTTACTATTTCCGATTTCACACCGACGTGTGTGATTGTATCGCCGACTTTTATTTCTTTCGCTTGTTTAATACCGGTAATGATGTAGCCGACATCGCCGGCGCTCACCATATCGCGGGGTTCAAAATGCATGCGCAAAATACCGACTTCATCGGCCTGGTAAGATTTCCCGGTAGCGACAAATTTTACTTTATCGCTCTTGCGAAGCGTGCCGTTAAAAATGCGATAGTATGCGACTACTCCCCGGTAGCTGTTGAACATGGAATCAAAAATCAAAGCCTGTAACGGCGCTTCGGGATCGCCCTTGGGCGGCGGTATGCGATGGATGATAGCGTTAAAGATATCCTGAACTCCCAATCCCGTTCTGCCGCTGGCCTCAATAATCTCCTCCCGTTTACAGCCGATGAGATCTGTAATCTGATCTTTTGTCTCTTCCACCATCGCTCCCTCCATATCAATTTTATTCACCACGGGAATAATTTCGAGGTTGTGATCAATTGCCAGGTACAAATTGGAGATTGTCTGCGCCTGGATTCCCTGCGATGCATCTACCAGCAGCAGTGCGCCTTCACAGGCAGCTATGGACCTGGATACTTCATACGAAAAATCCACGTGACCCGGAGTGTCGATTAGGTTTAATATGTAGGACTCGCCATCATGCAGGTAATCCATCTGAATGGCATGGCTCTTAATGGTAATGCCTCGCTCACGCTCAATGTCCATATTGTCCAGCATCTGGTCCTGGTAGTCGCGGTCGCTCACCGTTTTTGTAGCCTGCAACAGCCTGTCGGCCAGGGTGCTTTTACCGTGATCAATATGCGCTATGATGCAAAAATTTCTTATGTTTTTCATATTGGAATAGGTACTCATATCCGGCGACAAAAATAGGCAATTTATAAGCCTTTACCAGTTGCCTGATTTTGGATACCAACCGCCGTATAATTCAACTTGAAAAATTGGAAGCGTATTATTTTGACCGCAAATAAAGATATGTTTAGCTGCGGGATTGCTACCATGTCTCCATTTGAAAATTTGTTTGTCAGCGGCATCGGTTATATTATTGCACGCTACGCAGGGCAACGGATTGCTGTATTATAAAACAACATCACAATAGTGCGGAAAAATGAGCGCTACCAGGTGAGGCGTACCTGGAACCGGATTTCGGTCTTATTACTTCCGTCAATGCGATCGTTGCCGCTGCCGATTTCATCCCTGTCGGTGTAGCGGGTGTTTGCAATTTTCAACCAGCAATCCAACCAGTGCAGCGGCGAGTATTGAATCATGCCGTACACTCGGGCGCCCCTTCCGCTGAGATTCGAAATGCTGTATGCGTATAACAAGTCGCTTTCATACGTGTAGATTCTCGTATCGTAGGAATCGGTATTGAAAATGGCAAATCGTGTGTAAAACGCAAACGGCGATTGCATGGGTTTGTAGTTTACATCCTGATACAGTATGAATCCTTCTTCCCGCAACGCATTGCCCTGGTCGTAAAAAACGCATTCAAACCGGTTGCGCAGGGTAACAGACCTGTTAATTTTATACTCCAGGTGCAGGCGAATATTTTTTTTTGAAACGAGCGCAATGATGTCATGGGGTATATCGCCCTGGACTTCACCGTCGGCATTCAGCGTTGCGGTTTCGGTTTTAAATTGTACATAAGCTTGCATTATTTTACTCGGCCGGTAGGTACATCTGGCAATAATATCCGTACCGTAAGCGGGCGCATCGGCATCGTATTGTAACCAGGGATTTTTATACAAATCCAAATACCCCGAAAGAGTCAGCGCCTGCCCGGGCCTGATTTCAAAGCCGGTGTAAATGCCCTGCTCATTTTTCGGACTTGAATTTTCTGAAAATGCATTGGCGTACAGCGCTTGATAGGCACGGTCGTAATAGCGGTGTACCAGCGATAAATCCACTTTGGGATCGAGGGCGATGATGAGCCCGTTCATGGTGGCAATTTTTTTATTCCCGCTCATCGCCGTTTCGCCGAAAAACAAATAATTATGAATGAGCAGTGAATAATGTATGCCGGTGTTAAATACCGCATTGTCGTTAAAATCAAAAATTTCATACGGGGAAATATCTTTATGTAACGGGGCACTCAAACGGGTGTAATTACCCGAAATACCAATGGAAAACAAAGTGTCGTAATAGGTGATGTCCACACCGGCAATCGTTTCACTGACGGCATTTTTCGAATCCAGTTCTGCAATTGTGCGATGCAGGCCGGTTTGTTGGATGGAGCTGATAGTTGCGGGGATTTCTCCATCCGCGGTGTCTTCAACGGATACACGGGCATCAATTTTTTTATAGGAGCCAAACAGGGTGGCCTGTAATTTTTCACTGCCGAATGTCGCCGCAGCACCACGCAGAAATTTATTTTCATCCACAGAAGTGTAAGAATCCAGGACAGGCCCCGTGCGCCGCACTGCTATGGAATACACGCTCTTGCCCAGCCCGAACCCGTTATACACGGTCAATCCCTGCCCGATGCGCACTTCGTAGTCGCCGATGGCAATCGCCTTTAAAAATCCGTCTGACCTTCTGAAGAAATGTGCGCTGTAAAAATCAAATCCCCGCGGTTGATAGCCGCCGCCGAAATGCTCTCCGGGGTCCTTTTCTGCCGTGATGCCATAGCTCAGTGTATTTGCAAAGCTGTACCTGAACCGGGTATATATCCTGTAATTATTGCCGGTGTAGGGAGCAGGTGATAAGGAGTCGCCGATATAGCCGGCCTGTTGTTGTAATACGGCGGAACTGCGGGCGTACAGTTGGTACCGGCCGCCCTGAAAGGGTTGTAACACATTTATCAAAGGCGTTTCAGCCGGTTGCGTTACAACTACATAAGGCTGAATCCGGTAAATGACTTCTAATGAAAACGAAGGGATGGTTTGCAATTCGTAAATATTTAATAGCGGGCCGTAGTATTTCTTGTGAAGGAGTAAATCTCTGATTTGCGCTTCGGTCAACAAGCGTGTATTGCGCAACTCCGAGAGTGTGGCTGTATTGAGATTTAAGGGGTTTTGTTTCAAAAAATCGAGGTATTCCAAAAATGTATTGTACTCGAATTCGGCGAGGTCTTCGGACTCAACTATTTGTTCCAGCACATCGCCGGTCTGAATGCCTTCGCCCAGCGGGTTTACCTGGGCAAATACTCCGGAATTACATGGTATGCAATGCACAATTACGAGGATGATGCCATATGGTTTTGGGTTAAAATGCATAGCGGAAAGCAGCGGCCGGCGACATGCCCAACTGTGGATGGAACTGACTGGCAAAATCGAGAAGGAATTTATCAAATAATAATCCGAGACCAACGGTGTATTGAGCGGGGTTGGTCATAAATCCCCCTCGCACTTCCAGAATGGGTGCAATGCGGTATTCCAAACCCGTTTTAATTCTGAATTCTTCATCGCTTTGCAATTCGCCGTCGAGATATATGCCGATGATATCGGATGGATTGTACGCAATGCCCATACTGGCAATTGTCGGCAATACTTCGCCGGGTACGGCGCTTTCCAGGTTGATGCGGGCGGCATTAAATACTCGGAAGCCTATTGTAAATTCCCGGAGTGGCCGGTAGTACAACCCGATTTCAGCGGTGGCGTCCCAACTGTCTTCTATTTGGATTATTGCGGTGTGCAATACATTGAGCTGAATACCCATGCCCAGTTGATCAAAGAGTTGAATGCCATAAGCCAATCCTGCCTTATTGTATTGAAATGTTGCGTCGCCGCGGAAATTGAATGTTAAGCCGAAAGTACCTGATTGAGTTGTTGGTAAAGTAACAGCGAGCCAGGCGCTGGTAAGATCCGAGAACTGAAAATAGGAGATGGCGGAAACTGCCAGTGTGGGTTGTTCAACAAAAGCCATTGCCCCCGGGTTATTGGCGGCGCTGAAGCCATCTACGGTGCAGGTTGCCGCATCGCCCAATGCATTTGCTCTCGTTCCTGCATTATTTACGCCGAGTTGAGCGATACAGAAAATCGAATACATACAGGCGGGAATAAACAGGATAATTTTCCTCATTTGTTTTCAATCGGTCTGGAAATAAAGATATAAGTAAAAATTTTGATCTGAAAGGGTGAATATTTGGTGGATACTTCAAACTTTTATAGAGGTAAATCCCTATTTTTGCGCCTCTAATTAAAGAATCAAAAAGAATATTACATGAATTATCAAATGATTTTGTATTTGATACCTCTGGTAGGAATTCTGGCCTTGATTTTTGTTTATATACGGGCCAGTTGGGTATCAAAACAGGAAGTTGGCAATGAGCGCATGGCCACGATTGCCCGCAGTATTTCTGAAGGTGCTATGGCTTTTTTAAGGGCTGAGTACCGCATACTGGGAATATTTGTTGTAATCGTTGCGATTTTGTTGGCATTTTCGGGAGCGAATGAGGAAAACAGTTCTGCCTTGGTAGGCCTTTCCTTTGTCGTAGGCGCCTTTTGTTCGGCGCTGGCGGGATTTATCGGAATGCGGGTAGCCACCAGGGCAAATGTGCGCACGACCAGTGCAGCGAGGAACAGCCTGGGAAAAGCACTGGAAATTGCCTTTAACGGCGGCTCGGTGATGGGCATGGGTGTTGTCGGCCTGGGGATACTGGGTTTGGGCACTCTTTTGGTAATTTATGCCGGCATTTATGGTTTTGATACACAGTCAGCCGCAATCCGGGTGATAAATATTGTAACGGGATTTTCGTTTGGAGCCTCCTCTATCGCATTGTTTGCACGTGTGGGCGGCGGTATTTATACAAAGGCTGCCGACGTAGGCGCCGACCTGGTAGGTAAGGTAGAGGCGGGTATTCCCGAAGACCATCCGCTGAACCCGGCGACCATTGCCGATAACGTGGGCGATAACGTGGGTGATGTGGCCGGTATGGGCGCCGATTTATTTGAGAGTTACGTAGGCTCAATAGTGGGTACTATGGTGCTCGGTACCGCATTTATGGTCGGCACCATCGAAGGCGGAGCCCCCTATATGGAAGACGGATTTAACGGGCTATCGGCTATATTGCTACCGTTGGTATTGGGAGGTGTCGGTATTATTACTTCTATCATCGGCACTTTATTCGTGCGGGTGAAGGAAGGCGGCAGCCCTCAGAAAGCGTTAAACGGCGGCTCCATCGGTTCGGCCATCGCCATGGTCATCTTATCGTATTTCATCATCACCTGGATGCTGCCCGCAAAATTTACTTTCGACGATGCGCTGTATGGCGTTACCCGGACTGTCACTGCAGTGGGTATTTTCGGCGCAACCATCATCGGTTTGATCGCGGGTACCTCTATCGGGTTTATCACTGAATACTATACGGGAACGGGAAAGAAACCGGTCATTAAGATTGTCGAGCAGTCATCGACCGGTACAGCGACAAACATTATTGCCGGTTTAAGTGTCGGCATGATGTCAACAGCGCTGCCAATTTTAATTCTCGCCGCATCTATAATCATTTCATTTATGTTCGGCGGTTTATACGGCATTGCCATTGCAGCGGTAGGGATGTTATCCAATACCGGCATTCAACTGGCAGTGGACGCTTACGGGCCGATTTCGGATAATGCGGGAGGAATTGCCCAAATGGCCGATCTGCCGAAAGAAGTGCGTCAGCGCACCGATAAGTTGGACGCCGTGGGCAATACGACAGCGGCAATAGGCAAGGGTTTTGCCATCGGTTCGGCTGCTTTAACGGCACTGGCATTGTTTGGCGCCTTTATGCAGATTACCGGGCTTTCAAAAATTGATATTTCCCAGGCGCACGTAATCGCCGGTGTGTTTGTCGGCGCTATGTTGCCGTTCTTATTCAGCGCCATGGCGATGCAGAGTGTCGGTAAAGCCGCAATGAGTATGATTCAGGAGGTGCGCCGCCAATTTGCCGATATCCCCGCATTGAAAGCGGCATTGGAGGTAATGCGCCGCAATGACGGCAAAGAAATGGAAACGTGGAGCCAGGCAGATAAGGCGACCTTCGAAGCGGCAAACGGCAAGGCGGAATACGCCAAATGCGTGGAAATCTCGACACAGGCAGCCGTTAGGGAAATGGTGGTACCCGGTTTAATGGCGGTAGTCGTTCCCGTAATCGTGGGATTTGCGCCTAAAGTGCTGGGTTTAAATACGGCAGGCCATGAATTGATGGGCCCCGAAATGTTGGGTGGATTGTTAGCCGGAGTAACGGTAAGCGGCGTATTGATGGCGATTTTCCAGGCAAATGCCGGAGGCGCATGGGATAATGCAAAGAAAATGTTTGAAGAGGGCGTAGAGATCAACGGCAAGATGCATTACAAGGGAAGCGACGCACACAAGGCGGCCGTTGTCGGCGATACGGTAGGTGATCCGTTTAAAGATACTTCCGGGCCTTCCATCAATATCCTTATCAAATTAATGAGTATTGTGAGCCTGGTGTTAGCAGCGCTGATGGTGTAATATGCATTCCGAAATACTAGTTTTAAAATGCCCGCAATGTATCGGCGGGCATTTCCTTTTGAATTTGTTCCTGACTGTTGAGGTGATACCTAAACCCGAGTTCGGTTATCTCCGGCAGGAGGATGATCATCGTTATTTTCCTATCAGTGCGGGCAGTGGTGTTGTTGATTTGTTTCAGTGCCGTTTATGAAGTAGATGTGCATTGATTATGTTCCGGCTATTGCTATTTTAATTCCTGCGGAATTTTGAACTATAAATTTCCTGAAATAGGGGGCGACATAATCGCATCGGTTTATATATTCGCCAACTCGTGCAATCCCCGAAGTCGCTTATTGCTAAAGCTCCAGGATAATTTACCGGGATACCCCTTACAGTGGCGTATCGGCACGTCCGGGTCCTGTACATTGCCTTCCGGACGATTGAATTGTAAGAATAAATTCTGTAAGTAAACGGCAGTAACGAACGGGGATTTGTACGACTGGAGACAAAACCCAAACCATAGCGCATAGATAAATCGTCCGCTTGCGGTATTACATAGTTTAGAGTTTGTGTTTTGCTTTGATTTACCGTTGCAAGCACACGGTCAGCGGCCGGTTTCGGAAATAAAAAACCCCGGCACATGGCCGGGGTTTTTTATTCAGAAAGGATTTCTTATTTCACGATACTAACCTGACGGATAGCATAGCCGTAATCTGAAGTTACTCTCACGATGTAATTGCCTTCTGCCAATGCAGAAACATCAACAGCAGTTGAAGAGCTGTTGCTCAAATTCATTGTAATAGGATTCAAAACACGCTCACCACGCATGTTATAGAATTCAACTGTTACATTTTGGAATGAGTTGTTATTGATTGCAATGTTTATCACATTGGAAGCAGGTGAAGGATACAGTTTTAACGCACCGGCGAGAACCATATCTTCTATTGAAATAGTACCTACAACCACATCTTTACAAATCTCATTGCTGCTGGTTGCATTGGATGCAGTTAAGCAAACATTATAGGTGCCTGCAGCAGTATATGTGTGAGTCGGGCTGGTAAGCGGGCTGGTAGCAGAACCATCGCCGAAATCCCAACTGTATGTTGTGGCGTTTGTTGAAGTGTTTGTGAAAGTCACTACTCCCGGCTCGCCGATGGAATAAGTGAAGTTTGCCACGGCTGCGGGTCCGGCACCAAATTCAGTTTCGAGGAAGGTGAGTCCCTTAATATAATAGAACTGAGGGGCGTCCACATCTGTTGCTCCCGGCAGGGCAAATACTACCGGCAGTTCATAAGAGTCGCCGTTGTCAATTGCCACCTGTGCGGTAGTCGGATAATATGCGGCATATTCATAATCTGAACCTGCGGTTATTATCTTTTCCGGTGTATAATCGCCTGTCTCCACATTGTAACCTATGGCGTGTAAATCGGGTGCTACGTGCTCGGTGAAAATGGTTGAATCGGACATTGCCCAGGTCATAAACACCCTGTCGCCATCTGCATTGGCGCTCATTTGCGGGTTGTAAGTGATATCCACCGCACCGAAAGTTGTTGTTGTCAGCAGGCTGTAACCAATTTCCTTGGCAGTCCAGTCGGTTCCGTCTGTTACGGTGAAATGCATCATTACCGCATAATTACTATATATGTAATACAATGAGTCTTCAACACTTGAAGACCAACCGCTTAATACGGCTGAGAAAATATGGAGAGTGCCCTCGTTGTCCACTACGGCATCAGTCTCACTAAAATACGGCTTGATGGGACCTGCGCCGGCATCGGAAGCCACGATCCAATCCTGAACTTCGGAGAGTGAACCCAAATCAAACCAGGGCAAATAGTTCCAGGTAGCGCCGCCATCGGAAGTTTTCATGATGGTCGGCTGAATGTTGTGCAAGCCGTCGGAGTTTAATGAACCCATGAACAATGCATAACCAACCACACCGGCATGATCAAAGGTAACGGTGTAATCGGCGGCTGTAGCGGCTGTTGAGTCGGCTAAAATATACCAATCGGAGGCATATTCAGTTGAATTCCAGTTAAATCCGCCTGCGCCATCGGAAGTGATCTCATACAGGTAATGCTTGTCGCCATCCAGGCTCATATTGGAAGACCATGCGCTACCGCTGTTGTAACTGTTTATACCGTAAGGAATATAGTCGTTAGATGCATCGCCTTCTGAAAAGTACACTTCGCTGCCATCGCTGCCGTCCAGCCCGATGGATCCCTGCAATGTCGAGCCCCATGATCCCGTAATCGGGGTAAGGGTAGGTGTATGCGCTAAATAATACGCACTCATCGGGTCGGTATTACCTGAAGGATTCCACAAAGAACCGCTCGGATACCGGTTGCCATCCATACCGCTGGTACCTGCATTGTAATTCGGCGTAACGATATTGTTAGTTACCCAGGTGGCGCCGCCATCGGTGGATAAATCGAAAGAAATACCTCCGGACCCGCCGGCAGTACCATTGCTTTGACGGTGTACGAATGCCACACTGCTTATTTCAGGTATATAGGAAACCTGAGCCTGAGAGGCTAACAGTATCGTGTAAAGGTTGTATGCGGTTCCGATTGCGATGTATTCTTCGCCGGCCCTGGTAGAGCCGGTATTGGAATTATCGGCTATGAGTGCGTTGGCCACATTGTATTTGTAGAATGCCGGTTGCTCCAGATCAACAAGAGCTTTACCCTTCGGCATTAGCTTCGCAGTTGTATTTTTTAATACGGGCGCCTGGCCAATGGCGTAAGTTACAATGAACACCGTTAAAATACTTGTAATTAATCTTTTCATAGTTTACTTTTTAATTTTAAAATTATGACGTTAATGAAGCTATAAATATAACAGTAAAAAATGAAAATCAAATTTGAATTAAAAAAAAATGTGTGATAAAACCCGTATTTTGACGATAGTATGTTTAAAAAAGGCGTTGATACTTTGGTAATACTCCTGCATGTTGAACACAAGGATGCAGTAGAAAAGCCGGGAGGTAACGGTATGGAAGGGAAATAAAAAAGGAGCCTTGCGGGCTCCTTTTTTTGGCAGTGATAATATTACATTCCGCCAACCGGTCCTTCTGTTGCCGGAGGAGCAGCTTTTTTAGCAGCCTTTTTCGGGCTGGCTTTTTTAGCTGTTTTTTTCGCCGCTTTCTTAGTTGCTTTTTTAGGAGCGGCTTTTTTTGTTGCTTTTTTAGCTGTTTTTTTCGCAGCTTTTTTCGTCGCCTTCTTAGGAGCGGCTTTTTTTGTTGCTTTTTTAGCTGTTTTTTTCGCAGCTTTTTTCGTCGCTTTTTTAGGAGCGGCTTTTTTCGCCGTTTTCTTTACCGCTTTTTTAGCAGTTTTTTTGGCCGCCTTTTTTGTCGCTTTTTTAGGAGCGGCTTTCTTGGCAGTTTTCTTTACAGCTTTTTTAGCGGTTTTTTTAGCGGCTTTTTTAGCAGCCGGACGGCCGCGTTTTGCAGCGGCTTTTTTAGGCGCAGCTTTTTTAGCTGCTTTTTTTGTTGTTTTTGCCATTGGACTATTTTTTGGTTACAGCAAAAGTAAATACATTTTTATATAACCAAAAAATATTTTTTAAAAGGGTGTTGATTTTCTGCTCTGCCTGCTTATAAGAATATACAATCGCCTGAAGTCAGCCGGCGGCATTTTCGCACCGTGTTTTTCAGAAACGCACTACCGCTGCCGGTACAAATTTGCATGCCGCTTTCGCATCAATTATCAAGGATTCAAACTGTCGCTTTGCGCAAAAAAACGATGAAATCCGTTTGCGGAAATTCAGATATTTTCAATTGATGCATCATGGTGATTACCTGGCCCCGGTGATAGGTCGAATGGTTGATGCAATGCACAATAATCTGTGCATGGCTCTGCCGGTATTCCCTGCCTTTTAAATCGCGGTAAGTACAAATGGAATCAAAGAATGTATCGGGTTGATTTTCTATGAAATTTTTAAATGCTTCCAACTGATTTACGATGTGGATATGCCAGTCGCCGCCGCTGATTGGCGAGGAGGCTTCCGGCCATCCGGTCAGCGAAATACCCTGCATGCGCCTCAGCCAGATTGTCTTGGCATCACCGATATGAGTATATGTTTTGCGCAGAGTGGAAAAGCTGCTATCAACCTCAGTGTCCATAAGGGTTTTGGCGTGTTTTAGCAAATGGTTGATAAGGGTGTTGTCCGCCCAATAATCGAAATCTATCATAGTAGATAATAAATCTTTTGCCGCCATATTTATTTATAGGAATTTAGATTTTTATAACCGATTAACGTGTCGTAATCCCTCTCGTAGGAATGGAGATACACAAACACGGTATATTCATTTTCGGTTTCGAAATAATTGCCTTCCGCATATGAAAAATCGAATGCCGAACCGGTGTTTGGGATAAAGACATACATGTAATTATAGTACCCCTGTTTCAGGAAAATCCGGCAACTGTATTGCTGTTTGTCAAAGTCGTATTGCATCTCATTTTCTCTGCTGATATTATAGTCGTTAAATGCACCCACCACATAAAAATTGCCATTGTTTAACCAGTAGGGATATTCGAGGGTGAAATGCATCATCGCATAGTCGGCTTCCACATTTGGGTCGTCGGTTAAGTCGGCCATAATGACAAAATTTCCATTCATATCCTTCTCGTAAAAATATTGCTTATAGGCCCGGCTTGCATCTATGTTGATAAATGCGTTAATAATTTCCGGGCGCCTCTCAATTTTCAGAATGCGGTCGGTCTGAAATTTTAATGAACGGGTATCAAACCGTCGGTATTCTTTCATGGCGGGAAACACCAGGTTAATATCGTCGTACAGCATCTGGTCGTTTTGAATAATTCGCGGCTTGAGGTCGTACAATCCCTGCTGTGCAATTCCATTTTGCAACACGTTTACCCCGATTAATTCAAAGGGATTTTGTACAGATACGCCTTTGAGGTCGAGGGCAAATTCTATCTTCTGAAATTCTGTACGGTGCGCAACCACATTGGGCCGCACTATTTCCGCATTGACGGGAACCAGGTTTTCAAACACGTAGAATCGCCGGGTCAGTACGGGGATGGAATCGTTGTTTTCATCCCAGACCTGGATTACGTAATTGCCCGATATTTTAAATGTTACATCCCTGTTGGGGAAGTCGAGGGTGTAATGCACGTATTTGGTGGATGTTGCAAACGAATAGGCATAATCGGCGATGTTGTTTTCTTCGAAGCCGTCCATAAATTCATAATACTGCAGGCCGGATTCAGTCCAATCCCGGTTGCAATGCACGAAGGTGTAATAATACGACTTAACCACACCGGTCAAATCATCAAATGCGAGCCGCAGTTGATCGCCGCTGTTTATTTCCACCGCCGGTGGTGCCAGGGAAAGATCGGTGCGTCGCATTTCCACGGTGCGGATAAAGGGAAAGTTAGATGCATTCGCATACACCGAATCTTGTGCATTCAATGGAATGCAGCGTATGGCGCAGATACAAAGAAGGACAAATCGCATGGCGGGAAATAGTTCTGAAGCCCGAAAATTACAATTTAAGCAATTAATATGCCCCTGTATTTGCAACTCAGCGGAGTGGCCGGGTGGAAATGTTTTCAAAATGTGGGAAAATGTGTTTTTATTTCTGAAATAGAATATTTTGCCTTTAACTTTGGGGGTCTTTATAAATCGGTTTACAGATGACAAAAGTGATTAAGCTGTCGAGGGGATTCGATATCAAAATAGAAGGGACTCCGGTAAAGAAAATGAACAGCGCATTTACCTCCAAAACATTCTCAGTAAAACCCATTGATTTTCACGGACTGGCGCCGATTCCAAAGCTCCTGGTGGCCGAAGGCGACGAGGTAAAAGCGGGAGACCGGCTGTTTTACGACAAACAGAACGACAACATATTCTACTCGGCTCCCGTTTCGGGTGAAATAGTGGAAATCCGAAGGGGAGAAAAACGGGCGATTCACGAAATCGTTATCCTCGCCGACAGTGAGATTCAATACCGCCACTGGGAGAAGAGAGATATTCCATCGCTGGCACGGGAGGAAATTATCGAGCGCATGCTCGATTCCGGCGCATGGCATTTTATCCGGCAGCGCCCTTACGATATTGCCGCCAACCCCACGGTGGAACCCAAAGCTATTTTTATCTCCGGCTTTGATTCCGCCCCGCTGGCGCCCGATTGGGATTTTATTATGGAAGGCAGGCAAGCCGGCTTCCAGAGCGGTATTGATATATTGGGCAAACTCACCAAAGGGAAAATTCACTTAAGCCTGTCGGCTACCCATAGGCCCTGCGATGCCTTTAACAATGTAAAAGGCGTGGAGGTGCATTGGTTTGACGGGCCTCATCCCGCAGGCAATGTGGGTATTCAGATTCACCATATAGATCCCATTAATAAGGGCGATGTGATCTGGTATATCAATCCGCAGGACGTTGTCAACCTCGCCACCCTGTTTACCGAGGGCATTTATCGCCCCGAACGCACCGTAGCTTATGCCGGGCCGGAATTAATCCGCACCGGATACATCAATACGTTGCAGGGGGCTAATATCTCCGAAATCGTCAAAAACAATCTCACCAATGACCACGTGCGCTTCATATCCGGCAATGTGCTGACCGGCAGAAAGATAAGTGCAAACGGGCATCTGGGATTTTACGATCACCTGTTCACCGTCATCCGGGAAGGCGATCAGCCCGAGTTGCTCGGATGGCTGTTCCCGTCTTACCCGCGGCCGACGAAATCCGGCACTTACCTCGCCTATATGAACGAAGCACCCAAGGGCTACCGGGTGAATACCGGTATGCATGGCGAAGAGCGGGCCTACGTGGTGACCGGACAATACGAATCCGTGTTGCCTATGGATATTTTACCGGTGCATTTGGTAAAAGCCATAATGGCACGTGATTTTGACCTGATGGAAGGATTGGGGATTTACGAGGTCAGCGAAGAGGATTTCGCCCTGTGTGAATTCGTTTGCACTTCAAAAATAGATGTACAGGAAATTATTCGTGAAGGACTGGATTACGTCCGCTCACAAAATTGATAAATTGTAGTTAAGTTAATGGACCCTATTAAACCATTGCGTGATAAAATCAGCAATAATCTTTGGAAAAAAGTAGAAGAGCTGGAGCCGAGCTTTAAAAAAGGCGGTATGCTCGATTATTTGCACTCTACTTTTGATGCGTTTAAAACGTTTTTATTCGTTCCGCCACATGTAACACACAAGGGCGCACATATCCGCGACGGCATTGACCTGAAACGCACGATGGTTATCGTCATCTTCGCCCTGATCCCATCGCTGATCATGGGTATTTTAAATGTCGGCCATATGCACTACATCGCCAATGGCGAACACCTCGCTTTCTTCGACGGGTTTTGGGCAAAGCTGGGTTATGGACTCGTGAAGGTGCTCCCGATTATCGTCGTGGCATACGTGAGCGGGTTAGCTGTGGAGTTTGTATTTGCACAATTCAGAAACCACCCGGTGAACGAAGGATACCTGGTCAGCGGTATGCTGATTCCATTGGTGATGCCCCCGGACATTCCGCTGTGGATGGTCGCTCTCGCTTCCGTATTTTCAGTAGTAATCGTAAAAGAGGCCTTCGGCGGTACCGGAATGAATATTTTGAACGTCGCACTGACGGCGAGGGTATTTATCTTCTTCGCTTACCCGACATTTATCAGCGGCGACCAGGTGTGGATAGCGGGTGCACCTCAGGGGCCTGACGCCTATTCCGGAGCCACCGTCTTGGGAACCTGGGCAAAACAGGGGCTGGAAGGTATGAGCCAGGTTGGGTTTTCCACTTTCCATCAGCAGGCGGGTTACGCTCCCATTGATATGATTTTCGGATTTATTCCCGGCTCCATCGGCGAGACCAGCAAAATTGCGATTTTACTGGGTGCGCTGCTGCTTATCTGGACCGGAATCGGCAGTTGGAAAATAATGCTATCCGTAATTGTGGGTGCATTTTCAATGGGGCTGTTGTTAAACGCATTTGACCTGATGTTCGAGTTCAATAACCCACATATTGCCGTTCCGGCGTATATGCACTTAATTGCCGGCGGTTTGTTATTCGGCGCCGTGTTTATGGCTACAGACCCGGTAACTGCCTGCCAGACAGAGACCGGAAAATACTGGTACGGATTCCTGATTGGCGTGCTGGCAATCATCATCCGGGTATTGAACCCCGCTTATCCGGAAGGCGTTATGATGGCAATACTGTTTATGAATGTATTTGCTCCTCTCATCGACTATGCAGTTATTCAATCAAATATTAAAAGACGTTTAGCCCGTGGATAGAAATAGTAATATTTATACGATAATATATGCGGCAATTGTCACTGTTATTGTCGCTATAGCACTCGCCTTTGCACACAGCAGCCTGGAGCCTAAAATGCTGGAGAATGAAAAGCTGGCCACGCAAAAGGATATCCTGCGCTCGGTAGGCCTGGATGATCTGCCCAATACGGCAGAGGTGTACGACAAGACTATTACCAGCCTGGTAATCGACGCCAACGGCAAGGTGGTGGAAGGCGTAGCCGCAGAAAAAGTTTCGATGGCGGCAGAAAACAAGAAGCCCGAAGCCGATCAGTTACACCCCCTATTTATATATACCGCCGATGACGGCAGCAAAAAGTATATCATGCCGGTTTTCGGAAATGGCCTTTGGGATAAAATATGGGGATATGTGGCGCTGGAAAGCGATTTTAATACAGTAGCCGGCGTATCCATGGACCATAAATCCGAAACGCCCGGACTCGGTGCGGAAATCAAAGACAATCCCGAGAAATTCGACAAACCGTTCGTGGGAAAAAAGATTTACGATGCGAATAGTAAATACGTTTCCATCAGCATGGTGAAAGGCGGTGTGAAAGAACCCGAACACCAGATAGATGCCATTTCCGGCGCAACGATTACCAGCGACGGGGTAAATGAAATGATGTTTCGCGGGATAGGCTATTACCTGGGATATTTTGAAACTCTTAAAAATCAAACCTCATCAAAATAAATATGTTATGAGCGAGACAGTACAGGCAAAACCAAAGACCGAATTTTTTGGAAGAAAGGAAAGGCGCTTACTCACCGATCCGTTTAATGACAGCAATCCGATTACGGTGCAGATACTCGGTATTTGCTCTGCACTCGCCGTGACCGTTGCACTTAAAAATGCGCTGGTAATGGCCATTGCGGTGACAGTGGTGACGGCATTCAGCAACTTTATTATTTCGTTGATGCGCAACACCATACCCGGCCGTATCCGCATGATTATTCAACTGGTGGTTATCGCCTCGCTCGTTTCAATTGTCGAAATGGTGCTGCACGCTTATCAATACGATGTATATAAACAAATGTCCGTATATATCGGATTGATCATTACCAATTGCATCCTGATGGGCCGGCTCGAAGCCTTTGCCATGGCGAATAAACCCTGGCAATCCTTTTTAGACGGTATCGGCAATGGGGTAGGCTACGGCGCAATCCTGGTAACCGTTGCCCTGATACGGGAACTGCTCGGCAAGGGCGCCCTGTTCGGCTATGCGCTGTTGCCTTCCTGGTATATTCCCAACGGGTTGATGTTGATACCGGCAGCGGCTATTTTCCTGATCGGCATTATCATCTGGATACAGCGCTCCGTTAACAGAAAACTCATCGATATTTCCTAATCCGCAAAGTGTCTAATATGGAATATGTAAATATATTTATCAAGTCCACCTTTATTGAAAACATGGTGCTGAGTTTTTTCCTTGGCATGTGCTCGTACCTCGCCGTTTCCAAAAAAGTAAAAACCGCTTTGGGGTTGGGTATCGCCGTTATTTTCGTATTGGGTATTACCATACCGGTAAACTGGTTAATCAATAATAAACTGCTAAGTGAAGGCGGGCTGTTTCACACAGATCTCACCTTCCTGAAACTGATTATTTATATAGCCGTAATCGCAGCGATGGTTCAGTTGGTCGAGATGATCGTAGAAAAATTTTCGCCGTCCTTATACAATGCGCTTGGCATTTTTCTCCCGCTCATCACCGTTAACTGCGCTATTCTCGGCGCCGCCCTGTTCATGGACTCACGGGAATACAGATTGGGCGAAGCCACCGTCTTCGGTATCGGCTCCGGTTTTGGTTGGTTTTTGGCCATCGTTGCTATCGCCGCCATCCGCGAGAAGATCCGCTATTCGAATGTGCCGGCTCCGCTGCGGGGACTGGGTATTGCCTTTATTATCACCGGGCTGATGGGTCTGGCATTTATGAGTTTTATTGGTATCAAACTTTAACAGGGTTGTAATGAACTTTATATTATTACTAGAAATGGACATCATCATATACAGCATTGCTGCATTTGCCGGTGTAATACTTCTGCTGACCGTGGCTTTGTTATATGCAAAAGCAAAACTCACGGCGGCGGGCGATGTAAAAATCACCATCAACAACAAAGCGGAAGATCCGGTGGTGGTGAAACCGGGCTCCTCCCTGTTGAGTACGCTGGCCGAACAAAAGATTTTTCTTCCCTCCGCTTGTGGCGGTGGCGGTACCTGCGCCATGTGCAAGTGCCAGGTCGTTGAAGGCGGCGGCGATATTCTGCCCACCGAAGAGGGATATTTTACCCGTAAGGAAGTGCAGGATAAGTGGAGGCTGGCATGCCAGGTGAAAGTGCGCAGCGATTTAAAGATTCATGTGCCCGAAGAGATTTTCGGCATTAAAAAATGGGAATGTGAAGTGGTCTCCAACCGCAACGTTGCCACCTATATCAAGGAATTTGTCGTACGCCTGCCGGCTGGTGAAATTTTACATTTCGAAAGCGGTGGTTACATTCAAATTGATGTGCCCAAGTGCGAAGTGGAGTATAAGACAATGGATATTGATGCACCTTTCAGACCGGAATGGGACAGAAACAAGATGTGGGATTTGAAGATGAGTAACCCCGAGCCGATATTCCGGGCGTACTCTATGGCCAACCACCCGGCTGAGGGCAATATTATCATGCTGAATATACGGATAGCCACTCCGCCCTGGGATAGAGTGAAAGGCCAGTTTATGCAGGTGAACCCCGGAATTTGTTCTTCGTATATCTTCAACTGTAAGCCGGGCGATAAGGTGACCATCAGCGGCCCCTACGGCGAATTCTTTATCAAGCCAACCCAAAAGGAGATGATTTATATCGGCGGCGGTGCGGGAATGGCGCCGTTGCGCTCGCATATTTTCCACCTGTTCCATACCGAAAAGACCAACCGCAAGGTTTCGTATTGGTACGGCGGCCGCTCGTTGCGTGAATTGTTTTACACAGAGCAGTTCCGTGCCATAGAAAAGGATTTCCCCAATTTCCAATATAATGTCGCCTTGAGCGAACCGCTGCCGGAAGACAATTGGACCGGTTATACGGGTTTCATCCACCAGGTGGTACTGGATAATTATTTGAAAAATCACCCGGAACCCGAGGAAATAGAATTCTATCTGTGCGGACCGCCGATGATGAATGCCGCCGTTATGAAGATGCTGGATAATCTGGGCGTACCCGATGAGAATATCGCCTATGACGATTTTGGCGTGTAACGGATGATGAAGCTATTGTCTAACCCCGGTCAACCGCCGGGGTTAGATTTTCAATTATGAAGCGTTTAATTTTTATTGCCGCAATAACAGCCGTATTGGTTGCCATATCCTGTAATACACCTCGGGAAAAAGCAGTTGTGCAATTGCATGGAAACACCATGGGCTCCGATTTTAATATCACGTATTTGGACAGTGCCAACCGCGATTTAAGCGATGCGGTGGACAGTATTTTGCTGTTGTTTAACCACCTGTTCAGCACCTACGATTCCTCGTCGGTGATTTCCCGGTTTAATGTAAGTGATTCGGGGATAGTATTGCCGCCGGACAGCCGGGAATGGTTCGACCGTTTGTTGCGTGCCGCCGATTCGGCGTATAACACTTCAGCGGGTGCATTTAACCCTGCCATTGCGCCGCTCGTCCAATACTGGGGATTTTACGGTAAAGAGCGATCTCTTCAATTAGATACTTCGCATCCCGTTGTGGATTCGCTGCTGGCAATTGCCCAATGGACAAATATCTACCAGCAGGGGCAGTATTTGAAAAAGCGCAACCCGAATGCCCGGCTGGATGTCAACGCATTTGCACCGGGATTTGCCGCCGATCTGTTGGGCGAGTATTTCGAGAGTCTGGGCATTCTCAACTACCTCGTTGAAATCGGGGGAGAGGTGAGAGCGAGAGGCGTCAATGCCCACAACCGCAATTGGTCAGTCGCCATCATGCAACCCGAAGAATTATCCCGGAAGTACATTTCGGTGATTGAATTACAAAACAAGGCGCTGGCAACCAGTGGCAATTACAACAAATACGTTATGGTGGATGGCAGGCGCTACGGCCATACGATCAATCCGTTTACCGGTTACCCGGAAATCAATAATTTGCTGAGTGCAACCATCCTGGCAGACGAGGGGGTGTATGCAGATGCCTTCGCCACCGTTTGTATGGTATTGGGGTTTGAAAACGCAAAACAATTTGTAGAGGCACAACCCGCACTGCAGGGATACTTTATCTATACGGATACGTCCGGCAATATGCAGACATGGTATAGCAGCGGTTTGAAAGACTATGTGAAAGAGAATAAATAATCAGGCTTTTCCCGGATCGCCACAAGGTTCGCCCGCCTTCCGGCCGCATACCGTACATTCGCCGATTTCATTTTTCAGCATGGGATTATTGCTGGAACACGAACCGCGGAACTCGCTGCCCTTTACGAATATGATGCGGATTGAAAACAGGAAAATGGCAGCGCCAATCAATAGTATGGTGTAAAGTAAAGTATCCACGTTCCGTAATTTTTACAAATTTAAAAACAATCCGGGTTTCACGTATATTTATGTAACAAGCCATTAATTTTAAAGTTCAGCTATGCATACCACAGAAGAGAAAAAACAGGCCTTTGAGAGATTGCTCGCCATAATGGACGACCTGCGGGCACAATGCCCATGGGATAGAAAACAAACCATTCACACATTGCGCAATCTCACTATCGAGGAAACCTATGAACTGGCTGATGCGATTACCGCATCCGATTTTAACGGCATGAAGGAAGAGTTGGGCGACCTGTTCCTGCATATCCTGTTTTACTCGAAAATTGCCGGAGAAGAACAAGCGTATGACATTGCCGATGTCATCCATGCGCAGTGCGAAAAACTCATTCACCGCCATCCGCATATCTACGGCGATGTGCAAGTAGCCGATGAAGAAGAAGTGAAAAAAAACTGGGAGCAGTTGAAGTTGAAAGAGGGTAAAAAATCCATTCTGCAGGGTGTCCCGAAATCACTGCCCGCCATGATTAAGGCGCTGCGCATCCAGGAGAAAGCGGCACAGGTGAAATTCGAGTGGCAACATACCGCTCAGGTATATCAAAAAGTGGATGAGGAATTGCTCGAATTTAAGGAAATAGCGCTGAGCGAAAATCCCAATCCCGGGAAATTAGAAGAGGAATTTGGCGACTTATTGTTTTCGCTGATCAATCTGGCACGCTTTATCAAAGTGGATCCCGAACACGCATTGGAATTGACCAATCTGAAATTTATCAAACGCTTTCAATACATCGAAGAAAAAGCGAGGGCGCAGCGCCGCAATTTAAAGGATATGACATTGGAGGAAATGGATGCCTTCTGGAATGAAGCGAAGCACAGTTGATGTGCACAGCGCAAAACAAAAGCGCCTTTCGGGATTTCTCCCAAAAGGCGCAACTTTGAGTGTGCCAAACATCAAAACGTTTTCATCACCTTGACAAACATACTCCTGCCGATTTCAGGAGCGCCGACGAAGTATTGCTGTTCGTGATTGTATAGATTCATTACTACGAGCGAGAACATCGAATTCTCCCACCATGGCGGCATATAATTGAGCGTGAGGTCCAAATCGTGGTTCGCCTCTACGGTACCTACGTAGGCGCCGGAATTTGCCGGGAAACTATCCTGATATCTGAATGTGAGACCCACGTTCATATGGATGGGATTAATAGTATAAGTTCCTTTGATGGCGACCTTGTTTTTAGGTGCATTCAAGCCCACATATCCCAATTGCGCTCCTTCCAAAGGTATGGAATCTTTATTAACCCACGAATACCCCAATGAAAATGTGAGGTCGTCGGTGGCGTAATAGGTAGCTCCGAAGTCAGCGCCAAACACGGTGATATCGCCGAGATTTACATAGGTGACATAAATGGAGGCGTCGTCGAATTGGGTGGGGACAACAGTTCCCATCGGCACGGCGGCGCCGGCGCCCACCACCGTTTCAATAAACGGCGCCAAGCCGCTGCCCGGGCTGCCATCGCCCAGTTTATCGTCCAGGATACCGGCGGCAATGGAATTAGTTGGATCGGTATAAGCCGCCGTGATGAGCGGGGCGATATTTCCGGCAAGCGTTTCGGGGTCGAGAAACACGTTGGGCGTAATATTTGTCAGCGGGCTTACATAATCGTAAATCGTGGTTGTATATGCGTCGAGGGTGACAAACAGTTTATCGTCGAGCAACCCACCTTTCCATCCCGCCTCCAGTGTGGTAGTTGCGGAGTTCAGTATCGTGCCGTAATCCTGTACATTCGACGGGTCGATGAGATCGAATTCGGCAGTGGTGAGGTTGAGCAGGCGCAATACGTTGGATACGCCGGAAATATCATCCGGAAGTAGTGGCCCGAATAATAGTTTCACCTGAACAAGCGGCAGGCCTGTGGCATCGGCAAATCCCTGTAATAATAACTCCATACCCATGTCCCATGTAATATCGTTTAAATCGCTGCTGCCGCCGAGTGAGTAATAATCGTTCTGCATACCGCCGATTGCTTCAGAAAACGGCGAATGCCACATCGGCAACCCGTTGTCGTCGTAAGCGAAGGTAAAGCCCTGCCGGTTACCGCTTGCCCTCACACCGATAGCGGGTAAATAATCCAATCCGAATAATCCCTGGCCTAACATACCGAGGTCGCCTAAATCGGCAATCTGCAGAATGTCCAGGTTCAGGTTGTTGCTGGAAGGCGCACTGTAAGCACGGTTAAAAGTCAGCCGGAATGTATTGCGGGAGTCGGCTTTGTAAATGACTGCTGCACGTGGCGAAAAGAAAATGTCTTCCACAAAATTGTGGTAGTCGCCACGCAGCGCTGCGATGAACTGCCACTTTTCGTTCAGGCGATAGTCGCCCTGCAGGTAGGCGCCGAATTCGTTGATGTTGTCGTCGTCTTCATTGCGTCCGTTAATGGTGTAATCGGTATTGGGCCGGGTAAGGATCATATCCAGGCCGTAGATGAGGTTCAGTTTATCATTCATTACCGTTGATGCGTATTGCACCTGTCCGGCTACGAGTTTGGAGCGGTCGGTAATCAAATCGCCGGTGCGCAGCAAATACGTGTCGCCCGAATTACTTCCGTTCAAGAATACCTGGGCAAACAAATTTTTATAACTGAAGCGCAACTGGCTGTAATAGTATTTCCAGTTAAGGCCCTGGCCGGCGCCGATACCGGTCATCTCCAGCGTGTTGTTTTCAGTCATGCCGGAGGCGAATATTAACTGCATATCTTCCTTCGGACTGAAATCGAGCCGCACATCCAAACCGATTTTATTGATGGAGTAGTCGCGGGTATTCAGTATGCTGTCACCCACAGTTTCGCGGCCATTGGTGGTTTGCTTGCCCTTCATAATATACAGCGGTTCGAGCGGGTCGTCGTATTTCCAGTCGGTACCAGAAAAATAAGTGCCCAAAATTTTATAGCCGAATTTTTCGGACACTTTACCGCTGTGCCGCAAAGCCATGGAGTACATCATTCTATCGCCGATATTTTCGTAGTCGAATTCGGGTGTGTAATCCGCAAAGACCGATCCGGTGGCCGGGTCAATAGGATTTGCAATGGCGATGGTATCCTCGATCTTGCCGCGGAAACCGCCGCCGAGGCTGACGGTGGTCAGAAACTTCTTCTCCTGTTGCAGCGGCGATTTGGTAATCATGTGCAATACCCCGTTGGCACAGTTCGGTCCATAGAGCGCCGATGCGGGACCACGCAGTACCTCGATGCGTTCGAGGTCTGTATTGTCGGTCGGAATAAACATATTGACGTTTACCCGCAGCGATGGAACGGCGGCATACCGGTTGTCCACCATCGTGAGCAGCGAACCGCCGAAAATATTATTGAAACCCCGGGTCACTACGCTGGTCTGCACCAGTCCCATATTGATAATGTCCACGCCGGGAACGCCCTTCAAATTGGAAGTCGGCGTGATGGCAACGGTGTTTTCAATTTGTTTGGTGGTAACCAGGCTTATGGATGCCGGCGCATCTAAAATTTTTTCAGACTTCCGGGAAGCGCTGATTACCACGGCATCTAAATTCTGGTTTTCGGGTTTTAACCGTACGCTCAGGACATTGGAACTGCCTAAGGCGATTTCTGTTTCCGCATAACCCACAATACGGAATATTAAGGCCGTAGTGGCGACGGGCACATCTATTTTGAATTTGCCATCCATATCCGCTACAGTGCCGATGCTGTGATCTTCCTTTGTGAAAATAGCAACTCCGGGCAGTGTTTCATTATTGTCGGCATCCGTGACCGTGCCGGTTACTGTTCTTGTGTTTTGCGCTTGCAATTGCGAAAAATTGCAAATCAGAAGGATAACAAATAGTGCGTAAAGGTATTTCATAAGCAAGTTGGTTTAATTAACACCTAATAATAAAACTTAATTTTGAAATTACAAGCACAATTATTGTTTAGAATCCGTCTATCTTTAGTTTTATGTCGGGAACAAATAGTTTTGAAAATAAGAAATTCCGGGTTTGAAGATTTCGTACAAATACGTTTTACTGATCCTGTTATTCATTCTGGCATGCGTAGCGTCGGTGTGGACCTATCGCCACGGCATGCTTTCGGTAAAACCCTGGGTGCAGGCGGCGCATATCGAAGCGGAATTATGTGCAATCGAGTCGGACATTCGCTCTCACATTACCGATGAGGTGATGGTGAGTAAATTACTCACCGATTCCTACACCTTTGATGAGTTTAAAAAATTTGCAGACCTGCCATACGGTATAGTCATTTTTCAAAATGATTCTGCCGTAATGTGGACCAACAACAGTATAATTCCCGTACAGGCAAAAATCAATGCCGGTATGGCGCCGCTGCTCATCACCGAATCCAACGGCAGTTATGTGTTGTTCCGCCATGATTTCGGCAACTCGGGTATCAGCACCATTGGGTTTCTGCCCATCCAATTCGAATACGGCATACACAACAAGTATCTGACCAATATCAAATCTGAAGGGCTGCACGTTCCTTCTAACCTGGATATTGGGATACGCCCTTCGGACTCCACATTCCCGGTACACGACCTGTCGGGCGCCGTAATTTTTTATATTTCCGAAGACTCCGCCAGCCCTGTCATAACGCATTTCCCTGCATTGCTCTATATCAGCTTCCTGGTAATGGGCGTCATCTGCATCATCTTGTTGTTCGATGTCGCTTTGTATCTCACCGGCATGTGGGGCAAAGGTCTTGTAACTGTATTATTTGCCGCCGCCCTGTCGGTAATCTTTTTTATTATTAAATCCGTATTTTATCCATCGCTGTTCATGCAGTTGGAGTTATTTAATTCCCATCACTACGCATCCGCCGGTATTGCCACTTCCCTCGGCGAATTGGTGATAAAGACACTGCTGTTTTTCGCATTTGCAATATTCCTCTACAGGCGCTTTCCATTGATAAAGCCTACGGTGATCAATAAAATTATCGGGGCGTTGCTGTTTATAACGACGGCCTGGTTGTTCGTGCATATTTTCAACGGCATGATACTGGACTCATCCATCTCCTTTAATATTCACAACTTCTTCTCGCTGGATTTCTTTAGCCTGGTCGCTTTTGTGGTAATAGCCATCCTGTTCTTCAGTTTGTTGTTGATAGCATTCCGCTGCCTGCACCTGTTGCGAAAATCACACCGCAGCTTCGGCTATTTTCTTTGGGTACTGTTGCCCACCGCCGTCATCTCTGTTATTCTCTCCATAATGCGCAGTGCGGCAGAATATCAGTTTGTATTGTTAATCGCATTGGTAGCCGTCGTATTCCTGTTTACGCAAATGCGCAGGATACCGCTGCTGTCTTTTCCATCGCTGCTGCTGTGGTTGCTGGTGAGCTCGGCATTCAGCGCCATGTTGTTCAGCAAGGCAACCGCCAGGAAATCCGAAGAGAACAAACGGCTGTACGCCATTAAAAAATCTATTGAAAAAGATGCGCTCACCGAATATTTATTCAATGAGGAGCAGGCAGAAATCGGCAGGCGGCTGGCGTTGCAGTTGACTTCCGATGCATCGGAAGAGCTGATTGGCCAGGGCTTGTTGCAAAAAGTGTTTAAACCGGGTTTGCTGAACCAACTGCGACAGGAATTGCAGACGAGTTACTTTAAAAAGTACGAGAGCAATATTTTTATTTACAAGGGGGATACCCTGCTCAGTTCAACATCCAATACGTCGCCTGCATTCAATAAACTCAGGGAAGCGATAGAGTACAACGGCGAATACACCGCTTCGCCTAACCTGTATTTCATCAACGATAATACGGGCAACTATTATTACCTGGCCGAAATACCGGTTGCGCAGGGCAGAGTGGAACATGTCAATGCGTTTGTAGAATTGATTCCCCGCCGGTACAACAGCAGGAGCCTGTATCCCGAATTGTTGATAGACGATGATTTGAAAGTGCCCGAAAGTTTTAACCAGTTTAACTACGCCATTTATTATAACAATAACCTGATAGAGCGATACGGCGCTTATTCATATCCCATTATGGATGTGTTTTATGTGGATAAGGAAGATGAATTTGCCGAAGAGGAAATTAACGGTTACGACCATCTGATCTACCGGGTGAACGATATAAAAAAAGTAGTGGTGTCCGATCCGCAAAGGACTATCCTGGAGCCGGTTTCGTATTTTTCATTTCTGTTTTTCTTTTACCTCCTGTTTATTTTTCTCGTGTTGGGAGTGGATGTCGGTGTAAAAATGCTCAACGGCAGAATAAAAGTGTACAAGTGGCTGGATACGACGCTGCAAAATAAAATCCATGTGTCGGTAATCAGCCTGATTATTCTCGCTTTTGTTACGCTGGGTGTCGCAACCGTAATTTATATCACCAATCAGTACAATATATCACACCGGGAGGGATTACTCACAAAGATAGAAGCCGTTCAGACAAACCTCGACCTGGTACTCAATGAGAACAGGCTCGTAAATAAAAACCGCAACAATGGCGATGCGACATTGCGCAGGGTCTCCAACCGCATCAACGAGCTTTCGGAAATTCACGATATGGATATTAATATCTACGAGCCCGGCGGCGTGCTGTTGGTATCTTCACAACCGGATATTTTTAACCGCGGGCTCATTTCCAGAAACATGAACCCGCTGGCATTTTTTAAGATGACCTGTGAAAAAGAAACCTGGTATATCCAAAATGAGCATATCGGCAACCTGAAGTATTTATCGGCGTATGTGCCGGTGTTGAGCGATGGCGGCGAAGTATTGTTTTACCTGAACCTGCCGTACTTCGCCACCGAACAAAACCTGCGCCAGGAGATTTCCAGTTTCCTGGTGGCGCTCATCAACGTGTATGTCATCCTGCTGGTGATGGCCGGCATTATTGCCTACCTCGTTTCCCGCAGCATTACCCGCCCGCTGGCTGCTATAACGGGTACGTTTAAGAATATCAAACTGGGCGCAAAGAACGAACCGGTTGTCTGGCAGCACAACGATGAAATCGGTTTACTGGTGAGCGAGTACAATAAGATGTTGCAGGAGCTGGAGCACAGCGCAAATCTGCTCGCAAGGTCCGAGCGGGAGAGCGCATGGCGGGATATGGCAAAACAGGTGGCTCATGAAATCAAAAACCCGCTGACGCCGATGCGCCTGAGCATTCAGCATTTGCAGAGAGCGCTGCAGTCAGGACAGGATAATATTGCGCCACTCACCGAAAAAGTGGCCAGGACATTGCTGGAGCAAATCGATAACTTGTCGTTTATCGCCTCCGAGTTTTCAAATTTCGCGGTGATGCCTAAAACGCAAAATGAAGAAGTCTGCCTGAATGATGTGATACGCAATGTTGCCGCATTATTTAATGAAACCGCCAATGTGCAGTTGGATGTGCATCTCCCTGGCAATGACCTCCTGGTGTGGGCTGATAAAAATCAAATGGTGCGGGTGCTCAACAATATTCTCAAGAATGCATTGCAGGCAATTCCCGACGACACCGAAGGATTAATCGCAATTGCACTGGAACAAAAAGAGGGAAAGGCGCTGTTATCCATTCGCGATAACGGGGCGGGCATTCCCGAATCTTACCGGGATAAAGTATTTGTACCCAATTTTACCACTAAGAGTTCGGGCATGGGAATCGGACTGGCTATTACGAAAAATATCGTCGAGTCCGCCAACGGGTTTATATGGTTTGAGACAGAAGAAGATAAAGGCACTACCTTTTTTATCGAACTGCCATTGATGAAAATAAACAGTTGAAATTTCATGCAAACAGGAAAAATATATACTAAATTCAAAAAACGGACAACCTGTAATAATGCGATTTCGATTTAAATACGGAATGTTTTTCGTGGTGGTATTCGTGTATGTCATTGCCTCCTTCGCTTGGTGGATGTATATTTTGCAGGATAACAACCGCGAGAATTACAGGTCATTGATTGCAAAAGACCAGGCGGAATTTATTATGCAGGGCAATGCCGCCGACGATTTTTTCGATACGCCGCTGTATAAAAAAATCCATACCGATTATCTGCGCAAACAGTATATGCTCCTGGGCGAAGGGGTGATTTTTATTACGCTGATTACTTTGGGGTTTATCCGCATACGCAATACATTCCAGGAAGAGATACGGCTGACGCAGCAACAGAATAACTTCCTGTTGTCAATTACCCACGAGTTTAAATCGCCACTCGCATCGCTGAAACTGTCTATGCAAACCATGCATAAACACAACCTGGAAATGCAGAAAGTGCAGCGGCTCGTGGCAATTTCTTTAGACGATATCGACAGGTTGGAGTCACTGGTGGAAAACATTCTGCTCGCATCCAAAATAGACAGCAGCAACCTGGCGTGGGATTCGGATGCGGTAAACATATCGGAATTGCTGAAGGAATCCACAGGCAGGTTTCAGCGCAAGTATATGGATGTACGCCGCTTTGTCGTCGATATCCAGGAAGATGTGTACGTAAACGGCGACAGGTTTTCACTGGCATCGGCCTTTAATAATCTGTTGGAAAATGCGTATAAATATTCGCAAGCGCAATCGACTATCGGCGTGCGGTTGACATCCGACGATCACCATTGCGTCTGCACAATCTCCGATACCGGAATCGGCATTGCCGACAAAGAAAAGACGAAAATATTCGACCGGTTTTACCGCATAGGCAGCGAGGAAACCAGGTCAACCAAAGGCACCGGCCTGGGATTGTTTATAGTCAAACAAGTGGTGATGATTCATAAGGGCACAATCAGGGTGAGCGATAATAAGCCAACAGGAACTGTATTTGAAATACAATTGCCGCTGGTATCCTGATTATATAACAAATACATGACAATGATGACAAACTAAATCATTAATCAAACCGTATTTTTACTGCGTTATTTCCATTTAAAACCAAAGCGTATGTTATACCGCATTCTGATTGTCGAAGATGAAGACCACATCCGTGAAAACCTGAAATTAAACCTGGAACTGGAAGGTTATGAAATCGTGGCCGTCGCCGATGGCGCCAAAGCGATAAAGACATTCAGGGAACAGCGCATCAATCTGGTTATCCTCGATGTGATGCTTCCCGAAATGGACGGGTATGATGTGTGTGAACAACTGCGGCTGGAAGATGCCGATACCCCGATATTATTTCTCACCGCCAAGGATACGGCACAGGATAAGATTAAAGGTCTAAAGACCGGCGGCGATGACTACATGACCAAGCCGTTCAACCTTGAAGAATTGCTGTTGCGTGTGAAAATATTGATAAAGCGCAGCCAGAAAACCACCGGCGCCAACGATGAACTGAACGAATATCACTTCGGCAACAATATCGTAAATTTCGTAACCTATGAAGCGCAGGGAGTTCGGGGAAACCTGAAACTTACCAATAAGGAATTAAAACTCATGAAGCTGCTTATAGACCGGAAAAATGAAGTGGTGTCACGACAGCATATTCTGCAAACCGTTTGGGGTTACGATGTGTATCCATCCACCCGCACTATTGATAATTTTATTCTCGCATTCAGGAAGTACTTTGAAGAAGATCCGAAAAACCCGGTCTATTTTCACTCCATCCGCGGCGTGGGATATAAGTTTGTCGATCCGGTGCACGCCTGAGTTGTTGGGATGTAGTTTGCAGTTTAACGCTCGTTAAATGAGAACCACGGGTATCCGGTTGGAAAAAGTCGGGATCCAATGCAGTGTTGACCTGTGAGAAAGTTCTCAATTATGAAGTCTGAAAATTGTCAATTCGCCGGGTTTGATATTAAAGACTGACACTTTCATTGAAGGTCAGACCGGTAACTTCCAATTTTAGCCATGTCCAATCGCCTTCGTCAAGTTTCCAGGTCGAAGTCATCTTTGACGGCACCTTAATGCCTTCAAATATTTTGTAGTCAGTAATATGCATAGTCCATTCGTACCTTTTTGCATCTTCTTCATTTTCTTTGTATCGCAGTGCAGAAAATTTGGCAACTTCACCATTGGCATTGAAATAGAAATTCCCGCTCCCGCTTGCGCCTTTATAATGCATTGTAGCAATTGCCGAATTCTCATCTAATTGCTCCCAGGTGATATAGGGGCTTATTGCCAAAGACGGAAACCAAACCATTTCGCCCAAATACCGTTGCAGAGTGCCCTCGTTCAATTTGTCTCCCGATTCATTTACTATGTTCACCAGCGCATTTAATTTAATTGTCATAGCTGCCCGGCCATTTTCAAATTTATCTATGCCGACGGCGGAAAGCAGGCTGTTCATTCTAACATCAACTGTCCAAATAAAAGCGGGAGCGTCAATCGTTGTGTATTGAGTGGCCGTTGCCTGCATCCAGTTCTTTTGACCGGGTTTTATTTTCATTTCGGCTTTTTGCGTTACCTTCCCCATGCTTATTACCCGTCGCCCTACGGAACCTGAACTGCGCAGCCATTTTTTAACCGGCTCCGGTAATTGCGCTATATCGGTCTCATTCAAAATAGCATCGCTCAAAATTGCATTTTGGTTCAATAGCTGGGCAGTTTCTTTCTGTACCAGCTGCCGGTAATTATAGTAACCCAATGAAGCAATTGAAACTAATAAAATCATGACATTAGGTATTGTGCCAAACCCCGCATCATTCCAAAATACAATGATAAGCACCTGGGATATACAAACAGCCGGAATCCCCACAATCCAATCATACCTGGATTGAAGCAAGTAGATAATTCCGAAAACTATCATCAGCAATGCCGCAATCAGCCAAAGTGCTCCCAATGGTTTAGAAATGGGTAATGTCAATGCCTTTATGTCGCATAAACCAAAGGCTTTTACAAATCCGAGTAAATGGATAAGTCCGTGTAAAAAAACGATTATTGAAAAGGCTGTTTTCATTGTTCCTTTATCTCAAAAATGTTCCTGCCGATGCGTTGCGCCGCTCAACTTCCTTTATCGTCCGGTGTAACTTTATCAAAACTAACTACATAATCATAGCCGTGCAAATGAACGGCGAGGTAATAGGTACCCATGGCATGAAAGTTTCCCGGGTGATAACTTTAGGATGCCTTTCAGGGTTTGGATTGCAGAAAGGTTGCGTTCTGTGAGAGACTTAGGGGTGAGTTTTCACTTTGAATACCGGATTATTATTTTGTATTTTTGATTTGGGAAGGAGGTTTTAGTACGGGCTGCCGTTGAGTGCCAAACTCATGAAAAACACAAATTGACATTAAAATTATTCAATTAACAGGTAATACTTAATCAAATGAAAAAGGCAAACTCAAAGGCAGCAAACCTGCTTTTAATCATCCTATTATTTATAGGTTGTACCAATTCCAATACATCAATTCCCGACTCGGCAGTTGACAATACTGCCACCTTAAAAGGCGAGGTTGACAGCGCTTTCCAAAATATTTGGCAGAATGTAACCTTAACCAATTTTGCAAAATTTCAGAAAACGCATCTTACTGATGACTTCTTTACGATTGATGCAGATGGGATTGCAACTAATAAGGAAGAACTGCTCGCTGACACAATGCGACTTAGGATGCTTGAAATTTTAAAATTTAAATTCTTCGACCAGCAAACAAAAGTCTATGACAATGTTGGTATTGTCAACGGGAGAATACAGGCATTCTCAGATGGGAATTACGTGGCTGAAGTTTTGTACACTGCTATTTTTA
Organism: uncultured Chitinophagales bacterium; assembly: GCA_964492065.1. Taxonomy (GTDB): domain Bacteria; phylum Bacteroidota; class Bacteroidia; order Chitinophagales; family BACL12; genus JADKAC01. The sequence continues at coordinate 39,926 of CAZBHH010000012.1, read as the reverse complement.
TAAAGCAGAATGGAATTTGGAAGTACAAAAACTGGCAAGGGACCTGGTCAAAAGATTCGCCGTTACCGCCTGCATTTATGCCCAATACAAAGTGATGAAATAACCTGTTCAAATCGTACGGCCCGCAACTACTAAGGCTTCTTCGGGCAAGTAGTGCGGACAATGAGGCGGCCTGTTAAACTGAACTGATATCATTCATTAAGTTATCGGGCAAATACCGGGAAAAATTGCACACCGTAAAATTGAAAAATATTTTTACCGATTTGCACTTATACATCTTGGACGGTAAATGTAAGGTCTAAATATTCTATCGGTAGTACCGAATCATTAATGAGTCTCTCACCGACCGAGTTTTCATCCGCTTCCGTTAGCCAGTGCATAATTCCAAGTGTTAAATTATATTTACAGCCGGCTTTAATTTTCAAGCCGACTCTGATTTATTTTCACTCCTGGAAGATGAAAATAAAACAGGCTGTTGAACGCAATATAAAGTTTTAAACTATGAATGATAGCGACGATTCGAAAAGAGTGTTTACGGCATTGTCGGAAATGAGCGACGAAGCGTTGACCAGAATAGCCGGACAATTCGCCGAAAAATTCAGAGTGGATGATGGAGCAGAATTTAAACTCTCAAATTTTGATCCCGAAGAAGACGGCGGCATTAAAAAGGATGATAAGGAGGCAGCCGGGAAAATATTGCAACTCGGTATTGACCTGTTGCAGGATATGCAGGAGAAATTGTACGCTCAGGATAAATGGAGTGTGCTTGTCATCTTCCAGGCGATGGATGCAGCAGGGAAGGATAGCGCCATAAAGCATGTGATGTCGGGAATAAATCCGCAAGGCTGCCACGTTACGTCGTATAAGGCGCCGTCTGCCGAAGAGTTGGATCACGATTTTATGTGGCGATGTATTAAAAATCTGCCCGAACGCGGCAGGATAGGCATTTTTAACCGCTCGTATTACGAAGAAGTACTGGTGGTGCGTGTACATCCGGAAATACTCGACAACCAGAAATTGGCGCCTGCATTAAAGGCCGGGGATATCTGGGAGCGCAGACTGCGTGATATCCGCAATTTTGAATCCTATCTGAGTGCCAACGGTACGCTGCTGTGCAAGATATTTTTAAATGTGTCAAAAGACGAACAAAGAAAGCGGTTTATCGAGCGCATTGACAAGCCCGCGAAAAACTGGAAATTTTCGGAGAAGGATGTCCGGGAACGGCAGTATTGGGACGACTATATGTACGCCTACGAACAGGCTATCCGGGCTACCGCTGCCGGGCATGCACCCTGGTATATCATTCCGGCCGACGACAAGGCATTCACCCGAATTGCCGTCGCCTCTGCACTGATCCGCACTTTGAATTCGGTAGATCTGCACTTCCCCGAATTGCCGCCGGAACAAAAACTAAATTTACAGGCAATTAAAAAACAATTGCTGGAAGAAAAATAAGATTTGCTGCCCTTCGCCGTATTATATAATTGATTAATTCTTTTGTTTTCTCTAATATTGGTGAGTGGAACGCATTCTTAAATATTTTCCAAATATCTCCGCCCTGCAGAAATCGCAATTTATGCAGTTGGGAAATCAATCGCGGTTTTGGAATGATAAATTGAATCTCATTTCGAGACAGGATGCCGAAAATATATACGAACACCATATATTACACTCGCTGGCTATTGCCAAACTGGTGGACTTCCAGCCCGGAACCCGCATACTGGACTTGGGCACCGGGGGGGGGTACCCGGGATTGCCGCTGGCAATACTCTTCCCCGAATCGCAATTCTTCCTGATAGACTCCATTGAAAAAAAAGTGCGGGCAGTTGAGGCTATCCAAAAGGCTTTGGGCTTACAAAACGTCCTCTCCCAGCAAATGCGGGCAGAGGAAGTGGGCGAAACGTTTGATTTCGTCGTCACCCGTGCCGTTGCCGACATGATGCTGCTCTATGAATGGACAATTAACTTAATCAGCAGAGGCGTATCGTTTAACGACATCCCCAATGGATTGATCGCCCTGAAAGGCGGTTACCTCGAAATGGAAATTGCCGCATTTAAGGATATGGTGTACAAGTTTCCGATTTCCGAATACTTTTCTGAACCCTGGTTCCGCGATAAATGCATCCTCTACATGCCAATGGATTAAGTTGAAACACCTCCGGTTACGGATACCGGGTATTGCGTTGCCGGATATTCACTGCCCACTTTTCACTAATCACTTTTCACTTATCACTTTTCACTACCCACTTCTCACTAATCACTTTTCACTTCTCACTTTTTGCTTGCTACACTTTTTATGCCCCACAATTTTGTAATTAGAATCGTTCTAAATTATATATTTTAATTTCTATCCCCGATCGATAAAAAAACCGTTTCTGAATTGTATATCCGTGACATGTCGGGAAATTGAAAACTGAATGGACGAAAAAAAAATCCTTATCCGCACTGCATTTACAGGATTCTTATCGCTATGAGAAAGTAATGTTGCGCCTTATCATTTTTCAAATTTTTAACGAAGTTTTTGTAACCGATCATCACCGAATCTAAAACCGTAAGTTGTAAAAGTTTTTTAAAAAACGTTAAATCTGTTAAAAAGAAGATAGTTTTGTCTACTTAAATAAAGACAAAAATGTCTTAAATAAAAGTAATTAAATACCTGTATTAAAACTTAAACTTCAGACACACTATGCAAAACGAAAAGAAGAATAGTTCATTACGCTCCAGGAGCATGGACTATATTATGAACACCAAGAATTGGATTAAACCGCTGCTGTTTATCCTTGTTATCAGCCTACTTGGTGTTGGAATGATTGGGCTGCAAACCTATATTGACGCACCGCCCGAAGCAGCATTTAAAGACCAGGAAGGCAATGTAGTCTTCTCAGTGGAAAATATTAAGGGTGGCCAGGAAGTATTTCATCAGAAGGCGCTGATGGAGTACGGCAGTTATTTTGGCGACGGCGCTCAGCGGGGCCAGGACTTCACCGCCGAGGCGCTGCACCTGATGTCCGTGTATATGATAGATTACTATGCCGCAGAGCAGGCAAGAGAAACCGGCGTTGAACCGGACGCAAATGCACGGATGCTGATTAACGAGAAAGTGAAATTAGAACTCAAGGAGAACAAGTATAATAAGGAGGGAAATTTCGTCGAGATGTCGCCGGCGCAGGTTTACGCTTATCACGGCATTGTAAAGTATTACACCGATTTCTTTATTGATAAAAATGACGGTATAGGATTTCCACCTGAAGGGTACATAAGCAGTAAAGAAATGACTGCTGACCTCGCCTCCTTTTATTATTGGGGTGCATGGGTATGCGTCACTGCCCGTCCGGGAGATACTTTCAGCTATACCCACAACTGGCCGTTTGACCCGATTGCCGGCAACACACCCACATCGCCTGTTATCCTCTGGAGTGTACTGGGAATTCTCGCTTTCGTATTGATGTGCGGTATTGTACTGTACTTTATCGGCCAGTACAACCAACTGCCCAATAAATTCTTTAAACCGCCTGTAAGGGATTTGTTTACCATTGATCGGGTGGCAAAATTTAAACCCACGGCAACACAGCGGGCTACGTATAAATTCTTTGCCGTTGCCGTATTGTTGTTCTTCCTCCAGGTGTGCGGTGGTTTGGTTACCATCAACGATTTCATCCACTGGCTGGATGTGGCGGGCATTCATATTACCGATGATGTACCGGTAAATATTTCCCGCTCATGGCATATAATGTTATCCCTTTACTGGATTTCCACCTGCTGGATCGCATCTTCCATTTTTATTCTGCCCATTCTTTCGAAGAAGGAAGTTCCCGGCCAGTTGGCGTTGGTAAATACAATTTTCTGGTTGTTGTTTGTGTTGGTAGGCGGTTCATTAATCGGTATGACTTTAGGCCCACTTGGACTGATGGGAGATCTTTGGTTCCTGTTAGGTCACCAGGGCTGGGAGTTTGTGGATTTCGGTAAAGCATACCAGGGCTTGTTGATGGTGATTTTCGCCATTTGGGCTATTGTTATTTACCGCGGTCTCAAACCCGCCTTTGTGAAAGGCGAAAGATGGTCGCTGCCGAAATGGATCATGTATTCCGTAATCGGTATTCCGCTATTGTTCTTTTCCGGATTCGTCGCTAAACCTGATACGAATTTCGTGATTGCGGATTTCTGGAGATGGATGGTGATTCACATGTGGGTAGAGGCCTTCTTTGAAGTATTTATTACCGTTATCGTGAGTTACCTGATGGTATTGATGGGCCTGGTAAGCAGGAATGCGGCGGTACGTGTCGTTTACTTCGCCACTATCCTGTTCCTGGGTACGGGATTACTCGGTATATCGCATAACTTCTACTGGAATGCCAAGCCGGTAGCAACTATGGCGCTGGGCAGCGTATTTTCAACACTGCAGTTCGTACCTTTGATTTTGTTGACAGTGGAAGCATACCGGTTTAAGAATATGCCCAGAATGGCGGTAGGCGATGTAGCACATAATCAGTTGGGTAAAAATTTCGGTTTCCCCGAAGTGTTTAAGTTTTTGATCGCCGTAAACTTCTGGAATTTCTTCGGCGCCGGCGTGTTGGGAATTATTATCAACCTGCCGATCATGAATTATTTTGAACACGGCACCTATCTCACCATCAACCATGCCCATGCGGCGCTGATGGGTGTTTATGGCAACATTTCCGTAGCTGCACTGTTATTCGCTTCCAGGCTGACAGTAAAAGATAACAGGTGGAACGGAAAAATTGTGAACTTCTCATTCTGGTCTATCAATGCCGGTCTGATGCTGATGGTGGTGCTGGACTTATTCCCTGCAGGAGCCATTCAGTTTAAGGCAGTAGTTGAGCATGGATTGTGGTTCGGCAGATCTCACGAATTTATCGATGTGGGCACCTTCAAGGCGCTGACCGTAATGCGTGGAATCGGCGCTACCGTGTTCTTCCTCGGCGGTGTGATTCCGCTTACTTACTTTATCGTAAGCAGGTGGAATTCCCTCAAGCAAAAGGCGGCTAACATCATGGAAATGGATGAGGCTATCTCTTACCAGATTAAAAATGGTATCTCTAATGAAGATGAGCGTGCCATTGAAAAAGAAATCGAAGAGTCCGAACTGGTGAAGGGATAAGATTGAATGTGGCATAGGTGAAATGAAGTATATACAGTATTCCCCGGATGATATGTGCAGCATATCTAAGGGGAATACTGTTTTTTTGTATAGTTGCAGATTTATTTCTCTTAAATGTACCCGAAGTATTTGATGTGCAGGATTAGTATATTTGATTCGGATTTTATACTAAACCACTATGCGCACCCTCTCAAAAGCAACCGTTTATTGCCTGAGGGCTATGATTTACATAGCCACGAAATCAGAAAAGGACAAGTATTTTAACATAGGGGATATCTCAAAGGACCTGGGGATTTCCTATCATTTCCTGACCAAGACATTTCAAACTATTACCCAGGCGGGCATGCTCACTTCGCTGCGTGGTCCTTATGGCGGCATTGCTCTGGCAAAACCCGCAAATGAGATTTTCCTGATAGATATTGTGTACGTGCTGGAGGGCAATAATTTCTTCGACAAATGCCTGCTCGGCCTGCCGGACTGCGGTGCTTCTGATCCCTGCCCGGTACATAATTTTTGGAAGGATGTAAAAGAATCCATGCAGTTGGAATTCGAAAAGACTTCTCTTGCCGATTTGGCTGAGGGTATATCGCAAAATAAAATGCGGATTTGACCTCAGTTGTGTTATTGATTTATTGCGAGCCCGGAAATACTTAACTCGAAAACGGTTAAGGGAATCAGGCCGCATCGCATTGCCGTGTAGCGGCGCATTGCAGCTCTGATACGCAATTCGCCTCCTGTCGTCAACCTTAGAAGTAAATTCACTTTGCCGGCCACACCCGGGGAAGTCGCAGTAATTGCGGTGAATTAACTATTGCACAACTGAGAAAGACATCACTGCACTTACTCCATGTGCCAATGCGTCAAAACGCTCTGTTAATTCCCACTACCCATCGCAGTTTGAAATAATCCGCTTCTTCGAATGGCGGTCGATTCAACAACAAAGGGAAGTCAATGCGCAACGTCAGCGGTTCTACCGTTTGCAAAACGCCCCAGTCGGTAATGCTGAAAGTGGCGCCAATTCCGCCATCCATGCGCACTGCGGAAAGCGCATGGGTATTATCTGTTAACTGGTACATCATAGTTCCGGCATCGGCGAACACATAGGGCGTCATCTGTATAAACTTCAGCAGACGGAAATTGAATAAACGGTTAAAGGCCAACTCGGCATTGACAGCAGCACCGCTGTTACCCGCATAGACAAAATACAGATTGCCGTCGCCGTCTTCATCCACAACGGTGTAGCCGCTGTATCCACGCAGGTTAAGGCCGCCGCCCATATGAAAATGACCGGTGGTATTGCCGTAATCCGTCCACTCGCCGGGTATCCAGCCCGCAGCCCGGGTGAATTTATTATCGAGATAAGTTTCGGGATTGGCGCCGGACATATAGAGTTGTGATTCTGGTGCGCTGTTATTTTGATTATGGCCTGCCTGAACGAACAAACGTGTTTTTAAGTCGAATTTCCCGAGGCGGTTATCGTTGATGGCTTCCACATAAATGCGTCCGAAGGCGACATCGCTAAAGGGAGCATTTGCCCGCAAGGCGGCAGTAATTGTGCCATTGCCCTTAAAATATTTGTAGTTGTGTTCGTAAATGATATTGACGGAACCGTTATACGCCGTATTAAAATGAGCGGGGTCTATGAGATAACTCGTTTCGAGTGCTTTGAACCCTTTTAATTCCATAGTAATCCTATCCTGCCTCCACCAGCCGAGGCGCTTTTGCATACCGATGATTCCTCCGGCAATACCGTCCATATACTTGGCCGAGAATAAGAAGTCGCTGTGTGAAATAATGCGGTCGGTAGCTGTTTTATAATTGAAATTAAATGCGAACTTCTGCGGGCGATACAGGTGGTCGTTTAATTTAAAATTGTAAAAACCGCCCTGTAATACTTCAGTATTGTACCAGGCCGTAAAATTGAATATGTGTTTATAGTTGAAATAATTGCCGTTAAAATGAACGCCTGCTTTTATGCCGTCGGTTTCGTTAAACCACAAGTCTGGCCTCCAGTAGAGGCGGTAATGGTCGGGGTCGGGATAATTGCTCACTTTGGAATCAAAGCGCATTATCACGGGACATTTTTTTGAATCGTTTAATGCATTAATGTCAGACAGGCGGTTGGATGGGTCGATGATAACGTCCTCCAACTTACCCGGCACTACCACAGTAGCCTTGTAAGTTTGGTTCAATTTATCCCAGCCATACCATTTGGGCAATACCTGTACCACATCAAATGCATAGGGATTTATCCGGGCGTTATACGCATTGATATTGCTACCGGATTTTCCCTGTGGAAAATCCTTTTCCCACCAGGTATTGGGTATATAATAAGAAACAGTATCCGTATTGGTAACCACGTCGAACTCCAGTGGCATCTGCATGCGCTCGATACGCTTAAAAGTGATTGTGTATTGGTTTAAAGGAAGGCTTGCATTTTTCACCGCTTCACCCGGTGTTATTTTTTTAATGCCGGCTACTGCATAATCGATATTTTTTGTCGTCTCCAGCCATTGATCAAAAAACCAGTTTAAATCAACACCCGTGTACCCGATAATGCTGTTTCTGAAATCTTCCATATAGGGGTGGCACAGCGTCCACTGCTTTACATAGTGCTGCATGGCCTTTAAAAACAGGGTATCGCCCAATACGTATTGCAGGTTGTACAACATGGTACCCGTTTTATAATACACATTGCCGTACCCGCCTCCATGTCTCAGTCCGCTGTTGAAATAATCGGAATGCGTATTCAGCGGGGAGTCTTTAAACCGCGAGGCATCCCGCAGATAGCCGAAGTCCAGTTCTTCGAATTTGACGGGAACCGGTTCGGTAAATTTTTTCAGGTAGAAATTGTCCTCTTCGTATTGCAGCATCGTGTCGCCGTCAATTTCGCGATACACGTAGGTATCGGCAAACTGCGTAAATCCCTCGTCGAGGGCCGCCCGGTATGTCTCATTGCTGCCCACCATTCCGAAGAACCACTGATGGCCTACTTCATGAGCGAGCAAATCGCGGTAATACGGGTCAAAACCGCCGTCTAAGGTGAGCATGGGGTATTCCATTCCATCCCTTGCATCGGCGACGATTATTTTCGGCCAGATATACTCGCCGAAATTTTTAGAATAAGATTCAATTAATGCAGCGGCATAGTCGGAGGCATTCACCCAGCCCGCTGCATGCGGCTCCTGCACCAATGCGATACACCGCACCAGCCTGCCGTTGACTGTTGCGGTAGATTCGCCGATGCGGTAAGTGGGATCGGCAGTGAGTGCAAAATCGTGTACATTCACCGCATAAAACTTCCAGGTCTTTGTATTGCCGGGTACTACCGGAATAATTTCGGAGGGCTTGGAATTCCATGCCTTATCGACAAAATTATTCAGGTCTAATTTTTTGCGCAGGTAATCGGGCAACACTTCTTCCTGGTTGGTGATATACCCTGTCCCGTCGATGATGTAATGCGCCGGCAGTGTGAAATTTACTTCATAGGTGCCGTAGTCGCCGTAAAATTCGCGGCCGAGGTGCTGGTCGGTTGACCATCCGAATTTTTTGTCGTAAACAGCAATTCGCGGATACCAATGAACTATATCGTAGTGTTTATATCCGAAGCTGTTGAATAATTTCATGCGCCTGCGGATACTGCCGTCGCCGAAATAGGTCTTGAATTGAATGCGAAAGGTAACGCTGCCGTTGGGCTGAATGGCTTCTGCCAGGTCGGCTCTCAATATAGTGTTATCCTGTGTCAACACCACCTGTTTATCCGTTGGGAAGCCATTGATTGCCGTGATATGCATATCCTCGACTTCGGTGCCCAGCCCCGCCGCTTCATACGGAGAAAATTCGGATTTGATTTTATTTGCCTGTGTCAATGCATCCAGGTAGGAGTGTGGTTGAAAGGCCTCCTGATATAAATGAAAATACACGAAAGGCAATGCATCGGGACTGTTGTTGTAGTAGGTGAGTATTATCTCACCTTCGATGATATCGGTGGAATCGTCGAGTTTGGCATTGATGATATAATGAACGTCTTGTTGCCAATAGCCCGGATAGGGCATTTTGTTTTTCCAGTACCAGGGATTTCCCGCATCGCGATACGGGTAATGGGCAGTCCATCCGTCTGTCGGAATCTGATTTACCTGTGCAAATGCCTGTGTAATTCCGAGAACGGCAACAAAATAAAATATCCAATGCTTCATTTCTGATAAATTGTTTTTCAATTATTTTTAAACCGCCCAAAAATACAAATCTTGCCGCAGTCTGAACTGTTATATCACGTCGCCCTGACTTTAGTCCCCAATGTCGGTTGCGTTACAGCCAAAAGCCTGATCAGTTATTGCGGAAGCGCCGAAAAAATTTTTAAAAGTACCAGGAAAAAATTGCTGGCAGTACCCGGAGTAGGGGAGACTATGGCGGACAGCATTTTAAGATTTAAAGAATTTTCCCGGGCAGAGAAAGAGTTGCAATACGCAGAGAAAAACAATATCCGCATTCTCGACTTCAATGCGGAAGATTACCCCAAACGCCTGCGCAATTGTCCCGATGCGCCGTTGGTGTTATTTTATTTGGGCAATGCGGCATTAAATACATCTAAAGTGCTCGGCATAGTCGGTACACGCAATGCGACGGTTTACGGGAAGCACTTCTGCGATACGCTGGTTGATGCACTCCGGCCTGCGGGTGTATTAATAGTGAGCGGTATGGCATACGGCATTGATATAGCAGCGCATAAGGCTTGTTTAAAACACGACGTGCCCACAGTGGGCGTGCTGGCGCATGGGCTCGACAGGATATATCCCGCAGTGCACAAGGATACTGCTGCAAAAATGCTGGTTAATGGCGGCCTGCTTACCGAATTTATTACAGGTACCAATCCGGACCGCGAAAATTTCCCGATGCGCAACCGGATCGTCGCCGGAATGATTGACGGGCTGATTGTGGTGGAGACCGACCGGGAGGGCGGAAGTATGATTACTGCGGCATTGGCGTATAATTACAACCGGGACGTAATGGCCCTGCCCGGAAATATTGACAATAAAAATTCCAAAGGGTGTAATTTACTCATTAAAAAAAACAAGGCCTGTTTAATTGAAAGTGCAGCAGATGTCCTTGAGGTGATGAACTGGGAAAAGGCGGAACCGAAACACAAATCCCAGCGGGAATTATTTATAGAGTTAAATGCCGAAGAGAAAATGGTGTTTGATGTGCTGATTCAAAACGGCGAAATGCACGTAGATGAATTGAGTCAGCTACTGCCGTTCACTCCCGGTAAACTCGCCGGTCTGTTACTGAACCTGGAATTTCAAAATGTGATCATATCGCTGGCGGGCAAGCGATATCGGGCAGTTTAACCGGTGTGACTGCCGGCATTACCTCGCCGGGACACCAGGTTCATTCAGTTAAAACCTTTCGACTTTGCTGAAATGAAAATCGCTTTCGATAATGGCGTTTTCATCGCTGTCGCTTCCATGAACGGCGTTTTCACCGATGCTCTTCGCATATTTTTTGCGAATAGTACCCTCGGCTGCTTTAGCCGGATCGGTTGCACCAATCAACGTGCGGAATGCCTCAACGGCATTCTCCTTTTCCAGAATGGCTGCTACAATAGGCCCGCTGCTCATAAACTCCACTAATTCGCCGTAGAAAGGCCTGTCTTTATGTACTGCATAAAATTCTCCTGCTTTTTCTTTGCTCAGCTTGGTAAATTTCATCGCACGTATTGTAAATCCCGCATCATTAATCATTTGTAAAATACCGCCAATCGCATTGCTGCGCACTGCATCGGGTTTAATCATGGTCAATGTAATGTTTCCGGACATGTTCAATATTTTTAGGGCGCAAATATAGCTAAACCAAACTCCTGTTTTACGGGATATTTTTCATTTTATTAAAAAATTAATGACCTTTAGCCACTTTGTATGGAACACCTGCAACCACTATATGCGTTATTGAAAACGCCAAAACGCATCGTATTGTTAGCACATCCCCATCCCGATGCCGATGCGATGGGCGCATGCCTCAGCCTCAAATTATACCTCGAGCGAACAGGGCATATTGCCGATGTGATTGTACCGGATGATTTTCCCCATTTTCTCGACTGGATGACCGCTGCAGATAAAACCTGGGTGTACCAGAAAAAAGCGAAGACCTGTTTTGCTATTTTATCCCAGAGCGATATTATTTTCTGTTGCGACTTTAATGCGCTGAGCCGCATCGACAAATTAGGGGAAGAGGTGGCAAAAATGCGGCAGGCATTGCTGGTAATGATAGATCATCACCGGGATGCCGATCACTTTGCAAATTACGAGTTGTGGGATCCGGCGGCGAGTTCTACCTGCGAACTGATATATAAATTTATCGAAGGCGCCGGCCATGAGGCGCTCATCGATGCGGAAATGGGATCTATGATCTATGCCGGTATCGCCATGGATACCGGCATATTTCAATATTCCAGCACGACACCCGGGGTACATATTCTGGCAGCAAATTTGATGAGAAAGGGAGTGCAAATTGAAACCGTACATAATAATCTCTACCATCAGTACAAGGAAAACCGGCTGCGGTTTATCGGTTATTTGCTTTCCCAAAAGCTGGAAGTGCTGGAAAATGAACGCACTGCTATAATGAGTATTACTATGCAGGAGGCGGAAGATTTTAAACTGGGTACCGGCGATAAAGAGGGGATTGTCAATATGCCCCTTACCCTGAAACTGATTCAATTGTCCATTTTACTTACCGAGGATAAAGACAAAATAAAAATATCGTTTCGCAGCAAGGGCAATGTGGATGTGAATGCATTTGCCAATGCGTATTTCAGCGGCGGCGGACATAAAAATGCATCCGGCGGATATTATACAAAAAGCCTGGAAGACACGGTTGGCTACCTGAAAGAAATCCTGCCCGGATTCATTCAAAATTATCCAGATTGAGAATACATTGATAACAATATAAAAACAAGAAAAAATGAATTACAGAATTTTTAGTTTAACATTGCTCATTTCAATATCAGGAATTATGACAGCACAACAAGCACAAGACGTTACCAAGGATTTACCCGATGGATTATATGCCAATATGCAAACCAGCAAAGGCGATATTCTCCTGTTTCTCGAATTTCAGAAAGCGCCACTCACCGTGGCCAATTTCGCAGGCCTGGCAGAAGGCAGTATTGAGAACACCGCTAAACCCTTGGGAACACCGTTTTACGATGGTTTGAAATTTCACCGGGTGATTGCAAACTTTATGATTCAGGGCGGCGATCCCTCCGGCAATGGCAGCGGTGGCCCGGGTTATAAATTTAAGGATGAATTTCACACCGATTTAAGACACGATAAAGCGGGTATTTTATCGATGGCAAATGCAGGTCCGTTTACCAATGGCAGCCAGTTTTTTATCACTCATAAAGATACGCCGTGGCTGGATGGAAAGCACGCCGTATTTGGCCATGTCGTAAAAGGCCAGGATGTGGTGGATGCAATTCAGCAGGGTGATACCATAGAGCATATAGAAATAATTCGCAAGGGAGATGCGGTAGCCAACTACGATCCCGTTTCGATATTTAATAAGGCAAAAGCTGCCGGCGACGTGAAAGCTGGCAAGTAACCAAAAATTAATTCACCGAGGGAAGGGGCCATTGCGAAAGCGGTGGCCTCTTGCTATTTAGACCTGCAGATATGTACTGTACTGCAATTTTGAGCACTGCGTTAAACAGCAAAAATTAATATCGCTGAGTTTACTGCGTATATTAAATATCCAAATGGCATTCCATGCTTTCGGTATCGGGTACATGTGGCTATGCGGTATTTAAAAATATCAGACAGCCTGTGCGGCGCTCGTCGCCTTTGGTAAATTCGTCTTAGCCAGGGCGCTGAAGCCTCCGCTGACATTTATAAAGTTTGTCTTACCGTGCTTTTTTAGTATTGAAGCGGCAATCATCGAGCGATAACCGGCGGCACAATGCATTACATAGGTGATTTCCGGCTGCAATTCATCCATTCTCGATTCGATCTGATTTAACTCTATATTCACAGCGCCTGCGATATGTGCTGTTGCATATTCTCCGGGTTTGCGGGTATCCAATATCCTATATCCGGGTTTGTTGTAATACTGCGCTACTTCTTCTGCCTGGATGGAGAGAACAGTGTCCACCGGCTTGCCGGCTTGCTTCCAGCTTTCAAAACCGCCTTCCAGAACGCCTTGCACTTGTTCGTAACCCACACGTGCTAATCTTAAAACCGATTCTCTTTCCTTACCGGGTGCACATACTACGACAATCGGTTTTTGAATATCTATCAATGAGCCTACCCAAACGGCAAACATGCCGTCGAGCCCGATATTGATGCTGCCGGGTATGAATCCCTTCTCAAAATCGGCGGCAACCCGGGTGTCCAATACAACAGCGTATGCCATCGCATGTTCAAATGCATCGGCGGATAATATCGCTGTATTGCGCTCCATTATATGGTCGATAGCTTCATAACCTTTTTTATTGATGGCTGCATCCTTAAAGAAATACGACGGCGGTGGGGCTAAACCTTCGGTAACCCTTGTAATAAATTCCTCACGAGTCATCGGCTGTAAAGCGTAGTTCGTTTTTTTCTGTATGCCGATTGTCGAGTGCTTATCGGCGCCCAGGCTTTTACCGCAGGCGCTTCCCGGGCCATGGGCGGGATAGATAATTACTTCGTCGCCCAGCACTTTTATTTTTGTATTCAGCGAGTCGTACATCATACTCGCCAATGCTTCTTTGGTCATATACCCGTCTAATAAATCAGGGCGGCCGACATCGCCGACGAATAGCGTATCACCGGTAAAAATACAATGGTGTTTGCCATTTGCATCCGTTAATAAATAACAAGTCGACTCCAATGTATGCCCCGGTGTGTGCAAAGCGGTAATTGTGATGTTTCCGAGAGAAAACGTTTCACCGTCTGTGGCGTGGTGCACCGAATATTCGGTTGCGGCTCCCGGTCCATACACGATAGTTGCTCCTGTTTTGCGGGCAAGGTCTATATGGCCCGAGACAAAGTCGGCATGAAAATGCGTTTCGAAAACATATTTGATGACAGCGCCACGTGATTTCGCTTTATTAATATACGGTTCGGTTTCACGCAATGGGTCAATGACTGCCGCTTCGCCGTTGCTTTCAATATAGTACGCTGCCGCCGCAAGGCAGTTAGTGTACATTTGTTCTATATACATACGCTTGTCTTTTTATATGCGGGTTCCGGTTGCGCTGTTGTTTGAAATATCGTACCTTGCGCCTGTAGGTGCTCCCATCACTTTCGGCTTATACTTCCCGTGTGCCGTCAAAATTCTCCAATAACTGTCCGACACGGGAGAGGAAAGTACCGCCCAGCATACCATCCACAACACGGTGATCGTAACTCATACTCATATACATCATGTGGCGAATTGCAATTACATCGCCCTGGCTTGTCTCCAATACTACGGGGCGTTTCTTAATAGCGCCGGTAGCAAGTATAGCCACCTGCGGCTGATTGATGACAGGTGTTCCCATGATACTTCCGAATGAGCCGACATTCGTCAGTGTAAATGTGCCGTCCTGGATTTCTTCGGGCTTCAGTTTGTTCATGCGTGCCCTATTGGCAAAATCGTTGACGGCGCTCGTCAATCCCACCAGGTTCATGCGATCGGCATTTTTAATTACGGGTACGATGAGGTTGCCGGAAGGCAGGGCGGTTGCCATACCGATATTGATATCTTTTTTATAAATGAGATTGTATCCGTCCACCGAAATATTTATCCCCGGAAATTCCTTTATCGCTTTTACGATTGCCTCGATGAAAATAGGAGTGAATGTAATTTTCTGACCTTCCCGTTTTTCGAACCTGGATTTAATACTGTTTCTCCAGGTGACGATATTGGTCATATCCACTTCGACAAAAGAAGTGACATGCGCAGAGGTGTGTTTGCTCATCACCATGTGGTCGGCAATCAATTTGCGCATGCGGTCCATTTCCACAATCTCCACATTGCCGCCCGAAGCGGGTACGGAAGTTTTGACAACAGGTTCTTTGATAATAGCTTCTTTGACAACCGGCTTCTCAATAGTTTGTGACGTCACGGGTGCATTTTCACGTGCACTGCGGTCTTTTAAATAGTTCAACACATCGGATTTAGTTACCCGTGCATCTTTTCCGGTGCCGTTAATCGATTCCAGTTCCACCATCGAAATGCCCTCACTGCGGGCAATATTTAACACGAGCGGCGAATAAAACCTATCGGCAGTGCCGTTGGATGCACCCGTTTGTGTTTGTTGTATTACCGGTGTCACTTCCGTATGTACCGCCGTTTGCCGTTCGGCGGTTTGTATAACTGCTTCCTGTTGCATTGCGGGCGGCGCAATGGCATCATCGCCACCGCTGCTGATTAAGGCAATTGTCTTACCCACCTCCACTACATCGCCTTCGTTAAATAATATTTTGGTAATAGTGCCCGCAAAGGGAGAAGGCACTTCGCTGTCGACCTTGTCCGTTGCAATTTCCAATACCGGTTCATCCAATTCAACGGAATCTCCTTCTTTCTTCAGCCATTTCAATATAGTGGCTTCCATTATACTCTCACCCATTTTGGGCATCTTAAGATCTGACTGCGCCATTATTACGATTTTTTTATTAGGAAATGATTACGCTCAAAGTTAAACTGTTTAAATCTGTTTTTCAAGATGGGTCAATAACAGCATGCGCAGTTCGTGCAGTGCAAACATGCAGGTATATTCGATATTTACAGGCCGGTTGTTTGCAAAAACAAACTTTTTTACCCGGGTATCGCCTCTACCGCTGACGCCGATATATACGGTTCCCACGGGTTTGTCTTCCATGCCGCCACCCGGCCCGGCAATTCCCGAAGCGGCAATGACGTAATCGGTTTGCAATACATGCAATCCCCCGGCCAGCATTTCGCTGACGACTTGTTCACTGACGGCGCCGTAGCGCTCCAGGGTTGCAGGATCTACTTGCAACAGACGGGATTTTATAGCGTTGTGATAGGCCACTACCGAACCTGAAAAATAATCTGAGCTCCCCGGAACAGAAGTGATTTTTTTGGCGATGGCGCCGCCGGTACAACTTTCGGCAGTTCCCACCGTTGCCGATAATTGAAGCAGCATACTGCCCACCTTTGCCTCGAGCGATTCGCCTTCGGTGCTGAATACATGATGGCCGAGGCGTGCGACTATCGATTCCACAATGGGTTGTGTGATTGCTCGCAGAATCTCCGTGTTTTTGCCTTTGGCGGTCAGCCGTAGTTTTACCAATCCCGGCGAGGGTAAATAAGCGAGTCCGACGGCATCCGGCAAACTGTCTTCAATATCGGCAATTTTATCTGCCAGCCAGGATTCGCCCAATCCCGAAGTCATCAGGTGCACGTTGTAAATCGCCGGTAATTCAAAACGAGACTGCAACAGCGGTAAAACGGAATCCCGCAACATCTCCTGCATTTCATAAGGTACGCCCGGCATGGAAATCACAATGGAATTATCTCTTTCAAACCACATCCCCGGCGCAGTGCCCATCGCATTTTGAATTATCCTGCATGCAGAGGGAACCATCGCCTGTTGGCGGTTGGATTCCGTTAATTGGAGGCCCCGCTTTGCAAACCGTTCTTCTATACTCGCCAAAACACCGCTGTCCATAACTAATCCCGAATTGAAAAATTCCGCAAGTGTATGTTTTGTAATATCGTCTTTTGTGGGGCCGAGGCCGCCTGTTATCAATATCAATTTATAAGTGCCCACATATTTTTCAAGTGTTTGCAATATATGGTTGCGCTTATCTGAAATGGTAATCTTTTCATGCAGTGCAATGCCCGACAATGCGAGCTCTTTTCCGATAAATGCGGAGTTGGTATCCAGCGTGGTTCCGTTTAATAATTCATCGCCGATGGTGATTAAAACAGCATCCATTCACTTTTTTCGTAAAATTAATTCCACAATATTTATTTTTGAAAAATAATCTCAAAGATTCGACTATGTATAAAATAGCAATTGTTTTACTGTTAGCCGTTTTTTCCGTACAGTCTGCATGTGATCCGGCGGTAGTGCAACAGGTAATGGATACCGTACTCACCGATGTGCCTACGGAAGCGGAAGTAGCCAATGGGTTAAAAGAAGCTTTAGTACAGGGTGCGACAAATGGCAGCGAATTGCTGTCGAAGACGAACGGGTATTTTGGCAATGCGTTAGTAAAGATTTTATTTCCGCCGGAGGCACAAAAAATAGAGAATACCCTGCGCAGTGTCGGTATGGGTAAGATGTGCGATGATGTAATCTTATCATTAAACCGTGCCGCCGAATCTGCTGCCGTAGAAGCAAAGGCAATACTGATTAATTCGGCGAGGCAAATGACCGTGAATGATGCAATGGATATTTTGTTTGGCGCCGACAATGCGGCTACCGAATATTTTAAGCGCACATCCACGGCACAGCTCATCGAGAAGTTTACACCGGTTATCGATAAATCGCTGAAGAGCGTAAATGCGACAAAGTATTGGGAAGATGCAATCAATTATTACAATCAAATACCACTGGTGGAAGACTTAAATCCCGACCTGACGGCATACGTTACCCAAAAGGCATTGGACGGATTATTTACCACCATTGCCGAAGAGGAATTGAAAATCCGTACGAGTATCAGCAACCGCGAATCTGAAATTGTGAAACGCATTTTTGCGTATTACGATGCAAACAAATAGCGCAGTTCAGTCAAAGCTGAAATATTTGTATTCATTTTCCTTAATGGAGTAAATGATACTGTGGTTGTTTAGAAAATAACTGCGGATTATATCCTTGCTGACTTCATAGCGTTTGCCTTTGTAAAAGGCTATCAGCCGGTTGTCTAAATCCGTATAGCACACGATATCCCTGTCTGCGGTTAAATTACCCGGAGTATAACTTTCCACTACAAAAAATTCGCCCTGGTAAAATACATTTAAAAACCCGTTCAAATCAATGAACCACGCAATATTATCCACCACGTCGTACTGGAGAGGCACGGTATTGGATGCTTCGTACACGGCTCCTTTGTAAAAAACCTGCAGGTAGTTCAGATCGTCTATAAACATGATCATGTCATCGCCAGCCATAAACAGGGGGAGATTGTTAAAGCGTGGATGTACGATGGTGCCTGCGCAAAATAATTCGGCATCGAAATTATAGGTGATATCGGCAATGGTTTCTCCCTGCCTGCAAAACAGCTCAGCGATATTGTACATATCGTATATGTGGCCACCGTAGAAAATTTTAAACTCGCGGTAACTGTCAACCCATGCGGCGATATTAGCCCCCAATACCAAACTCGCCGGAATATTGATATCAATTTGTGTTATGGTGTTGCGATAGAATAATTGAATTAAATTGCTGTTGTCCACAAATGCCAGGATGTTTTTCCCCGTAGCCATATAAGTGATGGGCAACCTGCTCAACACGGTCTCTTGTCCTTCCCAGAACACCGAGAAAAACCCATTGAAGTCGTGGTAGGCAGCGATACTGTCGGAGATGCTGTAGGGGTATTTGCTAATATCGCCCAGCGTCCATTTCTGCCTGCCGTCGTACATACCTATTAAATCGCCTACGCCGTAATACAGGTAGTTGTCGGTATTTTTATAAAATGATTTAGCCAGTATGTCGAGGTTTACCTTGCCATCGGCATTCACGAAATTGAGCAGGCCGCTGTTATCCACATAGGCAATACCCGCATTGGAGTTTTGATAGGAGAGGATTGGCAGATTTTCGGTTTGCTCCGGGTATCCGTTTTTAAAGACGAAATACCGGCCTCTGACATCCGTATAGCCGAGCACATTCTGGGCAGCGGTTATACCCGGACGCAATACATACCCTGCGAAACAGAGAATTAAAATACATTTGCAGAAATTTGGCATGATTCTATTAAAACTTTTATAAAAATATGCATAATCAGATGAAAGCTCTACCTACTGTTTTTATTTTGTCGGCATTCTTCAGCATGCGCATGTATGCCCAATCTGCCGATGTTTCCAAACTGGAACCTCTTAACGAACTCGGTAAAGATAAGTATATGGGTTACGTCGGCGGTTTGTATCCCGATGGCAGCAATACCATGCCACCGTCATTTTACGCCGATGCCATTGCTGCGGCTTCCGCAATTCAACCGCTGAATTCTCAGGGCAATCCCTCTGAAAACGGCAAAATCGGGCTTATTACCATAGGCCCTTCCACCGTGTATATGTTCAGCCAGGCGCTGGCCACGCAAATTACCCGGGTGCCGGGCATTAATCCCAAACTCGTTTTTATTAACGGCGGTGTGCCGGCACAGGATCTGAATAAGATTTACGACCAACAGGCCAAATATTGGCAAACAGTCGAAAGCCGTGTCGCCGAAGCGGGGTTGTCAAATGCCCAAATCCAGGTGGCCTGGTTGCAGGAGGATGATTTGCGCAACCAAACCGCCGAATTTCCCGAACGTGCGGATATGCTCGTAGATGAGTTTACCTACCTGGTACAAAAACTGAAAGAGCGCTATCCGAACCTTCAGATTATTTACCTGACCGGCCGTCATACTACGGATTATATGCCGAAAGACTCCAAAGTAAAACACATGGAGCCCCGTGCCTATTTAAACGGCTGGGCGATGAAATGGTTGATAGAAGCACAAATTGACGGCAACAAGGAATTGACGTACAAGGGCAACGATCCGAAGGCGCCTTTGCTGATGTGGGGCCCGTATTTCTGGACCCAGGGGTCGAAGACCCGCGACGATGGCTATTCATTTACGCCCTCGATGGTAAATACGGATGGCGTTCATCCCAATGATGCCGGCAAAACAAAAGTGGCCAATGACTTTCTGAGTTTCTGGGAAACGGATGCCGTTTCGCAAATTTGGTTTTATGGCACAGCAGCCGCTCCGCCGGCACTTGCCTATTACCGTATTAATATCGGGGATAGTGTGATTGCCGAATTCGAGGAATCCTCCATTGCCGGTAATTTGAATGTGCTGATTTTGCGTGACTCGGTAATTGCCTTTGATCAGGCTTACGATCACGAGAACTTAGATATTTATGTCAATAACTTAGGAGCGGGCTCCTGGAAATTCCTGATCACCGATAATTCGGGCGTTAAGATGAGCGGCGAATTTGTCACTGATGCAAAGGGCAATATTATGGGCGCAACTTTTGCCGGTACGCTGGCTACTGACGATGCAGATGCGCCGGCCTGGATAGTAAATGGCAGGGACAGAATGCCTAAACTCCTTAAGTTTTTAGGCGATGACAGGTATATCAAGATGGAAATTATCGACCACAATAAAAAAGTTATCCTGACAATGGAGGATATCATGCATAAGCACACAGACCTGAATGAACTGGTCACCCCGGGCAAGTATTGCATCCGGTTTTATGAGCAGAGCGGCGAATTGATAGATACCTCCCGAATAATTCCGGAAATGGTGAAAATCAGATCGTGATTTCAGTCGAATGCGCTCACCCGGATGTTGTCCAGCAAAAGGGTGTAGCGGCTCCCGAGGTGTATAAAAGCGATTTCAATGGAATCGAAATGCGATTTGGGAACGGCGGCATCGAAATATACTTCGCTCCAATAGCCGGCATCCAAAATGCGCTGTATGCGGATAAAGTTTGACTTGACTCTCGTTGTGCCATCCAGGAACCAAACTGCGATTTGATCGGCTTTCCATATATCCCACTCCTTTTGGTCGATATAACACATTGCCGAAATGTGCAGCCAGCCGCGGTCGCCTGTTTCCCGCCTGGCGATATTAAAACTGTAGAAGGGGAATTCCTTATTGATAAGGCGCACGTGGTTACCGGGGTGGAGCGGGTCTGCAACAACGGCAGTGGAAGTATCTTCAAATTCCAAATGGCGGATGTTTTCGGAATTGGCAACGGGACGTTTATGGATGTCAACCCGATCGAGCAGTAATTTATCCTGTTTTGAAACCCGGGTCCGGAAAAATGTTTTCCAAAAATAGGGCCGATTCATATTTTCCGCCTCAAAAATGCCGGTGGCGGCATGTGCCTGCCAGGTGAGCATCATGTTATACCCAACGCAGAACAGGATAAACGCAGTTAAGATAATTTTCAGGTAGGCCTTGGCCTGTAATGCCGCTTCCGCGAATGCTGCCAGCGGAAAGAGTAAAATGGCATAGGATTGCACCAGCGCCCTTTGGCCCAGGCTGCCGCCATACCACCAGATTTCCCAACTGGCGACAATCCACAAAGTGAACAGGAAAAATAAGAAGCACGCCGGGAATATTTCTCTATACTTCTTGCGGAGAAAAATAAATCCGGGGATAATCAGGAGCATTACCGGCGTATATACCCACCATCCTTTGCGAAATGTGAACAGCACCTCGTACAGGTGGGGACGCAGAAAATCAAAACCCTGATCGGTATAGGTGTATTCAATGAAGTGACCGGCAGCGAATTTCCAGTAGATCAACTGGAGGCTGACAATAGCCAGGGCAGCAATTACGGCGGATATTATTTTGAGTATATGCCGCCTGAAAAAATGCAGCCTTGCGATAGCGCCCCGGTAATCGGCCACACCCCAAAGAATGGGAATCAGGCAGATTACAATTTCCGATGGTCGGGTGATAATTGCCAACCCGGTTAAAGCGCCGATAGCTATTGCCGGGATCGTTTTCGGCTGTTTATAAAATGCGATGGTGAGCCAGATCAGCATACTGAAGAGCGTAAACAACAGGGAATGCGTCATCGCATTATCAATGGCGGCATAATTCAGGTAATTGCTGCCGAAAATCAGGAGTAAAAGGGTAAGCGAGGTAGTCTTATCGCTGAACCTGGTCAGTAATACCTTGCGGGCAAATATTAATCCTATCAATGTGTAGATCAGGCAACCCCAGCTCAGCGCCGCCTGGTAGGGGCGGGAATATCCGTCTGCCGGCTGTCCTTTGGCCAGGGCGTACCAGTGCGCTGCGGCAAACCAGGGTAAGTACATGACGGCCGCACCCAGTGGGTATTTCATCACCTGCCTGCCATTGGGAGCGGTGTAATTGGGATAGCTGTTGCCCAATCCGTATGCCGAAAAAACAGAGTCCTGGTACCCCAGATACCCCAGGTCATTGTAAATACACAGGGCGGGCAGATAGCCGTAATATCCCGCCACATCGTAACCGATAGTACTTTCATTGCCCGTTTGTTGCCATTTGGGATAAAAGAAAAACGCTATAGCCAGCATAAATAACCACCCGAAACATACGGTGGCAAGCGATAGGCGGTTTTTCATGCCTTGAAGTTGGAAAAAATTTTTAAAATAATTTTGAAGTAATACAAATGTTCACTAAACTTATGAGCGCATTATCTAATTATTAACCATTAAAATAAATTGTTATGGTAATTACTTTTGAAGAACTTAGACACATTAAGGACAAATTGCCGCACGGCAGCATGGAACGCATTGCGAATGAGCTCAACCTTAATGTGGATACCGTACGAAATTATTTCGGTGCTGAGCATTTTGAAGGTCCTGATAAAATTGCGGATGTGCATTTTGAAAAGGGAACCAGCGGCGGTGTGGTGCGTTTGGAAGATACCAAGATATTGGAATGTGCTAAAAAAATACTGATGGAGCACAACCTTAATTACTCTTAATTTTTCCATGTTTGTTGAAAGCCCTCTTACCCGGTGTTGGCAGGAGGGCTTTTTTATTGCAGGCCCTTGCGTATATTTCTATGTCATGTTGTAATGCACTATGTCTTTTTGGTGGTTTAACGCCTGGCGGGTAAGGATATATGGTGGCATTTAGTTTTTGTTATCTCACTCCCGCTGACTTGTCAATAAATTAATACTTTGAATCTGTAAATCAGTTAAATAAGAGTGTCTTTAAAGATTGAAGCAAATTTTCTTCAACCACAGTTACCGTACAACAAAAAAAGCCGGCATTCCGCCGGCTTTGAATATAAAATTATTGCACAGGTTATGCCTCTGCCATCTCTTCGGTATAGGCGTGCATCAACTGTTGTTGCAGATCGAATGGCACGGGGGCGAACTCGGCAAATTTCCTCGTGAATTTACCGCGGCCTTGTGTGAGCGATCGCAAAGCGGAAGAATAACCGTACAGTTCCGCCAGCGGTACCCGGGCGATAATTTTTTGATAATGGCCTTCTGTATCCATTCCCATAACAATACCCCGGCGGGTCTGTAAGTCGCCGATTACCTCACCCATCATATCGGGCGGTACCATGACTTCCAGGTTGTAGATCGGCTCTAAAATTTTGGGGTCGGCTTCGCGGAACGCATTCCTGAACGCCATAGTCCCTGCGATTTTAAATGCCATATCATTACTGTCAACCGGATGCATTTTTCCGTCAAATACGCTGACTCTCACATCACGCACATAGCTGCCCGTCAGCGGGCCGTTGTGCATTTTATCCATCACTCCTTTCAGTATGGAAGGCAAAAACCGGGCATCGATAGCCCCACCCACTATGCAGTTTAAATATACCAGCTTGCCGCCCCATTTTAAATCGTAATCTTCACGTCCGCGGACATTGAGGTCTTTCGGGTCGGCCATTCCCTCGAAATAGGGCTCCACCAGGAGATGCACTTCTGCAAACTGTCCGGCGCCACCGCTTTGTTTCTTATGGCGATAATTGGTGCGCACTGCTTTTTGAATGGTTTCCCGATACGGGATGCGTGGCTTAATAAAGTCGAATTGTACGCCGTACAGATTTTCAATTTTCCACTTGAGCATTGCCAGATGCAGTTCGCCCTGTGCACTTACGATAGTCTGTTTCAATTCCATATTATGATCTACCGTTATCGTCAGGTCTTCTTCGTGAATGTGGTTCAGGGCAATACCCATTTTTTCTTCGTCGCCTTTATTGTGGACTTCAATGGCAGCCTCCACCTTTGGTTCGGGGAACTGTATTGGCACGATGGAGACATTTTGCCCTTTGGCGGCAAGTGTATTATTTGTATGCGTTTTCTTCAGTTTAACGGTGGCGGCGATATCTCCTGCCATTACCTCGTTGACATTTTCCCGTTTTTTCCCCACTACGGTATAAATACTGCTGATGCGCTCTACAGCATCTGTTGCCGTATTCAATAAATCCATGCCGGCCGTTACTTTACCGCTGCACACTTTGAAATAACTCATATCGCCGAGATGCGGTTCGCTCACGGTTTTAAAGACAAAGGCAATGGCCGGGTTAGCGGAGTTACATGGCAAGTCGGCGCCATTCGTCAATTTCTCCGGCATCATGTGTGCGGCGCTCGGGCAACAATAATCTATAAAACCCATGATGCGCCCGCTGCCCATATTGTGTTTTGAGCAAATGCAAAATACCGGGAAAAATTCGTGATTGCGAATGGAAAGCAATAAACCCTTTTGCATATCGGATTCTTCCAGGGTGCCTTTTTCGAAATACTTTTCCATCAGTGTTTCATCGTTTACGGCAATTGCTTCAATTAATTCATCGTGTAATTTTTTTGCCTTTTCCTTTTCGGCTGTGGGTATCTCTTTTTTTTCGGGTTTTCCGCCATCGGGTGGGAATACGTACATAACCATATTCAGCACATCGACGATTGCATTGAAATCCACTCCCTGGTTTATCGGGTATTGCACTACGGTGACCTTTAATCCGAACCGCTCTTTTGCCTGTGCCACTGTATTATCAAAGTCCGACTTTTCTTCATCTAAGTGATTTACGGCCAGCAGCATCGGTTTGCGCATACTCACTGCCATTTCCCATATTAATTCGGTACCCACTTCCACGCCGTTGGCGCCATTAATGACCAAAATACCGGTGTCGGCTACTTTAAAGGCGCTTACTACTTCGCCGACGAAATCATCCATACCCGGCGTGTCAATAATATTAATTTTTGACTCCTTCCATTCCAGATTTAATAAGGTGGAAAAAATGCTGTTGCCCCGCTCGTGTTCCAGATCTGTGTAATCCGATACGGTATTTTTATCGGCAACGGTGCCCCTGCGGTTGATAGCCCCGGCCTCAAATAACATACATTCGGCAAGAGTCGTCTTGCCGCTACCCGAGTGGCCAACTAAGACCACGTTCTTGATGTGTTCACTATCATACGATTTCATACTCCTGGTATTTATGGTTTAAATTATTTTGGAAACGCAATTTATACAAGTTAGCCAGTATATCAAAGAATATCGTGAAATTATTCTCAAAATACGGGGGGATATGGGAATAAATGCATAATCCACAGGGAGTTAGAGGAATCATCCGCCAAAAAGTTATTTTTAGCGCCGATAACGGAGAACCACCAATGGCAATCGATGAAATACAGCTCCAAATGGGCGACGGAAATTTACTGTTGCTCAATTTTTTGCTGGCATTTTTAATGTTTGGTATTGCCCTGAATTTGCGCCTCAGCGACTTCAGGCAATTACTCAAGTTTCCCAAAAAGGCTTTGGTCGGCCTGTTTTCACAATGGATATTGTTGCCGTTTTTAACCTATGTGCTGTTGCTGATAATGCGCCCGCCGCCTTCGGTAGCCCTGGGTTTAATTTTGGTAGCCGCCTGCCCCGGCGGCAATATGTCGAACTTCCTGTCGAGCCTGGCAAAGGCAAATGTCGCATTGTCGGTTACACTCACCGCTATCAGCACGGTAATCTGCGTGTTTATGACGCCATTTAATTTTGCTCTATACGGCAATTTCTACGCACCTACACGGGCCTTATTGACAGAAATTAGTATTGAACCCTGGGAAATGTATTCGACGGTGTTCACCATCCTGGGTGTGCCGCTGACCCTGGGGATGGTGTTTGCGCATTACCTGCCCCGCATTACTGCCCTAATTAATAAACCGGTGCGCATCATTTCTCTGATTATTTTTATCGCATTTATCGCCTTTGCACTGCTGGCCAATTATTCCATTTTCTTCCAGGTGTTGAAATTGATCTTCCTATTGGTATTTCTGCATAATATCATCGCCTTAATTTCCGGCTATGGTATTTCGGCGCTGTTCAGGCTGGATTTTGCCGATAGAAAATGCATCGCCATTGAAACCGGCATTCAAAATGCCGCATTGGGATTAATCCTGATATTTACATTTTTTAATGGACTGGGAGGGATGGCGGTTACTGCCGGATGGTGGGGTGTTTGGGATTTGATCTCAGGGCTTGCTATCGCCTATTTTTGGAACAGGATGGACATTGGAACGACTCAGAAAGCTACCTGACCATTGCAAATCATTTTCTAAGTTTGCGCTGCTGAATGAAAAGCCTGAAATTCTTCAAGCATAAGAATGCGCATATAACATTCCAGGGCCATAACATCTCATTATGGAGCCGGGGTTACTGGCTTATTCACTATGTAATAATTAAATTGCCTTTTAAGTTCTACTACTCGCAGTTCTCTATTTATCACTGGGAGCATGTGCCAAAAGGTAAACCGATTATTTTTGCGATTACGCACCGCAATGCATTTATGGATTCGCTGGCCTTTGTAAATACGAAGAACACACAGGTGTTTCAGTTGGCAAGAGGAGATGCATTTAATAATCGTCTTTTGAAAAAGTTGTTTTTCTTTTTTCACATGCTGCCGATATGGCGGGAACGGGATAAAGCGGGTAACAGGAATATTTCCAATGACGCCACCTTCAATGCGTGTTATGAATTGCTTTCAAAAAATCAAATGCTGGGTATTTACCCCGAAGGCGATTGTATCAATGAAAACAGAATACGGCCATTGAAAAAGGGAATATGCAGAATTGCATTCGGCGCAATGGAGGCCTATAACTGGACGCCGGATATTCAAATAGTACCGGTAGGTGTAAACTATTCGGATGCCGAAAAATTCGGCCAATGGCAAATGATACATTTCGGAGTGCCTATATCCGTTGCAGAATATAAGTCAATGTATGCAGCCAATGAATTAAACGCCGTTTCCGCCCTCAAGGACAGGATAGAATCGGGTATGCAACAGGTGGCATTGCACATTCCGCATTCGCCGTATGCTGCGGATATTGAAAACCTGAGCGAGATATTGTCACGCCATAATATACTGGTATCAAAGCAATCGTTTAATCCGATCACTAAATTTGACGAGCAAAAGCGGATCATTGCAAAATTAGAACACATGCGTCAGGCCTCCCAGCACACATTATCCGAAATTGCCAGGCACTTGCACAAGTATCAAAAACTGTTGCATCATTTTCGTTTCAGGGAAAATACCTTTGATCCCGGCAGGCAGGAGGTATTGGTAATGGTAAGTATGGCGCTGTATTTTCTTCTGATGGCGCCGGTATTTGCATTCGGTTTGGCGGTAAATTACCTGCCCTATAAACTCATTGAAAAAGCGGTGGAGAAAAAGGTAAAGCGCCGTATCTTTTACAGTTCCTTAAAATATGCAGCCGGGATTATACTTTACCCCATATGGTATTTCTTGCTGTTTATACTTACCTGGATATTGACCGGCAGCGCAATTTCCGGTCTGTTGTTTTTAATGGCATTTCCCGTAGCGGGAATGATTGCATTTAATTATTGGAAAGATATGAAGAAATGGTGGAGCGCCATCCGGTTTGCGCTTTGGAATAAAAGAGGCGACGCACTGTTCAAACAAATGCTGGAGCTGAGAGCTTCCATTATTCAGTCCGTAAATTCCTATTCGCACTGAAAGTATTGGTTTTCCGAATTTCAAACTCCGCCTTAACACGGATGGTGTTAAGCTGCGGGCTTTTTATTTCTTTTGCATAAAACTGGTCGATTGGATCTGATTGAAAAAAAATGGTTTGTACTGATCAATCCCGTTTCAGGAGGCGGTAGGGCGGCCGGAGTATGGAAGAAATTAAAACCTTTACTGGAACAGGCCGATGTGAATTTTGAGTTCGCAGAGACCGGGCACCCGAAACACGCCGTTGATCTGGTACATGCGGCATTACAGGCGGGAGGCAGCCATATTTTGATAATTGGCGGCGATGGTACTGCTAACGAGGTAGTAAACGGATTAATGCAATACGCCGTCCGGCCGGAAGAAATTTCCCTGGCCATGATCTCTGTGGGTACGGGTAATGATTGGGTGCGCACTATTGGGAAACCCCATGCTTTAGATTCGGTGCCCCGCAGCCTCAAGGCCGACCAGTGTTTTTTGCACGACGTGGGACGCATTGAGTACAACACGCAAAATTCCGCAGTAAGGCGCTACTTCGTCAATATCGCCGGCCTGGGTTTCGACGGACATGTTACCTTCCGGGTATCAAAGGGTAAAGGCGCTTTTAATACATCCGGATTTCGCTATTGGATAGGCATTCTGCAATCGCTGTTAGGTTACTCGGCTACTATGGCAACCTTTACAATTGACGGCAAAAACCATACAATACAAATGCTGTCGGCGGCTATCGGCATTTGTAACTACAATGGCGGCGGGATGAAACAACTGCCATTTGCAAAATGCAACGACGGATTGCTGGATATGTCGGTGATTGGCAATATGCCCAAGTGGAAAATGATTATGAGCCTGCCAAAGTTGCGCAACGGCAGTTTCGTGGATATGGATGAAGTGAAAACTTTCCAGGCAAAAGCGATTACCGTAAATACGCCGAAGCCCATTTACGTGGAAGCAGATGGCGAATACCTCGGAACCACCCCGGTAACAATCAATATTATCCCGGATGCAATCAGCGTACTTCAGTGGAAATAATCAGCGGGAATTTTCAAAAGCATGAATGCGCACTGCCACATTATTGCGCATATTCATCCAGTAGAGATTGTAATCTGCCCGGTGATAATTTTTCATTATTAAAAACAGTTTTCCCGGAATATCGGGCTTGGTCACCCACAAGTAATTGTCGTGAATTTGCGTTCCCGATACAAAAGGGTAAATTGCGTTTGCCTTTCTGTTCAATCCGCCCGCATTGAGCAATGGATCTGCAAATGAAGTATCATTCGTCCAGGTGAGCGGATTAACAACAACAATATCCGTAGCAGTTGCCGGGTTTATTTTTTTCTTCGGCGTAAAGCCGTATAAAAAGGACCGCCAGGAAACATAACAACCCGTGGCATCCGATTGCTGACAGGGTTGCAACACATCAAAGGCGCTTTCGGCGATTGGCATGCCGATGAGATAGGCTGCTACCAGTTGATCAGACAGCGGTTTGCCATCGAAAAATTCCTGCAGGAGCCGCTGCGCATGCACGGTTCCCTGGCTGTGGCCTGCAATGACAATCGGGCGCCCGCGATTGTAATGCGCCAGGTAGTAAAGAAATGCATTGCGAATGTCGGCATAAGCAAGGGCAAAGGCAGAATCGGCATCGGGATTATCCAATGAAAAAAAAGCGTGGTAGCTCACCTGCCGGTATCGCGGAGCGTAAATTTTACAACTGCCGTTGAAAACACTTGCCTGATGCAGTAAACTGCGGTCGTCTGTCTTTGCATTAATGCGCTTGTCGTCAACTGATGCGTTCCAGTTTTTTTTGCCGAAATAACTCGTCGGATAAATAAAAAACACATCGGCAGTTGCGCTGTCCTGGTTGTCGCTCAAACTATCAACCGGTATGTGATCCGCATTGTCCGCTTTTTGGGGAAGCGCCGCCCAATACTTTGCATCTGAGAAGTCCGGGGCTTCGGGAATGGCGCTTTGTTCGAAATTGACGGTTAGTGGACTCGTATAAAAACAAGACTGTAGAATGAAAATAACAGGAAGGAAATAAATAATGCGCACTGTATTAATTTCTTTTTCCAAAAATTAAACTCCCGATCCGGATGATGCCGGCGCCTTCTTCTACGGCGATTATATAATCGGAAGACATGCCCATAGAGAGGTATTTAAAACTATCGATATGGTTGAAATGCTCCTGCTTCACCTTGTCAAAAAGCGTTTTCAAACCGCGGAATTCATTGCGCACCAGCGCCGTATCCTGGGTGTTGGTCGCCATACCCATAAGACCGGCAACTTCGATATGGCGCATTGCCTTGCATGTTTCAGATGTAATCAGCGTGATGAGTTCCGACTCGTCGAGGCCGAATTTCGTCTCCTCTTTTGCGATATGCATTTGCAACAGGCAGGGTATGATGCGATTGTGCTTTTGGGCCTGTTTGTCTATCTCTGCCAGTAGCCCAAGGCTGTCCACCGAGTGAATCATATAAATAAATCCGGCGATGTATTTGACTTTATTTTTCTGGAGGTGGCCAATCATGTGCCAGCGGATATCGCCGGGCAATGCATCGGCTTTGACGCAGAGTTCCTGTACCCTGTTCTCGCCGAAATCTCTTTGCCCCATGCGGTAGAGCTCCAGGATTTCGGTGGCGGGTTTTGTCTTTGAAACGGCTACCAGTACGGCGTGATGCGCATCGGCAAATTGGCGTAGTTCAGTGTAATTACTGTGCATTTCGTATCTTAGCTTCCGTTTGCAAAATTACCCATACTGTTGATAAGGACATTGAAAATTTTTCTGATTTTGGCGATGGTACAATGTAAACCCAACAGCGATTTGATTTTCAATGAAGGGATGTTGAACGAAGTGCCGGATAGTATCATCCAGGTAGAACCGATGGTAAATATATTGGTGGACATTCACCTGGTGGAAGCGTCGATGCAGGAATTAAAAACAGACTCGATGCGGGAGTATAAAAACCAGATAATCGCCTCCGATTATTTACAGGTGATGGAGATGCACCGGGTAAAATATGCGCAATTTAAAAGCAGCTACGATTATTACTCGGAACATCCGCTGCTTATGAATTATATATATAAGGAAGTAACACAACAATTAAGTTTATTGGAAAGTAAAACACAAAGAAAATGAGTATTAAAAAGGTGGTTGAAAATGCAGAAGCTGCAATTTTTGATATTGAAGACAACTGTACGCTGATGATAGGAGGATTCGGTTTGTGCGGAATCCCCGAGAATTGTATTAATGCGTTAGTGAGAAAGGGGGTTAAAAATATCACTTGTATATCCAATAACGCCGGCATAGATGATTTTGGAATCGGGTTGCTGTTGCGCAAAAACCAGTTGAAAAAAATGATTGCCAGTTATGTAGGTGAGAACGCTGAATTTGAGCGTCAGTTGCTGACCGGTGAACTGGAGGTGGAACTCATACCCCAGGGGACACTCGCAACGCGGTGTATGGCTTCGGGTTATGGAATGCCGGCAATCTATACACCTGCCGGCGTGGGTACCGAAGTGGCCGAGGGAAAAGAAATCCGCGAATTCAATGGCAAACAGTATTTGCTGGAATACGCCTTCGACGCAGACTTCGCGATTGTAAAAGCGTGGAAAGGCGATACTGCCGGAAATTTAATATACAAAGGCACCGCCCGGAATTTCAACCCGCTGATGGCAATGGGAGGAAAAATTACCATTGCCGAAGTGGAGGAACTGGTGCCGGCAGGAACCTTAGATCCCAATGCCATTCATACACCGGGAATCTACGTACACCGTATATTCCAGGGCAGCAATTACGAAAAACGCATCGAACAACGCACAATCAGAAAATAACGGTTATTAAATGAATAAAATATGTTAGACAAAAACCAGATTGCACAGAGAATAGCCAGAGAATTAAAAGACGGATATTACGTAAACCTCGGTATTGGAATTCCGACGCTCGTCGCCAATTATATTCCCGAAGGCATCACCGTTACGCTGCAGAGTGAAAACGGGTTATTGGGTATGGGACCTTTCCCGACCGAGGAAGAAGTGGATCCCGATTTGATTAATGCAGGTAAACAAACTATCACCACATTGCCCGGTTCGGCTTTCTTCGATAGTGCGATGAGTTTTGGGATGATTCGTGCCGGAAAGGTGAACCTCACCGTACTGGGTGCAATGGAAGTAGCGGATAACGGTGACATCGCCAACTGGAAAATTCCCGGTAAGATGGTGAAAGGTATGGGCGGCGCCATGGACCTGGTTGCCAGTGCAAAAAATATTATCGTCGCAATGCAGCATACCAGTAAAGACGGCTCCAGTAAATTATTGAAAAAATGCACCCTGCCGATAACCGGGTTGCGCTGTGTGAAGAAAGTAGTTACCGATTTGGGCATGTTTGAGATTACCGAAGGCGGATTTAAATTAATTGAACGAGCCCCCGGTGTCAGCGTTGAAGAAATTCAATCCAAAACGGAAGGCCGCTTAATTGTGGAAGGAGATATTCCCGAAATGCAATTCTGAAGCCCGCAGCGCTCTCATGCTGATAAATTATAACGGTCAGATTCTCGACGAGGCGCTGTTTTCGATTGCGCCATTCAACCGGTCGTTTTTATACGGCGACGGCCTGTTTGAAACCATTAAAGTATGTAAAGGCAAAGCGTTGTTTTTCAACCAGCATTACGTGCGGTTTATCGAAGGGCTATCGGCTCTTAAAATGGAAATCCCCGAATCCTGGACCATTACCTCCTTTAAAAACCAGGTGGAAGAACTCACTGCACAAAATGGGATCCAAAATGCCAGAGTCAGGCTCACCTTTTGGCGTGCAGGCAAGGGAAGATATACACCTGAAAATTTTGATGCGGAATATTTAATCGAAACGGTACCGCTGCAAAGTGATTATTATTTGCTCAATACGCAGGGTTTGAATATCGGTGTATTTGACGGGTTGACAAAAGTGCCGGGTGCGTTTTCAGAGTTCAAATCGGCTAATGCAATGATCTATACCATGGCGGGTATTCATGCAAAGGAACAATCCCTGGACGATATTATTATTCAGAATATTCACGGCAGGCCGGTGGAAATGCAGTTTTCCAATTTCTTTATCCGCAAAGGCAATGTCCTGTTAACCCCTGCCGTATCGGAGGGATGTATTAACGGCGTCATGCGACGGGTATTGATTAAGTTGTGCCGCAAATCGGGGATGGACGTGGTTGAGTGCCCCCTGAGCCTTGCAGATGTAAGAGAAGCCGATGAGATGTTTATCACCAATACCATGCAGGGCATTCAATGGGTTGGGCAATGCGGAGATTCCCTGTACGGCCGGGAAATTTCCGGATTGCTCCTGGCCAAACTGAACGAATATTTACAAGATTTCTTCGAACGGCAATAATTGCATTGAGTATGTGCGGCGGAATCCGTGCAATCGGGCAGTAATATGTTTTATGGAATTTACTGCCGAACGCATCTCTGAAGAAAATCTTTATTATGAAATTTCTCCGGGTAGTATTCCTGCTGTTGCAATCAACATTAGTCATTTCTCAAAATACAACCATTATAGAAGCGCCGGTAGAAAAGGCAACGGTTTTCCTGAGCGGGGTTCAATTATACCATGCTAAATCCGTGCAGTTAGACAAAGGCGCTACCGATATTATAATTCGCGGAATCGCCGCTTCCATAGACCCGAACAGCATTCAGGCCGGCGGAAAGGGCGACTTTACGATTTTAGATGTGCAGTACCGCATGTGGTATCCCGATCCCAATACCATCGGCAAAATACCCGATGATATACAGAAGCGGATACAGCAGATAAATGACTCGATTACCGAATTGAATTTTGCGACCGCCGACCTGAATTTCAAAAAGGAGAACCTGCAGTTGCAGAAGCAGATGCTGCTCAACAATAAATTGCTCAAAGGAGAAGGTAAAAGCGATTCGTTAGACGTTTTAAAACAGGCGCTGGAGTACTACAATGTCAAACTGAATGCAATTTCCGACGAACTGATTCGGTTGCAGCGGCAAGAATTGGAGCATTCAAACTTATTATATGCATTACAGACACGACTCGCCGACTTGCAGAATTTTTGGAATCAGCAAAACAGTATAAACGCCGGCCAATCCATTCCCGAGATAATTATTTCAGTCGTTGCAAACCAATCCCTTTCGGCACGGGTAGAGGTAAACTATCTCACATACAATGCGGGTTGGTATGCCACCTATGATTTAAGAGCCATAGACATCAATAAACCGGTAGAGCTGACTTATAAGGCGAATATTTGGCAAAATACCGGTATTGACTGGCGGGATATTACGATTACCTGTAGCACGGGAAACCCGTCGCTGGGCAATAATCCGCCTGCGATAGGCACCTGGTATATCGGTTATTACCAGAGTTATTACGAACGTGATTACCAGGACGGGAATGCGGGTGGGGAAGAAATGGGGATGCCTGCCGAAAAATCCATTGACAGTTATCTCAACAACCGGAAAGATGCGGACCTCAGTTCAAATTTTACAGCCCAAAACCAAACAATTGCAAACACAGAATTCGCCGTTAACCTCAAATATACCATTCCTTCAGACGGAAAAGGCCATATTGTCGCCCTGAAAACTGCTACCCTGCCATCGGGGTATAATTATCTGACAATACCCAAAATGGATCCATCCGCCTTCCTGATTGCCCGGATTACGGGATGGGAGGAACTTAGCCTGATCCCGGGAAATGCCAATATCTACTTTAACAGCACCTATGTCGGCAAAACCATGCTCAATGGCGGCGGGTTAAGCGATACACTGGAGGTCAGTTTGGGACGTGACAAATCAATAGAAGTGAAGCGGCAAATTTTAAAGGATAAAACCAATGAAAAGTTCTTTAATTCGGATATTACCCTGAACCGGGCTTTCGAAATAACTGTCCGCAATGCCAAAGCTTACGACCTGGATATTGTCATAAAAGACCATATTCCGGTGAGCCAGGTCAATGATATCAAGGTAAATGTACTGAAAACAGGAAGTGCAGTGCTTGAGGAATCCTCCGGAATTCTTACCTGGAAAATACATTTACCGGCAAGGGAAACCCGGAGTGTCCAATTTGAATTCGGTGTTACCTATCCCGGGGATACTCCGATTTCTTCCCTGTAAAAATGTAATAAAAACAGGTAAATTGTGAAACGTTGTCACTTTTGGGTCACTATCGTAAGCAAATATTTATGGTGAACGGTTTTTGATGAGTCACCTTTGCATTGCTAACGAAAATAAACCAATTGGAAATGACACACAACTCAGTAAAAACTATTATCGCGGTAATTGCCCTGATAATAGGTATCCAGAATGCGGACGCCCAATTCGCAAATTCATTCGGTAAACAGAAAAGCGGCAAACAGCACCCGGTAAGGGTGTACTTTATGGCTTACGAAATGCAATTTCCCGGAATTGTCATTGGCCCTGAGTACGACTTTATTTATGCAACCCGCGAAAAGGTGGAATGTACCAAAGGAGTGCGCTACACGGATAAACACCTGTATTTTGTCCCTCAATTTGGAGTGGTGAAAACAGGCGTTCAGTCAGTAGCCGCTTTTGCTTCTGTGGAACTCGACTTCAAAACGATTTATCAATCGGGCTGGATTGTGGATTTCTTCGCTTCGGCTGGATATGCGCAAATATTTGAAAATCAACCGGATGATATAGAAACTGCCTCCCTGGAACACACCCTGTTTACCAGTAAGGGCGCTTTCTTCCCCCAGTTTGGCATCGGTACGGGCTACGATTTCAGAAAACAGCTCGATACGCCAATCCAGGTGAATCTCCGGGTGCTGAACGCTTCTATGGATATGCATGCCTTTGTTAAACCGGCCTTGAACATTGGCATCACCTATAACCTCTAACCGCTATGGCGACCCGAATTGGGGCATCTGAAATTGAGAAAACCGAACAGCCCGCCCTGGAACCCGGCATTGTCGGCAGCGGAACCCACCTGCTGTAATTATGGCATGCCGTTTCATTGAATGGAAGATTATACCCGATAAATGTATGGTGTGCTGACAGTTTGACATTATACATTGTTAAATTTATAATATTAAGATTATTCGTTATCCTTTGCAAAAAAAAGATTTATATAATTGAATATCAATAATATATATAATGTTCAAAAAAATTTTTCAGCTAATAATATGAGGGCATTTCCAAACGGATTATATTTGCCTCAGTGAACGTTCTTCAAATAACCTGAATACACAGAAGTCTTTAGGTTTCCATACACAATGTATTTTTGCCATTGGAAACCTGTTTTGGTTGAAAACCTCGGATTTATTCCGGGGTTTTTTTATTTTCAGGAGTTCAAAACATAGTGTTCATGGTATGTCGATAATTCCAAATCACACCGGGCTGTGTAATGATGCAACCAGTTTTTACCTGTTCGATATTTTGATTCAGGAACCGGTTACTGCAATTACCGACATTTTCATTACTGCAATTACCTGGAGGATCTTTTTTAAATCGAAAGGCGAATTAGTGCCCACCCTCCCCAATCAATTGTACCGTTATTTTTTTTTTATGATTGGGTTAGCCACATTGCTCGGAGGTATTTTCGGCCATGCATTGTGTTACCGTTTGGGCATCGGGTGGAAACTTCCAGGATGGATAACGAGTATGTTTGCCATTATGTTAGCTGAGCGGGCGGCAATCATTCACGTGTTGCCGCAGATGCCGAAATTGCTTCAAAGAATTCTTCCGGCGCTTAACATACTGGAATTGTGTACAATGGTAACAACTGCTATCGTTACACTCAATTTCTTCTGGGTGGAATTCCACGCCTTTTACGGCCTGGGCATTGTCGTGGGTATCTTTGAGTTGATCAATTACAGAAAAACCCGCAATCCTGCGAGCAAGTGGATACTGATTGCTGTAAGCATTTCCTTTATTGCCGCCTTTGTACAGATAGCAGGCATTCATATACACGATCCATGGTTCAGGGCTGTGGATATGGCGCATGTTATCATGTGTGGCACGGCACTGATATTGTACAAAGGAGTGCGATTGATTAAACTGAACAATTAAGGTAAATGCGATGCATAAAGGCATGAATGGATTTGCGGTTTTGATTTTCCTGCTCTCGTGGTTTGGCGATGCAAAATCTCAGCAAGCCCTTTCACAGGCTAAGGCATTGGCTTCTGAAACGGTGAATATGATGGGTGGGATGGACTATTACAATGCCACCCGCTACATCGGCTGGAATTTTTTCGGTAAGCGGCAATTGCTTTGGGATAAACCGAATAACCGGGTACGAGTGGACCTGCTTACCCAGCCAATTTCAATCATCGCCTCGCTGACGGATGATTATTGCATCGTGTTTCAGGATGGAGTACAAGTGCGCAATACCGACACGCTTTCCAGATATTTGCGCCTCGCCCGGCAATATTGGATGAATGATTCCTATTGGCTGGTCATGCCGTTTAAATTGTTTGATCCCGGAGTCTTGATTCAATATGCAGGCCGGGGAAAAACAACCGACGGCAGGCAGGCGGAAATATTACAGCTCACATTCGAAAATGTCGGCGTAACTCCGCACAACAAATATTTGATTTATATCGACTTTGAAACCCGGTTGATTGCACAATGGGATTATTTTAAACATGCGGAGGATACTGTTCCGGCAATTTCCAATCCCTGGACTGATTACCGATGGTATGGAAATATCCGCCTGGCATCCGGCAGGGGAACGGTGGGTAGCATCACTGATATTCATGTATGGGATACGCTTCCGCCCGCTTTATTTCAAGAAGCCTCTATTCCCGACTTCAACAACATCAAATGAGAGATTATCCGACTGAATCTAAGCCGGTTCTGCAATTCGTCGCAAATTGAAATTACACAAAGACAAAATCGAGCCGGCGGGCATCCATATCGGCCTTTACTATTTTCACCTTTACAATATTGCCCATTTCAATAGGTGTATTTCCGGTAAGACTGATCATGCGCTTTCGCTTTTCATCGAACATGAGTTCGTCGCGGATTGAATTTACCGATACCATTCCCTCGCATTTATTTTCCCGCAGTTCTACAAAAATGCCGAAGTGGGTTATCCCTGTAATAACGCCTTCAAATATTTCACCGACATGTCCCGAAAGGTATTCCACTTGTTTGTATTTAACGCTTTCCCGTTCTGCCTCCATCGCTTTGCGCTCCTGGGCTGAGGCATACCGGCAGTTTTCCTCCAGCAACTCTTTGGCAATCGGTTTATTGGCATGTTGCAAGGCGGCAAACAGGATGCGGTGCACCAGCAAATCGGGGTAGCGCCGTATCGGCGATGTAAAGTGCGTGTAATATTTAAATGCGAGTCCGTAATGACCGATATTATCGGTGGTATATACCGCCTTTGCCATACTGCGAATAGCCATTTGTTCCAACACGTTTTGCTCCGGTTTCCCCTGTACTTTTTTCATGAGCTTGTTTAATTCGGCGGCTATTTTCTGCGGTGAGTCCAATTGTAAATTATAGCCAAACCGCTTTGCCGTCAGTCCGAATTCTTCCAGGCGCTGCATATCGGGAAAATCGTGCACCCGGTACACAAACGGATATTTTGTATTGGCATTTACTTCTTTTTGTGTTTTTCCCTGCGTTGGCTTTCCCATGAATTCAGCAACCTTGCGATTGGCCAGCAACATCAGATCTTCTATGAGCATGTGCGCATCCTTCCGCACTTTAATATAGATGCCGGTGGGTACCTTGTTTTGATCGAGTATGAATTTTACCTCCTGTGTTTCGAAGGCGATGGCTCCGTTTTTGAATTTATCGTCACGCAGTTTATATGCAACCGCATTTAATTGCAGAATCTCTTCGGCAAATTCCCCGGTTTCGTTTTCAATGATTTCCTGTACTTCTTCATAGGTAAAGCGGCGGTCGGAATGAATGACGGTCTTGCCGAACCAGGAATTTACAATTTCATATTTTTTATTAAATTCAAAGATGGCAGAAAACGTAAGCCGGTCCTTATGCGGCACGAGTGAACAGACGTTATTGGATAATTTTTCGGGCAGCATCGGGATAACCCTGTCAACCAAATACACTGAAGTTGCACGCAGATAGGCTTCCTTGTCGATAGGGCTGTTGAC
The DNA here is from genome assembly GCA_964492065.1 of uncultured Chitinophagales bacterium. GTDB lineage: Bacteria > Bacteroidota > Bacteroidia > Chitinophagales > BACL12 > JADKAC01. Next base: position 1,113 of record CAZBHH010000012.1, on the reverse strand, counting down.
GGCTACAAAGTGAGATACATCGGCTATATGTACACCTATTTCAAGGTGTCCGTTGGGCAATGAACGCAAACTGATGGCGTCGTCGAAGTCTTTGGCATCGTGCGGGTCAATAGTAATTGTCCAGGTATTGCGCATATCCCTGCGGCCTGCAATAATTTCTTGTGATATAGTTTCTGAGATAGCGGCAGCTTCCTTTTCGACATCTTTCGGAAACCGGTAATTGATACCGGTCTCGATCATAATCGCCTGCATATCGCTTTCGTGATCGCCGGCGGGTTTAAGTATATCGATTATCTCGCCGATGGGATTTTTCATATGCGGCGGCCAGTCTTTTAAGCGGACAATTACCCGTTGCCCGTCTGAGACTTTCGAACGTTTCACCTCGTCGGGCGGCAGGTAGAAATCGCAATTATTAAATTCCTTATCGGTAACGACAAAAGCGTATTCATTGCTGAATTGAATATGGCCGATAAAGGTTTCTTTTTGCCTCTTGATTATCTCAACAATTTCGCCTTCCTGCTTATTGGACTTCGCCTTGCGGGTAAGCCTGACTCGGACGACATCGCCGTTAAATGCCCGGTGTGTATTCCGCGATGGTATATAAATGTCGTTCAATTTCCCGTCAATAATTACATAGGCGCTTCCCGAGCGTGTGATATCTACAATCCCGATAAGCGTATTTTCAGAGTTGTAGGATTTCTTTATTCGAAATTTATCCTGTGTAATTTCCTCAATGCGGTTGGCGGCTAACAAATTTTCAATTGCGTCAAACAGACCTTCGCCGTCTTGTTGTTTCAACGACCACTTGACAATTTGGTGTAATGCAATGCCACGCTCGGGTTTGGTGGCAATAAAATGGTACAGGTCTGTTTCAAAGTTTCCGGTTGTATTACTTCTTACTTTATTTATTTTCTTTTTCTTCGGCATATTTTTCAGGTGCAAAATTACCTATTGTCTGCCGGTAATATATTATTTTAATCAGAATAGTGCAGATATGTGTATAACTGAGAAAAAACCAATGCATTTCTGTTATATTTTTCCATCAGAAAACAACAGATGAAAACACTGTATATCATCAGGCATGCAAAGTCGAGCTGGGAATTCGAAGATTTG
>CAZBHH010000011.1:0-85941 GCA_964492065.1 uncultured Chitinophagales bacterium | reverse complement strand
TAGTAATTCTATTCAACATTTGTGCTAAAAGTCCGCTCCCTCGCCAATTTGCCAACCGTTATGCGTTACCATAAAAAGACGACCGAATGAAAGAATATTCAGGATATGACACTCAAATAAACGGACGACTTGAAGACGATTTGCGAAGAACTAAAGACGCAAACACACTTTACGTTTCCCATTACTTTTTTGCTTTAAATGACGGAGAAAATCTGATTTTTTATTACAACCCTCATCACTTTTGGGGCAAAATTTCAATTAAAGAAGTTGAAGACTATGTTTGGGAGAACCTAAACCAAGAATGTGCGGTCTTCATAAATTTTGACCCAGACAAGGAACCTGACAGCAAAGCTTTAGACAACAAAACACAACACTCAACATTTTACCCCGAAACACCAAGAATTGGCAATCATTATTCGTGTTTAGGCAGTAGAATTGTTTCGCACCACCAACATTATTATTTCTTAGGTGATTATGGTGGATGCTTAAAACTTAAAACAAAAGACTTGACCGATTATGATTTAGGAAGTCTTCTACATTGGGCAGTAATGACTAAAACGCCAAACTACATTAAATCAATTTTTGAACTAAAATGTTTTAAAAAGCCTATGACTTCAAATTCAAACACAATTATCGGTGCTGTTATCGGTGATGTGATTGGTTCTGTTTTTGAATGGAACAATGTAAAAACAACAGAAATTGACCTTTTAAACCCAAGGTGTATTTTTACAGATGATACTGTTTTGACTATTGCAGTTGCTGACAGTATTTTAAACAAAAAAAATTTTGCAAGGACAATTTGGGAATACGGTAGAAAATATCCAGGACGTGGTTATGGTGGAAATTTCAACGATTGGCTCTACGAAGATAACTTACAACCCTATGGTAGTTATGGCAATGGCTCTGCCATGAGAGTAAGTGCAGTTGGATTTGCATTTAACAATATTGAAACAGTATTAGATGTTGCCAAACAAACAGCAGAAGTAACACACAATCATCCCGAAGGAATAAAAGGAGCACAAGCGACAGCAGCAGCCATCCTACTCGCAAGACAAGGAAAGTCAAAGCAAGAAATCAAAGATTTTATAGTCTCAACGTTCAACTACGACCTGAGTTTTACGCTTGACGAAATAAGACCAACTTATAGATTTGATGTAACTTGTCAGGGTTCAGTTCCACAAGCAATTGTTGCGTTTCTTGAAAGTTCTGACTTTGAAAATGCCATTAGACTTGCAATTTCAATTGGTGGTGACAGCGACACAATTGCTTGTATAACGGGTGGCATTGCTTCGGCATTCTATAAAGAAATCCCGAAAGAAATTAATGACTTTGTAGTTGGTAAATTACCGACAGAATATATTGAAATAATGAACAAATTTGATGAACAATATAACAGAAAATAAGAATGTCGAGTAGCCAAAGTGGAATTTCACCCCTAAGCCTCTCACAGAACCGTACGTGAACCTCTCGATTACTCCCTTCGGTCGTGAAATCGCTCCGCTAAGTTCATACGGCTCTTCTTAGTCCAGAACTGTTAAGGTCGAAAGCCCTCGTATTGCCAGTGTTCAAACAAATTCGGGTAACTTCGTGTATAATACCCCTACAAAATCAAACCACTCAATTAGCAAAACTTTTCCTTTTTCCTTCTTATTTTATAAAACATTGTCATTTTTCTTCAAGGAAAGGTAATTAAAGAAATAATAAAAACCCGTACTATTTTAATTTCAATTGCTCTGCTTACAAGATGGGAAATATCAAAAAAAATGCATCTTAACAATGAAGTTATTGAATTAATAGATAAGTGAAGTAATCGCAAAACCGTTCACAAAGAGAATTAGCGATATTGCCGCCTTAAAATCCGCCCTCGAAACCGCCGTCGCCTTCGCCGTCCATGTCCATACGGCCGTTATTTTTACGGCGTGAGTCCTGTTGGCCGAATTTGTATGTCACCTTGAGCGTCAGCGCCTGCGAGATGCGTTTCCGGTAGAATTCCTGGTAGAAGTTTTCACCTTCCGAGTAGCCGGAGAATTCCCTCGTATTAAAAATGTCAGAAGCCGAAAGGTTCACTGAAAGCCGGTTGTCGAAGAAGTCTGAGCGAATGCCGGCGTCCATATACACGAAGGGATCCATTTTACCCTGCACCATTGCCCAGGGCGTCCAGTAGCTGAAAGTCGCCTGCAGCGATGTCTGTTTAAACAATTTAAAGGTCGGCATTAAGCGGATATGGTAATTCATCTGGTTGTTGGATAAGCCTTCCATGGTGCTCTGTGCGCTTACGAACACCTGTCCGAGTGTGAAACTCGAAGTCATGCTGAACCACTTTGTAAATTCGTTGCGAGACACTATCTCCAGTCCGTATTCCTTTTCAAAGTCGTAGTTCACGAATGTGGTAACCGAAACGCCGGCGCTGTCCACCTGGGTATAAGAGGAGATTTCATCTCTGGTATCCTTAAAAAAAACCGCAGCCGACAGCGATTGTTTTTGCCATGTCAGCAGGTAACCTAATTCGTAGGAATTTTCGTTTTCGGGCAGCAGGAAGGGATTGCCCTTGCGGTAGCTGTACGGGTCGGAGTAATCCGGGAACGGATTTAAAAACCAGGAGCGTGGCCGGTTCATACGCCTGGAATAGCTTCCGTAAATTTCAGAGCCTTCCGAAAACTGGTAGCGCAGGTGCACGCTTGGGAACAGTTTAAAATAATCGTTTTTGAATTGTTCATCCGTGGTGACCAGCTCTGTAAAAACATAAGTCTGCTCGGCACGCAATCCCACCTGGTATCCGAACTTTTTGATACTGGAATTCCAGATGCCATAGGCAGCCAACACATTTTCATCGTAGATAAACCGGTTGGAAATCGAATCGTTCTCGATCCATTCATTGAGCCCATTGTCGAAATTTTCGGCGTACTGATCGTTGTCGTTGTAACGGCGGGTAAACTTCACGCCGGTTTCAAACTTGTTGCCGTTTTCAAACGGGTGCACATAGTCCGCCTGTGCGTTAATATTCTGATCCAATTCGTCGTAATCAATATTCTGGCGTATCGGCAAGCCCAAGGGTACATTCAACGCATCGGTAATGCGTTCGTAATACTCATTCAGGTCAATACCGCTGCCTTTGGAAAGAAAACCCTCCATGGTGAGGGTATGCTGTGGGTTGGAGAACAGTTTTTTGTAATTCAATACCACACTGTAATTTGAATTGTCGCCGCGGGTAGCATTGGTGCGTTCACTCTTCGAGGTAATTACCTGTTCTGAGTTCTTGAAATCGTAATGGGTGAGATCGGAGCCCTTTCTGTTATGGGTTCCAAAATTACCGGACAGGCTGATGGTATTGTTATCGTTGATGTAATAATCAAAACCGCCCCGCACCGAGCTGTTGATCATATTGTTGTCGTTTGAACCGGTTTGATCCAGATAGAAGCTGCTGTCCTCATAAAATGTCTCGCGGTACACTTGACTTTCGCCATCGCGGTTCATGTTCATATAAGAATACGAGCCGAACAGGTTCCACTTGTTATTCCGGTAATTCAATGTCGCTGAACCGTCATAGCCGGGATAGGTATTAATTCCCGCAATGACATTGCCGTTCAGTCCGAGTTGCTTATTCTTTTTTAAAATGATATTGAGAATACCTGCCGAGCCTTCTGCATCGTACCGGGCCGAAGGATTGGTAATAACTTCAATGCTCTCGATGGAAGACGCCGGTATCTGATCGAGGATGGCCACGATACTGCTGCCCATCAGCCCCGACGGTTTGCCGTCGATAAAGATGGTGACATTCGTATTGCCTCGCAGCGCCACATTGCCGTCGATATCAACGGTTACCGACGGAATATTCGACAATGCTTCGGTGGCGGTTCCGCTGCTGCCTACGATGTCTTTTTCCAGGTTGTACACTTTTTTGTCAATGCTGTTTTGGAAGAAAGTTTTTTCGGCAGTGATGACCACATCATCCAGATTCGCCGCACTCACCGTCATTAAAATTGCACCTGCATCTGTCGTTTTTCCCTGTACTGTAATTTCTTTGGCAACAACGTGGTAACCGACGAAATTCGATTCCAGCAAATAAGTGCCTTCCGTATGCATGGTAATTAAAAATGCGCCATCCGCATCGGTAATGCCGCCGGTGATTACCGAAGAGTCGGTTAAGGACTTGATGGCCACGGCAGCAAACTCAATGGGCTTTTTCGTGTCGCTGTCCAGGACCTTACCAGTCAATTTATAATCGCCTTGTGCAAAAACGGATTGCACACATGAAAGAAGAAAAATAAAATAGAAATTCCTGTTCGTTATCATCGTATGGTTTTGATTGTACTCTCTTTGTCTCTGCGTGCAAAGTTACGATTTAATGATGGCATTCTCTTTTATCCGGGTGTTATTCGATATGGATTTAACGTATTATAACATTTTTAATTCCATTTGGGGTGGAGATTGCGGGAAAATAAAAATACATTTCTTTATTGCCGAAAGATGCGCCGTACTTAGTATTTTTAGCACTCACAAAAGCATAACAGTGATAGAAAAGATAAACAGACTGCAGGGCAAAATGGATGAAGCCCTGTTGGGGGGCGGCCTGAAGCGCATCGAATCGCAGCACAAGAAGGGGAAACTGACAGCCCGCGAACGCATAGAATTGCTGTTGGATGCGGGCACATTCGAGGAGATTGGCATGTTGGTGCGCCACCGCAGCCACGATTTCGGCATGCAAAAGGAGCGGCCGTACGGCGATGGCGTCGTTACGGGGTACGGCAAGGTAAACGGCAGGCTGGTGTATGTCTTCGCCCAGGATTTTACGGTATTCGGCGGCTCGCTCAGCGAGACACATGCCGAGAAGATATGCCGCATCATGGACCTGGCGATGAAAAACGGAGCGCCCGTTATCGGGTTGAACGACAGCGGCGGGGCGAGGATTCAGGAGGGTGTCAATTCGCTGGGCGGCTATGCCGAGTTATTTTTTCGCAATACACTCGCCAGCGGTGTCATCCCGCAGATATCGGCCATTATGGGCCCCTGCGCCGGCGGTGCAGTTTACTCCCCCGCCATCACCGATTTCGTGTTTATGGTAGAGAACACTTCCTATATGTTCGTCACCGGCCCCAACGTCGTCAAGACTGTTACCCATGAGTCCGTCACCAGCGAAGAACTGGGCGGCGCCTCCTCACACAGTACGAAGAGCGGCGTAGCGCACTTTACCGCTCCCAACGATGCGGAAACGCTGGCGCAAATTCGCAGGCTGATGCACTACATCCCGCAGAATTGCGAGGAGGATGCGCCGGTGTACGCCTACCAGGGTGGCGATGAGCACCGCGAAAAACTCAATGCGCTGATACCCGACAATCCCAATCAACCCTACGATATGCGGGATGTTATCCGCGAAGTGGCCGATGTGGATTCGTTCTATGAAGTACATGCCACCTATGCGGAAAATATCGTCACCGGCTTTGCGCTGATAGGCGGCAGAAGTATCGGCATCATCGCCAATCAACCGGCAGTGCTCGCCGGTGTACTGGATATCGAATGCTCGCGGAAAGCAGCGAGATTTGTGCGCTTCTGCGACTGCTTCAATATCCCGTTGCTGGTATTCGAAGATGTGCCCGGTTTTCTCCCCGGCACCGACCAGGAATGGCGGGGCATTATCAACCACGGGGCAAAACTGCTGTTCGCCTTCAGCGAGGCAACCGTGCCGCGGGTAACGGTGATTACACGCAAAGCCTATGGCGGCGCTTACGACGTGATGAATTCAAAACATATCGGCGCCGATATGAATTTCGCATGGCCTTCGGCGGAAATTGCCGTTATGGGCGCCAAGGGAGCAGCAGAAATCATCTTTAAAAAGGAGATCGAAGAGTCGGATAACCCCGCCGAAAAACTGCAGGAGAAAATTGCGGAATTTACCACTGCCTTTGCCGATCCCTACCGTGCCGCATACCGCGGATTCGTAGATGAAGTCATTTTGCCCGCCGATACGAGAATCAAGGTAATGCGTACCTTCGAGATGTTGCAGAACAAAGCGGTGAACCGGCCGCGGAAAAAACACGGCAATATTCCACTGTAAACAACCATTGACAATAAATATACTTCCATTAGATACGTCGTATAACCTAAATAAAAGAATATGCCCCCTAAAACAAAGCGCATTATCGGTCCCCGGGAAATTGAATTTCTTAGATCTTATATCAACAACCCCTCGCCTACCGGCTATGAAATCGCCGGGCAAAAGATTTGGCTGTCTTATATTCAGCCGTATTGCGATACGTATATTACGGATACCTATGGATCCGTTGCCGCCGTTATCAATCCGGATGCAGACTACAAGGTGGTGATAGAGGCGCATGCCGATGAAATTGCATGGGCGGTGCATTTTATCAATGAGGACGGGTTTATCTACGTGGAGCGTGTCGGCGGCAGCGATTATATGATAGCGCCTTCCAAACGGGTGAGTATTCACACCGAAAAGGGAATAGTAAAAGGCATTTTCGGGTGGCCGGCCATCCATACCCGCCGGCCGGGGAAGGAGGAAACGCCCGAAATGAAAAATATTTTTATCGATTGCGGAGCCACAAATAAAAAGGAAGTGGAGAAACTCGGCATACAGGTGGGCGATGTTATCACTTTCGACGATGACTTCATGGTGTTAAATGAAAAGTATTTTGTGGGCAGGGCGCTGGACAACCGCATCGGCGGTTTCATGATTGCACAGGTGGCCCGCCTGTTGAAGGAAAACAAAAAGAAATTACCCTTCGCATTATATATAGTCAATTCCGTACAGGAAGAGATCGGGTTGCGTGGCGCAGAAATGATGGCGCACACCATTCAGCCCGATGTCGCCATCGTTACGGATGTGTGCCACGACAGTAATACGCCCATGATCAGCAAGAACCTGGAAGGCGATATTAAAATCGGACAGGGGCCGGCGCTGATGAAAGGGCCTGCAGTGCATAATAAATTATTGAACCTGGTGAAGGATACGGCGCTGAAACACAATATTGCGTATCAAAAAGATGTGGCTTCCCGCTCAACGGGAACAGATACCGACTCGTTTGCATACAGCCGCGGCGGCATCCCCACCTGCCTGGTATCGCTGCCTTTGCGCTACATGCATACTACCGTGGAATGCGCACATAAAAGCGATGTGGAAAATGTAATACAACTGCTGTATCATACCATGCTGACGCTGAAACCGGGATATAATTACAAATACTTGTAAGTGCTAAATAAATCCCAGGTTGGAAAAACTTTCGCCAAGTATCGCTGTGGAATCCACCTCCAGCCAACTGTCCAGTACAGTGGCATAGACGTGCCTGAAATCAATGGAGTACTGCAGGTCTCCGTCGATCAATGCAGACAGGTCGGGCAGATCGTTCATCATGCCGCCCTGTTTTAATCCACCGCCTATCAGGTAGATATTATTTGCCATGCCGTGGTCTGTTCCCTTCGATCCGTTTTCTTCCACCCGGCGTCCGAATTCGGAGAAAGTGAGTATGAGGATATCGCCGAATGCATGATGCGCCTTCATGTCGTCGCAAAATATTTTCACCGCTTCGCTGTATTGCCTCAACTGTCTTTCGTGTTGCCCTCTTTGCAATGCGTGCGTATCAAAACCACTCATGGACACGTAATAAATCTGCGTTTCAGTTTCCGACAGAATCAGTTCGGCGATTGTCTTCAATTGTTTGCCGATTTGGGTATCGGGATATTCCGCAGGCGTTTGATATATTTTACTCTGGGCATAAATATAGTTTGCACTGGAGTATGTGGATGCCAGTTGCTTGTATAAATACGCCACGGGGCCTTCGCCCTGTTCTGTCGCTCCTTTGGCGGCGATATGCTGAATCATCGGGTTGTCGGCAGTACTGCGCAGCAAGTCCATATTTTCAGTGGCGAACCCGCTCACTGTTGCGCCCTTGAGTGCGAGGCTCAGGCTGCTGTCGATCTCCACAGCCGTATGCGGTTGGGGCGTATAGGTATCGGTGCATTGCGCATCCAGCACACGCCCCAGCCATCCCGTTTGCAGGTAGGTGTTTGCATCGCTGCCGCTCTGCCAGATATCCATACTGCGAAAGTGGGAGCGGTTCGGGTTTGGATAACCCACATTGTTTATCAATACGACATCGCCGTTGAAAAACAAATCGGCAATCCCCGGCATTTGCATGTTCAGTCCCACGTCATCGCTCAATGCGATCAACTCGCTGCTGCGGTAGCCGATCGACGGCCGCAGTTTGTAATACAAATCATTGCGGAAGGGTATGATGCAGTTTAAACCATCGTTGCCGCCGCTCAACTGTATCACGACTAATTTTTTCTGCCTGTTCATCGCCGGCGGCAAAGCCGAAGCCATTAAAAATTGCGGTACAAATAACGAGGCGGATGCAAACCCCGACAGTTTGAGAAAATCCCTGCGATTGAATTGTGTTGCCATGTTATATCAATTGAAATTCAGGTAAACTCATGATGTAGGAAGCAGTTTTAACAATGTACTCTTCCTTGCCGGATGAAGTGGAATCCGCAAACTTTGCCACCTCCGATCTGTCGATGCGTGAAGACTCGCTTTGCACCAGTGCGGCGATGATGTGTTCGGCGATATCCGGTTCATCTGTCGCAGAAAATGCGGCGGCAAACGATTTCCAGTTACTGGTCACTTTTGCTTTTTTCACCGGCGCAGGTTTTGTTTCGGGCACATCTTCAAACTCTGGTTTGGGTTGCAGGTTAAACCCGCCCTGTTTCAGTATGTAATACGGCATTTGCAGGCGCAAGGGCAAGGTGGTGGAGTCTATCCAGTGGGTATTGCCCGGCCAACCGGCCACGTTGGGCGGGAAGAACAATATCTGTCCCAACACCTTCTGCAACTTCAGCAGTTCACGTTCATTTTTGAAGGTGAGTGCCGTGAGTTGTTTGTAGCGGACGATTAACTCCACCGGCGAAATGATAATGCTTCCGATGTTTTCTTCTGCGTAAAACCAGTCGGCGAGAAATATCGATTGCATCAGTGCGGTGATGTCGTAGTCCGAGGCGTACAACGCCTCCGCCAGCATTTCTACATGTTGCGCATTTTCCTGTGGATTGACGAAGTGCCGGTAAATTTTTGCGGTGATAAAATAGGCGGTCTGTTTTTGTTCCAGGATGATATTGAGAATATCGTCGCCGGTGAAATTGCCTCGTCTCTGCAAAAACACCTTCTCCCCCGCATCGTGGTCTTCCGCAATAAATTCAAAGTGCCCCCGCTTGTTTACCGTCCACCCCGTAAAGGCACGGGCGGCTTCTTTTATATCCTGTTCGGTGTAAATTTTCCCTTCGCCCAGCGTGAACAATTCCATTACTTCCCTTGCGAAGTTTTCGTTGGGGGCATCTTTTTTATTCTGTTGATTGTTCAGGTAAATAATCATTGCCGGGTCATGCGCCACTGCAAACAACAATTCGCGGAACGAGCCGAGTGCATGCTGTCGCAGCGTGTTGTTCTGCACCTGCATCAGCCATGCAAATGGCGCCGATGTCGCAAAGTGATTATGCCAGAACAGGGTCATCTTCTCACGCAGCGGAGCATGGGATGCGGCAATTTTATCAATCCATGCGCAATTCAGTTTTTGTGAGTCGCTCTGCGATTTTAGCATCATCAATAATATGCGCAGATCGCTCACCTCTTTGCCCTTTGTAGGGTCTGCGAGGTATAGCAGCGGCTCTATCTGTTGGGCGGATTTGAATATCGCCGCTACCGATGCTTCGCGGCTCAGTGTCAGTTTACTCTTTAATTGCGCCGGCGGGATACCAAACCCCGCCCGCAGGTACAGATGCTGTAAATGTAATTGTGAGATAGACATGGGCATGTCGTTTAATGTACAATGCAAACACCTGCCCCATTATTGTAAGGTACGCCACATACGATTTTTAATGCACTTGCGTTATCGGCAGTCAACCGCTGTGGCGCACCTGTTATTGTTTACGCTTAGAAATTGAATTCAATATACCCGAATGAATTTTTGGGTATCACCCCTTTGTATTCTCCGACAATAATGCCATTGATTTCATGTGATGCCTTGGAACCCGCTTTCATATAACCGGTATATCCCGCCGAGCTGTAGGCGTACTTTCCCTGCACGCAGTGCAGCATCGCCGATTTGTATTGCACTCCTTCCGTATTAATCGATGGATTATACGCATCGCCGACATTTGAAAAGTAATAGCAAATACTTTCACCTGCATCGCCTTGTTCCAGGGTGAGTTTGCATTCCGGATCCACGTAAATGCCATCGCTCACTTCGGATGCAAGCTGAAATGCGTAATACCCGATACGGCGGATATTCTTCGTATTGTCCGTATCGTATTTTGAATTGGCACGGCTTATCAATCCGTATTTATCCGGGCTGACGCCGTTGTGCACTAAAAAGTATTCCACCCGGTTGCGCAGTGCTACCATGCGGTTGAACTGCCATGCGCCGTTGGCAATGGTGTTATTCAATTTTTCGGACGGTTTGGTGTTCCACTCGGTAATCCAGATCTTTTTGCCGGGAAATGTTTTGTTCGCATAATTCAAACCGGTTTCAATCAACTTCTTTTCCATCATTTCCTTAAATGCCCGCTGAAAGGCCTGGTCCAGGTTGGAATAATACGTATTGGGGTCGTAACTCAGCTTGTCGGGTATCATCGAATACACATCTTCGAGTTCTTTTACCGTATAGTAATAATGCAAAATCACCGCATCGTAATCGCCCTTGTAATCCGCCAGGTCTTCATTCCATTTTACAAATGCTTTGCGCTTGATATTTGCACCTGCCACCAGACCTTTCCTGATGTCGGGAAACTCTTTTGACAATGCGTCGAATATCGGTTTGAAATCGGCGATGTATTCGCTGAAGCTCGCATACTTACCGTACACTTCATTGCCCGCTTCCACACCTACGATATGCACGCCGTGGGAAACGAGATAGCGAATGGCTTCCATATTCGCCTCGGGAGTGCTGTTTAATACGTTGAGCACATACAATACCTGCATATCTGGAAATTGTTTCTGCATCTCTATCAGGTCGTCCATATACGAGTGGTCGGGTTGTGCATTTACCTTGCCCAGCCATTTATCGAGGCCTTCCCCATCCTCGTCAAAGCCCACCGTTTTGTACCATTCTTTGACATTTTCTTCGGTCATACCCCAGCCCTTTCGCACGTTGTAGGGATTGTGAAACTTGGATATAGCGCCGCCGGGTACACGGATGGTAAAGGGCTGATTCCAGTCTTTCAGCCATTGATATGTCTGCGCATCTACGTTTTCAAAAAACCCCTGCCCGTTGAAACCGAGGTTTTGTCCTAATGCGATGTGTGTCCACATAATCGATAATAACAGCCATTTTTTCATATTCAATAATTTTGGTAATTCTGCAGGATTGCAAACCGCATGCCGCCGTAAAACTAAAAGGAATTGATGAAACTATTATTTCTCTCCGCCGCATTCTGCATCTTTTACCATACGAGTAATGTTTGTTTTGCGCAGGTGACCTACGTGCCCCTCAACGGGTACAGCTACCACCTGTTGGAGCGCTACGATATTATCGACACCGGTTCCAACCTGTTGCTGCACACATCCGCAAAACCGGTGATGCGGCTGCGCATGGAGTCGCTGGCCGAAACCGCTTTCGCCACCGGCGACCTGAACAGGCGGGACCGGTTTAATATGCGCTACCTGCAACAGGACAACAGCGAGTACACACCGGACGTTGAATCAAACCCGAAGGCGTTGTGGAATTTTTTCTACAGGGAAGAAGCTTCGCTGTGGAGCTATAGCGGCGATGATTTTTATGTCAAAATAAACCCCGTTTTAAATACGAGTATCGGCCTGTCGTCGGATACGTCGGAGATGAAATTCCAAAACACACGAGGTATTGAACTGCGGGGCGGCATCGATAATAAGGTGGGGTTTTATCTGCTGGCGACGGACAATCAAATGAAGCCGCCTGCTTACATCATATCACAGCAACAAATCCACGGCTCCTTTCCGGGTGCGGGCTTCGTAAAATCATTTAAAGAGACGGGCTACGACTTCTCTGCTACCCGCGGGTATATCGGCATCAACGCCACCAAACATATATCGGTGCTGTTCGGGCAGGATAAATTATTTATCGGCGACGGCATGCGCTCTTTTATCTGGAGCGATAATTCCAACAGCGTATTGTTTCTGCGATTAAATACCAATGTGTGGCGGATCAACTACCAGAATAATTTCATGGAATTGATCGACTATAACAATCCCCGGCTGACCAATGGACTGTATCGCAAAAAATATGCGGCCATGCATGCGCTCAGCGTCAATATCACCGACGAAGTGAATGTGGGTTTATTCGAAACCATCGTCTTCGGCAGGCAGGATTCCGCCGGATACACACAGGGATTTGAGTGGCAGTATTTCAATCCGCTCATTTTCTACCGGGCTATTGAACACGGATTGGGCAGCCCCGATAACATCATGATCGGCTTGAATTACAAATGGAATTTTTTAAACACCGCTTCACTCTATGGGCAGTTTGTTTTGGATGAAATGAAATTTTTTGAACTCTTCGGCAATACCGGGTGGTGGGGGAATAAATACGCATTCCAGGCGGGATTGAAATACATCAACGCATTTACCATTTCCAATTTCGACCTGCAATACGAATTCAATACTGTGCGGCCGTATATGTATTCGTATTACGACAACAATGTTTCCAGCTTTACCAATTACGGGCAGGCGATAGCGCATCCCGCAGGCGCCAATTTCAGGGAACACATCCTGTCGGCCTGGTACCAGGTTCTGCCGTCGCTCACCGTCAACTGCAATATCATCGCAAATCAATACGGCGCCGACACTGCCGGAACAAACTGGGGCGGCAATATTTTTAAAAATTACACAACCTACGAACAGGAGTACGGCAATGTTACCGGGCAGGGTGTCAGCACCCTATTGTTCATGAACGACCTGTCCATTTCATGGATGTTCTGGCATAATGCCTTTATTGATTTCCGGTATATTTTCAGAAAGGTAGAAAGCGAATGGGATCCCTGGGATACTAAGGAGACATTCTTCAGTATCGGCCTGCGGCTGAATGCAGTACCCGACAGGATGTGGTTCTGATATTACAGTTGATTTTTGATTTCCGTCAGGAAGTCTCGCAGCCGTTTGAGCGTCTCAATCGTTTGCTGCTGCGATTTGACGGCGTCGCCTTTGCTGTTCAACTGCTGTTTGGCGCCTTTTAACGTATATCCCTTTTCCTTTACAAGGTGATAGATCATCTTTAAATTCTCGATATCACGCTTGTTGTAAAATCTGTCGCCCTTGCGGTTTTTACGCGGTTGAATAATGTCGAATTCACTTTCCCAGAACCGCAACAGAGAAAGTGAAACATCGAGCATCTCGGCTACTTCACTTATTGACCAGTATATCTTCTCTATTTGCTTTTCTTTGAAGGGCATTGGTAGTATTTCCTTTAAAAGTACTAATTATTTTCAGTTCGCATAAAAATAATGCATTTTCAAATCAGTCATACGATTGATTCGGCTGGTTTGCAATTTGAATTAACTTGAGGTATTCCTCCGGTGTGAGGTCGTTGTAAAAGAAGTTAACCGGGTCGAGTTTGATGCCGTCTTTTTCAATTTCATAATGCAGGTGCGGCGCCGTTGACAAGCCCGTGTTGCCGATATACCCGATCAGTTCACCCCGTTTAACCACCTGTCCCTTGCGCACGTTAAACCCGTTGAGATGCGCATAGCGAGTCTTATATCCGAAGCCGTGGTCAATGACTATTTCATTGCCGTAGCCCGAAGCCGATGCGCTGGCAAATTCCACTACGCCGTCGGCAGTAGCATACACATCCGTTCCGCGGGGTGCGGTAAAGTCGATGCCTTCGTGCAGCCGCAGCACTTTATAAATCGGGTGGATGCGATAGCCGAAACCCGATGATATCCTGTCGAGGTCTTTATTGGAAACGGGTTGTATTGCCGGTGTCGCCAACAGGATATCTTCCTTGAGCTGTACCAGTTTGCTGATTTCGTCAAACGATTTTGACTGCACTACCATTTTGCGCCGTATCAATTCCAGTTTGGTTGCGGTGCTTTTCAACAGGTCGGCATTCTCCAGGCGGTTCATGCGCTTAAACCGCTCGCTGCCGCCGATGCCTGCCAGCCGGTCGTTTCTCGAAATGGGATCGGCTTCGAAAATCGTGCGGTAAATATTGTCGTCGCGGTGCGCAATCTCTTCCAGGATAATGGCCATCGTATCGAGCCGGTTGTCGAGCAGTGCGAATTCCAGTTCCATGCCCTCCAGTTGATTTTTCAGGTAGCGCTCCTTGGGTGAATCCAGGTAGGTATATGCGATCCATACGATGATGCCCGCAAAGACGAGCGCCGTACAAATCCACCCGAAAATGCGCAATGCAATTTTCCAGTTCGACACCTCCAGCCTTTCGAAGCGCAAGGTTGCCGGGTTGTAGAAGTACTTCGTCTTTTTCATCTCACCGCTTTATTTCCGTAAGTTTGCAAGTCCTTTCGGGGTGCCGGATGCACACATCAGAAACGAAATTACAAAACCATATAAAGAGTACAAACGCAGCATTGAATTACTTATGTTAACGTCGAAGGAAATACGCAAAAAGTTTTTAGATTTTTTTGAATCAAAACAACACAAGATCGTCAGTTCCGCACCCATCATCGTGAAAGACGATCCGACACTGATGTTTACCAATGCGGGTATGAATCAATTCAAAGACCTGTTCTTAGGCAACAAACCGATTGAGTACAAGCGCATTGCCGACACTCAAAAATGCCTGCGTGTTTCGGGTAAACACAACGACCTGGAAGAAGTGGGTGTGGATACCTATCATCACACCATGTTTGAAATGCTGGGCAACTGGAGTTTTGGCGATTACTTTAAAACCGAAAGCATACAATGGGCGTGGGAACTGCTGACAGATGTGTTTAAAATCCCCGCCGACAGGATGTATGTCACCGTGTTTGAAGGCGATGCGGCGGAAGGTCTGGACTTCGACAGCGAAGCCTTCGATGCGTGGAAGACATGTATTGCACCCGACCGCATTTTAAACGGCAATAAGAAAGACAACTTTTGGGAAATGGGCGATACCGGCCCCTGCGGGCCCTGTTCGGAAATTCACGTGGACCTGCGCAGCGATGCCGTGCGCAGCGCCGTAGATGGAAAATCGCTGGTAAATACCGGCGACCCGCAAGTCATTGAAATCTGGAACCTGGTTTTTATTCAATACAACCGCAAAGCCGATGGCAGCCTGGAATCATTGCCCGCCAAACACATCGACACCGGCATGGGCTTCGAACGGCTGGTGCGCACACTGCAACATAAAAATTCCAATTACGATACCGATATTTTTTTGCCGCTGATACAAAAAACAGAAGCGATTTGTGGCGTGCACTACGGCGACAATGCGCAGTCGGATATCGCTTTCCGGGTAATAGCAGACCATATCCGGGCCGTCAGTTTTTGCATCGCCGACGGGCAGCTGCCCTCCAACACCGGCGCCGGTTATGTGATCCGCCGTATCCTGCGGCGTGCCACTCGCTATGGCTATTCTTTCCTCGGCCTTAAAAAGCCGTTTTTTCACCAGCTCGTCTCCGTGCTGGCAGTCGAGTTTGCAGATGTGTTCCCCGAGTTGAAAGCGCAGGAGGAATTCGTCGCCAGGGTGATATTCGAAGAGGAGACATCGTTTCTGCGCACCCTCGAAACCGGCATGCAGAAAATACAGGAAACAGCCGCACGGCTGCAGGGTGAAAACCAACGGCGCATTCCGGGCGGCGTCGCATTTGAACTGTACGACACCTACGGCTTCCCGCTCGACCTCACCCTGCTCATCGCCAGGGAGTACGGTTTCGAAGTCGATACTGCCGGATTTGAAACAGCGATGCAGGCGCAAAAACAGCGCTCTCGTTCCGCTACTGCCTCCAGCGCCGACGACTGGATTGCCGGAAGCGATACGCAGCGGGTAGAATTTGTGGGCTACGACCGGACGGAAGCCGATGCGCATATCGTGAAAATGCGTACCGTGCAACAAAAAAATTCAAAACAATACCAGGTGGTGTTGGATAAAACGCCGTTTTATGCCGAGAGCGGCGGCCAGATCGGCGATACCGGCACTCTGCAAATAAACGGCACACAACTGCGAGTGCTCGACACCAAAAAAGAAAACGACCTGGTAATACATATCACCGATAAGCTCCCCGCCGACGTGAACGGCTCCGTACACGCATCCATCGACGTCGAACGGCGCAACGCCATCGCCTGCAACCACAGCGCCACCCACCTGCTCCATGCCGCCCTGCGCCGGGTATTGGGCAACCACGTGCAGCAAAAGGGCAGTTATGTGGGGCCTGACCGACTGCGTTTCGACTTCTCGCATTTCGCAAAAGTCCCCGACGACGCATTACAGGAAATCGAGAATATTATAAATGCGAAGGTGCGGGAAAACGTGCCGCTGCAGGAAGACAGGCATGTGCCGATTGAAAAGGCCAAACAGATGGGCGCCATGATGTTGTTCGGCGAAAAATACGGCGAACAGGTGCGGGTGATAACCTTCGATGCCGGGTTCAGCCGCGAATTGTGCGGCGGTATCCACGTGCCGTCCACCGGCAGGATCGGATATTGTAAAATCGTCTCCGAAAGCGCCGTTGCTGCGGGCATCCGCAGGATAGAAGCCATCACCGGCGATGCGGCCGCCGAACTGATTCAACAGAATTTTGAAACGCTGAAACACCTGACCGAACTCTCCAAGAGCCACGATGTGCTCAAGGCAATGCAGGCGGCGCTGGAAGAAAACAACCGCCTGCAAAAGGAAATTGAAAAGTTCAGGCAGCAATCGGTGCAGCACGTAAAACAGTCGTTAAAGCAATCTATGCGCAGCATCGGCAACATCCGCTTTGTCGCCCAAACCGTTCCACTCGACACCGCCGACCAGGTGAAGAAACTGGTGTACGACCTGCGCAACGAAACCGATAATTTATTTGCCGTAGTCGGCGCTGCCTTCGACGGCAAGGCACATCTGTCTATCATGATCAGCGACACGCTGGTGGCGGCTCACAGCATGGATGCGGGAGCGTTGGTGCGATTATGGGGCAAGGAAATTCAGGGCGGTGGCGGCGGACAGCCCTATTTCGCCACAGCAGGCGGCAAAAATCCGGATGGTCTCAGCCGGGTGATGACCCTCGCCGAAGGCTATGTCCAAAACCTCGGCGCTATTTCATAAACCGGGTCAGGATTGTATTGCCCGTGTGCACATCCGTGGCGCTGAGCAGGTAAATGCCTCTTGCCAGGGCGGCGATATCGATTTTCATCGTATGGTTTCCGCCGTTCGGGCCTTGAAATTCAGCAATGCACCTACCGGTAATATCCAAAATGCGCAACTGCACTTCGCCGCTGCCTGCATCTGTCAGCGTTACAAATAAATAATCGGCTGCCGGGTTCGGATTTACCGCAATGTGAAACGGCGTGCCATCGCCTGCGGTAACAGCAATGACAGGGCTGTACTCGTAGCTGCCGTCGAGGTCAAGTATCTGCAGGCGGTAATACTGTACGCCGGGCAGCGGCTCCGCATCCGTAAATGAATACGTGTGTACCTCGCTGCTATTGCCTGCGGCATCCACTGAACCGATGGGATAAAAATCGCTGCCGTCGGTTGATTTCTCAACCTTGAACACATCGGCATGGAGTTCGGTATGCGTTACCCATTGCAATGCGTTGACGTCGCCGGTGTACCAGCCCGTAAAGGCAGTTAAACCAACCGGCAAAATATAGAAGGTGTCTAACCCGATCGCAAAATTGCTGAAAGAACTGAGGCCGGTATTGGTTACCGTTACCGGGTTTATACTTCCCCCTACCGGAATTTCGACATTGCAGTCCTCATCGTCGGGTCTGCCCGCTTCCACCCAGTCGGCCGGATCTAAACCTGAATTTTTAAATACGCTGTGGTTTTCGATATAAAAGGCGGCGTTGTCGTGCCCGTTTGACGTAAGGGTAATGTCGTAATTAACTACAGGTGACGCTGGTGCAGACTCAATCGTCCAATACCCCGCATTGAGAAACTGGTTTACCTGGGTAGCCTCCTCATCGCAGCCCTCGGGGCCGTAAGATAACAGGGTACCCGAGGGCGTTACTGCTGTCCCCGTAAAATGTGCGGTTATACTGTCCAAACCGGAGGAGCTGACTAACTCGATGACAGCGGGTTCATATAAGGTTTCATTGCCAACCGGGAAGTGGTATTCGCCGGTGCTGTTTACTTTACGGGTAAGCGTTCCGTTGATGTAGTTCGTGGCATCATACCCGGTAACCGAGCCCACGGCGGGATTGTTCAGTATCACCTTGTTGGAGCCGGTGTACAACATCCCCGAAGAAAATGTCAATGTTCCGTTGACGGATACATTCGCCGCAGCACCCGCAAACGACTTTATCCCACCGCCGAGAATTTCCACGTTGCCATAATCCGTTCGCGGGCTGACCGATTGGGTGCCGCCCGAGCTGTCTGCATATTGCACCAGCGAAGTGGTGCTTACATTCCAGGAAGTGTAACCGCTCCGGAAGGTGCTGGAATCAGTTCCACTGAAACCATTGAGATTTGTGGTTATGACGGTGCCGTTGAGGTTGACAACACCGCTACCGGAGACATAACTGATACAACTCGTGCCTGCATTCACCGTAGCGCCTGTATCTACGGTAACCTCCCTGGCATCGAATGTATTGCTGCCCACCTGCTGCAGGGTGGTGGAATCGCTGAAACGCATCTTTAAATAATTGCCGCTATACTCGCCGTACATCGTACCGCCGTTACCGATGTGCGCCATGCCATCCGCTCCCGCCATCGTTATCCAATGATGTCCGCTATTCGATTTAAGTTTGGCGGCACTACCGTCGATCACCAGGTCGTGCATTATGGTGACATCCTGTTCTATATCCAGGTAGTTGTCACCCACCTCTCCGAAAACGGTCATATCGTACACGGTGGCAAGTTGTGCGCTGGTGTAATTGTAATTGCCATGTGTTTCGAAACTGCGCAGGTCATTGCTGAAGGGATCCGAAATACCCGCCGAATCGGTATTGGGCACCGTTTGATAAAAATAGAATTTATGGGTGCCATTGAGATAATCCTTTGGGTTGGTTACCAGGAGGTTTTCGTTCGGAACTGTCTGAAAGATAAAATCATATGGCCCGGTTGGATAACCAGACGGATTTAAATCATAATTATATGCATAGGCAAACCAGTTGAATGCGGCTGGCCGACCGCCACCCGCACCGTTTATTTCAGACCATTTGATCCGTGCCTCCACCCAGTTTGTTTGTTCATCACCATCGCCTGCATTGTCAAAGGCATCCTCAAGGATTCCGGATGCTTCATTTTGTTGTGTGGAACCGTCGGAGCCGTCCCGTTCAAAATACTTTATTTTGCTGGACGTCGCTCCGTCTTTTTCCCAATGCACGCACATATCCCAGCGGAACGGCGCATCCATCGTATGCAGCCCGAATGTTTTTCCGCCGAGGTTGCCATTTGCGCTGCTGCCGCCGCTGACCGGTAAATAAGGATCCAGGTCGAAGTACATGACCACCCCCTTGGAGATCAGGTTTTTATACCCCAGGTACAGATATGTGTCATCCCAACCGATATAGATATTTGATTGGCCTTCGCCTGCGTTTGATTTATACCCCGACTCGGCAGGTTTTCCATTAATGGTTGGCGGTGAAGAGAACCATTGCGCCCCAGCCGGTAAATAGAGTGCCAGGCAAGTGCAAACCAGCACGCATTGCACAGCGGCAGCGATATGCCGCCTCCACTCCGGAATCCGGGTGGCACATGGGTTAATTGCGCTTGTTCCCGCTTTGGTATGCATACCTGTAAAATTACTAACCAGATGATTGAAAGGGGTATTTCCGTTGGTTGAAAAATAATTTGACACTAAACAGATGCGGCAAAAACAGGACTCTGCAACGGAGCATATTCCTGCGCCGTTTGTGGAATACGCCACCCCTGGTTGGCTCACTGCGTTTCGTATCTTTGAAGCTCCACGGATACGATTATGGATATTTACGAGAAATACGAACCGGTAATAGGATTGGAAGTACATGCGCAACTCCTCACCCGATCCAAAGCCTATTCATCCGATATTTCAGAATATGGCGGAGCACCGAACACGCATGTCAGCGTGGTGACGCTCGGCCACCCGGGTACGCTGCCGGTGATGAACGGCAAAAGCCTCGAACTCGCCATGTTGGTCGGATTGGCTACTCACTGCACCATCAACCGGGTAAACCAGTTCGCCCGCAAGAATTACTTCTACGCCGATTTGCCGAAAGGCTACCAGATCACCCAGGATAAAACACCTCTTTGCACCGACGGCTACGTCCTTATCGGCGCATACGGTCAGGAGCGGCGCATACGCATTCACCGCATCCACCTCGAAGAGGATGCCGGCAAGAGCATCCACGAACTGGATCCGTTTTTTACACTGGTGGACCTGAACCGTGCCGGTACGCCGCTGATTGAAATAGTCAGCGAACCCGACTTGCGCAGCGATGCCGATGCCTACGACTACCTCACCGAAATCCGGCAATTAGTGCGCTATCTCGGCGTATGCGATGGCAATATGGAAGAGGGCAGCCTGCGCTGCGATGCCAATGTGAGCGTGCGCAAAAAAGGCGATCCGCACTTCGGCGTGAAAGTGGAAGTGAAAAACATGAACAGTATCCGCAATGTGAAGCGTGCCATCGAATACGAAATCAAACGCCAGGTGGAGGCAATTGAACGGGGCGAAGTGATAGAACAGGAAACCCGCAGCTTCGATGCAGCCCGCGGCATAACCTTCAGTATGCGCAGCAAGGAAGCGGCACACGACTACCGCTATTTCCCCGAACCCGACCTGCCGCCGGTATTCATTAGCGACGACATGATTGCAGCCGTGCAAAGCGCTATGCCCGCACTGCCCCGAACACTTATGCACCGCTACATCGAACAACTGGGGCTGACGGTGTACGATGCCGAAATCCTGACATCGGAAAAGGAAATTGCCCTGTATTTCGAAGAGCTGATTCGCCATACCGACCAGTATAAAAGCGCCGCAAACTGGATGATGGGCCCGGTAAAAGAATGGATGAACAGCAATGCAAAGGGTATAGATGCGTTTCCGCCGGCTCCTGAACAAATTGCCGGCATTATCGCACTTATAGACAGCGGCAAAATAAATTTCACCATCGCATCGCAACAACTCTTTCCCGCATTGTTGTCGAATCCCGGACAACCGGTGGCAGAACTGGCAGCCGCCATGCACCTGTTGATGGAAAGCGACGACAGCGCCATCCGGGCGTTGATAGCAGAGGCGCTCGCCAGGTTCCCCGCCAAGGTGGAGGAATACCGCAACGGCAAGAAGGGCATCCTCGGATTGTTCATGGGCGAAGTGATGAAGCAGAGCAATGGCAAAGCCGATCCGAAAATAACAAAGCAATTGCTGGAAGAAGCGCTGAATAATTAAAGCAGGGAGAACGCCATGATAAAAAAACGTATTGTACACTGGTTACCGGTATGTATTGCCATACTCGTAGCGGCATGTGTGCCGAAGAGAGAAAAGACCTACGCCATACAGGGGACATTCAGCGGTGCGGCAAACGAAACACTGCGGGTGGAGATGCTCTCGTTTCCGAACATCAACAGCGCACCGTCGGCTGTGGTACTCGATACGGTGACCACGGATGGCGAGGGCGCATTTGCCGTTACCGGTATCCCGGGCGGGCCGGTAATTTTGCGCATCCGGCTGTTACAGGACCCCGGCTACCAGGTGATCCTTTCGCTAAACAGCGATAATACCATTGTCCATGCCGACCCCAACAGTACCGATATGCCGGAAGTGAAGGGCTCTGCCAGCAATGCATCGTTTTACGGATTTATCGAGGCGAGCCGCAATTTCAAAAATGCGGTTTTAGACAAACGCTCCCGTATAAAGGCCTACCGCGATGCGGGCAATGACTCTTTAGCTACCGTGGCTGCGGCAGCCTACGAGGCGGAAAACAAAAACTATATCGATTACATCGTGCACTACGCCGATACCGCTCATTCCGTTGCCAACAAAATTATCGCCATCGAAAGCCTGCAGTTCTCCACGCATTTCGCAGTGATACAGACCATGGCCGAACAAATTTTTAAAACCGATACCACCTCGGTTTACGCAAAGGAGCTGCGCTCGAAAATCGAGAGGTATGCCATGTTTGAAGAAAGTGCACCGGCAA
This sequence comes from uncultured Chitinophagales bacterium, assembly GCA_964492065.1. GTDB lineage: Bacteria > Bacteroidota > Bacteroidia > Chitinophagales > BACL12 > JADKAC01. Next base: position 63,704 of record CAZBHH010000011.1, on the reverse strand, counting down.
ATTCTTTCATCGGCAAACCGGCGCCCGACATTGAAATGCGCAGCCCCGACGGCCAGGTATTTTCCCTCAGTGCGCTGAAAGGGCGCTTGGTGCTGCTGGACTTTTGGGCGAGCTGGTGCGCTCCCTGCCGCCGGGAAAATCCCAATGTGGTGCAGGTGTACGACAAATACAAGGATAAGGGATTTACGGTGTTCAGCGTCTCGCTGGATGTGAACCGCGATGCGTGGATGCGTGCCATTGCCAATGATAAGCTCGACTGGCCGTATCACGTCAGCGAGCTGAACCAATGGGAGTCGTCGGCAGCATCGGCATATCACGTCTCCGGAATACCCGCTTCCTTCCTGATCGACAAGGAAGGGATAATCATCGCCGAGAATCTCAGGGGCGCCGCTTTGGATCACGCCGTAGGAGAATACCTGGTAACGCATTGAGATTTTGCCGCGATGCGATGGTGAAAAGATGTGTAATTTCCGTTACATTTATTCGAATGTTTAAAACACCGATAAGGAAGCTGTGCATTGCGCTTGGGGTGGCGCTGTGTCTTTTGCCGCCAGGCCATGCTGCGGCGCAATTGCCTGCGGATAATGCCCAGGTGCTGCGCTCAACGGATGCGCACTACGATCTCATCTACCAAAAAATGCAATGGCAGGTGGACCCCGATGTCAATTTTATCGCCGGCACAATCACCTCGCATATCCTCCCCTCTGAAGACATGAGCGGTATCACTTTTAATATGAGCGCAGCGCTCATCGCCGACAGCGTGTTTATCAATGGCGAAAAAATTACCGGCGTCATTCACAGCGTCGATTTCCTGGAAATACCCGCTGTGTTCGGCGCCGGGCAAACGGATACCGTTGTGGTGCATTACCATGGAGCGCCTGCCGGTACCGGGTTTGGCAGCTTCATGCAAGACACCCACGACTCGGTGCCGGTAATATGGACACTTTCCGAACCCTATGGCGCCCAGGACTGGTGGCCCTGCAAACAGACGCTGACGGATAAGATAGATTCGATGGATGTGTTTATAACGGTACCCAACGGCTATACCGCCGTAAGTAACGGGCTGCTGATGTCGGCGCTGAGTTCCGGCGGCTTTACAACCTGGCACTGGAAACACCGGCACCCGGTGGCCACCTACCTCGTTTGCCTGGCGGTAACCAATTACGTGCAATACAACGATACGATTACACTGGGCGATGTGTCGGTGCTGGTTGAAAATTACGTGTATCCCGAGTCGCTGGCAACGGCGCAAACGGCCACCTCCGAACTCGCCGGGCCGATGCTGTTGTTTTCGCAGTTGTTCGGTACGTATCCCTTTGCCGATGAAAAATACGGGCATGCCGAATGCAATTTCGCCGGGGGGATGGAACACCAGACAATCACCTTTGTCGGGGTATGGGATTACGAACTGCTGGCACATGAACTGGCACACCACTGGTTTGGCGATTTTGTCACCTGCGCCAGTTGGCAGGATATCTGGCTCAACGAGGGTTTCGCCACATACCTGAGCGGGATGTGCCTGGAATTTTTAAAACCCGATGCATTTCAAAATTTTTTGTACTGGAGAAATGTTTGGGCCACCAGCGCTCCCGACGGCTCTGTGTTCTGTGAAGATACTTCGCTGGTATCCCGTGTGTTCAGCGGGCGATTGACGTATTCCAAGGGCGCATTGGTGTTGCACCAGTTGCGATGGGTAGTGGGCGATTCGATATTTTTTGAGGCGCTGAACAATTACCTGTACGACCCCGCCATTGCAAACGGTTTTGCCACCACCCGCCAATTGACAGATCATTTCGAAGCAGTTTACGGCGGCGATTTGGACTGGTATTTCGATGACTGGATATACGGACAAGGTTTTCCCACCTATACTATTTCGTGGACGCAGGATGCGGACAATATGGTTGAGCTGGTGATTGACCAGGTACAATCGCATCCCGATGTCAGTTTTTTTGAATTGCCGCTGGAGTTGCGGTTCAGCAGTGCGGGTTACGATACGAGTATCGTCGTTCAGAATACGGTAAATCACCAGGTGGTGTATCTGCAATTGCATGCGGCCGTCAATACGCTCAACTTCGACCCGATGCAGCACATAATTGACGGAGAGGCAGTCATACTGGGTAACCTTGTAGAGTGCGGCGATTTCGATTTCAAAGTATATCCCGTTCCAGCAGATGATAAAATTGCGGTAACATTATGCGGCGATGCGTTTTACAACCTGCGCATGTACGATCTGCAGGGGCGCCTGCTCATAGACCGCCCAATCCGTCGCTTTGACACCTTTGACGTTTCGCAACTGGCTGGAGGGATGTATATCATCTCGATTTTTGATACACAAGGCCTTCTTGTCAAGAGCCGTGAAATTGCGGTGCAGTAATATCCCTACCGCTTATCGATTTCGATCACCATCAATACAGCGCCATCATCGCCGCCGGAAGCTTCAAAGCCGATGGTTTCGCCCTGTTGCCATTGAATGCCGTCGAGCAGTTTGCCGCCAAGCGCATCGGCCAACTTGTGTTCGTAGTCGCCTTCCAGCGCATTCACTTTTTCGCTGAATGCTTTGTAATCCAGTGGTTGTTTGGTAACCACGATGGCCATGAAATCCGCATTGCCGATTGAGTCGGCCTGCATACTGTAATCGCGGGGAAACAGGCGGGTGCCGGTAATGCCGCAATAGGGCGAGTGCTTTTCGGTGTAGGGAAACAGCACGTAATTGCTGCCGTCGGTCTCCTTGCCGAATACATAAGTATAACACTCCTGCGTGTTTGTAACTTCTATTTTAAACTTATCGCCTTTGGCAATGGGCGTATTGGTATTAAAACTGTAAGGCCCCGATTTGCTCAATGCGATATGCCGATTATTTGCGGTGTTCACCAGCCCGAACGACACGTTGAACGCATTGGACAGCGGCTTGTTTGGATTGCCCATCGGGTAAATGCCGTAAGCCTCTTTGGTGAATATGGCGAAGTCTTTATAGCGCACCCATGCCAGCCCGTTGATGCCCCAGGCGCTACCCCAACTGTTCATAATCTGAAAGGCACCGCCTTCCTTGTAGTCGTCATAACCGATCACGGACATGCAGTGCCCGCCAAAATTGCGCATATTGTAATCCGATGCGGTGGGTATCCACACTTCGTTGCCCATCATGCCCTGCATGAACGAGCCGCCTACCATCATGCCGATGACAACCGGGGCGCCCTGGGCCAGGTTTTGCTTAATGGCCAGCATATCCACCTGCTCGTTGCCGATGCCTTTGGAATCGCCCTGCGTCAGCCGGTTGTACCCCGGCATTTTAAATGCGGCGGCGGCCTGCTTCTGCGCCGAAGAGGGCTGTTTGGAACAGTCGTTTTCATTGTAGGGAAACTGGCTGAACGGCAGTAGCCCTTCGCCTTTCATCACATCCATCGCCTCGTTCAGGTAAGCGCCCTGGCATCCCTGCAACCCGATTTGATTGTAGAGAAACGAAGGGCTGAAGGCAATGGCATCGGGATCTTTCCCGGTGCGTATCGCCTCCAGGATAGTGCGGGCGCTGTAGGCGCTGCCCCAACCGACACAACTGCCCTGCTGCCCCTGGTCGAGCCGCTGCGGCGCATATTGCTCCAGGCTTACCCGCTCGGGCAGGGGATTGTTTACATTGTCGGCCAACGGCTCAAACACCTCGACATTATCGTATTGTTCCGGATTGAAATTTAATCCGGTAAAAAGCGAGCTGATCATATCGCCGCCGCCGGAACCGCAACTCTTGCTGCCTGCAAAATAATAAATGGCAATGCCGGCAATCACCAGGAACAACATCGATTTTGGGTTCTTGCGAAATAGCGATAACAACATCGGCAACAGCGCTGTGCCAATGCCACCTCCGCCCGGACCCCGGGTGGTTCTCGAATTATCGGCTGATCGTTTTTCACCGGGATCTTCTACCATGCGTATCGGCATAACTCAAATTTTATTTCATTAATCTTCTTCCGCAAAAATTCAAAAACCGGGGCGGCATTTTTCTACGGAAATACATGCATTTGCATGTCAATGCGTGTGTTGGGGATAAAGATAATTATCTATGCGCAATATCCATCGCCAATCCTCCATACCGGCACATCGCAAAGCAGAATCTTTCATGCCAAATCAAGCGTCCCCCACAGGATGACCACCTTCCTCCCTTTGCAATGCATTTTGATGCACATTCACAAGGGGTACATGAGGTGGGGCAACAGCGCTCAGATGCACCCAACGATTAAAAGACAAAAAATCATTCTGCAAAATCAAAAGAACTGCAACCAGATACACCGAGCCATATATTTGCAGCGCATGTAATTTTTCTTCCGGCTCGTCAATATAGAAGGAAAGGAATTGAAAATATGCATTGGATTCTTTTGGCCGGACAGTACATGGCTGACTTTTTAGGACAGGATAAAAATGGAATTTCCATCTTAACCTTAAATAAAAAAGTCAATGAAAAAATCGAAATTTACTGAGGAGCAAATTCTTGCAGTACTAAAGGAGCAGGAAAACGGCTTAACAGTGGCAGAAATTTGCCGAAAACACGGCGTAACGAATCAAACATTTTACAACCGGAAGAAGTAATATGGTGGTCTTTCATCTGAAGGACTGCGCAGACTCAGAGAGTTAGTGCAAGAGAACAGCCGATTAAAACGGATCGCAGCGGATCAGGCTTTGGATATTCAGATATTAAAGGATGTTAATTCAAAAAAGTGGTAACGTCCGGGCAAAAGGAGCATTTACTTTTAAAGAACAAGCACAGGATTTAGTTTCGAAGCATGCATATATTGAGGTTTAATGGAGCGAACAGCAGAACTTGCGGGCATTTTTTACGGAAAGTGATTTTCTATCGGCAGCAGAGTACTTTGTGTTAAGTATTCAGAAAAACAAAAAGGTCTGTTTTGAGTGTATTGCCGAAACAAGTCCATTCATGCGTTGCTTACAACACTTCTCTGACTGTTTTTACGCAATGCGAAAGGCAAAAGAATGTGCTGCACCGGCAATGAGGTAACCTATTGAATAATAACCGGATTTAACTCCCCAGGATAACGTAATAAAAAGAATAGTGGAGTCAATAACAGGTTGTATTTCACCTGAAAAAATTATTCTTTTACCACTTTCAGCACAGCCTTATTCCCCGCATTTGCAATTTCAACAAAGTAAAAGCCCGGCGCTCCGTCTATATTAAGTTGTATTTGAATTGTTGAATCATACTCTCTGCTTAATACTTCCTGCCCAAGCGCATTGCGCACAACAACAGTTGCATCCTGAATATATTCACTGAAGGCAATTTCAAATTGCCCGTTTGTAGGGTTAGGATACAAACTTATTATATTGTCAAAGGAGTTTTCTACAATGCCGACAGTGGTTACTGTATGGCAGGCTGAGGTATCAGTACAACCACCTTTCGTTATTATCACGGCATAGCTTCCATTTGCAGTAGCAGTATAACTCTGATTCGTTGCTCCCGGAATAACAGCAAACGCATTATTGCAATCCACCCATTGATAAGCAGCCCCGCTTTCATTAGCAGTTAAAACCGGTGATGTGTTGACTACAGAAGTGTCTATTGAATATACGGTTAAGTTGATGGTAATTACACTATCACATCCGGCAGCATTCGCAATAGTATCCTGGTATGTGCCACTTGCTGTCCATGTATAATTTCCGCTGGGTGAAGTATAGCTGCTGCAGGCGAACGGAGAAATGCTGCTTGCGGTGTTTGTACAAAAGGTGTACACCCGTACATTACCGGCATCAATTCCGCTGTCGTCATTAAACCAAGCACCGATGGCCACGGTATTGACATCCGGCATATGCACCGACCAACCCGAGTAGTCATAGGCCGCTTCGCCGTCAATGTCAATTCCTTTTTGCACCCAGGCGCTGCCGTCCCAGGTATAGATACGCACATGACCGGCATAGGCCCCGTTGTCGGAATTGCCCACTGCTCCAATGGCAACGGTATTGGCATCGGGCATATTCACTGATATACCCGACTCGTCGCCGGCTGCTTCCCCGTCTATATCAATACCTTTTTGTACCCAGGCGCTGCCATCCCACGAATAGATGCGCACATGGCCGGAATTGACGCCGCTACCGAAATTATAGGATGCCCCTATAGCCACGGTATTGGCATCGGGCATGCTTGCGAAATAACCCGAAAAATCTCCGGCTGCTTCCCCATCAATATCAATGCCTTTTTGCGTCCATACACTGCCGCTCCAGGAATAAATACGTACATGGCCGGCGCTGATTCCACTGTCGTCATTGCCATACGCACCGATAGCCACTGTATTGGCATCGGGCATACTTACGCATCGACCCGACATGTCTTCTTCTGCTTCTCCGTCAATGTCAGAGCCCTTTTGTTCCCAATCGCTGCCATCCCATGAATAGATGCGCACATGGCCGGCATTGCTCCCGCTGCCATCATTGAAAATGGCACCAATACCAATAGTTTCTGCATCGGGCATGCTCACAAAAATACCCGATTGATCGCCGGCTGCTTCTCCGTCAATGTCAGAGCCCTTTTGTACCCAGGCGCTGCCATCCCACGAATAGATGCGCACATGGCCGGCATTGCTCCCGATTGCATCATTGCTATAGGCGCCTATAGCTACTGTATTGGAGTCGGGCATGCTTACTACCCAGCCGGACACATCGCCGGCCGCTTCTCCGTCAAGGTCTAAACCTTTTTGTACCCAATCGCTGCCGACCCAGGAATAAATACGTACATGGCCGGCATCACTGCCGCTGCCGTCATTGTACGGCGCTCCAATTGCTATCGTAGCCGGATCGGGCATGCACACGGAAATTCCCGAGCAGTCGCCGGCTGCTTCTCCGTCAATGTCTGTGCCTTTCTGGATTTGAGCTTTTGTCGTTTGTTGCCCTGCCATCATGGTAATTATGCATGGCAATATCAGGAGTTTAATGTGCCGCATATTCTACCGGTTTATTCATTCAAATTTAATTAAACCGGGAATAATAATCGCACCTGCTAAAACTTTTTGTCAAGTATTTAACAAATAAAAAATAAAGACTTTTCTGCTTGCTTTCGCTATCGGTCACACCCTCCAGGCGGGCAACTTCCTAATCAGCTGAAATTCCAAATCAAAAATAGACCATTTTAATAAGCTGTCAGCTACCTAAAACAATGAACAAAAGATCACTTAATAAAACAATGGGTATATGACTAATTAAATGCGAGGTACAAGGTAGAGATGTTCAACTTTACCGTTAAATCGGCAGTAAACCAGCATAACTGCCCGTGGAAGTGAGGTGTAGCCTAAGGGCCAATCTAAGAGGCAATACAATAAAAACTTAGACTTCCCGGCAGTATTCATATAATCACAAATTCAATAAATGCATCAACAGTCAAGGATGTCAGATAAACTTCTCCTACCCTGTCAATTACTAAAAAAAAAAACGGCGCAACAATGTGCGCCGCCTCGTCTGTGTACCCATGCTGCTAAAATCTCAGACCAAAACTCATCAGGAAATTGCTGAAACGCTTATCAATTGTTGCGCCCTGGTTACCACCGTTCACATCGCTGTAATACTGCTGATCGTATTCGGTGGAGGAAGTATTCACATACGCAAAATCGATAAAGTAATTTCTCTCTTTAATTCCAATACCTGCCGTATAAGTGTTGCGTGCGTAATCGGCATTGCCCGTTGCGATATCGCTGTTGAACGGGGTTGCCTGGATGGCATATCCTCCTCTTAAACGAAAATTATCAATACTCACTTCAGCCCCCAGCCGGAAATTATGGGTGGCTGTATATTTTACATTGATCGCATTATTCAATTCATTTTCATAGGCGATATCACTTACCGATCCGATGCGGTTAAACTTAAAATGCGAAACACTGTAATCGACAAATTCATAATCGAAACTGAGGAAACCGTATTTCTGCACAGTCACCGCAGCGCTTCCCATTAATCTCCAGGGAGTAGTCAGCCCGTAGTAATATTCACCAAAAGGCGACTCATAGCTGTAAGAGCCGGTAATATCCAATTGCGAGCTCATAGAGCTGTAATATTTCTCGTGCATATCCAGGTAAGTGGGTGTATGGACAGCGCCGCCGATGCGGACGTAATTATTTATGCGGTAGATGAAGCCGAATTTACCATTGATGCCGAAACCGTAGGCATCGGTTTTGTTCATCAGGTCAAACGCATTAAAATCGCTGTGCACATTATTTACATCGGATTCCGAATACACAGAAGAATAGTGGTAAGTTACCAAGGGCATACCGAGTGTGGCGCCGATATATAATTTATTGCCGTAATTACCTGCAAAAGACAATACCAATTCATCATAGCCCCCCGTTGTCTTAATGTATTTTGCCTGTTGAATATTTCCGCCTTCGATTACGGAATTATATTGAGTCGTATCGCCGGGTATGGGATTTAACATATAGGTTTCCCATGCGAGGCCGGCGCCAAACGGATCGCTGTCGTAAACACCTGATGGATTTGTCCCGCCATTCGCATTCAGTTGCGAAGTGTAGCTGTCCAGCAATGAATTGAAGCTGTTAAAACCGGAATAATTCACTTCACTATTATAATTTGCCAACCGGTTATACCCAAATGCAAAATTGGTACTCACCCATTTGTCGGTGGCATTTTCCCTGCCGGTAATCATATTTGTCAACACCATACCCGCACCGCTCACGTGAAAATTATACCGGTCTCTGTCCAAATAGGTATCGTAAAGATTCGAACGGTTGTCAATATAAGCCAGGCCCATTCCGAAAAATATCTCGGAACTGCGGTAAATTCCCAATCCAGCCGGGTTCATACTCAGGGTACTGAAGTCGCCGCCCACAGCGCCATACGCATTGGCTGAGCCCCATGAACGTGCAGTACCGCCGAAGTCAACTGTTGAGTACCGCAAGGCATCTTCATCGCTTTGAGCCAACAAATTAACGGGCAATACCAAAAGTAAGGCATAAATGATATACCAATTTTTCATAACGTTTTATTTAAAGTGAATAGTAGTTGCCCGCAGGATTATCTCCTGTGAATGTTACCCGAATTTCCGGACCGCGAGTTACTATTGCTGCCGCCGCCAAAACTTCCGCTGTTTCCCTTATAGGGTGAGGATGAGGGCGTGCTGCTCTTGTAGCTCGGTTGTGAATTCTGAGACTTATTCCAGCCGGAGTTATAATTGCTCTGATTATTTCTGTTGTTAAACCAATTGTTATTCGATTTTTCCGGTACAGTCTCATTGCGGTAAGTCTTATTCGGAGGTGTACTATACTTATTGTCTATGCGCTCATTACTCCTGTCGGGATAACTGAATTCCTGTTTTTGATACGTATTGTTGTTGTTCTTAGGCGTATCAAACTTCTTGGAGTTGTCAATGCGTTTTTGACTTGAATTACCGTCAGACGGCGCATATTGATATTGCGGTTTAGACTGCTTATCTGTGCTGATGGATTTGTTGCCGCTGTTTATCGTACCCGCCTTATTGCTGATACTTCCCTTGTTGATGCCGTTGTTTAAAGTACCTGCGTTTTGATGCGACTTATCGCTGGTATAACTCTTCACGATTTTCACTGAATTGTTATTGCTCATTGCCACTGCATCGCTCTTCACAGTTACATCTTTCTTCACATCGATATTGGGCTTTGAAACGTCCAGGGCATCTTTCTTTGATACATTGTGATTGCGATCGACGGTGATAGTATTACCCTGGTTATCGCCTTTATTAGCAGCTAACTTGTCTGATAAGCCGCCGCCGGTTAAACCGTTATATGTCCTGTCGCCGCCACCGGTATTTGCTGAGCCATTGCGATTGGGCCCATAATAATAACCGTTGCCATAACCATAGCCATAGGCGCCATCGTAGTACCCGTTATAATAGCCGTTATAGTATCCGTCATAGTATCCGTTATAGTATCCGTTGTAATAGCCGTAACCGCCATAGGGATAACCCCAGCCGTAACCGTAATAGGGATAACCCCAGCCGTAACCGTAATATGCACCCCAGCCATGGTGGTGACCGTAATGCGGATAGCCCCAGCCGGAATAGCCCCATCCCCAGTTAAATCCTATGGAAAAACTAAACCCACTGTACCAGGGGTAGTAATAATACGGATAATAATATGATGGATAATAGCAGGGTGCATAATAACTGAATCCGTAATAGGGTGAATAAAACCGCTGAATAGAACTCATATAGCTTTCGTCGTATTCGTCGTAGTAATAATTATTCACGATGTAGGAATTGCCCTCTTCATCGTAATATTTTTCGCTGCTATAATCGTCCGAATACACACGGTAATCGTCGTTATCGGTAGAATACTGTGCAGAATCGCCGCTTTGCGATTGCGTTGTTGTGGTAGTTGTTGTTTGCGAACTACCCGGGGTATAATAAATATCATCGTATACCTGGGCGCTCAACCCGCCGATGACAAGGCAAGCTCCTGTTAAGAGAACGGACCGGAGTAAATATGTATGTCTCATTTTCATTTGTTTTTAAATTTTAACGTGCTACTCTAAGCTTTATTAATTTTGCCGCTTATTAAAATTCAAACACCATACCAAATTTAAGCAATGTCTGAAAAGATTACAAGCCGGGCGGATGATTATTCTCAATGGTACAACGATTTAGTGCTGCAAAGCGGGCTGGCGGAATACGGCGTAGTGCGGGGCAGCATGGTGATAAAACCTTATGGATGGGCCATTTGGGAGGAAATTAAAAGTATTCTCGACAAGAAATTTAAGGAGACCGGCCATGTCAATGCGAGTTTTCCCCTGTTAATCCCGAAGGGATTTTTAGAACAGGAGGAAGGACATGCCGAGGGTTTTGCCAAAGAATGCGCCGTAGTGACGCATTACCGGTTAAAAACCGACCCTTCGGCGAAGGGCAAGCTGATGGTAGATCCCGAATCGAAACTGGAAGAGGAATTGATTATCAGGCCGACGTCGGAGACCATCATTTGGAATAGTTATAAAAACTGGATACAGAGCTACCGGGACTTACCGATATTAATCAATCAATGGGCAAATGTAATGCGTTGGGAAATGCGCACCCGGTTGTTTCTGCGCACTTCCGAATTTCACTGGCAGGAGGGCCATACGGCACACGCCACTGCCGAGGAAGCGCAGGCTGAAACCCTGCAGATGCTGGATGTGTATGCCGATTTTATGGAACAGTATATGGCTATCCCCGTTATCAAGGGCGTGAAGACGCCAAATGAGCGGTTTGCGGGCGCCGTGGACACCTATTGCGTAGAGGCGCTGATGCAGGACGGCAAGGCATTACAAATGGGCACTTCCCACTTTTTAGGTCAGAATTTCGCAAAGGCTTTCGATGTAAAGTTCCTGAACCGTGAGGGAAAACAGGAATACGCCTGGGCGACGAGCTGGGGCGTGTCCACCCGCATGATGGGTGCATTGATTATGGCACACAGCGATGACAACGGACTCATTCTGCCGCCAAAACTGGCCCCCTTACACGTGGTAATTATCCCGATTTATAAGAACAAAGAGCAACTGGCCACAATTGCGGAAAAGGCAGCCGAAATAACCGCAGAATTAAAACAGGCGCAAATCACCGTAAAATTTGACGATAGCGACCAGGCAAAACCGGGCTGGAAATATGCCGAATACGAATTAAAGGGTGTACCCGTTCGAATGGCTATCGGAATGCGGGATATCGAAAACGGCACCGTTGAAGTAGCCCGTCGGGATACCAAAGAAAAAATGCTTTGGCAAAGGAAAGATATCGCCGGACAGGTCAGTGCATTACTGAGAGAAATTCAATCCAATATATATGCAAAAGCTGTGCAGTTCCGCAATGCAAACCTGCACAGGGCCGACAATTGGGAAGTCTTTAAAGATTGCATTGAAAACCGGGGCGGATTTGTATTGGCACATTGGGACGGCACTGCAGAGACAGAAGAAAAAATAAAATCGGAAACAAAAGCGACGATACGCTGTATCCCACTCGATGCGGTACAGGAAACAGGCGCTTGCGTGTATTCCGGCAAACCCAGTACTCAAAGGGTATTATTTGCCAAGGCCTATTGATTGCCTACAACAGGAAACTCAGATCCGAGCCGGCTTCCAACTCTACCGGTTTTTGATTTTGCTTAAACAATCTTGCAGGTAATGTACCCTGCAATTCTGCCTTTCCGCCATCCAGGTAGATCCAACTGCCCTCCCGCAATCCAATAACGGGTTGAGAGTTGAATTGCAAAAATTCACCAATCCGGGTTTCCCTTGTCTCGCCCATGTGGGTACTGCCATCCACGGGATCCTGATAATGGGGGTTAATATTAAACGGCACTAACTGAAGTGCATCAAAGGAAGGCGGATATACAATGGGCATATCGTTCGTTGTGCCGATAGTGAGCCCGGTTATATTACTTCCCGCACTTGTCCCCAAATACGGTACACCGGATTTTAATACAGCTCGCAATGGCTCTATCAAATTATGCGCATACAATTGTTGCAACAGTAAAAAAGTATTGCCTCCGCCTGTAAAGATGGCATCGGCATTGTGGATTGCCTGCACCGGGTCGCTGAAGGTATGCAGGCCAACCAGGTTTTTTCCCATAGAGGTAAAAAATGCCGAGGCTTTTTCAGTATAGGTATCGTGGGATATTCCCGAAGGCCTCGCATAGGGGATAAATAAAATATCGCTATATGCGCCGTAAGTCTCAGTTAAAACAGGCTTCAGGTATTCCAAATACCCCTGGCCGAATATCGTAGAAGTGCTCGCAATAATTAATTTCATACAAAGAGTTAAACCATTTACTTTGAAAACGGCCTAATATAATTGAATTCAATTAATTACACGGCAGAAATGCCAATATTATTTTTTGTGTACCTCGACCAATTCGAGCTTAAAGTACAGCGCTGCATTTCCCGGAATAATGCCATTATATGCACCATGGGTGCCATATCCTTTGTCGGGATGCAACCATACTTCGGCCACTGAACCGGGAGCCAGATGTGTGAGCACATCCTGCCATCCGGTTATGAGTGCGTCCACTGTAGAAACAGCAGGAACACCTCGTTCGAATGCGTTGTCGAATTCCCGGCCGTCGGGTAATTGTCCGAGATAATTAAAAACTACTTCATCATTCATGCCAGGCGGATCGCCGGCGCCTTGCTTAATTATGCGCAAAAAAACGCCATCGGCAATTTTCTTTACATCTTTAAGCCTTGAAACGCTATCGAGGAAATGCGTTGCAATTTCCAGGTTATTGGCCAGGAGAGCCGTTGTCATCCCTTGTAAATAGGTATTGATATAGCGCAAACTATGCGTTTGATCCAACAACAGGGAATCGGCGTTAAGTGAAGCGGCAATAGCCGTATTAAAGGCTTCGTAATTCAACGTGTCAAACCCCTGCCCGTTTAGGGTGCGTGCCACATTCACCCCCAGCGCATAACTCACCGAATCCAGACTGTTTTTTAAAGAAATATGTTTTGTTGCCATGGGCATTTGGGATGCGGGCGTTTTATTGCATGCTACCAAGCCAGCAACTACAAGGGAAAAAATAAAAAATCGAAAGTGTTTCATATATCTGCAAAAAAACAAAACAGACCGGCAATACCGGCCTGTTTTATTAACAATTATAAATCATTGTGTTATTAATCCCACTGTAAAGCGGCAATATTCTTACCAACGATATGGCCCATTCTGACACCCTGGGTACAAGCCTGGCGGTAATGAATACCTCCGTACATTCTTGAAATGGCTGCTTCATTAGCGGCTGCATCAAAGCTGGTGAAACTTCTGGCAGGATGCACGCCTGCATGCGTATCATCGGTGAATGCGTAATTCTGTCCGAATATCGATTCCAATATATAAGAGAACGCACCCATATTTTGTGAGTGACCGGAAGTGTATTCCGGGAATGGAGGCGTAGTTACGATAGTGGTAAATGTCGGATCGATATGGTCGATAATATAAGTAACCGGCCTTACCAGGCTATAGATAAATTTGTTACTCCAACATGCGATGAATGCATCGTTTAACGATAAACCGAGCTGAGCATAAGCCTTAGATGCCAGAGCTAAATCACTGCCCTCCTTATCGATAACCTGCTTTAAAATGGATACGGCATGTCCCGGAGGCGTTACAGTGCCGCCATCATCAGCCCAAAAAAGCGCAATAGCGGTTTGTTCCGGAGTGGTGTATTTCACATAATTGTATATTTCCAATGCGGACTCATACATTTTTGAAGAAGTAGAGGTAGAGTAGGCATACGGCGGAACAGCCACTGTTTCGGTTAAATCCGCAGCGAGGAAAGGCCGAACGGAACCCCAATAGGGCTGCAATGCCGCAGAATATCCCGGAGGCGTGGGCACCCACATACCATCACCTACCGGCGGCACATAATCAGCCGGGAAGTTTGTCGCATAGCATTCATGTCCACCGTCTGTTTTTGAATATTCAAAAACCGCATCGGCAATTGCCTGTCCAAAGGCAACTGACCTATCGTACACTTCTGTAGGCAAACTGGAGAATTCCGCATCAAAATCGTTGTAGATAGCCGTGAGCAAATCCAGATTTTCGGGTGTACAGGTGGGGATCATGTCTAAAATGATATGATACATCGCCTCACTTGCACACAATTCCCAATGGTATTTTTCATTGGACTCAATCTCGGGCAATGCGTTCAATTCATTCAACTGACCGGCCATGGAATGGCTGCCGGGAATTCCCGGACGGGTAGATTCGTATAATGCCAGTCCGACATAACCCAAACCACGGGCAGCAACCGGAGGCGACCAACCGGGTGTTTCTTTAATCATTTTTAAAAATTGAGCTGTATAGGCCTGTGCTACTCTGGCATCGTATTCAGATGTCTTTTTCGCAACAAAATCACCATCCGGATCCAGGACTGATGATTCCTTTTTACAACTGGCCAGCAGTAAAATCACTGCAAAAAAGGTTGTAAAAATTTGTAGTCTAGTAGTAATTTTCATTTCGTATATATTTTGAACTACAAAGGAAATTACATTTGCATTGCCAAAATCAAACGGAAATTAAATTTCGCCCATGAAATTGTTAACCAAATACAAAAAACACTAAACTATCTTCAAAATAGGGCAAAAAGATTGTACGGCGGATTTTCAGTTGAAAAAAGCATGCACTAATCCGCTTCCCGGTAGTCCAGTTCTTTGCCGTAAGTATCTTTTAAAAGAAGAATTGCGCATAATGCAATTGCCATACAAACCAATCCCACTGTTAAGGCGGCAATACGCACATCGGAATTAGCAGCGACAAACTGGTAGGAAAGCGTAATTGGAATAACCGAAGCTCTCACAAAATTGGGAACGGTAGTCGTCACCGTTGAGCGAATATTTGTTCCGAATTGTTCCGAAGCCATGGTGACGAACAGCGCCCAATACCCAGCGGAGAATCCCAGGGCAAAACAGAGAAAATAAAAATAAAGCAGGCTGATAGCATTTGAGAATAAATAGACAACTGTAACAAGCGTACACAGGATTATAAAAGCGATTACGACTTTCTTCCTGCTTTTGATGAGTTGGCTGATGAGCCCGCTG
This sequence comes from uncultured Chitinophagales bacterium, assembly GCA_964492065.1. Taxonomy (GTDB): domain Bacteria; phylum Bacteroidota; class Bacteroidia; order Chitinophagales; family BACL12; genus JADKAC01. The sequence continues at coordinate 48,173 of CAZBHH010000011.1, read as the reverse complement.
CCGAAATCGCCGGCGCTTAGACCCACATAACACCACAGAATTGCTTTTCCGGCAGAAACTGTTCCGTTGACACCGATAACCTCGCCGATTTCGGGGGAGAGTATAATGAGAATCCCCACAATAAACCAAATTGGAATGCCGGTGAGAATACACAGCAAATATTTTTTTACCCGATTCCGGTTTTTAAAGAGCGTCAAAAAGCTCAAAGCATGTTTACTTTCTTTTATAGCATTTTTAAACATGGCGCTTTCATTTACACCTACCCGTAATACCAACAGGACGATGCCCAAACCACCGCCGACGAAATACGAAGTCTGCCATTGAAAACTATCTGCAATTAACGCCGCTGCCACTGCGCCGAGCGTACCGAAGGTAACTACTAACATGGTGCCGTAACCGCGGTGCTCTTTCGTCATGGTTTCATTCACAAGAGTAATGCCTGCGCCCAGTTCCCCGGCGAGGCCGATGCCCGCCAAAAGCCTGAATACGGCATATTGATGTATGTCAGCAACAAATCCATTTAAAATATTGGCAACCGAATACAAAAAAATCGAACCGTACAATACCGATATCCGGCCTTTTATATCGCCTAAAATTCCCCATAGTAACCCACCGGCCATCATCCCTGCCATTTGCATATTCAACAGGAATAACCCCTTATCCACCAAATCATCTCCCGTATAACCCAGCGCCTGTAAACTCGGGCTGCGCACTATCCCAAATAAAATCAAGTCGTAGATATCAACGAAATAACCGAGTGCAGCGACAATTACCACTCCGTTCAGTACTTTTTTTCTCAGCGGTAATGCCTGGCCTGTTTTCAATTTAACAATTTAACGATTAAATTTTTTCAAATACCAAAAAGGAATACCGGTACGGATTTTTTTCATCTTGTGGGAAATCCCTGCGTGAAGTCAGTTTCCAGTTTTCGGGATCGGGGATAAAAAAATGCGTGTCGCCATTAAACGAATCGTGAATACGTGTGAGATATATTTTGCTGACATAGGGAAACGCCTGCCTGTAAATTTCGCCACCGCCCAGGATAAACACTTCCTGTTCTTTGGCAATTACATCCATTTGCATTGCGGATTCGAGTGAATGGGTTACCAGGCTATCGGAAGATTTGAAAGAAGTATCCCTGGTGACGACGATAAATTGCCTTCCGGGTAGAACGGCATTGCCTAATGCATTATAGGTTTTGCGACCCAGAATACACCAATGTCCTAAGGTTGTTTGTTTAAAAAATTTTAAATCGGCACTTAATTTTTTCCATGGCATTTCGCCGTGTAAACCGATAACGCCCTTTGTATCTGCTGCGACAATAATTGAAAAAATCATACGCTCACATCTGCTTTTATATGCGGATAGGGATTGTAGTCCAGCAGCGTGAAATCATCAAACTTAAAAGCAAACAGATCTTTTACTTCCGGATTTATTTGCATTACGGGCAGCGCTCTCGGCTCTCTGCTCAACTGCAACTTTGCCTGTTCGATATGATCGTTGTACAAGTGGGCATCGCCGAAGGTATGAATAAATTCGCCCGGTTGAAGGCCGCAAACCTGCGCCACCATCATGGTCAATAATGCATAGGAGGCTATATTAAAAGGCACGCCTAAAAAAGTGTCTGCACTGCGCTGGTACAACTGGCAGCTCAACTTTCCCTCAACTACATAAAATTGAAATAAACAATGACATGGCGGCAGCGCCATAGATTCAATATCGGAGGGGTTCCAGGCGCTCACGATTAACCGGCGTGAATCCGGATTGTGCTGAATTTGCTCAATTAATTGTTGAATCTGATCAATTTTCCTGCCGCCGGGCGCCGGCCATGACCGCCATTGATGACCATACACCGGCCCTAAGTCGCCGTTGCTGTCGGCCCAATCATCCCAAATCGAAACGCCGTTGTCCTTCAGATATTTAATATTGGTGTCGCCGCTGATAAACCAAAGCAGTTCGTGAATAATGGAACGGACATGTAATTTTTTTGTAGTGAGTAACGGAAAGCCCTTCGACAAGTCGAAGCGCATCTGGTATCCGAAAATACTCAGCGTTCCTGTACCTGTCCTGTCGCTTTTCGCAACCCCTTCTTCCAGAATTTTTCGGAGTAGCGCATGATATTGTTGCATACTCCAAAATTACGCATCGCAGTGTAATGAAGCATTGCAATTTTCTGCGAAAGAGTTAGCGGGAATGCATTTATTCACAAAGATTCAACAATAAGCCCGAAACGCCGGGTTCTTATCCGGCGACCTTCGTTTCAAAAAACTTTGGCGTAAACTTAAATTGCAGGTAGGTAAAATTTCCGACATTGCGAATGTCGCCGGTCAGGCTCTTCACTTGTTTCAGCGTTTCTGATCCAAACATAAAACAAGTGCCAAACTGTACGCTCACTTGTTCGTCGAAGGTGTAATTTAACAGCCAGTCTATTTCTGTTCCCAGGTAAGGTGAAACTGTTTTGGAAGGATCTGTTAAATCGGCGATATCCGCATAAGAATTGAATGCGTGGAAGTGTAGCCATGTATTGAACTTACTTGTAAATGCAAAGGAACTGCGGATATAATAATCGATCAGTCCGCCGTCGCCAAATGCATTGCCGCAATAGAAATAATCGGCATAGCCGTAGAATTTATGGTTGATGCCGTAAGTCGGCGTGAAGAACCGGTTTGTATTTTCGAGGTTTCCCCCGTTTTGAACTACGCCGTCATTGCCGCTCAGGATGTCGGCACCCGGAGTAATAATCAGTTTTTTATTCGGTGTTTTAAACTGCACTTCCAAACTGTATAGCTGTGCATTCAGGTTATTGAAAAGTATGTCTTTACCCATCTGCTGGTAAAATTCGCCGTGCACACTCACACCCGGTGCAATGGTATATTTCAACATACCTCCGGCGGTTATCCGGCTGTTTACACCATTGGTAGTTTTATCGCCGAGTGAATCGGTAATGACATTTTGAAAATCATCTTTTAAAATCAACGCTGCCAGGTCGAGATTTTTAAATGTGTGATGCAGCCTGGCAAACTGTAGTGACTTGTAATAATTGCCGTAAAAGGCGGTACCGGATAATACATCGGCTTGCTGATTAAATGCCGCACCCAAAATAAACTCCCATCCCTTTTCTTCCAGGAAGAGCACTACCGCATCGTGACGGATGCCCTGTGCAGGCCAGTCCAGGTTACTCAATATCCTGCCGCCATCGTAGTTGAGTACCTGCCTTCCTATTCTCAATCGCAGCAAATCGATAATACAAGTGGAATCCAGTTGCTTACTGCATAAATTCAGGTCGGCGTATGCTTCATAAATTGAGAAATTGTTTTCGGCAGCATTGATAAAGCTGTTTTGCCCAAACAATCCCGTATGCTGCGGGGTAAGGCGGAAATTTACCCGCTTACTCTTATAATCCAGAATCAGGCGCATTCTCTCATTGGCGAGAAAGGCGGGCTCAGCATCTGCGGCCGGCAGCGTTTTGAAGCCGTCGCGGTATTCAATGCGGGGGCGAAATTCTCCCGACATCGAAAATGTCTGACCTATCGCATCAAATGTAAATACACTTAAAACAAATATCAATGCGTAAAAATGAACCCTGTTCATCGATTTACTGATTAACATTGCGAAGCTATGCCCGTTTTTAACACTATTTGTAAATGTCAATTAAACATTTGTTAAGGTTTTGTTAACAGAGTAAATAAATGCCGGATTCCTTTGGAATGCCTCTAAATAGGGTAAGCAGGCGTGAAAATTATTTGGTTTTTGCGGTAAAGAGGCGGGCTATCAAACTGAGCAGCATCACCAGCAGGCAGCCGAGAACATTATTCCACAGGTAGCTAAGGTGGAGAGATGGCAGACCCCAGTGAAACCGGTCGTTGAAATCCATGTAGAAAATAACAAATTGGGTAATCAGCGCCGCAATAAACACGGCATTTCCCGATACGGATTTCAGTAAAAAGGCAGTGATAAATATTCCTAAAATAGTGCCGTAGAACAGGCTGCCGATAATATTTACCGCCTCGATTAAATTATCGAACTGCGAAACGACGAGAGCAAATCCGATAGCGAGAATGCCGAACAACAGGGTGAAGATCCTGGAGGCAGTAAGGTATTTTTCGGGCGAGGCATTTTTCACCAGCAACCGTTTATAGACATCGATGGTAAACGTTGCCGATAGTGCGGTAATTTCAGAAGCCGATGAACTCATGCCGGCAGAAAATATGACGGCGAACAAAAGGCCTATCAAGCCCACCGGCAGGAAATCCATGACGAAGCGCATAAAAATATAATCGCCATCGTCCTCGGCTTTCGGGTTATTGTCTGCAATCAAAACCTGAACGGCGCTGCGCAGGCTGTCGTAGCGCACCTGGCCGGCGGTCAATGTATTTTTTTCAGCCAATACCTGCGCTTCGTTACCCGAATGCAGGGCTGCTACATATCGCTCAAGCGCAATGGCTTTATGGGAGAAGGCCGAATCCATTTGCACCTGTAAATCCATGAATGCATCGCGGTGTTCAGATGACTTTACATTTTCAATTTCCAGTGTGTTGAAATACACCGGCGGCTGGTATATCTGATAAAATACAAATACCAAAACCCCGGTCAGCAAGATAAAGAACTGCATTGGAATTTTCATCAGGCCGTTGAACAGCAAACCCAGGCGACTTTGGGCTACAGATTTTCCGGAAATATACCTGCCCACCTGGCTTTGATCCGTACCGAAATAACTCAGTTGCAGGAACAGCCCGCCGAGAATACCACTCCAAATCGTATAGCGGTTGTTCAGGTCAAATGTGTAGTCAACGACATTCATTTTGCCGAGCGCACCAGCCACGTGCAGGCCATCGTTCAGGCTCATTTGCCGGCTGATATAGTACACCAGGAAGCCAAATGCCACAAACATCCCGGTAAACATGACGGCCATCTGTTGCTTATGGGTGATCGCCACCGCCCGTGCGCCACCTGAGATTACATAGAGCGTGACGAAAAGCCCAATAAAGCATACTGTAAAATTCAGGCTCCAGCCGATTAACTGCGAAACGATAATGGACGGTGCATAGATGGTAATGCCCGCCGCCAGGCTTCTCTGCAAGAGGAATAACCCGGCAGTCAAGGTGCGGGTCTTGACGTCAAACCTGCTTTCGAGAAATTCGTAGGCAGTAAAGACCTTTAATTTGTAATACATGGGAATGAAGAATACCGAAACGAGTATCATGGCTATCGGCAGACCGAAATAAAACTGAACGAAGCGCATGCCGTCGGAATAGGCCTGTCCCGGCGTAGAGAGAAAGGTGATGGCGCTCGCCTGTGTAGCCATAACAGATAGCCCGATACCCCACCAGCGCTCCGCATTGTCCGCTTTAATAAAGCCTTCGAGGTTGCGGCTGTTCCGCGTGTGGAAGATTCCGTAAACGGCAATTGCCGTCAGGGTGCCAAGCATCACTATCCAATCGGCAATACTCATTTAAAAAGTATTGTCAACCAGGTAAAAAGTGCAATCTGTAGAATGAGAAATGTTATTAAAACCATATACCAATTTCTCCATGAGCCGAGCAAGGGCGCTTCCGGTTTATTGTTTTTGTCTCTCGATTCCATTTTATTGCGTCAGGGGTTTGTACTCCAGTAAATTGATAAATAACCGGTAAGCGCCCGGCACGCCTGCGGGCAGTTCGCGGAAGAAGGATATGCCGGTATAAATGAAAGCGCCTTTGCCGTAGTCTGCGATAATCAGTGCGCCGTTCTGCGCCTCTTCATCCGGATCTTTGAAAGCCAGCGGTGCGACAAATGCGGAATCCATTTCCGTTGCAAAGTAAAGCCCCCGCTCCTGTACCCAATTTTGAAAATCCGCCGTTGTAATTGTATTGGGGGTGTTCAATACCGGATGATCGGGCAGTAAAAAACGCACTTCCGAATGTTCATCGCTCACCCTTCCCCTGCCAATGGTAAACGGATAAGGTGCAATATCAGCGGTAAATAAATCGCGGTTCGTATTGTATTGGACAATGTAGATGCCCCCCTGTTCCGTATAGGCTTTCAACAGGTTGTGAATATCCGCCAGGTCCTTGGAGGTATTGTATGCACGGATTCCCGCAATAATGACATCGTATTGCATTAATTCCTGTAATGAAATTCCCCGCGGGTCAATCAAGTTTATGTCTGCATCCAATTGTTGCAGCGATTCAAACACCTTATCGCCCGCTCCTTCAATATACCCGATTTTCCTGTCGGTAAAAGCGGTTTCCACTTTAACCATTGTTGCGGCAGATGCTTCCACGATTACCTGTCGCTGAATATGCGGATGGTCTATTATTGTAATTTTCTGTGCCGGTTGTTCGGATGCATATTCGGTGGTGTAAAACAGTTGCAATACGGCGGAAGAGGCGTCAACAGGTGGTGTAACTTCAAATTCCAGGCGGAGAGATTCTCCCTTTGGCAGCTCGATGTTCCGGCTGCCCGGCTCCACCAACCAACCTTCGCCGGTCTGCAATCGTATATTGCCGTGTTTAATATCGCGGAATGCTTTTACGTTGATTATTATTTTTTTTGACTTATTACCGCCGAATACAAATACTTCATCCGACGGGTTTATCGCAAGCGGCGGAACAATGGCGAGCGGGTCGATTATTTCGCCTTCCACCGGGTCGGTTTCTTTATATACAACGCCGCGTTTGACATCCATTTCGACATCCTTGCCGAACAACAATTGATAGGTTACTTCGATAGCGGGGTCGCTTTCGGGTTTACCGATTTTTGTTTTGTCTTGTACTTCAAAAAATCCGTTGTACGGCAACTGCATCCAGTAGGGAGAAGAACTTGCATCGGAAGGGATGCGCAGTTGCATCGTATCCCGGTAATTTATATTCAGCGCCATCGGCCGGTTCAGGGAGATTACCGAATCATTTACTTCAATGCTCTTCAGAACAACATCGGCCGGCATACGGGCAATACTGTTATTCACAACGGTTAAATTTTCTCCCTGAGTAGCCACCGGCTGTGTCGCTGCCGGCTCTAACCAAATACCGGCACAAGCAAGGATAATTTGCTGTAGCTGATGTGTTTTATACACAATCAAATTTTGCTGAGGCATGGATTGCAGCACTTTATACAAGTCCAGCAATTGCGGTAAGGAGGCGGCGGGGTTGCGCATGTCATAACCGGCGATAATTGAATCGATCATGGCGCCGATATCCGAGCCCATGCGCAGTCGTTCCCAGGTGGTGAAAACACCTTCGAAGATATCGGAGTCAAAGTCAGCGCCTTTGGTAAGTGTAAGATATTCCATTTGAGATCCCCTGGAAGGGGCGCTGCCGAAGCCCTGGCTCTTGTGGTGTGTGCGGCTGTGGGCGGCGATTTCACCGTACGAAGCACCGAGCAACGGATTGTAAAGTCCAATATCGATGATGCCCGTATTTTTTTGATTCTTTAATTTTTCAGGAAGCGAAGGGTCCCACCACACGCTGGCATTCCAGAAAATGCGTTGGGCTGCCCAGGGTTTTACATATTGTAATTGATCGGGAAACATTGTGGGATCAGCTGCGGCATCGAACGCCTCCTGAGCAATTACCGCACTTACCGTGTGCTGTCCGTGGCCGGCTCTTTCATCGGGAGGGAACCGGGTAATAATGATGTCGGGCTGAAAATTGCGGATTACCCATACTACCTCTTCCAATAAGCGGTCATGATCCCAGATGGCAAACGTCTCCTTTGCCGTTTTTGAATATCCAAAATCAACGGCAGTGGTAAAGTATTGCTCGCCGCCATCGGTTTTCCGGGCTTCCATCAATTCCTGAGTGCGCAACACGCCCAGATAAGGGCCTTGTTCCACACCGATTAAATTCTGACCGCCATCGCCCCGTGTCAATGATAAATAAGCGGTTCGCACTTTTTTCCCGTTGGCAAAATAGGTAATCAACCGGGTGTTTTCATCGTCGGGGTGAGCGGCTACATACAACACCCTTCCCGTGGTATTCAACTTCTGCAATTCGAGTAAAATGCCGGCGGCATCCAGCGCTACATTCTGCGCTGTGACGATACCTGCACTGAGTATTAACTGAAAAAAAATTGCGGTTACAAATCTATTCCTGAGCATATACCATTTCTTATTGAATAGCTCAAATATAAATAAACCTCGACCAGAGTTGGAAAAACCCGATGTGGGAACGAAGTCAAATCGTTGAGGGAAATTTTACGGTCATCACGTAATTAATACCCGGAACGGCATTATCGGATTCCAGCACTTTACCTTCCAGTGATTTGCGTATATACTCCGTGAGTAAATTATATCCGCCGCTGATTTGCACCACGTGAATGCGCTTGGCATCGTCAACCGTAAATACAATGATGATATTTTTATGATCGGATTCTTCTGTGTTTGCCCCGGGGAATGCCATGGGAGCATTCTCACCGTTTAGCGAAGAGGTATTTTGTTGTGGTTTGGTGTTATCATTTTGCGCCCCGGTAGTGCTGCAGCCAAACAGATTTAAAGCGCTAAAGGCTATCACCGCAGTAATTAAAACAGTTTTCAGATATGCGGGGTCCATTTTCAAAGTTTACGCAAAATTGTGTTGTGAAAATACCGGAAATAAAGTTTTTTTTAACCGCATTTAACGGATTTTAACGGTAAAGCGATTGAATGCATGTAAAAGTTACAAAAGATTGAAAAAAATCTGTTTAGGACAAAAAAGACTTCAAAAACCGGCTTCCGGCATTCATTTGTAAATTTGCCCGTCATGTCAATGCCGGTAACCATCGCAAAGGAATTTGGATCTGCAACTGCCGGGGTTGCAGAGTTCCACATCGCATCGCCCCCGGCATTGGGATTATGCGTTTTCGCAGAGCGGGTAAATTCCCTGGACAACAGGTCATTATTTCTGTTCGTAAGTCTTTTATTACCGGGAAGCGGTTACAATCACAATGCCGTGCCGTTATTTATCCGGCCTATGGCTGCGGACTGCTGGAAGGCCGTAATTCTTTATCTTCACTTTAAACTATTGAGACATGCATGTATGGAATGTCAATGTAGTAAACGACAAACTGATACATAGAATGGCGGGTAAATGCGGGCGCCTGGAAAGAGCATACAACAAAAGCTTCAACGGAGGTAAGCGCCGGTTATGAACGATTTACAGGGTAAAGTCGTATGGCTGACAGGTGCATCGGGAGGCATAGGCGAAGCGTTGGCGTATGCGTTGGCAAAAAAGCGCACCCGGTTAATACTATCGGCAAGACGTGAGGCCGAACTGCAACGGGTGTGTGCCCGGTGCAGGGAGTCGGGAGCCGAAGCCGAAGTATTGTCCTTTGATCTCGCCGGCGTGCATATTCTTCCTCAAATTGCAGAAAAGGCATTGGCTCTATTTGGGCGCATTGACTTGCTGATAAACAACGGCGGGATCAGCCAGAGGTCGCAGGCGATAGAAACGCCATTGGAAATTGACCGCCGCATTATGGAGGTCAATTATTTCAGCAGCGTGGCATTGACCAAAGCAATCTTACCGCATATGCTGCAACAAGGCGGCGGCATGATTGCGGTAATGAGCAGCTTCTCCGGTAAGTTCGGCTGGAAAGAGCGCACTGCCTATGCAGCGTCTAAATTTGCATTGCAGGGATTTTATGAATCGCTGCGTGCCGAACTGTCGGATAAAAATATTAAGGTTTTAATCATCAGTCCGGCGAGGGTAAATACAGAAATATCCGTAAATGCAATTAAGCAGGATGGTAGCAAACACGGCATTGCCGACCCGGCACAGCAAAAAGGGATATCCCCATCCACCGTTGCCAACAAAATTGTAAGCGCCATTGAGCGGGATAAGAAGGAAATAATGATAGCGCAAATTGAATGGGTTGCTTATTACTTGCGCAAATTTGCTCCCGCTTTGTTTTACAGGTTAGCCGCAAAGGTGGACCCCAATAAAAATTAATCACTAAAATGATTTTAATAGAAACAACTAACGAATGGAACCAATAATCAGCAGCATCCAACAGATCGGAATCGGAAATCCCTATGTACATGAAGCGTGGAAATGGTATCGCCAGGTGTTCGGCATGGATACTAAAATATTTGAAGAGGCAGCCGAAGCCAACCTGATGTTGCCCTATACGGGAGGAGTTCCGCAGAAACGCCATGCGATCCTGGCCGTCAATATGAACGGCGGCGGCGGCATGGAGATCTGGCAATACACGAGCCGCAGGCCGGTTAGCCCCGACTTCGAAATCCGGTACGGCGACCTCGGCATTTACGCCTGCAAAATTAAAAGCAGGGATATACACGCATCCTTTGCGCATATCAAAAGCAAGGGCGCCGACATGCTCGGAGAGATAACGGAGAACCCGGCCGGGCAAAAGCACTTTTTCCTGAAAGACCTCTACGGAAACATATTTGAGGTAATAGAAGCCGATAATTGGTTTGGAAAGACAAACCACAGCACCGGCGGTGTTTACGGGGCAATGTTCGGTGTGAGCGATATAGAAAAATCGCTGGTATTGTACCGCGACCTGCTCGGCTTCGACACTGTCATTTACGATTCAAAAGGCAATTTCGAAGATACCGCCGTATTGCCCGGTGGCGATTGTATTTCACGCAGGGTATTGCTCGGACATTCCGCACCACGCCGCGGACCTTTTGCGCCATTGCTGGGCAGTAACACAATTGAACTCGTGCAGACAGAAGGCCGTACGCCGAGGAAAATTTTTGAAAACCGGTTCTGGGGCGATATGGGCTTTATTCATTTGTGCTTTGACGTGGTCGGCATGGAGGCACTGGGTAAGCGATGCAGCGAAAAGGGATTTCCCTTCACGGTTGACAGTGGCGCATTTAATATGGGAGAAGCTGCCGGGCACTTCACCTATATTGAAGACCCCGATGGCGCACTCATCGAATTTGTCGAAACGCATAAAGTGCCCATCCTTAAAAAATTCGGCTGGTATATTCACCTGAAGAACAGGGAACGTGGAGCGTCGCTGCCCAATTGGATGTTAAAGGCAATGGGGCTGAACCGGGTGCGTGATTAATTGTTATTCCGGATAGTGGATGGCGCAACTCCCAAATTGACATCCGTGATTTTATCGGGGTAGTTTTCATTCAACCCGATTTTTATGATTGCCAGATGATGCACGGTATGGTCAAAGGCATACATTATTTCACGGCCTATCGTACTGTCTATTATCTGCGCATCATCCATTTCAACGGTTGAAAAATTCTGCCTCACCTTTACAGGTGTGTCCGGGCTCAGTTTCTTTAAGTCAGCAACCAGCGCATCAATGATGATTCTCCCATAAACGGGATTTTCTTCCAATTGCTTGTCTCTCTGCCGGGTATCGTAACTTATCACTTCACTTTCACTTGGATTGATGATGCATTGATAAAAGTTGATGATATGCCTCACATGTTTTCCAATGGATGTATTATGTAATATGGGCAGAGGTCTGCAATATTCTTCTTCGTTGAATTTAGCTAATAGGGTACTCACCTGGTTCAGTGAATTTCCTGCGGCTTCTAACAGTTTCATCCTGCAAAAATAGGTATCTCATTCCCAATCACTTTTAAAAGTTTTTTTATTGACACCCGAAAAATCTATATTCTCATGTATAAAATTGTTAATGCAATTTAAAAAGGAAAAAATATTGGTGAGAAATCTATAGTAAGCAAAAGGCTGTTCACCGCTAACATATTGTTTGGCAAAACGGGTTAATTCCCCCGTATTGAAGATGTTTGCATTACCGTCCGGTTCAAATGCGTGTAAAAACCACTGCCGGTGGTCATTCTTTATCCAGGCATCGTAATCGGTAAAATACAAGGTTTGGCGTTGGCGGTTCGACACTTTATTGACGAGTACCCGGGCAAGGTGTTGCATGCGGGCGGCCTTCACCCGCAGTTTTGAATACACTGAATTATCAACTGCATAGCGGTTATTTAGAAGATGCCGGCTTAAATAAGTATCACCTGTTTGCACAATGTGTTTTTGAATAGCGCCGCTGCGTTTTACATGTGCGGACACGGATGGCAGCAAATCGTATATTTCCCTGGAGAAATAGGGATTAAAAACTTTAAAATAGCGAGCTGCAAAGCGTGTAGTAACGCTATTGAAATTTCGGCGGTGGTAATAGTAATCAGCAAGGGCAGAATAGGAAGATGTATCCGGCGCCGACTTCAACTCGTCGTAAATGGATTGATTCAACTGATCCCGCACTGCGTTTTCGCTTTTATTGAAGACCGAGAATTTGAGTTTCACCTGTGAAATCCTGCGGATGCCGTCGGCCATGGCATCTAAAGAAATGGCACCGGGCAAACCGGCGGGTAAATAATAGGCCCGGAGCAATTCCCCGCCGAAAGAAGAAAAAAAGACAGAGGCCAGTTGTTGCTGCCCGGTATAGGAGCGCACCGCATGGGCATGCGATAATCCGTTTAACGAACACTCGTACCCGGAATTGACAATCCGGGCGAGATCCGGAATTGACCGAATAAAGTCCGCGGTGTTCAGGTCGTAAAAAAAATGATGCATACCAAAATGCCCGGCGATGCGCTGTGCCGTTATCACGTCATTGCTCTTGGCAAATCCATGGGTGTAGAGTTGTAATTTTTCTCTACCCGTAAGCGATGCGGCAAGTGTCGCCCGGCTGTCCAGTCCCGCGGTTAATGCCAGGGAAATGGAGTCGGAAAGTTGCAACCCCTTTTTCACATGTGCATAAAAGGCCTCCGATATTTCCGTTAAAGCCACTTCCCTGTCCCGCCTCACCGGAAACTTCCAAAACACATCCTCTTCGATAGCAATCGTGTTTCCCATTTTACAAAAGGTGAAGACTTTTCCCTCTGGCAGGGTTTGGACTTCATTGAAGATAGTCTTATTGCCTATTGTTGTATTTATACAAGTCAACTCGATAATTGAAGTTTCATTAACAGTGAGCTGTACGTTTTCGCCAATTTGCCGCAGCGAATCAGACAGAATAAGCTTGTCGGGCAGTTGGACAATATACAGGCAAAACAATCGATACGGATCGGTAAATACCCGGATGGTATTCTCTTTTTTATTGCAAATAATCAATGATCCGGCGCCTTCAATGCGGTTCATGAAAGCAGTTTTCAAATCGGGATAAATTTGAATTGCATTTACATTCAGCCATTGTATTTTTGCGCTGTCAAATACACTGCCAAACACTGTGATAAACACATTGTCATCCTCGTAAAAATGTTGATCGAGGACGAGAGGAGTATTGGAAATAATTTGAACGCCGGATAATATGTCAATTTGAATCAGCATTTGAAACAATAGTGTGTAATATTGTCCAATAAAAGTTTAAAATAATAATTTTGAAACGCTAAAATCAAAAAAGAAATGCAAAAACGAATAACACAAATCGCTTTCATTATTTCTTGTATTTTTTTACTCGCAGAAGTAAATGCACAAGCGCCGGTGGATGGCTTCTATCCCGGTAAAAATAATGCGGCCATTGCCGTTTCCGGATCCTTTGAATCGTATGATTCCTTCTTTTTGGGCAATGGCAAAGAGGCAAATTGGGCAGGTGATTACAACACGAATTCATTCAGTATTTACGGCACCTACGGCTTAGGAGAAAAACTGGCAATAGCCGTTTCTGTGCCTTATATCATGGTGGATACCAAGGATTTTAATGGCGATGATGTCAACAGGAAGGGGCTTCAGGACTTAGCTTTTTACGCCAAATACAAAGTGGTGGATGCGCAAATGGGTGGGCTGAACCTGAGCGTATCGCCAGCGGTCGGCATCAGCACACCTGTATCGGATTACGTCGTTGATTTATACGGTATTGGGCAGGGAGCAACGGCTGTTGACCTGCGGGCTATCGCCATGGCGAGATTTAACGGCGGCCTGTTCTTTGAATTTCAGGGAGCGGGTTTAATGCGCTTCAACCCCGCACCGAGCGGCTCCCAATTCAATTTCAAAGTCGGTTACAACAACCCCAAGTTTTACGCCGATGCGTATTACACCATTCAAAGCGTTAAAGGCGGTCACGATTTGCCGAACCCCGGCGATTTCAGGAAACTCGGTGTAAGTTATCATAAAGCGGGCATTACCGTAGCTTACAATATAATTGAGATGCTCGGTATTTATGCCGGCGGTGCAATCGTACTCAACGGCGAAAACGTGGGCAAATCAACCAGGTATAACGGCGGATTAATCGTTAGATTCTAATCAGTAAGAATACAGGCGGCGCAAAAGGATTCAGTAGATGAATCCTTTTTTTATACCTGATCTCTTCCGATTTGCAATTCCTCCATAATCCGCGACTGCATGGGTTTGTTCAACAACATGATCACTGCCATCAGAATATAGAGATATAAGTATATCCGGTTATTGGTCAGCATGAGAAACACCAAATGAAATAAACAAGCCGCATCAATCAATGCAATTTTTAAAATAAAGGCGGAGCGCCACAACGTCAATTTTTTAAGTGCATCCCCGCCTTTGGGAATGGCATCCACTTTTGATTTATACAACATATATCCGCCTGATACCGCTGTGATGGAAAGAGCAATCGCCAAATACAACAAATTGTTATTGGCGGGATCTATAGTCGCCATCGCTCCTTTAAGCACGAACACCACTGTCAATGCAAAGGCGGTATGACCTATCATTACGGCGTAGAAAATAGTCGTATTCGTTAAAAACGCAGTGGACAATGTACTCTTATTCATGATGTGTCTGTTGATTTAACCAATGTAAAATATCTTGGAGTAATGTTTGTTTCCCGGGTTCATTGTGCAGTTCGTGAAACAATCCGTCAAATTCCTTATAAGAGATAATATCCGGATGCAGGGAAGCAAGTTCCCGACTTGCGGTGAAATCAGTTATTTTATCGCCGGTACCATGTGCGAGAAAAATGGGTTGGGTAAATTTCCGGTCGGGACTTAAAATTATTTCGCCGTGTTCCAATATTTCAAAAAATGCCGCCGACGAGATTTTACCATGCACCAGCGGATCGCTTTTATAAGCGGCGACCACCGTTTCATCATGCGATAGCAGTGCGGCATCCAGGCCGGTGGGCTGCTGCAGCGACGGGTAAATATTGCGCACGAATTTCCCCAGTGATTGTTTCCACTTTGGCGGTTCAAAAGCGAGGCGTATCCACGGCGATGTCACCACACAACCATTGACCTGATACCTGCCGGAGAGCATATAATTCAACACGACATTTCCGCCCATACTATGGCCGTACAAATACACCGGCTTCCCGGGTTGCAGGTTCTGCAATGCCTCTACCATTCTGTCCACCGTTTCTATATAATCGCCAAATGTGTCTATATGTCCACGCTTGCCGCCGGAACGTCCGTGACCGGGTAAATCTACTGCCATGATAGAATAATGATTTGCACATAAAAAGTCAGCTACGTGCGCAAACCGGCCACTGTGATCCGACTGGCCGTGCACAATGCCTATGGTACCAACGGGATCATCGCTGCCTTCCAGGAATGTGGCTTGCAGCGTATATTTTTTCGAATGCGGCCATTCATAAGTATGTTGAATCATTACAGCCCAACAGTTTTCATATTAATAACTTAATTTCACGATAAAAGTAAACAGTAGAAATGAAAATAATACTACTCATTGGCAGAATCCTGCTCCTGTTGCTCATCGCCGCCCTGTTATTTTTTGGCGGGTTGATATTGTACGGAACGGTTACGGATTACAAGCCTGCAGCGGGCGCAAGTGAGGAGGCAATTATTTCGGGCAGGGGCACAGCCATTGGCAATACCGATTCCGTTTTTAATTTGCTGAACTGGAATATCGGTTACGGCGGCCTGGGCAGGGAAAGCGATTTCTTCTACGACGGCGGCAAAACAGTGCGCACTTCCAGGGAGCTTTGGGACAAAAATTTTTCGGGAATACTTTCAACGGTTTTAAATAACGACTCTATCCAGTTTTATTTATTCCAGGAAATCGACCAAAACTCAAAGAGAAGTTATTTTATCAATCAATACGATTCCATCTTTCATTCCTTAACGCATTATACATCTTCTTTTGCCTTAAATTACAATGTGCGGCATGTACCGCTGCCGATTACAAACCCGCTGGGGAGAGTAACCAGCGGCGTAGCAACTTTCAGCAGGTATCTGCCTGTTGAATCGATGCGCTATCAATACCCGGGAAAATTTCCCTGGCCGACACGCATCTTTTTCCTGGACCGCTGCATATTGTTAAACCGGTATGCAATGCGTGACGGCAAGCAACTCATTGTAATCAATACGCACAACTCTGCCTACGATGAAACAGGCATTGTAAAACAGCAGGAAATGGATTTCCTGAAACAAATTATCGGCGCCGAATACGAAAAGGGAAATTACGTGATAGTCGGCGGCGATTTCAATCAATGCCCCGCCGGATTTAACCCGCAAACTTTTGGGAGCAGCGCACCGGACAATTATATACCGCCCGCTATCGATGCCGATTACATGCCCGGGTGGCAATGGGCTTACGACCCGAAGATTCCGACGAACCGGCACCTGGTTACGCCTTTGGATGCACACACATTCAAAACAATTATCGATTGTTACCTGCTGTCGCCCAATCTCGAAATAATCAGCGTACACACAATAGACCAGGGCTTTGAATATTCGGATCATCAGCCCGTCGTTTTACAAGTCAAATTAAAGTGAGTGATCTATGAAATACGCAATGGCAATAGACCAGGGAACAACATCTTCACGCACCATAATTTACGACGATCAATTCCGGGAAGTGGCAAAATCACAAAAGGAATTCACACAGCAATTTCCAAAACCGGGATGGGTAGAACACGATCCGATGGAAATCTGGGAAACGCAGTACCACACTATTTGCGATGCGTTTGAACAATCAAAAGCAGACATTTCGGATATCGCCTGTATCGGCATTACCAATCAGCGTGAAACCGCAGTGGTATGGAATAAACATACCGGCAAACCGGTGTATAATGCCATTGTCTGGCAGGATCGTCGCACGGGTGATTTCTGCGAGACACTTAGAGAGGCTAAGCGGGAAAAAATGATTTCCCAAAAAACAGGATTGGTCATAGACCCGTATTTCAGTGCATCCAAAATTCACTGGATACTCGATTGCGTTCCCGGCGCCAGGCAAAGTGCATTGAACAATGAATTGCTGTGTGGCACCATAGATACCTGGCTAATTTGGAAACTGACAAACGGAGCCGTTCACGCTACGGATGCCGGCAATGCGAGCCGCACCATGTTGATGAATATTCACACCTGTACCTGGGATCCCGAACTGTTGCAATTATTCAATATTCCGGCCAACCTGTTACCAACTATTAAAAACTCTGCAGATGATTATGGCAGGGCGCAGTTATTCAATCATTCCATACCCATAACAGGAGTTGCGGGCGACCAGCAGGCGGCCTTGTTCGGCCAGCGCTGTTTCGAACCCGGCAGCAGTAAAAACACGTATGGCACGGGATGTTTTATGCTGATGAATACTGGCGATACGGCCGTACAGTCCAACAACAAAATGCTGACAACAATTGCATGGCGCATTCAAAATAAAATCACCTATGCGCTGGAAGGCAGCGTATTTACCGCCGGTGCGGTCGTACAATGGCTGCGTGATGCATTAGGCATTATCACAACGGCAGAAGAAACCGAATCCATTGCATCCCGACTTGCAGATAACGGCGGCGTGTATTTTGTTCCCGCATTTACCGGATTGGGAGCGCCGCACTGGGACCAGGATGCCCGCGGCACTATCACGGGGCTGACGAGAGGTACGGGCAGAGCGCACGTAATAAGAGCAGCGCTGGAGAGTATCGCCTACCAGGTGTGTGATGTGTTCAGCGCCATGGAACAGGACGCTGGAATTTCACTGCGGGAATTGAAGGTGGACGGCGGCGGTTCGGTGAACAATTGGCTCATGCAATTTCAAAGCGATATTTTACAAATCCCTGTTGTGCGGAATCACTATCCGGAAAGCACCGCTCTGGGCGCAGCTATGCTGGCGAGCGCCGGACTGAACAATAACACTTTGTTCGACGAAATACAATTGCGCAGTAATCCCAAAATCTTTTTACCAAAAATGCAGTCATCGCAATCTGAACAATATTACCGTGACTGGAAAATGGCGACGTCAAGCGCATTGTCCAAACAGATGAAACGGTATAGCGACTGATTATTTACCGGATTGTGGTTTTCCCGTTACCGGCATTCATTAAAACTGCGGGCGACGGATATTGTTTAAACGCACTACCCACGCCGCATTTGCAATTGTAATCCGGCAGGTTACAGTTAAACCGCCTGTAGAAAATACTGCGCATTTCACCGAAAACAATCTTTCCCCCAACCGGGTGCGTTTTTAATAGCGCTTTGGTTATCTTTACGGCTCAAAACAGAGTTATTGATATGAATTATGATGTAATAGTAATTGGAAGCGGGCCCGGCGGATATGTTACCGCCATCCGTGCTTCACAATTAGGGTTGAAAACAGCAATTGTGGAAAAAGCAGAATTAGGGGGGATTTGTTTAAACTGGGGTTGTATCCCGACAAAGGCGTTATTAAAAAGCGCACAGGTATTTCAATATATGCAACACGCCGCTGATTACGGCATCCGTGTAAACGAAGCAACACCCGACTTTAAAGGTATAATCACCAGGAGCCGGGATGTGGCAACTGCCATGAGCAAGGGCGTTTCCTTCCTGTTGAAAAAAAATAAAATTGATGTTATTGAAGGAATGGGCAGGGTGCAGAAGGGCAAACAGGTAGAAATAACAAAAGCAGACGGCAGCAAACAAACCGCTGCGGCAAAGCATATCATCATCGCCACGGGAGCGAGATCCAAAGAACTGCCGAATTTAAAACAGGACGGCAAGAAGATAATCGGTTACCGCGAAGCGCTGGTATTGCCGGAGCAACCCAAGAGCATCGTTATCGTAGGTGCAGGCGCAATAGGTGTTGAGTTTGCCTATTTCTACAATTCCATAGGTACCAAAGTTACCATCGTTGAATTTATGGACCGCCTGGTACCGGTGGAAGATGAAGAAGTTTCTAAAGAACTGCTGCGCAATTTTAAAAAGCAAGGCATGCAGGTAATGACATCTTCCAGTGTTGAATCGGTGGATACAAGTGGCAAGGGCTGTAAAGTGAAAGTAAAAACCAAATTAGGCGAAGAAATTCTCGAGTGCGATATCGTACTTTCCGCAGCAGGAGTTGTAGCCAATATAGAAAATATCGGACTGGAAGAAACCGGTATAAAAACCGAAAAAGGGAAAATTGTGGTAGATGCGATGTACCGCACCAATGTAGAAGGGTATTACGCTATCGGCGATGTAACACCCGGGCCGGCGCTCGCCCATGTCGCCAGCGCTGAAGGTATTACCTGCGTGGAAGCCATTGCGGGAAAAAATCCCGAGGCGATAGATTACAACAATATACCCGGCTGTACCTATTGTTCTCCTGAAATCGCAAGCGTCGGTTATACAGAAGCAAAAGCAAAAGAAGCGGGCTATGAAATCAAAGTGGGCAAATTTCCGTTCACAGCCAGTGGCAAAGCAAAAGCGGCAGGAGCGCCCGAAGGATTTATCAAAGTGATTTTCGATGCCAAATACGGAGAGTTTTTAGGTGCACACATGATTGGCGCCAATGTCACTGAGCTCATTGCCGAAGTGGTGACAGCCCGCAAACTGGAAACAACAGGCCACGAGATATTAAAGGCCATCCACCCGCATCCGACGATGAGCGAAGCGGTGATGGAAGCGACGGCAGCTGCCTATGGCGAGGTGATCCACCTTTGATATCACTGCGCATCACCCGATACAGCAAAGCGCCAAATGGTTTGTAACACAGCAGCAACCCGTGAAAACCCGGCGAACCGGGTGTGTTTGCTTTGAATGCTTATCTCTCAAGGAAATTAGCGTTTGCTTCATTTTGTATAGGGTGTTTCTGCGGGTGCCGGATTAAAAACAGAGCTTTATACATGTTGTTTATCAGGATTCCTTCTGCAAGGAATAGCTATTTGACTTTTTTATTGGGATAAATTTAAAAGCAACTACCATTGTACAACTAATATGAAGCCATGCGAATTAACAGGAAAAAAGTGTCTTGGACACACCGAAATCACAGGTATAAATAGAACAGAATAACCTGCAATATCCAGATTGAACCAATAAGCAGCTTCTCAAGCAAATTGCCCGGTAGCCTACCCGGCTAAAATATCTTCCACTCTCTTTACAACATCTCCCTAAGTTGAACCGGTTTCGTTCAACGGACGGCTTTATTGTTAGCAATGTGCAACTAAACGGAGACTTAGTGGTGAGCGATAGTGATTTCTTCGCTTCGTTTACTATTATTTTTTGTTGTATTTTTTATCCCTATATAAAATAATTACAAAATAAATTCCAGAAGAAAATTTTTGTAAATCAATTGTATTAAATTGATTTTGTAATTCAGATTCAATCTACATTATCGTGCAGGTACGAATTATTCTTCCTGAATTCGGGTCCGTTCTCATCTCCTGAGACCGTATATTTGGAATAATCGCTTGCTGCAGAATCGGGAGTATTCTCCAAGTCCACATTCCGCCGCAAATAGGCAGGTACTTTTTCCAATTCATCGAGGTTGTTAAGTTTCAAACTCATCGATCTCAAGCGTTTCACCCGTTCATCGCCGGCGGCATTTGCAAGGCGCAATTTTTCTTTATTGTCAATTTCGTTCGAGGGGGTAACCGGCCTTTTCGGGGCAGCAGTTTTCTCGGTTTCGGTATTGTCCACTTCTTCTTTTTCGATGTGCTTGATTTCGAAATCAAAATCAACGCTTTCAACAGGATCCGATTTTGCCAGCGGCTCCACCAGCGGATTATAAAAATCCTCTGTTTCCTCCTTCTTCGGCTCCATATCATTTTGTAAATTGTCAAACTCGAAAGTAAATTGCTTTGGGTTTGTGTCTTCCGATGGCACTTCAGCTTTTCCCTTGCGCATTTCATCCGGATCGATGATTACTTTAGAAGCGGGTTGCTTCGTCGTAGTCTTCGTATTGCCTTTGCTATCATCCAAAGGAATTACTTTTACATTTTCCTTTTTCAACCTTTCGTTGCGCTCGTTATCGGTTTCGAAACCGGTGGCAATTACGGTAACCATCAGGTTCTCGCCTAAGTTATCATCGTTGCAGTTACCCCAGATAATATCGCAATTGGAACCGGCGGCATCCTGAACGTATTCGGTAATTTCAGAAATTTCATCCATCAGTACCGGTTTGGTGCCGGACGATATATTCAACAAAATGCTCTTGGCGCCGCTGATTTCATTGTCGTTGAGCAGCGGAGATTTCAATGCACCTTCCACAGCTTCCAGCGCACGGTGTTCGCCGCTGGCAACGGCAGAGCCCATAATAGCCAAACCGCTGTTGCGCAAAACAGTTTTCACATCTTCGAAATCCACGTTTACATAACCGGGCAGGGTAATGATTTCCGCAATGCCTTTTGCCGCAGTGCTTAAAATATTATCGGCTTTTGCAAAGGCTTCATTAAACGGCAGATTGCCGTAGATTTCCCTGAGTTTATCATTGGAAATAATGAGAATGGCATCCACATTTTGTTTTAATTCTTCCAAACCGTCCTGCGCCTGGTTTATTCTTCTTTTCCCTTCAAATCCGAATGGAAGGGTAACAATACCGATGGTGAGAATACCCATGTCCCTGGCGGTTTTTGCAATAACCGGAGCGCCACCGGTTCCGGTGCCGCCGCCCATACCGGCGGTAATAAAAACCATCTCGGTATTTATCTCTAAAATTTCCTTTATTTCCTGCAGTGATTCCATTGTCGCATCCTTGCCGACACTGGGATGCGAACCCGCACCTCTGCCTTTTGTCAGGCTGGGGCCCAATTGAATTTTATTTGCGACCGGGCTGACGTCCAGCGCCTGGCTATCAGTATTGCAAATCACAAAATTCACGTCGGTTATGCCCTGGTGAAACATGTGGTTTACGGCATTACAGCCGCCACCGCCCACGCCTATTACTTTAATTATGGAGGATTTTTCAATCGGCAAGTCGAATATCATATTTGTATTTTTTTGGTAATGATTCGTTCAATAGTTTTTTCAGTTAAAATCTTTGGTATCATCATCTTCAAACCAACGCCTGGTGGAATCCAATATATTGTTGAACCAGTTTCTCTTTCTGTCGTTCGGTCGTTTTGTATTATTTACCTCCTCTGAAGTATTATCAGGTTCATTTAATGTATCGCTTTCTTTTGCAGCCTCCACCGGTTCGGGGGCTTTTTTCCCAATCGCTTCAAACCCTTTAAGGATAAGCCCTACCCCGGTAGCATACATCGGGTGGTGAATTTCTTCAAACTTAGTTTGTGTGAGGTGTTCGATCGGGTAACCGATACGGGTATCCATGCCGGTAATGTACTCGACCAATTGTACGAGGTGCTTTAACTGGGAGCCACCGCCGGTAACCACGATGCCGCCGATGAGTTTTTTGTGATAACCGCTCGATTTAATTTCAAAGTACACGTGTTCCAGTATCTCCTCCATTCTCGCCTGAATGATGCGGGCGAGGTTGTCCATGCGGATTTCTTTCGGTTCCCTGCCTTTAATGCCGGCAATGGAAATCACTTCATTAGATGGCATTTCGGTGGCGAGAGCGGAGCCAAACTTTGTCTTCAGCGCCTCGGCCTGGTTTTTCATTATCTTACATCCCTCCTTGATATCATCGGTAACAATATTTCCACCTATGGGAATTACGGCGGTATGGCGTATTATCCCATCCTGGAAAATGGCGATGTCGGTAGTACCGCCACCGATATCTACCAAGACAACGCCGGCTTCCAATTCCTCTTCGCTCAATACGGCAGATGCGGAAGCGAGCGGTTCCAAAATCAAATCCAGGACTTTTAAGCCGGCGAGTTCCACGCAGCGGAAAATATTCCTCGCCGCAGCAATCTGACCGGTGATAATATGAAAGTTTGCTTCGATGCGCACACCGCACATGCCCACCGGGTTCTTCACACCGTGTTCGTTATCCACCTGAAATTCCTGCGGCAACACATGAATAATTCTGTCGCCGGGATTCAGCGATATCTTGCGCATATTCTCTATCAGATGACTGATATCGTGTTCGTCAATCACGGTATCGGGATTTTCACGAGTTAAAATATCGCGGTGTTGCAGGCTCTTTATATGCTGTCCGGCAATGCCAACATACACTTCGGTAACCTTTTGCCCGGATTTTTCCTCTGCTTCCTTCACGGCGCTTTTTATCGCTTCAACCGTTTTATCGATATTGGCAACCACGCCTCGCATAACGCCGAATGAATCCGCTTTACCGATTCCCAGCACTTCGATTTTCCCATGTGCATTCATCCGGCCTATAATGGCACAGATCTTTGTGGTTCCGATATCCAAACCCGTAATAATCCGTCCAGATACATTACTCATAATACTCGTTTTTTGTGCAGACCACCTGTTGGTCGTACATCAGGTTAATTGTTGAATATTTATCCCATCCCGCATAATTCAAACCCTCTTTATAAAACAGTTCCAGTTTTTCAAATTTTTCTTTCATATTTTCAACCGATCCGAATTGAATAATATGATCTCCCAGCTTTGGCACCAATTCAAACTCGCCGAGTGCATTGACATAAATCTGCTCAAACTGCACATTCCACAAATCATTGCCCTGAATAAAATTCACCAATGCAAACACATCTTGTAATGTGGTGGAAGTCAACGATTCGGGATTTTTAAGGTCCTCGTCAATATTGCCGTTTATCACTATTACTCTGGAAGTAAATTTATGGCTAACGGGAAATTTTTTCCCCTCTTTATCTATATAATAATTCACACCGTTTTTGTTGATAATCCTTGCTATTGGCTGCTTTTGTGTAATTGCCACGTGCAAATTGCCCTGCATATCAATAAATAAGTCCGCTCTTTCGACATAGGGGTTTCTCTTAATGGCAGCCTCCAGGACTGAGAGATCTACCGATTTTATAGATTGCTCTGTAAACCCGTCACTGAGATTTTCCTTTAACACGGCTTCTATATCCGAAGTTTCCAGGAAGAATAATTCCTGGCTGCTGTTGAAGGTGATATCCACTTCACCGCACACGCTTTTCAGTTGTTTTTCGGAATTGAAAGCCATCAATACAATAACTGCAATTACCACGGCAAAACCGGCAATTATTCTCAAAACATCGGTTGCTTTTTTCCCCTGTTTCATGGCTGTTGTTTTTTTTGTTTAAGCGCATCCGCTATGGGATTCACCAGTTTATCTATATCTCCGGCGCCAATGGTGCACACGATTTCAGAAGGGTGCGACACCAGGTAATGCAACAGCGCTTCCTTTTCCAGCATATGTTTTGAAGGCGAGAGAATACCGTCGTAAATCAGGGCGCTGCTCACGCCTTCTATCGGCAATTCCCTTGCGGGATAAATCGGCAATAACAACACCTCATCGGCTATGGAGAGGCTTTCTGAAAATCCGTCGGCCAGGTCTCTCGTCCTGGTAAACAGATGCGGCTGGAAGATGGCGGTAATTTTTTTTCCACGGTATATCTCCCTCACGCTTTTCAGGAACATGGCAATTTCTTCGGGATGATGAGCGTAATCGTCGATAAACACCACGCTGTCATCGCTGTATATCAGTTCAAAGCGGCGGTGTACACCTTTGAATACATTCAGGGCCGATTCAATTTTTTCATTGTCGATATCGAGCAATAATCCGACCGCCGAAGCGGCTACAGAGTTTTCAATATTGTGAATACCCGGATAAGCCAGTGTATAAGCTATGCCATTGCTAAGTGTAACCCGGGAACCCGAATGTCCGATATTATAACCGGCGACATATAAATCTGCAGATGCATCGTGCAAGGCATAGCGATACTGCATTCTTTCGATGCGATCTGCGATTGGAAGTGTCGATTTCAAAATCACCTTTCCGCTTTGGCGTACCTGGTGGGCAAAGCCGATAAACGCCTGTTGCAGCATTTCGCGGGTTCCATAAATTTCCAGGTGATCGGAATCGACGGCGGTAATCACCGCGATATCGGGATGCAATTGCAGAAAGGAGCGGTCAAACTCATCGGCTTCAATCACCATCACATCATTATCACCGGCAACGAAATTAGAATTGAAATTTGTCGAAATGCCGCCGAGGAACGCTGTACAGCCATAACCGCTGTGATGGAGTATCCATGCGATCATCGTACTGACGGTGGTCTTACCATGCGATCCGGCAACGGCAATCGTAAACTTGTCTGCGGATAATTCACCCAATACTTCTGCACGCTTGCGGATAGGGTAGCCGTTATCCATAAAGTAGTTCAGCTCCTTGTGGTCTTTGGGTATGGCGGGTGTATAAATTACCAGGTCTGCATTCAGGTCGGCAAGTGCAATATCGTCGGTAAAATGTATTGCGATTCCTTCCTGCTGCAATTGTTTGGTGAGGGCGGTTTCGGTGCGGTCGTATCCGCTGACAACGATTTGCTTTGAATGAAAATATCTCGCAAGCGCACTCATGCCAATACCGCCTATACCGATAAAGTATATGCGTTTCAGATCATTATATCGCACTGCGCCTTTCATGGTATCAGATTTTCAATTTCATCCACAATGCGGTCGGTAGCATCGGCAATTCCCAACTTCCGGATTGCAAAGGCGAGTTGTTCCCTCGAGTGTGCATCGCCCATCAATTGTACAACCGCAGCAATGAGTTGTTGAGAAACATCGGCATCTTTCACAAAAACGGCGGCATTTTCACGTACCAGCGCCATTGCATTTTTTGTTTGGTGGTCTTCTGCCGCAAACGGGAAAGGCACCAACACTACGGGTTTACCCACCAGGCACAATTCGGAAATCGCGATGGCGCCAGCCCGAGAGACGATGAGGTCGGCAGCGGCGTAGGCGTACTGCATTTCGGCAATGAACGCCGTTACAAATACATTCGGATTATCCGCGGCGGCGGCTTTGCACTCTTCGGCCATTGCGCTGCCGGTTTGCCAGATAATTTGTATCCCCGCCGCGGTGAGCTGAGCGTGGTGTTGCGCAATGCAATTGTTCAGAGTGCGTGCGCCCAGGCTGCCGCCGACGACGAGCAACAATTTATTGCCCGGGATTTTAAAGAACCGCTTAGCAGCCTCTTCTTTGGAAGGCATGTGTTCAAACAGGTTTTTGCGCACCGGGTTCCCGGTAACGACAAGGTTCGCTGACGGAAAATATTTTTCCATCCCGGAATAGGCAACGCATATTTTTGCCGCCTTCTTACCGAGAATTTTATTTGTGATGCCGGGATAGGAATTTTGTTCCTGTATCACAATGGGAGTACCGTAATCGGCGGCGGCATTCAATGCGGGGCCGCTTGCAAAACCTCCGGTGCCGATAGCTATATGGGGTTTAAATTTCTTTACAATTTTTCTTGCCGCAATTACACTGTGCAGGAGTTTAAACGGGAATAACAAGTTCTGCAGCGAAAGCTTTCTTTGAAACCCGCTGATCCATAGCCCTTCTATGCGATACCCCGCAGCGGGCACTTTTTGCATTTCCATTTTATCCTTTGCGCCTACAAATAAAATATTCACATCGGGATGACGGCGCACAATTTCGTTGGCAATGGCAACTGCCGGGAAAATATGACCGCCGGTACCGCCGCCGGAAATTAATATGTTGGCATTGGAAATCATTTATGCGATTGCAGGTTCCGTTTGAATAATTTCTTCATCACTCGTTTCTTTGTTCTTTAACTCACGTATTTCAATTTCGCGGCTCACACTTAAAATGATTCCCACCGAAATGCTGGTAAACCAAATGGACGTTCCGCCCATGCTGAGCAGCGGTAAAGTCAGTCCCGTAACCGGCAATACATTGGTCGCCACTCCCATATTGATAAACGCCTGGATTGTCAGACTCAACCCCAGGCCTGTAGCGAGGAATGCGCCGAAGCTGTTAGGCGCTTTGGCCACGATGCGAATGCAGCGATACAGCAATACGAGGTAGAGCGCAATTATCACTATGCCGCCAAACAAACCATACTCTTCAATGATAATGGCGTATATAAAATCCGAATACGGGTGCGGCAGCGTATTGCGCTGTTTGCTGTTGCCCGGCCCGAGTCCGAAAAATCCGCCATTGGCAATTGCAATCTTTGCCTGTTCCACCTGGTACACTTCTTCCCCGCCGCCGTCGATAAACGACTCCACCCTATTCTGCCAGGTACCAAAGCGCCATACATCGGGAATGACATAGGACAATGCAATCACGACAGCGAGAATGGCAACTCCGGAACCAAAAGTGAGTGCAATGTACTTCAGGTTTACCCGACCGATAAACATCAGTAACATACACGTAAAAAACAATACCGCTGCCGTTGATAAGTTGGCAGGAAAAATCAGCGTACAGGTAAGGACGATGGGAAGAATTATCGGTACAAATGCCTCCTTAAACCCCTTAATCTTCTCCTGTTTTTTTGATAGCATTCTCGCCGTGTACATGATCAGCGCAAAACGTGCGAGGTCGCTGGTCTGGAAGGTGAGATTTATTACCGGCAGTGTAATCCACCTCGAAGCTTCATTGAGATTCGATCCGAATAACAGCGTATAAAGCAACAGCGGGATAGATATCCATAACAATATCTGCGCAAACCGCGAATAGTATTTATACGAAACGAGGTGCGCCAGGTACATCAACATAATACCGGCAAATAACAATGCGGTATGCTTGATGACATAGTACTCCGTATTGCCATCCTGTTCCTTATAAGCGAGCATACCGGTGGAGCTGTACACCGCCAGGATACTGAATGCCGACAGCCCGAACACCACCAGCCAGATAATCCTGTCGCCGCGGATATTGTTTATGAGATACTTATATGCTGACATACCCGAGTTTTATAACGACCTTACCTTTTGTTTAAACTTATTGCCGCGGTCTTCATAATTTTCAAATAAATCAAAGCTGGCACATGCGGGCGATAACAAAACGACATCGCCGTTAGTGCCGAGGCGATAAGCCATTTCCACCGCTTCGTCCATACCGCTGGTATTCATCATCACATCTACGTGTTTCGAAAATGCCTCCTGCAATTTGCGGTTATCTGTTCCCATACAAACAATGGCTTTTACTTTTTTCTTAACCAGGTCAACCAGCATCTCGTAGTCATTGCCTTTATCTACACCGCCCGCAATCCATATCACCGGTTCAGTCATGCTTTCCAATGCGTACCAGGTCGAATTTACATTTGTCGCTTTTGAATCGTTGATAAAGCCGATACCGTGAATCTTCGCCACAAATTCGAGGCGGTGCTCCAGCCCGGTAAAATCCATCATGCTCTCGCGGATAGTTTCTTTTTTCAGTTGCAGCACATGGCCGGAAATACCTGCTGCCATCGAATTGTAAATGTTGTGTTTGCCTTGTAATGCAAGTTCATTGATAGTCATAAGCGTTGTTTTTTGGTTGTTCAATTGAAGAATGATATTATCGCCCTCCAGCCAGGCAGCTTTATCCGTAGCCCGGAGAAGCGTAAATGCCAGGTGTGTGCCGCGGAGGGGATAGGCATGCATGTGCTTTGTGAGGTCCGCATCATCCGCACAGTAAACAAAAAAGTCAGAGGCTGTCTGATTGCGTGCTATTCTGAATTTGGAAGCGATATAATTTTCGTATTTATACGCATACCTGTCTAAATGATCCGGTGTGATATTTAACAGGACGGCAATATGCGGATTAAAATCCCTGCAATCATCCAATTGAAAGCTGCTGACTTCCAATACGTAGTACTCAGCCGCTCCGTCTGCTACAATACCTGCGAAACTCTTGCCGATATTGCCGCCCATTTTCACCTGCAGACCGGCCTTTTGCATCATGTGAAAGGTGAGCGCTGTCGTAGTTGATTTGCCGTTGGTACCGGTAATAGCCACTATGGTGCCGCCGCTGTACCGGTAACCGAATTCCAGTTCGCCGGTAATGGGTATTTGCCGTTCAACTGCCCGTTTAATAATGGGCGATTTGTCGGGGATGCCCGGGCTTTTGATTATCTCGCCTGCATTCAGAATTTTTGATTCGGTATGCATCCCCTCTTCGAAAGGAATGTCGTATTGCCTCAATACGGATTTATGTTTATCGGCAATCTTTCCGCTGTCGCTCAGGAAGACATCAAATCCCTTTTGCCGGGCGAGCCTTGCAGCTCCGGTACCACTTTCACCACCACCTAATATGACAATGCGCTTGCTCATTACCTCACTTTAAGCGTTACGATGGTTATGATGGCGAGAAATACGCCGACGATCCAGAAGCGGGCGACGATCTTCGTTTCATGGTATCCCTTCCGCTGATAGTGATGGTGCAGCGGCGACATGAGAAAAATGCGCCGTCCTTCGCCGTACTTTTTGCGAGTATATTTAAAATACGCAACCTGCAGCACCACGCTTAAATTCTCTACCAGGAAAATGCCGCACAACACGGGTATCAATAATTCCTTGCGGATAATTATCGCCAGTGTGGCGATAATTCCACCCAATGCCAGGCTGCCCGTATCGCCCATAAACACCTGTGCCGGGTAGGTATTATACCACAGGAAGCCCACACAGGCGCCGATAAACGCTGCGCTGAAAACGACGAGTTCACCGGAATTGGGGATATACATGATATTGAGGTACTCGGCCAGGATCACGTTACCGGCGATATAGGAGAAAATCAACAGCGTCAAACCGATAATACTGGAAGTGCCTGCAGCGAGGCCGTCCAGCCCGTCGGTCAGGTTGGCGCCATTAGAAACGGCGGTGATAATTACGATGATAATGGCGATAAATACCAACGGGAACAGAATGCGCTGTGTATTTGAATCGGCCCATTTTACCAGCCATTCGTAATCGAATTCGTTGTTTTTAATAAACGGAATGGTGGTATGCGTGGATGGCGTATCGTGCGAGATGAATTTTCCGTCGGCACGCAATACGCCGCTGCCTTCCAGCCTTTCGGTACCGGCCGGATACGTCTCAACCGGTTTGCCCACCGGTTTGCCATCTTCCGCTTCATACACATAAATATTCTTAAAATCCCGCACCTTAATATTGTCGTTGAAGACCAATACCAGTGCCACGATTAAGGCGATGATTACCTGTCCGGTCAGTTTGGACTTCGCACGTAATCCCTCCTTATTTTTTTTAAATACTTTGATATAATCGTCCAAAAAACCGATGACACCCAGCCATACCGTAACGATTAACATCAGGAAAATATAGACGTTGAGAATATCGGCAAACAACAGCGTTGGAATAATAATGGCAAGTAAAATGATGATACCTCCCATTGTCGGCGTTCCTTTTTTATCCATCTGCCCTGCCAGTCCGAGATCGCGGACGGTTTCGCCTATTTGCTGCACCTTCAGATATTCGATGATGCGCTTTCCGAACACAATGGAAATAATCAGTGAAAACAAAATAGCCATTGCCGCACGGAAGGACAGGTACTGGAATAATCCCGCACCGGGAAAATTAAATTGTTGATCGAGCCAGTTGAATAAATAGTACAACATCAGCTTGCAAGGGTTTTAAACAGTTCCTGAATTATTTGCTTATCGTCAAAGGGGTATTTCACACCTTGTATCTCCTGGTATTTCTCATGGCCTTTTCCCGCCACTAAAATCACATCGCCGGGTTTTGCGAGTTTCACTGCTGCACGTATTGCCTCTTTTCTGTCGGTAATGGATAGCGATTTCTGCATCAAAGTAGTATCGAGTCCCTGTTGCATATCGCGGATAATCATGTCGGGCGCTTCACTGCGGGGATTGTCGGAGGTGAGAATTACCTGGTCGGAAATTTTTGCTGCAACCTGGGCCATCACCGGCCGCTTGGATTTATCTCTGTCGCCGCCGCAACCGAGTACTGTAATAATGTTACTCCTGTTTTTTACGGCTTCGCGAATGGTGGTTAAAATTTTCTCCACCGCATCGGGCGTATGGGCATAATCAATTACACCCGTAATATTTCCGGCGCTGCTGTGTACAATTTCAAACCTGCCCTCCACGGGATTTAAGGCACTCAATGCGCTCAGTATTTGCCGCACATCCAAGCCGAGCAGTTGCAGCACGCCGATAACCGCCGCGATATTCCATGCATTGAATGCACCGGCGAGACGGGTATGTAATTCGGTACCCGCAACTTGCAGTACGAGCCCGGTCAGGTTATTCTCCAAAATTTTTGCGGTAAAATCCGCATCGCATTTTATCGCGAAGGTGTATTTATGTGCAGCCGAATTCTGCACCATTACACCCGACCTCTTATCATCGGCATTTATCAATGCAAATGCATGCGTCGGCAAAGTGTCGAAGAAGGATTTCTTTGCGGCGATGTAGTTGTCAAAAGTGATGTGATAATCCAGGTGATCGTGTGTGATATTGGTAAACACGGCGCCGGCAAATTGCAAACCCGCAATGCGCTGCTGATGTGCGGCATGTGAGCTCACTTCCATAAACACGTACTCGCATCCCGCCGCTGCCATATCCGCCAGCAGTGCGTTTAACTGCAAAGGATCCGGCGTGGTATGCGTTGCGCTTACCGTTGTATCGTGGATTTTATTCTCTACCGTGCTGATCAAACCGGCACGGATACCCATGCTCTCACAAACGCGGTAGCATAACGTAGCCACCGATGTCTTTCCATTGGTGCCGGTGATGCCGACCAATTTCAATTTTGAGGTAGGCGCATTAAAATAGTTGTGCAATATAACGCCATACGCCCGGGCCGAATCTTCAACAACCACACAGGTAACCGATCCCGAAACGGTTTCGGGAATATGTTCTGCGATGATAACCGCAGCTCCCTTTTCGACAGCAGAGGCAATAAAGGAATGACCATCGGAGGAATAACCCTTCACGGCTACAAATACATCTCCGGAAGAAATTTTTCTGGAATCCGAATTAACGGCACGTATCTGTATATCTGTCTTACCCTTCACGGAAAGTACAGTCACACCGGTTAATATGTCGTTGAACTTCCTCATCCCAATTTCAGCACTACGTACATTCCCTTTTGAATTTTCTGTCCGGGGTCTATAGATTGTTTCACCACTTTTCCCCTGCCGCTCACCTCTACTTTCAATCCTTTATTCTCCAGCAGGTACATCGCATCCCGCAAACCCATTCCTTTTACAGAAGGCATTATATTATCGGTAATTATCACTGCTGCTGTTTTCAGGGTATCCATAGCGGGGTGTACAACAATCCAATCTTCTTCCTCCTGTAACTGGTTGTCCAGGTTAAACCAATCGAGAATCTCTTCAAAGTCATAGCGATAACCTTTGCTATAGGCGGTTACACCTTTATAACTGCTGTCGGCATCGTTAATGGCCGCTGCCATTGTGATGTGATGCGAATAGACTTTATCTGCAATTTCGCGGAATACGGGAGCGGCGACATATCCGCCGTAAAACACGCCATTGCCCGGGGAATTCACCATGACGATGCAACTGTATTTGGGATTGTCGGCCGGGAAATACCCCGCAAAGCTTGCGAGGTAGCGATTGACGTACTGGCGGTTCTCAATCAATTGTGCCGTTCCGGTTTTCCCGGCAATCTGGTAATACGGATTATGAATATTTTTTGCCGTTCCGCTATCTACCACTCCCAACAGACAAGCCTGTAATTTCTTTAATGTCTTTTCCGAACAGATACTGTTGTTGAGCACTTCCGGTTTATTGGTATGCACTACTTTGCCATAGCTCGTAATTTGAGATACCAGCATCGGTTTCATCAACTTGCCGTCGTTGGCAACGGCATTGTAGAAGTTGAGCAATTGCAATGGAGTGATTTGCAACTCATACCCCACGCTCATCCATGGCAAGGTCACGCCGCTGAAATTCTTTGCAGTAGGATCAGTTTTAATGTTTGGTTTGGGTTCACCAGCAATGTCCACACCGGTTTTTTGGTCCAATCCAATCTGGTGAATGCGGTTGAGGTACTGCTCTTTATTGTCGGTATAGTTTTCGAACACCAGCCTGGATATACCGACGTTGGAAGATTTTTCAAAGGCGGTTTTAACGGTTACATTGCGGTAATTATGCCTGCCTTCGCTGTCGTTCATGGTGCGGTTATAAAATTTGATATGGCCGTTGTTGAGATCCACACTATCCTCCAGGCCGACATAACCGTCTTCAAATAATGCGAGCAGCGAAAACAGTTTGAATGTACTGCCGGGTTCAACCAACTCGGCTATTGCATAATTATATCGCTCTTCATATACACCCGGCGCCAGTCGTGTGAGATTGGTAATGGCTTTAATTTTACCGGTAGCTACTTCCATGACGATGGCCGTACCCCATGCCGCATCGTTCTTTACAAGCGATCTGCGCAATGCCGTTTCGGAAATGTCCTGGATATTGATATCAATTGTCGTATAAACATCATCGCCATCCACGGGCTCCACTTCATTTTTTGCATTGAGCGGCACCCATACGCCACCGGGCGCCTTGCGCATTAATTGTTTGCCTGTAATACCCGAAAGCGCATCGTCATAGGCGCCTTCAATTCCGACTTTCGTTTCGTGGCGCACATAACCAATCGTGCGGTTGGCCAATAGCCCGTATGGGTTTATTCTGTACTCTACCGGTTCTATCAGCAATCCGCCGCCGTATTGTCCCTCGCGGAAAATCGGAAAATGCCGGGCTAACTTCATTTGTGGGACAGTCGCTTTTTTATACAGCACGACATAGCGCTTTCCCTTTTTGCGGGACTCTACCAAAATGCGCTTGTATTCGTTTTTACTCTTATCGCCGAAGGTTTGAGACAGGCATAAGGCCAGTGAATCCACCTTCTTGTAAAACAATTCTTTTGAAGGCGAACCGGGATCCATAATAATTTTATAATACGGAAATGAGGCCGCCAATAAGTTGCCGCCTTCCGCATACACATTGCCGCGTTTTGCCGGTATCTCGCGGTATTTCAATTGCAGGCTGTCGCCCTTTGCCCGATAGGATTCGCCCTGCACAATTTGAATCCTGCCGATCTGCACCACGATGCCAATACCAAAAACGAGTATCAGGCAAAAGGACAGATACAAACGCCACATGATATCGTTCTTGGTTCCACTCATTACTTTTCGATGATATAAGGCGGGTTAGATAATTCGTACATGCCCTGGTCTTTTACCATATCGGCTACGGCGCTTTGGCGGCTCTTGCGTGTCAGTGAATCTTTGGTTGAATTGTAATACCACTGAATCTCCACCAAATCGCTTTCGGTAGAATTCAAATCGCGGACTAATTGCACGCCCTTGTGATTATTCCAGATGTAAATGACTGCGAGCAGCATCAGGAACACCAGGAAATAAATGTGTTTAATAAACCATTCCGGACGCAGATAGCTCACCCTGTCCGTACTCTTCAGCAGGTTGCTGATGGTCGGTTTGGATTTTTGTTTTTGTTCTTCCGGTTGTTTCATTTCAATATATGCTTATAACTTTTCCGCTACCCGCATTTTAGCACTCCGGGCTCTCGGGTTATTTCTTATTTCCTCTGCAGTTGCTTTCACCGGTTTCTTTGTTATTACTTTATAATAGGTGTTGCCAACTCCCTTGATATCCGTAATAATTTCTCCCCGCACATTACCCGTTTTCATCACGTGTTTTACCATTCTGTCTTCCAGTGAATGGTAGCTGATCACTACTAATCTGCCTCCCGTCGCCAGTGCTTCGCAACACGATTCCAGCATTTCTTCCAGCGCAAGCATTTCATCGTTCACCTCAATGCGTATAGCCTGGAATAACTGGGCGAGATAACGGGGCGCTTCGCCTTTCAGCACCGTTTTGGCCACCTCCACCAATTGCATTGTCGATTGTATCGGCTTCTCTGTACGTGCCGCGGCAATTGCTCCAGCTAATTGCTTTGCATTGCGTATCTCACCATACCGGCTGAAAATTTCCACCAACCGCGACTCGCTGTATGTATTGATTACCGTCTCGGCAGTGAGGGCTGCCGATGTATGCATGCGCATATCGAGCCTCGCATCGCTGCGGATGGAAAATCCCCTTTCGGGCTGATCCACCTGATGAGAGGAAATACCCAGGTCGGCTAAAATCCCATCCACACGGGGCACCCCCGCCAGGCGCAGAAATTTTTTGAAGTACCGGAAATTGTGCGGCAACAGGGTAAACCTGTCATCTGCAATTGCATTGCGTTGCGCCTCCGTATCCTGATCAAATGCAATCAACATTCCTCTTTCAGACAGATGCTTCAGAATTTCCCGGCTATGGCCGCCTCCGCCGAAGGTGAGGTCTGCATAAACGCCATCTGGTTTTATCGCCAATGCTTCAATACTCTCATGTAAAAGAACGGGTATGTGATAGGCATCACTCATTGGAGTTGCCCATTACTTCTTCTGCCAATCCCGCAAAATCATCCGAATTCATATCCACTGCCTTTTCATAGGCAGCCTTGTTCCACACCTCAATTTTTCCCTGGAATGCGGATAACACCACATCCTTCGTTATGCCGGCGTATTCCTGAAGTGACTTGGGAATGAGAAACCGGTCGTTGCCATCGAGTGCAATCTCCGAAACACCACTCATGAAAAAACGCACGAAGTCGCGGTTCTTCTGGACAAACATGTTCAGTTTGCCGAGTTTATCGCTCAGCACTTTCCATTCTGCCCAGGGATACAGAATCAGGCATTTTTCAAAACCGCGGTTCAGCACAAAGCGGCCTTTGTCGCTCGCATCCAGTTGTTTTATCAATGCGGTCGGCACTTTCACCCGCCCTTTGGGATCCATGGTACATTGAAATTCGCCTAATAAACCCGACATACTGCTGATTTGTGTGGAATTGAACGCTAATTTATAGCTATTATTCCACAAAATCCCACTTTTTCCCACTTATTCCCACTTAAAAATTTTTCCACATGTACTTAACACGCCGGATGAAGTGCTGTAAAACCGGGAAAGGCGCCCATTTCGGAGCGCCTTTCCGGAAATAAAAATCAAGGATGCGTTATTGCAAACTCAAGAAAGTAGCGGCAGTTAACTTCGGAGTATAGACCTGAAGCAGGTACATACCCGGGCTGAAACGGCCGAGGTTTAATTGGGTACAATCACCTGACGGGGATAATGCGGTAGAAGCGATCAGCAAATCGCCGTTCACACTGTACAGGGCAAACCAAATGCTTTCCTTTGCCGGCCCCTGTAAACATAATTGCACCTTGTCGGAAGCGGGATTGGGAAAGATTTGCAGGGAGATATTATCACCCAGTTCGATAATTTCGTTACCACCGACATCCACTACTGTAGTATAAACATCATCGCCACATTCGTTGGACACGATTAGGGTAACGGTGTAAGAACCGGAAGTGCTGTAATCATGGCCGGGAGAAGTTGCATTGCTGGTTGGAGAGCCGTCTCCAAAATCCCAGGTGTAGGTGCCCGCACTGGAGGTATTGGTAAAAGTTACATTTAAGGAAGATACGGTGTATGTAAAACTGGCTATGGGTGAAGGCAGAATTTCAATATTGATATTATCGGAAGTGCTGCAACCGGAAGCGGGGTTGGTCACGGTCACCGAATAGCCCCCGGTTTCCGT
This sequence comes from uncultured Chitinophagales bacterium, assembly GCA_964492065.1. Lineage (GTDB taxonomy): Bacteria > Bacteroidota > Bacteroidia > Chitinophagales > BACL12 > JADKAC01. The sequence continues at coordinate 11,677 of CAZBHH010000011.1, read as the reverse complement.
TACGACAATTTCCTGGGTAGTGGCGCCTGTACTCCACGCATACACGGCGCCGGGGTTTTCGGCATCCAGTGTGAGTTCATCGCAGGCGCTTTGGTCTTCGCCCAAATCCACATCAGGTGTAGCCAGGGCTTCCACTTCTATGGAATAATCATTATTGTCATAAACACCATCATCCGCATAATCCGTGTATGCATTTATAGTATGCGTGCCTTCCACGCTCAAATCTGCCATTACGGAAAATGTATATTCCAAAGTTCCGCCGGGTTCAAGGGATCCATCGTAGGTTTCCATTACCACCGGCCCGCCATCCACATTATAGTACACCGGAATATCGCTCACCTCGCCGGCGCCGAAATTTTGAATGGTAACGGTAACGTATTCAACACTTAGCCCGCACCCGGAAACGGGAGCTGTAATTGCGGTAACACCCACATCCGCCATGGCGGGGTCTTCCACTCCATCGTAACAGCAGTTACCGCCATCGCTGATATAGAACGTACCCGACCATTCCGCATATTGTAAATAGCTGTACCTGAACGTGCCGCTGAGTTCGGTGAGAAAAAAATCCGTAACCTGCTCAACCGTATTACAACCGCCGGGCACATAATCGGTATCGCATTCATATGCGCAGATAATATAGGGATAGCCGTCGGGGTCATCGAGTGTTGCGGGTGGGATCACTAAAATTTCGACGATTGCCGGGGGTACGCCGGTAACGGCTGAAACATCGTCAGCATCGTAGCCGGCGTACACCACTTCTTCCACATTTTCGGAATAATCGCCGGAAATATTCACTGTGACACTTTCGTAAGAGCAGATACCAATGCGCAGATTCGGGATATCTTCGTCAATTTCGAGATTTAATGTACCTCCGTCGTAGTTTGAAAAAATTATGATGTTTCCCGACGGATCACAAATGCCCTGCGCAAAGACAGCCGTCGGGCAAAGGGCAATAATACATGCGGCGTACAATAATTGTTTCATACCTCTGACTTTTAAATGAAGGTAAAGAAAAATCGCCAATTGCAGTTGCTTCAATAAAAAATTTCCGAAACAAAAGAGCTGCGGAGTTAAGCGCTGATAGCCGCCACGCCCGGCAATGTCTTACCCTCGAAGAACTCCAGCATGGCCCCACCGCCGGTGGAAACATAAGACACCTTGTCGGCGAGGTGAAATTTATTTACTGCTGCTACGGAATCGCCACCGCCCACCAAAGAAAACGCACCATTTTCTGTAGCCTTAGCCACCGCATGTGCAATTTCAATAGTGCCTTTGCTGAAATTTTCCATCTCAAACACACCCATAGGCCCGTTCCACAGGATAGTCCTGGAATCGAGGATCACATTTCTGAAACTCTTAATTGCCTTTTCGCCAATGTCTAAACCCATCCAGCCGTCGGGAATGGCATCGCTCGGAGCTTCTGATTTGCGGGCGTCGTTTGAGAATGCATCAGCAATCAGTGAATCTTCGGGTAAAAATACCTGTACGCCTTTAGATCCGGCTTTCTCCAGTAAGGCACGGGCTGTTTCCAGGCGGTCGTTCTCGCACAGTGAATTGCCGATGCTGCCTCCCTTTGCCTTAAAGAAGGTGTAAGCCATACCACCGCCGATTATTACATTATCGGCCACCTCAAGCAGTTTTTCGAGTATCAGTATTTTATCGCTGACCTTTGCACCGCCGATAATTGCGGTAAACGGTTTTTGGGCGTCGTGTAATACCTTGCGGGCTGCCTGCACCTCATTCGCCATGAGATAACCGAACATTTTGTTTTCCCCCGTAAAATAATTTGCAATGATGGTGGTACTCGCATGGGCACGGTGTGCAGTTCCGAAGGCATCATTCACATATACATCTCCCAACCTGCTCAATTTTTCGGCAAAAACCGGATCGCCCTTTTCTTCTTCCGGATGAAAGCGCAGGTTTTCGAGCAGTAATACCTGTCCTGCTTTTAGTTCTGCGGCAGCATGGACGGCAGCATCGCCAACGCAATCGTCTGCAAACAAAATTTCCCGGTTGAGCAGTTTCGACAATGCGGGTATTACATGGCGCAGCGCATATTTATTCTCGGGGCCTGTTTTTGGCCTGCCGAGATGGCTCATGAGAATTACCGAACCTCCATCGCCCAGGATTTTGTTAATGGTAGGCAGCGCTCCCCTTAACCGTGTATCATCGGTAACCTCTAATGTCTCCTTATTTAAAGGCACATTAAAATCTACACGTACGATTGCTTTCTTATTGCGAAAATTACAGGACTCTACAGTTTTCATAATCTCGTTTTTACAATATTTAAATTTGACTTTTAAAAATAAATGTTTCGTATCAGTTTGCAATTAAACCGGCAAAATAATCTACGGTGCGAATCAATTGACTCACATAACTCATCTCGTTGTCATACCAGGCCACAGTTTTCACCAGTTGGAAATCACCTGCGGTAATCACTTTTGTCTGGGTAGCATCGAATAAGGAGCCGTAGGACATACCAATGATATCCGAGCTCACAATTTCATCCGCGTTATACCCGAATGAAACATTTGCAGCCGCCCGCATTGCGGTGTTTACTTCCTCCACCGTCACCTTCCTGTTGAGGATGCAGGTCAGCTCTGTCAGCGAGCCGGTAATTACGGGTACACGCTGTGAACAACCGTCTAATTTTCCTGCCAGTTCGGGCAGTACCAGGCCCAGCGCCCTGGCGGCGCCTGTCGTATTGGGAATGATATTGGCCGCCGCCGCCCTTGCCCGCCGCAGGTCGTTTTTGCGATGCGGTGAGTCCAGCGTGTTCTGGTCATTGGTATATGCGTGCACCGTAGTCATACTGCCTACCTGTATCCCAAAATTATCGTTTAAGACTTTCGCCATCGGCGCCAGGCAATTGGTAGTACAAGAAGCACAACTGATTATTTTTTCCGACCCGTCCAAAATGGTATGGTTCACATTGAATACTATCGTTTTCATCTCGCCGGAACCGGGAGCCGAGATGATTACCCGTTTAGCGCCCGCCGCCAGGTGTGCGGTGGATTTTTCCAGGCTGGTAAAAAAACCGGTGGCTTCAATGACCACATCCACATCGTGGTCAGCCCAGGGAATATCAGCGGGATTCTCGCGGTCATAGACATGAATGGTCTTTCCATCAACGGTAATAGAATGTGCATCGCTGGAAATAATGCGGTCAAACCGCCCCTGCGCACTGTCGTAATGCAGCAGGTGGGCGAGTGTGCGGGGAGATGTCAGATCGTTGATTGCCACCACCTCAATGGAGTTCAGAGCGCTGACACCCCGAAAAACCAGCCGCCCGATTCTGCCAAAGCCGTTGATGCCAATTCTGATTTTTTTCATGACTGCAAATTTAGATGCTGAACAACAAAATTCTGTTTATGTTTTTGCGAATCCGTTAATCTGATTATTTTTGCAGCGCTTTCATAAAATGGCCCGTTCGTCTAACGGTTAGGACGTAAGATTTTCATTCTTAAAATAGGAGTTCGATTCTCCTACGGGCTACCAGGCAGGGAGATTGCTCAACAGGCAATCTCTTTTTTTATTCTTCAAATACCGGATGTACCCAAGGGACTGGACTTCGCTGTTCTCGAAACAAGGAGAGAATCATTTTGAACGCATTTCGGCGCCCTCCTTCCCGAAACGTATTTTCCACCGCTTATGCGTCCACAACCAATACTCGGGTTTCTTTTGAATTTCTGCTTCGAGCATAGCGGTGTAAGTCTCGGTGATGTAGCCGTAAGCGACGTCCTTCGGATTCAATGCCACCAGTCGTGCAGTGGTAGTGTAATATCCCCGTTTGATTTTGTGGATATGCATAAAGACCACCGGGTAATTATAGGCGACCGCATATTTTTCAGTACCAAACTGCACAGCCGTATCCTGGTTTAAAAAGCAGGTGCGGTAAAATTTTTTTGAATGCGTGGGCGGGCTTTGGTCCGACCCGAAAATTGTCGCTGTCAAACTACCTGTGTTTTCTTCAAAAAATGCACCGGTTTGTTTTTTGGGTATCATTTTCAAACCATACCTGCTGCGTGATTTCAGGAATAGTGTATTGAGAAATGCATTTTTCACCGGAGTGTAAAGCGCCGCACATTGATGCGGTAATTGTTGATTGATTGCCAGCGCCAGCATTTCCCAGTTATTGTAATGCCCACCGGTAATAATCACGCTTCTGCCCGCTTCGTAAAGCCGGTGGAACATTTCCGTATCGCCAATCCGAAACCGCCGCAGCACCTCCCGTTCCGACATGCTGAACATGCGGATACTCTCGGCAATCAAGTCGGTAAAGTGCCGGTAGAAACGCTTTGCAATGCGCTGTATTTCCGCTTCGCTTTTTTCGGGAAACGACCGGCGCAGGTTGCCCAATACCACGTTCTTTCTATACGAAGTCAGGTAATAGATCACGAGATATACGCAGTCGGTAATAGCGTATAATACCCGCAAGGGCAACAGCGAAAGTGGTTTAATTACAAGGTAAAACAAAATCCTCATCATCAAATGCACTGTATCAATTGTCCGGGAAACGGTTTTGAGCTAACAAATATCCGTTTGGTAATCAAGGTATGTTCGTTTCAATCCGAACAGTACCACGCAATATTAAACAATTCCGTTGTGGCGTAAACCGGTTAAGCAGAAATTGAAATTGCAGCCGGATGGAATATATCACTCACAATCAATCCATCGCTTTACGGCTAAGCCGAACAGATTCAACCGCATTTCGCAATGTATTGTACTCCGGAATTCATTGCATTCAGGAAATTTAAACAACCACTGCAAAACCGCCGGCGCAGTGCATTATCCCTGTCAAAACGAGCGGCATTATCAGATCATTGGCAATCCAAAGGCTTCCGGGGCGGCATATTTCGGTTTTTTAACACAGGCGGCGGGCAGATGCGGTATAGGCAAATGTTTATCTTTACCGCTTTAAATACAGAAGTACTATGAATAAATTCAGCCGGATCAATAATATTACGGGTTGGCTTGTATTTGTGATTGCATCCATGGTGTACCTGATGACCATGGAGTCCAGTGCGAGTTGGTGGGACTGTGGTGAGTTTATAGCGGCCACCTACAAGCTCCAGGTAGTGCACCCGCCGGGAGCGCCGATATTCCTGATGATGGGGCGCCTATTCGCCCTATTTGCCGGATCGCCGGAACAGGTACCCCTCATGACGAACGCATTTTCGGCATTGTCAACCTCCTTTGCCGTGCTGTTTTGCTTCTGGATTATTACCCGCCTCGCAAGGAAAATGATTGCCGGCGATGCGGAACCCGATACTGCGCAGACAGCGCTCATTATGGGCAGCGGTATTATCGGAGCACTCGTTTGCACATTCATGGACAGCATTTGGTTCAGTGCAGTTGAAAGTGAAGTGTACGCCCTGGCAACTTTCTTCTTTGCATTGATTTTCTGGGCGATGATCAAATGGGAAGAACATGCAAACACACCCACCGGCGACCGATGGATAATATTTATTTTCCTGATGCTCGGCCTCAGCATGGGCGTTCACCTGCTGAGCCTGCTCGCCATTCCCGCTATCGGGCTGATATATTATTTCAAGAACTATTCCTATACCCGCAAGGGATTCTGGATTGCATTTGTAGTGAGTTTCCTCATACTCGCATTTATTCTGTTCGGCGTGTTAGACAAATTTATAGGCCTGGCGGCAGGCTTAGACAGAATGTTTGTCAACGGTTTTGGAGCACCATTCGGCTCGGGCATCCTCTTGTTCTGCATTGCGATAATGTGCGGCGTCATTTACGGTATTGTCTATGCAATTAAAATGAAAAAGCGCATGCTCTACCTTGCTCTCGTTTCATTCACTATGATGATGATCGGTTTATCTTCTTACGCCATGGTACTCGTTCGGGCAGCAGCAGATCCGGTGATTAACATGAACGGCATTAACGATGTCAACAGTTTTCTCTCCTACCTGAAACGTGAACAATACGGCACCCGCGATTTGGTTTATGGCCCTCTGTGGACTGCCCAACCCCTGGACATTGAATACACCAAAGACAAATGGGGTCGGGTTGCGGGCAATGATAAATACATTTCCATTGGCAAAGACTTTAAAATCATTTACGACTTACCCGACCAGCAACTGGCACAGGCGGGCTTAAATCCCCAGCAAATTGCAATCTTAAAAGGGCGTAACAAGGAAGTAATCTTTCCCAGAATGGGATCGCTGGAAAGCCGGCATTCAGGATTGTATTACAACTTTGTCGGCGTACCTACGGACCAGCAACAAACCTATATACCATCCTACGGCGACAACCTGCGCTACTTTTTTAATTACCAATTAGGCTTTATGTACTGGCGGTATTTCATGTGGAACTTCTCCGGCAGGCAAAATGACGAACAGGGATTTTATCATGAGGGCATGAAAAACGGCAATTGGATTACCGGTATCGGCCAAATTGATAAATTAAAAAATCCCAACCAGCAGCACCTGCCTCAGAGTATGTTGCAAAGCGATACCCGCAATCTGTTCTATATGATTCCCTTTATACTGGGATTGCTGGGAATGGTGTATCAAATACGCAAAGACCGCAACGGATTTATCGTGGTATTCCTGTTTTATTTCTTCATGGGATTTATGAATCTCATCAACAGCAATCAGCCGCCTGTGGAACCCCGCGAACGGGACTATGCCCTGGTGGGCGCATTCTTTGCCTACGCCATTTGGGTGGGCTTTGGGTTGCTGGCACTATTCGATTTGGGCAAAAGCGCAGACAAGAAAAAACTCACCGAGTATTTGTTGTACGCAGGTATTTTGATGGTCGCATTTTTTATTACCGGATTAACCGTATATGATTTCGACAGTTTTATAGCAATTTTGGCTTATTGCGGTGTTGTTATCCTGCTGTTATCACTCATTGCAAATGCTTTGTTCCGCAGTGTAAAAAAAGAGGCAACCGTTGCAATTATACTCACGGTGATTTGCCTGTCGGCACCTGTACTGATGGGCTCCCAGGGATGGGACGACCACAACCGGCACGGCAGAACTCTGGCCCGCGACTTTGCGAGAAACTACCTCGAATCCTGCCCGCCGAATGCCATCCTGTTCACCCAGGGCGATAACGATACATATCCGTTGTGGTATGCACAGGAAGTGGAAGGCATCCGCACAGATGTGCGCATTATCAACCTGAGCCTGCTCGGCGTGGACTGGTATATTAATCAGTTGAGACACGCCACCAATGATGCAGGCAAAATTGATCTGCTGTTAGGCCCGGAAAAAATACTGGGCGATAAGCGCAATGCCATTCGCTTTGATAACAACAGTAAATTCAAAAACCGCACACTCGAACTAAAAGAAGTCGTTTTATTCATGGGCAATGATAAAGCGGAAGCATTTAACGCTCAGGGTGAGAATTATATTCCTTCGCAAAGCCTGAAAATTACGGTGGATTCCGCATCGGTTGCAAATAACAATGTAGTAGATGAGTTGTTGAAAAACAGAATTGTTCACGAGATGCAATTCACGATGAAAAACACTACGCTGTTAAAAAATGACCTCATGCTTCTGGATATTGTTGCCAGCAATATTTCCAACCGGCCGATTTGTTTTGCAATCACTGTTGCCCCCGACGCTTTTCTCGGCCTGGACAAATATTTTATGCAGACGGGAATGGCCTACCGTTTAACACCTGTCGAAATTGAAGGCAGCGGTTACAATAAACAGGTGAATACGGATATCACTTACGACTTGCTGATAAACCACAGCGACAGGTTTAATTACGGCGGCCTGGAAAAGGGCAAGCCGATGCATTTGGATCCCAGTTCCCGCGGTTCGGCACTCACGGCAAAGTATGTAAACTACCAGCAACTGGCGGGTGATTTACTGCAGGAAAAACTCAACTACGAAACCCAGGCTTCTCAAATGTTAGGCGCTCAGGGTGACACCAGTTTAAACGAAGTGGGCAGAGGTTTGCAGGATATGGCAAAAGAAAGAGGTACGATGGCGCTCACCGTTTTGGATACGATGATGCAGGAGTTTCCACAATCGTCTTTCCCTTACGATTACAATATGATCAATGCGGCTAACTATTACCAGATTTTGGGTAATAATGAAAAAGCGCTTGAGATTATCCGTGTGCTGAAAGCGGTATGCCTCGACGATCTCAAATACTATTATTTAATGTATAATAATTCTGCAGAGAGTTTCCTCACACGTGTGCAATACGAAACCGATATGCGGGATGCCGAGCGCTGTATGGCCTCGGCGGTGAATATTGCCAAAAAAGCAGGCGATACGGAATTGAGTACGGCAATTCAAACGGAATGGAATACATTGAGAACCTCGAACAATTTACCTTCCATTTTAGATGAGAAACCAGCCGCCCCGTCAACGGGGGAATAAGCGCAAGGCGTATGACAATATCGCATTCGGCCGGCAGCCTGTAATTGAATTATTGCAGGCCGCCCGGCCCATCGATAAAATTCTGATTCAACAGGGCGCTCACGGCGAGGCGGTTCAAACTATCCGCCATCTCGCTAAAGTGATGGAAGTGCCGGTGAAAACAGTTCCGGAGGAAAAGCTGAAATCCATAACCGGCGGCATACACCAGGGCGTAGTGGCTTTTACTTCGCCGGTCGCATTTCAGCGCATCGAGACACTGTTGCCGTTTATTATCGAAACCGGTGCAACACCCTTGTTATTCGTATTAGACGGCATCACCGATGTGCGCAATTTCGGCGCCATTGCACGTACTGCATACGCATCGGGTGTGCATGCGCTCATCATTCCGTATTCGGATACGGCACCCGTAAATGCAGAGTCGGTAAAAGCTTCCGCCGGCGCTTTGTATCAAATTCCCGTATGTCGTGAGAAAAACCTGGAGGCCGTTGCAGATTTCCTGGAATTAAACGGTATAGCGCTGATCGGAACTGATGCCAAAGCCAAACAGAGAGTGTACGACCTCGACCTGACTGCGCCACTTGCCATTGTTATGGGCAGCGAAGATACGGGCATTCGCCATGTGCTGCGCAAACGGCTGACGCACACGGCTTCCATACCGGTGATGCATTCCTTTGATTCCTACAATGTATCCGTCGCTGCAGGGATAGTGTTATACGAATGCATGCGGCAGCGCCAAACCACTTAGAGTGCGAGCACATTTAATAAATGCAGCATTTCGCTGTTCACGCTGACATTGTGTTTTACCGCTTTTGAAAACGGCGTAAACGCCACTTTCAGATTGCGCACACCTGCCATCATATTGGTTTTACCTTCCATTAACGCCTCGACGGCAGCAGCGCCCAGGCGGCTTCCCAATATCCGGTCGGAAACCGTCGGATTACCACCTCTTTGAATATGCCCAAACACTGCTACCCGGGTATCGTATTCGGTGAAGCGCTCCTTTACCCTGCGGGCAATTTCGTATGCGCCGCCGGCATCTTCACCTTCGGCGACCACTACTATGGCCGAGCTCTTTTTGTGATACCATCCCCGCTCCAATATCTGAATCAGGTTATCGATATTGGTTTCCGTTTCGGGTATTACCACTGCTTCTGCGCCGCCGGCAATGCCGCAGCTCAATGCAATAAACCCGGCATCCCGCCCCATAACCTCAACAAAAAACAAACGGTTATGCGAATCTGCGGTGTCCCGAATTTTATCGATGGCGTCAATCGCCGTATTGATGGCCGTGTCGAACCCCAGGGTGAAATCCGTGCCGTACAAATCGTTGTCAATAGTACCCGGCACACCGATACACTGCACCTTATACTCTTCGTAAAACTGGCTTGCACCCCGGAATGAACCGTCTCCGCCGATTGTGATAAACGCCTCTATACCTGCGAGTTTGAGTTGTTCATACGCCTTTTGCCGCCCTTCTTTTGTCTTAAACCGCTCGCTGCGTGCGGATTTTAAAATGGTGCCGCCCCGCTGAATGATATTACTTACCGAATGTGAGTACAGCGGAATAAAATCACCGTCGATCATGCCCTCATATCCCCTCTGGACACCCACCACTTCTAACTTGTTTACTATGGCCGTGCGCACTACGGCTCGAATACAGGCATTCATACCCGGCGCATCGCCTCCCGAAGTCAGTACTGCTATTTTCTTTAATCCCATAAACCAATGCAATTATGTGTAAAATTCGTTATTACGTGTTGCAAAGTTATTTTCATTTTTGATGCCTTAATATTGTGCTACTTTACTAACCGTTTACTACTAACCGCTCATCGAGATGCAAACAACTACCAAAAACTCCGGGATGGCCCTGGTAACCTTAATTTCCGTATTCTTCTTTTGGGGATTTGTCGCTGCCAGTAATGATATTCTCATCCCGGTTTTTAAATCGGCCCTGCAATTGAAACAATGGCAATCGCAAATGATTTCGTTTGCATTTTACGTGGCCTATACCGTTGGTTCCATCATATATTTTCTGCTCACTTCACTGCTTAAAAAAGATATTCTCAATACGATGGGCTACCGCAATGGGTTGGCACTGGGGCTCATCATTTCCGCCCTCGGCACATTATTGTTTATTCCCGCCTCCAATACGCAATCTTTTTTCCTGCTCATCAGCGGATTGTTTATCGTCGGGCTGGGATTTTCGCTGCAGCAAATTGCGGCCAACCCGCTCGCCATCAATATGGGTGATCCAACCAAGGGAAATATGCGGTTGAGCCTTGCCGGCGGGATCAATAATGTCGGAACTACCATTGGCCCGGTGATTGTCGCCTTCGCCATCTTTGGCGGGTTGCCCACTGCAGAGACTACCATGAACCTGGAGGCAGTAAAAATTCCGTATCTCATCCTCGGTGCCGCTTTTATCGTGGCGGCGATTTTCATTAAGCTCTCTGCCGTTCCCGACCATATCGGCGAAAAAAATATTACCCATACCGGCTTCTCGCTGACTATTAAAAAACCGCAGGTGTGGATGGGCATGATAGCCATCTTTGTTTATGTCGGCGTAGAAGTTTCCACCGCATCCAACTTACCCGAATTTATGCGCCAGCATTTGCATACGGGTGAACACGAAATTGCGCCTTATGTCTCCCTGTTCTGGGCGAGTTTAATGATAGGCAGATGGTCGTCTGCCGCCGGCGCTTTTAACCTGCCGGCAATGACCAAGATGCGGCTGGGCATCTTATTGCCATTCCTCGCATTTGCCATTTTCCTGTTGGTGAATATCGTTGCCGGCCACAGCGTGTCGCAGTTTTATCCGTATTTGTTTCTCGTAATTGTTTTATCCACAGCCGATGCCATCAGCGAAGGCCATCCGGTGAAACAATTGCTTTTGTATTCCATGCTCGGCATTGCAGCACTGGTAGTCGGCATGCTCTCGGAAGGTCTGATCAGTGTATTTGCATTTATTTCTGTCGGACTGTTTTGCAGTACGCTCTGGCCTTGTATCTTCACGCTGAGTATTGCCGGTCTCGGCGACAAAACCAACACCGCTTCCAGTTTGCTGGTCATGATGATCATGGGCGGCGGTATCATCAGCTTGTTACAGGGATTCCTTTCGGACGATGCATTGCTCGGCATTCAATACAGCTATCTGACAGGAGTGTGCTGTTTTGCCTACCTCGCATTTTTTGCCTGGCGAATAGCCGCAATTCACAAAGCCCAGGGAGTGGGCATTACCCCAAATCCGTAAGTATATGATGTTTATATCATCAACTGCATTCTTCGCAACTGTCTTAACCATGATTTTATTAAGATTT
>CAZBHH010000010.1:90950-93906 GCA_964492065.1 uncultured Chitinophagales bacterium | reverse complement strand
GCATCCTGGGGCTGGAGAAGGTCCCAAGGGTTGGGCTGTTCGCCCATTAAAGCGGCACGTGAGCTGGGTTCAGAACGTCGCAAGACAGTTCGGTCTCTATCTGTTGTGGGCGCTAGAGATTTGAGAGGACCTGACACTAGTACGAGAGGACCGTGTTGGACGAACCTCTAGTGAACCTGTTGTGACGCCAGTTGCAGCGCAGGGTAGCTATGTTCGGTAAGGATAAGTGCTGAAAGCATCTAAGCACGAAGCCTGCCTCAAGATGAGATCTCTTTTAAGGGTCGTGGTAGATCACCACGTTGATAGGCTGCAGGTGTAAAGATGGTAACATCAAAGCCGAGCAGTACTAATTACCCGTAAGCTTTCATTTTTTTTAATAATTACACCCCAAACTTTATTGTCAATCGTATTATATCACTGTATTGTGATAAAGAGTCTATGGTGGCTATAGCGAGGGTGTCCACCTCTTCCCATTCCGAACAGAGAAGTTAAGCCCCTCAGCGCAGATGGTACTGGATTTTCCGGGAGAGTATGTCGCTGCCAAGTTTAAAACCCCGGTAGTATTGCCGGGGTTTTTTTATGCCTTGTTCCTCTAGTCTTGATTCTGTTTGCCATCGTAATCCGCTTACCGTTTTGCATGTTGCGCTTATCTCCTCCCTCTTTTGTCTGATCTGATATGCCTAAGGCATTCTATTGAAAATATGGTTTAAGCGTCTTCCGTGTTGATGCTGGTATGACTGTGTCTCAACCACTCGCCGTTATGTTTGCCGGTTGCCAATAGATATGGAATCATTCAATACTGAATAAAGGCGGAGATTTTCGTACATTGTTTATCTTATCAAGGTTACATTCCCCGAATTGATAAATACTTCGCCGTCAAAACAAGATCCCTGGATGGAATACACATAAACACCCGGATCGCAGGGTACTCCATTGAAGGTGCCGTCCCAGGAACCGTACAGGTCTGTTGATTCATACATTAATCTGCCCCAGCGATCATAAATTCTAAAATATGTCAATACCCGGATTGCATCGGACTGATAAGTGAATACATCGTTAAAACCATCGTTATTCGGTGTAAATAAATTCGGCAGGCCGAGGTATTGCCCACAATCATATCCCAACCTTAAAACAACTGAATCCATTGCGGTACAATTGTTTTCGTCAACCACAGTAATATAATATGTCGCATCGGCAGGTGGCGTTGCTGTCGTGTTTTGACAATTGCTGCAACTCAAATAGTCTGTCGGTGTCCAACTGTAGTCAAATGGCCCGTTTCCGGAGGCGGCAGCGGTTAAATTGAATGCTTCGCCGTAATACGCATTTAAGGTGTCATTGGCAACAACCGTCGGCAGTGAATTCACTACAATAACAACATCCTCGTAATCTACCAGGGTGCCGCAAGTAGCCGAAACGGTATAGGTTATTGTATTCAGTGGTGTGGCAATGGGATCGCTCACCGTCGTACTGGATAAATAATCGCCGTTCAGCCAAACCAGCGAAACAGGGATATCCTCCGCTTCGTACTGGCTGTATATCTGAACCGACTCCCCGATACAAATGGCGGTATCCGGCCACGCTTGTAATTCCAGGTCTGACAGTACATTGATCATCACTGAATCTATATCCGAACAATATGCATTGGAATACTCAAGGTACACCATTGTAGAAGTCGGGAATGAACCGAGCGGCTGTGAAACGGTATTATTTACAAATAACCCGGCCGGTGTCCATTCATAAGCGGTGCCACCGGTGCTCGCAGAACCATCCAGAAGTAAAGGCATTCCCGGGCAAATTGTTTCATTGACGCCGGCAACTGCATCAGGTGCCTGATAAACGGTTATCAGACTCGACGTTGAATCCATGCATCCTATTGAATTGGAAGTGATTAATGTGATCAGATAATCCCCTGCGGTTGCAAGATTAAATGCAAGCGAATCCATGAAAGTCTCTGTATATATTATACTGCCATTTACCCTGACGGTATAATTATCAATCGGGTTAATTAAGGGGTCTGCAATGGTGTCCACACTTAAATTTATTATAAATATTTCTTCGCCTGAACACAATGGCATTGTATCGCTCAACGCCATTAGTGCATGCGGTGCAAAACTCACTGTGATTGAATCACTGGCAGGTATTTCTGCCGAACAACCCGTGCTGTTCAACAGCATAATTTCAGGCGTATATACGCCGGGAGTGTTATACAAATAATCCATTGAGGAACCCGAAACATATACGGTATCTACACCGGTATTAATAAATAAACTGTCTGCTGAAGACGAAATAATGTTAAATGTACTTATTAAAGTGCCGCATCCAACTACAGGTTCTACATCAAACACTGCAGTTGGGATTGCGGCTATCGATACAGGAATATTATAAGTACTTTCACAACCGAGACTATTGGAAACTGTTAGCTCCATTATAAAGTCGCCTTCGCTTGTAAATGCATGAGGTATTGAGTCGAAACCGTCGGAAGTATAAATATCTGAACCGTCACCGTAATCCAGAAACACATCTGTAATCGGTGCATCCATAGTGCCTGTCGATGTATTGTAAACAACAATTACATCGCCTGCACATACAGAAGTATCTGAAACAGTCATATTCGCAACAGGCGGTTCTGCAACATGAATTGTATCAGTGCCTTCCAATGTGAGGTTACAACCATTATTGTTTATCAGGCTTAATTCCGGAACAAAAAGACCGGGTACGGTAAACGTATGAATTACATCACCTGAAATCACCTCACCGGTGCCATCGCCAAAGTTTAAATAAGCCGAATCTGCCGTTAGCCCGCTCACTTCAAACGTTACATCCAGAGGATAGCAGCCCGACGCTGGCAGAAAATCAATTTCCCCTTCAGGCATAGCATTTACTGCAATTGTTTTGGTAATAATATCATCGCATCCCAAATCGTTTGCCACGGAAAGAGAAATGGTATAATCGCCGG
>CAZBHH010000010.1:0-90850 GCA_964492065.1 uncultured Chitinophagales bacterium | reverse complement strand
CACCCAGGCAGATTGTCGAGTCGGTGAAAGTAAAATCGGCGACCGGGGTAACGCCGACATTGATAACGTCGGTTACCAATACGTCGAATGAACAACCGTTTGCGTTCAACAGAGAAACGATAGGAGAGAATGAGCCTGCTGCCAGATAGGTATGCGAGATATCGCCGGCCACCGTATCGATGAATCCATCGCCGAAGTCAACGATAATTTCATCGGCATCCACCGATTCGAAATCGAATGTGATATCGAGCGGCAGACAACCCTCGAGAGGATCGAGGCCGAGCGTTGCAAAAGGCACTTCGCCTACGGAGACATTTTTGGTAATGATATCATCGCATCCCAAATCGTTTGCCACGGAAAGAGAAATGGTATAATCGCCGGCGGCGGTGTAATTATGCGTCAGCGAAGTGAATGACGCCGGCGAGGTGACATAACCGTCGCCGAAGTCGATGGTGTAGGAAGTTACCGGCGAGATAATGGTATCCCATGAGTTATTGAAAATTTCGACATCCTCACCCAGGCAGATTGTCGAGTCGGTGAAAGTAAAATCGGCGACCGGGGTAACGCCCGCTTCCACGATATCTAAAACGACTGAGTCATAACAACTGGCGTTGTTATTTAGTAGCAGGTACGGTTCAAAAATGCCTGCCGTAGAATAGGAATGTATTATATCTCCCGAGATTGTATCAAAAGAGCCATCGCCATAAAACAGGATTATCTCATCTGCAATTGCCGATTCCAGGTTAAAATTCACATCAAAAGGAATGCAGCCGCCTGCGGGTAAAATGTCAACTGTCGCAACGGGGTTATCAATCACTTCTACAGAGTGCAGGATAGTATCCTTACATCCCGCTGCATTCTGTGCAATAACAGTGATCGTATAGACTCCTGCACTTGCATAAGTATATTCCAGAGTGTCGAACTCCGATAAAATATCCACAGAGCCGTCACCATATTTAACCGCATATGCCGTTATCGGCGAAATGACTGTGTCTAAACTTGTATTTATTATTGTAACCGGGTCTGCAATACATATTGCAGTATCTGCTATAGTAAATCCAGCCGATGGGATCTGTTCAACCTCAATCGTATCTAAAGTGAGTACAGCACTGCACCCATTGGAATTGTTCAGGTAAAACACAGGTGTATAATTTCCCGCATCGGAGTATG
Source organism: uncultured Chitinophagales bacterium (assembly GCA_964492065.1). GTDB lineage: Bacteria > Bacteroidota > Bacteroidia > Chitinophagales > BACL12 > JADKAC01. The sequence goes on along the minus strand of CAZBHH010000010.1, from coordinate 89,680 downwards.
TATAGGTAATACTTGCAGTGACGGTATCGGAATTGCCATCGCCAAAGTCAATAATAGCCTCATCGGCCAACAGGTCGAGTACTTCAAAGTTCACATCTATCGGTGCGCAGCCTGTCAGTGGTGATATATTCAGATCTCCCTCGGGCAATTGGTCGGCATAGGTGTTAAATAGGAGCGTATCTGTACATCCCGCACTGTTTTCCACGATAAAGGTTGAGATATAAGAGCCGTCAGTTGCAAATGCATGATAGACTGAATCCATTGAATCGGACGAGAACGGTGTAGTGCCGTCGCCAAAGTCGAGTGTATAATGCGTAATAGGACTGATAGTGGTATCACTGCTGTTATTTATGAATACCAATTCTTCACCTGAACAGGCAACGGTATCGGGAATAATTAATCCGGCAACCGGAGGAACGGCTACATAAACCGAGTCTTCAAATTCAATTTCAACTGCACAGGCGTCGCCGTTTATTAAAGTTAATACCGGATTAAAAATGCCATATGTTGTGTAGGTATAGGAAATATCTCCTGCAATTGTATCAGTAGTGCCATCGCCAAAATCGAGGATGGCGACATCTGCAATCAAACCGGTCACGGTGAAATTTACATCCAACGGAAAACATCCGCTCACCGGAGAAATAACGGCATCTCCTTCGGGTATTGAAGAAACGTGTATCTCATATTGAATCGTGTCGTTACATGCTACATCGCTTAAAGTAAATATTTTCAACAGGTAAGTACCGGAGCTGGCATAAGTATATGTAAGGCTGTCGAAATCTGCCAACGGTATTGCAGGGGTGCCGTCGCCGTAGTCAATACTATATCCTTCAATGGGATTTAAGGCAGATCCTGTACTCGTATTGTAAATGGTCAATGCATCGCCCAGGCATAAGCCCGTATCAGAAACGGCAATGTCAATCGCATGTGTTTCGTAAATAGTGATCGAGGAATCGCAGGTGATCTGGAAAGAACATCCCGAAGCGTCAATTAAAATCAGAGTAGGACAATACACGCCTTCTTCGGTATAGCTGTAAGAGATATCATCGGTTACCAATGTCGTATCGCCGTCGCCGAAATCTACATAAGTCAAGTCGGCAGTTAGATCGCTGATATCGAATGAAATTTCGGCGGGGGTACATGCGATCATCGGCGCATATTCCATTGTGCCGGTAGGGCCGGGAATATTCAATGCATTTTCTACTGTGAGCGTATCAATGCAGCCGGTGGCGCCAGTTACAAATATGGATACGTCATATGTTCCCGGTAAAGTATATGTGAGTAGAATCGTGTCAATCGTATAGGTGTACATACCGGTTTCCCTCTCTACTTCCCACCAAAAATCCAGGTAGTCGCCCGTAGAGGTATTCGTGAGTTTTAATGGAATGGGTGGACATGATGAGGCGGTGAGATAGGTGACATCAAAATTTGCATAAATACTGTCGTGTACCACATTGATATCGGTTATTTTGGTATCGGTACAGCCCAATGAATCGCTTACGGTCAAACTCACTGTATAGGTTCCCTCTGACGGATAGGCGTGTAAGGCAGAGTAATCCGTTGAAGTTGCCCCATCGCCAAAGTCCCACAGTACATCGGTGATTTCTCCTGTAGAAGTATTGGAGAAGTAAAGGGGCTCTGTTGCATTACATGCGAGTTCATCGGCCACAAAGTCCGCTATGACATCACTGACAACTTCAATTTCTTCGGTATATGAAAATGAACAGCCACCATTGTCTGTAACAGTAAGCGTAACACTGTGTGTGCCTGAAGCAAAAGTGCAGGGCGGCGGGTTCATGCCGTAAAAGGTCGGGCAGGTGCCTCCGCTGAAATTCCATTCATAACTGGCAATATAAATGTCGCCGCCTGCATCAACAACGGAAGAAGCATCGCTTAGATATACGGTAAACGGGCTGCATCCAACGATAGAATCAACAGTAAACAGCGCAACGGCGCCGCTGATAATTACGGTATCTACCGAGGTGTAAACGCAACCATTGACATCTTCTATCACCATCTCAATCGGATAAGCATCTTCTCCGGGAAAAATGTAATTAAATGCGCTGGTATCGGTAACTACATCGCTGTAACCGGTAATGGATGAAGGGCCAATATTCCATGTGTATGTGAGTTCGGAGGGAAAATCGGGAGCTACGTTTGAAGCAATGGCATATTCAAAACTGCCACACGCACCTATGGTGGTAGCCGAAAAGGTAAAGTCATTATCCGGCACCAACGCACTGAATGTTTGGTCTAAAGTACAGCCCTCGTATTCTATCGGGTCTGTCGTGGTGATTTCACCCCCATAGGTTCCCGGCCCGGGAAAGGTATAACTCACTTCCACCTGGTTGCAGAATTCATCGCCCGAACCGAAATCCCAGCAAAAATCACCGGTGACCACAGTTGTGTCAACCGTAAAATAAAATTCGAGGGGGTTACTGCAATTCCATGAAGAAGATACGATGGTTATAACAGGTAATACGGTAATCGTGTCTGTCCAGGTGGAAATACAACCGCGGTCATCTGCCGTTAAAGTAATAATATAGGTTGCGGTATCCCCGGCAGGATAAACATGTAAAGTGTCTAATGTGCCGGGGACGAGAAATGTCGAGGTGCCGTCGCCCCAGTCAATTGTAGTTTCATCCGCTCCGGCAGATAAATTGTTTATCTCAACCGGGTTACATGTCGGGTCATCAATATTGAGAATATCAAAATCTGCAACCTCATTGCCAACGGTAATTACCAGGTTGCTCGTTTTTGGGCAACCGTCAATCGTATATAAAGTCATAGTGACATTATAGGTGCCAGCAGCGGTAAACCAGTGAGAATGTGATCCGAGTGTATAGGTAGTATCTATGGTGCCATCGGCATAGTCCCAAACAAAATAAGACAGAGGGACATATAAGGACGAACTCGTATTCGTAAACGTAACTTTTAAGGGTGCACAGCCTTCCACCGGTGTTGCGGTAAATGTATTGGTGGGTTTTTTAATTTTAATGAAGCCTGGAAAGGTGTAATACTTTGAACAACCATTGGCATCTGTAACGGTGAGCGACACCGTATAGTTGAGATAGTCGTTATAAGTAAATGTAGCAGCCGAGTCGGTGGAGGTCATACCGTCCGATTCCCAGTAAAATGTGAAAGGGCCGGTGCCGGTCAGTCCGACAGGAGTAAGTGTTGTTACAAACGGGATCTCACATCCAAATGTATCTGAAGCCATGATGCCCGTAATTGTCGGAATATCTACTACCTGCATTGTATCCTGGTGATACGCCGTACAACCTCCGGGATAGGTTACGGTTAACCGGATAATGCGCATGCCGTCTGCCACAAATTCAGCTGTGGGGTTTTCTTCTGTACTCGTAGAGGATGCCGTGGGGTAATTGAATTGCCAGTAATACGATATGGCTCCCGTATCTGAGAGGTTGGTGAAGCTGGCGCTTGTCCCCTCGCAAACCGTGTCATCCGACATGCTGAAATCTACTTCGGGGCAGGAAATCTCCACATAGTCTTCGTAGGTAGTGGTGAGTGAGCATCCATTGGCATCGGTGACGGTATAGGTAATATCATAAGTGCCGCAATCCGTATAGGTTACAGTGGAGGAAGGCAGGTCGGAACTGGTGCCGTTGCCGTAGTCCCAACTGTAGCTGTATGGCTCAGTGCCTTCGCTGGTGGCAGCGGAAATGGTCGGTGACAAAGCCGTGCCGCAGGAGAAAACCGAACCGCTGCTGGAAATGGCGCTTTCAACGGGGGCAAGTGTGGATACGGGTACGGTAGTGTTGTCGCTACATCCGTTGGCATCGGTTATAAATAGAATCACATAAAAAGTGTTTTCTGAAGTAAAAGTATGTACGGGATTGGCCTCTGCACTGAAAGTAGCATCTTCAAAGTCCCATAAATATGAGGAAATAGGGGCGCTGCCAGCGGTGGAGGCATCGGTGAAGTGTACCTCCATCTGGTTACAAACATCCGGAATGGTATAGGTGAAGTTCGCATCGGGGGGTGACACAACGGTAATATAGGCTGTTTTGATTTCTTCATCACTGCCCACTCCGGCAACAGTGGTTGTGAGCGTGACACTATAAACCCCCGGAGTGTAATAATACACCGTGGGGTTCTCGTCGGTCAATGAGGAGGCAAAGCCACTGGGAAAGCTCCAGAGATAAGTGGGGCTTGAACCGGCGGGATAACTGCTGAGATTGGTAAATACTACCGGTACCCCGGGACATACTACGAGATCATCTGCTTCAAAGTCTGCTGTAACCTGTGCCTGTATTGTACTTATGGATGCGGCGATTAAAAAAAATAGCCCCGCACTTAAATTTTTAAACTTTGTCATCGTACACCTGTATTCGATATTTGCGACAACGAAAGTGATTGATAATTACTGTATTTTAATAATCTTGATACTGTAATATGTGACATATAAATTACCGTGAATTTATTTAATTAGAAATGTACAAATAGCTTTTTCAGTATTTCAGACACTATTAGTTTTAAAAAATAAGTCGTATAATGTACATTTATGTTATACAATTGTTTTACAGGGGTATTTAATTATTACAAACAAAAGTGAGTTTAATTAATTAGTTAGTGACTTTACAAATAGTCAAATTAGCTTGGAAGGAATTGACCAATGCACGGTAATGCAAATTTTCCTTTTGGTAAGTTTGCTTTAATCTTATGGCCATGCTGGTAAAGACCTTTGGAAGCACAGTACAGGGTGTAAATGCCTTAACCGTAACTATTGAGGTAAATATTGGCGGCGGGGGCGAGTTGAAGGCGTATATCGTCGGATTGCCAGACAACGCCGTGAAAGAGAGCTGGCAGAGAATTCAAACCGCAATCCGGCACAACAAGTTTTATATGCCCCGCACGGCAGTGGTAATCAACCTGGCACCTGCGGACATCCGCAAAGAGGGAACTGCCTTTGATTTGCCAATGGCGATCGGCATATTGGGTGCTACCGGCCAGATATTGCAGGAGGCACTGGAAAAAGTGATGCTGTTAGGCGAGTTATCATTAGACGGTTCCATCCTTCCCGTAAAGGGCGCCCTGCCAATTGCCATCCAGGCGAGAAGTGAAGGATTTTCCCGGCTTATATTGCCACGGGAAAATGCCCGTGAGGCGGCCATTGTCAATAATTTGGAGGTTTACGGCGCTTCGCACCTGTTTGAAGTGGTAAGTTTTTTAATCAAGGGCGAAGGTTTAGAACGGGTGATAGTCAATACGAGAGAGGAATTTGCCGAAAGCGTCGGAAATTCCGAGTTTGATTTTTCGGAAGTTAAAGGCCAGGAAAATATTAAGCGGGCTTTGGAAATTGCGGCAGCGGGAGGTCATAATGCAATACTCATCGGTCCGCCGGGCGCCGGAAAGACTATGCTGGCAAAGCGGCTGCCTACCATTCTCCCGCCTTTGACTTTACATGAGGCACTGGAAACGACAAAAATTCATTCGGTTGCCGGTAAACTTCCGGGCAATTCTTCACTTATCTATACCCGGCCTTTTCGCTCGCCACATCACACCGTCAGCGATGTGGCATTAGTTGGCGGTGGCAACAATCCCCAGCCGGGGGAAATTTCGCTGGCGCATAACGGCGTATTGTTTTTAGATGAATTGCCCGAATTTAAGCGAAATGTGCTGGAAGTATTGCGCCAGCCCATGGAAGAGCGCAGAGTCACCATTAGCCGTGCGAGGTTCACGGTGGAATACCCCGCCAGTTTTATGCTCATTGCCAGTATGAACCCCTGCCCCTGCGGTTATTATAATCACCCCGACAAAGACTGCGTCTGTGCACCCGGCGTAGTTCAAAAATATTTAAACCGCATTTCAGGTCCTTTGATGGACAGAATTGATTTGCATGTTGAGGTTACGCCTGTACCGGTGAGGGAGTTGGCGACGGCAAGCGCTTCGGAACCCAGTCATGACATCCGTCAGCGGGTTATCAAAGCCCGGGAAATTCAGAGTGTGCGTTTTGCTGAACTCAAAAACGTGCATTGCAATGCGCAGATGAGTACCAAAATGGCAAAAGAAGTCTGTGTCATTCAAAGCGCCGGGCAAAACCTGCTCACAAAGGCAATGGACAAGCTGGGCCTTTCCGCAAGAGCCTATGACAGAATATTAAAAGTGTCGAGAACAATTGCCGATCTTGCAGGCAGTGATAATATCCAACCCGAACATCTCGCAGAAGCAATTCAATACCGGAGCCTCGACAGGGATAATTGGGCAAACTGACCGACAGGAAAAACAGGCGGGCTTTGCGATGGATACCAATGGTTACCGGTGGCTGCAATAAATATGTTTTTTTCCTGTTAATGCCTAAAAGAACCCTCTTATGCGCATACACCTCTACTCGCTTAAAAAGATAATTAAAACAAATAATTATGCGGGTTAAATCTATTTTGTTGATAGCCGTTTTTATGATTGTTACCCAGGCGCTTCACGCTGCCGAAATCACTCGCACTTACAAGTGGAACTATCGCGGAAAGATGTATGCTACCACGCTGAAGTTCGAGAGCAGCATGTATGATTACTACAAGCGGAAGAAGAGAAATTACAGAGATTTTACGGCATACCTCCATGAAAGTCCTTCGTACCCGATACTGTACCGGGTGGCGGCAACATTGAAAGGCATTGCCCAAAATAATAAATTCAACGAGTGGCAAACCGTGGAATTTATTGCTGCATTTGTTCAGCATCTGCGCTATCAAAACGACGGGAAGTACGAATATCCCCGATACCCGGTGGAGACCTTAATTGATATGGCCGGCGATTGTGAGGACACCGCTATTTTACTTACGGGATTATTGATGAGTCTCGGTTATAAGAGTATTTTAATTTCGCCGAAAGGGCATATGGGCACTGGTATCGCAATACAGGGCGCCTACCCGGGTGTTTCGGTAAATCTCGATGGACAGAAGTATTACTACATCGAAACGACCGAACCCGGTTGGGAAATTGGCGAATACCCCGTAGGGTTGACTGCAGAGGCTAACTTATTGGATCCCGGCGTGGATAGCTATTCAAAACTCCTGGTATATAGCCGCGACAGATACACTGCATCCAAAGGGAGTACCAATCAGACCGTTACAAAGTCCGAGGATAAAACCAATTCCCCAATACCATCTGCCTATCAATTCAAAGACAATTACGTATTGACAACTGATGTGGTGATTGTAGATGGTAAACAGGAATCGATCGTTACCAAAGTAGAACACTGAAAGATGTCCCCGTATATCCTCTTTATTCTATCCCCTCTTTGCGCTTAACCAGGAAATAGTAATCGTGTTCCAGCGGCAGGTATCCATATTCGTAACAGAAATAATAGGTCACCCCTTTTTTAGTAATATACGTCGAGGTAAAATAGTGAAAGTTATATCCCCGGTCTAACAGCTTTTGCTTCGAGACTTTTGCCGTTTCGTCCGGAATCAGTTCTGCAATGATTCTGCGGTTCTTGCGCAGGATATTATTTATGTTGCGCATAATGGTGGTATCGGTTTTCAGTCGATTATTATACGCATTGCGACACATGTCCGAACAAAATTTCTTGTCTACCCGGCCGCGAATCGGCTCGCCGCATTCCGGGCATTTTTTCTGGGGAGAATCCATATACAATAGGGTTTTGCGGAATAAATATAACAAAATTATCCGTGTACAAACGATTACAAACACGTATATCCGAAAGTAAATGGGTAAATACCGAATAATATTTGCAGGCCGGTACAACTTTGCATCGTCAATGATTTCGAAACAAACGACAACAAAAATCAATTAGTTAAACCATTAAAAATTAAAGACATGAACGCTCTACGTAACAAAGTAACATTGATTGGAAATCTTGGAATGGATCCGGAAATCAGAACCTTCGACGGCGACAAGAAGTATGCAAAATTCAGCCTGGCGACAAACGAGACCTATAAGAATGCAAAGGGCGAGCAGGTTACCGATACACAATGGCATCACCTGATCGCATGGGGAAAACTCGCCGGCACTGCCGAGAAACTGTTGAAAAAAGGAATGGAAGTAGCCATTGAGGGCAAATTGATAAATCGCAATTACACCGATAAAGAAGGAGTGAAGCGCTATATCACCGAAATACAGATCAGCGACCTGTTGTTGTTGAGCAAAAAGGCTTAAACACTGAATTCCCCCTGAATCCAAGCCCTGCATCCGGATGGTTGCAGGGCTTTTTTATTGTGTGCAATTCGGGATTTGCACCTGCAATTATTTCTACATTTGCAGGCAGCCAAAGCGATAGCCTTGCTCAGACAACTGATAAAATCTTCCATCCTCTTTACAGTAGGCAACATGATGCCGCTTCTCACCGGCGTGGTTTTATTGTTCCCATACACCACTTACTTATCGCCGGGTTTATACGGTGAGCTCGCCTTGTATATCGCCTTTACGCTTTTGGTACAATATCTCGCTAATTACGGCCTCGACAACTACGTGGGCATTCACCATTATGCATTCAAACAGGATGAGGCGCAATTGAAGCGGTTTATCGGCAGTGTGGTGGGCACATTACTGGTAATCGGGGCGGGGCTTACTTTTATTTTCCTGGTTTCGGGCGCTTTTATTTTTGAAAGTATTTTCAAAGGACAACTCCCGTTTTTCCCGTTTGGATTCATGAGTGTGCTCACCGGCGTATTCAATTCGCTGTTTCGCACGTATGTGAATTTTTTATTCTACCGGGACAAGCCAAAACGGCACTTGTATTTCAACATTTTCAATTTTGCGGTAACACTTATTCTGTGCATCGGCGGTCTGTTTTTATTTCCCGATTCAATTATCGGCCCGATGTGGGGCAGGTTGCTTTCGGGTGCGTTCATCTTTTTACTTGCAGGCGCCTGGTTTATCCGCGAATACGGTTTGTTTTTCGATTTCAGCCTGCTGAAAGGGTTGCATCGGTTTTGTATCCCGGTTGTCGGATTCTATATTTTTTCCTGGGTGTTGGGGTATATAAACAATTATATTCTGAATGACCTGACAACCCTGACAGATGTGGGTATTTACGACTTTGCATTGAAATGTGTGCTGCTGATTGAAATTGCCCAAACCAGCCTGGCGCAGACGTTTAACCCGAAAATTTACGATATCTGGTCGCAGTCGGGGGTTCGCAAAAGTACGTTGGAAGAAAACAGATACCACAATGTATTTACAATGATGAGCGTGCTGGCAATTGCCGCCTGCATTGTGATGATACCGCCCGTAGTGCGACTGTTGGTAAAGAATGAGAGTTTTTACGCAATCTTTCAATACCTTCCGGTGCTATGTATCGGATTTGTATTCCGGCCATTGTATAACGCATTTTATAATGCGGCGATTTTCTATAAAAAAACAATCGCCCTGCCCCGGGTGCTGTTTTTCTCTTCTATACTGCAAATAGCACTTGCAATTATTCTCGTTAAGCAGTTTGATATTTGGGGGGCAGTGTGGAGTTATACACTAATTAAACCGGTTCAGGTAGTGTTATTCTGGATGGAGAGCCGCCGTATTTTTCAGTACCGTTTCAATATTTCGAAAGTGTTGGTTTTGCCACTTGTTTACGCCGCTGTCGTTCTCCTGGCATTTCAATTTGCCGGCACGGAGGCTTATCTGGCAATATCCGCCGCACAGGTGCTCTTCGCAATAATTATTACGCTCATCGTATTTCGCAGTGAACTGCCGCAGGTAAAAAAGCTTATAATACGAAACCTCAACCGGAGCTGATAACCGGTGATTTGCGTATCTGCTTTTGCGGGACAACTAAAATTCTTTTGTTTGTGCTTACCGGCCGTTCTGTTCAATTCATACCTTTGCCGGCATAAAATGGCAATGTTTAATATTGTTATTGTAACCTACGGCAACCGGTGGAAATACCTTCAGCAGGTATTGAAGCGTTGCGAGGGCTCGCCGCATATAAAGCGCATCGTGTTGGTGGATAATAACAGCGGATACGATTTGCAGGCAGGGTTGGAAGATATGAAGGCGGCGAAAGTGCACCTGATATCTCTTGCGGAAAACGAGGGTTCAGCAGGAGGATTTAAAAGCGGGATTGTATATTTGCGTGAGCAGGACAGCGGCAGTTATATCCTCCTGCTCGATGATGATAACCTGGTTGCCGAAGAAGTTTTTGACCGTTTGCAAATGATTGTGGAATCACAGCAGGCGGGTGTGTTTGCATTGCTGCGGAATAACAGGAGCTATTTGGTAAATATAGCCAATGGGCATCCGGTCGTGCTGTATTTTCCGCAAACCGATTCGTATTTTGGTTTTGATCTGCTGCGTTATTTACAAAAAAAATATGTATTGCGTAAATCAGGAAAGGCTGCGCACTCCGGCGAAGAAAATACAATTATACCCATGGCGCCATATGGCGGATTGTTCTTCCCCGCACAGTTAATTGACCGGGTGGGATTGCCCGATGAGCGCATGTTTGTCTATGCCGATGATTTTGAGTTTACCTACCGGTTTACATTGCAGAAAATCCCCATTTGTCTCCTGCGGGATTGTCGAATAGAGGATCTCGAAGAATCCTGGATAGAAACGAGCAGCCGGTCGCCATTAGTGCGCCTGATGTCACTTTACAATTACAAGGCATTTTTTACAGTGCGCAACGTGGCATTTTTCAGCGCTAAGCGGCTGAAGGCCAACAATTGGAGGTTTTTCATGAATAGGACCATAGTATTATCACATGCGTATCTTTACGCCGTATTGAATGGCAAGCTTCAAGAGTATAGGTATCTGCACCGGCTGATTTTGGAAGGCGAAAGCGAAGTATTCAACAATAAACAAATATTGCAAAACGAGATGAAATGATTGCATTGTTAAAAAAAATGTACCGCTATACCTACAAGGTGTTTTTCAGGAAATACGATGTGCTGATAGAGAAAGAGTCAATCGGGTACGGGAGCTTACTCGATGTGGGTTGCGGTAATAACTCACCCATAAAAAGTTTTTCGGCCGGGCTTTATACGGTGGGTGTAGATATTTTTGAGCGGAGTATCGAAGAAAGTAAGGCTGCGAATATTCACAATGCGTATGTGGTATCCAATGTACTGGATATTGACAGGCATTTTAGTGAAGGGCAGTTTGATATCGTACTGGCATGCGATGTCATTGAACATCTGCAGAAAGAAGACGGCTGGAAATTAATGGAGCGCATGGAGGCAATTGCCAAACACAAAGTGATATTTTATACGCCGAATGGTTTCTTAAAGCAGGGCGACCGCTATAACAACCCGTGGCAGGTACATCTTTCGGGATGGACGACTGAGGATTTCAAAAGCAAGGGATATCGGGTTACCGGCATCAATGGCATGAAGCGATTGCGGGGCGAATATGCGAAGGTGAAATACAAACCGGATTTTTTATGGAATTTTATTTCCGATGTTTCCGGCCTGCTTATCAGAAACAAGCCCGAGAAGGCATTTCAACTGCTGGCGATTAAGGAGTTGAAGAAAGAAAATTAATTGCATACCGGGTAGAGCACGGGCTTGGAGGGCGTCGCATCCAACTCGAATGAGGCGATTTGTAGGTTGAGCAGAAATATGCCGTCGTGAATATTATCGGGGACATAAATCAATTCTGTTACCGTGCTGTCGAGCCTTGGCGTTTCGGGATATTGAAAAAATGCACGATGTGCGAGCAGCTTTCCATTGTCTTCCTCCCTGTCCAATGAAGGCAGGTCGGTTAAAAAATGCCGGATATTATTCTCTGCGGCCCATTGCAATAATGCGGGCTCAAAGTAGGCGGGATTAGTACCTGAATAATTGGTATGCAGTTTTTCATCCGTATTGGGAAGAGACCTGATTATAAGCGCTTCGGGAATTACCCTTATTTTTTCGATTACCGAAGTGGATTCGATAAGGCGGTCGCCCGTTGCGGTTTTTACCGGGGCAACACTCACCAGGACAGCGAGGAAATGAAATTGTTTCAATGCGGCATGTATGGTAATATCGAGGTTGGAAATATGCCCGACACATTCGGTATGTGTGCCGTTGCCATGCGGATTTAACCGGACGTTTTTGTAGTTAACCGGGCTGCCTTTGTTTACATCGCCGACAAAATCGCCCATTACGACCGGCGTTGCACTGAATGGCGGAGCGTAATAGCAGTTGACCTGGCGATCGCCCGTATGCAATGGCGTGGAAATATCCATTGGAGAGCGCATATCGAACTGATATCCCTTATAAGAAAGTTTCATTTGACAAATATAGCGAAGTGCAGAGGCCTGCTCTTTGTAATTTGGTAACTTTGCAGGCGCATGTCAAAAACAGTTGCATTTTACACTTTGGGTTGCAAGCTCAATTACTCCGAATCTTCTGCCATCAGCAGGAAAATGCAGGAGGCGGGTTTTTGTGTGGTGCCGTTTCAAAGCGGGGCAGACATCTATGTTATAAATACCTGTTCGGTTACGGAAAATGCCGATAACAAGTGCCGCAAAATTGTGAAACAGGCATTGAAATTTTCTCCCGGGGCCTTTATTGTCGTAATAGGGTGTTACGCACAATTGAAACCCGGAGAAATAGCGGAAATACCCGGGGTGGATATCGTTTTGGGAGCGGCGGAAAAATTTAACCTGGCAGCGCACCTGCAGGATATTACAAAGCGGCAGCGGGGAGAGGCAATTGCCACGGAAATTGATAAGGTGACAGCATTCCGGTCGGCGTATTCCATCGGCGACCGCACCCGGACATTTTTAAAAGTGCAGGATGGCTGCGATTACACCTGTGCATTTTGCACCATCCCTCTTGCAAGGGGTAAAAGCAGGAGCGATTCTATTGCTCATATCGTTGAAACAGCCGGAAAAATTGCGGCATCCGGAGTAAAAGAAGTGGTATTGACGGGCGTGAATATCGGCGATTTCGGAAAAATGGAAGGCATTGAGAAATCTGAAAGAGAAGATTTTTTTCAGTTGGTGCAGGCATTGGATAACGTGGAAGGTATTGAGCGGTTTCGCATCTCATCCATCGAACCAAACCTGTTGCACAACGAGATAATCGAGTGTGTAGCACGGTCGGAAAAATTTGTTCCGCATTTTCACCTGCCGCTGCAGTCGGGCAGCGATGCGATATTAAAAAAAATGCGCAGGCGTTACCTCAGCAGCTTGTACGCAGGACGGGTGGAAACGATTAAATCCCTCATGCCCGACTGTTGTATCGGTGCAGATGTTATTACCGGATTCCCCGGTGAAACTGATGTGGAATTTCTGGAAACGTATAACTTTTTAAATGCATTAGACATCTCCTACCTGCACGTATTTACGTATTCCGAAAGGCCAAATACCGCTGCCGTGGCAATGGGAGATATTGTACCGCAGAAAGTCAGGGAGCGGCGCACACAACAGTTAATAAATCTGAGTATCAAAAAGCGCCGGTACTTTTATGAAAAATTTGTAGGAACCGCACGGCCTGTATTATTTGAAGCCGAAACACAGGGCGAAATAATGTTTGGGTTTACGGATAATTATATCCGGGTGAAAACGCACTACGATCCGATGCTCGTCAACGAGGTGTGCCCGGCGCAGTTACTCCGGGTGGATGCAGATGGCGATATGTGGTGTAATCCCATGCCGGATTCCATGTTTCAGCCCAAAGTCCGGCATCAAAGTAAAATACAAACCGCATGATATTACTCAGGTCTTTTGCCACGATTTCCGAAATGCTGAACTACCTGTTCGGCACTAATATACAACTGCCCATATTTTCATTCGGTTTTTTTGTGGCGATAGCATTTTTAGTTGCTGCTTATGTATTAACCCGGGAATTGAAACGCCGGGAATCTCTCGGGCTCCTAAAACCCGAAAAGGTAAAAATAACCATTGGTGAGCCGCCGAAGCCAATAGACATCAGTTGGAATGCAATCCTTGGGTTTGTTCTCGGGTTTAAGCTGGGTGGGGTGATCCTCGATTACGATGCCTTTGCAAGTAATCCGCAGGCATTTATTTTTTCAGGCGCCGGCAATGTTTTGGCGGGAGTCATCATCGCGGGATTGCTGGGGTATTTAAAATATAAAGAACAAAAAAAAGGGCAATTGCCCAAACCCAAGGAGCAAATTGTCGAGGTGTATGCGCATCAGCGGGTGGGCGATATCACAGTTATCGCGGCAATTAGCGGGATACTCGGCGCTAAAATATTTTCCAACTTCGAGGAGCCGGGCGGTTGGAAGCAATTTTTTGAAGACCCACTCGGCAATTTTTTCAGCGGGCTCACTATTTACGGAGGATTGTTGCTGGGGGCAGCATCGGTTATTTACTACGCAACCAGGAAAAAAATAAACGTGCTGCATCTCGGCGATGCTGTCGCCCCGGCCCTGATTTTGGCCTACGGCATTGGCAGGATCGGTTGCCAGACTGCCGGCGATGGCGACTGGGGAATATACAACAGCGCTTATATTTCAAATCCCGATGCGACGGTAGCCGTTGCTTCTGCCGGTGCATTTGATTCTATCCTCCAGGTACACAGCAATTATTTCCTGTATGCACATGCGAGTTTGGAACAGGTGCCCGCCAAATCGTTTAAGGCACCCTCCTTTTTGCCACAATGGACAGTAGCGCAAAACTATGCCCATAATGTAAACGAAGATGGAATCCCAATCCAGGGGTGTCAAGGCCAATGGTGTACTATGCTGCCCGTTGCGGTTTTCCCAACGCCCATGTATGAAACTATTATGGCAGTGGCCATTTTCCTGTTGCTGCTGTTCCTGCGCTCCCGGTGGACTACTCCGGGGCTGATATTTGCTCTGTACATCGTTCTGACCGGGGTGGAGCGGTTCTTTATCGAAAAAATTCGGGTTAATAATGTGCTGGAATTTATGGGTATCCGGGCCACTCAGGCAGAATTTATCTCTGTCGGGTTAATTGTTTTTGGCCTGTTGTTTATGGGCGTTTTGTTGAGAAGGGCAAAAAAATCGGCTGCATAAAATGCCGATGGGGCGCCCGCAGTAATATTTAAGTCATAATGCTTGCGGAGAGTGGGCGAAAAAAAGTGCATTCTGCCCAAATTTTTGTAAGTTTGAATTCGAATTAAGCAATTCTAAATTGGGAAATTTATGCACCTTTTTCACCTTGTAGGTTCAAAACCTTTATTACTTGTAACTGCCGTAATATTGTCAGTTTCGGCACTTCATGCGCAATTGACGGTAGAGGACGATATCACGGCGGAGGAACTCGCTACCTCCCTGCTGGGTGAGGGTGTTACCATTTCAGGTGTTGAATTAAATTGTAACGATGGCGCTTACGGCACCTTTGAATGTGTGGATTGCAATGTCGGAATCGGGAGCGGCATCGTACTTACATCCGGAGATGTATTTGTCGCTGAAGGGCCGAATTCCGGATCCAGCGATACTGGCTCATGGGGTGCTCCCGGGGATTCGGATTTGGATGATATTTCGGGGTACACCACTTACGATGCATGCATCCTGGAGTTCGATGTAACGGTGACGTCAGACACCCTGCAGTTTAATTATGTCTTTGGGTCTGAAGAATATACGACTTATGTGAACTCATCGGTAAACGATGCTTTCGGGCTTTTTATAAGCGGCCCGGGTATTACCGGCCTGGTTAACCTGGCTCTGATTCCTACCACGGACATCGGGATTTCAATCAATACAGTAAACCCGCTTGAATACGAAGAGTATTACATTGACAATGGCGTAGGTTGTACCGAGGCATGGGGCGGCTGTAGTGAAGGCACTCTGGGCCCCCCCTATACTACCGATGACTATTATATCGGCTACGACGGATTTACCACCGTGCTCACTGCAAAAAGCGCAGTGATACCCTGTGAGACCTATCACCTGAAACTGGCTATTGCCGATGCGGGAGATGAGGTGTTGGATTCCGGCGTATTTATCGAAGCAGGCAGTTTGTCGAGCCCGGGCATCGTTGTAGATGTCGAGCCTGAAATCGAAGGTTATCCCTATTTAATCGAAGGATGTGTCAATGGCTCTTTCAATGTGAACCTTTCTTTTGCGCCCATCGATACATTTATTACTTATTTTGTAATCAGCGGAACGGCAACGCCCGGCAGTGACTATACTTCGCTGCCCGATAGTATTGTATTTCTCCCCGGAGATACCGCCGCTTCTTTTCCAATCACCGTTGCAGACGACGGAATTACCGAAGGCGGTGAAACTATCATTGTCGCACTCGAATTCGGCTGTTCTTCCGATTTGTCGGATTCCATTGTCGTGTTTATTTACGATGATATACCATTGGAAGTGGTGCCCTCCGATACCACTATCTGCAATGGTACCAGCGTTACGCTGACTGCGTCGGGTGGATTGGGATATACCTGGTCGCCCGAAGCCACGCTCAGCCATCCGGACAGTGCCGTTACCGTGGCGAGTCCCCTGGCTTCTACTGTTTACACCGTTTATACCTCGGTGGGTTCCTGCGAAAAGGAAATTGAGGTGCCGGTGGATGTTTCAGCCGGCCCTACCATTACCACCAGCGGCGATGATGCAATATGTATCGGCGACGAAATTACACTCACCGCTGCAGGAGGTGTCGAATACCTATGGTCGCCAGACGAAACATTAAGCAACCCGAATATTGCAAATCCCACAGCCGATCCCACTACTACGACTACCTATACCGTGGTGGTAACCGATCCGTTTGGGTGTACGAATGATGCGGAATTGACGATAACTGTCAACCCCTTACCCACCGTTGATGCCGGACCGGATACCTTAGTGTGCTACGGAGAACCCGTTCAATTATTTGCAATCGGCGGTGTTGAATATTCCTGGTCCCCGGATGATAACATCAATAATCCCAATATTGCCAACCCCGTGATTACCGTAGTGGAGACAACGCCGTTGACGGTTACCGCAATCGATGCAAACGGTTGTGTCAACACTGCAGAAGTCCTGGTAGAGCTGGATCCGGTTCCCGTAGCTTTTGCAGGATATGATACCATTATTTATTTGGGGGAGTCGGCATTTCTAAATGGAATTGGCGGTGGTGAGTTTTCGTGGTCGCCTGAAGAGTTTGTATCAAATCCATTTTTATTAAATACCCTTGCCACACCTATTGAAACTACCGCCTTTGTGCTATCGGTACTCTCCGAAGCGGGGTGTTTTTCGAGTGATACGGTAATGGTATATGTAACAAATGTACCGCTCGTCGTTTTCCCGAATGCATTTACCCCCAATGGCGATGGATTCAATGATCTGTTTGCCCCGTTCAGCAGGGGTGATATTGCGCAGTTTGAATTCAGTATTTACAATCGCTGGGGCGCCGTGATTTACACCACGAGCGACCCGTCGGTATTAGGCACATCACAGGGACGTGGCTGGGATGGTAAAGATCCGGGCGGCGAAGAGCAGCCCATGGGCTCTTATGTGTATTTAATGACTTTGACAGACCTGGTCGGTAAATCATATACCTATAGCGGTTCATTTACTTTGGTGAGATAGGATTCATATTAAACACTTAACAATGAAAGCTGAAATTAAAAATCCGGTTACATCCTTAAGCATGCAAACATTGCATTGCTTTACCATGGTTGTTGGGCTTATTTTGTGCTTTCACCACTCAAATCTGCGGGCGCAGATAGAGGTTGATGACACCCCTACTCCTGAGGAACTCGCTGCCTTATTGGTCGGCGCCGGCGTTACGATTAGCGGTGTGGAATTCGACTGCTTCGACGGCGGGTCTGGCGCCTTTGAATGCCTCGACTGCAGCCTGGGGATGGATTCGGGTATCGTGCTCACTTCCGGCAGCGCTACTATGGTGGAAGGCCCTAATAATTCCGGCAGTTCCACCGGCGACGGTCACGGCTCCGGCGATTCTGATTTGGAAGACTTACTGCCCGGATATACTTCCTACGATGCCTGTGTACTGGAGTTCGACGTAACTGTTACATCCGATTCCGTAAAATTTGAATATGTTTTTGGTTCGGAGGAATACCTCGAATACGTAGGCTCATCGTTTAACGATGTATTTGGATTCTTTATCAGCGGGCCGGGTATTGTCGGTACGGAAAATATCGCATTAATTCCGGGGACTACGATTCCGGTTTCCATTAATAATGTAAACTCAACCAGTTACGATGAATATTACGTGGACAATGGCACCGGGTTTACTTCTCCTTACTCTACCGATGATTACTATATTCAATACGATGGTTTTACCACCGTATTGACCGCAGCAGCCCATGTGATTCCCTGTGAAACTTACCATCTGAAACTCGCCGTGAGCGATATGGGCGATCAGGTCTTGGATTCGGGTGTGTTCATCCGTGCCGGCAGCTTAAGCAGTACCGGCGTTACCATTACTTACAACTACGATATCGATGGATACCCCGAATTAATTGAAGGGTGCAATAACGGCGAGTTGACTTTTTCTCTTGCATCGCCTACTTTGGATACCCTCATAGTAAATCTCGAAATAACCGGAACGGCAACGAATGGCATAGACTATTCGACAGTCCCCGAACTCATTATTTTTTACCCGGGCGACTCCATTGTAATTGTGCCAATTGATGTGTACCTCGACGGCATCACCGAAGGCGTCGAATTTCTTTCCATTACCGGAGAGTTGGCCTGTGCAATCAGTTCGGGCGATTCAATCGTGATTTACATGAATGACTACTTCCCGCTGGATGCCTGGCCGGAAGAAACGACTGTCTGCCCCGGCGATCCGGTAGAATTATATGCCAGCGGGGCGAATATCACTTTTTGGTCGCCCGCAGAGGCCATGGAATTTTTTGAAGGTGATACGGTTATCGCAACGGTGTACGATACGACCTTCCTGGTAGCAACCGGTGTCTTTTACGGTTGTGTGGCAACGGATACCGTTGTTATTTACACGCCAATTCCCATTGCCGATGCCGGTATAGATCAAATCATTTACTACGGCTCTTCGACCGGGTTAAACGCCACGGGTGGAGTGACCTATAGCTGGGAACCGAGTACCGGGCTGAGCGATGTCAATATACCAAATCCAAAGGCGAATCCCGAAGAAACAACCACTTATACCGTAACTGTTGTGAATGCAAACGGCTGTGTAGATACTGATTCGGTGACCGTTTACGTGTTGTTTGAAGAACTGGTAAATATCCCCAATGCATTCTCGCCAAACGGCGATGGCATGAATGAAACCGTCCGGCCTATTCCAATTCGGGAGATGGAGATGATTTCATTTGAAATTTATGACCGCTGGGGTACCCCGGTTTTTACGGGAACTGACTTTTCGGATGCCTGGGACGGCACTTATTTGGGCAAAGCACTGGAAGTTGGCTCCTACATTTATATATTTGTGGGCATTGACGAAAAACAAAATCAATTTAAATTAACGGGAACAATTACTTTACTTAGATAAAAACCGATTACATGGCAAACTTCAACAAATTTCTGGTAGCGCTTTTTTTAATGGGTTCGCTGGCTGCTTCTGCGCAGGATATCCATTTTTCTCAATTCAATGCGGCGCCATTGCAACTCAACCCCGCTCTTACGGGAAATTATGCCTGCGACTGGCGGGCCGGGGCAAACTATCGCAACCAATGGGCGAGTATTCCGGCCAAATACGAAACATTTTCAGTATTTGCCGATGCACCTGTGGTAAAGGGCATCAGAGGTACCGATAACCTGGCGGTGGGAATTTATATCTATAATGATGTTTCCGGTGACGGCAATCTGTCTAACCTCTCGATACTGGCATCTACCGCCTATCATATGTCCCTGGGTACCAATCAATTTTTATCCGGCGGTTTGCAGGTGGGTTTTTCACAAAAAAAACTGGACTGGGCTAACCTCCAGTTTGGTAACATGTTTGACGGCTCCTCATTCAACCCGGCTATTCCGAATTTTGAACCCTATAAAGGAGAAAATATCAACAACCTGGATTTGAACTTCGGCCTGGTTTACAAGGGAAGATTCTCAGAAGCATTTGCCATGGAAGTAGGTGTGGCAGCTAACCACCTGACTTCCCCTACAGAGACATTTTTGGACGACCAGGGAAACAGCCTGGGAACCAGAATGATTACTCATGGCCGATTTACAGTTAACCTGGATAAGAACCTGGCGCTTATTCCGGGTGTCATGTTCCAAAGCCAAAGCGGAGCCTCCGAGATGTTGTTTGGTGCTGAGATTGGATATTTTATGCGCAATCCGAACTTCCCGGCCACCATTTATGCCGGGGCCTATTTGCGCAACGGCGATGCACTTATTCCTTTAATCGGAATGGATTACAAAAATTTTAAATTCGGTTTCAGTTACGATGTCAATACATCGGGACTGGATGTGGCTACTAATGGTAACGGCGGTTTTGAAGTCTCTCTGATTTACACAGGTTGTATTCTTCCCGTACTGCCGGAAAATTATGTTTTACCCTGCCCAAGATATTAATAGGATAATTTGAAAACAGCGAAATGAAATTTATGAAAAAGATACTAACGTTATGTGTTTCGATGGCAATGCTTTTACAAATGGTCGCCGCCCAGTCTGGCGGAGATGATAACCCCAAGAGATCGAAGGTAAAAGTAAACCGTGAAGTGATGCTTGCCGATGAATTGCTGAAGTCGGGCAGTTATTACAATGCAATTGATATTTATTTGCAGGAATACAATAAAAATGCGGATAATTATGTGGGATATCAGCTTGCCACTGCTTATTTTAAAGCAAGGGATTATCAAAATTCCGAAACCTGGTATAAGAAAATCTGGGACAAAGCTCCGGCGGATTACCCGCAGTCGCAATACTATTATGCGTTGAGTTTAAAGATGAACGGCAAGTACGCGGAAGCTTCCGCCGAGTTTAAGGCATTTAACAAGACGCGGATGCGTGGGCAGGAAGCAGCGTATTATAAGCGCCTGGCAAAGAATGAACAAAAGGGATGTGACCTTGCAATTCTGTTGCAGGCAGAGCCCGTAGATGTGGAAATCACACACCTGAACAAGAATGTAAATAACAATTACACCGATTTTTCACCGAAGTATGATCCCACAAATACCAACCTCGTGTACGGCTCACTCGTCAGCGAAGAAATCATCGATTTGGGAAGCAGCAAAAAAGTCGAATTGAAATCCAGAATTTTTGAAGCCAAGCCTCAGGGCGATAGCTGGGCAAAAGCACAACAACTCGCCGGCCCGATTAATGAAACAAACGCACATACCGGTAATGGCGCTTATTCACCCGACGGTAAAAGATTTTATTATACCGAATGTAATCCCAACGACTCGTTGCAAATGGTATGTAAAATTTATATGAGTGAATTTCTGAATAACGAATGGACTAAAGGCAAGGAGCTTTCCGATATAAATACATCGAGTTCAAAATACACGACAACACATCCCGCTGTTGGATTATATAAAGGCAAGGAATTGTTGTATTTCTCATCAAACCGGGAAGGCACTGTCGGCGGGATGGATATTTGGTATTCCGAAATAAGAAATAAAGGCGCCGAATATACAACACCGCAAAACTGCGGTCGGAAAATTAATACTGCCGGTGATGAAATTACCCCGTTTTACAGTGTTAAGGAGGATAAATTTTATTTCAGTTCCAACGGCCAGATTAATGTGGGAGGATTTGATATTTACAAAGCCGACGGCGGATTGAAGAGCTTCAAGAACGTGGCTAATCTCGGGTTTCCCATCAATTCATCCGTTGATGATTTTTACTATTCGTTGGATACAAAACGTGCACGCACCGGATTCTTTGTTTCTAATCGCAAGGGCGGTTACTCGGTTAAGAGCGAGACTTGTTGCGACGATATTTATCAGTTTGAATATATCATTCCGCCTTTGTTTACCATCATGGGACGGGTTTTGTCTGCCAAGGACAGCTCGTTGATAGAAGGCGCAGCGGTGACCTTGTATGCCAACTCCGCTAAGGTGGATTCGGCATCGAGCCAGGTGTCTAAACTATTCGAATTCTATCGCGGTACCGAGTATGCCAAATACAAGGTTACCGCCATTAAGGACGGATATTATAAAGGAGAATCTTCCACCTCTACAGTTGGACTCATAGATGATGATACGTTATATGTGGATGTCCTCATTGAGCCGATTCCAATAAAAAAGGAAATCGAAGTAAAAAATATTTATTACGAATTGGATAAAGCAGATCTGCGTCCCGAGTCTTTTGCTTCTCTGGATTCTCTGTATACCGTAATGGTGGAGAACCCCGCGATCATTGCCGAAATCGGTTCGCATACCGACAGCCGGGGTAGCGATAGTTATAACCTCGACTTATCACAGCGCCGTGCGCAATCAGTAGTGAATTACCTGATTGGAAAGGGCATTGACTCCGCCAGATTAGTTGCCAAAGGCTACGGTGAAACAAAATTGAAAAACAAATGCGCCAACGGAGTGAAATGTTCTGAAGAGGAACATCAGATTAACAGGCGTACCGAGTTTACAATTATCGGTGAAATTCCGAATACGAACATCACTTACAATCAAGCAGAAATTGATGCATTAAAAGCATTGGAGAGAGAAAAACAACAACAGGAAGAACAAGAACGTCAAAATCAGTTGGATCAATTGCAACAATTGGATGATGAAGGCGGAAGCGATGAAGGCGGCGATACCGGTGACACCGGCGGTAATGAAAATCAAACTACAACTACAACGGAAGTAAGTACTGCCGCATTGGATAACACAATTTCCAAGAAGGGAAACATGTATGAAGGCAATGCAATGGTAAACGGTGTGGAACAAACAAAATATATTTTGAATCCGAATCCGACCCTTAAGGTGGCTATGGTGAGCGATGAGTTCTTTATTTTACTCAAAGCAGCGGGAACGGTTTCAGATGCCGATTTTATTAACGATAAGCCAACCACATTGAGCGACGGATCTACCGTGAAAGGCGATGTCTTTAAAATTAAAAGCCTGCAACTGGGCGATGTGATGTTGAAAGACATTGAAACAAAAATCAATACTACTACCCCCCAGGCCTTGATCGTCGGTCTGAAAGTCGTGGAAGCCGGAGGTTGCTCCTTCGATGTAAAAAATATGAAATACAAGTGTAAGTAATTACTTACCCGGGAGTAAATAAAACAGCCGCAGAAATCCTGCGGCTGTTTTATTTAAACGCCTTCAAAACTGCCCGGATCAATAACATCCATCCCGCAATAATAAATACCCCTCCGATCGGGGTTATGGCGCCTATCGGGCGCATGTATTTCCCTGCCCATATTTCAGAAGTAGAAAGCGCATACAGCGAGCCGCAAAAAATGAGTGTTCCGACAACAAAGCATAAGGCTGCCTGGCCAAAATATTTTTCAAAATTCTTAACGGCAATTGCACCGGTCAAGCATAAGGCGAGGGCATGATACATTTGATATCTCGCTGCGGTTTCAAACACGGCGAGGTGTTCCGGCACAATGCGCTCTTCGAGAAAGTGTGAACCGAAGGCGCCCGCCATCACAGCCGTTCCTCCGAGAGCAGCGCCGGTAAGTAAAATCGTTTTTACCTGCTTCATATTATGTACATGCATTTTGTAGTTTGTGAATTATCCCACTTGTTTATAGGATACCTTTGCAAAGGTATTCCAACATGTTGAACAAACGGCGGATCTCATGGATTGTAATTGTGTTGGCAGCAGCAGTTGCCGCCTGGTATTTCTTTTTTAAACCCGGCGGTATTCGGTTAGAACCCATTGATGCAATCCCCGCCAATGCATTATTAGTGATAGATGCAAAAAATGTCAACGCAATTGAACGCAATTTCTTTCTCGCACCCCAATGGAGTGATTTACAATCCATTCAATTGATTCATAACCTGGATTCGGCTACGCAGTTGCTGAAGGACTTCGCACAGGCAGACCCGGACTTGATGCAAATGGTGGAACATGGGAAAATAGTTGTGTCTGCCATCACTGCAGGTGCGGGAAAGGTGGATTATATTTTTGCATGTAAGACGGAGGGCTTCAGTTTGCAGAAACTCCAATGGTCATATAAAGGCATTGCGGCTGAAGTAAACACTTACAACAGTAATAAGGAAACCGTTTACTCCTTTAGTGTGCCCGGCGTTGTGGTGAGTTGTGCAATGGTGGGAAAGGTGTTGTTGTTCAGTATGTCTGAAGTGCTGATCGAAAGCGCTATTTCCCAGGTTAAGGCTTCCACCGGATTGAATACCTTTCCGCTGTTTAAAAAACTGTATGATAAAGGGTTGAAGGATACTGTACCCAATGTATTTTTTAATATGGAGCAATTGGGCTATTATACAGGCGGTTTTGTAAAACAGGATTACTACAATGTTTGTCGCCGGCTGGCTGGTTTTACTTCCTGGATATCCCTGAGCTTTAATTTCACGGATACAGGTATTGAAATGAGTGGATATGCCGGTTCTGCCGGATTAAATACCGTATTATCCCAATACCGGGATGCAGAATACAATTTTGATGAAGCCGATAATTTTTTAATTGGAAATACCGCATTTGCATTTCAGGGAAACAGGCCGCTCGGTATCTTAGGAGAGAATAAAAATGCGGGCAACGCCGAATCGTTAGATTGGGCTCCCTGGCTGGGCACGCATTATACGTATGCCGTTTCGCAACCCTACGATGCTTCCCTCAGCAATAAGGCGTATTTAATTATGCAGGTAATTGATCGGGATATGGCTTTGAGCAAACTTGCTATTCTTTCGGAAAATAGTACGACCAACTACCGTGATTTCGATATTTATAAAATCTCCGACTCCGAAATACTGCAGTCCGTTTCCGGATTCGGCACCGGTAAACAGACGGTATTTGCCTGTTTAATACAGGGATATATTGCAGTAGCGCCTTCAATAAATCAACTGATGCAGGTGATAGATGCCTACTTAAATCAACAAACCTTAAAGCAGGATGCGGCGTATGAAATTCTGAAGTCAAGGGTGGCGAGTAATTGTAATTACAGTGTGTATCTAAATCCCGCTTTCTCAGGAGGGCTGGTTAAAAATACATTTGCATCGGATGCGGGTTCGGAATTCCCGTTCCAAAAATACAATGGGCTGCTCTTGCGCTTTTCCGCTTCAAAAGAGTTGCATATCGTTAGCGGTAATATTCTGTATGCGCCCGGTGCGAAGCAACAGAGCGGATTCACATGGAAAACTCAAATCGACTACCCGGTGCTCAATGGACCGTATGCCGTTTTCAATCACTTAAGCGGTAAAGAGTATATTTTTTTACAGGATACAGCATTGCAGGTTTACCTGATTTCACCTGACGGCAATATCGAATGGAAGCGGGCGATGGCTGCACCGATGACGGATAAAGTCTATACGGTGGATTATTATAGTAACGGCAAGAAGCAAATCGCCTTCGCCGCTGCCGATGGTATTCACATGCTGGATATGCTGGGAAGGGATGTCGAAGGATTCCCGATTAGCGCAACAACGGAAGTGACCTCGCCGTTGTCGCTTATCGATTATGACGGCCGGGGAGACTACCGGATGTTTATCGGTTGCGGCAATGGCAATATCTATGGGTTCTACAAAGACGGTAAACCACTGCCCGGGTGGAGCCCGTTAAAGAATGGGGCAATACTTAAGCAGGCATTTACTTATATTGAAAAGAATCAGAAAGACTATATCCTCTTTGCCAATGCAGACGGAACTGTTCAAATAAAAAACAGGAAAGGTGAAAACAGAATAAATAAAATAAAGGCGGGAAATGGTTTCATCAGCGAACTGATTCCGGATGCGGGCAGCGGCAATGGCCGGTTGTTAGCCATTGACAGCCAATTCAATCTGGTACAATTGACACTTGACGGTAAAGTGCAATCAACCCCGGTTGGCAGCGATATTCAGGATGCCGCATTATTGGATATGCAAAGCGATGATACGATGGATATAATCTATCTGTCATCCGGTACTCTCTATGCAGAGACAACCGCCCAAAAACCGCTATGGCAGATTCCGGTCAATGCTTCCGGCAATTCTTCAATTTACACTTACACGAGTAACAAAAATACCTACATCGGTATTGCCGATTCGCAATTGCATACATTGTTTTTAATACACTCAGACGGAACTCCGGTCAATGGTTTCCCGGCGGAAGCCTCAGGCAGGTTTATAGTGATTGAATCCGGCAGCCTGGTGGTTTCATTCAAGGGTAATAGTATTGTTGCATACAACATTAAATAAGCCGCTGTATTTTTGCTGCAAATTACATTGAATGGCAGCGGAAATTCACAGCTTGCACTTTACCGGGCAAACCGCATTTTACAAGGGCAAGGTTCGCGATGTGTACACAATCCGGGATAAGTATTTAGTGATGATTGCAAGCGATCGGATTTCTGCTTTTGATGTGGTGCTGCCGCGACCAATCCCTTACAAAGGACAGGTGTTAAACCAAATTGCGGGATATTTTTTAGAGAGTACGCATCATGAAATACCCAACTGGCTGCTCGGCATGCCGGATCCGCGGGTTTCCATCGGCTTAAAATGCGAACCGTTTAAATTGGAAATGGTGATTCGCGGATATTTAAGTGGCCACGCCTGGCGGGAATACAAAAGCGGCAAACGCTCCATTTGCGGTGTTCCAATGCCCGAAAATATGCGTGAAAACGACCCGTTTCCCGAACCGATTATTACGCCTTCGACCAAGGCGGCTCATGGCCATGACGAAGATATTTCCAAAGACGAAATAATTGCATCGCAATTAGCAAGCGAAACCGACTATGCAGTGCTGGAATCCTATACCCGCAAATTATTTGATATCGGGACCCGCATGGCAGAAGAAAGAGGTTTAATATTGGTGGATACAAAATATGAGTTCGGCAAGTCCGATGGCCGTATCCTATTAATGGACGAAGTACACACACCCGACTCTTCGAGATATTTTTACCTGGAAGGTTACGCCGAAAGACAGGAAAAAGGCGAACCGCAGAAACAATTGTCCAAGGAATTCGTCAGGGAGTGGTTAATAGAAAACAACTTTATGGGACGTGAAGGCCAATCAATTCCGGAAATGACAGACGCCGTAGTTAGGGATATCAGCGCCCGGTATATCGAATTGTTTGAAGTACTTACCGGCGAAACATTTAAGCCTTCCGACAATTCAGAAGCAGAAGTGATTCAACACGTCGAACATGCAATCCGGCAATTAATAATCGGCTAAATCGCTGAAGTCAAAATTATTGAGAAAAGAAGTGTCAAATTTGCCGGCAATGAATTGTTTGTCACGCATTAATTTCTTGTGGAAAGGAATAGTAGTTTTAATTCCCTCAACAATAAATTCATCTAAAGCCCGCTGCATTTTCAATATGACTTCTTCTCTTGTTCTGGCTTTACAAATCAGTTTGGCTATCATACTGTCGTAATAGGGCGGAATGGTATAACCGGCATAGACGGCGGTATCAACCCGCACCCCATGGCCTTTGGGAGAATGAAAGTTGACAATTTTTCCCGGGCAGGGCATGAATCCTTTGGTAGGGTCTTCGGCATTAATGCGGCATTCCATCGCATGCAACAGCGGGAAATAATTTTTACCCGAAATTTTTTCACCGGCCGCTATTTTTATCTGTTCTTTTATGAGGTCGTAATCAACTACCTCTTCAGTGACGGGATGTTCTACCTGGATGCGGGTATTCATTTCCATAAAATAGAAATTCTTGTGTTTGTCCACTAAAAATTCTATGGTACCCACCCCTTCATATTGTATGCTTTCGGCAGCCCGCACCGCAATTTCGCCCATTTTTTTGCGCATGGCTTCATCCACAAAAGGCGAAGGGCTTTCTTCGACTAATTTTTGATGGCGCCGCTGAATGGAGCAGTCTCTTTCGCTGAGGTGGCAGGCTTTTCCATATTGATCGCCGGCGACCTGTATTTCAATGTGCCGGGGCTCTTCCACAAACTTTTCCATGTATAAGGCATCATTGCTGAAGGCTGCCTGTGATTCGGCGCTCGCCGATTGGAAAGCGTGTTCAATTTCCTTTTCGCTCCATACGATGCGCATCCCCTTACCGCCGCCTCCGGCTGTTGCTTTGAGCATTACGGGATACCCGATTTTTTTTGCCTGCTTTTTTGCATCGCTAATGTCGGTCAACAAGCCTTCACTGCCCGGTACTACCGGGACGCCTGCTTTGCGCATGGTTTCCTTGGCAGTAATCTTATCGCCCATCAAATGGATATGTTCCGGCTGCGGGCCGATAAATTTTATGCCGTATTGTTTGCATATCTCGGCAAAGCCCTGGTTCTCGCTTAAGAATCCGTAGCCGGGATGAATGGCATCCGCATTTGTGATTTCGGCGGCGGCCATCAGGTTCGGAATACTTAAATAACTCTCTTTGCTTGCCGGCGGGCCGATGCATACGGCTTCATCTGCAAAGCGAACCGGCAAACTTTCCTGATCGGCGGTGGAATATACCGCCACAGTTTTTACACCCATTTCTTTTGCCGTGCGTATTATGCGCAATGCAATCTCTCCCCGGTTGGCTATCAGAATTTTTTTAAACATGTATTTGCATTTAATATGCGGGCCACAAAAGTTTTATTGAATAGGGTTTACCAGAACATTATTTTGTGTCTATGAGAAACAGCGGCTGGTCAAATTCTACCGGTGAAGCGTCATCCACCAGGATTTTTACAATGGTGCCGCTGTATTCCGATTCGATTTCATTAAATAATTTCATTGCCTCAATAATACAGAGCACGCTTCCAACGGTTACACTGTCGCCGACGTTAACATAAACATCCTTGTCCGGCCCCGGCGAGCGGTAAAAGGTGCCCACGATGGGCGACTTAATCGTGATGAGTTTATCATCGCCGGTATCGGGCTTTTCAACCGGTGTCGTCGTCGTTACGGTTTCTTTGGGTTTTTCGGTAACGGGTTGCGTTATTTGAACCGGCGCCTGAACTACCGGCGCCTGCATATAGGAGGGAGTCTCCACGATGATGGGATTATTTCCTACGGTTTTAATTTTAATTTTAAAATTCTCCTCTTCAATACTCAGTTCGGAAATATTGTTTTTCCCAACCAGTCTTATGAGTTCTTGTATTTGTTTAAAATCCATAATCCGTTATTTAACTCGTTCCATATATGCGAATGTACGGGTATCTATTTTTATTTTATCGCCCTCTTCCACAAAAAGAGGTACCTGTATGTTTGCGCCGGTTTCGACCGTAGCATTTTTATAGGCATTAGTGGCTGTATTCCCTTTAACACCCGGTTCTGCAAATGTAATTGTTAAAATAATATGAGCGGGCAGTTCGCAAAGCAGGGGCCTTTCATCTTCGGCATGAAACAAAATATCCACTTCCTGGCCTTCTTTCAAAAACTGCCTTCCATCGACCATTTCCTTATTGAGCGTTACCTGTTCAAAGGTTTCGTTGTTCATGAAATTCAATCCGTAATCATCTTCGTATAAGAATTGGTAGGTGCGCCTCTCCACCCGTACTACATCTATATTGGCGCCGGATGGGAAGGTGTTTTCCAGAACTCTGCCCGTAGTCAGGCTCCTTAATTTGCTCCTCACAAACGCATTGCCCTTGCCGGGTTTTACGTGAAGGAATTCAATTACCTGCCAAATGTCATTATTCATTGAAAGGCATAATCCGTTTCTAAAATCCGCTGTTGTTGCCATAAAAATTGTTTTTTGTTAATTGTAAGTCCACTTGATATAAGTGGCGCCCCAGGTAAACCCGCCGCCAAAAGCAGCCAGTATAATATTATCGCCCCGGTGTAATTTGTCCTCCCATTCCCACAAACACAAGGGTATAGTCGCCGCCGTGGTATTGCCGTATTTTTCGATGTTAATCATCACTTTCTCCGATGGGAGCCCCATGCGTTCTGCGGTGGCATCAATGATGCGCTTATTCGCCTGGTGCGGTACTAAGTAAGCGATATCATCACTGGTCAGTGCGTTGCGCTGCATAATTTCTTCGGCTACATCCGCCATATTTTTTACGGCAAATTTGAATACGGTTTTGCCTTCCTGATACACCTTGTGTTCGTTCTTGTCCACGGTTTCATACGAGGCCGGTTTCAAGGAGCCTCCCGCCTTTTGATGCAGGAAAAATCTGCCTGAGCCATCCGATTTTAACACCGAATCGATAATTCCGCAACCATCGTAATTGGGTTCCAGCAAAACGGCGCCGGCTCCATCTCCAAAAAGTACACAGGTTGCCCGGTCAGTATAGTCAATGATGGAACTCATCTTGTCTGCCCCTGCTACGACCACTTTTTTAAAGGTGCCCGATTCAATGAATTTAGCGCCCGTAGTCAAGGCAAACAGGAAACCGCTGCAGGCTGCGCTGATGTCGTAGCTTAAAATGTCTTTGGTACCCAGTTTATCACAGGCGATATTGGCAGTTGCCGGAAATGCCATGTCCGGAGTGGTGGTAGCCACGATCAGCATGTCGATGTCTGTGGGCGCATTACCCGTTTTTTCGAGCAGGCCCTTAACGGCTTCCACTACCATGTCGGAAGTGGCCATCCCTTCTCCTTTCAGGATGCGCCTTTCCCTGATTCCCGTACGGGTCAGTATCCACTCGTCGGTGGTATCTACCAGTTTTTCTAATTCCTGGTTGGTGAGCCGGTATTCGGGAACCCAGCCATGCACACCGGTTATGGCTGCGTTTGGTCTATTCATAAGAAAATTAAAATGTTAAGATTCGTTGCTCTTGTCGATGGCAACCTTACCGCGGTAATTGCCGCATTCACCGCAGACGCGATGGCGCAAAACGGGTGCTCCGCAATTTGGACATGCTGTAACATGAGGCACGGCGGCACTGTCGTGCGTTCTGCGCAATTTTGTCCTTGTCTTTGAATGGCGACGTCTAGGATTAGGCATAATTCTGTTTTTTAAAGTTTTTAATATGGTTTAATGCAGCCCAACGGGGATCAGTCTGATCCGCCTCTGTTGTACCCGTATGCAATAATTTCAGTATTTCGGCATCGCACCCCGGCGTCCCGTCCGGATTCACCGGATGTATCTTTTGCATTGGCAAACTTAAATGAATGAACTCGTAAATCAGTTCTGTGATATCTAACACGCCTTCCCCTTCCGCAATCCAAAGAATATCTTCATCGCCGTGTGCCAACTCGTCAGGTTGTTCACCTATTTTAATATATTGGGTATGTACACCGTGCACCGGAAGTTTAAAATCCTGCCCGCATAAATCACACATCGTCTGTACCGTCCCCGAAATATCAAACTCGAGAATAAACAATCGCTCCTTTTTATCAAACGCCAGGTCAACAAACAATTTGGCTACATTTACCTGACTGGCAGGGAAATGCGAAAAAAACGAATCATCAACCTCATAGTTAAAGTGATGTTTCCCATTTTTCAGCCCAATAAAAGGGATGCGATATTCCCTCAAATCCTTCACCTGTGTTGATAAAAGCCCACAAAGGTAATACAATTCGGTTATCTAATAAAACGGCCCCGTCGTTATTCGGCCTCCAGTAAATTTCTTTTGAGTGGGTTTGCCCGGCTTTCCTTATACAGGCTGCGCTGCCGCCAGATATCCATGGCGGCGAACAGGGCGGCGAGCAGGGAATCGGGGTTTGCCAGGCCTTTTCCCGCAATATCGAAAGCAGTTCCATGGTCGGGAGAGGTGCGAATCACCGGCAGTCCCGCTGTAAAGTTTACGCCTTCGGCAAATGCCAGCGATTTGAAGGGAATGAGCCCCTGGTCGTGGTACATGGCCAGTACGGCATCAAATTTCAGGAAGCTGTTGGTGCCAAAAAAACCATCGGCAGAAAACGGTCCTACCGCAAGCATCCCTTTCTTTTGTACTTCCTGAATCGCCGGTATGATAATTTCTTTTTCCTCCAAACCTAATAATCCGTCATCGCCCGAATGCGGGTTCAGGCCTAATACGGCAATTGTGGGTTTGTCAATGCCAAAGTCCTGTCGAAGGGAATTGTGTAACAATTGCAATTTGGAGATAATGCGCTCTTTTGAAATAATAGTTGCGACCTCCTTTATGGGTACATGCTCGGTGACAAGGGCGGTGCGCAGTGTTCCGGAAGTGAGCAGCATTAGACTCTCGGCAGCGTTACAGCGGTGTGTTAAATACCCCGTATGGCCATTGAACCCGAATCCCTCTTGCTGCATATTCTGTTTGTGAATTGGAGCAGTTACCAATGCATGGATATCGCCTGCAATCAGATCGGTGACGGCAGCATCCAGCGATACATAGGCCGTGCGGGCGCCGGTGGCATTTATTTGACCGGGCAGTACCTGGATATCATCGGTAATACAATTAATAATATTAATAGTTTTTGGATTTGCGTCTGCCGCCCTGCTGCACGATGCGTAGTTAAACCCTTCGGCATTCAGTGATTTTTTGAAATAGGAAATCAGTCTGTTGGATGCGTAAATAACAGGTGTGCACATTTTCAAAATGCGCTGATCTTCCAGCGCTCGTACGATTACCTCCGGGCCGATACCATTTATATCGCCAATTGAAAACCCCACAGTTATCTTCTCTGCTGCCATAATGTAAATTGTATTATAATGTTTCAACAAAAATAAGCACTTTCGTTGCACGCAACTCGTATTCAATTGAATCGCTTTCTAACAAAAAAATCACTGGGGCAGCATTTTTTAAATGACGACCGCATCGCATTGCGCATAACGGAAGCCTTACCGGATATAAAACCCGACGGGAAAGTAATAGAAGTTGGGCCGGGTTTAGGCGTTCTGACGAGAATTCTCCGTACGAGGTTTCCCGGGCAATTGTATATTTCCGAAATAGACAGACGCATTATACAACTCGCCTCCGAACAATGGCTGCTGGGGCAGGACAAGATATTAGCCGGCGACTTTTTAAAGCAAGACCTGGATAGGCTGCATTCCGGTAATCTCTATATTATCGGCAATTTCCCATATAATATTTCTTCACAGATAGTTTTTCATATCCTGCACCATAAGGAGATTGTCTCGTTGGCCGTAGGCATGTTTCAGCGGGAAATGGCGCAGCGCATTACAGCGGGACACGGCTCGAAGGCGTATGGCGTCATTAGCGTGCTGACCCAGGCTTACTACGCCGCAGAATATCTCTTTGAAGTTGCGCCGCAATACTTTTCACCGCCGCCGAAGGTTCATTCAGCGGTAATACGTTTGAAGAGAAAAACACAACCCGAGACCTGGGATGCCTCCATTTTGCGCAACTTGGTTAAAGCGGCTTTCAATCAGCGCAGGAAGAAACTGAGCAATGCCTTAGCCCAAATGAAAGGCGCTGATCGCATTTTGGCGCAATACGGCTGGAGTCACCTGCGAGCCGAACAACTTAGTGTAGAACAGTTCATTCAATTTACCGAAGAATTACAAAATGAAAAAAGTGCTGATAACCGATGATGTCCACCCCTCGATGATCGATGCGTTTAAGTCTATGCACTTTGAAGTGGATTACCTCCCTGAGATTACTTACGAACAGACAAGGGAAATCATTCACCAATACGCCGTACTGATTGTCAATACCAAAATCAGGGTAGATAAAGACCTTATAGACCGCGGTAAGCATCTGCAGTGTGTTGGAAGAGTCGGTTCGGGGATGGAACATATCGATACGCACTATGCGGCACAGCGTCATATCGGGGTGTTCAGTGCGCCCGAAGGCAATGCCAATGCGGTAGCCGAACATGCGCTGGGCCTCCTGCTCGGATTGTTAAACAATATCTGTCGGGCTGATTCTCAGATTAGAAACGGAATTTGGAGACGGGAAGAGAACCGGGGAGTGGAAATTGAGGGCAAAACTATCGGCATCGTTGGTTTTGGCAACACGGGAAGCGCATTTGCCAAAAAACTATCGGGGTTTGATTGTACTGTCTTAGCCTATGATAAGTACAAATCCGGTTTCGGCAATACTTATATAAAGGAGGTGGATCTTAACCGGATATTGGCACATGCCGATATTATCAGTTTCCATGTCCCCCTGACTTCCGAAACAAAATATATGGTGAATGCATCTTTTATCGCTTCGGCTGCAAAGCCATTTTACCTGGTAAATACCTCGCGGGGCGGGGTAGTAAATACAGCTGCCATACTCGATGCCCTACAATCCGGCAAACTGGTGGGAGCGGCGCTCGATGTCTTTGAAAATGAGAATTATGCAGGTCTGCCACCCGGCGATAAAAAAATATTCGATAAACTGGTGGCATTAGAAAACGTAATTATGACACCACATATTGCCGGGTGGACAGTGGAGTCTAAACTTAAATTAACTAAAATTTTGGTGGGAAAAATCCGTGAATATTTATCGTAAAATTCTGACAAAGTGCTTATTTTATTATGACTTCGGATTGACGGGACTTTTTTTTAGCGCCGGTATTTTTGTTTACGAATATTTATATATTTTTACGGCATCTTAACAATTTTTAAAACTTCTGTGTATGAATAAATTCCTATACGTATTTACTCTACTGGTATTTGCGGCAACCACGGCCTTTGCTCAAAACGGTGAGATACAGGGAAAGATAATTGACCCTAAGGGAGAGGGGATTCCATTTGCAAACGTAGCTGTTTATAAAAATGGCGTTTTGGAAACCGGTGCGGTCACGGATTTTGACGGCCATTATTCAGTACCCGGCCTCAGCCCGGGAACCTATGAGGTAGAAGCCTCCTATCAGGGCAATAAACAGCGGGTTACCAATGTGGTTGTTTCTTCGGGTATCGTCTTCCTGAAAGATATTACCCTGAGCGAAAATACCACCCTGGAAGAAATTGTTATCGTTTATGAAGCGCCATTGGTGGATAAGGGTAATACATCCACCGGAGGTGTGGTAACGAAAGAAGATATCGAGAAAATAGCCACAAGGAACGTAACCTCTATTGCCGCTACCAAGGAGGGGGTTTACCAGAGCGATGAAGGCGGCGGATTGAGTATTAAAGGCTCACGTGGCGACGCTACCGAATATGTGATTGACGGTGTGCGGGTAACCGGTTCCTTGAAACTGCCTCAGGATGCCATTGAGCAATTACAGGTAATCACCGGAGGTGTTGACCCGAAATATGGCGATGCTACCGGTGGATTTATATCAATTACAACCCGCGGACCTTCCAAGGTTTACAATGGAAGTGCCGAGGTGGCCACATCAACCCTGCTGGACCCCTATAATTACAATCTCGCCTCCGTATTCCTTACCGGCCCGCTTATCCGGGAGAATAAAGGCCAGGATAACGAATATGCCAAATTTGGCTTCTTCATTGCCGCAGAGGGCGAATGGGAGAGAGACGGAGACCCTTCGGCAATCGGCAATTATAAAATTAAAGATGATGTAATGGAGGAACTCATTGCAAATCCGCTTCGCCCGGCAGTTTCCGGCGCCGGATTTAATAAGAGCTCAGAGTTTATTACATTCGACGATATGGAAGATATCGCCTACAAACAAAATGTAAACTCAGGTGGTATCTCACTGACAACCCGCTTCGATTATAAATTGAGCAAAACCACTAATCTCCAACTCGGATTGACCTGGCGGGGATTTAATGCACATAATTACGTGCGGACGTTTGCGCTGTTTAATTCGGAAAATAATCCCATTTCAGATCAGAATACCTACCGCGGATTTTTGAGGTTTACCCAGCGCTTCCCTGAAAAGAAAGGTGAAGATGGCGAAGATGAAGGTATCGTTGGAAATGCGTTTTACAATATTCAAATCGATTATACCAAGTATTACGGTACGCTCCAGGATGAAACGCACGGTATGAATCCGTTTAACTACGGGTATATCGGCGAGTTTAACACTTTGAGAGCGCCGGTGTACGGCTATGGGACTGATGCGGCAACGGGATTGAATGGCTGGCTGCTGGCCGGTTATTTAGATACACTCGTCGAATACACTCCCGGTACTTTAAACCCCGAACTGAGCGCCTATACCACTCAGTATTACGAAGAGAGTTTATTTGCACCGAGAAATATTTACGAGATTCAGTTAGGGGGTGGTTTACTGAACGGAGACGCTTTTGTTCAGGGTACCAACGTGTATGGAATTTGGTGGAATGCCGGCGTACCTTATAGCAACTATTACAAACAAAACAACGATCAATACGGACTGAATTTCAACGCCGCCCTGGATCTGAAGAGCCGGAAAAAATCGGCAAATGTATCCAAGCACTCTATCGAATTCGGTTTTGAATTCCAGCAACAGGTGCAGCGTGTTTACCAGGTAGTTCCCATCGGTCTGTGGACGCTTTCACGGCAATTAGCCAATCGCCATATTACCAATTTGGATACCGATAACCCGATTCTCGTAATCGACGGTCAGGAATATACCTACGAGGAGTATCTGGCATCCGGATTGACGTTCGGCGAATTTGATACCATTCGCTACGACAGGTTGTTTGTCGCCGAGGATCAAACCTATTTCGACCAGCAATTGAGGGAGCGTTTAAATGAACTGGGATATAATGTGGGGGAACTGGATTATATCAATATCGACAATCTGCCGGTAGATGTGTTTTCATTAGACCTGTTTAGTGCCGATGAGTTGCTGAATAACGGTAATGCGTTTGTATTTTACAACGGCTACGATATTTTGGGCAACAGGTTAACTACACAACCTTCTTTCAATGACTTTTGGTCAGCCACCAATGAAGATGGAGAGAAAACCCGCCCCATCGGCGCTTTCCGCCCTGTATATACCGCCGGTTACATCCAGGACCGCTTCAACTTTAACGATATCGTGTTCCGGGTTGGTGTCAGGGTTGACAGGTATGATGCCAATCGCAGCGTATTAAAGGATAAATATTCATTATACGATATTTATTCTACCAATGAAGTGGATCCCGCTCTGAATCCGAACGGAGCACATCCCGGAAATATCGGCGATGATTTTGCAGTATATGTGGACGATTATAACAACCCGACACAAATTCTGGGTTACCGCGATGAGGATACCTGGTACAATGCTAACGGCGAGGAAATTACCGACCCGAGAACGATAGCCTTGAGCTCTTCTACCGGTACGATTACACCGTATATCGTCGATCCTACCATTAATATAAAGAGCGAGAACTTTGATCCGAACTCTTCCTTTGAAGATTATAAACCGCAGATATCGGTAATGCCAAGAATTGCGTTCTCCTTCCCGATTTCCAAAGAAATAAACAGGGAGGCATTATTCTTTGCACACTACGATATTTTGACTCAAAGGCCTCCTACCGGAACATCCGCTACGGCCTATGATTATTATTTCTTCCAGGAGAATGTGAATAACGTATTCGATAACCCGGATTTGAAACCGGAGAAGACTATCGATTATCAAATAGGTTTCCAGCAACAATTGAATGAAGCATCAGTTCTTAAGATATCCGCCTTCTACCGCGAACTCAGGGACATGGTTCAGATTATCAGCGTACCCTATGCAATTCCGGTACAGTACACCACATTTGGCAATATAGATTTTGGAACCGTAAAAGGGCTATCCATTGCCTATGACATTGCCAAGAGAACGAGAAATCTGAAATTGTCAACGAGCTATACGCTGCAGTTTGCCGATGGAACGGGTTCCAGCGCAACTTCACAGTTGAACCTCATCGGATCAGGACAGCCGAACCTCAGGGCAATTATTCCGTTGAGTTACGATTCACGCCATAATATTAAAGTGGTAATGGATTACCGCTTTGATGATCCGATGGGCGGACAACCCGCCTGGTTGAATGACGTGGGATTAAACCTCACATTTAACGCACGTTCCGGTGAGCCTTACACCCGTCAGAGCAATCCGACTGCTACGCAATTGGGCGACGACAGAAATACAAACCTGGACGGTACTGTTAACGGTTCGAGGTTGCCCTGGCACTTCCGCACAGATATCAAACTTGATAAATCATGGGGCTTTGCCGTAGGTAAAGAATCAAAAGAGCGCATGGTAAATATGAATGTATATTTATGGGTGCAGAACCTGTTTGATACAAAGAATATTATGGCAGTGTATGGCTACACAGGCAACCCGATGGACGATGGATTTATAAGTTCATCCTATGGAGCCGAAGCCATTGAGGGACAGGTGAACGCCGCATCGTTTATTGACCTCTATACAGCCCGGATGCAAAACCCGGATAATTATAGCATTCCAAGAAGAATACGGCTCGGATTGTCTTTCGATTTTTAAAAATTAGTATAAAGCGCTTAAAATATGTTGAACAAGAAAATAATTTTCACATCTGTCTTTCTGGCAACTGTAGTCTTTACCACGCAGGCAAAGGAAAATATCGGTATTTCGGGAAGACAAGCTCAAAACTACAGTAAGCTTTCTGCCGCCTGTAATGACGCCACATCACAAATCGAGCTGGACATTAACAACGTGCGTGCACGGCTCCTGGGTGCGGGTGACTTCTGGTGGGATTTGAACAACGGTAAATATGTGGTACCCAAAGTATATCCGCCCGATATCGAAGTGAGTTCCAGTTTTGCTGGCGCTCTTTGGATTGGCGGTATCGATGCCGGCGGCCAGTTAAAAATAGCGGCTCAGACGTATCGGCAAAATGGAAACGACTTTTGGCCGGGCCCATTGACAAGTCTTGGAACTGTGGATGATGTGGTGTGTAATGCATATGACCGACACTGGAAGGTGAATGCGAGCCTTATTGACAGTTTCATCAATTTGGGCGGTTCTGAAGCAAGCCCGCTTACATACTCATCTACATACCGGGTGATTTGGGAGTGGCCGGCGATTGGAAATGCCTATGCAAAAGGCAAATCTGCAACCGATGTTTTGGTTATCAACAAGCCTTTAGCGCCGTTTGTAGACCTGAATTTCAATGGCGTTTATGAGCCGAATTTTGGCGAATACCCCGATGTGGACGGAGATCAGGCCATATTTTATGTATATAACGACAAGGGAAATATCCATACCGAATCCGGTGGCGATGCCATTGGTGTCGAAATACAGGCAACTGCATTTGCCTTCAGTACCAACGATGAGATTAACGATATGACCTTTTACAAGTATAATGTTATCAATTATGCGACAACGGCATTGGACTCTGTTTATATGGGATATTGGGTGGATTCGGATTTAGGCTATGCTTTCGACGACTGGGTTGGATGCGATACGACGCTTTCCTTAGGTCTAACTTATAATGGCGATGCACTCGACGGGCCCGATTTGGCGGCCTATGGCGAAAACCCGCCTCTGTTCGGTACTGACTTTTTCCAGGGGCCGATTAAATATATTTACGACGGCAGTACCATTACTGACAGTATCCGTTTGGGTATGGCTGCCTTCTTGTACTACAATAACGACTGGTCGACGATTGGTAACCCCGAAGTGGCAGCGCATTATTACGGCTACCTGTCAGGAAGTTGGAAAGACGGCTCTCCCTTTACTTCCGGTGGAAACGGCTACGGCGGAACAGAGGCAACTCCCTTTATGTTCCCCAGCGACCCAAGCG
Organism: uncultured Chitinophagales bacterium; assembly: GCA_964492065.1. Lineage (GTDB taxonomy): Bacteria > Bacteroidota > Bacteroidia > Chitinophagales > BACL12 > JADKAC01. Next base: position 50,412 of record CAZBHH010000010.1, on the reverse strand, counting down.
ACCCGTTGGGTTGGAGCGAATGTACCGAAAGCAATCCGCCGAATGACCGCAGGTTTATCATGTCTTCCGGACCTTTCAGGCTGGAACCGGGCGCAACCAATGAAATCGTTATCGGCGCACTTTGGGTGAGGCCGCCGATTTCCGGGGGCTGTCAAACCACATTTGACGCCATTTCATTGGCAGACCAAAAAGCTCAGGCGCTGTTCGACAATAATTTTGAATTGATCAGCGGACCGGATGCACCGGATATGTCTATCAGGGAATTAGACCAGGAGTTGATAATTTCCATAACGAATGGACCAAATTCAAATAATAGAGGTGAGTCGTATGAGGAAGCTGATCCTATTATACAAAGTATTATGGAGGAAGACCCGAGCATTACCGACTCCACCTATAATTTCCAGGGGTACAAGATTTACCAACTCGCCAACGGCCAGGTTTCAAGCTCTGAATATAACGATCCGGCCAAAGCACGCCTGATATTCCAGTGCGACCTGGAAGATGACGTGGTGAAATTGGTGAATTTCACCTATGATCCCGTGTTGGGGGCCGATGTGCCGGTGTTGCAAGTAGATGGCAATAATGACGGAGTGTTCCACACCTTTAGAGTTACCGATGATGCATTTGCATCCGGTATAACTAAAATTGTGAATTATAAGAAATACTATTTCTCAGTAGTGTCCTATGCCTATAATGAGTATAAAGCCTATGACCCGACAGACCCCAATACGCAGAAACGCCCGTATCTGGAAGGTAGAAATAATATTAAACTCTATGTTGGTATCCCGCATAAACCCGATCCGCAATCAGGTGGAACAGTCCTGAACGCCCAATACGGCGACGGTCCGGATATCACTATGGTGGAAGGTGTTGGAAACGGCGGTAATTTCCTGGAACTCACCTCTGCTTCCGTTGATGAAATTTTAGCAAATGGCTCTATAGCTATGCCGGTGTATAAAGGCCGGAAAGCGCCTATTGATGTGGCTGTTTATGACCCTGTCAGAGTGCCGGCTGCCGACTTTCAGGTGATATTATACGATTCTTCGATGGCAGCTGCAGGAGCGCCTGCGGGATATGTGTTAAATTATGACTCTACCTGGTGGGTAATGACGAATTTGACAACGGGTCAATCTGTTAAATCCGATTTCCCGATTGGTTTTAAAAATGAACAAATTATTCCGGATTGGGGGCTGGCAGTTACTATTACCGGTGTCAATCCCCCGGGCCCTGACCCGAATGTTGCCGGCGTTGAATGGGAATCCAATAACGGTTTGATCGGATGGGATGTCGTTTATGAAGATATCAATAAACCGTGGTTGTCCGGAATTCCAAACGTGAATGGATCACCGCTGTTCAACTGGTTGAGATCGGGACTGGATGAGGGCGATATCCTGGGCGTGGATGATAATGAAGTCTATGAAACAATTGTCGCGGGAACCATCGGGCCGATGGGGCTCACACGCTATAACAATGAATCTTCCGGTATTCTGTATATGCCATTGCGCCAGATCATCGGCTTGACAATTTCACTGCCGCAACAGAGATTGAGCAGTCTCAACGGTATTGATATCGTTCTTACCAACGACCGGTCGAAGTGGTCGCAGTGTATAGTTGTCAATACCGGAGAGGGGCCATCTACCAACCTGTACGGAGAGAATAAGATGGACCTTCGCCAGAAGCCTTCCATTGATCAGTACGGCAATGTGGTTGCAGGTGAAATTGGCCGCAGTTGGTTCCCGGGATATGCCATTAATGTGGAAACAGGTCAGCGGGTGAACATCTTCTTTGGGGAAGACCCCTTTGTGAATATTGATGGTAACTCCGATGACATGTTGTTTAACCCATCAGAAAAATATGTAGGAGATAGTGGATTGGATATCGTATTAGGTGGTAAACACAATATATACGTTACCCGTATCCCCTATGACGGATGTAAAACCTGGATGGATTCACTCTCATGGGTGGGTGGTACACCGCCTTCCTCAACCATAATTCGTGAAGTATGGAAAAATGTGGTATGGATAGGCCGGCCGATGCTTGCTCCGGGCGCTTCCTTATTATCGTTTACAGATGGCTTGATTCCGACTGAAACCACCGTAAAAATCCGGGTAACCGGCAGGTATGTCAATAAGGTAGTCGGCGGTGAAAATGCCGGATTCCCGATGTATAGATTTAGTACAACAGATTTGGCTGCAACGGTTAATAACACGGCAAAAGCCGAGAGTGCACTCGACTTAATAAACGTAGTGCCTAATCCGTATTACGCATATTCTTCCTATGAGACCAGCCCGGTAGATTACCGGATAAAAATTACCAATCTGCCGAGCAATTGTACGGTAAGTATTTTCTCAATGGACGGCACCCTCGTGCGCAAATATACGAGGGCCGTATCAGGTGAAACATCATCAGGTGGTATTTTGACCACCAAGGCAGACAACCTGGATACATCGCTGGAATGGGATTTAAAGAATTCCAAGGGTGTAATGGTTGCCAGTGGCGTTTACCTGATCCATATTGATGCCGGGGCGCTGGGAGAACGCACCGTTAAGTGGTTTGGCGCAATGCGTCCGATAGATCTTGATACCTTCTAAAACTGAAATAAATGAGAGGATTTTTAAAAGTAAAAATTTTAATAGCGCTGCTTGCGATTGCAGGTACAGTTATAGCCGGTAACCCCGATAGGGCAGGACAGGCAGGGGCCTCCGAAATATTAATAAACCCCTGGGCGCAAAGTTCCGGATGGTATGGCTTAAACGTGGCGTCTATTCAAGGCCTGGAGTCCATGAATGTGAATGTTGCCGGTTTGACGTTTATCAATAGAACGGATTTGACTTTTTCCAGGACCGAATGGCTGGTGGGATCAGATATTAGCATCAACTCCTTTGGACTGGCACAAAAAGTAGGTGAAGGCGCCATCGGATTGTCGCTTGTAAATTTTAATCTCGGAGACATTCCGGTTACCACTACCGCGGCGCCGGAAGGCACCGGCGCTACTTTCAGGCCGAGGCTGTCTAACTTTGCCGTATCGTATTCCAGAAAGTTTGCCGACTACCTCAGCGGTGGATTTACCATTCGCGGTATTTCCGAAAATATTTCGGATATGAAAGCCTTTGGCGTCTCCCTCGATGTCGGTATTCAATATATCACAGGAACAGAGGAACATCCCGAGAAAATGAAGATGGGTGTTACCCTGAAAAATATCGGTACTCCGATGCGTTTCGGCGGTGATGGTCTGACCTTCAGGGGAAGTGTTCCCGACGGCAGTTATGCAGCCACCCTGGGTTTCCCGTCTGAATATTTTGAATTGCCTTCGTCGCTGTCGATAGGATTATCTTATGACTTCTATTTCGGAGCAACCAACAGGCTGACTGCCGTGGGCTCCTTTATCTCTAACTCCTTTAGCAAAGACCAGTTTGGCATTGGCGTAGAATACGGGCTGAAGGTGAAAAATACCGAGATGTTCCTGTTGCGTGCCGGTTACAGGTATGAGGATGGAATGCTTTCTTCCAATACCGATGAGAGGACAACTGCACATACCGGGCTGGCTGCGGGTGTAACATTCCAAACATCGTTTGCAGATTCACCGACTAATATTTTATCAATAAGCTATTCCTACAGGTCATCTAATCCTTATGATGGTTCGCATTCATTTGGAATCAGATTGAGCATATAGTAGTTATTTTATTTATTTTTGTTGAAACGTTTCCGCAAGGAGGCGTTTCTTTTTTTTGATTAGAAAAGCAGATCGATATGGTAGATATCACATATTTAACACAACAGGGTTACGATAATTTGGTAGCAGAGATTCAATACCTGAAATCGAAAGGCAGGGCAGAGATTACCAAACAAATTAAAGAGGCCAGGGAAAAAGGCGACCTGTCGGAGAATGCCGAATACGATGCCGCCAAGGAGGCGCAGGGGCTATTGGAACTAAAAATTGCCAAGTTGGATGAATTACTCGCCAATGCCCGTATTATGGATGCGTCGAAGATCGATACTTCGAAAGTGGCTGTTCTCACCAATGTCAAAGTGCTGAATACCAAGCTAAACAAGGAAATTCAATACAAACTTGTCGCAGAAAAGGAAGCCGATCTGAAAGCAAATAAAATTTCGGTTACTTCGCCAATTGGTAAAGGGCTGTTGGGGCATGTCGTTGGAGATGTCGTTTCAATTACCGTTCCGGCCGGTGTACTCGAACTCAAAATATTGGATATAACTCTTTAAAGATGCCGAGTATTTTCAGTAGAATAATTGCCGGAGAAATTCCGGGCTATAAGATCGACGAAGATGAAAATTTCTGTGCATTTTTGGATATAATGCCATTGGCGCCGGGCCATACATTGGTCGTTCCCAAGAAGGAAATTGATTATTTGTTTGATTTGGATTATACATTGCTGAGCGCAGCGTTGCCCTTTGCAAAAAAAATTGCCCTGGCCCTGGAAAAAGCCATTCCCTGTCAACGCATCGGCGTGGCTGTGGTAGGGCTGGAGGTGCCGCATGCACATATCCATCTCATCCCGCTGCAATCGATTGAAGATATAAATTTCAGCAGGCCGAAACTGAAGATGTCTGATAGCGAACTCAGTGCAATAGCCGAAAAAATCAGAGCTGGGCTGTGACAATCAGCGATTGACCTTTGTGGGATTCTGTTTGATAAATTCACCCCAGGAATTTGCTTTTTTGCGTTTGGATCCATGATGAGAAGGAATGGTGCGGTTGCTGTAATGGTGGCAAGCCGCTGCCGCAAGCGCATCTGATTCGTCCAGGTGTTTGGGAATGGATTCCAGGTTGAAAATTTTTGTCAACATCAGCGCCACCTGTTCCTTGGAGGCATTGCCTTTACCGGTGATTGCCTGTTTGATACGCCGGGGGCTGTATTCGTATATCTGCATATCGAAATGCGCCGCCACCAATATGGCAGCTCCCTGTGCCCGGCCTAATTTGAGCATGGATTGGACATTCTTGCCGAAATAAGGCGATTCAATAGCCAGAATCGTCGGTTGATAAGCTGCGGCAATAGAATGCAGCCTGTCGTAAATCAGGCGCAACTTTTGAAAATGATCTGCTGTCTTTTTGAGATCGAGTACGCCGTTGATGAGAATATTCATAGTATTTTTATCACTGCGTATTATACTATAACCTAACAAGTTGGTGCCGGGGTCCACGCCCATAATCACTTGTTTGTTATTTATTGTCATCATTCTATAGCATTAATGTGTTGAAACTATCTACGGGAAAAAACCAGGTTTATTCTTTATTAATAAAGGTAGTTATTCTCGGGCTGCTGATTTTCGCACTTTATAAACAATTGGTTGCAAATAGTGAAGTAAAAACAACGCTGCATCCCATGGCAAAGAATCTAAGTGTGGGTGATTACCTGCTGTTGGTCGTATTGGCCGGTTTGATGCTGATAAATTGGGGTATGGAGTCATTTAAATGGAAATTAATTATTTCGAAGCTGTATGTTATTTCATGGAGGCTGGCATTTAAAGCGGTATGGACAGGCGTCACCTTGGGGTTGTTTACGCCAAACAGGATCGGCGAATACGGCGGCAGGATATTATACCTCCCCATGCGGCATCGCATCAACGCAATCATTGCCACCCTTATCGGCAGTTTTGGACAGATTGTGGTTACAGCTTCCTTCGGATTTATCGCTCTCATTATTTTTTTATTGACACAGACAATTTTCGACACCTACATTACCTGGATGCTTATCGGTATTTGTATTATACTCGAGTTCTGTTTTTTTACCGCCTATTTTAACTTGCACATCTTTATCGAGTTGTTTAAACACAAACGTTTTTTCAGGAGGATATTACCCTACATTACCGTAGTGGGCAGCTACCACAACCGCGACTTATGGATGTACCTTGGCCTATCCGCACTGCGCTATTCTGTTTTTACGGCACAGTATTTGGCTTTCCTCCATATGTTCGGCGTTCATTTACATTTGGGAGATGGTTTGATGGTGATAAGTCTGATATTTTTAGCACAGACAATTATACCGAGTTTTGCAATTGCAGAGCTGTTTACCAGGGGAAATATTGCGGTATATTTCTGCGGTTATTTTACGGATAATGCATTGGGTGTAATTGGCGCCTCCACCGGTTTGTGGTTGTTAAACCTGATTATTCCGGCGGTGTTGGGTTTTATTTTTATTGTGAAAAAAAATTTTTTAAAATAAACCGAATATGGATAAAAAAAGATGGTTTGTTATTGTTTCGATATGCGTCTTTGCTGCGGCGGGAAGCGCCGTAATAGACGCCTCCGTCGCCGGACAGGATAATTCCAATAACTGTTCTATCGAAACATTTTCTTTTCAATCCGGCGAATCATTAACCTACAAGGTATTCTATAATGCCGGACCTATGTGGTTAGGGGCCGGTGAAGTGTATTTTAAAGTGCAGGACGGACAATTGAATAATAAAAAGATGTACCATGCCGTATCAGAGGCAGTGTCTTATGCATCTTTCGACTGGTTTTTCAGGGTAAGGGATAAAATGGAGACATGGATGCAGCCGGAATCGCTAAAAAGTGAAAAGTTTTTACGTGATGTCAATGAAGGTGGATACACATTTTACAGGTCTTATGATTGGGATCGCCAGACTAATACTATCGTTTCCTTTGAAGACAGGAAAAACGGAAAGACAAAAACCAGGACGATTAAGAATGTAGAACCTTGCGCCGTCGATTTATTGTCTTCCTTTTATTGGGCACGCACCTTAAACTTCAACAACTATAAACCGGGCGATAAGATACCGGTCACTATGGCGGTTGACGACACCGTATATAATTTGTACATCCGCTATGAGGGCAGGGAGCAGTACAAGACCAAATTGGGTACTTTCAATTGTCTTAAAGTGAAGCCTTTGCTGGTGGAGGGGAATATCTTCAGGAAAGGAGAGGGTATGACTATTTGGTTTACCGACGATGCAAACCGGATTCCCGTTCGTATCGAATCTGAATTACTGGTCGGCAAAATCACCTGTGATCTGAAATCGTATGCCGGAACAAAATATCCATTTACGAGCAAGGTTTCCAAATAGGTATGGAGGTAAGTATTAAACAGATTTCCCGGGAGGAATTTGAAATTTGGAAAAGGGCTAAGCGGAAATACCTGTTAGTGGATGTGCGTGAAGAAGATGAACATGCGATGTATAATATAGGAGGTATCTTAATCCCGCTCGGCGATATTGTGATTGAACAAGATAAAATTCCCAAGGCGATTCCCGTAATATTTTACTGTAAAAAGGGAATCAGGAGTCAGATTGCTATTCGGCGATTACAACAGAAGTACCCGTACGCCAACTTGTACAATCTCGCAGGAGGTATCGGCGATTAAATATATTGCATTTCCGAGCCTTTCCTGTCCGTGGCGAGGCGGATTTTTTCCCCTAAAACAAACGCAGTATTTACTTTGGAATGGCCGGCAGGAAAATTAAATGCCACCGGGTAATTGTAGCCGGATACATGTTCCAGGATGATTTCATTGACAGACAAGCCGAAAGGCACTTTATTGTCTTTTATTTGAGTGAAACTTCCCACAATCAACCCTTTTAGATGCTGCAGTTTGCCGGCGTGTTTCAGGCTGATGAGCATCCTGTCGATATGGTACAGATATTCGTCCACCTCTTCGATGAAGAGTATTTTACCGGCAGTATTCAATCCAAACCGGGTGCCGAGCAAACTGTAAAGTATGGATAAATTGCCGCCGATTATCCCGGCTTCGGCGGTTCCCGGAATATTACTTTCGCATCCTTCCCAGGAATATACCGGAAGGTTTCCTTTTAAAATGTGGAAGAGCGAATCGATAGAGACGGCATCGGCACCGGGGAAGTTATAGGGCATTGCGCTGTGAATGACCGGCAATGCGAGTTTATCCGTGATATGGGTGTGCAGCAGCGTAATATCGCTGAACCCGCACAGCCATTTGGGGTGTAACAGGAATGTGCTGAAATCGATTTTATCGAGTATCCGGATGGAACCATATCCGCCGCGGGCAAAAAATATCGCTTTGACGGAGGGGTCATCCAGGAATTTTTGGAATTCCCGGGTGCGCATGAGATCGTCGCCGGCAAAGACCAAATGGGAGGCTCCAATGGTTTGGCCGATGATGGGGATGTAACCATATTCGCTGATTTTATTGACGGCAGCTTCTATTTCTTCAAGTGAAATAGCCCTCGCCGTACTGATAATCGCAACTTTATCACCGGGTTGTAGTGGCGGAATACGCATGGTCGAATCGTTTTTGCTTTTGTAAATTTGCACGCATTTTATGACAGCGCCTCAAAGATACCTCATCACGTCTGCCTTACCCTATGCAAATGGGCCGATACATGTCGGCCATATTGCCGGGGCGTATTTACCCGCTGATATTTACGTGCGGTATTTGCGCAGGCGAAAATGCGATGTGGTATTTGTCTGTGGCAGCGATGAGCATGGAGTGGCCATAACCATACAGGCTAAAAAGGAAGGTGTCACGCCGAAAGAAATCATCGATAAATATCACGCACTGAATAAAGATACATTCGAAAAACTGGGGATTAGTTTTGATATTTTTCATCGCACTTCATCAGAACTGCACCATCAGACATCCTCAGATTTTTTTCTCCATCTCTATAATAAAGGTGTATTTGAAGAGAGGGAAAGTGAGCAATATTACGACGAAGCATACCACCAGTTTTTAGCCGACCGGTATATACAGGGCACTTGCCCGGTGTGTGAAAATCCGAATGCCTACGGCGATCAATGCGAGCGCTGCGGATCGTCGCTGAATGCCGATGATTTAATTAACCCGGTTTCTACATTAAGCGGCAAACCCCCATCCAAAAAAAGGACAAAGCACTGGTATTTGCCTCTGAATAATTACCAGCAGTGGCTCACGGACTGGATTGTTAAAGGTGAAGGCCGACAGGAAGAATGGAAGCGCAATGTATTGGGGCAGTGTAAATCATGGCTCGACGACGGGCTGCATCCCCGTCCCATTACCCGCGACTTAGACTGGGGGGTGCAGGTGCCGTTGCCCGGTGCCGAAGGAAAAGTGCTCTACGTGTGGCTGGATGCCCCAATCGGTTATATCAGCGCCACGAAACAATGGGCTGCCGATCACAACAAAGACTGGGAACCGTATTGGAAAGATGCTTCGACAAAACTGGTACACTTTATCGGCAAGGATAATATTGTGTTCCATTGCTTAATTTTTCCGGTAATCCTCAAGGCGCACGGTGGATATATACTGCCTGCAAATGTTCCCGCAAATGAGTTTATGAACCTGGAGGGCGATAAGATGAGCACCTCCCGGAACTGGTCGGTACAGGTGCACACATTTTTAGAAGAAAATCCCGGAAAGGAAGATGTATTGCGCTACGTGCTGAGCAGCAACCTTCCCGAAACAAAAGACAGCGAGTTTGCATGGAAGGATTACCAGGCAAAGAACAACAACGAACTGGTCGCCATATTGGGAAATTTTATTAACCGGATATTGGTGCTGACACATAAATTTTTTGAAGGCAAGGTACCGGCGATGCAGGAATCGTTTTTACATGAGTCGTATATCCGCAATTACCATACGGCTGTCAGTCAACTGATAGATGAGCAGTACGTACCCGCTATTGAATCCTACAGATTCAGGGATGCCTTAGCGGCCATGATGGATGTAGTGCGGTTGGGCAATAAGTTGCTCACAGATTACGAGCCATGGAAAATTTTCAAACAGGACCCCGAAACCTGCGGTTGTGTGTTGCGTGTATGCCTCGAATCATTAATTGATATCGCCGTATTATGCGAACCGTTTCTCCCGTTTACTGCCGATAGGATTTGCAATACGCTCGGAGCGGATAAGGCGTCGCTTGCCTTCCGGTTTAATGAAATGAAGCTGGAAACCGGTGCTAAAACAGGCGAACCCGTACATTTCTTCAGTAAAATGGAAGATGCAGAAGTGGATGCAAGGGTGGAAGCATTGAGACAGGGAAAGGCTGTGAATGCCAATGCCAATCAAAACAATGGCGCCTCAGAACAAAAGCCTATGATTTCTTTTGATGATTTTTCAAAACTCGATTTGCGTACCGGTACCATTGTGCATGCAGAGGTGATCCCAAAAGCGGATAAACTATTAAAACTTACGGTTGACCTGGGATTCGAGAAGCGAACCATCGTCTCCGGCCTGGCAAAACACTTTCATCCCGAAACGATTACGGGAACCCGGGTACTCGTACTGCTTAACCTGGAACCGCGGATGTTGCGGGGCGTAGAGAGCCGCGGCATGATCCTGATGGCAGAGGATACAGCGGGCAAACTCTATTTTGTACAGGCGCCTGAACTCAGGGATAATGGAGCATCTGTGCGTTGATTCCGCAATGGCAAACCCGAAAATTTTCATCTGCCCTTTTGCAGCAGCAGCGCACCATAAAAGGCTTTAACCCTTTTTTAATACGGGGAATTGTGCAACGGACTGTTTTCTATGCACGTCTTGAATGGGGTTTGAAAAATTAATGTCATTGCATTTTAATTTTCATTAATATTTGTCATTCCTTTTATCTTTGCACGAAATTTTACCATAACTATGAAGAAATTTTCTTCGTTTGCGCTTTTGATCTTAACTCTGGCATTTTCAAACAACATTTTCGGACAGGCGAACACAAACTTGATAAATACCGATCCATTCGGTCAGGGCTCGGGTACGCCGGCGGGGGTATCACCTGCGGCTGTCAGTCCGTCGATGGTTTCTGAGAGTTCGTTGAAATCCATGGGCTTTAGCGATTCGGAAGTTTCAGCCATACTTTCCGCATTAGGCGAATCCGGTTCGGGTACAAGCTCTACCGCCATTGAGATGCTTGGCGATGTGCAGCAACAGAATATTGCCGCCGCCGCCGAACAATTGCTGGACACCGTTCCAAAAGCAGATTCGGTATCGCCGGATTCCCAGGCAAACGAGACTCCCAATGTGGCCGCAGCCATTTATGGCCAGGGCATTTTTAGAAATTCCACTATTTCACTATATGAAAGAGCCCCCAACTCCAAGCCCAGCAATAATTATATTATGGGTGCAGGCGATCAGATTTCCGTTTCCGTTTGGGGAGGCGTCTCCAGTTATAATGAAAATTTCACGGTGAGCGACGATGGATATATTAATCCATTTGGCATTGGCAGAATCTATTTACAGGGATTGACGTATGCGGCAACCAAACAGTTATTAAAACAAAAATTCGGAACGTATATCAATCTGAGCGGCGCAAATTTTGATGTATCACTCACTTATTCCAAAACGATAAAAGTAAATATAGTCGGTGAAGTGACTTCACCCGGTTCGTATAATATCGCTTCTATTAATACGCCGTTCAATGCATTGGTAGCCGCCGGCGGGCCCAATGATATCGGCTCTATCAGAAATATCCAGGTAAAGAGAAACAACCAGGTGGTTAAGACCCTGGATGTGTATCAGTTCTTAACAAATCCCGGCTATTCCGACGACACCTACCTGCAGGATAACGACTATATCGTAGTGCCGCCTATCGGCCGTGTTGTAGAAGTTAACGGCGAAGTGAACCGCCCATTTAAATATGAATTAATAGAAGGTGAAAACCTCGAAAAATTATTGTTCTATGCCGGCGGATTAAAATCGACCGCCTATACGAATATTGTTACGATCAGCAGGTATATCAATAATGAAAATGTTGTCGTAGATATTAATTACGACAGTATAAAAGCCTCCGGCAGCGACTTCATATTGCTTAACGGCGATAAAATAACCTTTGTCAAAATTCCCGAAACAGTTGAAAATGTTGTAACAATTATCGGCGCTGTAAAATATCCCGGCACCTATGAGTTAAGTGATGGCCTGCGCATTTCCAACCTGATTGAAAAAGCACAAGGGGTGAAATACGAAGCCTATCTGAATAAGGCATATCTCATCAGGAAAGATGAGAAATTGAATTCGGTTTATATTCCATTCAATTTACAGGAAGTATTAAAAAACCCTAAATCCCCTTTCAATTTTGAGTTGACAAAATTCGACCAGGTCGAAGTGTTTACCAAGGAAAAATTCCGCCAGACTTTTACCGTGAAGATTGAAGGAGCGGTAAAGACTCCCGGGGATTTCCCCTATTACGAATCCATGAAATTGAAAGATCTGCTCTATTATGCCGGCGGATTAAATGTGGATGCTGCCAACAGCAAAATTGAAATTGCCCGTATCCTGAATTTTAATGAGGCTAAGAATATCAATGAGCCTACCCGGGTGGTAATCGAAACCATTGATGTGAACAAATCGCTTGAAATAGCAGACGCTTCGGAGAATTTTGTATTACAGCCTTATGATATGGTTTTCGTCAGAACCATTCCCGAATTTGAATTTCAGAAGAATATTACACTGGAAGGCGAGGTGGTATATCCGGGTGTATATACCCTGCTGTCAAAAACCGAAACTTTGGCCGAAGTGATTGTCAGAGCCGGAGGTTTCACTGAATACGCCTATCCCGAAGGTGCGACAATTAAACGCGGCAACGGCAACCTGACCATGTTGTTCCTCGATAAGGCGGTAAAAAATCCCAATTCAAAATACAATTATATTTTAAAGGAAGGCGACGTCATCAACGTCCCTCGCCTGGGCGAACTTGTCGCCTTGAGCGGTGCAATAGACTTCCCGTTTGAGGATACTTTAAAAATGGAAGTGTACGTTCCGTTTGACGGTTCGAAATCGGCAAAGCGCTATGTTAAAAAATACGGTCGCAATTTTAGCGATGATGCACGGCGCAGCCGTACCTATGTGGTTCAACCCAACGGGTTGGTTAAGCGTACGCATAATTTCCTGTGGGTATTCCACTTCTATCCCAAGGTGAAAGTGAAAGGCTCGGAAGTGGTAGTACCGTACAAGCCAAAGAAAGTGGAAGAAGAACCCGAGGTTCCAAAAGAACCATTCGACTGGAATATGTTTGCTACGACTATGAGTGCATCGGTGTTAACGTTTGCAACCATTTTTATCCTGGTTCAGAACTCAAAGAGATAATAATTAGACTTTAATTACTGATATGCAATACGACCGCCCATATAACGATGAAATAAATATCGGCGACCTGTTTAAAAAGATGGGTGAATACAGGAAGTACCTGTTGAGAAAATGGTGGGTAATTTTAATTGGCGCTGTTGTTACCGGATATCTGCTGCGATATTATATTGAATGGCGCCCTGAGCATTACATAGCCCATTCGGATTTCTCGGTAAAAGGAGTGGAGGGTTCTTCCACCTCGTCGCTTGCATCGCTGGCGAGTTCTTTTGGAATTGGTATTTCCACCGGATCGGAATTTACGAATGAGTATTTCCTCGGGTTAGTGCAGTCGCGGCGGGTAATTAAACAAACGCTATTGCTAAAAGATACCATACAGTTAAAAGGGCAACCACCCCGGGTGGATTATATGCTGAATTTTTACATTGAGATGTATCCCAAATGGGCTAAAAAGAAAAAAATAAAGGATTTTAGAATAATTCATGGCGATATCAATGCACTGACAGTTTACGAGGACAGCGTAATGAGTGTGGTTTACGATGAGATTTTAGATGCTGATCTCTCCATTAGTTTTAATGAAGAAGTAGGTTTAAATCAATTGGAATTTTCTTCGCTTAACAGAGACTTTTCCCGCATTATGGCCGATAACCTCGCGAGTAATGCGTCCGAATTTTATATTTTCTCACAGATAGATAACGAAATCAGCACCGTATCCTTAATTCAGGACCGTGCCGATTCAATCCGTTTAATGATGCAGGCGAAAGAAGATGCATTGGCCAGGACTCAGGATCAATCGGCATTTACCGTTAAAGCCGCCGGATTGCTAAACCAGGGCCGCCTTTTGCGTGATATTGAAATACTTACCCTGGAATACAGCACAGTGTACACGCAACTTGAATTGGCAAAATTCGATATGCGGAATAAAACACCGCTGATATCTGTAGTAGATAGCGGAGACATTTCGACCATTAAGGAAAAGGAACAAAAAATGTTGTTCCTGATACTTGGAATTATCCTGGGTACTTTTCTGAGTATTGGAATACTATCCGCACGAAAGTATTACAAAGACTCAATAGCAGAAGCGGAACAAAAGCAACTGTTAATTGCGGAATATCAAAATAAATCTAAAGAAATTTCTGAGACGGGCACCAAAGATGGTAATCCCTGAGAAAATTAAAGAGAGATTAGGCGGGTATGATTTTTAATTCTTTTCATTTTTTACTGTTTCTGCCGATAGTTGTCGGCTTGTACTTTGCCACACCTTTCAGATGGCGTTGGTTATTTACCCTGTTGGCCAGCTATTATTTCTATATGTGCTGGAAACCGGAATATGCATTTTTAATCGTCGTCTCCACATCCATAGACTATTTTACCGGTCTCAAGATGAACCAGTGCGAGACAAAGCAACAGCGAAGGCCGTACATGCTGATAAGTCTCTTTTCCAACCTGGGCCTTTTGTTGCTGTTTAAATATTTTAACTTCTTTAATGATTCGGCAAGAGCGGTATTCGACCAGTTCAATATATTTTATAATGTGCCGGAATTCCGGTTATTCCTGCCTGTAGGTATTTCGTTTTATACATTTCAAACTTTAAGTTACTCCATAGATATATACCGCGGAACCGCCAAAGCGGAACAACACTTTGGTTATTTCGCATTGTTTGTTTCATTCTGGCCGCAGTTGGTAGCCGGACCTATCGAACGCAGTAATGACCTTATGCCCCAACTGAAGAAAAAATTCGATTTTAATTATCTGCGGGCTAAGGAAGGGTTGATCAGAATTCTGTGGGGGTTCTTTAAGAAGGTCGTTGTGGCCGACCGGCTCTCTATTTTTGTGCAGGAAGTGTATCAAAATCCCGGTGAACACGGCGGCTTTGCCGTTGTTCTCGCCACCTGGATGTTCGCCTTCCAGGTATATTGTGATTTTTCGGGTTATTGCGATATCGCTATCGGTTCGGCGAGAATTATGGGTTATAATCTTACCGATAACTTTAAGACACCCTATTTCTCAAAAACAGTACGAGAGTTTTGGCAGCGATGGCACATTACATTGTCGTTCTGGATTCGGGATTACCTGTACTTCCCACTCGGAGGCAGCCGTGTCAATTACCGGAGGTTGATGTATAACACCATGTTGACTTTCGCATTGATGGGCTTATGGCATGGCGCCAACTGGACATTCGTGTTATTTGGCGTGACGCATGGCATTTTATTGAGTTTGCGGCGAACGACGGACAAGTTTATGCCTAATTTGAAACTCAATCTTGGGCCGAATCTAAAATGGCTTACTTCATTTTTAACCATGTTTTGGGTATTTAACCTGACGAGTATTCCGGATATATTCTTTTGTTCAAGAAATGTATCCGAATCGTTTGTCATTATCCAAAGTATATTCACGGTGCCCAATACCACGCATGCCCTTATTCACAACAGTTTAGAGGGTAGCGACAGTATTGTGCAGTTTGCTTTGAGCTGGATATTTATCGCATTTTTGCTCGTGATGGATTTTAAAATGTATTTAGTGGGCGACCAGACAATAGAAGAGAGAATTGTTTCCAAACCGTTGTTAATACGCTGGAGTTTTTATTTGGGAATGTTATTGTTAATCGGTTGGTTTGCCATGGTGAATAAGGCCGCTTTTATTTACTTTCAGTTTTAAGAGATATGAAAAAGCTGTTTTCACGTATCGCACTGTTAATTCTGCTTTACTTTGCGGTGAGCCAGGTGGCGGTTTATACATTGCCGTTTACATGGGGAAACGTCAGATTAAATACCAAATACCAGTACTATAAAGAAAATGCTGCTTCATTTAACACTCTGTTTATCGGCGCATCAACAACCTATCGGCATCTTAATGTCAAAGAGTTCGATGAATATGTCAATAATGCAGATTCAACGCTGCATATTAATTCATTTAATTTCGGATTGCCTGCTAATCGTACCCCACAATCAATTTATTTAATCGAAAATTTACTTAAAAGGGACGACCACCATATAAAGTATATTGTAATGGACCTGAGTGAGTTGACGAAAATGGGAACTGAAAATCTCCATAAAAAGGAAATGTTGTATTGGTACACCTGGAGTAATATCGGACCGGTAATGAAGGCGAGTTGGGAATCGGAGAATAAACTGATGAATAAAATCGCAGTACCTGCAATACACGCATTCTCCTTTGTTGAAAAATCTTTAATGATAGGCCTTGGCCCCGCATTGTTTGAGCAACATCTCGGTTATAACGTGGAACCGCCGGTTCTGGGCCCCAATAAAGACGGTTATTACAATCTCGACCAGGAATTACACGATTATCCGAATGGAGATCTATCTATACGGTACGATGTGTTGCGCACTCAGGATACGATTGATAACCGCACACAAGTATGTCAGAAATTATTCGATAAATATGGAACCTCAACGGACAACCCAAATAAAACGATGGTAGTGTTATTAAAAAGAGTTATCGAAACGTGTAAGGAGAGGGATATTAAATTCGTAATTACTCTGCCGCAGCGATTGGGCGACCGCTATGAATACCTGTTGCCCTTGTATAATCAATTGCCCGATGAATATAAAATATCTTTTGCCAATCCGAGTGAATACCCTCAGTTCAACGACCGCAATAACCTGTTCGATTTAACGCACCTGAATACACAGGGCGCCGAGATGTTTACTAAAATATTTGCTGATAAATTCCTGGAAAAGATAGAGATGCAGGAGAGCGCTGTGTCAAAGTAAAAAACGTATCGGCAAAATGCTCGGCAAGATTAAAAAAAGAATCAATAAAAAATTTAAAGATCAGGACTTCTCCGAGATTTTTAAAAAGGGGGCTTCGGGGTTCTTTATCAGTATTGTCGGTCGCAATTTCGGCTTTGCCCAGCAACTCGTAATTACCAATTTTTACGGAGCAGCAGCCTTCGGAGTATTCAGGGTTTGCTTCTCCCTGCTAAGCCTGATCGGAATTTTTGGAAGGTTCGGCGTGGACATGGCAATATCGCGATTTGTTGCACAGTACAGAAAGCAAGGCCGATATGATTTGGTCAACGAAATATTTCAACTGGGAATAAAGTTGGTTATTCCGCTCGCTCTCTTCCTGTCCGTAGGCCTGTTCTTTACCGCTCCCATCATTTCCGAACATGTTTATCACAAACCTTATACGCTGTATATTCAGGTATTTGCCATAGGCATTTTCTTCTTCATCCTGAGCGGTATTATCGAAGAAGGTATCCGCGGTTTGAAAAAAATTAAAGAGTATTCCTGGATTAATAATGTTTCCACACAAGCCTTTTCCATTGCAATCTTGTTAATTGGCCTGCTGTTTACAACTAAAGATATTATAGTAAATATTTCGTATGTAATCGGGCTGATACTCACATTTATCCTGGGAGCGTATTACTGGCTGAAGTTTATACCCTATCAGAAAATAACGGTTAAAACAATAAGCCGTAAGGAATTGCTGGCGGTGTCTTTGCCCATGCTGTCCGCAAAATATTTAACCACACTGTACACCTGGTTGGGGACCTTGATTTTAGCTGCCTACGTCACCGATGATAATGTGGGAATATTTAACGGGGCGGCACGCATGTCGGCCTTTGCCACTATGCCACTGATAGCAATCAACAATATTTCAGGGCCGAAGTTTGCCGAAGCGTTTGGCGAAAACGATCAAAAGGCAATTAATAAAACGGTGCGCCTTTCCACCCGGCTGATCTTCTGGACTTGCATGCCTATCATGGCAGCATATTTTCTGTTTCCGAAATTGATTATGGGCGTATATGGTTCTGAATTTGTAACCAGGGATGCAATTTTGACCTTTGCAGTAATTAACCTCGGCCAGATAATTAATTTCATGACCGGCCCCGTTACCCAGTTACTGAATATGACCGGCCGGCAATTGATTACCCAGCGCTATGCCATCTTTACAACAATTACGAGCATCGGGCTCAGCCTGTTACTGATCCCCGGTATGGGGATGTTAGGAGCCGCAATAGCTACTGCTGTTGCCAGGACGGTATTAAATCTCGGTTGCTCATTGCATATTTATTTTACGATGGGTATCAATACTGTTTATAATCCGCTGAGCGATTTGGTGCTGTTGTTCAATAAGGTGGCAGGCAGGAAAAAACAAGATAAATAATCATTGCAAATGGAAAACCGATGGCCAAATTTTTTAATTGTAGGTGCAGCCCGAAGCGGAACCACGGCGCTGCATGAACACCTGGCAAGGCATCCCGATATTTTCATGCCAATGCAAAAAGAACCCAGTTTCTTTTGTTTCTATGGCAAAAACCCGGAATATACCGACTCGAGAAATAAATATATACAATCCCCCGGAGAATACCTGAAGCTTTTTGAAGGACACGATGAGACAATCATCGGCGAGTCCTCAACACCGTATTTGTATTTCTACGATGACAGTATTCGCAATATGCAATCACTGGTTGCGGATTCGGGAAAAATAAAGATACTCATCATTCTGCGCAATCCGGCGGAAAGGGCATATTCCCAGTATATGCACAATCGCCGCGATTTGCGGGAGCCGCTTACTTTTGAAGAAGCCTTAGCCGCCGAAGAGCAGCGCAAACGGGAAAACCGGCATTTTGATTTTTATTACACCGATAAAGGATTTTACTATAAGCAGGTAAAAGCGTACCTTGAAAATTTTGAACATGTAAAAATCATGTTTTTCGACGATTTGGAACAACAGCCCAACCGGTTTATCAAACAAGTCTTAGAGTTTTTGGAATTGGACAGCGATGTGTTGCCTGAAGAAATTCAACAGCGCAATCAAAGCGGTGAAATGAAGGTGAAGTGGTTTAAACGATTGTTGTCAAACCGGAGCAACCCGCTGTTAAACGGGTTAAGAAAACTCATGTCGAGAGATACTAAGAAAAAATTGAGAATGCGGGCAAAAAATATGTTGCTCAAACACAATCTGCGCAAAGTGGATATGGACCCTGCTATCCGGAAGCAATTGATTGAGTTATACCGTGCGGATATAAAACAATTGGAAAAGTTAATTCAAAAGGATTTGTCGCAATGGCTGAGCTGAAAAAACAGATACCGGTTCAGAATTTCTTTTGTATAGGTGTGCAGAAGGCAGGCACATCTACTATGGCCGACATTTTGAGCCAACACAGCCAGGTGTATTTACCTGCGGTGAAGGAAACGAAGTTTTTTTTATTTGAAGAATCCTACAACAAGGGAATAGCCTATTACAATTCCACATTTTACGACAGTTATAACGGCGAAAAAATATGCGGAGAGTTCGATCCGGATTACATCCTCGACGGCAAAGTAGCGGATCGCCTGCGCAATACCTATGGAATGGATATCAAATTCCTGGTCATTTTCAGGCATCCTGTGGACAGGGCGTATTCCCATTACCTGATGACAAAGCGCAAAGGCCTGGAGGATTTGAATTTTGAAGCAGCTTTGGCGCAGGAGGAAGGTCGTAAAACCAATTTAAAGGAACAAAAAATGTATGCCTACAAGTCCCGGAGTTTATACGCCGGCCAGTTGCAGCAATTTTTAAACGTTTTTCCAAAGGAAAATTTTTTATTCCTCGTTTTCGAGGAAGACATAATACGCAATCTGGATGCCACCATCCGCAGAATAGAGGATTTTCTGGAATTGCCGCATGAGGAACTGGATACGGCCATTCACAGCAACCAGGCGTTTGAAGTAAAAAACGAAATGGTGCGCAATCTGGTCAGAAGGCCTAATTTTGTAAAGCGCATGTTGAAATCCCTTATTCCAGGTAAAACGGCGAGGAAGCGGATGCGCACATTTTTTATTAAACAAAATGCAAAAAAAGTAAAAGATGCGGCGTTGAATGCGGAAACTCGCCGTAAATTATTTGACGAATATTTCAGCGGCGATATTGCAGCGACAGAACAGTTAATTCAAAGGAAATTAAACTATAGATAATGAGCCTGACCACACCGGAACCTGGGATGTACAAAGAACCGAATTCGGTATGGGGGAAGCAATGGATTCTCATATTCATTATTTTATTTACAACCCGCCTGCTCACCAAAACTACGCTAACGGATTACTACATGATTTTCGAGGTGTTCTGGTATATGTTCATCACCGTATTTTCATTTATGTATTTGTTTCACGTGCTGTTGATTCAAAAAAAACTGGACGAAATGAACTACCTCTATGTGATGATGCTGACCTTGCCGGTATTGTCTGCGGTAGCTGCAAATATTGCCGAAGGTCAAGGTATTATCGGCGGTTTAATGGCGCAGAGGCACTGGTTCGGGCTCGGCGGTATCTTTTTAATAATATTCTTATTTAAGAATCGGTTCTTCGTCATCAAGGATTTTTTCCGTGCCATGGTGTGGTTAGGCTGGCTATGCCTGATCTTCTATTTATACTGCTATGTATTCTTAGACCCTTCAAAGTATCTGGACTATTCGTTTGTCGGATTTAGCGATCTGAAAGGCGGTTATCGCTTTCGCTTCGGTGTCGATTTTATCGCATTTCTCGGCCTGTTTTACATGATAAAATTTATTTCCGACCGGAAAAAGAAATATATACTGTTTGCATTGATTCACCTGTCCTATTTGTTTTTTTTGCACCAGGGCAGAATTGTAATGCTCTCCATCCTGGCAGGGATATTCCTGTACTATCTAATCGAGGTTAACTGGAAACGCACTTTACTATATTCGATGGTAGGCGGCACACTGTTTATCATAATCATGACTGCGTTGTACTTTGCATTACCGGAATTTGTCGGTAGGTATATTGAGCAATACACCAACGTTGTTCTCGTATTCTTTGGCGAAGAGACAGGCGAGGGCTCTGTAGATGCACGGTTGGAGGAGACGGCCATCGTGCTGGCATACCTGGCTGTTTATCCCATCGGGTGGTTTATCGGTGTGGGAAAATTTGGCGCTGACTACAATAACCCCGATGAACCGATTACTACCATAGCGCCGGGCGATATCGGCTTGCTCGGTTCTATTATTACATATGGAATTATTGGAACCCTAATTATGTACCTTCAGTTTTTCATTGCATTCCGGTCTATGAGATATGTAAAATATTATAGAAAAGACAGTTATTATATTTCGGCAGTTTACTTTTTATTTTATTGCTTTGCCACTTCCTTGGCCAAAGGGAATTTGTTCACACAGCCGGGTTCTACGGCCATATTTATTTTGATTATCTATGCATTTAAAATGCTGGAAGTACAAGAGAGAAAAGAACAGATGGCAGCACAGCAATTAACTGCCGCTTAAACGTAAATTGAATTTTAAATTATGTTTTTAAAAGAGAATAACAGATTACTGGTGATAGGATCGCTCAATGCAAATCCCGCCGACAGGGTATTGGATCGCAATACCATTCAGACTGTCCAACTCATAAACCACCGGGAAGAGGTGATTCCGGTGCCTTATTTCAATTCATGGGGCGAGTTGGGAATGAGTTCTATGGCGCCACACCCCAGCGAGCCGCATATTTTATATTTTGCCTCCAGCGTGGCGGTTTTTAAGTTTGACCTGAAACAGGGGAATTACACCGACTTGCAAATCCCGAACCTGACGGATATCCACGAAATCAGTATTATCGGAAACGGACTGTGGATTTCAAATACCAAGCACGATGAAATCGTGTGTTATGATATCGTTGCAGGCAAGGTTACCTTGCGCATTAATTTAAGTGATTTTAAATCTTCCGCTCCTGAAGAGGGCGAGGATGCCGAAGATGTGGAAGTGGTGGATAAGTTTCACTGCAACCTGGTGTTCAGCGGTTATGATAATGACACATATATTTTGGTGCACCACACTTCCGGCAGGCAATTGATGAAGCGCATTGCCCAGAAGTTTATCAAAAGCCAGGGCAACGGCGGCGTGGTAAATATTACCAGCCGCAAGCGCTATCCGCTGAATCTGAAAGCGCCGCACAGCGTCAGAAAGGTCAATGGAAATTATTGGGTCTTTGACAGCGGCCATTTTGAGCTCAAGGTATTTGATAAAAACTGGAAGTTTTTAAAAACAATAAATACCCGGGGCTTCGGACGAGGCGGCGACCAGGATAGCGACCTCGGCTATTACTATGCCGGCGTATCAGAAACACGCAAGCGGTATCTGGGGTTATTCCCCGGCGGCGAATCCGTTCCCAATATGGTGCAGGTGATTTCATTGAAAGATTATTCAATTAAAAAATCGATTAAGATTCCGAATGTGGAACAATTGAACAATGTATATTGTATCTCACAAGAGGTAGCGGAGGGATTGCTCGCATTGAAATAACGCATGGATACAGCAATTAAGCAACCGAATTTTATCGTTGTTGGCGCTAATAAAGGCGGCACTACCTCGCTGTATCACTACCTGAAACAACATCCCGAAATTTATCTCAGCCCGATTAAAGAACCGCATTATTTTTCAAAGGATATCGATACCGGGTTATTTCATAAATCATTTGCAAGCAATAAACTGCAGGATATTGATGGGTATGTCCACGGCTCGATGGATGTGGAATACCATGCGGCATTTGTCCGGAATTGGGAACACTATACCTTATTGTTTAAAAACTGTAAAGGTCAGAAAGCAATTGGCGAACTGAGCACCTCCTATTTGTATTCTTCAGTTGCTGCCTATGAGATAAAAAAAGCATTAGGCGATATTAAAATCATTATTGCACTGCGCAACCCGGTACAACGGGCATTTTCGCATTACCGCATGAACCTCTATACCGGCAACAGCAATATTTTCAACTTCATGCAGGCATTGCAGGAAGATCAGAAGCACGAACCCAAAGTTTGGGGGAATGCCAATCTGTACCTGGAACTCGGGTTGTATTATGCGCAGGTGAAGCGCTATCTCGATACGTTCTCACCCGGTAATGTAAAGATTATTTTTTCGGAAGATTTGCGCAATAACAGCAAGCATGTAATCCACGAACTGTACACATTCATCGGCGCCGATCCGGAATTCGTTCCCGACACTTCGATTCAGTACAACGAAGTATATACCCCGCGGTATAAAAACCTCACCTGGATACTGAACACACTCGGCATTCGCCCACTTATGAAACGCATTTCGGGTTCGGGTATAAAAAAGATGACCGTGAAAATGCTGTATAAAGACAAGGCCGAAAAAGGAACTATTTCACAGGAAGAAAAAACATTTCTTATAAACTATTATAAAGAAGACACAGAGAAACTGTCTGCTTTATTGAAAAAAGATTTGAGCCATTGGATGCGCTGAAAACACATTTACCATCTGTTTGTATTATCCTGATAAACTACAATACATGGGAGGATACGATTGAGTGTATGGAGAGTATTTTAAAAAGCAATTACTCCCGCTACCAGATAGTTGTAGTCGAAAATTGCTCGACCAATACATCCTGGGATCAACTCATTAAGTGGTGTAAAGGCGAGGCATTCTCCAAAGTGGAACCCGCAAACCCACTGTATAAATATTCAAATCCCCCGGCAGTAAAGCCGTTGGTGTACTTAAGGGCATCTGCGGAAGAGTCCGATCATCTGCGCTTTATTGACGGTGCCGGCATTAAGCCGATCCTGTTTATTAAAAGCGATAAGAACCTCGGCTTTGCCGGAGGCAATAATGTCGGATTGCGCTATGCAATTTTTAACAGCTTCGATTATATGTGGCTGCTGAACAATGACACCGTAATCGAAAGCGATACATTGCAACAACTCGTTGACTACGCTTCGTCGGCAAAGGAAAAAACGGGTATTATCGGTTCCAAATTATTATTGTATCACAAGCCCGACACCTTACAGGGCCTGGGCGCCGTTTTCAATAAATATACGGGCAAGTCAAAGATTATTGGCGCACAGCAAAAAGATGACGGCAGGTTTGATAGTGGGGATGTGCAATGCAATTATGCCATCGGGGCTTCCATGTTTGTTTCGAGGCGCTTTGTGCTCGATGTCGGGGTGATGAGTGAAGACTACTTTTTATATAATGAAGAGAACGACTGGGCTTCCAGAGCCAGGCGCAAAGGATGGTCTGTGGGCGTTGCACCGAAGAGCCGTGTGTATCACAAGCAAGGTGCAAGCACAGGCAACAGCCCGAAGAAGAGTAAATGGCAACTGACAGCTCTGCAATACAAGTACCGCGGAAAAATTAAGTTGTACAAAAAATATTACCGCCCGCAGTTGCCGTTTCTGTATTTGCACCTGCTCATAAGAAGCGCAACCTACCTGTTAAAAGGAAATTTCAGCGAAGCGGCAGTTATTTATAAGGCTATTTTCAATACAAAAATCTAACTATGATTATCAGCGATACATATAAATATGTGTTTGTCGAATTACCGCAAACGGCGAGCAGTGCAATAGCAAAGGAGCTGGTTGCCAATTATCACGGCAGGGAAATATTGTTTAAACACGCCCTGTACAGTACCGACTTTATGAAACAGGCCACTCCCGATCAAAAACAATATAAAGTCATCAGCGGATTGCGCAACCCGATGGATATCTGTGTGAGCAATTACTTTAAATTTAAAACCGATCATGAAAACCGCTACTCCAATCCGCGGTTTCTGAAACACGGTTTTTTGCGGAAATATATAATGCGCTGGTGGAATGTGAAGCAGTATAAATCCATTATTACCAAAGGCGAATCCTTTGAGAACTTTTTTATGCGGGCGTATTCCATCCCTTATGCTTCGTGGAGTATCATGGAGCACAAACGATGCGATTTTATCATTCGCTTTGAAAACCTGCAACAGGATTTTTCTGAAATGTTGCAGCTCGTGGGCGCCGAAAAAGTGAGAGATATTCCGCAGGCCAACAAGACGGCAGAAAAGACAAAGACATTTTGGGAATACTACGAATCGGATAAGGCGAAGCGCAGAGCCAAATTTATTTTTGGACCATATATGAAACAGTGGGGCTATACCTTTCCCGCTTCGTGGGATACATTTAAAGTGCCGGTGTACTCTTTTTGGTTATATCACTGTTTGAATGTGATGCGCAAAATTTACTGGAGATTCCTGCGATGAGATACCATGTGCTTCCCACATTTCTGGTAGTGGGTGCGGTAAAGGCCGGCACTACCTCGCTGCATGAATATTTGAATCAGCATCCGGGCATTTTTATGTCGCCGGTGAAAGAGACGAATTTCTTCAGCGATGCGGATATGCAGTTTGGTAAATTCAACGTGGATTACCGGCAGGATATAGACTGCGATATTGAAAAATATTTAGCGGGCCCGATGGATAAAAAAATTCACATCGCCCATATCCGCACCTGGGATCAATACACCCGGTTGTTTCGGGATGTAACAAATCAAAAGGCTATTGGCGAGGTTAGCAATTCCTACCTGTATTGCCCGAGTACTGCCGATGCGATCCATTCAAGGCTGCCTGAGGTGAAAATAGTGATGATTTTGCGCAACCCGGTGGAGCGGTTGTTTTCACAATACCTGATGAACCTGAAACTGGGGAAGATAATTACAGGGGATCTATTGACTGAGATTCAAAAGGACCGGGATAAAAAAGACAAGGGCTGGGGCGTTAGCCACCTCTACCTGGAAGTGGGGATGTATTACGAGCAGGTAAAAAGATATTTGGATATTTTTTCAAAAGACAAGGTGCACATCATCCTGTACGACGACTTTAAAAAGGCTCCGGCAGCTACCATGCAGCGCTTGTTTGACTTTCTGGGTGTGGATCCCCTGTTTCAACTGGATATGAGTTTGAAATACAACGAAGCGGGTTTGCCGCGGTTTGGGAAGTTGAATTACTGGTTGACGCAAACAGGTATTTACGGCCTCTCAAAGAAGCTGTTTCCCGATTCGCTCAAATCACGTATCAAATCCCTGATTTATACCAAAAAGAATATCCCCGTAATCTCCGAGCAGGAGAAACAATGGCTGATACACTATTATGCAGAAGATATCAGGCGATTGGAGAAGTTGCTAAACACCTCGCTGCAACACTGGTTGCAATAGAAAAAACGGGTGTTATTCGCAATTTCAGGTTTAAAATGTTAACTTCGCAGCGCAATTCCCGAACGCCGTTTTGTATGGTCTTTGCGGGATATTTTTTAACAATATTAATTATTGAAACATGTCAGTTAGATTGAGATTACAGCGGCACGGCCGCAGAAAGGCGCCATTTTACCACATTGTAGCGGCGCATAACACTTCGCCCCGGGACGGAAAATTTATCGAGAGAATCGGTTATTACAACCCCACCAAAGTACCCGCAGAAATTACCCTTGATACGGATAGGGCAATACATTGGCTGATTAACGGTGCAGAGGCATCTACCACCGTGCATGCCATCCTGAAGTACAAGGGTGTGCTGTACAAAAAGCACCTGTTGCGGGGATTAAAGAAAGGCGCTTTGACACAAGAGCAGGTGGATGAGAAATTCGCAGAGTGGGAAAACAGCCATCGCAGCGCCGTTATGGATCATGTAAAAACTATTGAAGACAGGGCAGCAAAGGCAAAAGCAGAAGAAAAAGCCCGCATTGAGGCTAAACGCAAGAGCAAAGAAGAGGCCGAAGCAAAGGCAAAAGCTGAAGCGGAGGCTCAGAGGGCAGAGGAAGCTGCGGCTGCACAGGCTGAAAATGAAGCGCCTGTAGCCGAGGACAGTACAGCAGATGCTACCGGTGATGCACAGTCAGAGAATACGGCTGAAACAAATACCGACGAGGAGTCCACAAACGAATAAACATTGATTCCCGGTTCGTTAATCGAGATCGGTTACGTATTGCGCACACATGGTGTAAAAGGTGCATTGCGCATAGCTTTTTTAGAAAATATAAGGGCGTTATCGAAATCCGAGGCGCTCTTTTTTTTACACCGTGATGATTATGTTCCCTTTTTTATAGCGAAAATAGAATATGCAGATTTTGGAGGGGCTATCGTTGAGTTGGACGAAATCCAGACCAGGGAAAAAGCGGCAGCCCTGGTAAAACAGAAAGTCTGGGGCAGGCCGGAATATAGAATTCACAAGGAAGAAACGCCGGACCAGGGGTTCTTGGACTTTATTGTGATAGACAGTGATTTAGGTACGTTAGGCGCAATACGCAATATTACATCTATGGGTGCATATGATCTTGTTACAGTGCAACAGGATGCCAGGGATTTCCTCCTCGCCTTGCACCCCGACATGATACGGCAAGTGGATGAAAAACGAAAAATTCTGTACATACAGGCGCCGGAGGGTATCTTAGATATTTAAAATTGCATACACATGCGCATTGATATCATTACGGTGTTGCCTGAATTACTGCAAAGCCCGCTGAGCCACAGTATTTTAAAACGAGCTCAGGATAAGGGATTGCTGGAAGTTAACCTCGTCAATCTCCGGGATTACAGCACCTATAACCACCGGCAGGTGGACGATTACCAGTTTGGCGGGGGCGCCGGGATGGTTTTGATGGTTGAGCCGATTTTTAACTGCATCCGGACATTGCAGTCCCAAACGCATTACGACGACATCATTTACCTATCCCCCGACGGCGCAATATTGGACCAGCCAATGGCCAATACTTTGTCATTAAAAGCCAATCTGCTGTTGTTGTGTGGCCATTACAAAGGCGTGGACGAGAGAGTGCGGCAACACCTGGTTACCCGGGAAATCTCCATCGGCAATTACGTGTTGAGCGGCGGTGAATTAGCGGCTGCCGTCCTGGTGGACTCTATCGGCAGGCTGCTGCCGGGCGTGCTCAATGATGAGACCTCGGCTCTCAGCGACTCGTTCCAGGACAGCTTATTGTCGCCACCGGTGTACACGAGACCGGCAGATTTCAACGGATGGAAAGTGCCGGAAGTATTGCTGAGCGGGCATGCCGCCCGCATCGAAAGCTGGCGCCACGAGCAGGCGCTGGAAAGAACCCGGCAGCGCAGACCGGGATTATTGGAAGAATAAAGTGCGCAGTTTGTAAATAGAAAGTGCAATTTGTAACTTTGCCTTCCATTTTAAAAGTGATGTTATGGAAATGCTTAAGAGCCTCGAAACTGAATTGATTCCTTCCAGGGATATACCTGCCTTTAAAGCGGGAGACAATGTAACGGTACACTATAAAATTGTGGAAGGCGATAAGAGCCGTATCCAGTTATTCCGCGGGGATGTGCTTCAGAAAAAAGGCAGAGGCCGCACCCAGACATTTACCGTTCGGAAGATTTCCAACGGCGTAGGTGTTGAGAGGATTTTTCCCTTGTTTTCACCGAACATCGATAAAATTGAACTGAATAAAGTGGGCAAGGTGCGCCGCAGCAGAATCTTCTACCTCAGAGGCCTGAAAGGTAAGAGCGCCCGTATCAAGGAAAACAGGGCCAATACATCAGCCGAATAAAACGCAAGTTTCAACGATAAGATATTCCGCCGCCAAACGGCGGAATTTTTTTTGGCCGGTGTTGTAATTTGAATCGCGGGCTGAAGCATTTCAATACAGCCCGTCGATACTCTTTAATCCGAGTGTTTTATTACAGGTAAATCCTTCTGCATAGCGGAATCCGCAAGGCCTGCCGAATTCAAGCGCCCGGGCGTCGATATTCTCCAGGAATGCTTTAGAGGCAATATAGGTTTCGGGCTCATTCGAATCGGGGTTATACATCTGGCTTTTATGTGCCATAATCGCCGCCATTCTCGTTTCCCACACATCTGTTACATCCACTACAAAATCCGGTTTGATAAATCTGTCCTGGATGTAATGCAAAACGAGTTGCGGGCGCCAGGGCTGCTGTGGTTTATCTTTGTAAACAGTTTCAATCTTTATTAATCCGGCCAGGAAACAGGCGTCTTCAACTAATTGATTGCTGCGGCCGTGGTCGGGATGGCGGTCCCACAGCGCATTGCAAATAACTACATCGGGTTGATACTCCCGGATTACCTCTATCACTCTTATTTTTGATTCGCGGTTATTGTCAAAGAATACATCTGCAAGCCGCAGATTGTCACGCATAGAGACTCCTAAAATAGCGGCGGCATCTGCCGCTTCCCGCAAGCGGATTTCCGTATTGCCGCGGGTGCCCATTTCTCCCAGGGTAATATCGATGATACCTGTGGTTTTTCCGTTTGCGGCCTCATTGAGCAGTAATCCGCCGCAACCCAATTCCACATCGTCGGGATGAACGCCAAATGCAAGTATATTTATTTTCATTTTCTAACGGTTTATTCTTGTTGAGCCTTTTGGACTGCCGGCATTACCGGAAAGCGCATGTTCAATTGCGCCCATAATCTTTTTGCTGTCGGGTTGAGTCAAGGTTGTAAAATATGAAATTACATAGCCGTTACTGTCAACTAAAAACTTATAATAATTCCATAACGGATAGATGCTGAATTTTCCATTTTGTTTTTTATCTCCAAAAAATTGAAACAG
Source organism: uncultured Chitinophagales bacterium (assembly GCA_964492065.1). Taxonomy (GTDB): domain Bacteria; phylum Bacteroidota; class Bacteroidia; order Chitinophagales; family BACL12; genus JADKAC01. Next base: position 21,089 of record CAZBHH010000010.1, on the reverse strand, counting down.
CGGATGCGCTTGATTACCGCGAACATATATCTTTTGGAATATGGGAAAACTTATGTTATACCTTGTCTTGCAAAAATCTTCAATGGCTTTTCCTGTCAGGGGTTCCTGTCCTGCAAATTGATTACAGGGGAAGGCGAGTATTTCAAATCCCCGGTTCTTATATTGATTGTAGATTTTTTCCAGTTTATGCAGTTGGGCAACCTGGCCGCAATGGGTTGCCGTATTGACTATCAGCAATACCTTTCCCTTAAATCCCGACAGCGCTGTGTCTTTTCCATCCAAACCAATTGCGTTAAAGTTATAAATCGTATTCGGTTGTCGGTTCAGCATAACAGTATTCTGTGAAATGAATGGCAGCGCAACGAGTGTGCTGTTTATTCAATTCCCAATTCGGTTAAATATCTTTCGGCATCCAGTGCTGCCATGCATCCCGATCCGGCAGCGGTTACTGCCTGTCTGTACGTTTTATCCTGAACATCGCCGGCGGCAAATACGCCTTCAATATTCGTCTTTGAACTGCCGGGACGGGTAACCAGATATTCCTGTGCATCCATGTCCAGGATACCCTTAAAGATAGCGGTGTTGGGCTGATGCCCGATGGCGACAAAAAAACCGGTTATGGGTATTTCCCGCATTTCCCCGGTGATATTGTTTTTTACTCGCATGCCTTCGACAGTTGTTTCACCCAAAACTTCCACTGCTTCGGTATTCCAGTGAATTTCGATATTGGAAGTACCCATTACCCGATCCTGCATAATTTTGGATGCCCTGAAATGATCCTTGCGCACGAGCATATGCACTTTGGTGCAAAGTTTGGCGAGGTAGAGTGCTTCTTCACACGCCGTATCGCCGCCGCCGACCAGGGCAACGGTTTGATTGCGGAAGAAGAAGCCGTCGCACACGGCACATGCCGAAACGCCATTGCCGTTCAGCCGTTTCTCAGATTCCAGACCGAGCCACTTAGCAGAGGCGCCCGTTGCAATAATGACGCTGTGCGCCTGAATTTCTTCGCCGTTGTCCAGCCATAATTTTTTTATTTTACCGCTGAAGTCCACTTTGTTGACAATGCCAAAGCGAATATCAGTTCCAAAGCGCTCGGCTTGTTTTTTAAAATCTTCCATCATTTCCGGCCCCAAAATTCCCGAAGGATATCCGGGATAATTTTCCACATCCGTCGTTTGCATTAACTGGCCTCCCGGCTCTATACCGGTAAATATTACCGGGTTGAGGTTAGCTCTCGCCGCATAAATTGCCGCCGTGTAACCGGCAGGGCCGGAACCGATGATCACACATGTTTTTATTTCGCTCATCTTTTCTGAAATATGATTATTCAACCCGCAAAGATAGAGAAGGTTCGCTGGAATGTGGTGCGCAATTGTCAGATTGCCGGAGGGGTGCCGGCTTGCGCCGATTGAAATTGCCGGCATAGCATAACGTGTTCCTGCAATTTTACACCGGCGTGTGTCAGATAATACGGCTGGCACTTATTCATAACCGAATTGCTTTAACATCCGCTCATTGTTTTTCCAATCGCCTTTTACTTTGACATGCAATTCTAAAAACACTTTTTTCTGTAAGAATGATTCGATATCCCTGCGTGCTGCCGTACCCAGTTTTTTAATGGCGCTGCCGCCTTTGCCAATGAGTATAATTTTTTGCGTTTCGCGGATAATGAAAATCTCTGCGGCGATAACCGTAATATCGGGTTTCTCCTTAAAGGCAGTCACCACCACTTCTGCCGCATAGGGAATTTCTTTTTCGTATTGTTCCAGGATTTTCTCGCGGATAATTTCCGCAACAAAGAATCGCTCGGGAAGATCGGTAAGTGCGTCGGCATCGTAATACGCAGGGTGTTCCGGTATATTTTCGATAATACAGGTTTGCAGATCGTCCAGATGCGTATTTTTTAGTGCCGAAATGCCAAATACGTGCGCATTGGGAAAGCGCTGTTTCCAGTACTGCAGTTTTTCTTCCGCAACGCTATCGGAAATGGTATCTATTTTATTCAGTGCAATAATCAATGGAATGCGCAGGCGTTCAAGCGCTGCAATTTCCGGTATGGAATCTTCATCGGGTGTAGCAAGATAGATCAGTACATCGGCATCTTCGAGGGCAGTGAGTATTTGAGCATTCATCCGCTCGTGTAATTTGTACTGCGGATCGCTGACTATGCCGGGAGTATCCGAATACACAATTTGCATCTCCGGGGTATTGACGATACCGATAATGCGCCTCCGGGTAGTTTGTGCTTTGGCTGTAATAATGGACAGCCTTTCGCCCACCAGGAAATTCATCAGCGTGGACTTGCCCGCATTGGGTTTGCCGATAATATTTACAAATCCCGATTTAAATGCCATCGGTCAAAAATACACAAGGCTTTGATATGGGTTATATATTGCCTATCTTTGCAGTCGCAAAAACCGCGGGGTGGAGCAGTTGGTAGCTCGTCGGGCTCATAACCCGAAGGTCGCAGGTTCGAGTCCTGCCTCCGCTACAATCAATGGGCTGAAATTTTTTCAGCCTTTTTTTATCTGAAGACATGGGCTTTACAGTTGCAATTATAGGCAGGCCAAACGTGGGTAAGTCCACCTTGTTCAACCGATTAGTCGGTGAAAGGCAGGCAATTGTGGATGACCAGAGCGGTGTTACCCGCGATCGTCAATACGGAAGTTCCGAATGGAACGGGAAACAATTCGATGTGATTGACACCGGCGGCTTTGTCGCTCATTCGGACGATGTCTTTGAAAAGGCGATTCGCAACCAGGTGCTCATCGCCATTGAGGAAGCCTCGCTGTTGCTCTTTATGGTAGATGTCACCACCGGCATGACCGACCTGGATGATGAGATGCTTAAAAAGCTGCGCAAGGTGCAGAAGCGGGTTTTTCTCATCGTAAATAAGGTGGACAATGCGGGCAGGTTATTGCAGGCTTCCGAATTCTACAGCGCCGGGTTCGAACACATCTTCTTTGTTTCGTCCATTACCGGCAGCGGTACCGGCGAATTGCTGGACGCCATCGTTGAACAAATACCCGATGACGTATCCACCGTCAGCGGCGACTGGGCACAGTTACCGAAGTTCGCTATCGTCGGTCAACCCAATGTGGGCAAATCGACTTTGATCAATGCGCTTACCGGCGAAGACCGCAACATAGTTACCGATATCGCCGGCACTACACGGGATGCCATCCATACCCGGTATCGCATGTTCAACAAGGATTTTTTGTTAATCGATACGGCGGGTATCCGCAAGAAAGGTGTTGTAAAGGAAAACCTGGAATTTTATACCGTAATCCGTGCAATCAAGGCGATTGATGAAGCCGATGTATGCCTGTTGGTAATGGATGCAACACTGGGCATTGAGAGCCAGGACCTGTCTATATTCAGCACAATTGTTAAGAAGCGCAAAGGCGTAGTCGTACTGGTGAATAAATGGGATGCCGTCGAAAAGGATACCAACAGTATGAAGTACTACGAAGCGCATATCAAATCCAGGCTGGCGCCTTTTAAGGATGTGCCGGTACTGTTTATTTCCGCCCTGGATAAGACTCGGATTTTTAAAGCTATGGAAACCGCCCTGGAAGTGTTTGAAAACAGGAGCTTAAAAGTAAATACTTCCGAACTGAATGAGAAGTTGTTGCCGCTGATCGACGCTTATCCGCCGCCGGCAGTCAGGGGAAAGCATATCAGGATTAAATACATCACACAACTGCCCGCACGCATTCCCACTTTTGCCTTTTTTACCAATCACCCGAAAGACATCCGCGAACCTTACCGCAACTTCCTGGAAAACAAACTGCGGGAACACTTCCGGTTATCGGGCACACCTGTGAATATTTTTTTCCGGCAGAAATAATCTTTGTTAATAATTATTTATTTTTGATTTCAAATTATAAATCAAAAAAACAACGACGATGAAAAAATTATCAATTTTTGCTGTTGCGCTGGCATTAACCGCATTGGTAGCCTGCAACTCTAAGAAAGAAAAAGAACCGGCTCCGGAAGATGGTGGAGAGGACTTGACTGAACAGGTACAGGAAGGCGCCTCCGAGACCTTGACGGCAGCCGAAGAAACAACTACAGGATCCGCAGAAATGGGCGAAGTAGCTGGAACTGAGAATACTGAAGCCGCTCAGTAAATTGTCTGAACAGCAATGTTATACCCTGCCGTCACGGCGGGGTTTTTTGTGTTTGGTGCGCAGGAAAATATCGTTGATTTGAATTTCAGACCGGTCGGGATCCACCGGTTTGTCCTTAATGGATTTTAGAAAAAATAAATAGGCGAGCATGCAAAGCATCAGGAAACTGACCACGACAAATGTCATAAAAACCGGATTGGCCAGGTAGGGAAGTAGTCTTAACATCGCTTTTTATACTGTTTGAAATTTTTATGACTTAAAAATAACAATTTCCAACTCCACGCCTTATTAGCAACCAGCATGACGGGTTGCTCTAATCAAAACCAATTGTAGCTCCAACGATCTACCGGGTTCAACGGTGTTCGAATGAAGCGCCGATGCGGGTGGCTATTGCATGGCGCCTGCATCGGTATCTATTGCCAATGACTGTATCACTGTTTACCGGGCGACTGCAAAAACTGCATAGCCCGTTGAAAGTCCGCATCGATGGTATTCATAATCGGATAGAAGCCATCATTGCCCCATTTTTGCCTTGCGAGGAAGGCTTTAATTGCGACATCAATTTTACTTCGCACCGGCGCTGCCTGTTCTTCTGTCACCCGGAATGCAGTGTCCCGGCTGTCGGCAAAGGCAACAAACGATTTAAACATCGCATCGTCCACGTGGAAGTTTTGGTTAAAAGCTTCCCAACTTTCAAAGCGTGAAAAATCTGCGCTGTGCTCACTGTAATACGAGTATGCAAATTGATTGATATATCCGCGGTTATACAGGCGGTTAAAATACACGGTATGCGCAGTTGTATCTACTGGTACCTGGATATCGGGATGAATACCCCAATCCATATCCGGGTTATTTTTTAAACTGTCGGGCAGTTCGCCGCCGTTTTCCAAAATGCTTACATACTGGTCGTAATAGGCATCGACGCCGCTTTCGTATGAGCGCTGGATACTCTTGCCATCAGGTGTGTAGTACCTCGCAATAGTCAGGCGAATTGCGGAATTGTCGGGCAGGGTATATATTTCCTGAACAAGGCCTTTGCCAAAGGAGCGGTGCCCGATAATTGTTGCCCGGTCATTGTCCTGCAGAGCGCCGGCCAGGATTTCACTGGCGGAGGCAGAGCCTTCATTGATCAGCACCACGAGGTCACCACTCTCAAACAAACCCATCTTGCCGGAAAAATAATCGCTGCGCCCGACGGCACGGCCATCGGTATATACGATGAGGCGCTTGCCGGGGATTAATTGATCCGCCAGGTCGACAGCGCCGGTGAGATAGCCTCCCGGATTGCCCCGCAGGTCCATAATCATCCGGGTCATTCCGCTGTCTAATAATTTTTTAACGCCCTCGGCAAATTCAAATGGCGTCTCCTTTGCGAATTTATTGATGCGAATATACCCGATTTCGGGAGTGACCATATAGGCTACATCCACGCTGTACACCGGGATTTTATCGCGGGTTATTTCAAAGTCGAGCAGATCGGGTTCGCCTTTGCGGTAAATCTGCACCTTTACTGTTGTTCCCTTTTTCCCACGCAGAAGGCGCACCACTTTCTCATTGGTGATGCCGTTGCCGGCAACTACCGAATCATCGATGGCAATAATTTTATCGCCGGAAAGAATACCCAATTTTTCGCTGGGTCCACCCGACAATGGAGCTACCACATAAATCGTATCGTTGAGGATATTGAACTCGATGCCGATGCCATCGAAATTGCCCTGCAGATCTTCGTTGAACGACTGTAATTCCGCTGCGGGGATATAGTTGGAATGCGGGTCGAGCATTTTAAACAGCGAGTCGATGGTTTCCGGTTTATTTAACATCCTGTTAATGAGAATTTGCACCAGCGAATCCGCATTGATGGAATCTACATACCGGTTGTCAATAAATTGTAAAATGCTGTCGATTTTGGTGTAGGCGCTCCGGCTTTGGCTATGCGACGGTTTGCCTGAAGAAGCAGGTGCGATGCGGCTCCCGAGATACACGCCGAAAACGAGCACCAATGAAAATGCGAGAGGGTATAAAAATTTCGGACTTCGTTCGCTCAATGGTTAAGTGTTTAGTTGTGCAAAGTAACGATATGCTATGGACATTCTCTATTGCAATAATGAATACCTACTTCAGGGTATTTGTTCATGAATCGGCCGCAATACCGGTTTACAAGCCCTTATTTAGTTGCGGCTGGCGTAAGTTTGTCAGCATTAAAATTTTGAAAAAGCATAGTAATGAATGAATTTATCATAACGCTGCGTGAATGTCTTGAGGCTTCGTTAATTGTCGGCATAATCTACACGGTTTTAGACAAGCAGGGGCTCACGGCGCAAAAGAAATATCTGTGGACGGCAGTGCTGCTCTCTGTTATCGCTTCAGCCATACTGGGCGTGGTTCTGTACCGCATCATTCAAAAGGTCGGCGATACAGGCCTTCAGGCGTTAATTGAAGGCGTGTTGATGTACATAACTGCCGGATTATTGTTTTATGTCATCTTCTGGATGAATAAAAACCTGGCGAGCAAAAAACAAATTGCAGACAGTACCAACACGGCGGTGGAAGCCGGCAAATGGGGTTTGTTCTTTTTGGTGTTCTTTGCCATCCTGCGGGAGGGATTTGAAACTGCTTTATTCCTGGTGGCAAGTACCAGTATCGATCAGGCGTTTTCCTATGCGGGATTCTTCGGCGGAATCGTTCTCGCAATTGTAATCGGCTATTTAATCGTCGTGCAGGGGGTGAAACTGGATCTGAGGAAATTTTTCAGCTACACGACTTTGCTACTCGTATTCTTTGCGGCGGGAATGGTTGCCTACGGCACTCACGAAATGCACGAGTACATAGAAACCAGGGAAGCGATGGAGCATCCCGGCGTTGAAGAAAAAGAACATAAAGTGTATAATATTTTCAAATCGAAAACCGCAGAAGATAATCCCGACGCATTCTGGTACAGTGAGCAGGATGGCAAGTACATCCACCTGTTAAATGATAAGGGGCATATCGGCAGTTTCTTTAAAGGGTTGTTTGGCTATAACTCCGACCCGATTTGGATAGAGGTGATACTATGGGCTCTGAGTTTGAGTGCCGGCCTGTTTTTTTGGTACCGCATGTACAAGGTCAATCGCACTCCCGCAGCGAGGTAAAATATTTCCAGCAGTATTGCAGCCGGCTTCCATACCAGGAAAACATCTGACCGTCTGCCAAGACAATTTTGACACCCGGGAATAATGCCTGCATTTCCTCTTTATGTGTTTCCCTGAAGGGATAGGGCTCCGAAGAGAGCAGGATTGTATCCGGTTCCAGTTTCCGCATTGCATCCACACTGAGTGTGGGGTAACGCATTAAGGCCCCTGCCGCATTTTCAAACCCGGACTGATAGAGCATTTCATGAATGTAAGTATTGCCACCGGCTGCCATATACGGATCTTTCCAGATGAGGTATAAAACCCTTCTTTTTTTATGAGGCACCCGTTCTGTAAACTGTTGTTTTTCGGCAGCAATAACCGAGAGAATGGATTGTGCCGTGGCTGTTGTATTTGTAATGGCGCCGATTGATTCAATCATCATCAGCGCATCGCTGAGCGTATTGACATCGCTGATCCAGACCGGGAATTGCCCGGCGAGTTGTTCTATCTGCTCTTTTATATTTTCTTCCTTGTTGGCGATAATTAAGTCGGGCTGTAGCGATATGATTTTGTCCATGCGCAGATTTTTTGTACCGCCGATTACCGGTTTTTTCTTTAGCAGTCCCGCGGGGTGTACGCAAAATTTGGTAATGCCTGCCAGGCGGTCTTCCAATCCGAGATCGCAGAGCAGTTCCGTCTGTGAAGGAACGCATGAAATAATGCGCCCGGGAAATTTCTTGAGAAAAACCGATCTTCCCAATTGATCCGTGAACTGCATATTACCGTTTGCTCAGCGCATTTAATATATCATAGCGGGTGATGATATACGTTTTGTCGAGTTTAAAGTCTTTTACCAGCACGGCTTCATTATCGGCGGTAATCATTTTTGAAAGCGATTCCATCGGTGTGGAGATGTCGGCAAACGGAAATGCGGGTTGCATCACATTGCGCAATGCCGTTGTACATACATCCGGGTTCTGCACCATCAGTTCAAATAAATATTTCTCATTTACCGAGCCGACAATTCTGCCACTATCGGAAACCGGAATCTGTGAATAGTCGTGTTGTTGCATCAACAGGATGGCTTCCTGAACGGTTTGGTCAACGGTTAATGTTTTCAGATCGGCGCTCAGCAATGTCGAAGCCATCTCCTTTGCTGTCAGCCCTTTGCTGTCCAGGTAACCCATTTTCAGCATCCAGTCATTGTTAAACATCTTGCCGAGGTAGCGGGTGCCGTGATCCACGAATATTACCACTACAATATCGCCCTGCCTGAACCGGTCGGCCATTTGCAAAATGCCCTGTACTGCGGCGCCGGAAGAATTGCCCACAAAAATCCCCTCTTCCCTGACAATGCGTTGTGTCATTACCGCCGCAGCTTTATCAGTTACTTTTTCAAAATAATCTATCAGTTCAAAATCTACGTTTGCCGGCAGGAAATCTTCGCCGATACCTTCGGTTACGTAAGGGTAGATTTCATTTTTATCCAGTATGCCGGTCTCTTTCATTTTTTTATAAATACTGCCGTAGGTATCAATTCCCAACACCTGGATAGCGCTGTTTTTTTCTTTCAGAAATTTTCCTACGCCGCAAATGGTGCCGCCGGTGCCTACGCCGGCCACGAAATGCGTTATTCTGCCTCCGGTCTGTTCCCAGATTTCCGGCGCAGTGGATTCGTAATGCGCCTGAGAATTTGAAAGATTATCGTATTGATTTGGCTTCCACGAATTGGGTACTTCGTGAATCAAACGGGAAGAAACCGAGTAATACGACCGGGGGTCTTCCGGGTCCACATCTGTAGGGCAAACAATTACTTCGGCGCCGAATGCCTTCAGCGCATCTACTTTCTCCTTACTCTGTTTGTCGGTAGTTGTAAAGATGCATTTATAGCCTTTAATAATGGCGGCGATAGCCAGGCCCATTCCCGTATTGCCACTTGTGCCTTCTATTATGGTGCCGCCGGGTTTTAAGGCGCCCGATTTCTCGGCATCTTCAATCATGCGCAATGCCATGCGGTCTTTAATGCTGTTGCCGGGGTTAAATGTCTCCACCTTGGCGAGTACCGTTGCCGGAATATCTCTTACGATTTTATTCAGCTTAACGAGTGGCGTGTTTCCAATTGTCTCCAGAATATTTTGCTTCCACATAGGGCAAAGGTAAATATTCTGAAAGCGAATCGGTGGAGCGGGGCTTCCTCCGGCGAAGTCACAGTAGAAATGACAGGGGCCGATGCGAAAGACTATCTACCCGGTAAAATTTGTATGCTGTTCAATTACTGCACAATGTCATTTGCACTGCAGTATGGATTTTCTCTTTTAAACCGTAGAGGATAGAATTGAGGAGAAAGCGATGCACTCCGCTGCGGTATTATAAATAAAAAAAGCCCCATGGATGATACCACAGGGCCAAACATTACTAAACAAATTAATTAGCTCACCTTCTTAACAATTGCCTCAAATGCCGCCGGGTTATGGATAGCCAAATCGGCCAGCGCTTTGCGGTTAAGGTCAATATTATTTGCTCTCAGCTTGTTTATGAAGGTGCTGTATGTCATTCCATGCGGGCGCACTGCCGCATTGATACGGGTGATCCATATCTGGCGGTAGATGGCTTTTTTATCCTTGCGGCCCACATACGCATAACTCAATCCTTTTTCGACAGCGTTTTTTGCTACCGTCCACACGTTTTTCCTGCGTCCCCAATATCCTTTGGCGAGCTTCAACACTTTTTTGCGCTTCGCTCTGGAAGCTACATGATTTACTGATCTAGGCATGGTTATTAATTTATGCTAATCCTAAAATTCTTTTAATTCTGGGCTCGTCGGCCTGATCAACCAAATGAGTGCCGCCTAAACGGGTTTTGCGCTTATTGCTTTTCTTGGTGAGAATATGGCTCATATAGGCGCTTCCTCTTTTCAGTTTACCGCTGCCGGTGAGCTTAAAGCGCTTTTTGGCACTGCGGTTTGGTTTCATCTTCGGCATAACAAAAACTTTTTCTTTACTCTAAATGGGTTGCAAAGATATAGAAAATCTCCCGAGAAAATCAGAAAAGGCTATTTTTTCTTCGACTTGGGGTTCAGGGTTATATGCATGCGCTTGCCCTCCAGCTTGGGCATGGCTTCCGGGACGCCGGACTCTTCCAGGCGCTGTGCAAATCGCAGCAGCAGCAACTGTCCCCTTTCGGCAAAGACGATAGACCTGCCTCTGAACTGCACCCAGGCTTTTACTTTCGAGCCCTCCTGCAAAAATTTCTCTGCGTGTTTGGCCTTAAATTCAAAGTCGTGTTCGTCGGTATTCGGCCCGAAGCGGATTTCTTTTAACTCCTGCTTTTTAGCCTTTGCCTTAATTTCTTTTTCTTTCTTTTTCTTTTCGTACAGGAATTTCTGATAGTCCACAATGCGGCATACCGGCGGGTCGGCATTGGGCGAAATCTCCACTAAATCCAGTTCAGCTTCCTGTGCTATCCTGAGGGCATCGTGAATCGAATAAATACCGGGCTCAATATTTTCACCGACTACCCGGATTTTCGGATGTTTTATTTCCTGGTTTATTCTGTTGGGATATTGTTCAGTTCTGGGTCTGAAAAACCGTGGTTCTCTTCTTTGCAAGTGGTTATTGTTTTATGAAAAAATTGATTCTACTTCTGTTTTCAGCATCTGTACAAATGCGTTTACCGCCATACTGCCGATATCTCCTGCGCCGTGTTTCCTGACTGAAACTGATTCAGATTGCATTTCATTTTCACCGACGATCAGCATATACGGTATTTTTTTCACTTCCGCATCCCGGATTTTCCTGCCGATCTTCTCGCCCCGCTGGTCAAACAAGGTGCGAATTTCGTGATTTTTGAAAACATCCGCTATTTTTTGGCAATGCGCATTGAATTTATCGCTGATTGGCAACAAAGCCACCTGCACCGGAGCGAGCCAGGCAGGGAAGTTGCCGGCGAAATGCTCAATCAGAAATCCGATAAAGCGCTCGTGGGTTCCCAGGGGGGCACGGTGAATGCAAATCGGAGTTTCCTCTTCGTTAGAGGCATTCATAAACTTGAGGTTAAAGCGCAGGGGCTGGGCAAAGTCCACCTGGTTGGTGGCCAGAGTAAATTCACGGCCGATGGCGCTCCATATCTGCACATCGATTTTCGGCCCGTAGAATGCGGCTTCGTCGGCAACTTCTACATAGGGGATGCCCGAACGTATCAGCACCTGCCTGACCATCTCCTCGGTTTTAAGCCACAGCGCAGGTTCATTCACATATTTCTGGCCCAGTTTAGCCGGGTCGTGGGTGCTGAAACGCATCACGTATTTGTCGATACCGAAAATGTCGAAGTATTTTAAATACATCGCATTCACCGCCCTAAATTCCTCTTCAAACTGGTCTTCGGTACAATAAATATGTGCATCGTTCATCTGCAGGCTGCGCACCCGCATCAGTCCGAATAATTCGCCGCTTTGTTCGTAGCGATAGCAAGTGCCGTATTCGGCTAAACGCAGGGGCAGGTCCCGGTAACTGCGGGGCACTGCATCAAAGATTTTGTGGTGGTGAGGGCAGTTCATTGCCTTCAGGTAGTATTTCTGCCCGTCGATATCCATCGGCGGGAACATGCTGTCGGCATAATAGGGCAGATGCCCGCTTTTCAGATACATGCTCTCCTTGGCGATATGCGGTGATTTAACCCTGGAGTATCCGGCTCTGAATTCGGTGTGTTTGGCCAATTTTTCCAATTGTTCGATCATTACACCGCCATTGGGCAGCCACAGGGCCATGCCGGGTCCGACGTCGTCGTCGAAAGTAAATATCTCCAGCTCTTTCCCGATTTTTCTATGGTCTCTCTTTTTAGCCTCCTCCATCATGGCGAGGTAGTCGTCCAGTTCCGATTGCTTCGGGAAGGTGATGCCGTACAGGCGGGTGAGCATTTTGTTTTTTTCACTTCCCCGCCAATAGGCGCCGGCGATATTGGTGAGTTTTATCGCTTTAATGAAACCGGTGTGCGGGATATGTGGCCCGCGGCATAAATCGACGAAATTCCCCTGGGTGTAGAATGTGATTTTGCCGTCTTCCAACTCGTCAATTAATTCGAGTTTGTATTGATCCTGTTTTTCGGTGAAATAGGAGAGCGCTTCACTTTTGCTCACCTCCCGGCGCACATAAACATTGTTTTGCCGGGCGAGTTCCTGCATTTTCTTTTCAATGGCCGGCAGGTCGTCGGCGGTTAATTGCCGGTCGCCGAGATCGATATCGTAATAAAATCCATTGTCAATCGGCGGCCCGATTCCGAATTTTACGCCGGGATAAAGCGCTTCCAGCGCCTCGGCCATCAGGTGGGCGGATGAATGCCAAAAAGAGGCTTTGCCTTTTGCATCATCCCAGGTTAATAATTTCAGGGTGGCATCGGATTGCAGGGGGCGGGTGGCATCCCATACAACTCCGTTTACCTCGGCGCTCAATACTTTGCGGGCTAATGATTCGCTGATGGATTTTGCAATTTCCAGGGCAGTAATGCCCGCTTCGTATTGTTTTACTGCTCCATCGGGAAAAGTAATATTAATCATGGTTTAGTCGGCATTTAATTTCTTCAATCGCTCGGTGGCTTCGGTTAATTTCGGGTCTAAATTTACGGCCTGTTTGTAATTGGAAATAGCCTCAGCAATGTTATTCAGTTGTTCGGCGCACAATCCCTTGCCGTAATAAGCGATAGCCCTGGCGGGTGATTGCTTTATGGTCAGGTCAAAATAGCGGTAAGCGGTTGCAACCGAATCAATGCCGTAGTAGATAGTCGCCAGGTTGTATAACGCATCGGCATCCTGCGGGTCGTTCACGATGATATTGCGGTAATAGGCAATCGCCTTTTCCAATTCACCTGCATCCTGAAAATATTTGGCGATACCGTATTCGGCTTCCTTACTCGTATCATTTACTGAGAGGGCATTATTGTAATATTTGATGGCGATTGGATCCTTTTTGGCGGCGTACAGTATTCCCAACTGCATATACGCATCGTAATAATCCGGGTCCACTTCAGTACAGGTTTGGAAGCTGGAAATGGCACGAGCGGTGTCGCCGGTTTCTTTAAATATCAATCCTTTATAAAAATAGGCATCGGCATTCTGGATGTCCAGCTTCAGCACCCTGTCGTAGGTGGCTATTGCCAGGTTGTACTTTGGCTTGGGCAGCAGAAAGTAATCCAGGGCCAGTGCATTTAACACATCGATATTTTCCGGGCTGTGTGCGATAAACCGCTCCAGAATTGCAATTGCGCCTTCGGCATCGGCCATTTCAAATAAACATTCGGACAAGCCCAGGGCAAATGGTGCATTCAGGCTGTCGAGATGATAGGCTTTCCGGTAATCCTGCAAGGCATACTTTAAGTTGCCGTAGGCGAAATACGCATTGGCACGGTTAAAAAATAAACCCGGATTGCCGGGATCTTTTTTTATCCGCTCCGAAATGCTCTCAATCTCAGGGGTGAGCTTTTCAATCATCTGCAATGAGTCTGCCGCCGATATTTTCTGTTTAGAAAATATCGAGTCCTGCATTATAAAAATGCTGGCGCCGATAGCGAGAATTACACCGATAAGACCGTACACCCATACCGGGCGATTTTTTAGCATGGCGCAAAGTTAGCAAAAGCGCCTGTTGTTAACGGCAGATTTATCGCAATACTTGGTTTATCAGGTTGCCACTCACTACCTTTGCCACTCAATTAAAAAATCAAATAATGATAGGCAGATTGTTGATATTTATTGCAGTAATTGTTTTTATGCTCTCGCTGACACAATATATTGCGGAACGCAAACAGAGCGAAATGCCGGAACCTGTAAAGACCGAACACGCCGATACGGCACATTCGCTGATATTACCCGGCGAAACGCATTTCAAAAATATGTATCAGATAACATTTGGCGGCGATAATGCCGAAGCGTATTGGAGTTTTAATAATAAGATGATCACCTACCAGCACCGCAATGTTGCTGCGGGTGAACCCTGCGATCAAATTTATTACGGCATTGTTCCAAACGAAAACGGTGCGATAAGCAACCGCATGATCAGCAATGGGAAGGGCAGGACCACGTGTGCTTATTTTTTACCCGGCGACACGACGCTGTTATACGCCTCCACTTTTTTAACCGTTGACACCTGTATTCAGGATCCCGACCGCAGTAAAGGCTATCTCTGGGGCGTGTATCACTCCTACGAAATTTTTGTTGCCGACCTGAATGGCAATATCGTAAAACAACTCACCGACAATAAGTATTACGATGCAGAGGCGACTGTTTCGCCAAAGGGAGATAAAATTGTCTTCACCAGCGACCGCAGCGGTGACCTCGAATTGTGGACTATGAATATCGATGGCAGCGATTTAAAGCAAATCACCAATACGCTGGGTTACGACGGCGGCGCATTCTTCTCGCCCGACGGCAGTAAAATCGTGTTCCGGGCATCGCGGCCCAAAACCGATTCGGCACAATTGGAATACAAGGAACTGTTGAAACAGGAATTTGTCAAACCGAATGCAATGGAAATTTTTGTTTGTAATGCAGATGGCAGCGACCTGCAGCAACTCACTGATTTGGGTGGTGCCAACTGGGCGCCGTTCTTTCATCCTTCGGGAAATAAGATACTGTTTTCATCCAATCACCTCACCCGGCGCATTCCGTTTAATTTATTTATGATTAACCTGGATGGCAGCGGCCTGGAACAGGTAACTTTTGATCCGGTTTTCGACAGTTTCCCGATGTTTTCTCCCGACGGGAAGCGCATTATCTTCGGCAGCAACCGCAATAATAAGGGCACCCGGGATACGAATCTGTTTGTCGCAGACTGGATCGATTGACGTAATGCCGATGCGCTTTTGAACCTCTGTACGGCTGTGTGTTTTTTAAAAATACTTCGGCCTGTTACAGCAATTTTTCCAGCATATCCAGCAATGCCTTGCCGCGGAGATTATGGGCGATAACCCTCCCGGAAGTATCCAGCAATACGCTGTGCGGAATTGAATTGATACCGTATAATGCACCGGGAGCGCTATTCCATCCCTGCAGATCGCTGGCCTGGGTCCATGTGAGTTTATCGTCCCGCACTGCGGTTAACCAGGAATCTTTATCGGTGTCGAACGATACGCCGAATACCGTAAAGTTTTTATTCTTATAGGTATTATATGCCAGTACGATATTGGGATTTTCCTTGCGGCAAGGCCCACACCAACTCGCCCAGAAGTCCACCAGCACGAATTTGCCCCGAAAGTCTGTAAGCGATACAGTTTTGCCATCGATATCTGGAATTGAAAAGTCCGGCGCTATCTCACCAACTGCGCTTTTGGCGAGTAAATCCCGGCGCTCTGTCAGCAGTTTTGTGTATTTGCTTTCGGGAATTGCCGACTGAAATCCGTCGGCCCATTGTTTCAGTTCTTCGTAAGAGCAATCGTAAATCAACTGCCTGTTCACCAGGTAAGCGGCAACGGGCGATGCGGGATGCGTGTTAACATATTCCTTTACCATTGCCAGGCCGTCTTCATATATGACATCCAGCTTTGCATTCATGCTGTCTCTGAGTTCTTCGCTCAAAGATTTCCCGGAGCGTTTCATGTCCTGGAGAATAACATTCATACGTGCGTCATTTGCCAGGATTTTTGCATTGATAGCGTCGTACTCATCGTGGATTTTCGAGCCCTTTACCAAAGGTCTGTCCATGCTGTCAATCTGCACCCGCATCTCGATATCCGCATTCTCCATAAAAATTCTCACATAGTTGTTGTTATTATTAATGCGCACAAAATACATTTCAGGCTGCCCGACACTGTCGCTGAATTGAAATGCACCTTTATCAATTTCAGATGAATCCACTTTTGCCAATTCGTTGTTCACCTCCTTTAACAGGTAGGCAGTGCCGGCATCCACGCCTACAACCCTACCCCGGATAGTGAATCCGTTATGCGGGGTGGTTGTTTTTGCAGAATTACATGCACTCCACACCAGGGTGCATGCTATGAGAAAATACAGGAATTTCATATTAATATTATTCATAATTTATTTTGTTAAATGGCTTCACAAAACTAATTTTATTTTAAGATTGCCGGGTTATGATAAAATTTTACCTGTCTGTACTCTTAGCTGCTTTGCCGTTTCTTAACAACTGCCTTGCACAAAAAGGCGTTTTGCAGGGGACAATTTACGACGATGCTACCAATGAAACTTTAGTCGGCGTAAATATTTCCACCGAGAGCCACCACGGCGTTTCTACCGATGAAAACGGCAAATACACCCTGGACCTCGATACGGGCATGCATGTGATTACGTATTCCTTTGTGGGGTATCAAAGCCGGGAAGAAACGGTGCATATTGCCGGCGATGCCGTGGTTCACAAAGATATCCGCTTAACACCCGATGCGAGACAACTGGACATTGTCGTCATCAGCGGCAGTTTATATGAAAAGCAGTTGACGGAGGAAACCGTAAGCATGGAGGTGATACCGAGTTCGCTGATTGAAAATACCAATGCGGTAACGCTGATGGATGCCATTACCAAAGCGCCGGGGATATTCATGATGGATAACCAGGTAAATATCCGTGGGGGTACCGGATTTACCTATGGGGCCGGCAGCAGGGTGATGCTGGTGGTGGATGACCAAATACTGTTGACAGCCGACCGCGGCGAGGCCAAATGGAATTTTGTACCTATGGAAAACGTAGAGCAAATTGAAGTGATAAAAGGCGCTTCCTCGGTATTGTATGGCAGCAGCGCATTAAACGGCGTTATTTCGGTGCGCACCGCCTGGCCGGGCTCATCGCCTTACACATCCATTGCCGTTTACCAGGGAATTACCGCTGCGCCGAAAGACGCTTACAAACAATGGTGGGACAGCCCGGTTTTGCAATCCGGAATCAACTTTGCACATCGCCGCAAATACGAAACGATAGACCTGGTGTTAGGCGGCCATGTGAGTAAAAATGAATCTGCCCTGGAAGGGGAATTCAGCGACCGTGCCCGGTTTAACTGGAAAACGAGATATCGCACTAAAAATCCCGAACGGTTGACTTTCGGAATTAACGGCAACCTGATGTACGATAACGAAGGGACGTTCTTCTTATTTATGGATGGCGATACCGGTATTTACCGACCATTCGGGGGCGGATACGATTCGCCCCAATCCACTACACTGTTACACTGGAAGTATTTCTGGACCTCTGTGGACCCCTGGCTGAATTTCAACGATAGCAAAGGCAATACACACAAAGTGAAGGCGAGGTACTACAACAATCATGTCATCTATACCGACACTACGGGAGGCGATGCCTATTTATTGAATCTCGACTATCAATACCACCGGACAATTCACAAAACGTTTTTTATTACCGCCGGATTCTCTGGATATAAATTCCATGTCAGGGATGACGACCTCGGCAATCACGACGGCTATTCTGGAGGATTATATGCGCAAATAGAGAAAAAACTATTCGACCGGCTGTCGTTTAATTTCGGTTTCCGTGAAGAGTGGTATGTGTTGGACACCACCGATGCGCTGGCTGCCCCTATTATCAAAGCGGGTATTCACTATACGGCGAGTCCAACTACTTTTTTAAGAGCTTCTTTCGGTCAGGGCTACCGGGCGCCGAGCCTCGTTGAAAAATATGCGCAGACCAATTTGGGCGTGCTGTTAATTTTCAATAATCCGGATATTCAACCCGAATACGGATGGAATGGCGAAGTAGGCATTAAGAGAACATTGTTTCTCAATGCATGGAGCGGTTATGCGGATGCCGCATTTTATGTAACCGATTATTTTGATATGACCGAATTTACGTTTGGCGTTTACGACGATCTGGGGCCGCCCCTGGTGGGATTTAAATCCCTGAACATCGGCCGTTCGAGGATGGCGGGTTTTGAATTAACGCTGGCGGGCAACGGCGATATATTCGGCAACAACCTCTCGGTATTGTGCGGATATAATTATGTGTATCCCGCCAATTTAAATGCAGATTCTTCGCTGTATGAATGGGGTAATTTCTTCGACAATTTTTTATACGGATTCAACCACAGGGATTCCGCATTCCTAAGCACTGTATTGAATTACCGCTTTCGCTATATGTTCCGCACCGACGTGGAATACACTCTGAAAAAACTGAGTATAGGTATAACCGTAAATTATTACTCGTTTATGGAAAATATCGATTACGTATTTGCCGATTTCGGCATTCCTCCCGGCCTGCAGGATTTCCGTTACGAGCATATAAACGGCGATTGGATTTTTGATGCGAGGCTGGGCTACGATGTGAATGCCCATATCCGGTTGCAGGCAATGGTGAAGAATGTGCTGAACCGCGAATATGCCCTGCGCCCGGCCCGGACAGACCAGCCGGCAAACTATGCGCTGTTATTTAAATATACATTCTGATTGTGTAAACAGCAGCCTGTCAGGCGGTGTTTGATTATAATTAAATCGCAGAACTAAACTTATTGATTAAATAATGTGCAAGACAGTGTGAATAATCCCTTTAAGACTGACTTTTATACTGATGCTCCTGTGTATTCTGTTTTTTCTGATTCGGGAGTATATCTCCGTAGCATAGGGAAATTACCGGAAATAATCAAAAACATAAGAAGCGGATACTATTTGTTTTCACCAAAAATCTGTATGAATAGTGAAACCATTTATTTGACGGATGGTTATTCCGGAATTGTTCAAGAAATAAACCCAAAAGATTTTTCAAGAGGCTCGGACATTTACTTTTATAATATTGATTTGAGTCTGCATAATATTGAAAATACTGCTGTAATCCTTATTGAAAATGAATTGGGGCTTACCGACACTATTTACACCGGAGAGACCTATTTCCTTAAAAACAAACCCTCTGCAGGTGGCGAATTATCTTACCTTCAATCATTGCAGAAATATTTTACCAAAAGGATCGTAGATATTGAATGTAATGATAAGAAGCTGTTTGTCCTTATAAAAAATAATGAAGTCTATTATTTAAACATTGTAAACATTGAGTTAAATAACGAGATAAATGTCATACCTGTGAACCTGTCTTCGGAAAATTTGATATCACTGAGCTTAACAAAAGAGAAACATCAGATAATTTTGCTTGGGGTCTTCCGGGCGGGGAGACATTATTCCCTCAGTAAAGTAATCCTCGAATAAATTTCAGCGTGAAGTATTTGTCAATTATTGGTATGATGATTTCAAGTAGTCCTACTATTTGCTGGATTTTTTGGAGCCGTGCCGGCTTTATCTGACAAGTTGCTGTGATATTTGTCGGCCGTTTACAATGTAATTGCGAAACTATTACTGTAAAGTTTTTTAATAACTTATCCCAATGGGCCTAAAAGGTATTTATTTATTCGATTTGCAAATTCAAAGCGTTATTAACTTTAATCTGAATCCATAGGAATATTATGGAAAAATTCATGTAATGCGTATTGAGTCGATTTTTTCAAAACATATACAATTGTTTTTTATAACAATTATATCTTTGACGATAATGGTGTCGCTCCTACGGAGCTGGGGTGATTGATGATTGGCTGTTCTATTAATATGCCGCTCCTACGGAGCTAGGAGGTGATTGATGATGGTTTGTTCTATTAATATGTCGCTCCTGCGGAGCTGGGGTGATTGATAATTGTTTGTTCTATTAATATGTCGCTCCTGCGGAGCTGGGGTGATTGATGATTGGCTGTTCTATTAATATGTCGCTCCTACGGAGCTGGGAGGTGATTGATGATTGTTTGTTCTATTAATATGTCGCTCCTACGGAGCTGGAAAATAAATCAGTGATTAAAGGCAGAGAAAAAATGAAAATATAAGCAGCGAAACAAGCTTCATTGGGATAGAAAATTAAAAACAACAAAAAACAAAGCAACCGCGAGTTACGGAGGACGAAATATTATTGACATCTAAAAAATAGAAACCAAAGGAAGCCCCGGAAGGGTGATATATTAAAAACAACAAAAAAACAATGCAACCGAGAGTTACGGAGGACGAAATATTAATGACATCTAAAAACGTGAACAACCGAGGGCTCCGGAGGCGTGATATATTTAAAACAACAAAAAACAAAGCAACCGCGAGTTCCGGAGGACGAAATATTAATGATATCTAAAAACGTGAACAACCGAAGGCGTGATATATTTAAAACAACAAAAAAACAATGCAACCGAGAGTTACGGAGGGCGAAATATTAATGACATCTAAAAAATAGAAACCAAAGGAAGCCCCAGAGGGGCGATATATTAATAGGAGCAATAAACAATACAAACGAAAGCCCCGGAGGGGCGGCACAAAATTCAAAACTATGGCAAATACCTACACCCAATTATATGTACACCTGGTCTTTGCGGTAAAAGGAAAAGGTAATCTTATATCAAGAAAATGGAAAGATACATTATACCGTTACATCACCGGTATCATCACCAAAAAAGGACAGAAATTAATGGTCATCAACGGTATGTCGGACCATATTCATATTCTCATAAGCGTTAACCCCGATTGCAAATTATCGGATTTGGTTCGCGATATCAAATCAAATTCATCGAAATGGATAAACGAAAACAAATATCTGACAGGAAAATTTGAATGGCAGAACGGATTCGGAGCATTTTCCGTTAGTCAATCACAGATCCAAATTGTTGTCAACTATATTCTCAATCAAGAGGAACATCATAGAAAAAAAACATTTAGAGAAGAATATATCGATTTTTTGAAAGCATATCAAATTGATTTTAACATCAACTATATTTTTGATGATTATGGTGCCGCTCCTACGGAGCTTGGAGGTGATTGATGATTGTTTGTTCTATTAATATGTCGCTCCTACGGAGCTGGGAGGTGATTGATGATTGTTTGT
>CAZBHH010000009.1:0-99966 GCA_964492065.1 uncultured Chitinophagales bacterium | reverse complement strand
GTCTGAGCTGTGTACAGGCCTTTTCCCAGACACCCGAGTTTGCGCCTGTGGGGGCAAAGTGGTGGTATACTAATAAAAAAGCTTCTTCCGAAGATTATCCTCCTGAAGTTAAGGAAGTAATAGGCGATACAATCATTGATGGAAAAGTGTGTAAGATAATTATAAATGATTTTTATTCGGATGATTTTAATATTGAATACATATATCAAGAAGGTAAGGTGATATACAACTACATCCAACAGGATAGTACATTTCGTGTTTTATATGATTTCAGTAAAACTTTGGGGCAATCATACATGAGCTATAGTGGCTTGAATGCTCCAGATTCTACTTTAGTTACCGTGATTAATTATGATAGTATTAATCTATCAGGAATGAATTTAATCACGCAGGAGATTTCTATTATGGGACCCGCTACATGGGGTAATGTAAATATAGAGAAGATTGGAAATCTTGGTTATATGATTCCCTTTAATAGCTTGGTCAATACCTTCCCAGGTCCATTGAGATGTTATGAAGATGCTGAAATTGGTCATTATGAAACAGGAATTGTTGAAAACTGTGATGATCTTATTTTGAATGTTAACCCGATTGAAGTCGTTTCTGAATTTACTGTTTATCCAAACCCCGCAAATAAAACGCTGACAATTGCCATTTTGGAGTTTGATTCTGAAAAAGAATATGTATTTAAAGCATGGGCAATGAACGGGAGTTTAATTGCAGACATAAAATTAATTACAGGTCAGGATAATATCATTCCTATCAGTACCTGGAGCATGGGTATGTATTTATGTGAAGTTTTGGCGGATGGCGAAGTATTATTTACTGATAAACTGATAAAAGAATAAGATGCATTTTAATAAATACATCTGTTCAGTTTTAATTTTATTTCTGTTGATAACCAATCAACTGATAGCCCAACCTACATTTAATAAAACCATTGATTTCAGCAATGGGGATGATGTGGGTTTTGGTATAGTTAAATTGGATGATGGTTATGTGCTGATCGGTAACGGCTGGGGATACGAAATAGGTGCCTATTTTGATGAAAAAGTAAAATATGCAAAAATTGATTTTGAAGGTAATGTACTTTGGCAAAAAGTATTAGGCAGTGTGGACTCACAATATTTCTCATACTTTATGGCAGGTGAGTTATTAAGTGATGGCAATATTGTATTTGCAGGTTCCAAAGCGGCTGATGGCATGTCGAATGTAATGCTCATAAAGTTTAATCCTGAAACCGGAGATACCCTGTTTACCAAAACATATTTTAGTGAACAATGGCAAATGGGTATGCAGGTATTTGAATTCAGCAATGGTGATTTGCTGTTGTTATGCGTGGGTGGCACCACTGTATTTTACCGCACCATCCTGAAAAAAACAGATGCAGAAGGTAATTTAATATGGAGCAAATTAATTGGTGAAAGCGGAGAAAGTGGATCTGCTCTGATGGGCCCAATTGATGAAGATGATAACTTTTTTTTACTACATGCTTTTATTGGTTGTCCAACACCATTGTATGAAACAAGACTATTTGATTCTGCGGGTATAATCTTATATGAGGAATTACATGAAGGCGGTTGTTTTACAAATGGAATTACATCAGTTATTGGGGGGTATTATGGAGGGGGTGTAAATAAACCAGATTATCCTTACAATACATTCGCATTCCGTTTAGATGATTTGGGTGAGTTGCTGTGGATTTTTAACAGTACCTATAATTTGGATACTATTTATGATAATGAATTAAATGCGGGCCCTAGATTAGAGTATCCAAATGGCGATCTCCTTGCAATCGGTTATCTCGCCACAGAACCGTATGGTACCTATCATGGCTATATGGCAAGGGTAGATGTAAACGGCAATGCAATATGGGAGCGCAGGTACTTAGCCCCCGGCGGCCCGGATAATGATACCCGTATTCATGATGTAGAGTTAACAGATGCAGGAGGAATTATTATAGCCGGCGCTGCTTATGGAGAAGTATATGCGGAAGATCAGAACTTTTGGGTAATGCAATTAGATAGTGTAGGCTGCTTAGTACCCGGCTGTGATACTTTAGGGGTAAATATAATGCCAATGGCGTTTAATCATGATTTTACTGTGTTTCCCAACCCGGCAGCAACTTATTGTGTGGTACAAACCGGAATGCCGGTGCAGACAGAAACAAGCATACAATTATTTTCTGTGGATGGTACACTCATAAAAACATTCGTTATGCACGCTGGTAATATTTCGGCAACACTACCATTAGAAAATATTCCGGCGGGGATGTATTTTGTTAAAATTGAAAATGAAAAAGGAATGCATGCCACATTGAAGTTAGCAGTAAACTGATCTTTCGATTTTTTAAAATCTACCTCAATGGAAATAGAAATGCTGCCCTGTATGGCAACCCCATTTATTTTTTAAAGAACATAAGTCGTTTCCCCTTTACTTCTTCGCTGAAATTTCCATTTGCAAACACACAGTTGCCATTTACAAAAGTATTGGTGACAATACCGGGTAATGTATTTCCTTCCAATGGACTCCAACCACATTTGTATAACATATTCTCTTTGCTCACTTTCCATTGCGTTTCTGTATTCAGTAAATACAAGTCAGCATAATATCCCTCACGGATGAATCCTCTTTCTTTTATGCGAAAACACGTGGCTACATTGTGGCTCATCTTTTCCGCAATTTTCTCCAGCGAAATTTTCCCTGCCCGATAAAAATGCAACATTACGTTGATACTATGTTGTATCATCGGTGCGCCGGAAGGACAAGTGGTGTACGGATTGGATTTTTCTTCGGCGGTATGCGGCGCATGGTCGGTGGCAATCACATCAAAGTGATCGTCCAGCAATGCCTGTAATAATTGCGGTTTATGATTTTTATCTTTTATGGCGGGATTCCATTTTATCTTATTGCCCAGTTTTTGATAATCATCTGCATCAAAAAATAAATGATGCACACATACTTCGGCAGTTATTTTTTTATCTTTTAACGGGATGGTATTATCAAATAGTGCAATCTCGTCTGCAGTGCTGATATGCAGAATGTGCAAACGTGTTCCATATTTTTTTGCAAGTCCGGATGCAAGTGTTGAAGATATTAAACAGGATTCTTCATTGCGTATTACCGGATGCAATTCCACAGGAATATTATCACCGTATATTTCTTTATATTTTTTCAGATTGTGTTGAATTGTATGCTCATCTTCGCAATGTGTGGCAATAAGTGTGGGCGCATCTTTAAATATTTGCACCAATACATGCTCATCATCCACCAGCATATTTCCTGTGGAGGCACCCATAAATATTTTTATCCCGCAAACTGTTTCAGGATTTGTTTTTAATACTTCTTCCACGTTGTCGTTACTCACACCCATATAAAAGGAATAGTTTGCCAGCGATGTGCGGGCTGCAATTTCATAACGCTCTTGTAGTAACGCCTGGGTAAGTGAAGGCGGCTTCACGTTGGGCATATCCATAAAGGAGGTGACACCACCGGCCACTGCTGCTTTCGAACCGTGATAGATGTCTTCTTTATAGGTGAGCCCGGGTTCTCGGAAATGCACCTGGTCGTCAATGATGCCCGGCAGGAGATATAAGCCGGAGGCATCTATTTCTTCCACTTTCTCCTTTACGGAAATATGCGGATCAATGCGCTCTATCCGGTCGTGTTTAATGTACACATCCGTGGTAATTATACTTCCTTCGTTTACGACTTGTGCATTTTTTATCAAATATCCCATAAAAGATAAAATTAACATTGTATCGCGGATTATGGATAATTAACAACTGCACACATCAACCCGGTACCGGGTAGTGCGGCGGCATACCTGAAATCCGGTTGACTGCCATCGAAATACGGATGCCGGCGGGCAGCGGATGTCCGCTGGTGTAAAACATCATGCATTGAGTGGCCGCAATGCCGGGCTTATTTACTTTTCGATGCCGTGTTCGCTGATCCACCACACTACGGATGCCATGGTTGCAGAGCCCAGGCTCAGCTCACGTTTGTTGACCTTTTCAAATGTGTCATTTGCGGTATGGTGAATATCCATATACCGTTGTGAATCGGGTACCAGGCCGATGAGCGTAGTGCCGAGCGCTTTCAGCGGACCGATATCCGTGCCGCCGTAACCCTGTTGAATGTAATAAATGCCGTACGGCAAAAACAAAGGTTTCAGGTCGGTAAATTGTTTAATAATAGCTGCGTTGTCATCGTTAATGGTAAATCCCCTGGGTGAAAAACCGCCGGCATCGCTTTCCATGGCGGCAATAAACGATTCACCGCTGGTTTTTGCCCAATCGGCATAGGCATGGCCGCCGCGGTTGCCGTTTTCTTCATTCATAAACAACACGCAACGGATGGTGCGCTTCGGTTGTATTCCCAATGCCTTCAGGGTGCGCAGTACTTCCATACTCTGTACGCAACCCGCCCCGTCGTCGTGTGCGCCTTCGCCCACATCCCAACTGTCCAGGTGGCCGCCCACCGTTATTATCTCATTGGGATAAGTGCTGCCCCGTATCTCCGCGATAACATTGTAAGATTTTACATCCGGTAAAAATTTGCACCATGTCAACAGTTTCATTTCCGTGTGCGGCGATTTTTTTAGTGTAGCGCTCAATAGTTCAGCGTCTGATGTGCTGATTGCCACTGCGGGTATCTTATTGTTCTCATCTAAATAGCGCATACTGCCGGTGTGTGGAAAATCGTCGATTGCCGAAGAAACACTGCGCACAACTACCGCTACTGCCCCGTATTTCGCCGCTTCACTCGGCCCTTTCCAGCGGTAATCCACACAGGCGCCGTAGCTCTCGAAGGTGTTGATGTATTCGTGTTCCCAATGGTGATTGAAAAACACGATGTTGCCCCGGATATATTGCGTGCCCAATTGTTCCAACTCGTCGAAGTCATTCACTTCAATTACCCGTGCCTGTATCCCCGATTCAGGTGTGGAGATGGAATTGCCCAATGCAAGAACATCTACCTGTCCGACGCCGACAATTTCCGCATATTCTTTTTGACCGCGAATCCAGCGGGGAACCATCACTTCCTGCAGCCACACCGAATCGAATCCCTCTTGTTCCAAAACCGATTGAGCCCATCGCACCGCAAGATCGGCCTGCGGCGAACCGCTCAGCCGATGGCCCACATCTTTGCTCAGATCGTGCAGCCACTCGTAGCATTTTCCATTGTACAGCACTTCGGTATAGATACTGCGCAACATTGCCGAATCGGATACCTGGGCAGAAACCGGAATTGTCAACCACAAGACAACAGCGGCAACAGATAATTTTTTCATATTCTTGTTTTAGCAGGACGAAATTAATAGTTTGCATGTTTTTTAACTGAACTATTGACAATTAATCAGGTTTTAAAGCTTACAAGCGTACTATGCGATACAGACTTTTAGGGAGAAGCGGTCTTCGGGTTTCGGAAATTTGCCTCGGCACAATGACTTTCGGTGAGGAGTGGGGTTATGGCGCCGACAGCCGGGAATCGGAAAAGATATTTAATGCGTATTTAGATGCCGGAGGAAATTTTATAGATACGGCAAACAGATACACCGATGGCACCAGCGAAAAACTGCTGGGTGCATTGATTAAAAAATCCGGGAGGCGCAACGATTTAATCATCGCTTCAAAGTACGCATTTATCGTCGGCATGAATGAAGGCATTAATGCAAGCGGCAACCATCGCAAGAATATGTTGCAATCTACGGAGGCCAGTTTAAAGCGGTTGGGAGTGGATACGCTCGATATCCTGTATCTCCACGCCTGGGATTTTACGACATCTGCCGAAGAGGTGTTGCGTGGGATGGATGATTTGGTGCGCTCGGGCAAGGTGATGTATATCGCCATTTCGGATACGCCTGCATGGGTGGTTTCCCGTGCCAATGCCATTGCCGATTTGCGGGGGTGGAATCCATTCGTCGCTTTGCAGATTGAATATTCGCTCATTCAGCGCAGCGTGGAGCGTGAATTAATACCGATGGCTAATGCGCTGGACCTGGCAGTGGTTGCCTGGGCGCCCATGGCGGGCGGCGCATTAACAGGCAAATACCTGGATGCGGACAATCACCCAAAGCGATTGAGAGAAAATCATATCCGCCTCAGTGAGAGGAATGCGCAGATCGCAAAAACAGTGGTGGATATTGCGGGCGAATTAAATAAAAAACCATCGCAGGTGGCCATCGCCTGGGTAATGCGTCAACGGGAAACGGTAATACCCATTGTCGGCGCCAGGAATGCAGAACAACTGTGTGAAAATTTACTGGCAACCCAGGTGGAATTTAACGCAGAACAATTGGCGAGATTAGACGAAGTGAGTAAAATTGAAATGGGCTTCCCACACGATTTTTTAAATGGCCGCGGTATCAGGCATATTTTATTTGGCGGCCAGGCTGACAATTTATATATCCACCGCTCAAGAATTTAAATTATGACCGGCTGGCGATTTTCAAAATATACCGAACCGTTCAAAACTGCTTTTGATAAGCTGTTTGATTTATTTAAAGAATTGCTGGTATATACATCGGGCGACGTGGAAGAGGCATTGCAATGGCTGCATCAATTGGATGCGCAGTACAAGATCACCACTCCCGAATACGGGATGGGCGATTTTATACGGGATTTAACTGATCGCGGATACCTGAAAGAAACGCCCGGAGCAGGAGCCGAAATGGTGCCTACGGCGAAGATGGAACAGGTAATCCGCAGAACATCGCTGGAGCAGGTATTCGGGAAGTTAAAAAGATCCGCTCAGGGGCAACACAAGACATCGTTTACCGGGACCGGCGACGAGAACAGTGCTGACCGGCGCAGTTATCAATACGGCGATTCGCCCGACCAGGTGGACTTTACCGCTTCTATCCAAAATGCGCATATCAACCACGGTATTGATGACTTCACCTTGTACGATGAAGATATTGTAGTGGTGGAAAGAGAATATAAGGCGCAAACTTCGACTGTGTTGATGATTGATGTTTCGCATTCAATGATTTTGTACGGCGAGGACCGCATCACCCCGGCAAAGAAAGTCGCAATGGCTTTCAGCGAATTGATTACCACCAAATTTCCAAAGGACACACTGGATATTATCGCCTTCGGCGATGATGCATGGCAGATCGAAATAAAACATTTACCCTACTTGCAGGTAGGGCCGTTTCACACCAATACAGTTGCAGGCCTGGAACTGGCGCTGGATATTTTACGCCGTCGCAAAAATCCCAACAAACAAATATTTATGATTACCGATGGCAAGCCCACCTGTATCATGCGCAACGGCAAATACTATAAAAACAGTTTTGGATTGGACCGGATCATATTGAACAAGACACTCAACCTGGCGGCGTATTGCAGAAGGCTGGGAATTCGCATTACCACGTTTATGATAGCCCGCGATCCGTACCTGCAAAAATTTGTTGAAGAATTTACGGCGGTAAACCGCGGCAAGGCATTTTATTCGGGGTTGAACAGCCTCGGTGGGTTTGTATTTGAAGACTACGAGCGCAATCGCCGCCGCAATGTACAATAATTTTACAACGGCATCATTTGAACAAAACACATGAAGACAACTGAAATTCACACGCTGGGCCAACTGAAGAAATCGGGATATACACCGCTTCCCATCAAAGAAGAATTGCGCAAAAACCTGGTGCAAAAGTTGAAGCGGGGCGATGCGGTTTTTGAAACCATCTACGGGTTTGAACACACCGTGATCCCCGATTTGGAACGGGCGATACTCTCGCGGCATAATATCATTTTACTGGGATTGCGTGGTCAGGCAAAAACCCGGATTGCCCGCCTGATGGTCAATTTATTGGATGAATATATTCCCGTAATATCCGGCAGCGAATTGAACGACGATCCGCTGCATCCCGTTTCGAGATTCGGGATTGACACAGTGGCGCAGATGGGTGACGACACGCCCGTGAGTTGGCTGCACCGCTCGGAGCGCTATACCGAAAAGCTGGCGACTCCCGATGTGTCGGTGGCCGATTTAATCGGCGATGTCGATCCCGTGAAAGCGGCCAATTTAAAAGTGCCTTACTCGGACGAACGGGTCATCCATTTCGGATTGATTCCAAGATCACACCGCTGCATTTTTGTAATCAATGAATTGCCGGATTTACAGGCGAGGATACAAGTGGCGCTGTTCAATATTTTACAGGAGGGCGATATGCAGATCCGCGGATTTAAGGTGCGCCTGCATTTGGATGTGCAGTTTGTATTTACTGCCAACCCGGAGGATTACACAAACCGCGGGGCTATCATCACGCCGTTGAAGGACAGAATAGAGAGCCAGATTCTGACGCATTATCCCAAAGACATAGAAGTGTCAAAAAGCATCACCCGGCAGGAGGCGGCCATTCACGGGGAACAATCCGCAGTGCAACTCAACGAACTGGCCGAAGACCTGATTGAGCATATTGCCATGGAGGCCAGGAAAAGTGAGTTTGTGGATCAGAAAAGCGGGGTGTCTGCCCGCATGACGATAACGGCAAAGGAAAACCTTGTCAGCGCCGCCGAAAGGCGGAGCCTGCTGAACGGCGAGAAGCAGACATTTGTGCGCATCGCCGACTTCCGCGGTGTTATACCTTCGGTTACCGGTAAGCTGGAACTTGTGTATGAAGGCGAACAGGAGGGGCCTTTCCTGGTGGCGCTCAACTTAATTGGCAAGGCTATACGCAACCTGTTTATCGAGTACTTCCCCGCTCCCAAACAATCGAAAAAACTCAAGGGCGAAAAAAGCGCAAGCCATTATGATAAAATAACGGAATGGTTTAGCGCCGGAAACCATTTGGATATTTTAAATGACAGCAGCGAGAGCGCTTATCGCAAAACCCTGGATTCGGTACCGGGATTGAAAGCGCTTGTAACGAAACGCTATCCCGGTTTGGATACCGCTGAAACTTTCTTTATGATGGAGTTTGTATTACACGGCTTGTGCGAATATTCGCTGCTCAGCAGGAGCTTGCTGCAGGAGGGCGACCGGTTTAAGGATTTGTTCTCCAGCGTGTTTAACGGAAATGCGGATGACGCTGACGATTTTGACCCGGATTTGGACAATATGGTATGAGAATTGTTAATCCATGTTAAGAATTTATTCTATGGAACAAACGTATTGTTTCCTATGTATAAGTAGATTACTTTTACAGAATATTTAGAATAGGGAAGCCTATGAAAAAAATATACACTCAAAGTTTGGTTTCGTTATTGGTTTGTTGTTTGGCGCTGTTCATCGTTCAAAACGGTGCAGCCGCCGTCAACAGCGCCCCGGGTTCCACCAATTATGAAAACTTCGCCCCGGGTACGGATGTGTCGATCTATCCGAATCCCGTAAAGGCATTTGCGACCATCAGCTTTTCCAAAGATATCGACCGCATCGTCATATTGAACATCGTAGGCAAAGAGATGCTCTCCATCGTTCCGGAACGGGGCAAGCAGGTGCTTTCCGTAAATCTGAGCGATTTGCAGCCGGGGGTTTATTTTATCGCCGGTATGAGCAATGGCACCAAGTTGATTACCAAGCGGTTCATGAAAGAAGTATAGCGCATCCGCACAATTATTACCGGGGGCTTGGCCGCCTTTTTTGCTTCCGCAATATGCACTTATTATTATTCAAGAAATTTAGCTGCTATCTTCGCAGCCGGAATAATTTAATACATAAAAAATATTGTAATGCAAAAGCTGAAATTATTATGCATATCCCTTCTGTTAATTCCATTCGCCGGAAGAGCTTCTATTCCGCATCCGATGGCCGATGAAGGCATGTGGCTGGTATCAGTAATAACCGATATCAATTTACAGGAAATGAAGAAACTCGGGTTTGAACTTACCGCTGAAGACATATACAGCCTGGATAAGCCGAGTTTAAAAGATGCGGTGATGGTATTTGGCGGTTTTTGTACCGGTGAGTTTGTTTCCGCCAACGGATTAGTCTTTACCAATCACCATTGCGGCTACGATGCGATTGCCGGAGTGAGTACACCCGAAAACAATTACCTCGACAACGGGTTCTGGGCAAAAAATTATTCCGAAGAAATTCCGATTGAAGGACTGTTCGTACAGATGTTGGTGCGTGCCTATAATATTTCGGATTCAATTCTTCCGTTCGTTGCGGGGTTAGACAACGAAGCGAGGCAACTGAAAGTAAGTGAAATTATCACCAGGATAACCGACCGGGAGACTGAGGCAAGCGGTTTGATTGTCTCTGTTGAGCCCATGTTTAACGGAAATCAATACTTTATTTTTTACAGAAAGGAATACGATGACGTGCGCCTTGTGGGAACACCGCCGGCGTCTATCGGCAATTTTGGCGGCGATACCGACAACTGGATGTGGCCGCGGCACACCGGCGACTTCTCGATTTTCCGTGTATATGCCGATGCGAATAATGAACCGGCAGCGTACTCCGAAAGCAACGTGCCTTATAAGCCGAATAAATTTTTAACGGTAGATATCAGCGGAATACAGGATGGAGATTTTACCATGATCATGGGTTTCCCCGGCTCCACCGAAAGATATCTCAGCAGTTATGCAATGCGTGAGGTTATTGAAGAGAGTAACCCCGCACAGATTGATGCATTTACAGTCGCTACCCGTGCCATGAAATCCGAAATGGATAAGGATGTAGCTACTCGCCTCGATCTGGCCCCGGATTATTCCAGCCTGATGAATGCGTTAAAATTATACAAAGGCCAGGTTGCCGGTATGACGAAATTGCTGGATGCCGTTGCCTATAAACAAAACGAGGAGCATGCCTTTGAAGGTTGGTTGAGTACCCAGCCCGCTGAAACGCAGAAAGAATACGGATCTCTCATGGCGGATTTTAAATCGGCGTACAGCAATCTGAGCGCCGTGAATAAGCAATACTACTATAAAATTTATGCCGTAGTGCTCAGCGAACAGGGCAATATCACCAGGGGATTATCCGGCCTGGCGGATATGCTGGCCGATAAGGATGCCGACGAAACAGAACTCAAAGAGACAATTGAATCGATGCGCAGTGAGTATGGAGAATCACTGGCAGGCTCCTATCCGGTGGTGGAGCGCAATAAAACGGCTGCCTTCTTAAAACTGCTGAACGATAAATTGACGGAAGATCAAAAACCGCAGGGATTGAAGGATATTTTGGCCAAGACAAAGGGAGCGGATGACAATGAGAAAATTGACACCTGGACACGCAATGCCTACGCAACTTCCATAATTGCAACAGCCGAAAATTTCAATGCATTTTTAGATAAACCGAGCGCAAAAAAATTGAACGCAGATCCGCTGTACGCTTATTATCATGACCTGTATAGCAATGCCATGGTTATCCGTCCGCAGTTTTCATCTGCCCACCGGCAAATAAATGCGTTAAACCGCTTATATATGAAAGCGCAGATGCAGATGTATCCCGATGTGGAATTTTATCCCGACGCCAATTTTACCATGCGCCTTACCTACGGCAAGGTTATTCCCTTTTCGCCCCGCGATGCGGTGTATTATAACGCCATTACATATCTGGACGGCGTCATTGAGAAAATGGACAATAGCGATGAAGAATTTGTCGTTCCGGAAAAACTCTACCAGCTGTACCTGTCAAAAGATTACGGCCCGTATGCCGATGAATACGGCAGAATGCCCGTATGTTTCTTATCGGACAACGATATTACCGGCGGCAACAGCGGCAGCCCGATCATGAACGGCAAAGGGCATATCATCGGCCTGGCGTTCGACGGTAACTACGAAGGCGCTCCCGGCAATTATATCTTCGACCCGCATATGAACCGCACCATTAACGTGGATATCCGGTATGTGCTCTTTATCATCGATAAACTCGGCGGCGCCAAGAATATCATCGATGAATTGGTAATTGTAAAATAACACAATGCCTGCAATGCAGAAACGGATTGCCCGTTTCTGCATTGTTTTGTGTGCTGGCGATAAGGGCGCTGCCCGAATGAGGGGATAGCAATGAAACACCCGCAAACCGCGGCTGCCGAAAGCACTAATCAAGGAAAAACGATAGTGCAGTACTGTGATTCCGAAATCAGCATTCTTATATTTGCGTAAATCAAAGTATTAAAACACTAACTATGTCAAAACATACTATCAGCAACTTGTTGGGAGATAAAGCGGAATATCTGCTCAATCACACATGTAAAACTGTTTCCAGAGATTTATTGCATTTACCCGGTCCGGATTTTATTGAAAGAGTATGGATGCACAGCGACCGCAACCCGCAGGTACTGCGCAGCCTGCAGTCCTTATACGGCGCCGGCCGCCTCGCCAATACGGGGTATTTATCCATTTTGCCCGTCGATCAGGGCATCGAGCATTCCGCAGGGGCATCGTTCGCTGCCAATCCCTTGTATTTCGACCCGGAGAATATTGTGAAATTGAGTATTGAAGGCGGTTGTAATGCCGTGGCAAGCACATTTGGCGGGCTGGGAATGGTTGCCAGGAAGTATGCACACCGCATTCCGTTTATCGTGAAAATCAACCACAATGAATTTTTGACCTACCCGAATAAATTTGATCAGATCATGTTTGCTTCCATTAAATCCGCCTGGGACATGGGGGCGATTGCCGTCGGGGCAACCATTTATTTTGGTTCGGACCAATCCACCCGGCAAATCCAGGAAGTGAGCAAGGCTTTCGAAATGGCACATGAGATGGGTATGGCTACCATTCTGTGGTGTTACCTGCGCAATCCCGCATTTAAAAAGGATAAAGACTACCACCTGTCGGCCGACCTCACCGGGCAGGCCAACCATTTGGGTGTAACCATAGAAGCCGATATTATCAAGCAAAAACTGCCTGAAAACAACGGCGGGTACCTGGCCTTGAACACGAAGGAATCGCCCTACGGCAAAAATGACAAGCGCATTTACACCGAATTGACCACTGACCATCCGGTGGACCTGTGCCGCTACCAGGTGGTAAACTGCTACATGGGCAGGGCCGGCCTGATAAATTCCGGCGGCGCTTCTTCCGGTGCCTCCGACCTCGCTGAGGCAGTTACCACCGCGGTGATTAACAAACGGGCCGGCGGTATGGGGCTGATCAGCGGCCGCAAGGCATTCCAGCGACCGATGCGGGAAGGCGTGGAAATCTTAAATGCCATCCAGGACGTGTACCTGAGCGATGAGGTGACCATTGCCTGACGGGCAGTTAAATTATTTTATACATTTGTCCTCCCTACATGCACTTTTGCGGAGGAGAAATTAAACAGAATCACCTTGAGCTGGTTTAACAGGAAAAAAGAGGGTATTCAAACTTCTACCAAGGAAAAGATCGACACGCCTGAAGGCATTTGGTATAAGTGTCCCGATTGTAAAAAAACCACTACCGTAAAGGCTTACGAGGATAATATATGGTGTTGCCCCAACTGCCAGTACCACGGGCGCATAGGCTCACGGGAATATTTTTCTATATTGTTTGACGAGGGGAAATACACATTGCACTTCGAGAATATCCTCTCGAAAGACGCATTGAAATTTGTGGACCTGAAGCCCTATGAACAGCGGTTACAGGAAGCCTACGGCAAGTCGGAATACACCGATGCCATCAGTGTAGGGCACGGGAATCTGGACGGGCACCCGGTGACGATAGCCTG
Organism: uncultured Chitinophagales bacterium; assembly: GCA_964492065.1. GTDB lineage: Bacteria > Bacteroidota > Bacteroidia > Chitinophagales > BACL12 > JADKAC01. Next base: position 86,364 of record CAZBHH010000009.1, on the reverse strand, counting down.
CATGAACTTCGAGTTTATCGGTGGTTCAATGGGCGCAGTGGTCGGCGAACGGATCAGCAAGGCCATTGATCTGGCCATTCAGTCCAAGTCTCCTTTAATCATCATTTCCAAATCGGGGGGCGCCCGCATGATGGAAAGCGGCTTTTCGCTGATGCAAATGGCTAAAACCGCCGCTAAACTGACGGTGCTGAGCAAACACCGGCTCCCGTATATTTCGCTGTGTACCGACCCCACCACCGGAGGCGTCACTGCCAGTTATGCCATGCTGGGCGACATCAATATGGCCGAACCCAAAGCCCTGATTGGATTTGCGGGGCCACGGGTGGTGAAAGAAACCATCAAAAAAGACCTCCCAAAGGGCTTCCAGCAGAGTGAATTTGTGTTGGAAACGGGGTTCCTGGACTTAATTGTCGAGCGCAAAAAGCTGAAAGAGGAGATTGCCAACCTGTTGCGCTACTTCAGAAGTTAGAGCGGATTGGCGCCTTGAGAAATGCGCTTTTTTAAATTTACATCTTTCTTGTCTATCTTTGCCGTCCTTAAATAGAATAGAATTTACATGGCTACATTAACAGCTGAAAAGCGGAAAAAAATTTATAAGGAATACGGAGGTTCTGAAAACAACAGCGGTTCGGTGGAATCGCAGATAGCATTGTTTACCGAGCGCATCAATCACTTAACCGAGCATCTGAAAGAGAATAAGAAGGATCATGCGACTAAGCGCAGCCTGTTGATGCTGGTAGGTAAGAGGCGCCGGTTCCTCAACTACATGATGAAAAATGATATCGTGGGGTACAGGGCGCTCATTGAGAAACTCGGTATCAGACGTTAACATAATAACTGGCAAAAAGAGGCTATGCAGGTTAGTTAAAAAGCATAGCCTTTTTTTATTCATTAACTTATTTTTTTACAATGAACATTATTAATAAAAGAATTGAATTAAGCGACGGTCAATTTATAGAAATTGAAACCGGCAAATTGGCAAAGCAGGCAGACGGTTCGGTTGTCGTGCGGCAAGGCGGGACCATGTTGCTGGGCACAGTAGTCTCAGCCCCGGAGGCAAAGGAAGATGTGGACTTTATGCCGTTGACGGTAGATTACCGGGAGTCATATGCCGCCGCCGGAAAATTCCCCGGTGGATTTTTAAAGCGGGAGGCCAGGCCGTCGGAATACGAAATATTAATCAGCCGGTTAATCGACCGGGCATTGCGGCCGTTGTTCCCCGAAAATTATCACGCCGAAACGCAAGTGCTGGTCACTTTAATTTCTCTGGATAAAGATATATTGCCCGATGCACTCGCCTGCCTTGCAGCCGCTGCGGCATTGGCTGTTTCGGATATACCTTTCAACGGCCCGGTCTCCGAGGTGCGGGTGGGGCGCATTAATGGCAGGTTTGTAGTCAACCCGCCGCACTCTTCAATGGAAACCAGCGATATCGATATGATTGTGGCAGGTACCTCAGATAATATCATGATGGTGGAAGGCGAATTGAAAGAAGTGGATGAAATGGATATGCTGGAGGCGATAAAGTTTGCCCACGAGCAGATCAAAAAGCATTGCGAAGTGCTTAATATGTTGACGCAGGAAACCGGCAAGACCGAGAAACGGGTTTACAACCATGAAACCCACGATGAGGAATTGCGCACACAGTTGAAAAACGATTTGCGGGAAAAAGTAAAAGCCGTTGCGTATTCCGGATCTTCCAAACAAGAGCGCAGCGAAGCGTTTAAGGCAATTATTACTGCGTATATCGAATCCTTTCCCGAAGAGCTGCGTGAGGAGAAGGCCAAATTTGCAAAGCGCTATTACGAAGACCTGCAATATGAGGTGATGCGGGAGATGATACTCTCCGACAGGCAGCGACTCGACGGCAGAAAGTTGGATGAAATTCGCTCGATTTGGAGCGAAGTGGACTACCTGCCTTCTACACACGGGTCGGCGATTTTTACCCGTGGTGAAACACAATCGCTCACTACCGTAACACTGGGAACGAAGTTAGATGCGCAGCTCATAGACGGCGTGGTGTTTGAAGGCGAATCCAAGTTCTTGTTGCACTATAACTTCCCGCCGTTCTCCACCGGCGAAGCCAAGCCGATGCGTGGTACCGGCAGGCGGGAGATAGGCCATGGCAACCTGGCGCTGCGTGCGGTAAAATACGTTCTGCCGGAAGATAATATCTACACCATCCGCATAGTATCCGATATTTTAGAATCCAACGGCTCGTCTTCCATGGCTACAGTTTGTGCAGCCTCGCTCGCTTTGATGGACTCAGGAGTAAAAGTAAAAAAACCGGTTGCCGGTATCGCAATGGGTTTAATTTCCGAACAGGGAATGAGCCGCTATGCCATCCTTTCGGATATACTCGGCGATGAGGACCACCTGGGAGATATGGACTTTAAAGTTGCGGGAACGGCCGACGGCATTACGGCAACTCAAATGGATATTAAAGTGGATGGCCTGAATTACGATGTGGTTAAAGAAGCGTTGTTGCAGGCAAAACGCGGCCGCTTACATATACTGGGCGAAATGTCAAAGACAATCACCGAACCACGTGCCGATTACAAGCCGATTGTGCCCCGCATCGAACAGATACTTATTCCGCGTGAATATATTGGAGCGGTGATTGGGCCGGGAGGAAAAATAATCCAGGAAATGCAGCGTGAAACGGGCTGTACCATCAATATCGAAGAGGTGAACGACCACGGCGTCATCGACATAGCATCTCCCGATAAGGAGAGTATCGAGAAGGCAAAAGCCAGGATCAAAGGAATCACTGCAATACCCGAGGTGAACGAGGTGTATGATGGCAAGGTTAAGAAAATTGTGGAATTCGGCGCCTTTGTTGAATTCCTTCCCGGGAAGGAAGGGTTATTGCATATTTCGGAAGTGAGCTGGCAAAGGTTGCAGACCTTAGACGGCATTATGAAAGAAGGCGATGCGGTGAAGGTGAAGCTGATTGAAGTGGATAAGAAGACCGGCAAATTCCGCCTGTCCCGGAAGGTGTTATTGGAGCGTCCGCCGCATAAGGCCGAACCAAAGGCATAACAGCTATAAAGTATTTTAATTATTTACGGGCATTGTGGATACTTTCTGCAATGCCCGTAATTTTTTTTTACCTTTATCAACGCAGCTCAGTATTACTTAACCATTAAATCCTTAATTACTGATGAGGCAATTGAAAATTTCAGCTTCTATTACTGCCAGGGAATCCGATTCTCTCGAGAAGTATTTAAGCGATATAGCAAAGATCCCGCTGATAACCGCCGATGAAGAAGTGTTGTTGGCGAGGCGCATTCATGAAGGCGATATACAAGCCCTGGAAAAACTTACCAAATCGAATCTTCGCTTCGTCGTTTCTGTAGCCAAGCAATACCAGGGGCAGGGATTATCCCTCGCCGATCTCATTAATGAAGGCAATGTGGGTTTGATAAAAGCGGCGCAGCGCTTCGATGAAACCAAAGGGTTTAAATTTATTTCGTATGCAGTGTGGTGGATACGGCAAAGCATTATGTTAGCCATAGTCGAACAGTCGCGGTTGGTGCGTATGCCATTAAACAAAATTGGCAGCTATACGAAACTGAACAGGCTGGCACATGCGCTGGAGCAGGAGATGGAACGGGAACCGACATTGGAAGAACTGGCAGAAATACTGGAACTGAAAGACAGCGATCTGAAGGATATCGCTTACGGGCATATCAAACATGTGAGTATGGATGCGCCGATCAACAGCGATGAAGAAGGCACTATGATAGATTTTTTAATGGATAAGGACTCCAACTCCAATCCCGACAAGGAGCTCATCAATGATTCGCTGCGAGAAGAGATCGGCCGTGCCTTGAAAGTGTTGTCATACCGCGAGGCAGAAATTATTGCCGCCTACTTCGGATTGAACGGCAACCAGCCGTTCACATTGGAAGAAATAGCCGAGAAATTCGGACTCACCCGCGAGCGTGTCCGCCAAATCAAGGAAAGGGCTATCCGCAGGTTGCGCAAGACAACAACCAGTAATTTCCTGAAGACTTATCTCGGGTAATCCGAACCTGGAATTATTTGAGTTTAAATGCCTTCTTGATTACGGCGCTGTACTTCTCAGTTTCTTCCCAGGGGAACAATTCCACCTCCACTGTCTTTTCAATTTTGACGCCGTTTTCAGTTTTTTTAAACACTTTGGTAGCCTTGTGCGGATTGCGGCCCATATGCCCATAAGCGGCAGTTTCGGAGTAGATGGGCGTGCGCAGTTTAAACCGCTTTTCGATTCCGTAGGGTGTCATGTCGAATATCTTCGCAATCAATTCGCTGATGGCGCCGTCGGTCATGTTTACTTTTGCGGTATTATACGTATTCACGTGCAGGCTGACAGGTTTGGCCACGCCGATGGCATAGGCTACCTGAACGAGCACTTCATCGCATACGCCGGCAGCCACCATATTTTTTGCGATATGCCTGGCGGCATAGGCGCCCGACCTGTCCACTTTTGAAGGGTCTTTACCGCTGAAAGCGCCACCGCCGTGAGCCCCTTTACCGCCATAGGTATCAACGATAATTTTTCGACCGGTTAACCCGCTGTCGCCATGCGGCCCGCCGATGATAAATACACCGGTGGGGTTCACGTGTAAAATATGTTTCTTGTCGAATAGTTTTTGTACCGGTTTGGAAAGCTTTTTAATCGTGCGGGGCAGCAGGTAATTTTCCACATCTGCATAGATTTTTTCAAGCATCTTTTTCTCTGCGGCTTTTTTAGCCGCTGGCGAACTGTTTGCCGGCTTGATAAAATCGTCGTGTTGGGTGGAAATCACCAGGGTGTGCACCCGCTGTGCTTTATTGTCATCGCCGTATTCAATAGTCACCTGGCTCTTGGCATCGGGTCGCAGGTAGGTCATTACCTTGCCTTCTTTTCTAATCTGCGACAATTCCCATAATAGCCGGTGTGATATATCCAATGCCAGCGGCATGTAGTCGGAGGTTTCATTGATGGCATAGCCGAACATCATCCCCTGGTCGCCGGCGCCCTGTTCTTTTTTATTGCTCTTTTCCACGCCCTGGTTGATATCGGGGCTCTGTTCGTGTATAGCCGATAAGATTCCACATGAATTGGCTTCAAACATATACTCGCTCTTTGTATATCCGATTTTGCGGATCACCTCGCGGGCTATCTCCTGTACATCTAAATAGGTTTTGCTCTTTACTTCACCCGCCAGTACCACCTGCCCGGTGGTGACCAATGTCTCGCAGGCTACTTTCGACTCGGAATCCCATGCGAGAAAATTATCAACTAACGCATCGGATATCTGGTCGGCAATTTTATCGGGATGTCCTTCACTTACTGATTCGGACGTAAATAAATATGGCATTGTAATCTTGTTTGGCGGCAAAGATAAAAAAATAGATACCACTCCAAACAGTTATTATCTCAAATTGCAGTTTACATAAAAGCAACAGCCTTCCCTGCAAAACCAAAAACGGGGGAAGGCTGCGCTGAACAGGTGAACGATGTGACTATTGCAATCGCAACTTGCAGTTGCCCATATGCACTTTATTGCTATAGATATCAATCTCATAAATACCCGGCTTTAATTTAAAATCCGGTGTATATATCATTTTAATGGTTTGAGTTGCTATCACCTGCGTTCCGGAAACATAAAGGCTCGCCTGTAATGCGTCTTCAGTGGTGTTGATAAAACTGAAACCGCTGTCCTGCCGGCTATGCAGCACCCGGCCGTCGGGAGTGGTAATCGTGCATGACACAGCATCGTCCAGGTAACCGGGAATAGCAAAGTTGATCTGTATGTTGTCGGTTTTCCGGGCTTTTATCGTCAGCTTGTCCTTCCTGCCCTTGCCGGCCTCAACCAGATAATTGTCCGCAGCCATACCCTGTAGCAGCGCCAGGTTATTCCTGATGTCGAGGTTTTCTTCCTTCAAGGCATATATCGTTTTACTTAGCTGATCATTTTCATTTGTCAGTATTTGAATTGTACTTTCAAATGCCGCTGTCTTTTGATTAAAGTCCGTTAGATAAGCTTCCATTTCCGACTTGATTTGCTTCAATTTTGCGTATTCTTTTTCCAGGGCTTTTTTATTGTCGAAAGAAATCGTTTTTAAGGCGGCCTCTTTCGTTTCAATATCTTTGAGAAGTGCTGTAATAGATTTATCCGCTTCCTCGTTTTTGCCCTTTTGCGCTTCCAAAAGCATGGCGGTATTTTTTAATTCCTTCTCTGTCGCAATTTTCTCTGACAGCAATTTTTCTTTTTCGAGCTTTGTCGTGTTCAATACATTCTTAAGCGAATGGTTAGTTCCGCTCAGCAGAATAGCCCAGGCAACGGATACGGTGACAAGCGCTGTTGCAATTGTCGCCTGGATTGTCGCTTTTGAAATGGTAGTCTTCATAATTACACAATTAAGAGTTAAATGAATACAGCAAAATTGTGTTGCCCAAATGAAGCCGGAATTAACGGTGCATTAAAAAATCTTTAATTTACAACCAGTGGCAGTACAACCAGTATTGTTGTACCTTTTCCCTCTTCGGATGTAATGGTCATAGTTCCGGCATGTATTTGAATAATGCGTTCTACGATAGACAGCCCGATGCCGTGCCCTTTTTTATTGCCGATATTTTTACCGCGGTAAAACGGTTGTGTGAGGTTTTTAAGATCGGATTGGCTGATGCCGATGCCGGTATCGCTGAATACGAGTTTTATATGAGAGTCTGCCGGCATGAGAGCAAGATGCGAAGTTTTATTCTCGGAATACTTACAACTGTTTTCCATGAGATTGAATATGGCTGTTGTAAGTAAAATTTCATTGCCGGCAATTATCATCTGCGAGGCATTTAAATTTTCATCGAGCACGACGGCGGAGTTGTAGTCCGGATTGTATTTAATCAATTCGCTGCGGGCTTTCCAGACGATGTCGTCAATGCGCACCGGTTGCAATGCGGATATCGCTGTTTCTGAATTCGCCTGTGCAAGGAGCAATAATCTGTCGGAAGTGCGGTTCATCTGTTTAATATCATCCAGGACCGAAAGTATTGCTTTCTTATACTCATCGATGCTCCTGCTTTGCAATAACAATACTTCGAGTTGCCCGGTAATGGAAGTTAATGGTGTGCGCATTTCGTGAGATGCATCGGCGATAAAATTTTTCTGAATGCTGAAAGCTGTTTCGAGCCGGTTCAGCATTTGATTAAATGTGGATGACAATTGAGCGATTTCATCGTCATTGCCTTCATTCAGGCGCAGGTTCATGCTGCTGGCGGAAATATTCTGCATTTGGCGAATTACGTTGGAAATCGGTCGCAGCGCCTGGCGGGCAAATAAATTTCCGACAATGATTAATACTACCAGGAAAGCGCTGAAGGCAATGATTATAATATTGCGCAAATAGTGCAACCGCTGCTTGCCAAAGCTGTCAACCGCACCGGCTATTACCACGAACCGGTTGTAACGGCTGGTCAGGAGAAATCCGATAACCTCGTATTCGCCCTGGTTAAATTTTATTTTTTCATTTAACCGGATATTGTCTAACAATGCCTGGTCGATGTGTAATTCAAAGTGATCTGGTGTTGCAAATAATGTATCGTTCTGATAATTGAAAATGATAATATTTTCATTGGGCAGGGTTACCGGGTTTGCATTTTCCATTTTATACAGCAGGCCGGCATCCACTTCATCCACTTCCAACAGCAGGTTTGCAATACTGCGCCCTTTGGATTCGAGGCGCTCATAGAAAATTGTCTTTCTGTAGTTTGCCGACATCAGGTAAATGGAAACGGAAAACAGCAGCAGTATTACAAAAACGATAAAAATGAACTGATACGATAACCGCTGGCGGATTTGCATGTCAGTCTTCTTTTAGCATATATCCTAAACCGATACGTGTAACTATCATCTTGTTTTCAAAATCCTTATCAATTTTTTTCCTCAAAATATTAATATACACTTCCACCACATTGGTTCCGGTATCAAAGTGTATATCCCATACCTTTTCTGAAATATCCGACCGGGAAACCACCCTGCCTTTATTGCGCATCAGGTATTCCAGCAGCGCAAATTCCTTAGCGGTGAGTTCAATAATTTTTCCTTCGCGGATTGCGTATTTTTTGTCGAGGTCTAAAACCAGGTCGCCTACCTGCAGTGCATTGGAAGTTTCAACTACACCTTTTGCCCGTTTAGACAGCGCTTTGATGCGAGCGAGTAATTCGGCAAATTCAAAGGGTTTCAGTAAATAGTCATCGGCACCTGCATCAAAACCCGCAATCTTATCTTCCATCGTACCTAATGCGGTGAGCATCAGAATAGGCAGCATGGGTTTAACCTCCCGTATTTGCTTGCAAAGATCAATGCCGTTGATATACGGAATGATAATATCCATTATGACGACATCGTAGTTGTTTTGCAAGATCATTTTTTTACCCATCTCACCGTCAAACACGACATCGGCCTCATATCCGCTGGACGTCAATCCCTCTTTTAAAAAGGAAGCCACTTTCGGTTCATCTTCAATTACAAGTATATGCATACGTAAATTTCCATGTAAGAAAAGAAATTTTGAAAATTATGTTGTAAAATCCCCGGTTTTTAATGGCAATTTAATTTGCAGGCGGGATAATTTTCGGCCTGAGCCTCGCTTTTGATTTATTGAAAATGTTCTGACCTTTATCAATACCCCGGCGAATGCGCATTTGTTCTTCTTCGGGCAGCCGGATAACATCCATACATGCGCTGCTGCAACAACCGGCGTATTTCTCCCTGCACGCTTCGCACTGGATAAAGAGCAGGTGGCAGGCCGGGTTCACGCAGTTGGTGTGAGAATCACAAGGAGCGCCGCACTGGTGACACCGTGCAATTACTGCGCCGTCGATCCGCTCGCCGAGGCGATCGTCGAACACGAAATTTTTACCGGTAAATTTATTCTCCAGCCCTTTCTCTCTTACCGTATTTGCATAGTGAATGATACCGCCCTCCAGGTGAAATACATTCTTAAACCCATTGTGTAACATCCATGCGCTGGCTTTTTCACAGCGGATACCTCCCGTACAGTACATGATGATGGGCGCATCTTTTTTATCCCGCAACATCTCCACTGCCATTGGCAATTGTTCGCGAAATGTGTCGGAAGGTATTTCAATGGCATTTTCAAAATGACCTACTTCGTATTCGTAGTGATTGCGCATATCAACGATAATGGTCTGCGGGTCAGCGCTCAGTGCATTAAATGTTTCGGCATTCACGTAGCGCCCTTTTTTACGCATATCGAATCCCGGATCTGTTATCCCGTCGGCGACAATTTTATTGCGCACTTTTATCTTTAATACCCAAAATGATTTGCCATTATCATCTACAGCGATATTCAACCGTAAATTGTTTAACGGTTCATGGCCGTATATGAACGTGCGCAATTTTTCAAATCCCGATTCGGGTACACTGATTTGCGCATTGACGCCCTCCCGGGCAATGTATATGCGGCCGAAGACTTTCAAAGCCGAGAGTGCTGCAAACCACGTATTGCGCAGTTCAACGGGATCTTCAATCGGGAAATAACAGTAAAATGAAATGGTAATGCGCTTTTCGGTTTCCTGCAACAATTGTTGTTTCAACTCCGCATGAGAGATGCGATTGTGTAAATATGCCATATTCTGAAATTTAGTGTCCTGTTATATGCAGGATAAAATTTTCAACAACTCAAAGTTACGACTTACACGGTGCTATTTCAAAATTGCGGGTATTGTTGCTTTGCATTGCGGGAAGTGTTAATATTATATCCGATTCACACATAAATCAATGCATATGAAACTGTATTTACTCATTTTCTTATCGGTCGTATTGGCTTTTGAAATGCAATCTCAGGTGATTATCGGCAAATCATCGTATGATGTACAGACGAATAACGGATCCAAGAATCGGATTAAAGTCTATGACGACGGCAGTATTTCTACTCTTTGGACGGGCTCAACGGATTATGTCAGCGGCACCACCTGGCCAGACCGGGGTATGTTTTACAATCACTTTGACGGAACATCATGGGGGGCAATGCCAACGGAAAGGGTAGAATCCCTGAAAACGGGATTTGGCGAATTAATCACCGTTGAGGATCACGAGGTCGTGTTAGCGCATAACGGCGCCTCGCCGCCCACCATGAATTTGTTTGCGAATGACGCAATCGGCAGCACTGCCTGGACCGAGTTGGATGGCTCATACCTGTTGGAAGGGTATTGGCCTATGGCGGACTGTCCGGCGGGCACAGACGATATCTACGTGGTACATGCGAATGCAAACCCGCCGACGGCTATTTATTTCTCCCGTTCGGATGATGGCGGAAATACGTGGGCGGTCTTGAATTATACCTTACCGTTTTTAACGGATGCCTATGGTTTTCCGGGTCTGAATTCGGGAAGTACGACGGCGGCGGAAACTTACCAGATTAAAGTGCATGGCGCCGATGTATATGTCCTGGTGGGTATCCCCAACTCGGATTTGTTTCTATTGCACTCCGATGATTATGGCAATGACGGCTCCTGGGATTACCAGGTAATAATTGATTTTCCTATCGATGCTTACACAGGTACGGTAATTTCAGATATCGACGGCGACAGCAGCGCTGATACCATAAAGACCAATGACGGTTATATCGACATGATTATGGAGGATGACGGCACCATTCACGTGTTTGCCGGATACACCGGTATATACAGCGAATCGGGTGCTGGCATTTATACGTATGTCAAAAACGACTGGGGATTATGGCATTGGAAGACCGGCATGGATGCAGCCGAGAAAATTGAAACCCTGATGGACTGGAACAACGATGATTGCGCCGGTGATCCCAATGCGGGAATCGGGGTGTATTTGTTTACCTATCGCTATGCGGGCGTGACTACCAGCCCGGCAGCGGCATGGGATCCTGAAACGGGCAGAATTTATTTACTCTATACAATGGAAATCGAATACACCGATTTATTCGACGATCCGGCATATAGCTCTGCGCAATCACGCAGGGATATTTTTGGAATGTACTCCGATGATGGCGGAAGCACATGGAGCACTCCCAATAATTTGACAAACACCGCTGAACTCGAACGTGAAAACTTTTTCCTGTTTGTCAACGACAGGGTGTATGACGGCAAGGTGCATGCAATATGGCAGCAAGACGGTCAACCCGGTTCGGTAGCGGCGGAAGCCGATCCCATCGATACGAACTACATCTATTACCGCAGCTTTGAGGAATCCGATTTTATTCCGCAATTGCCGACGGCTGCATTCACCTACGAAGTAACCGGCTCGAGTGTCGCATTCACAAACACATCTACAGATAATTTCAATTGTTATTACTGGGAGTTCGGCGATGGAGGTACCAGTACTTTTGAAAATCCCACTCATATATATACCGGAGGCGGTAGCTTTACCGTCTGCCTGTTTGTGAGCAATCCCTACGGTTCAGACAGCTCTTGTGTGGAGGTGCTCTTACCTTTGGCTCCCGAGGCTCTTTGGTCAAGCGCCGGCGACCCGGTTGTAACCTTTACCGATCTGTCTGCCAATACCCCCACTTCCTGGTCTTGGAATTTTGGCGATGGCGGAAGCAGCGATCTGCAAAATCCGACGCATACTTACCTGGCGAACGCCACTTATAATGTGTGCCTGACGGCGACAAACGGCTTGGGTTCGGATACGCATTGCGGCACTGTTGTCATTGCCAATGCACTCCCTGCGCCGGTTGCGAATTTTACTTTTACGGCTGCCGGACTGGATGTGAATTTTACGGATGTGAGCTTAAATGCTCCCACTGCATGGAGCTGGGATTTCGGCGATGGTTCTGCAATTTCCACAGTGCAAAATCCATTGCATACCTATGCAGCCGAGGGTGAATACACAGTCTGTTTAACGGCGACAAATGCAACGGCAAGCGATGAAGAGTGTAAGACCATCGGCATTTCGACAACCATTGGTGCGGCAAACGGGCCAACAATACAGATTTACCCAAACCCCGCACATGCATCCTTTATGTTGCAGTGTGGTGTACAGGTACAAATTGCGGATATTGCAATACTGAATACATTGGGGCAGCCGGTATTGTTTTCGGCAACGCAATACGATAGTACCGGTTGGTATATTACCTTAACACATGCAGTACCGGGATATTATTTTCTAAAAGTGCAGACGGGAGAGAATAGTATTTTGAAAAAACTCGTATTGGAATAACGAGTTTCGCTTATTAACAAAAACAGCGATGCGGGATTTACAATAAAACTCACATCGCTGTTTATTTTTAAATTAAAGTTACCAGTTGAGCAAGGCTTCAATGGTTTCTTCAACCAGTTGCGCATTGGGAATCATAGCCTTTTCCAGGCCTGAGTTCAACGGAACAGCCGGTAAATTTTTTGAACCCAGCAGTTGAACCGGTGCATCGAGGTATTTAAAACATTCTGAACCGATTCTTCCGGCGAGGGCTTGCGCAAAGGAGTTCATCAGGGGTTCTTCCGTCAGCACAAAACATTTGTTATGCCGCATCACCGATTGTTCAATTGCTTGCCAATCGTAGGGAGAAAGCGTGCGCAGGTCTAAAATTTCCACCCTGCCGGGGAATTTCCTGGAGGCATTTAAAGCCCAGTGTATGCCCATTCCGTATGAAATTACCACACATGTCTCGCCGGCTTGAATTTTTTCTGCATCAACAGACTGATAAATTCTCGCCTTGCCGATGGGGACGATGTAATCTTTGTCGGGTTCGGGGCATTTGGCGGCTTGCGTGCCCGGCACTTTGCTCCAATACAGTCCTTTATGCTCAAACATAATAATGGGATTGGGATCGTAGAAAGCGCCTTTTAACAACCCCTTCATATCGGCGGCATTGGATGGATAGACCACTTTAATGCCTTTGAGCGCCGTGAGGACGGATTCAAATGAGCCGCTGTGGTATGGTCCGCCCGAACCATAAGCGCCAATGGGTATGCGAACGATATTGTTTACCGGCCACTTGCCATTGGTGAGGTAGCAGGATTTCGAAATCTCGCATACCAACTGATTCATCGCCGGCCATAAGTAGTCTGCAAACTGAATTTCGACGATAGGCACGGCTCCCACAGCGCTCATACCCGCCGTAGAACCTACGATATACGCCTCCTGGATGGGCGTATTGAACACCCTGTGCCTGCCGTATTTCTGTGCGAGATTCGCAGCTTCCCGGAATACACCGCCCAGCCGGCCTCCCACATCCTGCCCGTAAAATAATGCCTCGGGATGCTTCTCCAGGATGTCCTGCATTGCATGCAAAGCGGCATCCACCATAATGATAGGTTCGGCGCCTTGCGGCTCCCGTACTCCCTGTTCTTCGGTAATGGAGGCCGGTGCGAAAACGTGCTGTTCCAACGTCGATGAATCGGGTTCTTCTGCCTCTATAGCTTTATGAAAAGCCTGCCTGGTAGTATTTTCAATTTCGCCTTGAATAGTTTCCAGTTCGTCGTTTGAAATTCCGTATTCCAAAAGTGTTTCCCTGAGAATTGGCAGCGGGTCCCGGGTGCGGTGCTCTTCAATATCCTTTTCCGGCCGGTACATCTCCATGCGCACACCGGACGTATGGTGGTTTAGCAGCGGAACTTTTGCATGTACTAAAACCGGAGAGCGATTGACACGCACATGGCCGATTACAGACTGCATCGTTTGCCAGCACTCGACGAAATCGCTGCCGTTTACCTGTACCCGTTTTAAACCTTTAAACCCTGCGGCGTATTCATAGGCATTCATTGCCCGGGACTCGGTACTGGTTACGGAAATACCCCAGTCGTTATCCTGAATCAAATAGATTATCGGCAATTGATGTAATGCGGCAAATTGGAGCGCTTCGGCTACTTCACCTTCCGTCACTGCACTATCGCCAATAGAGCAAACAACTACCGGGTTGTCGGCAGCGGAATCCAGCAGCCCTTGTTGCGTCATATATTTAATGCCCTGTGCAATACCCGTAGAGGGAATTGCCTGCATACCGGTGGCGGAAGATTGATGAATCATCTGCGGTTTATCGGGCCCCCGGTAGCTGGGATGGCAATAATAACTGCGGCCACCCGAGAACGGGTCGGCTTTTTTAGCGATTAACTGCATGAGTATCTCCTCGGGCTTCCAACCCATCCCCAGGAGAAATGCATCATCCCGGTAATACAAACTCACCCAGTCCGCCGCTTTTAATTGCATGGCAGTTGCAAGTTGAATTGCTTCATGACCGCGGCTATTGGCGTGCACGTAATAACATATCTGCCTGTTCTCATTAAACAAATCACTTAACACCTTGCTGGTGTACATCAGGGCAAAGGCCTTAATCAGCGATTGTTTGTTAACCCTTTCCAATAATTGTTGCTGCGCCATGGTTCTGTGTTATTTCACCTGTATTTCAAAAACCGTTTTCTCCGCCAAAAACCCTGTGAATACGTCTCCTGTGTTTACCTGTCCAACACCCTGGGGCGTTCCGGTAAAAACGACATCTCCTTTCTGCAAGGTGAAAAAACCGGATATATAACTGATAATTTTCGGGATGCTGAATAGCATGTCGCCGCTGTTACCCTGTTGCACAAGTGCATCATTTCGTTTCATTTTGAATTGGATGTGAGAAAAATCAGTTTCGTTGCTTAGCGTATGCCAATTTCCCACTACTGCGGAGTTGTCAAACGCCTTGGCAATTTCCCAGGGCAACCCATTTTGCTTAAGTTGCGACTGGATATCGCGGGCCGTAAAGTCGATTCCCACCGACAAGGCATCAATATACCTGTAGGCAAATGCCGGATCAATATATTTTCCGTTTTTGCCGATGCGCAACAGCAATTCACATTCAAATTGCAGGTCATTGGTAAAGTCCGGCAGATAGAAATCATTGCCTTTGAGTACGGCAGTAGGCGGTTTCATGAAAATAACGGGAACGTCCGGAATCGCATTATTCAATTCAAGGGCATGCGCACCGTAATTTCTTCCCACACAAAAAATTTTCATTGAGGGACAAAGTTACCACTTGACGGGCGAAGACAAAACAAAATGCGGCTGCAGTGCGATGAAATAACCTAAAGCAACGAGAGACATGGGTACTGCGTCTTCCTTGTTCAATCAAACAAATACATAATGAAACAGCTTCAAAAAAACACGACACGCATTTTCGGCGCCTTGTTGCTGGTTGCCGCATTTTTAATTGCCATACCTGCATCAGCACAGGATGAAACGGATGATGAATTATTAAACTTTCTGGTTGAATTTAATACTGCTCTCGATAACATTGTGAGCGACTATCCCAATAACTTTAAAAATGTTTTGGGCGCCGAGAAACCGGCAGAGGAAGGTCAATCGCAGCAATACGAATCACAAATCGGCCTGCCGGATGAGGAGAGCAGTTATTTTACCAAGACGCTGTCCGGGGGCGATAAGCTCACGTTTGTTTCGGTTTATGGCGAATACCCGGACTCCACCCAGGCTTACGAATTATACGCCGGCCTGTCGCTCATGCTGTCACTGTTTACGTTTCAATGTTGTGAAATGGACCTGGTGACAAGCCGAAATGAGTTGTACATGGCAATGACGCAACTGTTTCCAAAGGGGAATCCGGCAGGATATGAGAATATGGAAATTCGTGTCGCCGTTTTCAAATCTTTTGATATGGACGGACAACTCAATATCACAGATAAATATGTTGTGGTACTGAACGTCCGGCCGAAGGATGTGTGACAGTTCAGGAATTAAATTTATTCATTGCAAATACCGGCCCGGCCAATACGAAGGCCTCGGCTGCTTCGCCGGCTGTTTGCAGCATGGGCGGTAATTCCGTTTGTTCTTCGGCGCTCCATTGGCCCAATACATAATCTACCTGGCGACCGGATGGAAATTGATTGCCAATGCCGAAGCGCAACCTGCAAAAGGCGGTAGTTTCCATCATCTCCTGGATGCTCGCCAGCCCGTTATGGCCGCCGTGCGATCCTCTCGTGCGCAGGCGTAATTTCCCGAAGGGCAGATTGATATCATCGGTAATGACCAACAGGTGTTCCGGGGGAATCTGCAGTGTATCCATCCAGTATTTAACCGCCTTACCGCTTAAATTCATAAAAGTGGTGGGTTTAATGATGTGCAACAATTTATTCTTAATTCTGAATTCGGCTTTCGCTGCCAGGCGCTCGTTTTTAAATCCGGCATTGTATTTTGCAGCGATTGTATCTGCAATCAGGAAGCCCACATTATGCCGGGTATTTGCATATTCCAAACCCGTATTTCCCAATGCAGCGATAAGGTATTTCATCAAATATACTTCTGTAAATCAAAAAAGCGAAGGTACAAATCTGTGCCTTCGCTTCAATCAGGTGACGGCGTGTATAATTATTTTGCCTCTTCCTTCTTGGGCGCTTCCGCCTTTGCGGCAGCAGCCTCGGCAGGAGCAGCGGCAGCGGCAGTATCTGCTGCGCTTTTCATCGCCCTCGACACATCGCAGGTAACAATTGGAATGGCCGGTGCGCCGATGACTTCGAGATTGTTTAACCGGATATCCCCAATGCGGATACTCTTACCTACTTCCAATTCTGTAATATCAATGACTATGCTGTCAACCAAATTTTCGGGTAATCCCTTAATATTGATTTTGCGGATTTTTTGAAACAATTTACCGCCTTCCCGCACGCCTTTTGAGCTGCCTTCCAGTTTCACCGGAACGGTAATCGTTACGTTTTTACCTTCGGTTAAACGGAGAAAATCGACATGCAATAATTTATCGGTAACGGGATGTGTCTGCACCTCCCGCAGAACCGTGTCGTATGAATTCCCTTCTACCGACAAGATGATTTTGTAGGCGTTGGGTGTATAAATCACGGGTTGCAGGTTTTTTTCACTTACTTCAAAGTGTATTGTTTCGCCGTTGCCGTATATTACGCATGGTATGTTACCATTCCTGCGTGTTGCATTCGACGAAGATTTTCCCACTGTGTTTCTTTTGTTTCCTTCGATGTGTATCGTTTGCATCGTTTCTTTTTTTAATTGTTAATGAACAACGAACTGATTGACCTGTGTTCGTGTGTATTTCTTATCGCTCTCGCAAACAGCTTTGCCGATGAGAGCACTGTTATTTTTTCACTGTCTCTTTTTAGTGGAATGGTATCCGTAACCACTAATTCCGTGAGCTTGGACGATTCAATGGTTTCATAAGCTTTACCCGACAACACCGGGTGGGTACAGAAAGCCCGAACCGATTTTGCCCCTTTGTCGAGCATAATGGATGCTGCATTACTCAGTGTATTTCCAGTATCTACTATATCGTCAATCATTATGACATCCTTTCCCTTCACATCGCCGATTACCGTCATACCCGCAATCTCATTGGCTTTTTTTCTGAACTTGTCGCAGATGACCAACTCGGTATTGAAGTGTACAGCGTATTTGCGGTTGCGTTTTGTGCTCCCTACATCCGGCGAGGCAAAAACCACATTTTCCAGATTTAAATTCTCCTCGATATAGGGCACGTAGATGGCGGTGGAACTGAGGTGATCCACCGGGATGTCGAAAAATCCCTGAATCTGGTCTGCGTGCAGATCCATGGTAATTATCCGGTTGGCGCCCGCCGCAGTGAGCAATTCCGCTACTAATTTGGAGCCGATAGAGACACGGGGCTTGTCCTTGCGGTCCTGCCTTGCCAGGCCGAAATAGGGGATTACCGCCGTGATATAGGACGTAGAGGCTCTTTTGGCAGCGTCGATCATCAACAGCAACTCCATCAGGTTATCCGATGGGAAATAGGTGGATTGAATAAAAAAGACATAGCTGCCCCGCACCGATTCCAGGATATTGGGCTGAAATTCGCCATCGCTGAACCTGTCAACCTGGATTTTGCCCAGGGGCTGACCGTAGTAATCGGCAATCTTCTCCCCAAGATACCTCGAGGTGGTTCCCGAAAACAGCTTAACGTCGTTAGTTACCATTTGACAGGGTTAAAATAAGAGGTGCAAAGATAGAAAAACATTGTGTATCCAGTAAGCCGAAAAGAAAAATCCCGGATAAAACCGGGACTTTTCCAGTTGGCCGACTAGGGCTCGAACCTAGACTCCTCTGAACCAAAATCAGATGTGTTGCCAGTTACACCATCGGCCAATTGAGCCGCAAAGATAGAACGATGTGTTTTTTAATCAAAGTTCCACACCGCTCATTTTAAAAGTTGCTCGATTTTTTGTCGAAAATCGCCGGTGAAATCCACAAATAATTGCCCGGTTGCCGGGCCGTTAAAGCCGGTGTGAATTGCGATGACCTGCTTGTTGCGGTCGAGCAGGATTAAAGTGGGGAATGCAATTACGGCATTGAGCATGGGCAGGGCATTCGACGCTTCAGTCTTATTGCTGCTGCCGGCCAACAGTATCGGGTAGTGTATGCCGAAGTGGTTTTTCAGTTTTTCAAAATTCTTTGCGGCACTCTGCGGCGAGGTCTCCCGTTCGAAAGCCAGGGCGATGATTTCCAACCCCAGCGGGTGATATTGCGCATACAATTCGGCGAGGAAGGCAGACTCATCCATACAGTTGGGGCACCAGGTTCCCATGATTTGCACGATGGTTATTTTATTGTTGAATCGACTGTCGCTGCTGCAAATAGTGTCGCCTGCAGCATCGGGAAAGCAAAAATACACCGAGTCGTAGCCGGGTTTCAGGTAGGTCAGTTTCTCCGCATCGGGAAGCCGGGCGCTGTCGTTGCGCACAGCGGTAAAGGTCTCCTGCCAGTGATTGCCGCTGAAAAGTGTCCCCGACAGGCTGCTGTCGCTTTCAATGACTCCCTTAAACAGGTAGGCATGGGTGCCGTCAAATGTAGATAGGAAAAATTTATTGCCCGAAACATCGCCCTCTAAAAAGCGATAGTCGCCGGTTGCGGTCAGGAATGTGCCTTGCAGGCGGCTGCCGTTTTGTGAAAACACGCCTATTGCTTCGTACGCTTCGCTTTTTGTTACAAATTGAGTAGCCCACTTTCCGCTGATATTGAACTGCGGCGTATCGGGATGTTTTAAGAACCGATATTGCACACCGGCCCGGGCGCTGAACGGCAGTGCGTAATTTTCTCCCCTGGAATAATCGCGGTATTGACCGGATAGACATTGAGCGTCGGGCGATATTGTCGCCTGTATTGCGGAATGAAAAACAGGCAGCTTTACCTCGAAATCGTCGCCTTCGATGCGCACTTCTGTCGTCGCAAGCCTTTCATCGCCGTTGAGCAAAGTAAATACATAGCCTCCGGAGTCAGGCGTCAGTTCGAAATGAAAGGGAAGGGGCCCGCCAGGCGTTTCTAACTCCGCCCGCCAGCTTCCCGTAGTTATTTGTCCCGATGCCATTAGATTTGTTATTAGGAAAATGGAAATGAATAAATAATACATGCACTTTTTCAATTCATTTCAAAGATGTTAAGTTCAATTGAATTCAGCACAATTATTTTCGCAATACTTTTACGGCGTGATAACCGAGTGCAATGTAACGGATATTTTCAATGCGCCCGAAGTACCGGTAATTGATGTGCGTTCACCGGCAGAGTATAGTCATGCCCATATCCCCGGCGCTATAAATCTGCCTTTGTTTAGTGATGCGGAACGAAAAACGGTGGGCACTTTGTACAAGCGGGAAGGTAGAGAAAAAGCCCTGGAGGCGGGTTTGGATTTTGCAGGTAAGAAACTCGGTATGTTTGTCGGTAAAGCCAAAGCCCTGGCAATAAATAATACGGTATGTATTCACTGCTGGCGGGGAGGCATGCGCAGTAAAAGTATGGCGGCATTATTCGATTTTGCGGGAATACAAACGCTGTTGATCCGCGGCGGGTATAAGAGTTACAGGAAGGAAGTACAGCATTTTTTCAACTACCCGTTTCCCTTCGTCATTCTCGGCGGTAAAACAGGAAGCGGTAAGACTGAAGTGCTGAAACATTTGCGGCAGGCGGGATCGCAGGTAGTAGATATGGAAGCATTGGCAAATCACAAGGGCAGCGCATTCGGCGCATTGGGCGAACCGCCGCAGCCGTCCACCGAGCAGTTTGAAAATAATCTCTTTGAAGCATTGCGCACCTGCGACCCGCGGCAATGCATTTGGTTGGAAGATGAAAGCCATTTAATCGGATCGGTTTTTATTCCCGAGACGATCTGGGCATGTATGCGCAGGGCGCCGGTAATATTTCTCGATATCCCCATCGAAGAGCGCATTGCATTTTTAGTGGACAGTTATGGTAAATATCCCGCCGAAAAAATAGAGTCATCACTGCAGAAGATTGCGAAACGCCTCGGTGGCCAACGCCATAAAGATGCGCTGGAATGGTTTCGCAAGGGCGAGCCGGCAAAGGCCGTTGAAATCGTATTGGCATATTACGATAAAACCTATGCCTATGGTTTGAACAACCGGAATCAGAAAAATATTTACACCCTGCAATTTGAAAAATTGCAACCGCAGGAGATCGCAGTGCAATGCGCCGCATTCGTAAAATCAAATGTGCATTTTCAACCTGTCGATTATTATTGACACCGCTACGGACAACTACAATTTAGTCATTACCATAGCCGGTGTGCTGACGGTAGTATCTGTTGTTACTTTTAACTGGTAGATATAATTGCCGGGTTGTAAGCGGCGGGCGATTTCGCTTATGTCTATCGAGTGATCGCCGGAATTTAAATAACCTTGCGGTAGTGCGTATATCCGCTCGCCGTGAATATTCCACAGTTCCAAATCAACAGTGGCCGGTATGCGCAGATGAAACGGAATAACTGTCGCTTGCTTCACGGGGTTGGGAATATTTTGACTGACAGCGATTAATTTGTCGCTCTGCATTTCCAGATAGCCCGTTGTGCCGCTGCCCTGAACTGTTACTTCCATATAGGCATTGTAAATATCCGGAGTTACATCTTCTGTCAGTGTAGCGAGTTGATAGGCGTAACCGTCGTCGAAAATTCCATCGGCATCCGGCGTAACGGGATCGGGCCCGTTGGTATAAATATCCGGGTAGGCATTGAGCAATGCATTTTTTATGTCGTGTTCCCAGGTGAATTGCGATATGGCTGCATACGATGAATTGACATACACCTGAAAGTGAATATGGCAGGTGCGACCCGGGTACCATCCGGGGAAAATGGTTATGAAATTTACTTCGCCGTTGGCATCCGCAATTTGATAGCCACGCAGGTAAGTAAGTCCGGTTTCACTGCCATAACCCGAATAGTTTCCATCTTTATCGCACTGCCAGATATTTACCCGCACATTCGGAAATGGCTCACAATTTTTCTTGCCCAATATTTTCATCTTCAGATTTAATTGTATGCCCTCGCGGTCTTCACGGATATCGCTGCGCAGATAGAATGGATTTTCGGTGAGATCCAACGGGAAAGGCCCCGCCATTTCCGACGGCGTCAGGATACAATCGCCATTCGTTTGTGCGGATAATTTGCCAAATGGCCAGACAGAGGCTACACCGGCAATGCCGGTAATGCGCATAAAATTGCGTCGGGATGTGGGCATAGTTTTTTTTGAAAGGTACGGATAGAAGTCCGAACAACCGCATCATGCGGAAATATTTTACAAAACGCTGTTGGTTTTGCGGTATTTAAGAGTTTGTTGACTTTTTATATTGCAGATGCAAATTATTGAAATGTAATTCGGTTATTTCCCGTTATCGCAATTACCAACGTATTTTCACCCAAATTTTTAATCGAATGGCGGATACGATCAAACTGACACAATATTCCCATGGTGCAGGTTGCGGATGTAAAATATCACCAAAAGTTTTGGATTCCATTTTATCATCGGTTTCGCAGCAACAAATATTTCCCGGGCTGCTCGTCGGCAATGCGACGAGAGATGATGCGGCGGTGTTTGATATCGGCGGTGGCAGGGCAATCATCTCCACGACAGATTTTTTTATGCCGATTGTCGATGATCCGCAGCAATTCGGGATAATAGCGTCGGTAAATGCCATCAGCGACGTCTATGCCATGGGAGGTACGCCGGTTATGGCGATAGCGATTCTCGGCTGGCCGGTGAATAAGGTGGAGAGCCGGTATGCGGGAGCTGTGCTGGAAGGCGCAAGGCAGGCATGTGCCGCGGCAAATATTCCCCTCGCAGGCGGCCACAGTATCGATAGCCCGGAGCCGATTTTCGGCCTCGCCGTTACGGGTGTGATCGATGTAAAAAACCTGAAGACAAATGCGGGAGCAACTGTGGGTTGCAGCTTATTCCTGACAAAAAATATCGGAGTGGGCATTCTTTCAACTGCCCAGAAAAAACAAATATTAAAAGCGGAACATGCGCAAATTGCCCCGCAGAGCATGATGCAACTCAATAATTTCGGCGAAGTGTTGGGCAGGTGTGATTTTGTTGAGGCAATGACGGATGTAACGGGATTTGGCCTGCTCGGCCATTTGACGGAGTTGTGTGATGCATGCGGCGTGAGCGCAGAAATATTTTTTAATAAAGTGCCCGTATTTGATAATGAGATTTTAGATTATTATTTGGAGCAAGCGTGTATTCCCGGCGGCACAAACAGAAATTTCGATTCTTACGGCGAAAGAATAGATGGTTTGGATAATTACAAAAAAAATATTCTTTGCGATCCGCAAACCAGCGGCGGTTTATTGGTTGCGGTTACTCCGGGTTATGAAGATGCATTTATCCATGTGGCGACAGAGAACGGATTACACCTGGCGCCTTTTGGAAAATTAATACCGAGACGTGCGCATGCCGTTTATGTGCGATAATTTTGTAATCCGCTTCTTTGTGGATTTCTCAATTTCTGCGATGAGCAGGAAATTTTTTAAAAAAAAATGTTTGTAATTTCCCCGCTATTCGGAAAATTCATTTTAATCTGTTAAATTGCGCCAATGACAGCAACCGGTATGGCTACAACACATAATCTTCAGGTATCAGCAATGGCTGAAAACCTGATAGGTTCGGAGATAATAAAACTTGCAAATGAGATAAGTGCGAAAATTAAAAAAGGCGAACAGATTTACAATCTGACAATCGGCGATTTTGATCCGCAGGTGTTTCCGATACCCAAAGTGTTGGAGGATGAGATAATTGAGGCGTACCGCAACAGGGAAACAAATTACCCCATGGCCAACGGCATCGAGAGATTGCGAACGGCAGCCGCTGCATTTATCGAAAAATACCAGGGCTTGCACTACACTGCCGATGAATTTTTAATCAGCGGCGGTGCGAGGCCATTGATTTACGGTGTGTTTCGCACGGTGCTCAATCCGGGCGATAAGGTAATTTATCCGGTGCCGTCCTGGAACAATAATCATTACACCTATTTGGCCGGTGGCGACGGTATTTGTTTAGAGACCACTGCGGAAGATCATTTTATGCCAACGGCAGCGAGCCTTGCGCCGCATTTGAAAGGCGCCGCATTACTCGCTTTGTGCTCACCGCTTAATCCTACCGGCACCACGTTCTCAAAAAATGCATTGAGCGATATTTGCGATTTGGTGATTGAAGAAAATAACCGCCGGGGCGAAAATGAAAAACCCCTGTATATTTTATACGACCAGATTTACTGGATGCTAACCAACGGTACCACCAAGCACTACGACCCGGTGAGCCTGAGGCCCGAATTGCGGGATTACGTGATTTATGTGGATGGCATCTCCAAGGCGCTATCCGCTACGGGCGTAAGAGTCGGTTGGGCATTTGGCCCTAAGCCGATCATCGATAAAATGAAGGCCATATTATCACATATCGGCGCATGGAGTCCAAAAGCAGAACAGGTGGCCACTGCAAAATTTTTGCAGATGGATGATGAAGTGGATGCATTTATTATGAAGTTCCGCCGCCAGATTTCCGACCGCCTCAACGGGTTTTATGAAGGGTTCACCCGGTTGAAACAAAAGGGTTTCCCGGTTGACTGTATTCCACCGGAAGCAGCTATTTACCTGACGGTGTATATCGATTTTCGCGGCGCAAAAACTGCCGATGGCAAGACGATTGAAACTATGGCCGATGTGGCTGATTATTTATTGAGTACAGCACGAATCGGCATAGTTCCGTTTTATGCATTTGGCGCCTCACGGGAATCTCCCTGGTTCCGGTTGAGCATCGGTACTTGTACGATGGATGATGTGGCAGGGTCCATCGAAAGTTTGGAACAGGCTTTGACCAAACTGACATTCTGAAACTTATTCACAAAACGTTTTCAACCCAGTTTTTCAACCCAATACGCATTAATGAATAAAAGTGTACCCTCAAAACGGACCTGGACAGATAAATTTTTGTCAGGTATCGAGCGCATAGGTAATGCATTACCTCATCCCGCCACGCTGTTTGCATTGTTGGCATTCCTCGTAGTAATTCTTTCGGGCATTATCAGTTTGTTCGATGTGAGTGTCGCACATCCGGGCACCGGAGAGACCGTAGAAGTATTTAACCTGATGAGCCGCGAAGGGCTGGCAATGATTCTCAAAAAGCTCGTTACCAACTTCACGTCATTTGCGCCGTTGGGCACCGTGTTGGTCGCTTTATTGGGTATCGGTATTGCCGAGGGTTCCGGATTGATCGGCGCTCTGTTGCGCTTGTTGGTATTGTCGTCTCCGAAGCGATTGCTGACGATGGTAATCGTATTTGCCGGTGTGATGAGCAATGCGGCCAGCGAAGTGGGGTATGTGTTGTTAGTACCGTTGGCGGCGATAATTTTTCTCGCCGTAGGCCGCAACCCGCTCGCAGGGTTAGCGGCGGCATTTGCCGGTGTCAGCGGCGGGTATAGCGCTAATTTATTGCTCGGTACGGTAGATCCGCTCCTGGCGGGATTATCGACGGAGGCGGCAAAGATTATTGATCCCGGCTACCTGGTGAATCCGGCTTGTAACTATTTCTTTATGGCGGCTTCCACTTTTTTAATCACCGGTATGGGAACCTGGGTGACTGAAAAAATTGTTGAACCCCGGCTGGGTGCTTATCACGGCGATGAGAAAGCGGAGGAACTCAAAACACTGAGCGCCGATGAGAGAAAGGGCGTGCGTTATGCGGGAATTACCGCACTTATTTTTACCGGGCTGGTACTGTGGGGGTTAATTCCCACAAACGGTTTCTTAAGAGATGCCGAAACGCATAGTATCCTGCATTCGCCATTTATGAGCGGGATTGTTACACTGCTGTTTTTTTCGGCGGCGGCATGCGGTATTGCCTACGGTATCGGCGCAAAGACCATTCGCAACGACAGCGATGTCATGAAGGGTATGGCAAAGGCAATGGAGACATTGGGTTCCTATATCGTCCTCGTGTTTTTTGCTGCGCAGTTCGTCGCTTTTTTTAATTGGACGAATTTGGGTTTGATTACTGCGATTAACGGTGCGGAACTTTTAAAATCCACGGGCATTCAGGGGATACCGCTCATGCTGCTGTTCATAATCATCGCTGCGACCATTAACCTGGTGATGGGCAGTGCCTCGGCCAAATGGGCTATCATGGCGCCGGTATTTATTCCGATGTTTATGTTGTTGGGGTACACGCCGGAATACACGCAAATGGTATATCGCATCGGCGACAGCGTAACCAATATTATTTCGCCGATGATGAGTTACTTCGCTTTGATTGTCGCCTTTATCCAGCGCTACGATAAAAAGGCGGGAATAGGTACCGTTATTTCGACGATGTTGCCTTATACCGTCGTGTTTATTATCGGCTGGAGCCTGCTGTTGGTCGTGTGGGTATTACTCGGTTTACCCATTGGACCGGGGGCGCAAATTTATATGCCGGCATCATAACTGCAGGGCGGATAGCAGCGATGCATTCAATTCGACGGATTTGCCCGTCGTTGTATCTATAAATACAAATGTTACATCTGCTTCGGCAACCAGTTTGCCGCTTTTCTTGTCTTTGATGGTCTGGTTGAGTATCACTTTGCGATTGCCGGTTTCCTTTATCGTCGTATGAATGATTAACGTATCATTCAGACAGGCGGGATGTTTGTAGCTGATATTTATATTGACAACGACAAATGCCAGGTGGTGCGTTTCCAGAAAGGTATCCTGCAGTATAGGTTCAAAATACGCCCAGCGGGCTTCTTCTAAAAATTCCAGATAACGGGCATTGTTTACATGCAGGAACACGTCCAGGTGATATCCCCGCACCTTGATTTCAATATCGTTTCTTTTGCCGGTCATTTTACTTAGATTTACTCGGGAATAAGTGATAAAAATACTAAGATATGTATAAGGAGCCGATGCTGCGTGAAGGCGCACTGAAAGACAAGACGGTAATTGTTACCGGCGGGGGTACTGGATTGGGCAAATCCATGTCAACGTATTTTTTGAAGTTGGGCGCCAATGTAGTTATTACCAGCAGGAAGCTGGAAGTGTTGCAGCAAGCGGCGGAAGCAATGACTAAAGAAACCGGCGGCAATATTATTGCACTGCAATGCGATGTGCGCAGCTACGAAGCGGTGGAAGCAATGTTACAACAATCGGTAACACATTTCGGGAAAGTGGATGCATTGGTGAATAATGCGGCGGGCAATTTTATTTCGCCGACAGAGCGATTGTCGTCCCGTGCATTCGATACCGTAGTGGACATCGTTTTAAAGGGCAGTTACAACTGTACACTCGCATTGGGAAAATACTGGATTGCCGAAAAGCGGAAAGGAACGGTTATGAGCATAGTGACTACGTATGCATTTACCGGATCGGGGTATGTGGTGCCGAGTGCTATTGCCAAAGCCGGCGTACTGTCGATGACCCGGTCGCTGGCAGTCGAGTGGGCTAAATACGGCATCCGTTTAAATGCAATTGCGCCGGGGCCCTTCCCGACAGAGGGAGCGTGGAGCAGGCTCATTCCGCCGGGGCTGGAAGAGGAATTCGATATGGCAAAGAAAATACCGGTAGGCAGGGTGGGCGACCACCAGGAGCTGGCTAATCTGGCCGCCTATTTAGTCTCCGATTACAGCGCATTCGTCAACGGCGAAGTTATCGTCATCGATGGCGGCGAATGGTTGAAGGGCGCTGGAGAATTTAATATGCTCGAAAAAGTTCCCGATAAATTATGGGATATGATGGAGTTGATGCGAAAGAAATACCATTGATTGCAGCAATTGCAATTCCTAAATAATATTCACTTCAGGTTCAATGGTAACGCCGAATGTTTCAAATACCGATTGTTGAATTTGATGGGCGAGCCTTAATATTTCGCTTCCCGTCGCATTGCCGTAGTTGACCAATACCAAGGCCTGGTCTTTATATGCGCCCGTGTTGCCGATGCGCTTCCCTTTATAGCCGCATTGTTCTATTAACCACCCGGCGGGAATTTTTACGGTGTCTGCCGCAGTGGTATAGCCCGGAATACCGGGGTATTGTACCTGCAGATTTTCATAAGTGGGTTTCGGCACTTCGGGATTTTTAAAAAAACTGCCCGCATTGCCAATTTCGGCGGGGTTGGGAAGTTTGCTGCGGCGGATGGCGATCACAGCGTCTGAAATATCCTTCACCGTCGGATGTGCAATGTTATGTTGTTTCAGCGTATGTTGAATTGCGCCGTAACCCGTATGGAGTACCGGGTGTTTTTGCAATTGCAACGTAACGGAAAGGATGATGTATTTTCCCTTCCACTCCTGTTTAAATATGCTGTTGCGATATCCGAATTTACAAGTTGCCTTATCCACGGTTATACGTTTACCGGTCAGCAATTCCATCGCCTGCAATTCGACAAAGACATCCTTCAGCTCCACCCCGTAAGCGCCGATATTCTGAATGGGCGCCGCTCCTACACAACCCGGAATGAGCGACAGGTTCTCAATGCCGCCCAGCGCTCTTTCGACACAGTGCATCACTAATCCATGCCAGGACTCGCCGGCCATTGCGCTTATAAAAACAGATTCGGAATCTTCCTGCACTGCGGTGATGCCCTTCAGGTTGTTTTTTAATATCAATCCGTCGAAATCCCGTGTGAATAATATATTGCTGCCTCCGCCGAGAACGAGAACGCTTTTTTGTTGCGCCACCAAATCGGGCAAATGCGCTAAGTCGGCATCTTCCCGTATTTCTACAAATTGTTGTGCCTTTGCCTCTATCCCGAATGTGTTGTATTCCCTAAGGGATTTGTTATTGAAAATTTGCAATGCGATAATGTTTACTTGTCAATTACAAAAGTAAATTATGAATATCTAATTTTAAGACCCGGTAATTGAATCAGGTGTTATGCGCATTACTTTTTTTTCAGTTATTCTGATCAGTGTTCTGCTTTTGGAAAATGCAGGCGCCTGTGGGCAGCAATACCGGTTATTCGATCCCGGCCGCATCCGCACCTACGGGATTGACAGTACGGATTACTTTTTTATCCGTGTGGATTCGACGGCGCAGGAAGGAGCGGATTCCGCATTTTATTTTAATCGGTATATCGATACTGCAACTATGGCTGAATGTCTGCCCGTCGATGCTGTTACGCCGCCGGTCGGTCCGAAAATGATACAGATGAACGATGCAGAGCAAACACGTGTGTTTTTCAATAAATACGGAGATAGTATTATTATAAAGTTGAATCGCCCGGTGGGATATTTCTGGCGACTCTACGAATATCCCGACGGAAAACACATCCGGGCAACAGTGGCTCCCAAAATGTATTTCACGGTGTTGCCGGCAACCTTTGACTCTGTGTATCGCCTGACCCTCAACGTGTACGACGATGCGTATATTATTCAGCCGGACTCCATAATGAACGATGCGAGAATAGAGATTTCAAAAGAGTACGGTTTAGTGGCGTTTAAAGATTTTTACAATTTTCCCTATGATACAAATATGATTCTTTTAAAGGGAATTGACAATCCCGATAATGCCATTGTCGATCTGCATGCTGCCCGTGTATTCGATTTCGAACCGGGCAATGAATTTCATTATCTCACCGAGAAGTTAAGTGGAAGCATTGATCCGTTATACAGCCTGAAAAAAGAAAAGTTTTTTGTTTTAGATAAAATACAATATGCCGATTCCGTTCAATATACCATGTTTCATGCGGCATGGGAAAGTACGAATAGCGGTTTCGATACGGCGGACACCATACGGACTATTGATACCGTTACGGTTTCCTATCGCTATGCCGATTACGGCTTTCTCGAACCCATGGAGTTGTCCCTGTTGCAGGGAAGTAATTACGGTTATTCCAATTTTTTTAAAACGGATACTCTGTATTGGGGACGAGCTTATAAGGAAGTGTACGACTGGTTTGATTACGATGCAGTGGCGCATTGCCTGGATAATGCAGAAAATAACTATTTGCCGGAATGGAAGTTCGGCGACGGTATCGGCATAATGCATTATAGAGATTCTACGGATATTATGAATTATATTACCACCGACCTGGTGTGGTTTCAAAAAGGGTTGGAAGTGTGGGGCGAACCGTTTGACTTCGAAGCATTGGGTGTAGTGGAAATACACGATGTTGCGATTGGTACTGAAATCCATTTATACCCCAATCCGGCGACAGATATATTGCGTTGTCGAATTCCGGGAATCAGCGGCCTGGTATCGGTTGTCGTTACCGATGTGCAGGGCAATGCAGTGATCAGGCAGATGATGCAGTCATCGCCGGAAATGCAGGTGGAAATTTCAGGATTGTCCAATGGGATTTACCTGTTGCGCATTACCGGTGAATCAATTACCTGCGCCGGAACATTTATTAAGAATTAATCACTTGCCTTTGATGCGGTTCAACCCCGCTTTTGCCTGGCTGTCGAGGCCGGTCTTGTATTCTGCATTGGGCATGGCAATACACTTATCGAAATACAGTTTTGCCTTGGCATAATCTCCTTCCTGTTCGTAGATCTCACCGAGTTTTAATGCGGCGCTGGCTGCAAAGTACTGCGGAAGTTTTTCGCCGTATTTAATGGTGGAAAGATAAAAGCCCTTTGCCTGGGAGGGATTGCCGCTGGCGTGGTAAATTCTTCCGGCACGGTAGGTGAATTCCGCTTTTTCCCGCGGCTCCGAAAAGTTATCCGTCGAATATCCTTCCAGGTTCTTTAATGCTTCCTTGTAATATCCTCCGTCGAATAACAACCGCGAGCGCAATAGCCGTACGTTGGGAACATATCCGCTCTTTGCCTCCATCAATGCCTGCTTGTCGTCGTCGATAATAGCATCGCCTTTGGAAATACACAGTTGCATATACTCTTTGTATTTGGCGTTGTCACCCTGCAACAAGGCATTCCAGGCGAGTTTTTGATACGTTTCCTTAATGTAATTTTTCCCGTTAAACGCATTGAGAAAAGAATGGAAATATACGCTGGCCTGCGGATCCAGTTTGCGCAGATAGGCTAAGCCCTGCAGGTAATCGAGATAGGGATATGGAAAATATCCGCTGCCCTTTGGCCGGTTATTCAGCACCTCAATGGCTTCGTTGTTTTTCCCGATGCGCATACCGATACTCGCCACACAAAACGTGTTGAGCAGATTGTTTTTTGTTTCAAGATCCTTCACCATATTCCAGGCTTTTGTATCGTCATTCTGAAGGTAAAGCGCCAGGAATGCATAGTACAAATACGCTTCCTGGGCGAAAATAAAGGTATTGGTCTTCGAGTAATTGATTACTGTGGCTAATTCAAACATCCCCTGGTCGATCGTACCGTCCATGCCCAGAATATTTACACCCCATTTATACGAATCCGGTATGGCGCCGACAATGGCATGTAATAATCCAAGGCTCTTTTTGTTGGCAATAAAAAACGGGAACTTGCGGTCGTTTTCTTCCAGCATGAGAAACGCTTTGCGCACTTCGTTAAACGCCGTGACGTATTCCTCGAATTTCAGCCTCGCAAACGCCCATTGAATGAGTATTTCCGCCTGGCAGTACAGATAGTAGGGCGAGTTCTTATCGCCGGTTTTTATTTTGTTGAGGCGGATATCCTTGTTTTTCGACAAGGTGTTAAACGTGGATTCTTCTTCGCTGATGTAAATCGAAATGAAGTCAATGGTATTCTCCAGGAAATACGGAATTAGGTTTTCGGGATGTTCTGACTTTTCGCGGGCTAATATTTTTTTTGCTTCGCCAAACTGCAGTGATTCGATGTATTGATGTGCTGCCGTGCAATTGGCATTAAAATCAAAAGTCTGGGATCGGGTTATCGTAGCCTGCAACAGCAGAATGGCAGCCAATACCTTTACCTTGTGCATAGCCTTCACGGATTCACATTTATGGATTAGATGCAGAGAGGTCGGCAACGGATGCACACCGGAGATTATCCTTCTAAGGAGGCGTCATCGATGAGAATGCGACCGCAGTGTTCGCAGATGATAATTTTCTTTGCCTGTTTGATTTCAGATTGCACCTGTGGTGGCACCACAGCGAAACAACCGCCGCAGGAATTCCGCTCTACATTCACTACTGCAAGGCCGTTGCGGAAGTTGTTGCGTATGCGGTAATAAGCTGACAGGATGTGCGGATCGAGATTCTTTTCTGCCTTTGCCACTTTTTTCTGCAGTTCCTCTTCTTCTTTTTCCGTATCGGCGATGATGTGCTCCAATTCGTCCTTTTTCTTGTTCAGCTCGATTTCCTTTTGCGCCACTTCCTCTTTCGACTGTTCCTGAATCTGGATTTTCATCTCCCTGGCAATGGTAGCTTCCTTAATCTTCTTTTCATTCAGTTCGATGTCCAGCTTGTTCATTTCCACCTCTTTGGTA
This sequence comes from uncultured Chitinophagales bacterium, assembly GCA_964492065.1. Taxonomy (GTDB): domain Bacteria; phylum Bacteroidota; class Bacteroidia; order Chitinophagales; family BACL12; genus JADKAC01. The sequence goes on along the minus strand of CAZBHH010000009.1, from coordinate 54,768 downwards.
AGGGCGTCGTATTCGCGGCTGTTTTTTACGTTGGCCTGCTGTTTTTCGTATTTCTTTATCAGCTCTTTCGCCTGGTTGATCGTATTTTTTCGCTCGGCGATCTCCGCTTCAATGGTATTGACTTCCGAATCCAGGTTTTTCAACCGGGTCTGTAAGCCGGTTATTTCATCATCCAGGTCGCTGACTTCCATCGGGAGTTCGCCTTTCAGTACGTTTATTTCATCAATTTTGGAGTGGATTTTCTGTAATTTATTCAGCGCCTGTAGGCTTTCTTTAACGGTGAGTTCTGTTACTGCCATAATTAAAAATAATTAACCGGATTGGTATTTATACTCGAAAAATGAAGGGCAAAGTTAGGGAATTTTTTCTTCAAAATGGCGAAGAGCAGGGGCGATGTAAATTGTTCGCTCTCGTAGTGGCCGATATCGGCGATCAGGATTTTGCGGTCGGCATCGAAGAATTGGTGGTATTTAAAATCGGCGCTGATGAAAGCGTCGGCACCCGCCCGGATGGCGTCGGGCAACAGGAAACTGCCGGCGCCGCCACAGATGGCCACTTTCTGTATGGGTTTTTGCAACAGGGGGCTGTGGCGGATACACCGGGTTTTCATTTTGCGTTTCACCATTTCGAGGAAATACGTCTCGTCCTTCGGATGGGCAAAGCTGCCGATCATTCCCGCACCTGTCTGCGGATGGGTATTCGCCAGCGGAATTATATCGTAGGCTACTTCTTCGTAGGGATGGGCTTCTTTCATTGCGCCGATTATTTGCGCTTCCCTCCATTTTGGGAAAATCACCTCGATGCGCAATTCGGGCTCTGTGTGCATACTGCCTTTTTCTCCCACAGCCGGATTGGATTCCGCATTGCCCCGGAATGTCCCGGTACCTTCCGAATTGAAACTGCACGCATCGTAATTGCCGATATGGCCGGCACCGGCGTTAAACAGGGCCTGTCGCACCCCGGCGGCATCGGCAACCGGGGCAAATGTCACCAGTTTGAACAACTGCCCGGTGGCCGGTCTTAATATGTGCAGGTCTTGCAGGCCGATTGCTTCGGCAAATGCGGCATTGACTCCCGATGCGATATTGTCCAGATTGGTATGAATTGCATACACCGCGATATTATGTCGTATCGCCTGGATTAAAATGCGCTCCACGTAGTTTGCGCCGGTTATCTTCTTTATCCCGCCGAAAATAAGCGGGTGGTGGGCGATGATTAAATTGCTCCCGTTGCTGATCGCTTCGTGCATCACGGCTTCTGTAACGTCGAGAGCAATAATTGCCGATGTGATTTCCATTTCGGAGTGGCCTACCAACAGGCCGGTATTATCATACGGCTCCTGCAGTGATTTTGGCGCTATGCTCTCCAGGTGCTCAATGATTTCTCGCAATAACATAATAGTGTATTTAAGACATATTCCGGATATTGCAAAAGTAAATGGTTTGCCCGGGAATGTCGTATGGCAATTGAAGAGACACTTCCGCCAACAACACCGGTTAAAATTGCGGAACCGAAAAAACGGTGAAAACGGGTTGCGCTATTCTTTTTTCAAAAAAAGTATATCGGCTGATTCGCTGCGAGAATTATCGATGAGTTCCAGTTGGTTATTGATTAATGTCCAGCCCTGGTAATTGAGCGACTCTAATAAGCGTATTGCTTTTGCCCGGTTTGCACCATCGGTTTCCAGCAGGATGGCCGGCTTATGCTTACGGATTAATTCTTTCATGTCTTCAAGGATGAACAATTCGTATCCTTCCACATCGCATTTGATAAAATCAATCTTCTCCAATTTGCCAAAGAGCTCACTGCCCCGCTTCATGGTGGCTTTAAACGTCATTGCCTTATCGCCTGCGTCGCTTCCGGATGTATAAACCGAATTTCGCCCGGATGTGATATAACCGAATTTTTCCAGGCTGTTATTTATCATGGTAATATTTTTATTTTCTTCCCCGAGTGCACAGAAATATATTTTGACATTCGGATACCGGGCGGTATTTCTCACCAGGACTTTTGCAATCTGCGGTACGGGTTCAACACAATACACCCGGCCTGCAACTCCGGTCCATTGGGCAAATAATACAGAATAATATCCCAGGTTAGCACCAATATCAATTACGGTATCGCCTGCATGAATAATGTTTTTTAAATAATAATGATATGCGTATTCTCTTTTGGTTTTTAAAACACCTAAGCGGTAACTGATAAAGTAAAGTGAACTCAGAATGAATAAATATTTTTCAAAGCCGAATATTTGATAGGTGAACTTCTTCATTGCATGCCGGATGGCCGGACTGTTTTTTAATTTTGATTCAAAAATAAAATTTTTGATCTGAGATTGACTATTGCGCATTTGGATACAGCGATGCCGTGCATAGGGATTGCGCCTGTCAACGCATTAAACAAGGCGGCTGCGCTGTTCGACTGAGGCATTATTTCGGACACAGTTTGAAAGATACCGACCAATAGTGCGAAGTGGTGCAAATGTAAAAGCCCTTGTAAATAATTCATTTACAAGGGCTTGTTTTGCTCTTAGTGATCCCGCTGGGACTCGAACCCAGGACCACTACATTAAAAGTGTAATGCTCTACCAACTGAGCTACGGAATCAATGCCTTTTTTAAGGTGCGGCAAAGATAAAAGGATTATTTTTTTTACCCAAACCTTGTTTATAAATACTTACCTACAGGACGATTACGCCGTCGGCTACGAAGGTCAATTCCTCCTTCGGCTCTGTAATAGCCTCCACTTCCTCTTTTGATTTGCCGGCATCTTCGGCGAAATGCCTTTGTTCGTCCACTGAAATATTTTTTACTTCGGCATTGCCTTGAACAACCACCTGCTTACCGGCGAGGTCCTTCGGTACAAAGAACCCGTAATCCTTAAATGACACTCGCATGGTTTCGCCATTGCCCAAATCCAATTTCATCCAGCATCCCTTGTTTTGACACACATCCACAACTGTGCCCTTTACTTTGCCGGTGTACCCGTTAAACGAAGCTCTGTCTGATGCAAAAACCATTAGGTCTTTAGCGTCATCAACGGTGATTTCGGCGCCGTATCCCCCGATGCCGTTAACTACGAGTTGATTCTCGGCTCCGTCAGTGTTGCCAACCTGGTCCATTTCATCCTCAGTAGGTTTTTTTTCTTTTTTTTCACTGCATGCGGTAATTGAAATGAAACCGGTGATTAAAAATCCAATCATTAACTTTTTCATATGGTATTGTTTATTTTGAAAATAATAGTTGTATGTAAAACGATGGTTTGCGCAACCTGTCTCTCAGGTCAATATCTTCAAACATCACGCTTATCGTCTCCCGCAACACCTTGTTAGAGTTTGCTTTGCGCACCACAAAGTTAAACAGCCAGGGATAGTTTACCAACTGCTGCATGCGGTAACTCAGCTTTAATTCATGGCCGAGGCGCCGGTACACTGCCGTGTCGTAATTGCGCAACAGGTCAGCGGTAAAGGTATCGGCCTCGATACAGGCCTTTGCGCTTGCGGCTGCGCACATACCGCTCAACATGGCATTGCCGATGCCTTCACCGGTGAATGGGTCTATCAGTGCGGCGGCATCGCCCACCAGCATATAATTGTCGCCGGACAACTTCCGCTTTTTGCTGCCCAGGGGCAGGCCGTATCCCTTCACGTCGTCTGTAATTTCCGCATTTGCAAACCGCTCTTTCAGGACGGGGTGAGTTTTTATCACTTCCCCTAATTTTTGTTTCAGGTTTATTTTTCGCCTGCTCACCACGTCGCTGCGTATTCCCAGACCTACATTGCAGGCATTGTCCGCTAATGGGAATATCCAGAAATACCCCGGCAGGAAGTCCTTTAGGAAATGCAATTCGATATAATTACCGGTTTTGATACCGCTTACATTTTTATAATAGGCACGCACTCCGGCTGAAAAATGTTTCCGGTCCACTTCGATGCCCCCCTGCTGCCTGGCAAATTGTGAATGCGCTCCGTCGGCAGCGATTACGAGCCGGGTGTGAATTTCACATTTGTTATCCTTACTGCGTACGATAAATCCCTCCGCTGTTTTTTCAAAGCTTTCCACAGCGGTATTTTCCAATAATTGAATAGCGGATTCCCGCTTAACCAAACCGATGAGAAAATTGTCGAAGTCGATGCGCTTTTCGATAAAGCCCGGTGCCAGCCTGCGCTCAGAATTACTCGCATAATCCAGCTTAAAAGGAATGCTCAGGGGCATGCCATTGGGGGCCACGAATGTTACTCCCCAGCAGTCAAGTGCCTTTGCGTCAGCGCTCAGGCTGTCGATGATGTTTTTGTCGAGACGGTTGAGCACTTCCACTACCTTGCCGCTGAGGGCATCGCCACAGATTTTATCTCTCGGAAAAGTGGCCTTTTCCATGACGATGCAAGGGATATTTTCCTTTGCGAGAAACAAGGCAGTGGCAGCCCCGCCCGGCCCTGCGCCTAACACCAATACGTCTGTCTTTACAATGTTTGTCATGAATGCGCAAAGTTAAACAAGGCCGGTGCGAAAAAAATGGCGGTTGAAAAATTAAGGTTGCTGACTAAAATGTTTTCCGGATTGACCCGAATACCGAGGCGGTATTAAACGTGTGGGGGGCAATAAATCCGAGGATGCTGTTGGAGCCCACCCGCAGGTAAATATCGTTAAACAATTTTTTTTCCATATCCACGCCAATGCCATAGCTGCCGAATCCGCCGATATGGGCAATGCCGGAGATCTGCATTTCCGCTTTCGGAAAATTTTTACCGCAGCGCCCGTAAACAAATAACTGGTAAGGCATAAATACGAAATACTGCACTCCCGCATTTAAAAACACGCCGCTGTAACCGAAATATTTGGTAAAGGAAACATTGAGTTTTGAGGGTGCGGGAGTTTGAAACGGCAAGGCGGAAGTGTCGATGCCCAGTATTTCAAAAATTGAATCATTGACATCGGCATTTGGTGAACTACCGGAATTAAATACATAGGTAATGTCAATGCCGTCGTAAATGTAACCGGTATCGGCGAAATAATTATGCGGAGTATTATTCCAGAATATCATTCCGATATCCTGTATGGCGGCGTTTACTTCAAATTGTTTTTCGATGTTTTGAAACTTGACAAACGCATCCATGCCGTATCCCCATCCTTTGGGCTTGTTAAACCGCACCGGCTCGGCGCCCGTATTATTATATTCAAAATCCATGGCGATGTCGAGTTGGGTTCCTCCGGCAGCAGTTGCCAAAATACCGGTATGCACCATTGCCCGGTGAGCGGATAACCCCTGATACACGCCAGCGGCGAAACCTGCGGTCCATTGCCCCTGCTTTCCCTGCCATTGACTGACAAACCCCGCCTTGTATTCCGCCAGGGTAAATCCATTGAATGCGCTATTGCTAAATGTGGCGGTATCGCCGGCATAAGGCGCATTGCCGTAAAACATCAGATTGAAAAAATCGGTTGTGTAGGCAAGGCCTTGTAAATAGGTATAACCTCCGCCGATGAACAGCGCCGAATTTTTCGACAGGCTGTCTGTTTTAAAACTGAAATACACATCGGATTCGAAATCAATCCCGCCGTAATTCAGATCGTTTAATCGCTGGCCTACTTTTGCCTTTTCCGCATCGGTGATAAAACCGCCGAACAATAATTTATCGGTGAATGAAACCGGTTGGGCAGAGCTGCCCAGGAGGAAACCCGATCCGATATGCACGCTCACTTTGCCGCTGTCGGATAATTGCAATGCCGTTGGATCGAACCATGGGAATACATGGGAAGAAACCGTAAATGCGGTATCCGTTTGTGCGGATACACCGAATGCGAAGTGGAAAAAGAGTAAAGTAAAAAGGCTGCGCATCAATAATTATGCAGGTTTATGCGGTAATTAAAATCTGCCCGTAAATTAAAGTGCAGGTCGTAGTCGCTGTATATGCGGATATGATCGCCGCAGCCCGTGAGGGTAGTGGTGTTATAGCGCACGGTTACAATTGCTGTGGTCGCCTGCAGGAATTTCTGCATTCTGGATTCATCGATAAATGTTTTCATTTCGGTAAGTGTACTTTCATACACTCTGCAATCGGGCGACAAGACACCTGCCTGAACGGGCGTTGTCGAAAAGTCAATGCTGTCCAAAGCCGTTCCGAATGCATCGTAAAATACAAACCATAATTCTGCCTCGAAAGGATAATCATTTTCCACTTCTAAAATCAGATCTCCGCTTAAAATATTTTCCGGGTGATCCATATTGTTGAGATCGACGGAGAACTTGTCCTGCATAACCAAATCGTCGGCAATGATATTTAAGGGCACATCCATGTCGAGGTTTACTTTCAGCCTGCTGTTCTCCAGGATAAAATCCTGGTAGTTATAGGCATTGCCATCGGGGTTGATTTCCATGCTTACATCGTAACTGATTTCGTCGGGCAAAATTTCCAGCAGTTCTTTAATGTTGGAATTGGATGTGTTTAATACCACATCGGTAATGCCGGGCAAAAACGGGTTTTTCTGGGCACGTTGAACCGGTATCACCTGCCCGATTACCGTTGGCGCCGTCAATGTTTTTGTAACGCCGCTGCGTGTATTCGCCGCTGTCATGGAATGTAAAACTACATCCGCATCAACGCCTATGCCGTTTTCAATATTGAACAACACATCTACCTGGTCGAACAGCAGGTCGCCGGAGATGATGGTTCGGAATGCGTCTATACTCCTCAGCGTATCCCGGAGTATTTCGGAGGACTGACCTAAATATCCCTCGACAGATTTTGGGACGATATCTTTTAACCCGTACACCAATGAGATGCTGTCGAGCAGTGAGATATTGACAAGGTTACCGGTTGAATCGATTCTCGCTACAAATTCCTGATAAAAGGTATTGAAGCCCGTGCCGCTGCTGCCACGCAGGTCCACTGTGTAATCGTCCAGCGGGAACTCTTCGCTGACGGTGGTACTGCCTCCAGCCGGAGCGGGAGGCACCTTTGTGGATATGGAAACGCTGTTGCCAAACGGGTCCACTGCTCCCGGGATAGCGTATTCGATATAAATGGTGTCCTTCATCGTGCTCACCACATCGATTACCACATTGCCCGATTGAATTTTCATATTCGTAAATTCGGGACCGCCCATGGCATATTGCACATCGTTTTTTCTGTTCACTAAATTCTGTGCGGGAAATATCGCAGTAGCTTCCACCAGTTCTAAATCATAAGCGGTCATAGTAATGATGAATGCATCAGATGTATCTATCAATACGTTTTCGCCGCCGCTGCCCGGCGAATCGAAATTGGTGATTTCCGCAATTAAATCCCCGTCAACAGTTTTGCCGTCAAGCGCTGTGGTGGAGACAACTGTTTGGCCAACTTCTACCAGCGGGATGGTTTCGTCCACGATTACTGCGCCGTCAGAAGCATTTTTAATCAACAGCGAGAGATTAGTCAGCGGAATCGGGAAGCCGTTGTAAATTTCAATATCCAGGTTCCCCGACTCAAAGGTCGCCGTTTCAAAAAACGAGTTGGCATCAATGGGTTGTTCGCCGGAACTAAACCCCTCAATCGGGTCAATGGGCACCATATTGCCGTTGTTTAAAATAATAAAGGTGCCATAGGGGAATCCCAGAGCCGTGGCCACCTGGCCGAGTGAAATCTGGTTGGTGAGGGTGCGGTCGGTCAATCCCAGTGAATCGAGCGATACATATACGTGAACGATGGTGTCGGGAATGGAAAATCCCTCTTCGGCGAGATTCAAATCGATGAGCTGCTGGCGGTACACCAGGTCAACGCTTGCATCGCTGTTGACAGCGTGTAGGCTGTCCGCCAGGATGTCGGTGAGATTTAAATTGCCCTGCACTATGGGGGTGAGCAGACCGATATCCCACAGCGTGTCCTCTTTGCGCCGACAACTGCTCAGCAAAATAACTGCCGTAATAAGTAGAATTTTATATAAAAAGTGCTTCTTCAAGTACTGTATTGCGAAGATAATCAGTTATCATAAAGCCGTTGCATTAAACGGTCGATAACCGCCGTTTTATGGCATCCACATTACCTTTTGGTATGGCGGCAATCAGTTTTTTCGTGTAATCGGTTTGCGGATGGTTGTAAATACTGTCGGCTGCGCCTTGTTCTTCGATCCTGCCTTTGTTCATTACCAAAATGCGGTCGCTCATAAATTTTACAACGCTGAGATCGTGGCTGATGAAGATATAGCTGAATCCGAACTCGCTGCGCAAATCCATCAACAGGTTTAATACCTGTGCCTGAACGGAGACGTCGAGAGCGGAGACCGATTCGTCGCATATAATAAACCTTGGATTTACAGCCAGCGCACGGGCTATACAGATCCGTTGCCGCTGCCCGCCTGAGAATTCATGCGGATACCTGCCATAGACGTCCGCCGGCATATTCACTTTTTCCAGCAACTCGATGACTTTTTCTTTGCGCTGCTTATCGTTGGAGTAAAGAGCGTGTACCTGCATGGGTTCAAGTATGGCATAGCCGACGGTGAGCCGCGGATTTAAGGAACTGTAAGGGTCCTGGAAGATGATCTGCATTTCTTTGCGCACCTGTTTCATCGCACGATGGTCTAATGCGAGCAGGTCCTTTCCCATAAATTCAACCTTGCCGCCGGTGGGTTGTTGCAATCGGATAATGGTGCGCCCCAGTGTACTTTTCCCGCAGCCGCTTTCACCCACCAGTCCTAATGTTTCTCCGGGATACACCTGCAGGCTCACGCCATCCACCGCCTTGATCCAGCCGGTGGGTTTGCCGAAAAAACTCCTGCTTGCAGGGAAATACGTTTGCAACTGTTCTACTTTTAAAATGGGTTCCTGCCTGGGAAGGTTTTCCAGCCTGTCCGAAATTTCCCGTTCGCTTACAATTATTTCCCGGTGTTCAAGCGTATTTTTCTCAATGATATTGCCCGCATTGTCTTCTTCCATAAAATCGCTGATGACGGGTAGCTTTTTCAACCGTTTCTGCAAGGGCGGCCTGCATGCCATCAGCCCTTTTGTATATGGGTGTTGTGGATTTTCAAAAATATCCAATACGGTACCCTGCTCCACGATATGGCCCTTGTACATCACCAGTACACGATCGGCAATTTCAGCTATAACTCCGAGGTCGTGGGTGATAAATAAAATGGAAGCCCTGATGCCTGTCTTCAGTTCGAGCATCAGGTCCAGAATTGTTTTCTGAACGGTTACGTCGAGGGCGGTTGTCGGCTCGTCGGCAATTAAGATGTCGGGGTTACAGCTCATGGCCATGGCAATCATCACCCGTTGTTTCTGGCCGCCGCTCAATTCGTGTGGATAAGCGGAATAGATGCGCCGGGGTTCGGGCAATTGCACGCTTTGAAATAGGGACAAGGTGAGTTCCTTTGCCTGCTTTTTGTTTTTCTTCTGGTGTAACATTATCGCCTCGTCCACCTGAGAACCGCAGGTGAATACGGGGTTGAGGCTGGTCATCGGCTCCTGGAATATCATAGCGATATTATTGCCGCGGTAGTGCCGCATTTCTTTTTCAGGCAGGGTAGCCAGATCGACAATTCCCGACGGCCCGTGATACAGGAATGCACCTGATACAATTTTGCCCGGCGGCTGCTGGATGAGCCGCATTATGGAAAGCGAGGTTACCGATTTGCCCGAGCCCGATTCGCCTACAATGCCGATTGTCTCACCCCGGTAAATATCAAATGAAATATTATCCACGGCACGTATCTCCCGCCCTTCGCTAAAAAAATGGGTGGACAGGTTTTTTACCTCCAAAAGCAGTTCCTGCGCCATGGAGTAAAAATAAAAAGCCTTGCCAGAATATTGTTCAGGATGTGAACAGTGCGGAAAGCGCCTGTGTGAAAATTGCCCAATTCTGCTGCTGCATACATTTGCCGATGGCGCCGTAGCCGCCCCTTCCGGCGCCATATTTCCTACTTTGCCCCGAATTGCCGAACTTTGCATACTGATTTCACTTAATGAAAAATCACCGTTTTCTTAAGATGACCGCACGGCAAACCTGCTGTAAGGTGTATTTTAAGGAAAGAAAATTCTTTGAAGTATGACACGAAATATGGGAATTTGGATTGACGGCTCAAAGGCTGTGATTATTGAATTAAATGGCGATACGCCCAATATTCAGGAAGTGCCGGCAAATGTGGATTACCGTGAACGCATTCCGGGTGAAGGAAAAAGCACTACCAGGTTCGGCAATCAGTTTTTTGACGAGGAACATAAACGGGAATCCAAAATTCAAGACCAACGCAAGCGGTTTCTGGATAAGGTGCGCACTCTGGCAATGAAAGCCGATCAGTTGGTGGTTTTCGGACCCGCCGGCACAAAGACAGAACTCGAAAAAATGTTCAGGCTGGATTCCATAATGGCCGGGAAATTACTGGCGGTGCATACGGCGCCCGATATGACTCAAAACCAGATGACCGCCTGGGTGCGCAAGTATTTTAAGAATACCCATGTAGAACTTTAACCGCAATGCCGGTTAAAAAATAACCGGTACCCGGAGACATTTATTTGTAAATGCTGCCGGGGTATTGCCGTTCAACTGCGTTATATTGCCTGGCAGACATTCGGCCGGTCCGGCAATCGGTTACCTTCAACAGGTCAGTATAAGCGGTTGTTTAAGGTTTCTTCAATCTCGTCCTGAATTCTGCTGTTGATGCCCACTTAATGTAAAAGTTCAACCGGCGTATTGTCTTTCCACTGTTAATTCCATTTGAACTCTTTTTTACCTGGTTGGTCAATAAGGGCTTACCGGTCTATACCCGCAACCATTTGAACCAGGTTTTTTGATCAATTACGGGAATATTATTTTGTTGACAAATTTGCATCGTGTGGCCGGTACCGCCGGACATCGGGTTATCTAAATCGTCGTAAAAAATACCAATCGCTGCCGGTTTAATTGCGGCGGATCCAATCGCTTTGACTGTATCCCGAATTATATATGCTGCCTTTATCGTGAAGCGGTTATTGGTGCCCGCAACATATTGATCGATGAGTTTTTCCATTTTCTTGTAGCTTTTCGATTGATAAACCACTTCCGCCTCTTCGGCGAGGTTTAGTTCGTCCAAAGAGACAGTTTCATAGGCAGGGTTCGATTTCAGCCTATGTCCTGCATACGGCACAATAACTTGCAATCTTCTTTTGTCAACAGATGTAATCCCTTCCGAAAATAACTGATCTGCGCCAACTGCATTACCGCTCCGGAACATCATTTTTTGTGTCTTCGATGCCAATAGCTTACCCAGCGCAATCAAATGTGCTTTATCTGCCTCCGGAACATTTCGCTTGCCTTCAACAAGTACGATTGTACTGTCAGTATCATACCTTTTAATAAACTCTTTTAGCGTCATAATTATACATTTACCATAAGTATCAATAGCCGGCAGTTAAGCGGGTGCGGTACAATTAAAAATTTTGACAAACAACATGTGGCGCCGTTTCACCCTGCGATTGTCAATTTGTTCCGGTTTTTAGTTGCCGTTAACTGCGGTTCGACTCAAAATGCATTATATATCAAAAATAAAAAAAGCCAATGAGTAATTTCAATTTCATAGTCCTTTACACTGCATTGAAAAATATAAAATGTAAAAAAATTATAACATTGGATTTAGATAGTCCTGCAGCTATACGGCATATAGTAAGAAATAAAAAATACAGGTCGGGATTGTCTCGTGTCCGCCGTTGTCATCCGGTGTAAATTGCAAATTTCCCTTGTGTGCTGTTAAAAAACAACCGGTTAAGCATACAAATTAAAAATGTGCTGTTAGTAAATGCAAGCCTAAGCTGCCGGAGAGTTTCAACATGTCAGCGCAGCATTATTGCCGGATAATTTTTTCAAATTGATACCGGCCGTTTACCTTGCACATCAGTGTGTACATTCCCGGCGCCAGGTTTTGCAGATCTATTGTCTTCACATCTGTCGCATTGGAATAGTCCGCAAATACACAGGCGCCCTGCATATCAAACAGGCGCACCTCGCCGAGCCGGGCATTGTCGGCAGCAATAGTACATTCCGATTTCACAGGATTGGGCGTAATGCGCAAATCGGCGGTTTCAAAGGAGGATTCCGGAATAGCGGTTAATGCATCGAGGCTGTAGCGCAAAAAGAACCGCCATATTTCCAGGCTCGCATTTATGTCCTGGTTAGTAACGCCAATTATGATCGGCGATCCCGGCCAGGTATGACCGCCGCCGTTAATTTTAAATAGCTCAACACGGGTATTGTTGGCGCCGCCTGAATATATATAATGGGTAGCGGTACATCCATCACCGGGGCTGATATCCGGGACCTCAATGATTTCGGGAACCGAATCGCAATTGTTAAACTCAATCCAATAATCCAATACCGCTTCCACGGGCATAAATATCAGGAAGCCGTCGTAAGGAATAGTGAAATCCGCCGTGCCGTGAATTTCCATGACGGGTGTCGGATGGGTGGGCATAATGGCGGGAAACCTGTCGTACGTGATACTGCCGCACACAGAGGCAACGGCAGCTATGCGGTCGCCCAATTCGCCTGCGAGTGTATAGCTCATAAAGCCGCCATTGCTCATGCCGGTGGAATAAATTCTCGTTGCATCGATGTTGTATTCTGCAGACAGGGTGTCGATAAGCAGGGATATAAAATGGACATCGTCCACTCCGACATTATCTGCGCCCAGGCAATTCCAGAACCGGACGCCCGTAGCATCATCGGTGCCATTCGGGCATACAATTATGAAATTGGCGGTGTCGGCAATTGGCCGGAAATCGCCGTACATCTCCTGTTCGACAGCATTGGAAGTGTAGCCGTGGAGGTTAAATACTAATGGTACCGGCGTGGAGCCGTCATATATCGCTGGAACATACACCCTGTAACTGCGGGTTATTCCATCGGCGACAATGCTCGTGCTGTAGGAAATCTGTGCCTGCACCGTAGGAACAATTGCAAGGCTGATGAGGAGTAATGCGGTAATTGTTTTATTCATTTTTTCAAAGTTAAAAAAATGCAATATAAATGGCGGGGAATTTGTAAAAAACATCATGGAAGTTAACACTTGTAACGGGAGGGTAGGAGTGCGAATTGCTTGAATACGCAGCGGCTGAACCCGGTGACCTGCCTTAGCAAGGCGAGGAATGCATCATTTCATCTTCATGCGCTTCACCAGGTAAGGCAGCAGAATTTGCTTGAAATCCTTATTGATATCCGCCGCGATGAAATCGATCTGGTATTGATGGCAGCGCAATTGCAATTGTTTCAGGAACAGTTGCATCTGTTCGGCGTAGCGGCTCTTCACTTCATTGCTGCGCAGTTTTACTTTTTCACCCGTCTCCATATCGATAAACACATAAGGCCGGTTGTCGAATGCGAAATCAATTTCTTTGCGCTTATCGATGACGTGAAATAAAATCACTTCGTGTTTATTGTATTTCAGGTGTTGTAAGGCAGAGAATAAATCATCGGGGTTTTCGGCGCTGTCGAACATATCGCTGAAGATAATTACAAGACTTCGCCGGTGGAGGCTTTCGGCTAACTGATGGAGGCTTTTCGCCGCCTGCGTCGTTACATTACGGCTGCGTTTACCGATGAATTGTTCCAGTTGCGATTGTAGCAATTTATGATGCACATTGCTGGAGCCGGCCTTGGTATGCAGTAATATTGCATCGGCAAATATCGATAGCCCGGCGGCGTCTCTCTGCATTTTCAACAAATAAATCAGGGCGCTTGCGCAAACGGCGGAGAACAGCAATTTATTATACCCGGCATGTGTTTGTCCGGCATCCGGTTCGGGGTAGTACATACTGGAAGAAGCGTCGATGACTACCTGGCAGCGCAGGTTGGTCTCTTCTTCAAACTTTTTGGTGTACATGCGGTCAGTTCTGCCATAAACTTTCCAATCCACATGGCGCACCGATTCGCCGGGGTTGTAAATGCGGTGTTCGGCAAATTCCACAGAGAAACCGTGAAACGGGCTTTTGTGCAAGCCGAGGAAAAACCCCTCCACCACCTGGCGTGCGAGAAACTCCAGGTTCTCCACCCGGCGTATGTCCTGCATGGTTATTAACGGCGATACCATCGTTCAACAAAAAAAGCCTTCTTACAACGCAGGAAGGCTTCTTTATTTCGTGAATGCAATTAAAATCAGATATGTTGTTTAATCTTCGCCTCCAGAACACTTTTAGGAACAGCGCCTACCTGCTTGTCAACCACTTCGCCATTTTTGATAAACAAAATGGTGGGGATATTGCGGATGCCGTATTGCTGACTCACGTTTGCGTTAAAGTCAACATTCAGTTTGCCCACATTGATTTTCCCTTCGTAATCTTTTGCAAGTTCTTCCACGATCGGGCCTACGACACGGCAGGGGCCGCACCATTCCGCCCAAAAATCGACAATGGATAATTTGTCGCTGTCCAGCACTACTTCTTTGAAGTTAGCATCGGTAAATTCTAAAGCCATAATTAAATATTTAATAAATTTTTAAAATGAGTAATTCCATAAACACATCACGCCGTTTAAAGTTCCGTTGCAAAGGTAATCAACCTCGCATAACTGTTACCTCGTTGCCACCCAATTGCTGCATTGCCTTTATCAGTTGCCTGTTGATATGCACCGATCCGTTGGACGACCTGAAATTCAGATCGCACTGTCCGTCGCTGACTTTCAACACCACGCTGTCTTTGCCGGGGTGCTGTTGGATCAGGGCGCCCATTTTAGTGATAAAATCCCGGTTTACCGACTGCAACGGCACTGTCAACATCACTTTTAGTTTCTGGTTATCCCGTACCTGGCTGAGTAATGCTATTTCGGTTACACGCAATTCTAATTTCTCCTTGTCGCGGTAGCTGTGCTTTACATTTGCCTTGACACAGACGATATAGCCCGGTTCTTCCACGTAATGCTTAAATCGCACGTACTGCTCTCGGAACAGGGCGCATTCAATCGTATCGGAATAATCTTCGATGTTGAAAATGATAAATTTCTCACCGTTTTTACTCGTACGTGTTACCGATCCGCTGACCAGTCCGATGATTGCAATGTGCTGGTCGATGTATTTTGAAATTTCCCGGATGGTACAGGTGCGCAGCGCTTCAATTTCTATGCGCTGTTCATCCAACGGATGGCCGCTGAGATACATACCGCAGACTTCCAGTTCTTTTTTAAGCTTGTCGATGAGTGTCCATTCGGGTATTTCGGGGATTGCCGGTTCGGCCACTTCGATGGATGCGAATTCGCCGAATAATGTAGGCTGCTCATTGACTACGCCGTTTTTAAAATTGCTGCCGTATTTGATGGATGCCTCCACCAGGTTATGCGTATTGCCGGGAATCGTTTCCAAATAGGCGGCACGGTGTATGCCGAACCCGTCCAATGCACCGGCAAGAACGAGCGATTCGAGTGATTTTTTGTTTACAGTGCGCAGGTTGACACGGCGCACCAGATCGAAGATGTTTTTAAAAATGCCGTTTTCCTGCCGCTCTTCTATCAGCGCATTTACCGCTGTCAATCCCAGTCCTTTTATGGCTGCTAAACCAAACCGGATTTGCCCTTTAGTATTTACCGAAAAATTCAAATGGCTCTCGTTGATATCGGGGCCCAGTACGGGGATATCCATGCGCCGGCACTCTTCGATAAAGAAACTCACCTTATCTATTGCCGACATATTATGCGTAAGTACGGCGCTCATATATTCGGCCGGGTAATGCGCTTTTAAATAAGCTGTCTGGTAGGCAATCAATGCGTATCCCGTCGAGTGCGATTTATTAAATGCGTATTGCGCAAATGCCTCCCAATCGGTCCAGATTTTTTCGCAAACTTTTTCGGGGTAATTTTTTTGTTTGCATCCCTCCATGAAAATGCCCTTCATTTCATCCAGCTCCTTGCGCTTCTTTTTCCCCATAGCCTTGCGCAATTTATCTGCCTGCCCTTTGGTGAATCCCGCCAATTTCTGCGACAGCAGCATCACCTGTTCCTGGTACACCGTTATTCCATAAGTGTCTTCCAGCAATTCCTGCATGTCGGCGATGTCGTAGGTAATTTTTTCCCTACCCTGCTTTCTGGCGATAAAGCTGGTGATATTGTCCATTGGCCCGGGGCGGTAAAGTGCATTCATCGCAATCAGGTCATCAAATTTATCCGGCTTTAATTCCTTCAGATATTTCTGCATACCCGCAGATTCAAACTGAAAGATGCCATTTGTCTCGGCACGTTGGAACAATTCAAAAGTGGCGGTGTCGTCTAACGGCAGATTATCGAGGTCTATGGCGTCATCGTGATTTTCTTTTATCAGTTTTAACGCTGTCTTTAAAATGGATAGGGTTTTCAGGCCCAGAAAATCCATTTTTATTACGCCGGCACTTTCGATATAATCGCCTTCGTATTGGGTAACGTACAGATTCGAATCTTTAGCCGTGGCAATCGGAATTAAATCGGTGAGGTCTTTCGGGGCGATAATGATGCCAGCGGCGTGGATGCCGGTGTTGCGCACAGAGCCTTCCAGTTTTAAGGCTTCTTTCAATACGGTTGCCTGCAGATCATTGCCTTCATGGATTTTGCGCAGTTGTTTTACCTGTGCCATATCGTCGGCAGATAGGTTTTCTTTGGCGGCCAGGCTGTTTTCTCCGGTTAAAGGCGCCAGCAGAATCCGGTTGAGATTGGTTCCGGGCCGGTCGGGAACGCATTTGGCCAGGAAGTTTGCTTCGGCCAATGGCAGGTCCAGGACACGTGCTACGTCCTTGATACTGCTTTTTGCAGCCATAGTGCCGTAGGTAATTAATTGCGCCACCTGCATTTTGCCGTACTTCTCCACCACGTAGTCTATGACACGCTGCCGCCCTTCATCCTCGAAGTCGGTATCTATATCGGGCATAGTCTTGCGGTCGGGGTTCAAAAATCGTTCGAACAACAGGTCGTATTTAATCGGATCAATATTGGTGATGCCGATGCAATAGGCCACTGCGGAACCGGCGGCAGAGCCCCGCCCCGGCCCGACAAATACGCCGATGTCTTTGCCGTAATTGATGAAGTCGGCGACGATGAGAAAGTATCCCGCAAAGCCCATCGTCTTAATGGTGAACAATTCAAACTGCAGGCGCTCATCAATTTCCGGTGTAATTTCTTTATATCGCTTTTTGGCGCCCTCATAGGTGATATGAGCGAGATAGGCATCCTGATCGTCGTAACCCTTTGGCAACTGAAAGTGGGGGAGCAGTATATCTTTATGCAGGTTCAGCAATTCCACTTTATCGACTATCTCATTGGTGTTGTCAAGCGATTCCGGCGTGTCGGCAAACAGCGCTTCCATTTCCCGTTTTGTTTTGAAATAGTATTGATCGTTGTTAAATGCAAACCGGGTTCCTCTGTTCACCGATTCGCTTACATCGCTTACGTCTTTGGATTTCGGCGTGGATTGTTTTTCACCCGTATTGATGCACAATAAAATATCATGGGCGTTTGCATCCGCCTGTTCTACGTAGTGTACGTCGTTGGTGGCTATCGTTTTGACCTTGTATTTTTTTGCCCATTGTATTAATACGGCATTTACTTTCTGCTGATCGGCAATGTCGTGCCGCTGTAATTCGATATAATAATCTTCGCCGAAGATGTTCAGCCACCATTTAAAAATCTCTTCGGCTTCGCTTTCGGTTTTGCGCAGGATAGCTCTTGGCACTTCAGCCGCCAGGCAGCAGGTTGTTGCGATTAATCCCTCATTGTACTTTTCAATTAATTCTTTGTCGATGCGGGGATATTTTCCGTAATTGCCTTCGATAAATCCGAGTGAACACAATTTCATCAGGTTGCGGTAGCCAGTTTCGTTTTTTGCCAGAAGCACCTGGTGATATCGCATATCTTTTTCTTCGCGGGTAAAACTTTGGCGGTGCCGGTTTTCAACTACATAAAATTCGCAGCCGACGATTGGCTTTACCTTGAGTGTGCCGTCTGCATTTTTATGTTTCTGCGCCTCGGCCACAAATTGAAAAACGCCAAACATATTGCCGTGATCGGTAATGGCGAGGGCGGGCATATTGTCGGAAACAGCCTTGGCATATAACGCGGGAATAGCCGATGCGCCGTCTAAGAGCGAATATTGGGTATGTACGTGTAGATGCGAGAATTTCATGCTGCAACAGGTTCTTGTTTCACAGCTACGAATTTAAGAATTTGATGCCGCTATCAAATCCGTTACCATGAATTTTTATTCACAATATGTAGAGAAAAATGCGTCGCCGTTAATATTATGTACCGAAGGTATTGACGGTAATCACTTTCCCGCCGTTACGCCGCCGTGTGCACCAGGGTGATATAACATTGCTGCAATGCGGGGATCCGAAATCCCAGTGGGGGAAATACAGAAATATACATTTTTATCCGGTGTACTTGCCGCAGTAAATTTATCGCACCAGGACAAAGCTGCCCGATTTGCGACCGCTCTCGCCTTCGGGTATGGCGTAATCAATGACGTACACATAAGAGCCCATTTCGCATTCACTGCCTTCAAAAGTGCCATCCCATCCGTCATTGTAATCGGCGGTTTCAAACATCAACTCTCCCCATCGGTTATAAATGCGCATACTGAAATTGTTGAGCGTGTTGCAATCCAGTTGTTTGAATTTGTCGTTAACACCGTCGCCGTTTGGCGTAAATGCATTGGGTACAATAATTTCACATAGACAAGGGTCGGCAACCACCGTAATACTGTCGCGGGTAACACAGCCGTTGGAGTTCACATCTACCCAGTAGGTGCCGATTTCGGAGATTGAAAGCGTATTTGAAGTAGAGCCATCGTTCCATTCGTACAGGAAGGTATTCGGGCCGGCGTACAATTCGACGATCTGCTCGGGGCAAAGGCCGAAATCTTTACCGAGGTTTACAGTTGGGTAGGTGCTGTAGTTTACGGCCAAAGAATCTTTATCCTGGCAACCGCCCAGGGTAACGGTTACGTAATACAATCCGTCAATGGTAATTAAAAATGTTGGGCCGGTACTTCCGTCCTGCCACAGATAATCGGCGCCGGGTGTGGTTGCATCGAGCAATATGGTCTCGCCGATGCCGCATACCGTCGTATCCGGGCCAAAGTCTATTACCGGACCCGGGAAATAAATGGCGGCTACGGTGTCTCTGTCAACGCAATTTCCGACTGCCACTTCGCACCACCATTCGCCGGCTTCGGTAATGGTGAGTGTCGGCAACATTGAACCCGTACTCCACAGGTAGCTGTCGGCGCCGGCGGTAAATGCATTAAACGTATAGCTCTGACCTTCGCAAAGAGACATATCGGGTCCCAGGTCTAAAAAGTCTGGCGATTCAACCGTTACTGTTACCGTGTCGGAAATAGTAAATCCGCATTCATCGGAAATAGTAACGATATATGTGGTAGTTTCCTCTGGTGAAAAATAGGGATTGTTTATTGTGTTATCGCTGATTCCCTCATCCGGTAGCCAGAGATAGGATGTGAATCCCTCCGGCACTGTGAGTTGTACTGAATCACCCGGGCATATCTCCACATCGCTCAATGCGTCTAACCCGGTGAGGTAATTAAAACACACCGTCTGATAATTGTAAGAGCCGCCGGTGGCAGCGGTAAAACCCATGTACACCAGCGGGTCGCCGTCAAAAATATCCGCAACGATATCGCCGGTGTAATACACCCGCAGTTCGCAATCTACAAACACCGTTATGGTTTGCAGCGCTGCCGACCAGACGATGTTCACCTTGTGAAAATCGCCGTCTTCGGCGTTGTCATCGCCGGCAATTATCTGGACGGCATCGGTGAGTGCGGTGGCGGCGTCGTGGTCGAGAACACCATCCTGCATGATACTCACATGATCATACACCGGATCATTTTTTTCGGCATTTTGCCAGGTGTCGAATTCCACGTCGATAGAAGGTTCAATGCCTTCGTACCCGATACCGCCGCCGGATGAACCCAGCCCTGTGCTCACCGGTTGCAAAACAAAGGCAATCCCGTCGGCGCCTCCCGCATCGAGACTGCCGAGATTGATATAAAAATCCACGTTGAAATCATTTTCAAGGCTGATAAGCGTATCATACCATACCGAGCCCGCCTGATTTGTTATCTCTTCAGTCAACTGAATACACCCATCGCCCAGATCAATTGCATCGCCATTCAGTATAAATTGACCGTAGCCCGAAACTGCAATTCCGAGCATAACGCATAACAAGAACTTATTCATAGCATTCAAATGAACTACGAAATTACATATTGTAAGGTTAACAGGTTGTATAATGCACTTCTGCAGTCTGTTTCAGCGGTGGGGCGGGCGCAATGCCGGATAATCAGACAGAGCCGTGGCATTTGATTGTCTTAAATTTGCCGCATCATGGAGCAGATACAATACAGCGATTTTGAGAAAATAGAAATCCGGACGGGGACAATCATCCGAGCAGAAGCTTTTGACAGGGCGAAGCGACCTGCATACAAGCTCACGATTGATTTCGGCGATTACGGCATAAAACAGTCGAGCGCTCAGATAACGGATCGTTATTTGCCGGAGTCGCTGCCCGGCCGGCAAATTGTCGCAGTGATAAATTTTCCGGTAAAACAAATAGCCAATTATTTTTCCGAATGCCTGGTATTGGGAGCTGTTGATGCGGACGGCAAGGTGGTATTGCTGCAACCCGATGCCCCGGTGCAAAACGGATTGCGGATAGCCTGAGTATTACCCTCCGGCGAATTTAAATGTATAGTTGAGTTTGGTGAGTATCTCCCCGATTTTCTTTCGGTGATCGCCCTGGATAATTATCATCCCGTCTTTCACGCTGCCGCCGGTACCGCATTTTGTTTTCAGCTCTTTTCCCAAAGCGATTAAGTCGGCGTCAGGACCAATAAATTCATCGATGATGGTTACCTCCTTGCCGCCCCTGTGTTTTTTTTCAAAGCGTATTTTCAATTGTTGGTGTTGCGGTAATACCGGTTCTGATGCTTCATCCCCCGCATCGGGAAATTTAAAATCGGGATCGGTGGAATAAACAAGGCCTCCGTTATTTTTTTTCTTCTTATTCATACTTCGAAATTAGGAGTTATTCAATTACCATTTGCAGTGCGGCAGGCTGAATGGTAAATGTGTACTCTTTTGCTTTATGCACCGTTTCGCCGTCTATCTGCAAATAGGTGTAACCGCAGGTTTCCAGGTGCATACGGCGGCATTGGAAGCGCTGCATACATTTTTCCATGCTGCGGCTGCGGAACATCACCTGGAATACCAGGAGTACTGCCCTCCATTTTTTTATATCGCGGATGATTACCACATCCAGGATGCCGTCGTCAACCTTTGCATCGGGTGCAATGCGAATATTATAACCGTATTGACTCGAATTGCAGCAGTTGATGATATAGGCCTTACCGGTGATGATACCGCCGTCGTAAGTAATATTATAATCAAAAGGTTTATAAGCGAACAGGCTTTTCATTGAAGCCCAGGCATAGGTTAAAAATCCCCTCGTCTTTTCGCGGTCGAACACCTTGGCCACAAATGCGTCGAACCCGATACCTACCAGGCTGACGAATGGCTGCGCATTAATACAGCCCACATCGATGCGTTTGCGATGATTGTTGTTCAGCAATTGAATTACGTTTGCAATATGGCGGGGGTATCCCAGATGATGCGCCAGGCCGTTGCCCGATCCGTAGGGGAGTATTAATAATGCGCAGTCGGAACCCAATACTCCCAACGCCGCTTCATTCACCGAACCGTCTCCGCCAGCAATGGCGACGATATCGAATTTGTCCTCCACCGCTTTTCTGGCGAGTTCTGTGGCGTGGCCGCGGTATTGCGTATAATGGATAGCGTATTCAAACCGGGAGTGATCCAAATAGCGCTCCACCAAAGCGGGTATTCGCTTTTTATGCTTTATCCCTGCAACGGGATTTATAATGAACATTATTTTTTGTTTCACTGACCGGCCAGTTTGTTGTGAATCATCACCGAGTTGTGTAACTGAATAATAGCCTTCAGCCGGTCTTCCATATTCAGGGTGATATCCGGGTACTCTGCACTTAAATTCTTTACCAACATGCTGTCTTTTTTGTAATCGTAAAGACCTAACACAGAGTTACCGTTGTACTGCAATACAAAATTGCTGTCGAGCAACATGTATTCGCCGGCGTGAAAATTAAATACGTAATGCGGTGCGAGGGTGTCGAATACTGAATTTCCGAAAGCCGTGTAATTACCAGAGTACCCGATGTAGTCCAGTACGGTAGGCATAATATCCGATTGTTGAACCACCATATCGCTGGTGCCTTTAAACTGGCCATTGGGTTTATAAATCAATAGCCAGGTGGCGTGTGCGCCCACCTGATTTTGGTAGAAGTAGCTGCCGGGATTGGGCGGCCCCGGGTGGTCGGCAGTTAAAATGAACAGCGTGTTATTGTACCAGGGTTGCTTTTTCGCTGCTTCAAAAAATCGCCGCAAAGCGTAATCCGTATAGGCAACAGTTTCCATCATCGGAATTTCCCCCTTCGGGAATTTTCCGATATACTGTTTCGGTATGGTAAACGGGTGATGCGACGAGATGGTGAAAATCTCGGTAAAAAACGGCTTGGGCAGTGTACTCATTTTATCAGCGGTCCACAAGAGGAATGGCTCGTCGAAAATGCCCCAACTGCCGTCGAAATCGCTGTCGTTGCCGTATTCATTTCTGCCAAAATACCCGTCGAACCCCGCACGTTCCATGAACGTATCAAATCCCATGGTGCCGTTGTTGGCGCCGTGAAAGAAATACGAACCATAGCCCGCCTGTTTTAAAAGCTGACCGATCCCCACAAAGGTATTGTCGCGATAAACAGAGGAAATAAACGGATCTTCCATCAATACCGGGATAGAGCTGTTGATGGCGATAATTCCCTGGTTGGATGATTTGCCGTTGGAATAGGCATTGGTAAAGCACAACCCCTGATGCATCAGCGAATCGAGGAATGGCGTGAAATGCCGCTTAGGATAAAAGTATCCGAGGTATTCCTTTGAAAAGCTCTCCAGGACAATGACACAGACATTATCTTTTTGCCGCGGGATGGAATCAGGCCATTTGTAATACCCCGTACCCTTGTGCCGGATATTGTAAAAACTGCTGAGGTGATCGGGTTTAAAGTAGTTTTTCTCTTCCAGCCTGCGATGGCCGAAAGCGTAAATTACCGAAAAGGGCGTATTGATAACCAATTCGGAAAACCGGTTGTCGCCCAGTTCAACACCGGCATCATTTGGCGATAATACCTCCGGTTGCAGGCCGCCGCGGGCGCCCACCACCGAGCACATAATTACCAGCAGCATCAATGCGATCTGGGCGGGATAGTGAATATGTAAAGGCGCTCTTTTTTTAGACCTGCCCGTAAACTCGGTTTTGCGGTAGAGCCACTCCACCAGCAAAATGATAATAAAGGTCAGTACAAAAACCACCCAATAATCCTTCATCACCATCGGCAATACGCTGGTGTCGTTGGTCAGGCCCAGTTCGTGCGTCGAGGTGCGCTTTAATCCATAGCGGAAATAGATGAAATCTCCCGCCTCTAAAAATAAGGCCAGCCCGTTGCACACGTAAAACAATATTTTAATGATGCGCTGATAGGTTGAGGTTTCCCTAGCCGCAACGGGAATCACATGCATCAGTATTAATATCGAATTGATATAGATGATGGATGCGATATCGTAGCGCAACCCATGCAGCATTATCAGCGAGAATTCGGAAATATTTACCTCGGGGAACAGGTTGCGGTTAAAGGCAAAAAACAGGATGCGGCAAATGATATAAACGATCAGTAATATGCCGAGCCGTTTAAATAGCGTTTTCAGATGAAAAAACTGGTCTTTCCACATTGTATTGCGAAGTTACAAAATGCAATGCGACCTCAGAATATTTCCGGGGGGTTGTTAGAAAAGGCTCAGTGAGGATGCAACATGGCCTTAAAACTCATGTCGAGCCCATTTACCGAATGCGTCAGTTCGCCCACCGAGATAAAATCGACGCCGGTGGCGGCAATTGCCGATACCGTGTCGAGCGTTACACCGCCGGAGGCTTCGGTCTCGAATTTTTCACCGATGAGCGCTACGGCGCCTTGTAAGTCCTCCAGTTTAAAATTGTCGAGCATAATGCGGTTGACGCCGCCGCATGCCAGCACCTGTTTGACTTCATCGATATTGCGCACTTCGATTTCTACGGGAAGGCTGAGTGCGTTTTCCGCCTGGTATTGTGCCACTCGTTCGACAGCCTTTGCAATGCCGCCGCAGTAGTCCACGTGATTGTCTTTAATCATGATCATATCGTACAAGCCCATGCGATGGTTATAACCACCTCCCAGGCGCACTGCCCATTTGTCGAAATACCGCAAACCGGGGACGGTTTTGCGGGTGTCCAGGATTTTTGCCTTAGTGCCGCGTACGGATTGCACGTATAAATTTGTTCTCGTGGCGATCCCGCTCATGCGCTGCATAAAATTCAGCAGGGTGCGTTCGGCGATGAGCAAGGCTTGTATTCTGCCGGTGGCGGTAAACACCAGGAATCCCGGCTCCACCCAGGCGCCATCGGGAATCATAATATCCACTTCAATCTCGGGGCTCACGTGTTTCAGTATCATTTCTGCCAGGTCAACACCCGCAATGATACCGTGCTCTTTTACCAGCAATTTTGCCTTGCCGATAGCATCCGGGTCAATGGTTGCCATTGTGGTATGGTCGCCTTCCTGTATGTCTTCGATGAGTACGGCATCAATCAGTTCAATAAATGCCGCCGATTCAATTTCATTCATTTTCAAAACTTAATTCCTGGATCAAATAAGTAGTTCCTTTTTTCTTGAGATAGACGTAGGTACGGAACTTTCCGTTGGCGGTTGTCAGCGAGCCGATGGCGTAATACGCACTGCCCCCCGATTCGCCGTCGTGCAAAAAGCTAAATCCTCTGGGCGGGTTTTTGACAAAGAAATCCTTGATTACCTGTTCTGCCTGGGCCTTGCTGTAAGCGCCTTCCTTATCGTTGATCTTTATTTCTATTGTAGTGTCGAAATAGGAGGCGAGTTCCTTCGCATTGCCCGTGCGGATTGCCTGTGCAATGGAGTCGAGATCGCCGGCCACCCTTGCCATTATCAGTAAGGGCGCAAGCATTAAAATGAGCAGCGCCTTGTTCATGTGATTTTTCATTGGTTATATATTCGATGCAGAGGTAACGAAAATTATACCAAAACGCAATATTATACAATGTTGAATTTTACACCGCCTGCCAAATAACTAACTTTGTAACATGCAGGTACGGAAAAAAGTAATACTCATCATCATGGATGGCTGGGGGCATGGAAAAAATGCAGCCGCAAGCGCCATCGCACAGGCAAATACCCCCAATGTGGATAGTTATTATTCGCGGTTTCCAAATGCGGAACTGCGCACCGACGGCGAATTTGTCGGGCTGCCGGAAGGGCAGATGGGCAACAGCGAGGTGGGGCATTTAAACATCGGCGCCGGGCGGATTGTTTACCAGGAATTGCAGCGTATTTTCGTCGCCATACGCTCGGGAGAGCTGGCAAAGAATGCGGCGCTGCAACAGGCGATACAACACGCACGGGACAAAGGAAAAAACATACACCTGATTGGATTGGTGAGCGATGGCGGTGTCCATTCTCATATTCGACATCTCACCGCATTGTGCGATATCGTGCGGGATTCGGGATTTGACACCGACAGGATGTTCATTCACGCATTTACCGACGGCAGAGATACCGACCCGAAAAGCGGCATCGGCTTTATCCGTCAACTGGAAGACCACCTGCGCACAAGCGGCGGCAGGATTGCGAGCGTCGTCGGCAGGTATTATGCCATGGACAGGGACAAGCGGTGGGAGCGCATTAAATCGGCGTATGACCTGTTGGTGAACGGCAAAGGCAAAAAGTGCACTTCCGCCGTGGATGCAATCGAGTCGAGCTACAAAGATGGACTTACGGATGAATTTATTTTACCGGTATCCATTACCGGGGCAGACGGCCAACCGGTTGCCGTTGTCGAAGAAGGCGATGTGGTCATCAGTTTTAACTTTCGCACGGACAGGTGCCGCCAGATTACCCGGGCGCTGACCTGTGAAGATTTTCCCGAATGGGACATGCAGGCCATACCACTGCATTTTATCACCATGACGAGATACGACCACGCATTTGAACATGTCGGTGTGATATTCGAAAAGGAAGACATAACCCAAACGCTGGGAGAAATCCTGGAGGAAAATAATTTGCAGCAACTGCGGATGGCGGAGACCGAAAAGTACCCGCATGTCACTTTCTTTTTTTCCGGCGGCAGGGAGAAGGAATTCCGGGGCGAAGGGCGGATATTAATCAACTCACCGAAGGTGGCCACCTATGATTTGCAACCGGAAATGTCGGCGCCGGCATTGTGTGAGGCGCTTCTCGAAGCGATACCCTCCAGGCAGTACGATTTTATCTGCATCAATTTTGCAAATGCCGATATGGTGGGACATACCGGCGTGTTTGAAGCCGCAGTGAAGGCCTGTGAAACGGTGGACGGTTGCGTAGGCCGCATTGTGGAATCGGCGCTTTCAAACGAGTATGCGATTTTTCTCACCGCCGACCACGGCAACAGCGACCTGATGATTAATCCCGACGGCTCGCCCAATACCGCCCATACCACCCATCCCGTTCCCTTGTTTTACATTGACAATTCCGGTCAGTACAGCCGTTTATCCGGCGGGAAGCTCGGCGATATTGCGCCGACGGTTTTGTCGGTTATGGGAATACAAATTCCGGAAGCGATGAGCGGTAATGTATTGCTGAATTAATGCGCCGCCTAGTCTTGTATATCGCCCTGGGTATTGCACTGTGCGGGTGCAATACGCACCCCGGAGTACGGCAACCTGTAATCCGGGCATTCGATATTCCGGGTTGGCTAAATGCAGGTGAACATTTACATGCCGTTCCCGATGATTCCCGGATCGATAAAATTGTGGAAATGGACGGCAACACCGAGCGCAAAATTATTTCTAAAGCCGAGTGGGCCAGCAGCCTGCAGTTGCTGTCCGAGCTGGACTTAAACACCTCGCAATACTCGGGTAAACTGATTGCCGATACAACCGTTATAACCGATTCGTCTTATATCATTCATTATACGACAACCCCCGGTAAAGCGCCGGTTAAAAGTTGTACCGTTCAATTTGAAAATGCAAGAGTGGTTTCACTGCACATCATAGCTGAAGAAAACAATCTGTTGTATCGCATGCGGAAAGAATACGCCTACCAACCAGGAATATCCTTCAGTGTCACCGTAAATCAGAAGGCGATGTTTAGCCGCGAAACCCATTATAGCCTGCAATTTACCGCTCTAAAATAAGTTAGGGTTTGTGGATTTATTTAATGTATCTTGGAGATACATGTTAAGTATGAAATTCTTATATGCATTATGTTTTGCTTTTGCAATATTCTTTGGCAACAATGTGTTTGGAATGTATTCAAACTATGCATATTCCGGCGAACAAACAGATCAACACGGCCGAAATACAAATATTTCTATTGAATTATTGAATAATCTTCATCCGGAATGGGCTGTTTATGAGCAGGTAACGTTAGATGATAATAATAAGAAAAGAACAGATGTTCTTTGTGTGCCTACACCAGGGTGCGAATTTCCACCAATAAAATGTATAAAAAATTGAGGCGCCGGAATATACTTCCTTAAAATACGACCCGTACCGGGATATTTAAATGAAAATGCGATAATCACGCTTACGCAGGTACCCGCCGGTATCTATATGATTCAAATTGCAAACAACCGTGAAGCGGTAGTCCTGGAATGGATAAAAGGTTAGCAGTTCAATCGGGTGCATTGCAGGAAATAAGTGAAACAAAAAAGAGGCTGTCTCAAAGTGCAGCCTCTTTTTAATTGAATTTTTTGCCGATTATTTTTTACTCGCATAATAGTGATAGAACCACGGAATGGTTTCAATACCCTTGTAGTAATTGAACAAGCCGTAGCTTTCATTCGGCGAATGAATGGCATCGCTGTTTAACCCGAAGCCCATCAATATGGATTTGGCGCCGAGTACCTCTTCAAATAATTTCACTATCGGGATGCTGCCGCCCTCCCTGGTGGGTATCGGTGCGACGCCGAATGTCTTTTCCATTGCCCGCATCGCTGCCTGCATCGGCGGGAAGTCCAGAGGCACAACCACCGGCTCGCCGCCGTGTAGTGAGCTGACCTTTACGTGCACATAAGGCGGAGCAATTTTTTTAATATGTTTCTCGAATAGCGCCGCAATCTTTTCTGAATTTTGATTTGGCACTAAGCGCATCGAAATCTTTGCACTCGCACGGGATGGCAATACGGTTTTGGAACCTTCGCCCGTATATCCGCCCCAAATGCCATTCACATCCAGTGTGGGCCGGATGGAAACACGTTCTAATGTGCTGAATCCCTTTTCGCCTTTTACCGCATCAATGCCCAAATCTTTTTTGTAACTGTTTAAATCGAACGGTTCCTTTGCCATTTCCAGCCTTTCCGCTTCGCTCACTGTCTGGACATCGTCGTAAAAGCCTTCGATGGTTATATGTCCGTCTGCATCTATCAGCGAGGATATCATATCGCAGAGGGTGTTGATGGGGTTGGCAACGGCCCCGCCATACACGCCACTGTGCAAATCGCGGTTAGGGCCGGTAACTTCGACTTCCATATACGCAAGTCCACGCAATCCGACGGTAATGGAAGGCACATCGTTGGCAACGATGGAAGTATCTGAAATCAGTATCACATCGCAGGATAATTTGTCGGTGTACCGGCGGATGAAAGTGCCGAGATGTTCAGAGCCCACTTCTTCTTCGCCTTCGATGAGGAATTTAATATTACATGGCAGGGCATTATTTTGCATCATCGCTTCAAAAGCTTTCACGTGCATATACACCTGGCCTTTATCGTCGCAGGCGCCGCGGGCATAAATCTTTCCATCTTTCACCACCGGTTCAAACGGCGGTGAATTCCACAGGTGCATCGGGTCCGGGGGTTGCACATCGTAATGGCCGTACACCAAAACGACAGGCAGGGCGGCATCCAGTATTTTTTCGCCATACACTATCGGGTGGCCTTCGGTCGGGAATACCTCTACATTATCGGCGCCCGCCGCTTTTAATTTTTCAGCCATCCACTGTGCTGTGCGTTCCACATCCGGCTTGTATTTGGAATCGGCGCTAATGGAAGGTATGCGCAACACTTCCAACAACTCATTCAGTAAATTGTCTTTGTTGGTCTCAATATAATTCTTTATAAATTCCATTGTAACTTAATTATTTGGTAGGCGACAAAAATACACAATGCATGGCGGAACAGAGCGGTGTGGCTCAACAGTACAGTCGGCTTATGCCTTAATAATCTTATCAAAGCGGTATTCCCAGCCGGCAATGCCCTGTAGGCCGCCCGTATGGATGGCGAGTATTTTTTTTGATGCGTCTAATTCGCCGCTGTCAATCATTTTGAAAATACCGCCCATCATTTTCCCGGTATATATCGGGTCGAGCAGGATGCCGTAATTTTTGTAAAAGTTGCGGATAAATTCGATAAGCAGGCTGCTGTATTTTGCGAAGCCGCCGTAATGATATTTGAAACTGATATCCCAGGTGACGTCGGGATGCGGAGCCTGCACCATCGAGGCGATAGATTTTGTAATGGTATCGTCGCCCCGGTAAACGGCAATGCCGGTGATATGCGACTTTAACTGCGGCGTCGAGATGATGCCCGCCATCGTGCCACCGGTGCCCACCGGCAGCAATATGCGGTCGTATTTTTTAGTTATTTCCATGAGGATTTCGGAACACCCCTGCACTCCCAACGTGTTGGTTCCGCCCTGGGGCAGGAAATAACATGCGCCGAATTTATTTTTCAGTGTAAGTTCAAATGCGGGATCCGTTCTGTGGAGATACGCTTCCCGGTTGATAAATTCGAGCTGCATGCCCATGCTTACCGCGAATTGTAAAGTGGGGTTGTTGAGGAATTTTTTTTCTCCGCGGATAATGCCGATAGTTTTGAGATGATGCGCCTTGCCGGCGGCGGCTGCCGAGTAAATATGGTTTGAAAACGGCCCGCCAAAGGTGAGTATGGTGTCGAACCCCAGGCGCTGCGCCTCCTCGATATTGTACTTCAGTTTGAAGTATTTATTGCCCTGCATTTTGTCGCCGATTAAATCCAGACGCAGAATGTCCAGTGGAACATCTTTGTATGTTATCGCATCTGTCTGTATATACATAGCCGGAAAAGGTTATTTCAAATCTGAATGAATAAAAAAGCAGGAATTACATCCTGCTTAGTGGAGACAGTGGGACTTGAACCCACGACCTCTTGCATGCCATGCAAGCACTCTAGCCAACTGAGCTATGCCCCCGTTGAAGACGCAAATGTAGTGAAATGTCACGAAGACATAAATGTGCGGATTTTTTCGGCGGCTCTTTCGGAGGCGCCGCCTTCGCCCAGCAATTCCCTGAGGTGGGTGTAATCTTCAATCATTTGCATGCGGTAGTCGTTGTTGTACAGCAACCTGTCGAGCGCCGGACTCAAATATTTTTTTGAAAAGCGAAACTGAATTAATTCGGGAACGGCCTCCTTGTCCAGAATCAGGTTCACCAGTGAAATATATTTCACGTGGATGAGCTGTTTGGCAATCAGGTAGGAAATGAGGCTGCCTTTGTAACACACCAACTGCGGAACCTGGAACAGTGCGGTTTCCAATGTCGCCGTTCCGGAAGTTACCATTGCCGCCACCGAATTCTGCAAAAGGTCATAGGTCTTGTTATAGACGTAATTGATATTTTGCTCCTTGCGGAACCTGTCGTAAAAGCGCTTTTCAATGCCCGGTGCGCAGGCGACGATAAACTGGCATTCGCGGAAATCGGAAGCCACGCTGAGCATAATATTGAGATTGCGGATTATCTCTTGTTTGCGGCTTCCCGGCAAAACGGCGATGGCCGGTTGTTCAGGAATATTTAATACCCGGAAAAACAAGGGGTCCCGCATGCGGGTGAGCAGGTTATCCGTCAATGGATGGCCGACATAGTGCGCCGAATAATCATATTGCCTGTAAAATGCCTCTTCAAACGGAAGTATTACCAGCAACAGATCCACATAGGCTTTGATTTTTTTGACCCTGCCGCTGTTCCATGCCCAGAGCTGGGGAGAGATATACCAAATTACTTTTATGCCCAGGGATTTGGCAAAGGGTGCAATGCGGAAGTTAAATCCCGGGTAATCCACCAGGATAATGGCATCGGGAGCAAATGCCTCTATGTCTTTTTTACACAGAGTGATATTTTTCAGGATTGTACGCAGGTGCATGGCCACCTCGGTGAACCCCATATAGGCCATTTCCTTGTAGTGCTTTGTAATGCTGACACCGGCAGCCTGCATCTGATTTCCACCGAACCCGCGAAATTCTGCATTGCGATCGGAGGCAAGCATTTCCCTGACGAGATGAGATGCGTGTAAATCACCCGAAGCTTCGCCTGCTATGATATAGTATTTCAATCGAAAACCGGATTTGACATTTACAGATAATAAAATACCATGACGAACAAGGCCAATATTACGGTAATAATGCCGACGCCACGCATGGAATGGTCTTTTTTCGCACGGAGGTAAATCAGGAAGGGCACAATATTAAAAAAAACCGCCAGTGTTGCGATGAACCGCTCGCGGATACCGCCGAATTCCCTGCCGTTTATCGTTTTGCCAATTAAATAGGTATTCAGCGTAACGAGGGCATAAAAAATAAACACCGTAAAAAAGACAGAAACACAAATGCCGACCCAAACATTATCTTCTCGTAATTTGCTCATCGTTAGCCCAAATTTTTTGTCGTACTGCCCGAAGATGTTTCGGGCAGTTCGCCCACATTCCAATATTTATTAAAAAAGGCAATTGCGTGATGCGCTGTTAAATCAAACTGAACGGGAACTACCGACACATAATTATTCGCCAGTGCCCATTCGTCGGTGTCGTCGCCTTTATCGTAATTGACGAACTTACCGGTTAACCAGTAATATTTTTTACCTATCGGATCTTTGCGCTCGTCGTATTCCTCTTCCCATTTGGCTACTGCCTGTCTGCAAATGCGCACGCCTGCAATCTGGTCAAACGGCAGTGCGGGGATATTTACATTCAATAATACGCCGCCGGGCAACCCGAAATCCAACACTTGTTTAGCGATGGTATAGGCATAATTTTTTGCCGCTGAAAAATCTGCCCCGTGGTCGTTGTCCAATAGTGAAAACCCGATTGCGGGAATGCCTTCGATGGCGGCTTCCAGCGCTGCCGACATGGTGCCTGAATAGATGATATTGATGGATGAATTCGAACCGTGGTTAATACCCGATACGCAGAGGTCGGGCTTTTGGTGGAGAATTTTGTCCTGCGCAATTTTAACGCAATCCACCGGTGTGCCGGAACATGCGTATGCCTCCACCTCGCTGAAAAAATCGATTTGGTGCAGCCGCAGTGGTTCATTTATTGTTATGGCATGCCCCATACCCGACTGCGGTTTGTCGGGGGCAACAACTATTACATTGCCCAACGCCAACATCGCTTCCACCAATGCGGAAATGCCCGGAGCGGAAATGCCATCGTCATTGGTGATCAGTATGGTCGGTCTCGATTTACTCATTATTACAAAGATGCGGTTTCGTATGGAACTTACCCGAATTTATCTCATTCTATTCTGACGCCATTCTTGTAGGTAATTATATATGCGCCTGCAAAGCCTTTGGCGATGGCTTCTTTTTGCAATGCCTGCGCATCGTCCAGCGTGAGAATGTCGATGACAGAAACTTTGGTGGTCCCGTTGTCTTTCTGCACACTGTGCACCTTGCCGTATTTTTTAAAATCTTCTGTTTTGCTGTAATCCGGAGTGCGGAAAACGCCTAATTGTACTTCGTAGGTAATACTGTCTTCCGTCGGCAAACCGGTAGTGACATTTAAAACGGGTTTCCTTTGGGCGCCCGATTGCGATACTGCATGTGCCTGCTCAGGATGGGGAGATGCAATTGGTTGCAATACTTTTAATTGAATTGCGGTTCCTGATGTGTCGGCAATTATTAATGTGTCTTCGATGGGCGTGATTCCGCCTGTGTCAACCGGAAATATTGCGGGACCGGGCTCTTCTTCCGGCAAATCGCCAGTTTCCGGTTCGGCAATAATTTCCTGCATGTAAATGGGAAATATCCCGTTATTGCTTTGGTATTGCTCCAGGTGAGAAAGGTTAGTTTCCAGGTAACCCTCTTTTTCAATTGTCAGTGTATATTCGGTTGCATCCTGCATGGCGATTGGGAACATCCCAGACTCGTTGGTATATCCGTTCGTATCGATTCTTTCGCCGGCATATACGGTTACCTGCGCTCCTATTACATTTTCCAAATGCGAGTTTTGAATATGCAGGGCATCAATGGATTGCAGGTGAATGCAGCGGTAAATATCATCGCTGCCCTTGCCGCCGGCACGGTTACTGGAAAAATATCCTACGCCGTTGCGGATGATGAAGGCCATATCGTCGCGGGAGGAATTCAGTGGCGAACCTAAATTCTGTGGGCGGGTCCAATTGCCGTTAGCACGCTCCGATACGAAATTATCATAACCGCCTAAACCGGGATGCCAGTTGCTGGAAAAATATAACAATCCCGCATCGGAGATATAGGGAAATAACTCATTGCCCTTGGTATTGATTGTAGCTCCCAAATTTACCGGCAGGCTCCAGCCATCAGCCAGCCGTTGGGAATAATACAGATCGGTACCGCCGTAACCGCCGGGCATATCGCTTGCAAAAATCAAGATACTGCCATCGGGCGACAAGCAGGGATGACCGACTGAGAACTCCTTATTGCTGAATGGTAATGGTTTTTCTTTGCTAAAGGAGCCTTCGGTGAAATGCGACGTGAATATCTGCAAATGCACGGCATCGTCCCGGCCTTTTAATTGCCTGCCCTTGTAGTAATTGTTGCGGGTAAAGAATAAGGTATTGCTGTTGGTGTCGAAAAATGCAGAGGCTTCATGCAGATCGGAATGAATATCGTCCACAAGCGATGCACTGCGCAGGCGGTTATCGCTGCCCTGTGCAGCGTAGTACAAATCGTAAAACGGCAATCCCGATGCGGGATTAATTTTTTGTTTTTTGTCGCCTGACGGCTCGCCGGTAGAGGCAAAGAGTATTCCGCTGCGATAGAATGCGGGCGCCGTCTCCGAACCGGCAGTGTTTATCGAAAGCGTATCAATAGCCCATGCCGACATCCCGGATGCGATTTCCATTGCGTAATCACAGGTTCCCGCAAGGTAATACCCGTCTTCGTTGTACTGTGCGTATTGAAGGAACCATTCCTTTGCCGATTTGTATTTACCATTCAGCTTGAGCAATTGCGCATAGTTGTACAAGATATCCGGATCGCCGAGTTGTTGTTTTGCCAGGACCCCGTACCAGTACTCCGCCTCATTGATGCGGTTCAGCTTTTCCATGCATACGGCCAGCTTGAGGTTGTTTTCGTAATCATAGGCCTGTTGTAGCATCGACAGGTACATGGGCGCCACTTCATGGTATGCGCCGGCTTCAAAGAGTTTGTCGGCATACGCATTAAAGTCCTTCTGCGCAAAGGCTACCCCCCAGGTAAACAGTATGAATGCGGTTATACAGACTCTTTTTTTCATTTAATACTCATTTCAGAAAAATCTCGGATTAACGAACCTGGTCGTGTTGTGCACTAAGTTAAAGGAAATAAATATTTCATGGGTGGCGCCGAATATAGCCGATGTGCCGTCATTTCTGAAATTATAGGCATATCCGAACCCGAAAGTATTGCTGCGCAAGGTATTCTTTTTTTTCAAAAAATATTCAGCCATTACTGTTATGCTGTTGTCGGTGCGATAACTTCCGCCCACCCAAAGAAAATCGTAAAATATCATGCTGAGGCTACCGTCAATCTGAACGGGGCTGCCGAAACTATATTTTGCAAGTGTATAGGGTTTCAGTGCAAAGTTTTGGCTTATGGGGATTAAAAAACCAAGCGAGTAAAATACATGTCTTGCTGCGTCGTAGAGTTGCAGCGGTTCGTTTGTTCCGGTTATGGAAGCGATATCTTTATGTTCAATTAATACCGGTACGGACAGCCCTGTGAACATGAACGGATTGCTGTACCATACACCCACGCCGGCGTTGGGAGTAATGGATGTTTCGGGTATGCCGGTAAAAGCGGGGTCGCCGTCATTATAGGCATCTAATTGCGCATAATTCCAGTCGGTGTAATTTGCCGTTGCACCCAGGCCTATGGCGAGTACGCCTTTGTTCAGATACATCCTGAATGCATAATCCGCCTGTATCTGCAATTTATTGGAAACACCCGCCTGGTCGTGCACTAAGGAAAGGCCGATACCGTGCTTTCCATCACCTGCTGCGGTAGATATACTCAATGATTCGGTTTGCGGCGCAGCGGCCATTTCCGTCCACTGCGAATGGACAAAAGACTGGATATCCAATGTGCCATTGCTGCCGGCATATGCGGGGTTTATTACCAGTTGATTGAAATGGTATTGCTCAAACGATGGCAGGTTCTGCCCGTTAACAAGGGCGGAGGCTCCCGTGAACAGGAGAAGTATCAGCAGCGCAATTGTATTTTTTCTTCGCATCTATCTCTTTAAAACGATATAACCCTTTTGTACTCCGGAGCCGTTACCCGGATTAAAAACATAGTAGTACGTACCTTCGGCCAATTTACTTCCGAAAAGCACAGATCCCGTCACATTGGAAAAGCCGTCCCACCACAAAACCGATTCGGGATGTTTTATATCGAAAACTACATCTCCCCAGCGATTATAGATTGTAAACGAAGATTGCGGATATGCCTCCAGTCCTTCGATAACCAGGTAATCATTTATGCCATCGCCATTGGGCGAAAAAGAATCGGGAATTTTTATATTTAAGACCTGAAATACGATGGTTCCGGTATCGCAAAGCGAAGGTGTATTACTGTCGCAAACAATATAATCCAGGGTATCATTTTTCTTGGCGGCGGTAGTGTAAGTGATTGTATTGCCCGATTGGCTGACTGTTCCGGAAATGCCGGAATAAAAAATGGAATGCAGCCACAGGGCATCGCCATCGGCATCCGCATCGTTTAACAGCGGCTCATAGGTGCCGGTTTGATATAAAGTGGTGGTGAACAGATCATTTACCGCCAAAGGCGCATTAAAATTTGTTGTAGTTACGGTGATAAAAACAAAAGCGGTATCGCAATATTCGGTTGAACCACTTTTACATGCTGCATATTGCAAAGTATCCAAACCGGCAAACGACGAGTCGGCGCTGTAATGGATGGTGTTATCCGATTCGTTTACTGAGGCACTCCCGTGCGATGGCGATGCGATAAGCAATGCTTCCAGCGCTTCGGAATCGACATTGATATCATTGCTCAGCACATCGATGTCGATTGCGGTTTGTGCGGGCAGTGATACAAAGTCATCATTGGCTACCGGGTAATCCGGTACCGGGAATACGGTGATAAGAACAAAACCAATATCACAAGCCGGAACCGGTTCCTCGCCGTTACAGACTTCATAACTGAATGTATCGGTGCCGAAATAATTCAGAAACGGCGTATAGACGATCTGGTCTGCTTCTACCAGTTCCAGCAATCCGTTAACCGTGGACGACAGCAGTGTTACGGTTAGAATTCCGCCTCCGGAATTGATATCGTTGGCCACCACATTCAGCGCAATCGGCACTTCTTCATCGGTAAACGGAAAATCGTCCACGGCTTCCATCTGTGAAAAGGCAAGCGTCGGCAAAAGGGAAACCCACACCGCTGCGAACCATATTTTACAATGTACTTTCAAAACCTAATCCCTGTTATCAGTCGTTTTGCAAAAACGGGTAACGATAATCTGTCGGTGGCACAAACGTTTCTTTAATCGCCCTCGGCGATACCCAGCGCAGCAGGTTGAGAATGCTGCCGGCTTTATCGTTGGTTCCCGAAGCCCGTGCACCGCCAAAGGGTTGCTGGCCGACAACGGCACCCGTAGGTTTATCATTGATATAAAAATTGCCTGAGGCATTGCGCAATAAATGCATGCCTTCTTTTAATGCATATCTGTCCTGAGAAAATATAGCACCGGTTAAAGCGTAAGGCGATGTGTTGTCAATCAATTGCAATGTCTCCACCCATTTTTCGGGTGCGTACACATACACGGTGAGTACAGGCCCGAAAATCTCTTCACACAGGGTTCTGTATCCCGGATCTTTTGCCACGATAATTGTCGGTTCGATAAAATACCCTTTTGATTTATCAAAATTGCCGCCTGCAATAATTTCCTGCCCGTCTGCTTTCGCCTGGGTAATGTAACCGGCTATGCTGTCAAAGGCTTTCTCATCAATCACCGCATTGATAAAATTGCCGAAGTCGTCGATTACGCCCATTTTCATGCTTTTCAAATCGTCGAGCATAAAGGCTTTTACCTTTTCCCAGATATTTGAAGGGATATAGGCACGGCTGGCGGCAGAA
Source organism: uncultured Chitinophagales bacterium (assembly GCA_964492065.1). GTDB lineage: Bacteria > Bacteroidota > Bacteroidia > Chitinophagales > BACL12 > JADKAC01. The sequence continues at coordinate 17,294 of CAZBHH010000009.1, read as the reverse complement.
CACTTTTGTCCCTGGAATTCAAAAGCGCCTCTTACCAATGCCGTTGCCAGCGCTTTTGCATCGGCGGATTTGTGAGCCACGACAAAATCTTTTCCCCCGGTTTCGCCGACGATGCGGGGATAGGATTTGTACTTTGAAATATTATTGCCGATGGTTTGCCAGATGGTGCGAAATACTTCTGTCGAGCCGGTGAAGTGAATACCCGCAAACTGGGGGTGGTTGAAAATTACTTCTCCCGCTTCAGCGCCGCCGACGTACACCAGGTTGATTACGCCATCGGGCAATCCGGCTTCACGCAAAATTTCCATGATTACCCATGCCGAATAAATCTGTGTATTCGACGGTTTCCAAACCACCACATTGCCCATCATGGCAGGTGCTGTAGGCAGGTTGCCCCCGATGGAGGTGAAGTTGAACGGCGTGAGCGCAAAAACAAAACCCTCCAATGCACGGTGCTCCATTCTGTTCCACATTCCGGGAGCACTTTCCGGCTGTTCTGCGTATAACTGCACCATGTACTGCGCATTAAATCTCCAGAAATCTATCAACTCGCATGCGCTGTCAATTTCCGCCTGAAACGGATTCTTACTTTGGCATAACATGGTGGCCGCATTCATCTTATAGCGATACGGCCCTGCCAGTAGGTCAGCGGCTTTTAAAAATATGGAAGCTCGATGCTCCCAGGGTGTATTTTCCCATTGTTCTTTTGCTGCAAGCGCCGCATCAATCGCCGCCTGAATATGTGTTGCATTGCCCTTGTGATACACGCCCAGCGTATGCGATAATTCATGTGGGGGATGAATGGTAACTGTCTTTCCCGTACGCACTTCTTCGCCTCGTATCATCATGGGAATATCCATTTGCATGGATTTCAGGCGTTTGATTTCTTCCTGTAACAACCGGCGTTCAACCGTGCCCGGCGCATAGCTCTTCACCGGCTCATTCTTCGCTTGGGGGACTTTAAAAAATGCATTACTCATAATTTTATTTAACCTTTTATTTTGAGCCGTAAAGATAGCAATTCGCATCCTATGGAATGCCGGCATAGAGGTTGGTAACTTCTCCTGCAGCAGCGGTTATACCTGGTAATCCGGTCAATTGCCGAATGGTTACAGATTAATTTTACATATTTGAGGTAAATAACCTGAAATTAATATGCGAAAACTCTTTTGGCTCATTGCGTTTGTGTTCTGCGTGATTACCATACAAGCACAGACGGAAGCACATCCTTCGAAGCCCTTAATTATCGGTGAAATACAAACTATTACGTCTTCGATCCTGCACGAAGAAAGAACCTTGAATATCTATCTCCCGCCGGGATACGCCGAAGGCAAAGACTTCCCGGTTCTCTATGTGCTGGACGGCAGTATGCACGAAGACTTCCTGCATATTGTCGGGCTGGTGCAATTTTTTAACATGCAATTCCGGATGCCGGAAATCATCGTGGTGGGCATTGCCAATGTGGACAGAAAAAGAGATTTTACATTTCACACCGACCTGGAAGATTTACAGCGAGATTTTCCGACAACCGGCCATTCAGATGCATTTATTGCGTTTATCGCCGATGAGTTGCAGCCTTTTATCGAAAGCACGTATAAGACAAACCAAACCAAATATATCATCGGCCAGTCACTGGGCGGATTACTCGCAACGGAGATACTGCTAAAACAACCGGGTTTATTCAGCCATTACCTGATTGTCAGCCCGAGTTTATGGTGGGATAATGAAAGTCTGCTGCAGGGGGCGGAAATATTATTGGAAAAGCAGGACAAGCGGGAATTATTCGTCTATATTGCCGTGGGGAAAGACGAGGACAGGATTATGCGGCGGGAGGCATACGTCCTCAAAAAATTATTGGAAAAATCTGATTTTAATGTGCAGTTTAACGAGATGCATTCGGAAAATCACGCTACTATTTTACACAACACCATTTACGATGCCTTCATGTATTTATTCCCCTACCAGGAATAAATGTGATGGAAATATCAATTGATATATTTTATTTGTAAGTTGTGCTTTTTGCGCTGCATTGATTTAAAAAATGCGGTGCAATGAATCCGTCAGGCGAAAAAATGAAATCCAATGGTATTTCGTGTTTAACTTTGCCTTGTGCAACTGAATTATAAAGTTTACGGTAGTGGAGAGCCCTTACTTATACTTCACGGATTGTTTGGAATGCTGGATAACTGGCAGACGATAGCCAGGCAGTTGGAGACACGCTATACCGTGTATTTAATAGATCAGCGCAATCACGGCCGGTCTCCTCACGATGCATTGCATTCCTATCCGGCCATGGCAGGGGATTTACATGCATTTTTAATGCAAACCGGAATTGAATCGGCAAATATATTGGGACATTCGATGGGGGGAAAAACGGCAATGCAATTTGCGCTTACCTTCCCGCGGCAGGTGAAGAAATTAATTGTTGTGGATATTGGAGTAAAGAGATACTCAGGTACGCATGAGCATATCATGGATGCGCTGCGCTCAATTGATCTTTCCGCCGTGCATTACCGGGCGGATGCCGAAAAAGTATTGCTGGATAAAATTCCGGAATTTAGTGTCAGGCAGTTCTTGCTGAAGAGCCTGCAGAGAAATACCGACGGCAGTTATTCCTGGAAATTTAATCTCGATGCACTCTACGACAATTACGACGAACATATTCTGGCTGCCGTAGAATCAAAACACGTATTTTCAGGCGAAACGCTGTTTATCAGCGGTGAAAAATCACCGTATATTTCACCGGACGACTGGCCGGAAATTCAAATACTGTTTCCCGGCGCACGCCGCATTGTCATACCGGGTGCAGGGCATTGGGTGCATGCGGAACAGCCCAAACTGTTGCTGGATGCCATTGTGCCATTCTTAGAAGGATAAATACGGGAGAAAATACACGCCTCTCGCAGTGCACTTTGGAAACGGATGATTGCCGAATTCAAATTGCACGGAGCCGCACATGGCGTATGGGCGATTGCACATGGGGCTTCCGGCAACAAAAAATATTTCGGGATTCACAACAATACATTGATACCCGAAAACCGGAATAATTGTATTGAAATACATACATACCCGATCGTTTTAACATATCTGTGGCGATCAGGGCAGTAAAGTATAACTAAATTTGTTTAACAAAAAAAAACTATGAAAAAACGTATAATTATTCTACCGGCCATGCTACTCACACTTTCGGTTTTGGCACAACCTACTTTTGATAACAGCCTGTTTGGCGAGATAGGATATTCGTGGAATCAGACACTGTGCGATGCATCGGCGTTTGATCCGGGGCCGTCGGGTGCGGATGTTGTATGGGACTTTAGCGGTATTACTATTACAGGCCCGGAGGCAACTCTGCATCTTGTGGACCCCTCTGCCACACCTTATGTCGCTTCATTTGGACTGGCTAATTTGGCGCTCACCATGGATAATATTGATTATACCTTTATGCAGGTTACCGGAACGGAATACAATAATCTGGGTTCGGGAACGACTGTTGCCGTGGTTTCTTACAGCGATCCGGAAACCATTCTCACTTTCCCGCTTACTTACAATACGGTGAGCGAGGATGATTTTGGCGCCACTTTTACATCCATGGGATTCAGCTTCAATAGAGACGGAGAGGCGGATATGATAGCCGACAGTTGGGGAACGCTGATTTTACCCACCGGTACTTTTACAAATGTATTGCGGGTGAAATTAGAAGAGGATTATACCGATGAATCTGTTGGATTACCTGTTCCGGTTGTAAATGAATATGATTATGATCATTATTATTGGTTTGCGGAAGGTGTTACCAATTTTGTTTTTTATTACGGAGACCTGGAGTCGAGTGTTGCAGGGATGCCGGCAAACACCAAAGTGGCTGTTTTGAACACCTCAGCGACCTCATCTATTCAAGACAACCACTTGCCCGAAAATTTAGTGCAGGTATATCCAAACCCCGCTTCGGGACATTTCTATATTCACAATACGAGCAATATGGCATTTGAATCGATTGCCTTGTTTAATATGATGGGAGAGCGAGTATATATTCAAACCGGGCAAACCGGCACCAATACAGAAATCAATACCACCGGATTACCCGCAGGGATTTATACACTGCAACTGAAAAGCACAATGGGGGTACTTTCCAAAATGGTACATATCCTGTAACAAGAACCTTAAAAAAAAAACCTTCGCTTGCGAAGGTTTTTTTTTAAGTTGGGTTTGGCATTATAAGGTGCCTCTCAGTTCCTGTTCTCTTTCAATAGATTCAAACAGGGCTTTAAAGTTGCCCTTGCCAAAGGATTTGGCGCCGCAGCGTTCAATGATTTCAAAGAATACGGTGGGCCTGTCCTGAACGGGTTTGGTAAATAGCTGCAGTAAATAGCCCTCTTCGTCCCGGTCTATCAGAATATTTAATTTTTTGAGCTCTTCGTAATCCTGCTTTATTTCGCCGACACGTTCCACAGCCTCATCGTAGTACGAATCGGGTACATATAAAAACTCTACACCGCGGTTGCGCATTTCTCTTACCGTTGCAATAATATCATTGGTGGCAACGGCAACGTGCTGTACGCCGGCGCCTTTGTAGAATTCGAGATACTCCTCTATCTGCGATTTTTTCTTTCCCTCGGCGGGTTCATTTATCGGGAATTTTACATAACCGTTTCCGTTGGTCACCACTTTACTCATCAATGCGGAATACTCGGTGGAAATATCTTCATCGTCGAAGGTGATAAGCAGCTTAAAGCCCAACACATTTTCGTAAAAGTCCACCCATGTATTCATGCGCCCGAGCTCAACATTTCCCACGCAGTGATCGATATATTCCAAACCGATTGGTTTTACCTTGAACGGTGACTGTTTGGGTTTGTATCCCGGTAGGAAAGCGCCTTTATAATTTTTGCGTTCGACAAATTTATGCACCGTATCGCCATAGGTTTCGATGGCCGAAATAACCACTTCGCCATCCGCATCTTCCAGTTTTGTCGGGAACATGTAAGGTTTTGCACCCCGCTTTACGGTTTCTTCGAAAGCCCGGGTAGCATCATCCACCCACAGGGATAAGAATTTCACGCCGTCGCCGTGGATGCGTACGTGATGAGAGATGTCGGAGTCGGGATCAAATGAACTCGTGAGGACAAGCCGGATTTTGCCCTGCTGCAGAACATACGATGCCCTGTCTCTTAATCCCGTTTCAAGCCCGGCATAAGCCACTAAATCAAAACCGAAGGCACTCATGTAATAATAGGCGGATTGCTTTGCATTGCCGCAATAGAATTCAATATGATCAGTGCCGTTTAAGGGTAGAAAATCTTCCCGGATTTTCGCTTCCCTCTGAGTTAATTCTTGAACTGCCATAGTATTATTTTTTTTTGCAAAAACCAATAATAAAAAAACATTATTGCTGTTTTGCGGGTGAACTAAACATTATACAAGTAATTAATAATTTGCCGATATTTTTCATATCCCGTACACAGGCTGCATGGAAATATAAAATTAAAAAAATATTTTCTATATGCGGTGTTGATATCTCATTCACTCTTGCGGTTAATTGTGTAAAGGCAATATAAAAGGCATTGAAACAATGAGTTATATCCGCAACGCATTCGAGAAATATTTGAGAGCTGCTGATTACAACGCATCACTGAATCCAGCTCAAATAATATTCCCGGTCTTCAATTCCCAGCGCTTCTTCGGTGAGTTGCAACGGATTAAAGGGGTCTATCATAACTGCCAGTTCATGCGTTTCTTTTTTGCCGATACTACCCTCGTAGGTGCCGGGATGGGGGCCATGCGGCACGCCGCCCGGATGCAGTGTTATTTGCCCGCGTTCTACATTTTTCCTGCTCATAAATTCGCCATCTACATAGTATAACACCTCATCGCTGTCGATATTGCTGTGGTGATACGGTGCGGGTATTGCCAGCGGGTGATAATCGTACATCCGCGGCACAAAAGAGCAAATTACCATATTGCGTGCCGCAAAAGTCTGGTGAATGGGCGGCGGCAGGTGTACCCTGCCGGTAATCGGTTGAAAATTGTGAATGCTGAAACCAAACGGATACATGAAGCCGTCCCATCCGATTAAATCAAACGGGTGATTGGCGTAATGATAGGGATACATCATTCCCTGCTTCTTGATTAAAAAGAAGAAATCGCCCTTTTCGTCGTGCGTAATTAAGTTTTGCGGCACTTTTATGTCCCGCTCGCAAAATGGAGCTGTCTCCACTAATTGTCCAACGCTGTTTTGATAATGTTTTGGAAAAGTTACAGGACTGAATGCCTCGATGATAAGCAGGCGGTTGTCGGCTGAATTGAATTGTATCTGGTAAACTACCCCTCGCGGAACCAGGAGGTAATCGCCATATTCGAATGGAATTTCCCCAAAGGCGGTAAGTAATTTGCCACTTCCCTCATGTACGAATATCAATTCATCGGCATCTGCGTTTTTATAAAAATAATCCTTCATGGATTGACGTGGTGCTGCCAGGTTAATATGCATATCTGCATTGGCCAATACCGTTTTGCGGCTCTTCAGATAATCGTCTTCAGGCTGAATTTTAAAGCCCTTGAAACTGCGTGGCTGCAAATGTTTGCTCACTACAATTTTCGGGGCTACGCTATACGGCTCGCCTACCTGCTTTACCCTTGTCGGCGGGTACAGGTGGTAGAGCAACGAATAAATATTTGAAAAACCCTCTGTTGAAAACAATTCCTCCTGGTACAGGCTGCCATCGGGCTTGCGGAATTGAATATGCCGTGTGGGCGGAATCTGTCCTGCTCTTATATAATATGCCATAATTTTAATTTGCTCAAAGGTAATGAATCAACAATGGATGGCGATTTTAGTTTGTAGTTGGAGTTGTATTTACTGAGAATCAAAAACAAATACATATTTATAATATATAAATGTCAGGCGGTTGAAAATGGCAGTGCGGTAGCGGCATTACATCCCTCTGCGCTGCATTTCGGAATGAATTAAATGCAGTTCTCTGCTCATTTGCCCGGCCACTGCGGTATTTTCTTCGGCCCGGCGCATTAAATACGGAATGACATCTTTCACCGGTCCGTAGGGTAAATATTTGGTGACATTAAAACCGGCTTTAGCCAGGTTATAAGTTATCTGGTCGTTCATGCCGAACAATTGCGAAAACCAAAAATGCGGGTGGTTTCTGGCAATTCCCCGTTTGTCCATTTCGCTGGCGAGCAGCAGCGAACTTTTTTCATTATGGGTGGCTGCGCAAAATCCAATGCGCTCCTTATTGTCGAGTGCAAAGATTATGACGGCATCGTAATCCCGGTCGGTAGCCGCCTTGTCGGGTTGAATCGGCGACGGATATCCCATATCTGCCGCTCGTTTTCTTTCCTTTTCCATATAAGCGCCCCGCACCGGTTTCAGGCCTAAAATATAATTGTGTTTTTTAGCGTCTTCCAGCGATTGTTTGCAAAACTCCAGCCTGTCGTGCCTATACATTTGCGGCGTACTGAATACGACGGCTTTTTCCCGGTTATACGAGCGCATCAATTCAAATGTCAGTTCATCCACCGGATCCTGTATCCAGGTTTCTTCGGCGTCGATAAATAATCCTAATCCCGCCTCTTTCGCACGGGCAGCCACCTGGTGCATGCGTTCGTATAGTTGTTTTTTTTCACTTTCTTCTTCGGCGGACAATGTTTCACCCCGCTGCATTTTTTCCAGCAGAGCAAAGCGTGTCAGCCCGGTTATTTTGCTGCTGATAAACGGGATATTCGGGTTGCCGGCGGCAAATTCAATCGTCCTGAGCAATTGATTTTTGGTGCGGTTGAATTCCTCCGGTGTCTCTTTCCCTTCCACGCCGTAATCGAGAATGGATTTAATATTGTAACTGCTGAGCGCTTCCATCACCCGCCGGCTTTCTTCCAGTGTCTCGCCGCCGCAAAACTGTTTGTAAATAGTGGATTTAATCAGCCCTTTTACCGGCAAACCGGTTCTAAGGGCAAACAGGGTTGCTTTAATACCAAAATTGACCAGGGCCTTATTGTTCATTATCTTGAAAAGCCGGTATTCCTGCTTGAGCTGTGCGTTGGTTTTACCGGAGAAGGCAATGGAAGTATCCTCAAAAGAAAAAGAATCCACAGTGTAAAATTTTGCTGCAAATATACATTGGCTGATTCATAGAAAACGGTGACTTTAACGAGCTTGCAAACAGATATATTCTCCCTGTGGAATGGGGGTTGCCTGGTAAACGACCACCGGGGCAATCACAATTCGGAATCAGCTACAGATTGCCCGCTTTTTGGTATATTTATTCAACAAAAGCTTTGACGGGGCAGTTTGAAATTTCCGGGAACGAAAAACCGGCAAGATCTTGCGTTTGAGATACTGCGAGGCGCAAATCGGCGAAAATCCGGGTGCACCCGAGAGTATGAAAATGGGCGGAGCGGATGGCGCAGTTAAATAAGCCGGGTTAGGTACGGTTGAATAGCGGCGCTCTTAATCATAGATAATGAAATTGACACAACTTATTCTCTGTATTTTCCTTTGCATCATTGTCGGGAGTATCAGCGGTTTTTTTTCGGTCGGTGAAACAGAAGTGTGGTATGCCGATTTAAACAAGCCGCAATTAATACCCCCCGACTGGGTGTTCGGGTTGGTTTGGACCTTGCTTTACATCGCAATGGGTTTGTCGCTCTATTTTTACCTGGTTCAGAAAACGACACAAAACAAAACAGGCGGTTTTATTTTCTTTTTTGTCCAGTTGACGTTTAATTTTTTCTGGAGCCTGTTCTTTTTTAAAATGCATAATCCCGCATTGGCAATGTGGGATGTGGTTGGTTTAATTATCGCACTCATCATGGCGATGTGGATGTTCCGCAACGTTTCGGCAAAAGCATTTTACCTGCTGATACCCTACCTGCTTTGGGCGTGTTATTCCGCCTGGCTGAATTACCGGATACTGCTGTTAAATCCGGGCATTTGATGGAGTCAACGGCGCCGATGGATTTTTAAATACATATTTTAGCATAGTATTTCTATCTTTATGACCATGCAAAATTTTGTCGTTTCTGCGAGAAAATACCGCCCTGCCACCTGGGATGATGTGATAGGCCAGGAGCACGTCGTCATCACCTTGCGCAATGCGATAAAGAATAACCATCTGGCGCAGTCGTTTCTGTTCTGCGGGCCGCGGGGAATAGGCAAGACCACCTGTGCACGCATACTCGCCAAAACGATAAATTGCGAAAACCTGCAACCCGAAGGCGAGGCATGTGATGCATGTGATTCGTGTCGTTCATTCCGCGAGAACGCATCGTTTAATATCCATGAAATCGACGCCGCTTCCAACAATTCGGTCGAAGATATCCGCAGCCTCACCGACCAGGTGCGCTATGCGCCCCAGGAAGGCAAGTATAAAATTTACATAATTGACGAGGTGCACATGCTGTCGGCAGCCGCTTTTAATGCGTTCTTAAAGACTTTGGAAGAACCGCCCGCTTATGTGAAATTTATTTTGGCCACTACCGAGAAACACAAAATAATTCCGACCATTCTCTCCCGGTGCCAGATATTTGATTTTAACCGCATTCACGTGCGGGATATGATCAGGCAACTGAAAAAAATCTGTAAGAGCGAAGGAATACAATGCGAGGAAGAGGCAATCCATTTAATAGCCCAGAAAGCCGATGGCGCCATGCGGGATGCGCTTTCCATTTTTGACCGCATCACCACATTTGCCGGAAAGAATATTACTACTGCCGATGTAATCGATAATCTGAACATCCTGGATTACGCCTATTATTTCAAAATTACCGATGCGTTGGTGGCAGAGGATTCCTCGTCGGTATTGTTGTACTTTGACGAAATTATTACCCGCGGATTCGACGGGGATACATTCCTGGCAGGCCTGGCAGAGCATTTCAGAAACCTGCTCGTATGTAAAGACCCGAAAACAGTAAAACTGCTCGAATTGAGTGAAACGGTAAGCGAAAAATATCAAAATCAATCGGAAATAATTTCAGCCTCATTTTTGTTGAGCGGGTTGCAGATTTTGAACCAGGCGGACATCGATTACCGCATCAGCAAAAACAAGCGTTTACACGTCGAATTGGCCCTTTTGAAATTGTGTTATATCCACGGCGCAATTCACACTGGTCAGTTGCGTGAATCTGCACCGGAAAAAAAAACTCCGGTAGTTAACGAAACCCCGCCTGTTCAACAAGCATCAGTAACAGGGAAAAGCGAAGTTGCCACCGCGGAAAAGAGACAAACCGCAGGCGCCAAAGGAAAGGCGCCGGCATCTAAAAGGGAAACGGAAAAAATTCCCACAAGGGAAGACCTGCGGCAGTCGGTTCTCCAACCTGAACAAGGCGCCGATTCGGTGAAACCGGAAGTGGCAACTGTTGAAAAAATAGCCGTTGTCCCCGAATTGTTCATTATGGCCTGGAAGGAATATGCCGACAATATCCGCCATGATTTAAACCGGGTGGCCGTGTTAATGGACCATGCCGTACTCACCTTTGACGGGGAGGCTGATATTCATATCGGGCTGGAATCGCAAGTGGAGATAAATATCATGCAGACGCATCTCGCCGATTTAAAGACATTTTTGAGTAAGGCCATTGATAATAATACCTTTGATATTCAGTTAAACGTGATTGAAAAAACGGCATCGGCCAAACGGCCTTATACCGCAATTGAAAAACTGAATAAAATGGCGGAGACAAACCCCGTGATTTACGAAATAAAAGACACGCTCGGATTTGAATTAGATTATTAAATACACATTATGATACACAGAATTTTTGCATTTGCCATTACCATTATTTTAGCGACAACCACCTTGGGCCAGGTGCCGCCAAACAAACCGGCTACCAGTACTTCCAACACCAACACATCCAACAACGACAAGTCCAATGCACCCCCGCCGGGCCAGTTTGTAACACCTCCGTATGTGCCGGGAAAAACCTCGACAAATACGTCGTCTGCGCCGATGGATGGTTATGCGAATCCATTGGATTTGTACACCGGTAAACCGCTGATGGATGCAGGGCCGGGAAAAGCGCCTAAAATTGATATGCCCTATTTCTCGGTGCCCGGCGACCCGACCGGTACACGGATTTACCGCCTGGACAACGGGCTGATGGTGTACCTGTCTCAAAACAAACTCGAACCGCGGATACAAACCTATATTGCAGTGAAAGCCGGTTCGAAAAATGACCCGCCTCAAACGACGGGCTTAGCGCATTATCTCGAACACATGCTGTTTAAGGGTACGAGCAATATCGGTACGACTAACTGGGATCGGGAGCGGCAGATACTCGACGCTATTGCGCAGAAATACGAAGCACATCGCAATGAAAAAGATCCCGAAAAGAAAAAAGCCATTTACCAGGAGATAAATCAATTGTCGCAGGAAGCCGCAAAATTTGCCATCCCCAACGAATACGATAAAATGATTTCTTCTCTCGGTGCAAAAGGTACAAATGCCTATACCAGCCTGGAACAAACCGTTTATGTCAACGATATTCCGTCTGCGGAATTGGAGAAATGGCTGATATTGGAAAGCGAACGCTTTCACCAGGTGGTATTGCGATTGTTCCAGACGGAACTGGAAGCGGTGTATGAAGAATTTAATATGGGTCAGGACCGCGATTCGAGGAAGACCTGGAAAACATTTATGCAGGCGATGTTCCCGACATATACTTACGGTACACAGACGACAATTGGCGAAGGTGAACATCTGAAAAATCCGTCCATGTACAATATCTACAATTATTTTACCCAATACTACGTGCCGAATAATATGGCGATATGTATTTCGGGAGATATCAGCTACGAGCACACCATGGCGTTGATTGAGAAATATTTCGGCGATTATAAGTCCAGGATAATACCCGAGTGGCAGGTGAAAAAAGAAGCGCCTATTACGGAAGTGCAACGCAGAGAAGTGGTAGGCCAGGAGGCAGAAAATATGACGATGGGTTATCGCCTGCCGCAGTCATCCGACAAAGATATATTAACGGCAAAATTAGTCGGTTCCATGTTGTTCAACGGCCAGGCGGGTTTGATAGACCTGGATTTAAATCAGTTGCAAAAAGTACAGGAGGCGTATTCCTATGTCTATGAACTGAAAGATTACGGTGTGTTTATCCTCGGCGCCACTCCCCGCGAAGGGCAGTCGCTCGAAGAGTGCGAGCAATTGTTATTAAAAGAGATCGATAAACTGCGCAATGGCGAATTCGAGGAATGGCTGATGAAGGCGTGTATTAACGACATGCGCCTGTCGCAGACAAAGTCATTTGAATCAAACCAGGGAAGGGCAAGCGCTTTTGTCAGCTCCTTTATTCTGGGCAAACCCTGGGACAGATACCTGAGTGAAATGGATAAAATGGATCAATTGACCAAGCAGGATATCATTGATTTTGTAAATACCTACCTGGGCAAAAATAATTATGTCATCGTGTACAAGCGCAAGGGTGTAGATACAAATATTGAAAAAGTGGAAAAACCGCAGATTACACCCGTTGAAGCTAACAGGGAAAGTGAATCGGAATTTTTAAAACGGTTTATGGAATTGTCGTCGCCGAATATTAAACCCGAGTTCGTGGACTTCCAGGAAAAAATAAAAACCGGTAAGCTCGCATCGGGAATCACCCTGTCTTATATGAAAAATGAGCTGAACGATTTATTTGAATTGTATTACATTCTCGATATGGGTAGCGATAACGATAAGATGTTGTCGTTGGCTGTGGAGTATTTGCCATACCTGGGGACAGACAAATATTCGGCGGCACAATTGCAGGAGGAATTTTTTAAGTACGGATTAATCTGGGAGGTGTTCACATCGCAGGACAGGAGTTATGTGAAACTCTCCGGCCTGGCGACAGGCCTCGAAAAGGGAATTGAACTGCTTGAACATATTCTCGCCAATGTACAGCCCGATAAAGATGCCTATGCAGAATTTGTAAACACAATTATTAAGGACAGGGAGGATGCCAAGCTGAACAAGAGCATAATCCTGAATGCGGCAATGGCAAATTATGCGAGATATGGTGCGGTATCGCCTTTTTCCGATATCATTCCCGAAAAGGAATTGCGCAGCATGAATCCGAATAAACTGGTAAATCAGATACAGGGCATCACTGCGTATCGCCACCGGGTATTTTATTACGGGCCAAAATCACAGGAAGAAATCACTGCCGTGTTAAATACCTATCACAAAATACCTTCGGAATTGCAACCGTATCCCACAGCGAAGAAATATCCCGAATTGCCGACGTCGAAGAATACGGTATTGTTTGTCAATTACGATATGGTTCAAGCCCAGGTGCTGATGATGAGCAAGGGCGAATTAAACAACAACGCATTGCTTGCGCCCAGCCGAATTTTCAACGAGTATTTCGGCAGCGGATTGTCCTCCATCGTATTCCAGGAAATCCGTGAGACACGTGCGCTTGCCTATAGCGCTTATTCCAGGTTTACCACTCCGCTCAATAATGATGAAGCGCATTACGTAATGGCATTTGTGGCGACACAAGCCGATAAAATGCCGGATGCCATTTCTGCAATGCGTGAAATAATGAACGATATGCCGCGGGCAGACAACCAGTTTCAGCAGAGTGTGGAGGCGGTTACCAAACAAATTGCGAGTGAACGCATTACCCGCTCCCGCATTTTCTGGACCTATGAATCGCTGCAGCGCAGGGGAATTGACTACGATAACCGCAAAGATATTTATCAAAAGATTCAGGATATGACAATTGAAGATCTTGAATCGTTCTTCAATAAATATATTGCAGATCGCACCTACACCATATTGGTAATTGGCGATCGCACCAAATTGGATATGGCGTATTTGCAAAGCCTGGGAGAATTTAAAGAACTCACCTTAGAGGAGATATTCGGTTATTGATATCCAGGGAGATATTTTTCCCGCAGATTCCGCAGATAGACGCAGAAAATAAATCTGCGCAAATCCGCGAGATCAGCGGGAGACTTTTTTCCCGCAGATTGTGCAGATAGACGCAGAAAAAATATCAGCGTAAATTAGCGAGATCTGCGGGAGATATTTTTCCCGCAGATTCCGCAGATAGACGCAGAAAATAAATCTGCGCAAATCCGCGAGATCAGCGGGAGACTTTTTTCCCGCAGATGCCGCAGATAGACGCAGAAAATAAATCTGAGTAAATTAGCGAGATCTGCGGGAGACTTTTTTCCCGCAGATGCCGCAGATAGACGCAGAAAATAAATCTGCGCAAATCCGCGAGATCAGCGGGAGACTTTTTTCCCGCAGATGCCGCAGATAGACGCAGAAAATAAATCTGAGTAAATTAGCGAGATCTGCGGGAGACTTTTCCCCGCAGATTGCGCAGATAGACGCAGAAAAATAGAGTAAATGACTGAAAACGACATTTCATATAGAATTCGAGGTGCTATTTTTAAAGTGTTCAATGCGCTTGGCCCGGGTTTGTTCGAATCGGTTTATGAAGCTGCTTTAAAGTATGAACTAATTAAGGATGGCTTGGATGTGAGATCACAAGTAACACTGCCGGTGATATATGAGGGTGTAAAATTGGAATTGGGGTTTCGAATTGACTTGCTGGTGGAAGATAAGGTAATTATTGAAATTAAATCTGTTGAGAATTTGTCTGAAGTGTATCACAAACAGGTATTAACATATTTAAGATTATCAGGATTAAAGCTCGGCCTGTTAGTAAATTTCAATTGTATGGAAATTGAAAAGTCAATTTTTAGAAAAGTAAACGGGTTGTAGAATGGTTTTTATGCGGGAGATATTTTTCCCGCAGATTCCGCAGATAGACACAGAAAATAAATCTGCGCAAATCCGCGAGATCAGCGGGAGACTTTTTCCCGCAGATGCCGCAGATAAACGCAGAAAAGAATCTGCGCAAATCCGCGAGATCTGCGGGAGACTTTTTTCCCGCGGAGGCCTGCAAATTCCCGCAGAAAACAGAATAGCGTAAAACCGCAGTATCTGCGGGAGAGTATTTGTATCTTCGCAACACAAAATAACGTACTATGGCGGAAGTAATTCGAATGCCCCGGATGAGCGATACGATGACGGAGGGGGTTTTTGTGGAATGGCACAAAAAGGTGGGCGACAAGGTGAAGAGCGGTGATGTGCTCGCCGAGGTGGAAACAGATAAGGCCACCATGGAATTGGAGAGCTATAACACCGGAGTCCTGTTATACATCGGTGTAGAGAAAGGTAAGGCAGCGCCGGTGGATTCGGTCATCGCCATCATCGGCAAAGAGGGAGAAGACTACAAGACATTGCTGGAAAAGGAGAGTGCGGGAAGTGCAGTTGTGCAGAAAGTGACGGCCGTGAAAACCGAATCCGGCGACATATCCTCCGTCGGGACGGCGAACGATGAAAAGAAAATTGCGGAAGTGGAGAAAATCGCTGCGGTAGAACGGGAAAACCCCTTGCAGAGCAATGCGGGCAGAGAAGAAGAATCTGGCGCCGACACCAACGGCAGAGTAAAGGCCTCGCCCCTGGCGAAATTGCTCGCTAAAGAAAAAGGAGTGGATATATCCAAAATACCCGGCAGCGGCGATGGAGGCCGCATAGTGAAACGGGATATCGAATCCTATGCACCATCGGCGGAGAGCAGCCTGCCGGTACTGAGTTTCAGCGCCCAGGCTGCAGAAGAAGGGCATACGGAAACGCCGGTGTCTCAAATGCGGAAGACTATAGCCAACCGCTTATCGCAAAGTAAATTCACCGCCCCGCATTTTTATCTCACCATTTCGGTGGATATGGACAATGCAATTGCAGCACGAAAGAGTATCAATGCTGTGGCGCCGGTAAAAATATCTTTCAACGATATAATTGTGAAGGCGTGTGCTGCTGCCTTGCGCCAACACCCGCAGGTAAACAGCAGTTGGCTCGGCGATGTTATCCGCACTTATAACCATATCCATATCGGCGTGGCTGTGGCAATCAATGACGGATTGGTAGTGCCGGTGGTCCGGCATGCTGACGTCAAATCGCTGTCGCAGATTTCAGTGGAAACCGCCGACCTGGCTGAGCGTGCCCGCAACCGGAAATTACAGCCGCAGGACTGGGAGGGGAATACCTTTACCATTTCCAACCTGGGTATGATGGGTATTGAAGAATTTACTGCGATAATAAACCCCCCCGATGCATGCATACTTGCCGTCGGAGGAATAAATGCAGTGCCGGTGGTAAAAAACGGACAAGTGGTGGCTGGCAATGTTATGAAATTAACTATGAGTTGCGACCATCGGGTGGTGGATGGTGCATTGGGCGCTAAATTTTTACAAACCGTAAAGGATTACCTGGAAGATCCCGTGCGTATGTTGATTTAAATAATTATTTCAAGCAAAGATTTTAAGCTCCACCTGTTTCTGCTTGGGGCCATTTTTTTCACCAACCCTTGTGACACTTTACCCGGGCCTGCTTCAATAAAATGCGTGGTGCCATCCCCGCTCATCGCATATACTCTTTGTGTCCATCATACTGGTGCAGTTAATTGTGCAATTTTTCATTCCCCGCAGGGTTCGCACACCCTTATATAAATTAAATTGTGCAACCCTGCGTGAAATACCATACCACAGCCGGGTCGCCGGAACGAGACCCTGCGCCGTTTCATTACAATTGCATAGCACTTCACCCATTTAATTTGCTTAACTTGGTTTAAAGTTTTTCATTATGAAACATGTTTTTTCTTGTTGCTTTTTCTTGTTTGGCTGTGCGTTTTTATCTGCACAACTGCCGCCCTGGAATCTTCAATTTTACATTTTTCACCCTGATGGCAACATAGATACCTTGTGGGTAGGCTGCGATGAAAATGCGACTAATGGGTATGATGAAGGGCTTGACGTAATTGACACCACATTTAATACACCAATAGCCATACGTGGTTTTAGCCAGGAAGTAGAAGATGCATTCAATTTTAACACTTGCGTTAACCTGAAAAAAGATATACGACCCTTTGGCTACCCGGCAGAGTTCACGTTTTATATTCTGCATGACGAAATAAGCACTTCCGATTCTGTGTATTTGGGATGGGATACTTCAACGTTGAATTATGAGGTGGGTAATTATTGGATTGAGGGAGGGATATTATTTGGCTCAAATGGGTATATTGAAGGGATAGATGGTGAATCGTTTATATGTTTTGGAAGGGATGCTGTAGATTCAACATTAAATATTTACAATCATCAAGCACCAATATTCGTATTAGGAGAAATGCTAAGCTGTGTCTTCATAAATGATATTTATATTATGAATGTAGGCTCCCCCTATTTTAGTGCCAGTATTAGTTAGAGTTTTCAAATATAATTT